>NZ_JBVHUL010000001.1:1167096-1253166 GCF_055565395.1 Amycolatopsis sp. NPDC028719
GGGCCGCGCGGTTCACCTAGCCCCCAGGTTGGGTGTTTGGTGTGTGGAACGCACCGAACGCCACATTGGGTGCGTCTGACGCACCCAACGCCACATTGGGGCGTTGGGTGGGCTGGATGGCTAGCCGCGCTGGGAGCGGACCCCGAGCAGCACGTCCTCCCAGGACGGCACGATCGGGTGGTTCTTCTTCACCTTCGGCCGCTGCTCGGCGCCGGTGTCGTCCTCCGGGTCCGCCGGGACGCGGGGGATCTCGCGGGTGTCGTCGTCCGGGTCCGGCTCGGCGGCCGGCAGCTCGGCGTGCTCCGGGGGCACCGAGTCCAGCGTCGGCTGGAACTCCGCGTCGCGGGCCGGGTCGAGGGCGCGGACCGTGCGGGGCGCGCGGTAGGCGTTCGGGTCGAGCAGGACCTCGGCGTTCTCGTCGAGCGCCACGACCGTGCCGCCGTGCGCCCCGGGCGAGAACGCCCAGTGCGCGCGGTTGTCCGACCGGCCGGCCTTCCACCGCAGCACGACGACCCAGCGGCCGTCGTCGCCCTTCCAGGAGTCCCAGGTGGCCTGCGAATAGTCGTGCCCGCGGACGCCGAAGCTGTACGCGACGACCTCGCCGAGCGTCTGCACGTCGGGCCCGTCCTCACGGACGGGGTGGGCGCTCTGGGCGAGCTCGGCGGTCCGGGACCGCTCGAGCAGCACGGGGTAGGCGTAGCGCTCGACGCGCTGCTCCGAAATACCGGCGCCGCTCGCCACCTGCTGGACTGACTCGCCGGCGCGGATTCGCGCCTGGATCTCGCGTGGCCGCATCTGGCTCTCCAACTCGATTTCGATCTGGCCGAGGCGGGTGAGGTCACCCCGCGCCGCAGCGCGCAGTCTTTCATCGGCCGGGAGGAGGAAGCGCGTACCGCTCGCCGAGTCTTCGCACACGATGGACTTACCGTCCTCGTGCAACCCGACTACCCGAAGCGTGCGCATTGTTCGCCTTCCCCGATGCTCCACCGTTGTGGGTGCCCACGTTAGAACGGCGCGTCGGCTTGACGTGCGAGGCGCGCCGAGTCCGCGCAGAACTGCCCACTGTTCACTTTGCGACGCTCGCATCATGGATCACCCAGGTCGGCGGCCGCCGGGTGACACGCCGGACACGGTAAGTCACGATCGAGTGGATCACGAGGGCGGCAGGCGGACGGTCACCGTCAGCCCGCCGCGCCGGCCGGGCTGGGCTTCCGCGTAGCCGCCGTGGGCCTGGGCGACCGACCGCACGATCGACAACCCCAGCCCGGCGTTGCGCGTGTCGCCGGTCCGCTCCGAACCGGCCCGGCGGAACGGCTCGAACAGCGTCGGCACGGCTTCCGGCGGCACCACCGGCCCCGAGTTGCGCACCTCCAGCGCCGGGTCGCCGCGGACCTCGGCGTACACCCAGCCGCCGGCGGCGTTGTACGTGATCGCGTTCATCAGCAGGTTCGTCACCAGCCGTTCGAGCAGCACCGGGTCACCCGCCACGACGCGCGGCCGCAGCCGGGTCTCCACCTTCACCCCCGCCGCGGACGCCGAAGCGGCCGTCGCCCGGACCACCGCCGCGACCACTTCGTCGAGGCGGACCGGGGCACGCGCGGTGAGTCCGCGATCGCTGCGGGCCAGGATCAGCAGGCCCTCGATCATCCGTTCGCTGCGCTCGTTCGTGTGCAGCAGGTGCGTGCCGAGCTTCCGCAGCTCCGGGGCCACTTCGGGGTCGGCCATCGCCACTTCGACCAGCGTCCGCTGCACCGCCAGGGGCGTCCGCAGCTCGTGGGACGCGTTCGCGACGAACCGCTTCTGGCTGTCGAACGACTCCGCGAGCCGGTCGAGCATGCCGTCGAACGTGTCCGCCAGCTCCTTCAGCTCGTCGGGCGGTCCCTCCAGGTTGATCCGCCGGTCGAGCTTGCCCGCTTCGAGCCGGCGCGCCGCCGACGTGATGTCGTGCAGGGGCCGCAGCGCGCGGCCCGCCATCAGCCAGCCGAACAGCACGGCCAGCGCCGCCGTCGCGACCAGCGCGATCGCCGAGCCGACGACCAGCGTGGACAGCGTCGAGGAGCGGTAGTCCTCCAGCGAGCCGCTGAGCAGCCGCACCGTGCCGCCCTCGGCCGGCATGGCGGTGCCGGCCGGGGTCCCGTAGGTGGCGTCGGCCGAACCGATCGTCGTCAAGGCGACCCGGGCCGGGTCCGGCAGCGTGCTCTGCACCAGCAGGTAGTTGATCACCACGAGCACCAGCCCGGCGAGCAGGAAGAGCGCGCCGTACCAGGCCGTCAGCTTCGTCCGGACCGAAATGCCGTTCACGGGGTGCCGAACCGGTAGCCGGCACCGGGCACGGTCCCGATCACCGGCGGGTCGCCGAGCTTCCGGCGCAGCGTCATCACCGCGACGCGCACCGCGTTCGTGAACGGGTCCGCGTGCTCGTCCCACGCCTTGTCCAGCAGGTCCTCGGCGCTGACCACCGCGCCCTCCGCCCGCATGAGCACCTCGAGCACGGCGAACTCCTTCGGCGAGAGCAGCAGGAACCGGCCGTCGCGGGCGGCCTGGTGACGCGGGAGGTCGAGCACGACGCCGTCGCGCTCCAGCACCGGCGGCAACGCGGGCCGCGCGCGCCGCGACAGCGCCTGCACCCGGGCGACCAGCTCGGCGAACGCGAACGGCTTCGTCAGGTAGTCGTCGGCGCCGAGGCCCAGGCCGGCGACGCGGTCGGTGACGTCGGCGGCCGCGGTCAGCATCAGCACCCGCGCCTCGCCGCCCGCCCGCACCACCGCGGCGCAGACGTCGTCGCCGTGCACCTTCGGCAGGTCGCGGTCGAGGACCACGACGTCGTAGCCGTGCACGCCGACGCGTTCCAGGGCCTGCTCGCCGTCGTAACAGACATCGACGGCCATCGAAAACCGCCGCAGCCCCTCCGCCACGGAGTCGGCCAGCAGCCGTTCGTCCTCCACCACCAGCACGCGCACCCGCCCAGTCTGCGCAGGGAGGCCATAAGGACCGCATAAGCGACGTCGCTTAGCGCGCCCGAATGCCCCGATCCGTAGACCTGGCACCCATCCGGACACGAAAGGAGCGAGCCATGCGGACACGGATCATCGTCGCGGCGCTCGGGGCGGCCCTGCTGCTCGGGGGCTGCGGCGCGAAGAGCGACGACGGCGGCAAGGTCGCGTCGATCTCGACCCCGCCGAAGTCGGGCGGCCCCGCGGCGGCCGACACCAGCGGCAAGAGCGACGAAGACAAGATGCGCGACTTCGCCAAGTGCATGCGCGAGCACGGCGTCGACATGCCCGACCCCAAACCGGCCGGTGACGGCAGCGGCGGCATGGCCATCACCCTGGGCGGCGACGGCGCCGACGCCTCGAAGATCGAGACCGCGCAGAAGGAGTGCAGGCACCTCATGCCCAACGGCGGCGAGATGAAGCCGCCGAGCGCCGAGGAGCTCGACAAGATGCGCAAGGACGCCAAGTGCATGCGCGAGCACGGCATCGACATGCCGGATCCCGACCCGAGCGGCAAGGGCGCGACGCGGATCGGTGGCCCGGGCGACGACCCGAAGAAGTTCGAAGCCGCCGCGAAGGCGTGCGGTCTCGGCATGTCGATGCACTCCGAGGCCGGCAAATGACCGAAGTGACCCACCTCAAGCCCCGCCGCCGCACCCGGACGCGCTGGTTCGTCGTCGTCGCCGTCCTCGTCGTGGTGCTGGGCACCGGCTCGGTCGTGATCCTGACGCGCGTGTCGAGTGCGACGCCCGTCAAGGAGGCCGCGCCGCCGTCGGTCGAAACCGCCGAGGTCGTCAAGACCGACCTCAGCGAGGAGGAAGAGGCCGACGGCACCCTCGGTTACGGCGACGAATCGACCGTCGCCGGCCGCAAGCCCGGCACGATCACGTCGCTGCCCGACGCCGGCGCCACGATCACCCGGTGCAAGCCGGTGTACGGCGTGGACGCGAAGCCGGTGCCGCTCTTCTACGGCACGCTGCCGTTCTACCGCGACCTCGCCACCGGCGCGGACGACGGCGCCGACGTCAAGCAGCTGGAGGAGAACCTCAAGGCGTGCGGGTTCGGCGGCTTCGGCACGCCGGACAAGAAGTTCACCTCCGCGACGGCGGCCGCGGTGAAGAAGTGGCAGAAGTCGCTGGGGCTGGAGCAGACCGGCGCGTTCGGCCAGGGCGACGTCGTGCTCGCGGCGGGCGAGGTCCGCGTGTCGGCGCTGTCGGCCAAGCCCGGTTCGCCGGCGCAGGGCGAGGTGCTCAAGACGACCGGGACCGTCCGCTCGGTGCAGGTGAAGCTCGACGCGGCGAAGCAGGATCTCGCGCAGCAGGGCGCGAAGGCGTCCGTGACGATCAACGGGAAGACGACGGCGGGCACGATCACCGACGTCGGGAGGTCCGCGGTCGAGGGCAAGGACGGGGCGGGCCAGGACGACGGCAAGCCCAAGATCACCGTGAGCGTCCGGCTCGACGACCCCGCCGTCGCCGGCTCGCTCGACTCGGCGCCGGCGACCGTCCGGTTCACCAAGGACGTCCACTCCGGGGTGCTCGCGGTCCCGGTCGGCGCGCTGCTCGCGCTCGCCGAAGGCGGCTACGCCGTCGAGGTCGACGAAAACGGCCAGCGGCGGCTCGTGGCTGTCCGAACAGGACTGTTCAGCGGGGGCAAAGTGGAGGTCACCGGCACCGGCCTGACCGCGGGCATGCGGGTGGTGACGACGTCGTGACGCCCGTGCTGCGCGTCCACGAGGTCACGCGCACCTACCCCGGCGGGGTCGCCGCGCTCGACGGCGTCTCGCTCGCGTTGGAGGACGGCGAAATGGTCGCGATCGTCGGGCCGTCGGGGTCCGGCAAGTCGACCCTGCTGCACCTGATGGGGACGCTCGACCGGCCGTCGTCGGGCCGCATCGAGCTGCACGGCCACGACGTCGCTGCGCTCCCGGACCGCAAGGTGTCCGCGCTGCGGTCGCGCTGGATCGGCTTCGTGTTCCAGCAGTTCTTCCTCGACGAAGGGATGAGTGCGGTGGACAACGTGTGCACCGGGCTGCTTTACGCCGGGGTGCCGCGGCGACGGCGGCGCGAACGGGCGCTGGCGGCGCTCGACCGCGTCAAGCTGGGGCACCGGGCGTGGCACCGGCCCGGTGAGCTGTCCGGTGGGGAACGCCAGCGCGTCGCGATCGCGCGGGCGGTCGTCAACGAGCCGTCGATCCTGCTGGCCGACGAGCCGACCGGCAACCTCGACACCGGCACCGGCGCGTCCGTGCTCGCGCTGCTCGGGGAGCTGTCCACCGGCGGCACCACGATCGTCGTGATCACGCACGACCGGGAGATCGCGGCGGGGATGCCGCGCCGGATCGAGCTGCTCGACGGCCGGCTGCGGCTCGACACCGGCCTGGTGGGTGCGCGATGACGCTGGTGACACTGCCGGAACCGGCCCGGCTCAAGCCGCCGGACGTCGTCGCGCTCGGTGCCCACGGCATGCGGACGCGGCCGGTGCGCGCGGTGCTTTCCGCGCTGGGTATCGCGATCGGCGTCGCGGCGATGGTGGCGGTGCTGGCGATCCCGGCGTCCGGCGCGCAGGCCCTGCACGACCGGCTCGCCGCGCTCGGCACGAACCTGCTCACCGCCGGGCCGGGGCAGACGCTGTTCGGGAACGACGCCGTGTTGCCGGACGCCGCGGTGCCGATGGCGAAGCGGATCGGGCCGGTGCAGGCGGCGAGCGGCACCGGGAACACGTCGGCGAGCGTCCGGCGCAGCGACAAGATCGCGGCGGACGACACGTCCGGGCTCGCCGTGTTCGCCGCCAAGCCGGATTTGCTGGGCGTGCTCGGCGGGAAGGTCCGCACCGGCGCGTTCCTCGCCGCGGGCAACCAGGACTACCCGGTGACAGTGCTCGGCGCGCAGGCCGCGGCCCGCCTCGGCATCGACCACGTCGACCCGGCCCGGCCGACTCAGGTGCTGATCGGGACCCAGTGGTTCACCGTGGTCGGGATCCTCGCCCCGATGCCGCTGGCGCCGGAGATCGAGCGGTCGGTGCTGGTCGGCTGGGACGTCGCGAAGCGGCTGCTCGGGTTCGACGGCCATCCGTCCACTGTGTACGTCCGCGCGGAGGAATCCCAAGTGGACAGTGTGCGCTCGGTGCTGGGCGCGACGCTGAACCCCGAGGCGCCGAACGAGGTCGAGGTGCGCCGCCCCTCGGAAGCGCTGGCCGCCCAGAAGCTGACGGACACGACGTACAGCGCGTTGTTCCTGGGGCTCGGCGGGGTGGCGTTGCTGGTCGGCGGGGTCGGGGTGGCCAACACGATGGTCATCTCGGTGCTCGAACGCCGGCGCGAGATCGGCCTGCGCCGCGCGCTCGGGGCGACGAAGAGGCAGATCCGCGGGCAGTTCCTCGCCGAGTCGGTGCTGTTGTCGGGGCTCGGCGGGCTCGCGGGGGTGCTGGCCGGGGTGCTGGTGACGGCGGGCTACGCGCTGAGCCAGGGCTGGCCGGCGGTGCTGCCGTGGGCGACGCTGGCGGGCGGAGTCGGCGTGGCGGCCCTGGTGGGGGCGATCGCGGGGGCCTACCCGGCGGTGCGAGCGGCCCGGCTGGCACCGACACAGGCGCTGGCCTGACCCGTCACTTTCCCCATGAAAGTGCACCGGAGGGCACAGCTCCGCATCACTTTCGTGGGGAAAGTGTTGCGGAGCGTGCACTCCGGATCGCTGGGGCGGGAAAGTGCTAACTCCGAGCGTGCGGAGCGGGAAGAGCGCACGTTGGAAGATTCGCGGCCTCCCCCGGACGGGTTGAATGAGCGGCATCCCGAGCGATAGGGGGCCGCCGTGGAGCGGGTCGAGGCGAACCGGCGTGACTTCCTCCGATGGCTGGCGGTCGCCGGGGCGGGGCTCGCCGCGGCGGGGGTCGCGCCGGCCGTGTTCGCCCAGGAGGCCGCCGCGGCCGGGTCGGACGTCGTCGTCGTGCTCGGGGCCACCGTCGTCGACGGCACCGACGCCGCGCCCGCCCCGCACTCGGCGGTCGTGCTGGTCGGGGACCGGATTGCGTGGACCGGCCCCGCCGCGGACCTGCCGCCCCTGAGCGGCGGCGTCCGGGTCGTCGACGGCCGGGGCCGGTACCTCGTGCCCGGGCTCTGGGACCTGCACACGCACGGCCTCGACTACGAGACCATCTTCCCGCCGCTGTACCTGGCCAACGGCGTCACCGGCATCCGGGAGATGTGGGGCTACGCCGAGAACCGCGCGGTGCGCGACAAGATCGTCCGTGGCGAGCTGGCCGGCCCCCGGGTCGTCATGGGCAGCTCGATCATCGACGGCCCGGTGTCCCTGCTCGCGCCCCCCGTCACGCAGGTGGCGACGGCGGAGGAGGCCCGCGCGGCCGTCCGGACCGCCGAGGCCGAGGGCGCGGACTTCGTCAAGGTGTACTCGTACCTGGGCGAGGAGGCCTTCGCCGCGATCGCCGACGAGTGCCGCCGCGCCGGGCTGCCGTTCGCCGGGCACTGGCCGTACCGGGTTTCGCAGCCGGTGGCGAGCGACGCGGGCCAGCGCAGCTTCGAGCACCTCTTCGGCGTCCCCGTCTACACGTCGGCGCGCCGGGACGAATTCCTCGCCACGCTCGCCGCGACGCCGTTCGACCCGGCGCACCCGCGCGAGTTCTTCACCCTCGCCCGCGAGCTGGACCGGCAGGCGACGGAGGCCTACAGCCCGTGGCGGACCCGGGAGTTCTTCGGCCGGCTGATCCACAACGGAACCCGGCTGACCCCGACGATGGTCGTGAACCGGGTGATGTGCTCGCCCGCGGACACGTTCGCGCACGACCCACGGCTCAAGTACGTGCCCCGCGCGGTGCGGGACGTTTGGGCCGAGCAGCTGCGGACCCGCACGCCGGTCACGCCGGTGGAGATCGCGCAGCAGGACGCCTACTTCCACGCGCAGGTGGAGCTGGCGGGCGCGGCGCACCGGGCGGGCGTCGTCCTCCTCGGCGGCACCGACTGCTTGAACCCGTACGTCTTCCCCGGCTTCAGCCTGCACGACGAACTGGACCACCTCGTCGAGGCGGGATTGTCGCCCCACCGCGCGTTGCAGGTCGTGACCCGCGACGCGGCGGCGTTCCTCGGCCGCGCCGCGACGGCGGGCACGATCACGCCGGGCAAGGTGGCCGACCTGGTGCTCCTCGACGCGAACCCGGTGGCCGACATCCGCGCGGTCCGCCGGATCGACACGGTGATCGCGGCCGGGCGGGTCTTCGGCCGCGCGGCACTGGACCGGATGCTCGCCGGCGTCGAGGCGGCGGCGGACACCACGGTCAACGCCAGGTCGGCGACCGGCTTGGCGATGCACAGCTGCTGCTGACCCCCCGCGAACACCAGGTCAGTGCGGTTGCCGGTGCACGGCCGCCGCCGAGCGCCCGGTAATCTCGGCCGGTCGGAGACCGGGCTGAGGGGGACGCGTGACGCTGGCGCGACGGTTTTTCGGGGGCTCCGGGTGGCGGAGCCCCCGGCCCGGGGCGGAGCCCCGGAAGTCACAGCGGTTTTTCGGGGGCTCCGGGTGGCGGAGCCCCCGGCCCGGGGCGGAGCCCCGGAAGTCACAGCGGCTTTTCGGGGGACAGTGGGCGGGACGGAAACTGGCGTGGGCGCTCGCCGCGCTCGAGGTCGCCGCCGTCGTGCTCGTCCTCGTGCTCAAGCGGTTCGACGGCCTGGACCTCGAGGTCTACCTCGGCGGGGCCAAGGCGCTGGCCGGGCAGGGCTCGCCGTATGACGCCTGGGTGCCGACCACCCACCAGATCCTGCTGCCGTTCACCTACACGCCGTTCGCCGCGGCCGTGTTCCTGCCCGGCACGCTGCTGCCCTTCGCCGTGACCATGAAGCTGGTCAGCATCGCCTCGATCGTCGCGACCGGCGTCGTCGCCTACCTCTACGTCGCGACGCTCAACGGCTCGCTCACCGACCCGTCGAAGGTCACCGGCCGGGCGGCGGCCGCGCTCGTCGCCATCGGCGCGCAGCTCGCCGGGGCCCTGCTCGAGCCCGTGCGCTCGACGCTCGGCTTCGGCCAGATCAACGCGCTGCTCATGGTCATGGTCGTGCTCGACGTCCTGCTCCCCGGCGACCGCCGGCGGACGAAGGGCCTGCTCATCGGCGTGGCCGCGGCGATCAAGCTGACGCCGGCCGTCTTCGTCGTCTACTTCCTGGTCCGCCGCGACTTCAAGTCGGCCGCGCGGGTGGTCGCCGGGTTCGTCGCGGCCGGGGCGCTGCTGTGGCTGGTCCGGCCGTCGGCGTCGTTCACCTACTGGACGAAGCTCGTCTTCGACGCGGGCCGCATCGGCGGTGTCGACTACGTCGGCAACCAGTCGCTCAAGGGCCTGGTCACCCGGCTCGGGCTGCCGGAGACCGCCGGGAACGTCCTGTGGCTGCTGGCCGCGCTCGCCGTGATGGCCGTGGTCGCGGTGGTGATCGTGCGGGCGGGCGAGCCGGTGCTCGCGCTGACCGCGTGCGCGCTCGGCGGGCTGCTGGTGTCGCCGATCTCGTGGACCCACCACTGGACCTGGTGCGTGCCGATCCTCGTCCTGGCCGGGTACTACGCCTGTCGTTCGTGGCACTCCGACCGCGTCGTGGCGTGGTGGTCGGGCGCGGTCGTCGTGGCCGGGCTGGCGCTGTTCATCTGGGGCCCGATGTGGTTCGCGCCGCGCCCGGCGCCCTCGGCCGGCTGGTGGCTGGCCACGGAGTCCTACGAGCTGTTCGGCCTGGCGCTGCTGGTCCTGGCCGCCTTCGGCGCCCGTCGCCTGAAAGCCGTGAAGGCCTCCTTACCGGCCGAGGGAGCCGGTAAGGAGGCCTTCACGGACGTCTAGCTCAGCTGCCCAGGCGCTCGACGACGTACTCGATGCTCTGGGTGAGCTTCGTGATGTCGTCCGGGTCGATGGCCGGGAACAGGCCGACGCGCAGCTGGTTGCGGCCCAGCTTGCGGTACGGCTCGGTGTCGACGATCCCGTTGGCGCGCAGCACCTTCGCGACCGCGGCGGCGTCGACCTCGTCGGCGAAGTCCACCGTGCCGACGACCTGCGAGCGCAGCTCCGGGTCCTTCACGAACGGCGTGGTGTAGCTCGTCTTCTCGGCCCACTCGTACAGCCGCGACGACGAGTCCTTCGTGCGCGCGGTCGTCCACTCGAGGCCGCCCTGGCCGTTCATCCACTCGATCTGCTCGGCGAGCAGGAAGAGCGTGGCCACGGCCGGGGTGTTGTACGTCTGGTCCTTGCGGGAGTTGTCCAGCGCGGTGGTCAGCGACAGGAACTCCGGGATCCAGCGGTCGCCGCCGCCGATCTCGCCGATCCGCTCGACCGCGGCGGGCGAGGCCAGCGCGATCCAGAGGCCGCCGTCCGCGGCGAACGACTTCTGCGGCGCGAAGTAGTAGACGTCGAAGTCCTCGGCCTTGACCGGGAGCCCGCCGGCGCCGGAGGTGGCGTCGATCGCCACCAGCGCTTCGTCGCTGGCTGTGAGGTTCTTGGGGCGGCGGACCGGGACGGCGACACCGGTCGACGTCTCGTTGTGCGCCCAGCCGACCAGGTCCGCGCCGGCTTCGTAGGCGATGTCGGGAGCGCTGCCCGCGTCGGCCTTGACGACGATCGGGTCGGCCAGGAACGGCGCGCCCTTGGTGACACTGGCGAACTTCGACGAGAACTCGCCGTAGGTGAAGTGCTGCGAGCGCTCGCGGACCAGGCCGAACGCGGCCGCGTCCCAGAACGCCGTGGTGCCCCCGTTGCCCAGGATCACCTCGTAGCCCTCGGGCAGGGAGAACAGCTCGGACAGGCCCGCCCGGACGCGCCCGACGAGGGACTTGACCGGCTTCTGCCGGTGCGACGTGCCGAGGTAGGTGGAGCCGGACTCCGCCAGGGCGCTCAGCTGCTCGGCGCGGACCTTCGACGGTCCGCAGCCGAAGCGGCCGTCGGCCGGCTTGAGGTCTGCGGGGATGGTCAACTCAGCGTCGGTCATGTGGCCAGTCTCTCAGGTCGGGATGCGGCTGGTGAAGGTGGTTCTCGGGTGTCCGGTATGTGGAACGACGGCTGGTCCCGCCGCCGCGGCAGGGTGGGCGGCCGGCTCGCGGGCCGGCGCCGGCTTTGGCCGGGGCGGGCCGGCCTCGTGGCCGGTCTTCCGGGCGGAGACAGCTACGCCGTCGGGCTCATCGGACACCATCGCCGTGGGGGTAAAAACACGGTTCCCGCCCCGCCGGGGCACCGGTAGCTTTCCCGCCATGACGACTGTGCAGCAGACCTTCCCGGTGCCACCACAGGCGCTGTGGAACGCGCTCCCCGCCGGGGTCGCGGCGATCCGCGGGCAGGGCCCGTTCTACGACCCGCAGCGTGGTTACGTGTCCTGCCGCACCGGGATGACCATGCTCAGCTGGGGACAGGAGATCACCGCGACGGTCGCGCCGTCCGCGGGAGGGGCGACGCTCACCGTCCTGACGAAGCTGAAGTTCGGCCTGTTCGACTGGGGCGAGGGCAAGCGCCTCGCCCACCGGTTCGCCGCCGCCGTCGGGCACACGGCCGGCACCGCCGCACTGACCTGAGGGCCCCGCTCACCACCGCTCTGGGGGTGTGAGCGGGGCCCGGCAGTCAGCGCCAGCCGTCGACGCCGCCCGGCACCGGCGCCGCCGGGTCGTACGGCGTGCGGGTGAAGATGAACGTCGCGAGGTCGAGGTGCGTGGCGACGCCGTCGGAGCCGCGGCCCACTTCGAGCGTCTCGCCCGCGTAGTAGCCGTCGAGGCCGACGTAGGTGTCGCGGCCGGTGGCGCGGAACCGCGAGCTGCGCCCGGCCCCCTCGGCCGGGGCCAGCAGGAGCAGCCCGTCACCCTGGATGCGCAGGTGGTACGGCGTCGGGCCCCAGTGCCAGAGGCCGGTGAGGGCGAGCAGCGCGGGGTCGACGGCCGACGGCTGCCACTCGGCGGGCAGGCGCGGCTCCCGCTCGTCGGTCATCGTGATCAGGTCCAGGCAGAGCTGGGTGATGCCGACGCCGGCCGTCGAGTTGGTAAGCACGAGCGCGCCGGTCTGCGCGACCGGGTCGACCAGAGTGGCGGCGAGGAAGCCGGGCATCGAGCCGGTGTGACCGGCGAGGCGCCGGCCCTGGTAGCGCACGAGCATCAGGCCGAGGCCGAACCCGGTCGTCCAGACGTCGGTGTCGTCGACGGTGACCATGGTCCGCATCTGCTCGAGGGTCGCCGGCGCGAGCACACCGCCGTCGTGGCCGCCGAGGAACGCCGTCCAGCGGGCGAGGTCGGTGGCGGTGGACCACAGCTGCCCGGCGGGGGCCATCGCCCCGGCGTCGGGGCTCGGCTCCGGCAGGAGGACGTCGGCGAAGGGGTGCACGGCGAAGCCCTGCGCGTGCTCGCCGACCGGGTGCGGGGTGGTGCGGGTCATCCCGAGCGGGCCGAGGACCTCCTCGTCGAGCACGGAGAGCCAGCCCTTGCCGCGGTGGCGCGAAACGAGCTCGCCGAGCACGCCGTAGCCGACGTTCGAGTAGTGGAACTTCGCGCCCGGCCGGTGCTTGGTCGCGCCCTCGGCGAGGCTCCCGGCGAGCACGTCCCAGTCGGCGCCGGGGGTGCGCTCCCACCAGAGGCCGGGCGACTCGGAGGTCAGGCCGGAGGTGTGCGACAGCAGCTGGGCGACGGTGGCGGCGCCGAAGGGCGTGTCCGGGACGTGCTTTTCGAGCGGGTCGTTGAGGTCCAGGAGGCCTTCGTCGCGCAGCCGCATGACGGCGGTGGCGACGAGCGTCTTGGTGATCGAGCCCAGCCGGTACTGGGTGTCGGTGCCGGGCGGCCGGTCGCCGACGCGCCCGCGGCTCCCGGACCAGACGATCTCGCCGTCCCGCACGACGGCGGCGACGAGCGAGGGGGCGCGGCAGGCCGCCTGCTCGTGGGCGATCCGGCGGAGCAGGGCGTGTTCGGTCGACTCAAGCATGGGGGCATTCTGCCGCGCTCCGGCCGGTGAAGCAGGTCCCGGGCCTTCAGCCGAGCAGGTTGCGGGACATCGCCGTCGTGACCGCGGCCGTGCGGTCGGACACGCCGAGCTTGCCGAACACCCGCAGCAGGTGGGTCTTCACCGTGGCTTCGCTGATGTGCAGCGCCCGGCCGATGTCCGCGTTCGTGCCGCCCTTCGCGACCAGGCGCAGCACTTCCACCTCGCGCGCCGACAGCGACTGCGGCTCCGGGTTGCGCACCCGGTTGACCAGCTTCCCGGCCACCGACGGCGCCAGCACCGTCTCCCCGCGCGACGCCGCGCGGATCGCGTTCGCCAGCTCCGTGCGCGACGCGTCCTTCAGCAGGTAACCCGACGCGCCCGCTTCGACCGCGCGCAGGATGTCGGCGTCCGTCTCGTACGTCGTCAGCACCACGATCCGCCGGCCCGGCTGCTCGCGCAGGATCCGCTTCGTCGCGCCGACGCCGTCCAGCCCGGGCATCCGCAGGTCCATCAGCACGACGTCCGGCCGCACGACGCGGTCGAGCGCGACGGCTTCGTCACCCGAGCCCGCTTCGCCGACCACCGTCAGGTCGGGTTCGGCCTCGAGCATGCCGCGGAGGCCTTCGCGGACGACGGGGTGGTCATCCACGAGCATGATGCGGATCAAGCCGGCACCTCCAGGGTGAGTTCGGTGCCGCGCGGGCCACTCCGGACGCTCAGTCTGCCACCCACCTGCTCGGCCCGGGACCGCATGCCGCGCAGGCCGAAGCCGCTGACGCCCTCAGGATCGAAGCCGGTGCCGTCGTCCCGGACGGACAACCGCACGAAATCGTCCACAACGGACAGCCGCACCGAGACGGAAGACGCCGCCGCGTGCCGCCGGACGTTGGTCAGCGCCTCCTGCGCGCCCCGCAGCAGGACCACTTCGCCCGCCATGCCGATCGCCGGGAGCGCACCGTCCACTTCGTACTCGACCGCCACGCCCGTCTCGTCGGCGAGCCGGTCGGCCTGGCGGCGGACGGCGTCCACCAGGGACCCGGACGCGAGGTCCGCGGGCGCCAGCGCGGCGACCATCGTGCGGGCCTCGGCCAGGTTCTCCCGCGCGGTGCGGGCGGCCAGCTCGACGTGCCGCCGCGCCGCCGCCGGGTCGGTGTCCAGTTCGGACTCGATGGCCTCGGCGAGCGTGACGATGCTGGTGAAGCCCTGGGCCAGCGTGTCGTGGATCTCGCGGGCGAGCCGCTCGCGCTCGGCCGCCGTGCCCGCCTCGCGGGAGAGCCGGGCGACCTCGGCCTGGCTCGCTTCGAGCCGATCGATCAGGTCCGCCCGCCCTCGGCTCTCCTCGATGACGTGCAGGATGAACTTGCCGGACAGGATTCCGAACACGACGAGGATCGCCGTCATCGGCAGCAGGATGTGCAGCGCCGGCCCCCGCAGCCCGTCGGCCGCGATCGACGACAGCGGGCTCAGCACGATCGCCAGGGTGGTGAGCACCGCGGCCGGGCGGAACTCGAGCGTCGAAAACAGCAGCGGGCACACCATGAACAGGATGAAGCTGGACGTCGTGTTGGCGAACATCGCGACCGCGACCAGCGCCATGACCGCCAGGGCCAGCGTCCACCGCTGCTTCAGGTGCCCGTCGTCGCGCACCACCCGGCGCCCCCACAGCAGGTAGGTCAGCGCGAGCGCGGTGAGCGCCCCGACCGCGACGACGGCGCGGACCGGGTCGGTCTCGTCCAGCAGCACCAGGACCGTGGTGGCGACGTACGCCACCGCGAAGAGGATCTCCCAGAGCCAGTTGAACCGGTCCCAGGCGTCCTTCACTTCGTGTCGGTCCACCGGAAGCTCAGCCGCGCCAGCACCGCGCCCACCACGCACCAGATCCCCAGCACCAGCGCCACCCGCGGGAGTTCCCATGAACCAGCCATCTCCATTCCGACCGCGCCGTCCGGCAGGAAGACCGACCGGAAGCCCTGGCAGATCCATTTGAGCGGGAAGAACGACGCGATGTCCACCATGATCTTCGGCAGGTTCGTGATCGGCGTGACGAACACGCCGGAGATGAACTGCAGCACCAGGTACAGCATCTGCACCACGGCGACCGCGCCGGTGGTGGACCTCGCGAGCGAGCTGAGCGCGATGCCGAGCAGCGTGCACGAGACGATCCCGAGCGCGAACACCCACAGCAGTGTCAGCCACTTCGCCGGCTCGGACGGCAGTTCGAGCCCGAACAGCAGGACGGCGACCGCGGCCATCAGCACGGTCTGCGCCAGGCTGGACACCGCGACCAGCACCATCTTGCCGATGAAGTACGCCGCCGAGGGCATCGGCGTGCCGCGCAGGCGTTTGAGCGCCCCGGTTTCCCGGTCGGCCGAGACGCCGGTCGCGATGCTGTTGAACGACGTCGACACGATGCCGGAGCCGATCATCCCGGCCGCGAGCAGCTGCCCGGATGTGACGCCGGCGAGGGCCGTCGGACCGTCCAAGATGGACCCGAGCAGGATCATCAGGACGGCGGGCAGGGAGAAGGTGAAGACCACCTGCTCCCGGTGCCGGAAGAACTGCCGCAGCTCGGTGCCGCCGCGGGCGAGCCCCAGCGACAGCGGGCCGGGGAGGGCCCCCGTTGCTTTCCGGGTGGCGGAGCCCCCGGCCCCGGACGTCGCAGTGGTCATGCCTTGTCTCCGATCAGGTCCAGGTAGATGTCCTCCAGGCTCGGCCTGGTCACGGTCAGCCCGGCGAGCTCCCTACCCCCAGCAGAGAGCTCGGTGACGAGCTTGGTCGGGTACGCGGTGCGCTCGGCGTGCTCACCGCGTTCGTCGGTCCACCGCACGGTGGCCTCGGCGGCGGCGCGGCCTCCCAGGTTCTGCGGCGTGTCCTGCGCGACGATCTCGCCCCGCGCGATCACCGCCACGCGGTCGGCGAGCGCTTCGGCCTCGTCGAGGTAGTGGGTGGTCAGCAGGATGGTGGTGCCTTCCGCCGCGAGCTCGCTGATCAGCGTCCAGAAGTGCCGCCGCGCTTCGGGGTCGAAGCCGGTGGTCGGCTCGTCGAGGAAGAGCAGCTCGGGCCGGCCGATGATCCCCAGTGCCACGTCGACGCGGCGCCGCTGCCCGCCGGAGAGCGTCTTGACCCGCGCCTTGGCCTTTTCGGCGAGCCCGACCTTCTCGATCACCTCGTCGGGATCGCGCGGGTCGGGGTAGTACTTCGCGAAGTGCCGCACGGTCTCGGCGACGCTCAGCTCGGCGGCGTCGTTGGCGGTCTGCAGGACGATCCCGATGCGCGACCGCCAGGCCCGCCCGGCCTTGCCGGGGTCCTCGCCGAGGACGGTGACCTCGCCGTCGGTCCGCTGCCGGTGGCCTTCGAGGATCTCGACGGTCGTGGTCTTGCCGGCGCCGTTCGGGCCGAGCAGGGAGAAGACCTCGCCCCGGGCGATGTCCAGGTCGAGCCCGGCCACCGCGAGGTGACCGGGGTACTGCTTGCGCAGGCCGCGCACGCTCACTGCTGTGGTCATGGCTTACAGCCTGGCCGTCCCGGGTCTCGATGAGGAGCAACGCTCAGCTGAATCCCGGTGTCCACCGAACGGTGGACAGAGTCGTCAGCCGGGCCGCCCGGTTTCCCGTGGAACCACGAAAACGCTGTCATACAAGCGAAATCGCGTCGGATGCACGAACGACACCCGGCCACCAGCCGCCGCGCGGGTGAATCGTACTGTTGACAAGTTGTCTAACATGACAGAATGTCTCACAAGTGGGTGACCGCCAGTGACGGTGTCCGCCTCTCGGTCCACGTCGAAGGCCGCGAAGACGGGCCCACGGTCGTGCTCGTGCACGGCTACCCCGACAACAGCTCGATGTGGGGTGGGGTAGCCGCCGAGCTGAGCGCGAAACACCGCGTCGTCACCTACGACGTCCGTGGCGCCGGACAGTCGGGCAAGCCGCCGGGACGCGCGTCCTACCGGCTGGACCAGCTGGCCGACGACCTCCGGGCGGTCGTCGACGAGGTGCAGCCGCACGGCAAGGTTCACCTCCTCGCCCACGACTGGGGCTCGATCCAGACCTGGCACGCCGTCACCGGAGCCGGCCTGCGCGGCCGGATCGCGTCCTACACGTCGATCTCCGGCCCGAGCCTCGACCACGCCGGCGCGTGGTTCCGCGCGCAGCTCACCCGCCCGACGCCGAAGCGGCTCAAGAACGCACTGAGCCAGTTCCTCCACTCGTGGTACATCCTCGCGTTCCAGGTGCCGCTGATCCCGGACCTGCTGTGGCGCACCGGCCTGCTGGGCAAGCAGATCCAGCGCATGGAGCCCGACGCCGCGAAGCCGGACAAGGGCGACGGCCTGCACGGCCTCGAGCTCTACCGCGCCAACATGTTCACCCGGCTGTCCCGCCCCGCGCCGCGCGCCGCCGACGTCCCGGTGCAGGTCCTGGCCCCGACCGGGGACGCCTACGTCACCACGCCGCTGCAGACCGAGATCGCGCGCTGGGTGCCGGACCTGCGGATCCGCCCGGTCGTCGGGACCCACTGGGTGACCCGCGCCAAGCCGGCGGTGGTCGCGCGCGCCGCGGCCGAGCTGATCGAGTACGCCGAAACCGGCGCCGAGAGCCGGGCGCTGAAGCAGTCGCGGGTGGGCGCCGGCCGGTTCGAACACAAGCTGGTCGTCGTCACCGGCGCCGGCAGCGGGATCGGCCGGGCCACCGCGCTGGCGTTCGCCGCCGAGGGGGCCGACGTCGTCATCACCGACATCGATCCGGCGGCAGCTGCGGAAACCTTGAGGCTGCTGGGAGACCACGGCGTCGGGGAGTACACAGTGGACTCCAGTGACGGCGAGGCCGTGCACCGCTTCGCTCGCGATGTGCGCGAGAAGCACGGCGTTCCGGACATCGTGGTCAACAACGCCGGGATCGGCATGTCGGGCCCGTTCCTCGACACGTCCGTCGAAGACTGGGAACGCGTCATCGACGTCAACCTCTGGGGCGTGATCCACGGCTGCCGCGCCTTCGCGCCGATGCTCGCCGAGCGCGCCGAAGGCGGCCAGATCGTCAACCTCGCGTCGGCCGCCGCCTACCTGCCGTCGAAGATCCTCACCGCCTACGCCACGACGAAGTCCGCCGTGCTGACGTTGAGCGTCTGCCTGCGCGCCGAGCTGGCCGAGCACCACATCGGTGTCACGGCGGTGTGCCCGGGCATCGTGCAGACGAACATCACGAACACGACGCGATTCGTGGGAGTGTCCGAAGAGGAGCAGCGACGGCGTCAGCAGCAGAGCACGAAGCTCTACGCACGACGCGGGTTCGGCCCGGAAGGCGTCGCGAAGGACATCCTGCGGGCCGTGGAAAAGGACACCGCGATCGCACCGTCCACTCCGGAGGCCAAGGCCGCGCTGGTCCTTTCGCGACTGACGCCGGGACTGCTGCGGGCGGCGGCGAAGCTGGACCTGACGCCGTGAGCCGGCCGCGGCGGATGTCGCCGCAGGCCCGTCGTGACGACCTGATCCGCGCCGCACTCGACCTGTTCGGCTCGCGGGCGCCGGAGCTGGTCACCGTGGACGACATCGTCGTGCGCGCCGAGGTGTCGCGGCCGTTGTTCTACCGGTACTTCTCGAGCCTGCGCGAGCTGCAGGTGGAGGCACTGCGCACGGTCACCGACGGGCTCATCGACGGCCTGGCCGGCCTCGAGGAGGGCCCGCCGGAGACGCGGCTGCGCGCGGCCGTCCGCGGCCTGATCGACGTCGCCGACCACTACCGCGCGGGCTACATCGCGTTGCTGCGCAGCGGTTCGGTGATCGCGACGTCCGAAACGGACGCGGCGATCGACGAGGTCCGCAACCGCGCGGTGGCCCTGATCCTGGACGCCCTGGGCGTCGAAGATCCTTCACCGCTGCTGTCCCTGACCCTGCGCTGCTGGACCGCGGTGGTCGAAGGCGCCCTCCTGAGCTGGCTCCAAGAGCGCACGCTCCCACGCGAAGCCCTGGACACCTGGCTGGTCGACCAGCTCACGGCGATGCTCGCCGCCACCTCCGCCCACGACAAGGCCGGCCCTTTCACGTGAAAGTGAGGTGGAGGGACCCTCCGGCTCACTTTCACGTGAAAGTGCGGGTTGGGGTCAGTGCTTGGTGACCAGTTCCCAGCCCTCGACGTCCTCGGGCGTGCGGGGCGCCGGGCCGACGTACTTCGCGGAGGGGCGCACCAGACGGCCGGTGCGCTTCTGCTCCAGGATGTGCGCGGCCCAGCCGGCGGTGCGCGCCGAGCTGAACATCGACGGCATCATGTGCGGCGGGACCTGCGCGAAGTCCAGGATGACCGCGGCCCAGAACTCGACGTTCGTCTCGATCGGGTGGTCCGGACGGCGCTCGCGCAGCTCCTTCAGCGCCGCCTGCTCCAGCGCGGCGGCCGCCTCGTAGCGGGACGAGCCGAGCTCCTTGCAGGTCCGGCGCAGCACGCGGGCCCGCGGGTCCTCGGCCCGGTAGACGCGGTGGCCGAAGCCCATCAGGCGTTCCTTGCGGTCGAGGATGCCCTTGACCAGGGCCGCCGGGTCACCGGTGCGCTCGACCTCTTCGATCATCGGCAGCACGCGCGCCGGGGCGCCGCCGTGCAGCGGGCCGGACATCGCGCCGATGGCGCCGGACATGGCCGCCGCGACGTCGGCGCCGGTGGACGCGATGACGCGGGCGGTGAAGGTCGACGCGTTGAGGCCGTGCTCGGCGGCCGACACCCAGTAGGCGTCGAGCGCCTTGACGTGCGCGGGGTCCGGCTCGCCGCGCCAGCGGATCAGGAACCGCTCGGTGATCGAGTGGGCCTCGTCGACGCGGGTCTGCGGCACGGCGGGCTGGCCGATGCCGCGCGCCGACTGCGCCACGTAGGACAGTGCCATCACCGAGGCGCGGGCCAGCTGCTCGCGGGCCTCTTCGTCGGTGATGTCGAGCAGCGGGCGGTAGCCCCAGATCGGCGCGAGCATGGCCAGCGCGGCCTGGACGTCGACCCGGACGTCGCCGGTGTGCACCGGCAGCGGGAACGGCTCGGCGGGCGGGAGGCCGTGGCCGAACCGGCCGTCCACGAGAAGGCCCCATACGTCACCGAAGGTCACCTTGCCGGCGAGGTCCTCGATGTCGACGCCGCGGTACCGCAGCGCACCGCCGTCCCGGTCGGGTTCGGCGATCTCGGTGTGGAAGGCGACGACGCCTTCCAGACCCGGTCGGAAGCCGTCGTCGGGTTCGCCGGACGGCTGTGGCTTGGTGATCGTGGAGGTAGTCACTGTTTCGCGGAACCTTTCGGTGCGCTTTCTTCCCCGTCTTGGTGGTGGTGCTCGCGCGGACGGAATAGCGCAAGGAAAGCGCGCACCATCGCACGGATGGATAGACCTTGCTCCCTCGATCGCCGGGGGGCAATCGAAAGATGCGGTGGTTTCGGTCACGATTACGAGAACGATTCAGTCACCGAGGCTGTACGGCCGGAGGATTTTCGGTACGCAGTGTGACGAAGCCCAGGTTAAAGGTATGTTTCCGAACCACGCGGGATCGTGGTCCGGGTGATAGACCTGAGCGATGCACCTCAGCCCGCAGGAGCGCGACAAGCTGCTGATCCACGTGGCGGCCGACGTCGCGCGGAAGCGGCTGGACCGCGGCGTCCGGCTGAACTACCCGGAAGCGGTCGCGCTGATCACCGACCACGTCCTCGAAGGGGCCCGCGACGGGCGCACGGTCAGTGAGCTCGTCGCCGGCGGCCGGACCGTGCTCTCGCGGGCGCAGGTGCTCGACGGCGTACCGGAGATGGTCGACTCCGTGCAGGTCGAGGCCACTTTCCCGGACGGCACGAAGCTCGTCACCGTGCACGACCCGATCGTCTGAGGAGGGCCGGATGCACCCAGGTGAGATCATCCCCGGCGACGAGCCGGTCGAGCTGAACCCCGGCCGCCCGCGCGTCCGGCTGCTCGTGCGCAACCTCGCCGACCGGCCGGTCCAGGTCGGCTCGCACTACCACTTCGCGGCGGTGAACCCGGGCCTCGAATTCGACCGCGACGCCGCCCGCGGGCACCGGCTCGACGTCCCGGCCGGCACGTCGGTGCGGTTCGAGCCCGGTGTCGAACGGGAAGTCGACCTGGTGCCGCTCGCCGGAGCGCGCCGCGTTCCCGGCCTGCGGTCCGAATTCTCGGGAGAGTTCTGAAATGCCGCAGATCGACCGCGAGCGCTACGCCGAGCTGTTCGGCCCGACCACCGGCGACCGGATCCGGCTCGCCGACACGGACCTGCTGATCGAGGTCACCGAAGACCGCTCGATGGGGCCCGGCGGCTCGGGCGACGAGGTGCTCTTCGGCGGCGGCAAGGTCATCCGCGAATCGATGGGCCAGGGGATGGCGACGCGTGCCGAGGGCGCGCCCGATCTGATCATCACCGGCGCCGTCATCCTCGACCACTGGGGTGTCGTCAAGGCCGACGTCGGCGTGCGCGACGGCCGGATCGTCGGCATCGGCAAGGCGGGCAACCCGGACACGATGGACGGCGTCGACCCGGCTCTGGTCATCGGGCCGTCGACGGAGATCCTGGCCGGCAACGGCAAGATCCTCACCGCCGGCGGCATCGACTGCCACGTCCACTTCATCTGCCCGCAGCTCGTCGACACGGCGCTGGCCGCGGGACTGACCACTTTGGTCGGGGGCGGCACCGGGCCCAACGAGGGCACGAAGGCCACGACCGTCACGCCCGGCGCGTGGAACCTCGGCCGGATGCTGTCCGCCATGGACGGTTACCCGGTCAACGTCCTGTTGCTGGGCAAGGGGAACACCGTCCGGCACGAGGCCCTGCGCGAGCAGCTCGCGGCCGGTGCGGGTGGCTTCAAGCTGCACGAGGACTGGGGCACGACCCCCGCGGCGATCGACGCCTGCCTGACCGTGGCCGACGAGTCCGGCGTGCAGGTCGCGATCCACACCGACACGCTCAACGAGGCCGGGTTCCTGGAGTCCACTGTGGACGCGATCGGCGGCCGCTCGATCAACGCGTACCACACCGAAGGTGCCGGCGGCGGGCACGCGCCGGACATCATCGAGGTCGTCTCGCTGCCGAACATCCTGCCGTCGTCGACCAACCCGACCCGGCCGCACACGGCCAACACGCTCGACGAGCACCTCGACATGCTGGTGGTCTGCCACCACCTCAACCCGTCGGTGCCCGAGGACCTCGCGTTCGCCGAGAGCCGGATCCGGCCGTCGACGATCGCCGCCGAGGACGTGCTGCACGACCTGGGCGCGATTTCGATGATGAGCTCGGACTCGCAGGCGATGGGCCGGATCGGCGAGGTGATCATCCGGACGTGGCAGACCGCGCACGTCATGAAACGGCGTCGCGGTGCCCTGCCCGGCGACGGCGCGGCCGACAACCTGCGCGCGCGTCGCTATGTCGCCAAATACACGATCAACCCGGCCATCGCCCACGGCATGGAGACCGAGATCGGCTCGGTCGAGGTCGGCAAGCTCGCCGACCTGGTGCTGTGGGAGCCCAAGTTCTTCGGCGTCCGGCCGCACGTCGTCCTCAAGGGCGGCTTCCCGGCGTGGGCGGCGATGGGCGACGCGAACGCGTCCATCCCGACGCCGCAGCCGGTGCTGGCCCGGCCGATGTTCGGTGCGAACATCGGTGCGGCGCTGAGCCTGCACTTCGTCGCGCCGTCCGCTTTGGACAGTGGACTGCGCGAGACGTTCGGCATCACGCGGCCACTGGTCGCCGTGTCGAACACGCGGGCGCGGACCAAGGCGGACATGGTGCTCAACGACGTCACGCCGGACGTCCGCGTCGAGCCGGACAGCTTCGCGGTGCACGTCGACGGCGAGCTGATCGAGCCGCAGCCGGTGACGGAGCTGCCGATGGCCCAACGCTACTTCTTGTTCTGATGGACCTCTCGGCGCTGATCCTCGCGGACTCCCGCTTCCCCGGCGGCGGGCACGTCCACAGTGGCGGGCTGGAGGAGGTCGTCGCCCGCCGGCTGGTGACTTCGGTGCGCGATCTGCCGGGATTCCTTTCCGGACGGTTGCGGACGGCGGGCTTCCTGGCGGCGGTCTTCGCTGCGGCCGCCGCCCATGCCGCCGCGCGAGAAGTCCCTGATGGACACTGGGCTGTGCTCGATGCCGAACTCGACGCGCGGACGCCGTCGCTCGCGCAACGAGGGGCCTCGCGAGCGCAGGGCCGGGGGACCGCGCGGGCCGGCCGGATCGCCTGGCCGTCTCCCGTGCTGGACGCGTTGCTGGCGGAGACGCCGCGGCCGCACCACCCGGTGGTGCTGGGCGCGCTGGTCGGCGTCGCGGGCGGGGCGCCGTACGACGCCGCGATGGCCGTGGCCTACCTCGCGGTGAGCGGGCCGGCGAGTGCCGTGGTCCGGCTGCTGGGGCTGGATCCCTTCGCGGTCAACGCCGTCGTCGCCCGGCTCGACCTGCGGTCGGTCGCGGAGGAAGCGGCGGCCGTGGCGGGGGACGACCCGGCGTCCCTGCCGTCGCCGGGGTCACCGGCGTTGGACCTGTTCGCCGAGGCGCACGCCCGGCACCACCAGGAAGAGGTGCGTCTCTTTGCCAGCTGAGCACGGACACGGGCACGGCCACGTCCACCCGGTCAACTTCGACCCGACGGCCGCCGAGCCGGACCACTACGACGCGGCGCCGGCGGCCGGGCGCGCGTACCGGATCGGCATCGGCGGCCCGGTCGGGTCGGGCAAGACGGCGCTGACCGCGGCCCTGTGCCGCGCGCTGGGCGACGAGGTGAACCTCGCGGTCGTCACCAACGACATCTACACGACCGAGGACGCGGACTTCCTGCGCCGGGCCGGAGTCCTGGACCCGGCCCGGATCGAAGCGGTGCAGACGGGTGCGTGCCCGCACACCGCGATCCGCGACGACATCACCGCGAACCTGGACGCGGTCGAGCGGCTGGAGGAGAAGTTCCCGGCGCTGGACCTGGTGATCATCGAAAGCGGCGGCGACAACCTGACGGCGGTGTTCAGCCGCGGGCTGGCCGACAGCCAGATCTTCGTGGTGGACGTCGCGGGCGGTGACAAGGTGCCGCGCAAGGGCGGCCCCGGCGTCACGACGGCGGATCTGCTGGTGATCAACAAGATCGACATCGCGCACCTGGTCGGCGCGGACATGGACGTGATGACGTCGGACGCGCACCGGATGCGGGGGCCGCTGCCGGTCATCACGCAGTCCCTTGTGGACACCCCGGACGCACCGGCGGTCGCGGAGTGGGTGCGTTCGCTGCTGTGAAGGCCCACGCCCGGCTGACGGCGTGCTTCGACGGCACGCGGACGGTGCTGCGCGAGCTGCGGTCGATGGCGCCGCTGACGCTGTTCCCGCGCCGGGGCCGCGGTCCGGTGGCGGTGGTGCACCTCGTCAACTCGGCGACGACGCCGTTGGGCGGGGACGACCTGCTGCTTTCCGTCCACGTCGGGCCGGGTGCCTCTCTGCGTCTCTCCGGGGTCGCGGCCACGCTCGCTCTGCCCGGTCTTCACGGCGAGGGTTCGGTGTCGACCGTTTCGGTGGTCGTCGAGGAGGGTGGCTCGGTGGAGTACCTGCCCGAGCCGACGGTGATCACCGCGCGTGCCCGGCACACGGCTGTGTTCCGCGCTTCCCTCGCGGCCGACGCCTACCTGCACACGCGGGAAGTGCTGGTGCTGGGGCGGGCCGGGGAACGCCCGGGGTCGCTGACGACGTCTTCGCACGTGACGCGGGGTTCCGCGCCGGTGCTGCGCCAGACGTTGTCGATCGGCGATTCCACTTTGGACTCCAGCCTGGCGGTGCTGGCGGACCGCCGGGTGCTGGCGACGGACCTGGTGGTCGGCGGCCCGGACCTGCCGGCGGCGTCGGGTGAGTGGTGGTCGCGGACCCCGCTCGCCGCGGGCGGCACGCTGACGACGTCCCTCGCGCCGGACGCGGTGACGGCCCTGCGCCCCTTCGCCTGACCCGTTCGCCGGAGAAGACCCCCTGCGGCCTCTCCGGCGAACCGTTGGTAATCGCGATTTTCACAAAGTAGTCACCCGGGTAGGATCTGGCAATCCCTCGGAAGGAGGAGAGAACCGGTGGCTCGCACGTACGGCGGCGTCGCACCCGAGCAACGCCGTGCCGATCGCCGTGCTCGCCTGCTCACGGCCGGCCTCGAGCTCTTCACCTCGACCGGCTTCCGGCACACGAAGATCACCGACGTGTGCGCCCGCGCCGGCGTGTCGACGCGGAACTTCTACGAGGAGTTCGCCGGCAAGGAGGACGTGCTCCGCACCCTCCACGACCAGATCAACAGCCTGGCGCTCGCGCACGTCACCGCGGAGCTCGACAAGGTCGCCGACGCCGACGCGCTCACCCGCATCTCGACGCTGCTGGACGTTTTCATCGCGACGGTCACCGTGGATCCGCGGATGCCGCGCCTCAACTACGTCGAAGCGGTCGGCGTGAGTCCCGAGCTCGAGGCGCAGCACCAGGTGTGGGTCGACCGCTGGGCGAACTTCATCGCCGCCGAAGCGACCCGGGCCGCGGAGCACGGTGTCGCGCCCAAGCGGGACTACCGGCTGACGGCGATCGCGCTGGTCGGGGCGGGGACCGGGCTGCTGCGGGAATGGCAGGCGCACGACCCGCCGCTGCCGGTCGAAGAGATCGGCGCGGAGTTCCGGGCGATGATGCTGTCCGCCATCATGCGGCCGGAAAAGATCTTGGAACTGCCGGGCAACCCCGGCGCCCGCTCCGGCGTGGAACAGTCAAGCCGGGCGGGGGCACGGGGGGACGCCCGGCGAACGTGAAGGCCCGCTCACCCGCTGCGGACGCGGGTGAGCGGGCCTTGACGGACTTTACGCCTGGCGCGGCGCGGGCAGCCCGAGCGGAACCGGGCCCGTCGTCTGGCAGACGTCGTGGCAGGTGTTGTCGAGCGTGCAGCACAGCGAACAGATCGGGCCGTCCTGCTTCGCGCAGTCGGCGACGTCCGGCAGTTCGTACGGATCGCCGCAGACCGAGCAGGCGTGCGTCGCCCGCAGGTCGGCGTCGACGTCCGGGCCGGCGACCGTGTTCGGCCGGGCCAGGTAGTACTTCCCGCGGGTGGCCACGGCCAGCGCCGGCACCAGCACGACGGCGATGACCAGGGCGAGCAAGGGGCTGAACGCGGCCAGGAACTCGCCGAACGCCCCGAAGTACGCCGCGATCGACACCGTCGACGCGACGACCATCGAGCCGAACCCGACCGGGTTGATCTTGTGCAGGTACGCCCGCTTGAACTCGATGTACTTCGGCGAGAGCCCCAGCGGCTTCGCGATCACCAGGTCCGCGCACACCGCGCCGATCCACGCGATCGCGACGTTCGAGTAGAAGCCCAGGATCTTGTTCAGGAACCCGAACGCGCCGAACTCCATCAGCGCGAGCGCGATCCCGCAGTTCACGAGCACGTACCAGACCCGGCCCGGGTGCTTGTGCAGCACGCGGGAGAAGAAGTTCGCGAACGACAGCGAGCCGGAGTACGCGTTCGTCGTGTTGATCTTGATCTGCGAGACGACGACGAACAGCGCGGCGAACGTCAGCGCCACCGGGCCGAGCGCGGGCTTGACCGCCTCGAGGTACGGCGCGATCGGTTCCAGCGCGTGCGTCTTCCCGACGACGCCGAGGGCGAGGAACGCCAGCAGCGCGCCGCCGATCTGCTTCGCGGCACCGAGGATCACCCAGCCGGGTCCGGCGGCGAGCACCGCGGTCCACCAAGCCCGCTTGTTCTCCGCCGTCTTCTCGGGCATGAACCGCAGGTAGTCGGCCTGCTCGCCGATCTGCCCGATCAGCGACAGCGCGACGCCCATGCCGAAGCCGAACCCGACGGCGGAGAACCCGGCGCCGGCGCCCTCGGTGCCCGCGAAGCGGGTGAACTCGGCGAACTTGCCCGGCTCGCGGACCAGCACGACGATGAACGGGAGCACCAGGCCGGCGATCCACAGCGGCTGCGTCCAGGTCTGCATCTTCGCGACCGCGCCCATGCCGTAGAGCGCGAAGGGCAGCACGATCAGCGTCGCGAGGAGGTAGCCGATCGGCAGCGGGATGCCGAGGGCCAGCTCGAAGGCCTGCCCCATGATCGAGCCCTCGAGCGAGAAGAAGATGACGGTAAAGCTCGCGTAGACGAGCGACGTCAGCGTCGACCCGAAGTAGCCGAAGCCGGCTCCGCGGGTCAGCAGGTCCATGTCCACTCCGGACTTCGCGCAGGCGGCCGCGATGGGCACGCCGGTCCCGAAGATGACGACGGCCGCGGCGAGGATCGCGAGGACCCCGGACGTGAAGCCGTAGGAGAGGACGATGCTGGCCCCGATCGCGAAGTCGGCGAGGTAGGCGATGCCGCCCAGCGCCGTCGTCGCGACCACGAACGGTGACCATTTCCGGAACGAATGAGCGGCGAACCGCAGTGAGTAGTCCTCGCGGTTTTCGTTGGCCGCGAGCGGGGCGTACCGGCGTTTCGGTGGGGCGCTTTCTTCGGCGTTCGACAGGGTCTCGGTCATGCCTGCCTCCGGGGTGGTGGGGAACGGGCCGAAGGTAGGTGCGTCCTGTATCGATCCTGGTCCGGCGGGTAACGCGGGGGTTACGGCTTGTTGTCCAGCGGTTACGGGCTGGTGGCGCCGAGGTCGTGGCGGGTGTCACCGTTCAGTGGGTTCCGCCGCAGCTCGGAAGGCCCTAACGTGCCTAAGGCCGAAGTCGACTGATGCCCCGACCGGGCGTGGAGGTTTGGCGATGATGCCGGAGATCAAGGATCAGGTGGAAGACGCCGTGGTTCGCCTGCCCGGAATGCGCGTGGCCTACGACGGTGCCGCGTTCGACGAATCCGCGCTGGCGGCCACCTGGACCGATCAGCTGCAGGGCTGGCTGAACCAGGCAGTCGCGGCCGGGATCGCCGAACCGAACGCGATGGTGCTGGCGACGGCGGACGCCGAAGGCCGGCCGTCGTCCCGCACGGTGCTGTGCAAGGGCCTCGACGAGCGCGGAGTCGTGTTCTACACGAACTACACGTCGGAGAAGAGCCACGACCTGACGGCGACGCGGTACGCGTCGGTGACGTTCCCCTGGTACGCGCTGCACCGCCAGGTCCACGTCCGCGGCGAGGTCGAAAAGGTCGGCGTCAAGGAGACGGCGGAGTACTGGGCCCAGCGTCCCCGCGGTTCGCAGCTGGGGGCGTGGGCGTCCCCGCAGTCCCGGGTGGTCGACGGCCGGCGGGCGTTGGACAACGCGCTGAGCGGCATCGAGCGCCGGTTCGCGGACGTGGAGCAGATCCCGGCGCCGCCACACTGGGGCGGCTGGCGGATCCGGCCGGATCTGGTCGAGTTCTGGCAGGGGCGCGAGGACCGCATGCACGACCGGCTCCGGTACGTCCGGAACGACGACGGGTGGACCATCGAGCGCGTGGCTCCCTAGGTTTCCAGCGCCCCAAGGCGGCCTTGGTTGCGTCTCACGCACCGAAGGCCGCCTTGGTTGCGTCTGACGCACCGAAGGCCACATTGGGGCGCTCTCCCGGGCGACGGAAATCACGCGACCCCAGATAGTTAGCCGAGCTAAACTCATCCGTTGTGACCTCTGAGCCCGAGACCTTGCCGCCCCGTCGAAACGGTGTCCGCAAGCTCCTCGGGCGCATCATCGTCGACACCCGGCCGCTGAAGATCCCGGCCTTCCGGCGGCTCTGGCTGTCCACTGTGGTCACCGCCGTCGGTACCCAGCTGACCGCCGTCGCCGTGCCGAAGCAGGTCTTCGACCTCACCGGGTCCTCCGCCTACGTCGGTCTCACCGGGCTCGTCGCCCTCGTGCCGCTGCTGGTCTTCGGGCTCTGGGGCGGCGCCGTCGCCGATGCCGTCGACCGGCGGAAGCTGCTCGTCGTCACCAACGTCCTCGTCGCCATCACCTCCGCGCTGCTCTGGCTGCAGGCGTTCCTGAACTTCGGCTCGGTGTGGCTCGTCCTCGCTCTCCTGGCTGTCAACCAGGCGCTCTTCGCGATCAACATGCCCACCCGCGGCGCCGTCGTCGCGCGGCTCGTGCCCGGTGAGCTGCTGCCGTCGGCCAACGCGCTGAGCTCGACCATGTCGACCTTCGGCGCCGTCTTCGGGCCGCTGCTCGCCGGGGCGCTCATCCCGGTCCTCGGCCTCTCGACCCTCTACCTGATCGACGTCGTCGCCCTCACGATCACGCTGCTCGCGGTCTGGCGGCTGCCGGCCCTCCCGCCGCTCAACGGCCCGTCCCGGCGCGCGGGCGTCAGCGACGTCGTCGAGGGCTTCCGGTACCTCGCGACGAAGAAGGTGCTGCTCGCCTCGTTCGTCGCCGACATCATCGCGATGGTCTTCGGCATGCCGCGCGCGCTGATCCCGGAGATGGCCGAACGCACGTTCGGCGATCCACCCGGCGGTGGCCCCGCGCTCGGCTGGCTCTACGCCGCCCTGCCCGCCGGCGCGATGCTGATCGGCCTGTTCTCCGGCTGGCTCACCCGCATCCAGCGCCAGGGCGTCGCGGTCGTCATCTCGATCTGCGCGTGGGGCGCGGCGGTGGCGGCGTTCGGGCTCGCGCACTCGCTGTGGCTCGCGGTCCTCTTCATGGCGGCGGCCGGCGCGGCCGACATGGTCAGCGCCGTCTACCGGATGGCGATCCTGCAGGTCGCGACCACCGACGAGATGCGCGGCCGGCTCCAGGGCGTGTTCACGGTGGTGGTCGCCGGGGGTCCGCGGATCGCCGACCTGGTCCACGGCTGGGGTGCGGCCGCGTTCGGCACGGCGGCCGCGGCGAGCGTCGGCGGCTTGCTGGTCATCGTGGCGGTGTGCGCGTCGATGTTCCTGCTCCCGGCGTTCTGGCGATACCGGGCGCCCACGGCATAGTCCGTTCGGACTAGGGTGCCCGGTATGCGTACCCTCGCCGTCGTTTTGGTCGCTTTTGCCGCATTGACCGCCTGCTCCTCGGGCGACGAGCCGTCGAAGACGCCTTCGCCGTCGAAGCCCTCGTCCGCACCCAAGCCGAGCTCGAGCGCCGGCCCCGCCGCGGCGGCGGCGCTGGACCCGTGCAAGCTGCTGCCCGCGGCCGCGGTGTCGAAGGCGCTGTTCCTGGACAACCTCCAGGCGGTGGCGGGCCCGGTCCAGGACACCACCGCCAACGGCGGCAAGGCCCGCAGCTGCGAGTACCAGCTGAACGGCAAGGCCGCGGGCGCGCTCGCGGTGACCCGCTACGAAGGCCGCGAGGGCAAGCCGGGCGAGATGGTGGCCTCGATCAAGAAGGCGAAGCCGGGCGCGAAGGACGTCGCCGGCTTCCCGGACGGCGCCGTCTACTACGTCGACGAGCAGAAGACGGCCACCCTCGCCTCGGCGGAGCTGGTCTCGGGCACGCCGGTGCTGGTCAACTACACCGGCCCGGCGAAGATGACGCCGGAGCAGATGGCGCCGCTGGTCAAGCAGGCTCTCGACGCGAGCTGACGCTCACCGGCGCAGGGCCGCCAGCTCCACGGGGCTGTGCGCCGAGAACACCGTGACCTCGTCCTGGTGTTCGCGTGCGAGTTCGTACAGCCGCGCGAGGTTCGCCAGCCGCGCCTTGCGGTCCGACTGGACGAGGTTCTGGAACGCCGTCATGCCGGGCGGGCAGTGCGGCGCGACCGGGTCGAGCTGGCCGTGGAAGAAGTACGCGTCGCCGGCGTGCAGCAGCCAGCCGTCGCCCGTGTCGACCGCGACGCCCGTGTGGCCGCGCGTGTGGCCCGTGAGCGGGACCAGCAGGATCTCCTCCGGCAGGCCCTTGAGCGACCGGACCGCCTCGAAGCCGAACCACGGCTCGCCCAGCTCGTCGTACGTGCTCCACAGCGGGCGGTGGGCGAACTGCGCCGCGCGGTAGCGGTTCTTCTCGGCCGCGTTCGCCGGGGACGTCGCCGCCCGGTGCTCCTCGGCACGGACGTGCACGACGGCGTTCGGGAAGTCCGCCAGCCCGCCCGCGTGGTCGACGTCGAGGTGGGTCGCGACGATGTGCCGGACGTCGGCGGGGTCGAGGCCGAGCGCCCGGATCTGCGCGACGGCCGTCTCGGCGGCTTCCAGCCGGGCGCCGACCATCGCCATGAACGGCCGGCCCAGCCACTCGCCCGGGCGGGCCACGGCCTGGGCGCCGAACCCGGTGTCGACCAGCACCAGGCTGCTGCCGGTCTCGATCAGCAGGCAGTGCGCGACGAGCTCGGCCCGCCGCAGCAGGCCGGGCTCGCCGTCGAGCAGCTTGCCGCCCGCCGGACGCATCGATCCGCAGTTCAGGTGGTGCACCTTCATACCCTGCTCCTGCTCGTTTATCGGGGGTCCGGGTGGCGAAGCCCCCGGCCTGGGGCGAAGCCCCGGTTGGCACTGGAGCTCAGCCGGCGGAACTCGGTCTCGTCGTGCGCGGCGAAGACGGTCACCTCGTCGCCGTGCTCCTGCACAAGCTGGCGCAGGCGGCGCTGATTGTCCAGCCGGGCACCCTTGACCGTCTCCACGCGGCCCTCGAACCACTTCAAGCCGGGCGGGCAGCGCGGGGTGGCGTCGACCTGTCCGTGGAAGAAGTACGAGTCGCCGGCATTGAGCAGCCAGCCGTCACCGGTGTCGACGGCGACGCCCGCGTGGCCGCGCGTGTGCCCGGAGAGCGGGGCCAGCAGGATCTCCGGCGGGAGGCCGTCGAGCTGCCGGACCGCGTCGAAGCCGAACCACGGTTCGCCGGTGTCCGCATAGGACGTCCACTGTGGACCATGGGCGAACTGGATCGTGCGGTAGCGGCCGCGTTCGGCGGCGTCACGCGGTTCCCGGAACGCCCGCAGCTCCTCGGCGTAGACGTGCACGCGTGCCCACGGGAAGTCGATGAGCCCGCCGGCGTGGTCGAGATCGAGGTGGGTCAGCACGATGTCGCGGACGTCGGCGGGGTCGAAGCCGAGCGCGCGGACCTGGGCGATCGCGGTCTGCGCGGGATCTTCGACCGGGTTCGACTGGCGGACGAAACCCGCGCCCAGCCAGGCGTTCCGGTCGACGGCGGCCGGTGTGCCCATGCCGGTCTCGACGAGCACGAGTCCCGTGTCCGTCTCCAGGAGCAGGCAGTGGCAGACCATGGTGGCGCGCCGGAACAGGCCCGGCCGCCCGTCGATCAGCCCGCCGCCGAGCGGGCGCAGGGTGCCGCAGTTCAGGTGGTGGACGCGCATCAGGAGAACTCCCGGTCGAGGGTGGCGTGCAGGTGGGTGGCGACGGCGCGCAGCGGCGCGAGGTCACGGCGGGTGCGGGCCAGCAGCAGGCCGCCTTCGATCGCGGCGAGCACCACGGTGGCCAGCTCGTCCGATCGTTCGGCGGAAAGCCGTTGTGCGCCGAAGTAAGCGGCCAGCACTTCGTGCCACGACGAGTAGCCGGCGGCGCAGGCTTCGCGGATCGGCTCGCTCTCCGCGGCGGCGTCGAGCGCGACCGTCGCGAGTGGACACCCGCGCTGGAAGTCCGATTCGGTCAGGAAGCTCGCGAGCGCTTCGACGGTGCGGTCGATCGCGGTCACGGCGTCGGGCGCGTCGCGCAGGATCGCTTCGAGGAGCGCGCCCGTGCGTTCGCTCGAAAGCCGGACGGCTTCGGCGGCGAGCTGCTCCTTGCCGCCGGGGAAGTGGAAATAGAGCGACCCCTTCGGTGCGCCCCCGGCCGTGATCAGCTGGGTGAGGCCGGTGGCGTGGTAGCCCTGCGAGTGGAACAGGTCGGCGGCGGTGTCGAGCATCCGCTGCCGCGTGTCGGTGCGACGGACCATGGCGCCGACTGTAACTCAAACTATGACGACCGGTCTAGTGAGTTCGGGTCTCGGTAAGGTCGTCGCATGGGCAACCCGACCGGTCAGCAGTTCGAAATCACCCGCGGCAACGCGCGCGCCGTCGTCACCGAGATCGGCGCGGGGCTGCGCGCGTTCGAGGTCGGCGGAGTGCCGTACGTCGAAGAGTTCCCCGAAGACGCGAAGCCGCCGAAGGGGGCCGGGCAGGTTCTGCTGCCCTGGCCGAACCGGACCAAGGCCGGCAAGTGGACGTTCCAGGGCGAGGAGCAGCAGCTCGAGATCACCGAGGAGGCGCGCGGCAACGCCATCCACGGCCTGACCCGCCACCTCGAGTGGGAGCTGCTGGAGCACGCCGAGTCGTCGATCACCCTGGCCGTCGACGTCGAGGTGCAGCCGGGCTGGCCGGTGCCGCTGCGCGCGACGGTGACGTACGAGCTCGCGCCGCGCGAGCTGACCATCACGCACGAGATCCGCAACGAGGGCGAGCAGCCGATCGGCGTCGGTGTCGGGACGCACCCGTACTTCCGGATCGGCGACGTCCCGACCGACGAGCTGACCCTCACGCTGCCCGCGAGCCGCGTCCGGCCGTACCTGGGCGACGAGCAGATGCCGTATGCGCCGGAGCAGGATGTGGAGGGCACGGAGTACGACTTCCGCGCCGGCCGGGTGCTGGCGGGCGTCGGCCTGGACACGGCGTTCGGGTCCCTGTCGGCGGCCGACGACGGCACGCACCACTTCGTCCTGGGCCACGAAGACCAGCGGCTGGTGGTCTGGACCGGCCCGGACTTCCGCTGGGCGCAGGTGTTCACCCCGGACGACCTGGTCGGCCGCGGCCGCGCGGTCGCGATCGAGCCGATGACCTGCCCGGCGGACGCGCTCAACACGGGCACCGACCTGATCGAGCTCGAGCCGGCGGCGTCGTGGTCGGGCAGCTGGGGCATCCGAGTCGGGTGAAGCGGCTGGGCGTGGCCGACGCGGGCGAAGTGCTGACGCTGCAACGCGCGGCGTACCTTACCGAAGCTCGCGCGCACGACGACTGGAACCTGCCGCCGCTGCTGGAGACCCTGGACGAGACGCGGGCGGCGCTTTCGTCGTGTTTGTCCTGGGGGATCCGGGAGAATCACCGGTTGGTCGCGGCGGTCCGCCTGACGGTGACGGGCGAGGTCGGCGTGCTCGGCCGGCTGGTGGTGGCACCGGACCGGCAGGGGTGCGGCCTGGGTGGCGGGTTGCTGGCTTTCGCCGAGTCGGCGGCCCCGCCGTCGGTGACGGTTTTCCGGCTGTTCACCGGGGCGAAGAGCGCCGGGCCGCTGCGCCTGTACGCGAAGCACGGCTACCGCGAGACGCACCGGACGCCGGAGAACAACCACGAACTGGTGCACTTGGAGAAGGCCCGCGTGCGGCCGCCCGAGTGAGTTCGTTAGCGTGGCGAACTATGGCGAAGGCAATTGTCGGGGGCCATGTCGTCCCCATCGACGGTGATCCCATCGAAGGCGGCACGGTCCTGATCGACGACGGCAAGATCGTCGCGGTCGGCACCGAGGCGGACGTCGACATCCCGGAGGACGCCGAGCTGATCGACGCGGCGGGCACCTGGGTGCTGCCGGGCTTCATCGACGCCCACGCGCACCTCGGCGTGCACGAAGAGGGCGAAGGCTCGCCTTCTTGCCTTCGTGCACACTGTACCTCAGGGCCCGCCGCTGGGCCGGGAACGAGGAGGTCAGGGGCATGGCGAGAATACTTGGACGTATCCGGCTGAGCCGGGTCACAGACGAGTCCACCTCTGTCGAGCGGCAACGCGAGGCAATCGAGAAGTGGTGTCGGGACAACGGGCACGAAATCGTTGATTGGGCTACGGACCTTGATTTCTCCCGATCCGTGAAGCCGTTCGACGCCCCGAACTTCGGTAAGTGGCTGAACGACCCGGAGAAGGTGGTTCAGTGGGACATTGTCGTTGCCTATCGAGTTGACCGCCTGGGGGCGGGCCTCAAACTGTCTCCGCTTTATCAGTGGTGCTTGGACAACGATAAGGATCTGATTTGCACCACCCAGCCATTCAACCTCCGTACTCCGGAGGGGCGCATTGTCGCCACAGTATTGGCGGAGATTGCTCAGGGCGAATGGGAAGCCACCCAGGAACGCATTCTCAATACCCGCATCTTTCTGCGGGGTGAGGGCCGATGGCCCGGCGGAACCCCGAAGTACGGTTTCTGGCCCGTGAGGAGTGGCGCGGGATACAAGCTGATTCACGACGAAGAGTCAGCCCCGGTGGTCCGGCGAATCGTCGGCGAATACCTGGACGGCGTGCCGCTGGAAGCCATCGCGCATCGGCTGAACCAAGACGGCATTCTGTCTCCGCTGGACCACTATCGGACCCGGAAGATGCGTGCGGCACACGCGGCCGGAGAGGAGTACGTGGGGACGCCTCCGGCGGGAACCAAGTGGGGTCCCACGACTGTCAGCAAGATCGTGCGGTCCAAGTCCCTCATGGGCGAAGTGGTGCACAACGGCAAGACGGAGCGGGACGAAGAGGGAGCCCCGATCACGTACAGCGCCGAACCGCTGATCGATCCGGCCGAATACCAGCGGCTCCAAGGGGAAATTGCCCGCCGGGCCGATGGGAAGACGCCCCGGGAACGTAACACCGGTCAGCTTCTCGACGTGGCCAAGTGCCTGGAGTGCAACGGAAACCTCCACCACCGCACCCAGCGCAAGAGGCCCACGAAGGCAGGGAAGCCGGGCCAGATCTACCGGTACTACTACTGCCCGAACAAGCACACCCAGCACATCCGGGCCGAAGACCTGGAGGGCTACGTGGGCAGCATGTTCCTCATGCTCCTGGGCGACTTCCCGCGTATGCGCCGGGTCTACATCCCAGCAGAGGACCACACGGCCGACCTAGAAGCCGCTGTAAGCGCTCTGGAGGACCTGACGGCCGACGCTGCGGAACTGAGGTCCGAGAGGGCCAAAGCGACGCTCAGGAAGCAAATCAGGGCCCTTGACGCACGCATCGCGGAGCTAGAGGCGCTGCCCCAACGACCGGCCCGGACTGAGCTTCGGCCGGACGGGGCTACGTACCGCGAAGAGTGGGAGCGGCTAGACGAAGTCGGACGGCGGAACCTCCTCCGGGAGTCCGGTATCACCGTGCCCGCCATGTTCAGCGGCAGGGAGGCCAGGGGCCGCAAGGTGATCAGCGAAGGTGAGCTTGAACTGAAGGTGCTTGTGCCGCCGGACATCCGGGACCGGCTGAAGCTCCCAGTGCCCGGGGATCACAAGGGCCTGGCCTACTTCCCGGGGTACCGGGAGTTCATGGCACAGGCCGAAAATGCAGGGATCGTGAACCGGCCGAAGTCCTGAAACGACGGAAAGGCCCCGGCAACCTCCGAAGAGGGAACCGGGGCCTTCGTCATGTGTGGGTCAGGAGGGCCGGATGCTCTGACCCGGGCCCATCGACTTCACGCGCTGAACCTGTCCGTCCGTGACCTCAAAGGTCTGGCGAGACGCGTAGGCAGCCTTCAGGCGCTCCACCTGATCGGCCACGGTGTGAATGACCAGCTTCGAGCCAGCGGCGCGCAGAGCCACCAATCCGCCCGGGGAAACAACATCCTCGTACCCACGCGGCGTCTTAAGGGCCTGCTGAACTCCCCACAGCTCATTGAAGTTCACCGAAACATCGGCCAGCCGAATGAGGTTGAACTCCACATTGCCGATGAGAACACCCTCAGCGTTAGCCGCTCCTCGGATGTACGAAGCGGTGTACTTGACCACCTGGGAGATCTCGGCGAGAAGCACGCGGAGCCGGGCCGCATCGGCAAGCTTGGCCGGATCGTTGGTGCTGTTCAGGTCAGCCGCCACGGAGCGGGAAACCTTCTCTGCCAAGGTGTTGGCCTCTTCGACCTTGCCAGCGATCCCGGACAGGATGTCATCCAGGAGACCCGGCTTCGCGACCGTCCACGCGCGGGCCAAGCGGTCCCCGGCCGTAGTCATCACACCGGAGCGCTTCAGCGCCTCACGGGCGGCATCCTCCGTCGCAATCTGGTCAAGGAGTGCCGGAACATCCTTCGGCGCAACAGTCTTCAGTTGTGCCGTCAAGGAATTCTGAGGGTTCGGACGGGTGTTCACCTTCGTAGCAACCGTCTCGTACACAGCCTGTGCGTCCGTGACTTCCTTGGGGAGCTTGACTCCGAGGACGAGTGCGTCCCGGATATCAAGCTGTGCCTGAGTTACGTTCATTCGTTGTCTCCCTTGGGATCAGCGGTCTTCGGCACGAATGGCAGCGATACGCTGTCCCAGCGCCTGAATGTCTACTTCGGGTTCGGAGCCGGAAACGTCGGCCTCGTTCGCCTCGATGGCCTGATCGATGTAGGCCAGAAGCGGGTTCTGGTTCTCTGCAACGTTCTTCACGTGTGCAGCAACGGAGGCAAGGTCACCGGTCACCGGCTCTTCAGCCGCCTTCCGGAACGCCTCCTGCTGTGTGAGCACCTGGACCAGTTCGTCCATGCTCAAGGGTTCAGTCATCGGAGAATTCCTCGTTTCCTGTCAGGATCACGCGGCCAGCCAAGGTCTCCACCCGGCCATCCGCGTACGTCATCCAATAGGTCTCAGGCCCTTCAGGGGCCTCTACGCGCACAGGGTCCTTGCCCCGTAGCAACTTCGCGCGGTGTTCGAAGATCTCAGCAATCGTGCGCCAGGTCTTCCGGGCAGCGGCTGACTGAGGAGCCTCCAGACGGGCCCGCATCGCGGCGGCGGCATCTAGTGCTGCCTCAGCGAAAAGCTCCCGGACCGGATGCACATCGGCGGTGGTCTTCACTTGCCCTCCAATCGCTTCATGGCCCTGCGGGCCGCTCGGTTCGGGGCGAAACCCCCACCCGGGCCCTCCAGGGCTTCGTATTCGGTCAGGTCCGCGCCTTCACCGGCGCGAGCCCTTGCAGCGGCGGCAGTCAGCAACTCAGCCTTCAGGCTGAAGTGCTCCGCCCACCTGTTGTGGCCCTTGGCAGCAGCAGACTTGCTGTAGGTGACTAGGGTCTTCACCTTCGAATCGCACTCGTCCGCCCACACCAATTCGGCCAAGGTGGCAGCGCGAGGACCCTGGGGCTTGTTAGGACGCTTCGGCATCTCTCATCATCTCTCATCACTTCCAACGGGCACGGGCCGCCTTGCGGGCGGCATCGGATCGGGCAACGGCCGGAGAAACCGGGGTCTCGTCGTCGGACTCCTCGGTTGGCCAGTCGAGCCGGTTCAGCAGAATGGAAACCTGGTTCCGCAACTGGCGAAGCTCACCGATCAACGGGTGCGCGACCCGGCCCCGGGGGCTGGTCACGATCAGCTCCGCGTCGGCGGTCCGCAGTAGCTGAGCCTCTAGGCGGTCGGCAAGGGTCATCAGGGTGCACGCGGAACGGACCGTTTCCAGCTCGAACGGCTCGAACTCAAGACCGGAATCCACCACCAGGGCACGCCACAGTTGCCGGGCACGCTCGTTCAGGCCGTTAGGGGCCCGCTTCGGGGACTTATCTTCGCTCATCTGGGCCTCTTCTCGGCTCAAAACCCTGGATCTGCCAGGGGATACGGGTAGTTACGGGTGTCAAACCCGCTGCTAGGACAGGGAAAAGGCCCCTGAGGGGTACTCAGGGGGCTAGATGCGCGCACGCATCTGCCTGACGGCCGAACCCCTCGGGTGGCGTGAAAACAGGGCCGGGGAGGGCGGAAGCCCCAGGGGTAGGGGGGCCCATTGCTGGCCCTCAGGTCCACGCTCCCGGACTTTTAGGCTCAACATGAGCACGCGTACTCACTGGGGCCTCAGGCCCTCTGAGGGGTGGGCCTCGGGTGGACGCTTGCCCTTGGCCCGCCAGGCTTGGTATCCGGCCTGCCGCTCAGCCTTGGACTTGGGCTTGTGGCAGTCCCTGCACAGGAGCCACAGGTTGTCAGGTGTGTGGGTTCCTCCCTGTGCCACAGGGATTCGGTGGTCTACCTCAGCACCGGGCGCACCACAGCTCTGACAGATGCCTTCGTCCCGTGCCCAGATGACACGGCGCAGAGGCTCAGGGACTGACACGTCACGCTTCTTGCTGGCCCAGGGTTCAGCCACGGGGGTACCTCGTTTCGGGGGAATTGGTCTGGTGTTCCGTGCCGACACAGGCCAAGGATCCCCAGGTCAGAAGGGGGTCGGATCTGGCCGGCTGGAGGCTGGACCTGCACACGTGGTCTAGCGCTCCTGGATCGCCTGCCGGTTCCGGGCCTTCAGCGTCTGGTACTCGGCATCGGCCTTTGCCTCCGGGCTAATGGGCCGGACCGGGTCAGGGCATCGGCCCTGTACCAGGTGGGCATTCCAGCCCTGGGCGTCCGGCCACTCGGTTTGGCACACGGCGCAACCCCAGGTGTTCGAACCGGGGGTGTGCTTCATGCGTGTGGACATGGCTTCTCCAATCGGAAATCAGTAAGAAGGGCAGCCGGAGGAGCGCAAGGCGGAAAGGAAGGAACACCCGCGCTCTACTCCGGCCCTTCAGCTCTAGGCCAGGGAGGAGGTTCCAACCAGAGCTGAAGTGAGTCCGGACCAGGAACGCCTTCACGCGGAAGGTGAGTAGTAGACGCGTCTTACGTCCCTGGTCCGGAGACTAAGAAACCCGGGTCACTTGGTCTTCCCAAGCAAACCGGGCTCATAACACGCGGGAGCCGGGGACATCACACCGTGGCAAGCTCCCGAATCGCTGAGATGGCCTCCCAGTCGGACCGGGCCTCAGACACTGCGGGCAGGAGCTTCTTGCGTAGGCGCTGCCAGCGCTTCTTCGCCGTCTCATGGTTGATCCCAAGGGCTGTAGCTATCCCGGGCAGGAACTCACCCATCACGCTCCGGCCGTCCAGGAGGAGGACCAGGAGGTCCCGGTCCGCGTCCGTGAGCCCATCGAATGCAGGATCGTGGGTGAGAAGGTCCTCAACGGCCTCTGAGTCATCGGCAGTGTCCGAGGCTGCCCATGGGGCTTTCGGCTCCACAGCAAGGCGCTGAGCCCCGGGACGAGCCCTGTAATCCGTACGTGCCAGAGTCAAGACGCCTTCAGCCTCACCCTGTTCGTAGGAGACCAGGCCCCGCTTCTGGGGATCCTGGAACCAACTCGGGTCCACAGGTGGAGCCTTGCCATCGGCGGACTTGAGCAAGGCATTGGCCTGCCGGATCAGGTCAGCTCGATTGCGAGGTACAGGGCCCCCGTGTGACTTCGGTACTTCGTTCAGCATGATTGCTCCATTCGAATTGAAGGCCCGGACCCTTGGCGACCCGGACCCCGGCTCCTTCGGACCCGCCGGGGTGCCGGGCGCTAAGAACCCGGAGGCTCGTTGGCGAGGTTCAGGGAGCTGGACGCCTGGACCATCCGGAACCGAGGGAGGATGGTCCAGGTCGTCAGGGCTCTGGATCTCGATGGCTTGGTTCCTACCTGACCCCCGCCACTGCCCCGGATACGTGCGACGGGGGGGTTTATCTATAGGGGGGGGTCGCAGTGTCGCACCCTGGTCACGCGGCCTCCGGGTACTGCCACCGGCCGTCTCGGTACTCGCCCTTGACGGCATCGCGGGCCCGCTCAAACGCCTTCTCCGCAGCAGCGGCCGACTTCCACCGGCCCGGGTACTCGGTCAGTAGTGCCCGGCTCACAGCGCGCTTGGAGTCGAGCACGGACAGGGTGGGGCTATCCACCACATCCGCGAACAGGCTTCGACGCTCCGCGTAAACCTCATCGGTGCGCCTCCGGGCCGTGGTCGGTTCCCGCTCGTTCAGCAGAGACCAGGTTGCCGACGCCCGACCGAACTCCGCTTGCACGAGTAGGTCCCGCTGCCCGTGGTCGTTGGACTTGACCGTGATGGACCGCGTGAACTCCTCGGTCTTGTCGTGCATGTGGAGGTTCAGCCGTTCCCACGCCTGGTACACGGTCGAACCCATGACTCCGGTAGGCGTGTACCGGCCGGAGATGGCTTCGGTGTTCTTGGCGGAGTGCGCGATCAGGAGCACGGTGCACCCGTTCTCGGCAATCTCTGCTAGTGGCGTGCAGACCCCTCGCGCCGCAGCGTCATCACCAATCGATGCGTTGCCAAGCATCCCGGTCAGGTTGTCGAACACGATCAGCCGGGCCCGGCGGGCTTCGGCCTCGTACATCCGCGTGTCCAACGGGTTCCACTTCGTGATGGCCACGCGGCTGGACTCAACGCCGTGCTCCCTCATGCGAAGCCCCCACTTCCGGGTCTCACCCGCGTCCGAGGACACGATCAGCACCGGGCCGGACTCCACCACCTTGGACCCGCAGAACTCGTTGTCCCCGTTGGCAATCGCGGCAACCATGCCGGACACCAGACGGGTCTTTCCCACCGTGGGCTTGCCCGTGACCGTGTTGGTCTGGGCGTGCAGCAAGCCCTCAATGAGGAAGTCCGGCTCAGTCTCCGCGAGGTCAGCCCAGTACTCATAGGGGCGAAAGGGCGGCCCCCAAACGAGATCCGTCATGGTCATTCGTTGTCTCCCTTAAGCTTCATGCCCTCGGGGAGGGCCTTTCGAGTCACGGCGAAGACCTGGTGTGCCTGCCGTTCGCATGGACCGCAGCAAACCCAGTTGAGGACCTTTTCGGCCTCTGGCAGGGAGTCCACCACCACGGCGGACGGGACCCGGCACCAATGCAGCACCACGAGACGGCCTTTCCGGCCGTCCAGGTGGCCCAGGTGCGGCACAGCGCAGCGAACCCAGCCAGCGGGGCTCCGGTGCTTCTTGGGACAGCGACAGGGCAACTGGGCCACCGTGCCCGGTGCGGACACCCATGCGTGTCGGTCGTACTCAGTCACTGAACACCTCTACTAGTTGCCGTAGGTACTCGTCGTGCGCATGAGAAGGCACGCAAGCCGTGTAGTTGAGGACTCTGCCGGGGTCGCCAGGATCTGTTACGGGGCAAACGAAGCCATGCAAGATCAGATCCCGGAGGCTCGCACGGTTGACCCGCTTGTCCGGCTTCCAGAAGAGCACCATGTGTTTCGGTGTCATGGTCAGTTCTCCGTGTGCAGCAATGGTTGCCGCCGCTGAGAGTCCGTCCGTGGTGTGCTCTTCGATCAGCCGGAACCACTGGAATACGTCCGCCGGGCGGTGGAATGCCTGTGTCATCAGGCAGCCTCAGCTTCCGCGTTGTCGGCAAGCTCCCGGAGGGCTCGCAACGTGGGCTCGTTCGGGACTTCGCGGTGGTTGATGAACGCGCGAACCAAGTTCTCACTGACGCCCATGTGCTTCGCCAACTTGGCCTCACCACCGACCGCCTTGGCGGCCCGGTCGACTACCCGGGCACTCTCATACGTGTTCTGCATGTCTTGTTCTCCGTGATAGGGCAAGGCAAACAGGCCACAGGCGTGGCTAGATGCCTTGCAGGACATGGGGTTTCAACCGGCAGGGTCTTCCCTCTGCCGGGGGCGGCCTGCTTGCACAGGCGGCGAGAACTACGGCTCCCCATGCCCCGGTGCCCTCACGGTGGAGGCAGGCAATGGCCTCCGGGCTGACCGGGTTCCCTTGGCGGGGTTGGTCCGTGGTGCTGGAGATGACTTTACGTGTAGGTATCCGCCTGGCACGGCACGCTACCCGCCCGGGAAGCGCCGAGACCTGGTTCTGACCAGGCAACAGTTACGTTCTGTGTCCGAGTCGTATGTCAAGCGTGTTCACTCGGATGGAGCAATCACGCTGTGATCTCGTCCAACCGATGGTGAGCCTGCCGGAGCCTCAGGGGCAGGGTCGGCGCGTACTCAGGGAGTAGCCGCCGGGCCTCCTGGACCGCAGGACCAGCCGCCGAATCACCCAGTGCCGACAAGGCGAACGCGCGATGCGCCACGTAGTAGCCCGGGGTGTGCCAGGATCCAGGCTTGACCTTGGCCGCCAGGGTGTCAGCCACCCGGAGAGCGCTCAGTGCGTCGGTACGCTGCCCGTCCTGAGCCAGGAATTCCGAGCGCTGGTAATGCAAGTAGGCCCGAAGCCCAGCGTTCACCCGAGGGTCCCGGGCCGCTGCTGCTGTCTGATCGGCCGCTGTGATCAGGTCTCCCCGACGCTGGGACCGGTACGCCAGAAAGGAAAGCGCGGTACTGAGCCGGTTCGGGTGGTCGCCCATGAGCGCGTATTCGCAAGCCTTGTCCAGGTGCCCGCGTGCCTCAGAGCTGTTGCCCACGTTCAGGTTCAGCCACCCTAGGTAGGTCTCCACGTTGGCCATGAGGTCCAGTCCGGCCCGCCTGGTCTCGCCACGGGCTTCCGTGGTCAGCCGGGCAGCAAGGGCCCGCTGAGCCTGGACTGTGGGGAGTACGTCAGCCGCCCCGGATGCGACTTCTAGCCGACGCACGGAGGCCAGCACACCCGCTATCGCTTTGAGGGACCCGTAATCGGGCCTCAGAGGCTCCGCGACAGCCGTGGAAGGCTTGGGGCGCACCAACCCTAGTTCAGTCTCAGTACGGCCCAGGATGGCGCACAGGGCGGCACGCACAGCCGGAGCCGGACGGCGGACCGCGCCACGCTCAATCTTGCCCAGGTGCCGAGCGTCGAACGGGGACAGGCGGTGTTCCCGCTTGCTGATCCAGTCGCGGACGAGAACCGCCAACTCATCCCGGCCCATCGCGGTCCCGGGGTGCAGGCGCGACGGCGTCGCCTCGCGTGCATGGATCAAGAGGTTGTTCGGCACAAGCCCATCGTACGACTCTTCCCCTAACTTACCCCGCGTCTTCTCTCCCGGATGGGGGAGCGTGCGCCGACGCTTAGAAGATGATCCACATATCGCCCGCGTGGGGCCTCACTCTTGTCTTATCCGGCATGTTCGCTCTACCGGTGGCCGTGGTGGTCGTTCCCCCGGTCGTGGAGCGTTGGCAGAAGAGGGGCAGGCCGTGACAGTCCGGCTCACATTCCTCAGGCTCAAGTCCGGCATGGCGGGGGAGAGCCAACGGACCGTGCATCTATCCGAAGCGGGGCCCACCGGACAGCCTGAGGTGATTCCCGAGGGCGTGCGGGTCCTCTGCGGCATCTACTTGCAACCGGGCACGTTCGATCAGCTTTCCGGCATGGTGGGGGCACCGTGCGAAGCTTGCCTCATCAATTCCCCCGGGCCGGATCATCAACCGGCCATCCCACAGGCCCGCCGGGCCCTTCCACCTCCCCTCGCGAAGGTCCCGGCATGAGGAAGGCCCACCTGGATATCCGCCAGGTGGGCCTTCTGCTGTGCTCTGATTCAGTTAGTGGATAGACGGCCGGAGAAGCCTGCCGATCCCGTACAGGAGGGCCAGGAGCAGGCCCACGAACAGGAGCACGCTTATCGGCTGGCCTCCGTTGTCGGCACGGGCCGATCCTGGGGAGCGCTGGGCCGATAGGGTGTGGTCCTGATGTCCTCTACCCAGGCTCTGACCAGGCGTTCTAGGGTATCCATCGATCCTCCGTTTGGTTACGGAAGGCCACCCGGCGAGGGCTGGTCGGGCAACGACACGAACGAGATGACCGACCCGAACGGCGCCCGCTTCCGCGCCGTCGACGGCATCGACCCGTACGAACCCGGCTTCGACGACGCGCTGGCCGGCGGCGTGACGAGCGTCGTCATCAAGCCCGGGTCGGGCAACCCGATCGGCGGCCAGACGATCGGCGTCAAGACCTGGGGCCGCAGCATCCTCGACATGATCTTCGCGGAGCACGTCAGCGTGAAGAGCGCGCTCGGCGAGAACCCGAAGCGCGTGTACGGCGACAAGAAGCAGACGCCGTCGACCCGGCTGGGCGTCGCGGCGATCCTGCGTGAGGCGTTCACCAAGGCCCGCAACTACCAGGCCAAGCGCGCGCACGCGGAGGCCGAGGGCAAGCCGCACGAGGTCGACCTGACGATGGAGACGCTGTCGAAGGTCCTCGACGGCGAGCTGTACTGGGACCAGCACGTCCACCGCGCGGACGACATCGTGACGGCGCTGCGGCTGGCCGACGAGTTCGGCTACAAGCTGGTGATCAACCACGGCACCGAGGGGCACCTGATCGCGGACCTGCTGGCTTCGCGCGACGTGCCCGTGATCCTGGGGCCGCTGTTCACCACGAAGTCCAAGGTGGAGCTGCGGAACCGGACTTTGCGGTCGGCAGGCATCCTGGCGCGGGCGGGGGTGAAGATCGCGATCACGACGGACCACCCGGTGATCCCGATCAACTTCCTGGTCTACCAGGCGGCCCTGGCGGTCAAGGACGGCCTCGACCCGGCGACGGCGCTGCGTTCGCTGACCGTGAACCCGGCCTCGATGCTGGGCCTCGACGGCCGGATCGGGTCGCTGAAGCCGGGCCTGGACGCGGACGTGGTGCTGTGGAGCGGAGATCCGCTCGATGTGATGAATCGGGCCTTGCGAGTGTTCGTCCGGGGCGACGAGGTGTACCACTTCGACGAGACTCTGGGCGAGGGCGTGTCGAAGGACCGCCGCTACCGCGAGACTCGCTGAGTTTCGGACGGCACGCCGGTAACCGGGCGGTTCCGGCGTGCCGTCCGTCTGTCCACGCGAGATGCCCCGGCAATCACGCGCGATGCCCCTCTGATCACGGGAGATGCCTTCCCCAACACGCGAGATGCCTCTCCGATCACGCGAGATGCCGAACGGAGCACGTGCCGGACCGGCGAGCTCGGGTGCCTGGAGGGTCGGCTCGCGTACCCAGAGGGTCGGCTCGCGTGATTGAGCGGACGACACGCGTGTCCGAAGGGACGACACGGCGTGCCAAGATCAAGCCTTCTTCAGTTCCCGGGCGATGACCAGCCGCTGGATCTGGTTCGTCCCTTCGAAGATCTGGGGCACCTTCGCCTCGCGCATGTACCGCTCCACCGGGAAGTCCCGCGTGTACCCGGCCCCGCCGAGGACCTGCACCGCGTCCGTCGTCACCTTCATCGCGCCGTCCGTCGCCACCAGCTTCGCGATCGATGCCTGCCGCTGGAACGGCAACCCGCGGTCACGTCGCCGGGCCGCCTCCAGGTACATCGCCCGGGATGACTCCACCGTCGCCGCCATGTCGGCCAAGAGGAACTCGATCCCCTGGAAGTCGATGATCGACCGGCCGAACTGCTGCCGCCCCTTCGCGTACGCCACGGCTTCGTCCAGCGCCGCCTGCGCCAGGCCCACCGCGCACGCCGCGATCCCCAGGCGACCCGAGCTCAACGACGACAGTGCGATCCGGAGGCCGTCGCCCGGAGCGCCTACAAGCCGCGAAGCGGGCACCCGGGCATCGGAGAACATCATCTGGGCCGTCGGTGACCCGGTGAGGCCCATCTTGCGTTCGCGCGGCGCCGCCGTGAGGCCGTCGGTCGCGGAAGGGACCAGCAGGCAGGAGATCTCCGAAGCGCCCGTGCGGACCATCGTCGTGTAGAAGTCCGCCACTCCCGCGTGCGTGATCCACGCCTTGGTGCCGTTCACGACGTAGTCCGGACCGTCGAGACGCGCGCGTGTCGACAAAGCGGCCGCGTCCGAACCCGCCTGCGTCTCCGACAGCGCGTACGCGCCCAGCATTCCGCCTTCGAGCATGTCCGGCAGCCACTCGTCGCGCTGCTCGTCCGTGCCCCACTGAGCCAGCGCGTAGCAGGACATCGTGTGCACCGACAGCCCGACGCCGACCGTCATCCACGCGCTCGCGATCTCCTCCAGCGCCTGCAGGTACACCTCGTACGGCACCTCACCGCCGCCCCAGCGCTCGGCGTACGGCAGGCCCAGCAGGCCGGACTTGCCCAGGAGGCGGAACTGCTCGCGGGGGAACTGCTCGGCCTCCTCGGCCGCCGCCGCGCGCGGGGCGAGCTCGTCGCGGGCGATCTCCCGGGCCAGTGCGACGAGGTCCTCGGCGTCCGAGTCCGGCAGCAAGCGTTCGGCGGGCATCGTCGTCCTCCAAAACAGCGGCTTTGCGGGGGTTCCGGGTGGCGGAGCCCCCGGCCCGGGGCGAAGCCTCGGAGCAATACGGTACTGAAAACAGTACTGTGGGCTCGATTAGAGTACAGTAAGACGGGCCTGGGGTGGCCGGAAGACGTAGGAGATAGTGAGCCTGTGCCCCCCGAACCCCGCCGACGGCCGACCGCGCGCCAGCGCGCCCTGCTCGGTGACCTCGAGGCGCTGTTCCTCGCCGAAGGCTTCGCCGGCTTCACGCTCGACGACCTCGCCGGCCGTCTCCGCTGCTCGAAGTCGACGCTCTACGCCCTCGCGCCCAGCAAGGAGCAGCTCGCGTTCAAGGTCGTCACCCACTTCTTCCGGGGCGCCGGCGAGCGGATCGAGGAGCGGATCGCCGGGATCGACGACGCCCGCAAGCTCATCGGGGAGTACCTGGCCGGCGTGGCCGAGCACCTGAACCGGGCGTCGCCGTCGTTCATGCGCGACCTCGCCGAGTTCGGCCCGGCCCGCGAGGCCTACCAGGTCAACAGCCGGTTCGCCGCCCAGCGGCTCCGGCAGTTCATCGACAAGGGCGTCGCCGACGGCGTCTTCCGCGACGTCCACGCCCGGCTCGTGGCCGAGATGACCGGGCTGATCATCGAAGGCATCCAGACCGGCGTGCTCGGGCAGCGGATCGACGTCTCCGACGCCGAAGCGTTCACCGCCCTGGGTGAACTGCTCCTCGGCGGGCTCGACAAATAGCGGACAGGAATTGTCAGCCCGAACTCCATTAAACTCCCCGCGTGATCGTCGTAGGCGGAGAAGCTCTGGTCGACCTGGTCCCCGGCGACCCCCTGGATTCCACTGTGGACGGTGGGCTGCGCGCGCTGCTGCCGCGGCTCGGTGGTGGCCCGTACAACGTCGCACTGGCGGCCGGCCGCCTCGGCGTGCCGACGGCCTTCCTCTCGCGCGTCTCCACCGACCGCTTCGGCGACGCGATGGTCGACCGGCTGCACGCTTCGGACGTCGACACGTCGCTGCTGCAGCGCGGCGACGAGCCGACGACGCTCGCCGTCGTCGCGCTCGACGCGAAGGGCGCCGCGCGCTACACGTTCTACGTCGAGGGCACGGCCGACCGGCTCGTCGCGGACCCGGGACCGCTTCCGGAGAACGTGACCGCGCTCTCGCTCGGCACACTCGGGATGGTGCTCGAGCCCGGCGCGTCGGCGTACGAGGCGATGCTGCGGCGCGAGGCCGCCCGCGGCGTGCTGACCGTCCTCGACCCCAACATCCGCGAGGCGCTCATCACCGATCCGGCCGCCTACCGCGCCCGGTTCGCGTCCTGGCTGCCGGACGTCCGGCTGCTCAAGATCTCCGACGACGACGCCGCGTGGCTCACCGAAGGGGCCGACCCGGTCGCCGCCGCGAAGACGTGGATCGAGTCCGGTGTGGACGCCGTGGTGCTCACCCGGGGCGCCGACGGCGTCGCGGTGATCACCGCCGCAGGTGAGCTGGCCCACGTGCCGTCGCGGAAGGTGACCGTGGTCGACACCATCGGCGCCGGCGACACCGTCCAGGGCGCCCTGCTGGCCTGGCTGCACACCCGTAAGGTCGCCGACCTGGCCTCTCTCGACGCCGGGGCGTGGCGCGAGGCGCTGGAATTCGCGGCGAAAGCGGCGTCCATCACCGTTTCGCGAAGCGGGGCCGAGCCGCCCACGTCCGCCGATATGGCGGCCACTGTGTGAACCTGGTCCCAAAGGGGCACCCAGGAGCAACGTCACCGCTGCGCGAACACCCGTTTCTCGACTAGCGTAGAGGGGCATTCTTCATACCCCAGCGGGGCGGTGTGCAGCGAGGCGCCAGTGTTTCCTCGCGTTAACACTCGGCTACCTGTGGAACCCGCAGGCGCCGCCGCCCCGTGCCGAACGTGAGAGGGACTTGCATGTCCGACGCGACGACTGCGGGGCAGTCCGGCGGCGAAACCGCGAAGCTGACCCTGCCGAGTGGCGAGCACGAGTTCAAGATCGTCCACCCGGTCGAGGGCGCGCCCGGGATCGAGCTGGGGAAGCTGCTGGCGCAGACGGGGTACATCACCTACGACCCCGGGTTCGTCAACACCGGCGCCGCGTCGTCGGCCATCGCCTACATCGACGGTGACGCCGGGATCCTCCGGTACCGCGGTTACCCGATCGAGCAGCTGGCCGAGAAGTCGACCTTCGTCGAGGTCTCCTACCTCCTGATCTACGGCGAGCTGCCGACCGAAGCCCAGCTGGCCGACTTCACCGAGAAGATCCAGCGCCACACGCTGCTGCACGAGGACCTGAAGGCGTTCTTCAGCGGCTTCCCGCGCGACGCGCACCCGATGCCGGTGCTGTCCAGTGCGGTGTCGGCGCTGTCGACCTTCTACCAGGACTCGCTCGACCCGTTCGACGAGCCGAACGTGGAGCTGTCCACCATCCGGCTGCTCGCCAAGGTCCCGACCCTGGCCGCCTACGCCTACAAGAAGTCCGTCGGCCAGCCGCTGCTGTACCCGGACAACTCGCTCGGCCTGGTCGAGAACTTCCTGCGGATGACGTTCGGCTTCCCGGCCGAGCCGTACGAGGTCGACCCGGACATCGCGAAGGCGCTCGACCTGCTGTTCATCCTGCACGCCGACCACGAGCAGAACTGCTCGACCTCGACCGTGCGCCTGGTCGGCTCGTCCGAGGCGAACCTGTTCGCGTCGATTTCGGCCGGCATCAACGCGCTGTTCGGCCCGCTGCACGGTGGCGCGAACGCCGCGGTGCTCGACATGCTCGAGGGCATCAAGAACGACGGCGGCGACGTCGCCAAGTTCGTCGAGCGGGTGAAGAACAAGGAAAAGGGCGTGAAGCTGATGGGCTTCGGGCACCGGGTCTACAAGAACTACGACCCGCGCGCGAAGATCATCAAGAACACGGCCGACGAGATCCTCGGCAAGCTCAAGGGCGGCGACCAGCTGCTCGAGATCGCCAAGAAGCTCGAAGAGACCGCGCTTTCCGACGACTACTTCATCGAGCGCAAGCTGTACCCGAACGTGGACTTCTACACCGGCCTGATCTATCGGGCGCTGGGCTTCCCGACGAAGTTCTTCACGGTGCTGTTCGCGCTCGGCCGCCTGCCGGGCTGGATCGCGCACTGGCGCGAGATGATCAACGACCCGGCCACCAAGATCGGCCGCCCGCGGCAGATCTACACCGGCCACGCCTCGCGTGACTACACCCCGATGTCGGAGCGCTGAGCCTGATCAGCTGACCGAGAGCGCCCCGTCGTGCACTGGCACGGCGGGGCGCTTATCGTTGGGCCGCGTGACCAGAGAAGCACCCGTCGTCCTGTGGTTCCGCCGCGACCTGCGGCTGGGCGACCACGCCGCGCTGCTCGAAGCCTCGAAGCACAGCAAGCACGTCCTCGCGCTGTACGTCCTCGACGAGGCGCTGCTGAAGCCGGGCGGCGCCCCGCGGGAGGCGTTCCTCTACGGGTGCCTGGAGAAGCTGAACGAGCAGCTCGGCGGACGGCTGATGCTGGTGCGCGGCGAACCGGCGGCCGAGGTCGTGCAGGCCGCGAAGAAGATCGGCGCCGCGGCGGTGCACGTCAGCACCGACACGGGTCCTTATGGCCGCCGCCGGGACGCCGAAGTCGCGAAAGCGTTGGCGGAGAACAACATCGAGTGGGTCGAGACGGGCTCGCCGTACGCCGTGACGCCGGGGCGCGTCACCAAGCCGGACGGTGACCCCTACCGCGTCTTCACGCCGTTCCACCGGGCGTGGACCGCGCACGGCCGGCACTCTCCCGCCGACACCGGACCGTCCCTTGTGGACTGGGTGGAACCGCCGCGCTCGCTGGAGATCCCGAAGCCGCCGCAGGTGTCCGCGACCCTGCCGGAGCCGGGCGAGCAGGCCGCGCTGGACGCGTGGCACGCGTTCCTCGACGAGGGCATCGAGACCTACGACGAAGACCGCGACCGGCCGGACCGCGAAGGCACGACCCGGCTTTCGCCGTACCTGCGCTGGGGGTGCGTCCACCCGCGGACGCTGCTGGCCGACCTGGAGGGGGACGACCGGGCCGGCGCGAGGTCGCTGCGCAGCGAGTTCTGCTGGCGCGAGTTCCACGCCGACGTCCTTTGGCACCGCCCGGAAACCGCGCGCAAGAACTACGACAAGCGCTTCGACCTGATGGAGCACGACGACGACCGCGAGGCCTTCGAGCGGTGGTGCGCGGGCAAGACCGGCTACCCGATCGTCGACGCCGGGATGCGGCAGCTGCTGGCCGAGGGCTGGATCCACAACCGCGTGCGGATGGTCGTCGCGAGCTTCCTGGTCAAGGACCTGCACCTGCCGTGGTGGCTCGGCGCGCGGCACTTCATGAAGCACCTCGTCGACGGCGACCTCGCGTCCAACCAGCTGAACTGGCAGTGGGTCGCCGGCTCCGGCACGGACGCGGCGCCGTACTTCCGGATCTTCAACCCGACGACGCAGGGGGAGAAGTTCGACCCGAACGGCGACTACGTCCGCAAGTACGTGCCGGAGCTGCGCGGCGTCGGCGGCAAGGCGGTCCACAAGCTGAAGGACCGCCCCGAGGAGTACCCGGAGCCCATGGTCGACCACGCCCACGAGCGCCAGGTTTCCTTGGAGCGGTACGGGAAGATCACTTCATAGCGTCGAGGACCAGGTTCGCCGCCACCTCCGCGCCGTCGGTCCGGATCGAGGCGGCGACGGCGGCCGCTCGCGGCTGGGCCGCCAGGGCCGTCTCGAGCGCGTCGGACAGGGAGGCGACGGTCGGCACCGGGCCGTCGTGCGCCGCGCCGATGCCCAGCTCGGCGACCCGGCCGGCCCAGTACGGCTGGTCGCCGCTCTGCGCGACGACCACCTGGGGCGCGCCCGAGCGAGTGGCCGTCGTCGTGGTGCCCGCGCCGCCGTGGTGGACGACGGCGGCGCACCGGCGGAACAGCGCCTGGTGGTTGACCTCACCGACAACGAAACAGTCGCCCCGGTCGTCGGCCAGGCCCAGGTCGGCCCAGCCCTGGCCGACGACGGCGCGGCGGCCCTGCGCGCGGATCACCTCGATGGCGACGCGCGCCGCGTCCTGCGAAGCGCGCATCGGCATGCTCCCGAAGCCCGCGTACACCGGTGGTTCGCCCGCGTTCAGGAACGCTTCGAGATCGGCCGGGAGCGGGCGGTCGTCCGGCACGATCCACGCACCGGTCTGCACGACGTCGAGGTCGGCGGTCTCCTGCCACGGGTCGAGGACCGGGTCCGACGCCAGCAGTGGGCGGTCGCCGAGCACGTAGCCGAGGACGCTGCCGACCGGCGGCAGGCCGTGGGCCGCGCGCTGGGTGTCGAGCGCCGCCTTGAACAGCGCGTCGATGTTCCGGGCTTCCAGCTCCCACAGCGCCCGGTTGCCCGTCTCCGGCGGGAGGGCCAGGCCCGCGTGCGTCAGCCGCGGCGGGTGGTGCGGCGTCGGCAGCGTGAGCTGCTGGAACGTCGCGTACAGGTACGGGATGCCCCGCTGCTCGGCGACCGACCGCGCGCCGGCGACGGCGGGCACCAGGCCCGTCGCCACCACCGCGTCGCACCCGTCGGCGCCCGCGGCGAACTGCGCGGCGATCAGCTCGGCCGCGCGTTCGGGAAGCCCTTTCGCCGTCGGCGGTTTCGCCCCGGTCACCAGCGGCCGCACGGCTTGGCCCACCGGCACCATCTCCACGCCGACGCCCGCCAGGCGCCGGGCGAACTCTTCGTCGGGCGGTGCGCACACCCGCACCTCGACGCCGTGCTCCCGCACCTTCACCGCGAGCGCCACCAGCGGCTCGACGCCCCCACGCGAGTCGTACCCGGACAACAGAACACGCACTTCAATCGCTCCCCAGTTCAGCCGCGCAGGGCTTCCGACAGTTTGATGCGGCTGCCGATGCGCAGCACGCTGTTGCCGTAGATCTTCCCGCCGAGCCAGGTCAGCAGGGCGACGAGCGCGGCCGTCAGCCCGAGCGACAGCGCGATCTCCCAGCCCGCCGCGGCGCCGGTCGCGATCCGGGCCGGCATCAGGATCGGCGAGAACAACGGGACCAGCGAGACGGCCTTCGCCGCCGTGCCGGACGGGTCCTGCAGCAGCAGGTTGAACCCGGTCACGAACCCGACGATCAGCACGATGTTGAGCGGCCCGACCACCGACTGCGTGTCCTCCTGCCGCGACACCAGCGACCCCAGCGCGCCGTAGATCGTGGCGTACAACAGGAATCCGAGCAGGTACCAGAGCAGGCCCCACAGCATCGCGCCGGTGGCGAAGCCGGACAGCGTGAACACCCCGGTCACCGACGCCGCGACCAGCCCGGCCGCGGCCAGGATCACCAGCTGCGTCAGCCCGACCAGGCCGAGCCCGATCACCTTGCCCAGCAACAGCTGCCACGGCCGCACGCTGGCGAGCAGGATCTCCACGACCCGGCTCGACTTCTCTTCGACGACGCCTTGGGCGACCATCATCCCGTAGGTGATGATGCTGATGTAGAGCAGGAAAGCGACGATCAGCCCGACGACGAGCCGCTGCGTGTGGTCCGCGGGCTCCGGCGAGATCGGGTCGTCCTGCACGTGGGTGCCGTCGACCTGGGCCATCACGTCGGCCGGTTCGAGCTGCGCGGACGACAGCACGCCGTCGAGCACCTGCTGCTGCGCGACCTGGTCGAGCACCTTGCGCAGCTGGTCGTCCAAAGAGGACTTGTAGGTGGCGGTCAGCTTCGCGGCGCTGCCCGAGACGAGCGCGTCGAGGTCGCCGTCCTCGACCTTCTTCCGGCCCTCGGCCGGGTCCGTGATGGTGACCGTCGAGATCTGCCGGCCGGACTGCGCGGCTTCGACCTGCAGCTGCCGCGCGATCCCGGTCGCCTGGCCGGTGAGCCCGACCGTGCTCTTGTCCGCCGACCCCGCCAGCGACGTCTGGAAGCCCACGTATCCCAGCAGCAGCACCAGCATCACGACGGTGCCGATGACGAACGAGCGGGTGCGCAGGCGCGTGTTCAGCTCGCGCTTCATCACCAGCCAGACGGCTCGGCGGCCGCTCAACGTCCTCATCGCGATTCCCCCTTGTCTGACACGGCATCACGGAACAGTTCGGTCAGCGACCGGTGCCGGCGGCTGAACTCGGTGACCGGTCCGGTCGCGAGTGCCGCGGCGAGCACGGCCTGGTCGTCCGCGCTCGGTTCGAGGCCGAGGACCGTGGTGGCGCCGTGGCTTTCCAGGACGCGCACGCCGGGCAGGCCCGCGGCCCAGCCGCCGGGCGCGGCCGGCGCGGTGACGACGAGCTTGCTGCTCGCGCCGGCGGTCAGCTCGCCGACGGTGCCGACGGCGACCATCCGGCCGCCGCGGATGATCCCGACGCGGTCGCACAGCCGCTCGACGAGGTCGAGCTGGTGGCTGGAGAAGACGACCGGGACACCGGCCGCGGCTTTCTCGCGCAGCACGCCGCTCATGACGTCGACGGCCAGGGGGTCGAGGCCGGAGAACGGCTCGTCGAGCACCAGCACGGCCGGGTCGTGCACCAGCGCGGCGGCCAGCTGGACGCGCTGCTGGTTGCCGAGGCTCAGTTTCTGCACCTCGTCCTTGCGGCGCTCGGTGAGGCCGAGCCGGTTGATCCAGTTCTCGGCGTTGCGGTGGGCCTCGTTCGCGCTGAGGCCGTGCAGTTCGGCGAGGTAGACCAGCTGCTCGAGGACCTTCATCTTCGGGTAGAGCCCGCGTTCCTCGGGCATGTAGCCGATGTGGTTGCGCGCTTCGTGCGTGATCTTCTCGCCGCGGAACCGGACCTCGCCGGCGTCGGCGGCCAGCACCCCCAGCGCGATCCGCATGGTCGTGGTCTTGCCGGCGCCGTTGCTGCCGACGAAGCCGAACAGCTCCCCGGCGCGGACGTCGAACGTGACGCCGTCCAGCGCGACCTTCGTGCCGTAGCGCTTGGAGATCCCGTCGATCTCCAATGTCCCCTCAGTCATTCCGCAGCCCCTCTTCGAAGTCCTCCGGGTCGTCGTCCGGCAGCGACCAGCCCAGCACGACGGTCGGGATGGTCGTGCCGGTGACCAGGAGCGCGGACAGCATCAGCGCGCCGCGGAAGCCGCCGTCCTCGGTGTGCGAGATGACCACGAGGTAGCCGAGCGCGGCCACCATCAGGTAGCTGAGCACCTGGTAGCCGATGTAGGTGACCCGGTGGCGCCACTCGCGTTCGCGTTCGTCGAGCAGCCGCGAGAAGCCACCGCACATCCGGCCGGTGAGGATCCGCAGCAGGAAGAACGCGGCCCCGCCGGCGACGATGCCAATGCCCCACAGGCCGAAGAAGAGCCCGTCGCCGATCTTGGTGTACCCGGCGGCGGCGCCGACGAGCACGAGGTCGGCGGCGCTGAGCACGGCGGTCAGCGCGCGCCGGTGCTTCCGGTCGCGCCAGCCGGGCAGCCGGCGCGACTTGTGTTCTTCCCGGTCGTCCAGCTTGTCGAGCTGGTGTTCCCAGTAGGCCGCGAGCCGGCCCGGTTGCTCGGTCATGCTCCCCCCTCGCGGTAGACCTGAGTGGACAGTGGCGCGAACGGTGCGCGGCTGAACACCGCTTCGACGGGCAGGTCGAAGACCGCGCAGATCCGGAAGGCCAGGTCCAGGCTCGGATAGTGATCGCCCCGCTCGAGAGCACCGATGGTTTGAGGGTTGACCTCGACGGCACTCGCGAGCGCGGCCCTGCTCAGCCCGCGCTCGGCCCGGAGCACGGGGAGCCGGTTGTAGATCGGCAGCTCTTTGCCGCGTCTGACCGGGCTCATGAGAAGTACTGTTGCAAAAACCCAACGAGTCGTCAAGTTAAGTGAACATCAAGGATGGTTTCTGTGGAGCCGCCGGCCCGCGTGCCGTGCCTGGCGGCCACTTGGACCGGTCATCGAGAAAGCGCCCCAATGTGGCGTTCGGTGCGTCAGACGCACCGAACGCCACATTGGGTGCGTCTGACGCACCCAATGCCACATTGGGGCGCTTGGGGCCGGGTCAGGCGAGGCCGGCGAGCGACTTGTCGACAAGCTCCGCGACCCGCGCCCGAGCGGCTTCCGCATCGGAAGGGATGAGCGCCAGCCGGGTTCGGCGCTCCAGCACGTCCGCCACGTCCAAAGCGCCCTCGTTCCGGACCGCCCACACGACCTCGGCCGCCGTGATGGCCGAGCCCGGGGCCACCGGGGCCGCGAACTCCGCGTCCAGCTCGCCCAACGCCGCCACCCGCGGTGCCTCGGTTCCGTAGCGGGCCACCAACCGGGGCGCGGCGTCCACAAGAGATAGATGCGGCCGCGAAGCCGCCCCGAGCAACGGCAATCGCGTGGTCCGGCACGGTGAAGCACTGAGACCGGCCAGGCGGACCGCCGAGTCGACGGCGTCCTCCGCCATCCGGCGATACGTCGTCAGCTTCCCACCGACCACCGTCAGCAGCCCGTCCGGGCCCGCCAGTACCGCGTGCTTGCGCGACAGGTCCGCCGAGCGCCCGCCCGTTCCCTCGATCAGCGGCCGCAGGCCGGCGTACGAACCGGCCACGTCGGAACGGGTCAGCGGACGAGCCAGTACCGTTGAAGCCAACGACAGCAGGAAGTCCACATCGGACTCGGGAACCACCGGCACGTCCGGGATCGGGCCCGAGACGGGCTCGTCCGTCAGTCCCAAGTAGACGCGGCCGTCCGGCTGGGGAAGCAGGAACACGAACCGGTTGGTCTCGCCCGGCACCCCGATGTTCACCGACGTCGTGCCCATCGGCACCGTCCCCGGCGCGAGCACCAGGTGCGAACCCAGCGACGGCCGCAACCGCACCGAGCCGGTCAACGTCCCGGCCCACACGCCCGTCGCGTTGATCACCTGCCGCGCGTGGATCTCCAGTGTGTCGCCCGAAACGCCGTCGACCGCGGTGACGCGGTCCGCGGAAACCGAGGAAGCCGAAAGCCGCGTCAGGATCCGGGCGCCGAACGACGCCGCCGTCCGCGCCAGGGAAACCACCAGGCGCGCGTCGTCGACCAAAGCGCCGTCGTAGGCCAGCAAAGCGCCGCGTAGGCCGATCGGGGAAAGCCCGGGAGCCAGCGCCAAGGCTTCCGCGACCGGGATCGAGCGCGGCCGCGGCAGGACCGACGACGGCGTCCGCGCCGCGCGGCGGAGGGCGTCGCCGGCGCGCAAGCCCGCCGCCACCAGTGCCTGCTGCGCGCGGGATGTGCTGGGGTACAACGGGAACAGCTGCGGCATCGCCCGCGTGAGGTGCGGGGCCGTGCGCGTCATGAGGATGCCGCGCTCGACCGCGCTCTCGTGCGCCAGGCCGAGCTCGCCGTGCGCCAGGTACCGCAGGCCGCCGTGCACGAGCTTCGACGACCAGCGGGACGTCCCGAACGCCAGGTCGTGCGCCTCGACGAGCGCCACCGACAACCCGCGAGAAGCCGCGTCCAAGGCGATGCCCGTGCCGGTGACGCCGCCGCCGACCACGACGATGTCGACGCGCTCGCCCGCCGCCAGCTCCGCGAGCTCGCGTTCGCGACGCCGCGCGTTGAGCGAGCCGGACTTCACGGCTTCAGTGCCGCGTCGAGCACGTGCGTGAACTCCGCCAGCAGCGCCGCCTCGCCGACGTCCACCGTGGCCGGCCGCAGCGAGAACGCGAACGACTGGACCACCAGCAGCACCGACCGGGACTGCGCCGCGACCGGCGCCCGCCGGATCGACCCGTCCTGGTGGCCGGCCTCCAGCAGCTGGTGCAACGCCGCTTCGGCGAACTTCTGCGTCGCGCCCAGCCGCTCCACGATGTACGGCAGGACCAGCTCGGGGTCGACGTCGAGCAGCGTGCGGAACAGCGGGTCGGCCGCCAGCGCGCGGACGCCGGCCGACGCGATCAGCACGAGCCGCTCGCGGCTGTTCGCGGCCTCGGCGCCGCGTTCGCTCGCCGTGCGCAGCAGCCCGCTGAACTCGCGGGTCATCAACGCGGCGAGCACGCTGCGGACGTCGGGGAAGCGACGGTAGACCGTCATCCGGCTGACGCGGGCGGTGCGGGCGATTTCGGCGAGTGTGGTGCGGCGCACACCGACGGCCAGCACGCACGAGCGCGCGGCGTCGAGCAGCACGTCATCGGCCACGCGCGTCGCCGTCTGACGGTTGCGGGTGTCCGCGAGCGCGGAAGATCCCGCCGTCTCCATAGTGTGACGTTTCACGTCCATATGTCACACTGTATCGGTGAACGCGCTCATTGACCACCGCCTTCGACGGTCCTGGACCTCGGAAGCCGCCGACGCCGCCCGGCTGCCCGCGCGGGCGGCCAAGTGGCTTGAACAGCGTATCGGCCAGACGGCACCCGACGCTGCCCCAGCTGGCGATTTGCCGGTGGAAATACCGTCACCGAAACTGGGCGGATCTGCTCTCACCGCGTTGTCCGAAGTGGTCGGCGCGGAAAACGTGCTGGTGGACGACGCGGCCCGGCTGGCGCGCGCGACCGGGCTGTCCTACCTCGACCTGCTGCGCCGCCGTTCGCCCGGCGCGGACTTCCCGGTGCCCGACGCGGTCGTGCTGCCCGCGGGCCCGGACGAGGTCCAGGCGGTGCTCGACGTCTGCGTCCGGCACGACGTCGGCGTGGTGCCCTTCGGGGGCGGCACCTCGGTCGTCGGCGGGGTCGCGGCGCTGCGCGGGGGCAAGGCGTCGGTGATCGCGCTCGACCTCGTCCGGCTCGACGCGCTGGTGTCGGTCGACGCCGAATCGCGCCTCGCCGTCCTCCAGGCCGGCGTCCGCGGTCCCGAGGCCGAACGCCTCCTCGGCGAACACGGCCTGACGCTCGGGCACATCCCTCAGTCGTTCGAGCGCGCCACCATCGGCGGCTTCGCGGCGACGCGCTCGGCCGGGCAGGCGTCGTCGGGCTACGGGCGCTTCGAAGACATGGTCAAGGGCGTGCGGCTGGCCACCCCGCGCGGCGAGTGGAAGCTCGGCGTCGCCCCGGCGTCGGCGGCCGGGCCGGACCTGCGCCAGCTCGCGGTCGGGAGCGAGGGGACGCTCGGCGTGATCACCGAGGTGTCGCTGCGGGTGCGCCCGGCGCCGCCGGTCAAGCGCTACGAGGGCTACGCGCTGCCGAGCTGGGACGCGGGCCGGGAGGCCGTCCGCGACCTCGCGCAAAACCACGCGCTCGCCGACGTCACCCGGCTGTCCGACGGGGACGAAACCGAAGTCTCCCTGGCGCTCAACGCCGGTCTCAAGACGACGGCGCTGCGCCGCTACCTCGCCGCACGCGGAGTGGCGCGGCCGTGCTTCCTCATCGTCGGCTGGGAAGGCACCGCGCACGACGTGGCGCTGCGCCGCCGCGAGACGACTCGCCGGCTGAAGGCGTCGGGGGCCGTGCGCGTCGGCAAGGCGCTCGGCGAGTCCTGGCGGCACGGCCGGTTCGCCGGGCCTCGGCAGCGGGATGTCCTGATGGGACAAGGAGTCTGCGTCGAGACGCTGGAGACGGCGGCCTATTGGTCTGATGTGGACGAACTGCGCGACGACGTCCGGGCGGCGCTCACGGCGTCGCTGGGCCGGTCGATCGTGATGTGCCACATTTCGCACGCGTACGAGACGGGCGCGTCGCTGTACTTCACGGTCCTGACGGCGCGCGACGAGACCGACCCGGTCGGCCAGTGGCAGCGCGCGAAGGCGGCGGCGTGCGAGGCGATCACCGGGCTGGGCACGATTTCGCACCACCACGCCGTCGGCGTCGACCACGCGCCGTACCTGAAGGCGGAGATCGGCTCGCTCGGCGTCGAAGTGTTGCGCGCGGCGAAGTCCGCGGTGGACCCGACCGGGATCCTCAACCCGGGGAAGCTGGTCTGAGCACTTCGCACGGGACGCCGTGGCCGGGCGCGGCGACGCCTTCGAGCACCGCCGCGTCGGCTTGGGGAACGTCGGCGGTGCGCACCGGCTTGCCGTCCACCAGCAGCGGGTAGCGGATCGGTGCGGCGCCGACGTACGTGTGGACCTCCCTCAGCCGGGTGCCGTCTTCGAGCGTGATGTCGGGTTCGGTCAGCCGAACCAGGTCGTAGCGCGTGCCGCGGCCCTCGCAGCGGTCGAGCACGGCCAGCTGGTCCGGCGTCACGAACCAGATGGCGTGCTCCTCGACGCCGTCCATGGCGGTGAGGGTGGCCGGGCGCTGGTCGTCGACCACGCGGAACCCGGCGGCCCACACGGCGGCGAGCCCGCCGCAGCGCGCGTGCGCGACGACGACCGGTCCTTCGAGCCCGAGCCGCGCGCGCAGCCAGGTGATCTTCGACGGGTTCGCGTTCGAGCCGTAGGCCAGCACGGCCATCCGGTCCCGCCAGCCGTCGGGGGCGCTGTCGAGCGGGTGCCCGATGCCGTCGACGTGCACGAACGAGAACCCCGGCCGGGTCCCGGGGTAGGGCTCGGCCGGGTATTCGTCGTCGGTGAACAGCGGGCTTTCGGGGGGTCCAGGGGGGCTTGCCCCCCGGCCGGGGTCCGGGGCTCGGCCCCGGAAGATGCTGCTCAGAAGGTCACCACGCTGCGCAGGACGTCACCGTGGTGCATGCGCTCGAAGGCCTGCTCGACGCCGTCGACGCCGATGCGCTCGGTGACGAACTTGTCGAGCGGCAACCGGCCCTGCAGGTAGAGGTCCACCAGCATCGGGAAGTCGCGGCTCGGCAGGCAGTCGCCGTACCACGACGACTTGAGCGAGCCGCCGCGCGAGAAGAAGTCGATCAGCGGCAGGTCGTTCAGGCGCATCTCCGGCGTCGGGACGCCGACGAGCACGACCGTGCCGGCCAGGTCCCGCCCGTAGAAGGCCTGGCGCCACGTCTCCGGCCGGCCGACGGCGTCGATCACGACGTCCGGGCCGAAGCTGCTGGTCGCGTCCTGCATGGCCTCGACGACGGCTTCTTCGCTGAGTCCGCGGCTGTTGACCGTGTGCGTGGCGCCGAAGTCCTTGGCCCACTCCAGCTTCCGGTCGTCCATGTCGATCGCGACGATCGTGGTGGCGCCGGCCAGCTTCGCGCCCGCGATGGCCGCGTCGCCGACCCCGCCGCAGCCGATGACCGCGACCGAGTCACCCCGGGTGACGGCGCCGGTGTTGATGGCCGCGCCGAGCCCGGCCATCACCCCGCAGCCGAGCAGCCCGGCGACCGCGGGTTCGGCCTCGCGGTTGACCTTCGTGCACTGTCCGCTGTGGACGAGGGTCTTCTCGAGGAAGGCGCCGACGCCGAGCGCGGGCGACAGCTTGGTGCCGTCCTGGAGCGTCATCGGCTGGGTGGCGTTGAAGGTCGAGAAGCAGTACCAGGGCTTGCCGCGCTTGCAGGCGCGGCAGGTGCCGCAGACGGCGCGCCAGTTGAGGATGACGTAGTCGCCGGGCTCGAGGTCGGTGACGCCCTCGCCGACGGCTTCGACGACCCCGGCGGCTTCGTGGCCGAGCAGGAACGGGAACTCGTCGTTGATCCCGCCCTCGCGGTAGTGCAGGTCGGTGTGGCAGACCCCGCAGGCCTGCACGTTCACGACGGCCTCGCCCGGCCCCGGATCGGGGACGAGGACGGTCTCCAGCGAGACCGGCTCGCCCTTCGCCCGCGAAACGACCCCCTGGACCTCGTACGGCATGCGAATCCACCTTCCGGCTTTGCTGGTTCTGCCCGCAGCTAATCACGGATCATGCGGAGATGGCGACATCCGCATGAGTGAGTGGCCAGGTTCCTCGCAGTGGAAGATCTCTCGGCCGCCCCGGACAACGGCCGGTTCTTCACCGAGGTCCTGCCCGGGCGCGCCGCGCCGCTGGGTTCGCCGGACGGCGCGGCCGCGGTCGGCCCGCTGGACGCGGACACAGTGCTGGTCACGGCGCTGCCGCCGCAGAGCCCGCCACCGCGCCGGAAGCCGCGGGACGGCGGCGGCAGCTGCGGCTGCGATTCCCCGGACGTCGCCGGCGACCGGCGCGAACCGAGCTGACGCGGGGGGCGTGCCTCCGGCCCCCGGTTTCCAGCTTATCGGGAGGTACCGACAGTTCCGGGCGGCCGCGGCAGGGCCATCGACGCCAGCCGGGCCGGGTCCGCGACCGCCGCGATCCCGGCGATCCGGCCGTCGACCACCGTGAACGCCACCACCGACAGCGGTGACCCGTCCGGGCGCCACGCCACCACTCCCGGCAGGCCGCCCACCAGCACCGTGCGGCCGTCCGAAGCCGCGCCGAAGCGGGCGCCCGCCGCGACGTTCGTGGCTCCCAGGACCACCACCACGCCGTCCGGGGTGTCGACCGTCAGCTTGACGCCGGGGTCGAGCACGCGCAGCAAACCCTCGAAGTCGCCGTCGCGGGCCGCTCGGAGGAACGCGTCCACCACCTCTCGCTGCCCGGGCCCGGCGGACGGCGGCGGCGACGGCGTCCGGACCTTCCGGCGGGCCCGGCTCGCGAGCATCTTGCTGGCAGCGGGGGACTTGCCCAGGATCCGGCCGATCTCCTCGAACGGCACCGCGAACAGGTCGTGCAGCACGAACGCCAGCCGCTCGCCCGGCCCCAGCGACTCGAGGACGACCAGGAGCGCCAGCCCGACCGAATCCGCCAGAGTGACGTCGTCCTCGGGTCCTTCGTCGACCGCCACGACGATCTCGTCGTAGGGCGCCTCGGGCCGGGACCGGCGCGAGCGCAGGACGTCCAGGCTGATCCGGCCGACCACCGTGGTCAGCCAGCCGTCCAGGTTCTGGATGGTCCCGGCGTCCTGGCGCGACAGCCGCAGCCAAGCCTCCTGGACGACGTCCTCGGCGTCGGCGTGCGAGCCGAGCACGCGGTGGGCCACCGCGCGCAGCCGGTCGCGCTGCGCTTCGAAGGCCTCGGTCACCGTGTCGGGCATGTCGTTACCTTCCTCCGTTCTGCTCCGTCGTGGGGATGACGGGCCCGGAGGGGCACAGGTAACAACCGGAGGACCGATGGAAGCACGGCTGAAGGACTCGGGGAACCCCGAGGTGTTCGGAGCGATCCAGCAGATCATCAAGGCGGTGCAGGCCGGCGGCGTCGACCCGCTGGTGCTCGAGCTGGTCCACCTGCGGGCCAGCCAGATCAACGGCTGCAGCCCGTGCGTCTTCGGCGGCGTCCAGTCGGCGAAGAGGCACGGCGAGACCGAGGAGCGGCTGCACAACGTGGTCGCGTGGCGGGAGACGCCGTTCTACACGGAGCCGGAGCGGGCGGCGCTCGCGCTGACGGAGGCCGCGACCCGCCTCCAGGACGGCGAGCCGGGGGTGACGGACGAGATCTGGGAGGCGGCGGCGAAGCACTTCGACGAGAAGCAGCTGTCGGCGATCACCCTGAACATCGCGCTCACCAACTTCTTCAACCGGATCAACCGCACGACGCGGCAGCAGGCCGGCGCGACCTGGTGAAAAGCCGTGAATGTCGCATTGAGGGACTTCACGTCCCTCAATGCGACATTCACGGCCCTCAAGCCGGGGTGATGATGTACGCGATCCCGCCGGGGCCGCTCGCGACGGTTCCGTCGGCCCGGTATCGCTTGGTCCGCTGCCAGATCTTCTCGAACTGGTCGCGCTGGTAGATGTTGCGGACGCGGTCGTTGCTGCTGGACGCTGGGTCGTTCGCGATCACGTCGCCGTCCTTCGTGAAGCCGACGACCACCATGATGTGCCCGGCCGTCCCGTACCCCGCGCCGTCCAGCTCCGACGCCAGGAACGACTGCGACGTGATCACCGGGATGCCGCGCGCGATGTACCCCTCGAGCTCGTTCAGCGAGTGCAGCCGCGTGATGTGCCCGCGCAGCCCGCGCGACGCCGCGTACCCCGTGTTGAACGGCCAGTTGCCGGTGCCGTCGTACGCGTGGTCGTACGTGTAGCGCGCCGCGAAGGCCACCGACGGGTCGACGTAGTCCGCCGGGATCCAGGACATCTCCGCCGCCGACGGCTTCTTGCCCCAGTACTCGGCCACCATCTCGGTCGACGTCGGGCTGCACCAGGCCTCGCCGCCCCCGCCGTACTGCGGGAACTGTCCCTTGTGGAGGTTCTGCGCGTACGCCGGCACCTTGAGCTCGATGCCGGTGGCACGGCCCGGCTTCGTCGTCTGGACGTCGAAGCGGTCCGGCACCGCCGAAGTCATCGCACCCAGCGACGTCACCGACGGTGTCGCGTGCGAGCCCTTCTCCCGGTAGAGGCTGATCCGCAGCTTGTACGACTTCAGCGTGACGCCGGTCTTCATGACCAGCGTGTCGACGTCGACGGCGGCGTTCGCGTCGTCCTGGCCGTCGACGCTGGTGCGCAGGATGTCGGCGTCGCCGCTGGCCCAGCGGCCCATCACGTACCAGCCGGTTTCGGCGCCCGTCGAGGTCCGGCCCTGCGCCTCGACCTGCAGCCAGGTCTTCGCCGGCGTCTGCGCGTTCCACGACGCGACCAGCTGCGTCGCGCCGAAGCCCTGCCGGTACGACGGTGACGTCCACTGGCCGTACTCGTACGTTCTCGTCGTGCCCAGCTCCGGCTCGGTGTGCTCGACCGTGCCGGCCGGGCGCGTGATGCGCAGGCCGTCACGGGTCAGCGCGAGGCCGTCGAAGCCGCCTTCGTGGAAGCGGCCGCCGTTCCACTCGTGGTAGTCGATCGCCTCGTCGTCGTGGGGCCGGGCGGGCGAGGCCTCGGCGACTTGCGCGGTTACCGCCGTCAACACGACTACCGACAATAAGGTGAACAACTTGCGTACGTGCATCCCGGCTCCCTGATAGACCCACCCAGTAGGCAGGGATTTTCGCCGGTCGGGCCGGGTCTGTAAACAGGTACCTACAGGACGGCCTGCGTCTGTGTCACTTTCGCGACCAACTTGCCGTCGTCGTCGTGGATTTCGGTCTCCACGACGACGAACTTGCGGCCGGCGTGCAGTGGCCTGGCCGACGCGACGGCGTGGCCCGAACGCACCGCGCGCAGGAAGTTCGTCTTCGACTCGACGGTCGTCGTGCCCTGCCCGCCCTCGGGCAGGTTGAGGAACGCGCACACGGCGCCGGTCGAGTCGGCCAGCGCCATGAGCGCGCCCCCGTGCAGCGCACCGCCGAGCGTGCAGAGGCTCTCGTCCCACTTGAGCCGGCTGCGGACGAGCGCCGGGCCGTGTTCCAGCACCTCGACGCCGAGGCGCTCGGAGAACGGCATGGAACGGTGGAACAGCTGCGTGCCCTCGGGATCGGTCATGCCCCGAAGCCTGCCCCAAGACCGGCCGCGGGGCGATTACCTCGCGGGTAACGCGCTCAGCTCAGCGGGTTGACGAGCAGCAGTTCCGTGTTGTGGTCGACGGCGTCCCCTACGCGGCCGAGGTCGACGTGGATGTCGTTGTAGGACAGCTCGCGGTACAGCGACGCAAGCGCTTGCGGCGTCCGCGCGTCGTAGTCCACGGCGTACGGCGCCTCGGCCTCGATCAGGGTCGTGAACAGCGACAACGTGCCGTCGGCGTTGTCCGCGACCTCGACGATCCGGGCGTGCTGCGGGAAGTCGACGTGTGACGCGGTGTTGATCTCCCAGAAGCTCTGCTTCGGCGTGGTGCCGGCGTGCGCGGTGATCTTGTTGAGGTGCGTGTGGCCGTTGACCCACGCCAGCACGTTCGGGAACCGCTTGAGCAGCCCGACGAACGCGTTGCCGTCCAGCCGCGGATCGAGCAGGTGGCGCGAGTCGGGCAGCACGTTGCCCATCGTGCCGCTGGTGTGGTGGCTGAACAGGAGGAACAGCTCGTCGGTGACGTCGTGGGTGACCCTGCGGCCGAAGAAGTCGTAGTACGTCGAGCTGTTGCGCTTCAGCGTCGACTCGACCCAGGTGAACTGCGCTAGGCCGATCGAGCCGTCGGCGAACCCGGCGTCGGTCGTCGTGTCGAGGCTGATCCCGGTGATGCCCGGCGCGATCCGGAACGTGTAGTAGACGTTCTTGCCGTCGGCGTTGGCGCTGGTGAAGCCGTGCCCGACCGGGCCGGGACCGGTGTTCGCGGCGTCGAGGTGCGCTTGCACGAACTGGCCGGTGGTGAACGGGCGGCGCCGCGCGGCCGGCGTGACCTCGCGGATCGTGCCGCTGCCGCCGAACAGCTCGGCGACCGGCACGCTGGAGCCGGGCTTCTCGATGGCGTCGGCGAGCTTCTTCGCGGTGCTCTCGTCCTTGCCGATGACCTTGTACTTGCCGGTGTAGAAGGCATCGATGCCGGGGATCTGCGCCGGCAGCGAGCCGACGATGCTGTCGTCGTGGTTGCCGAACGTGCAGTACCACGGGACGTCGAGGCCGGGCGCGGTGAAAGTCTTGATACCCGCTTCGAGCAGGCCGGGCAGCTGCGGGAAGCCCTTGGCGGAGTAGTCGTCGCCGACGCCCGCGATCGACGGGTTCCAGAACTCCTTGTTGCCGGAGCTCTGGACGCCTTCGTAGGCGTTCGTGGCGCCGGAGTTCGGTGTGACGCTGCCGCCGTTGAGCACCTTGAGGAACCAGTCGAGCTCGATCAGCTCGTGGTTGTCGGTGTTGTCGCCGGTGGTGACCATGAGGTCGAACGGCCGGCCGGTGAACGGGCCCTGGCGGACGCTGTTGACGCGTTCGACGAGCGCGGAGGTGGCGACGGTGCCGAGCGCCTCCTGCGGCCGGTGCGCGGAGCCGATGAAGGGGTGCAGGTACTCGAAGCGCGCGGGGCTCTCGGTGTCGGTGATGTGCAGGTCGGTGAACTGCACGAACGCGCTGAGGGCGCGGCGCCGGTCGTCGCGGCCGGTCTGCGGGGTGGCGAGGTCGCTCCGGACGACCAGCGGCCAGCCGGGCCCGGCGGACAGGCGGCTGTAACTCCCGGTGCCGCCGCCCGCGGCGACCTGTTCGAGGGTCGTGCCTGCGGTGCTGACCGAGCGGGTGCTCGTGCGCCGCAGAGCGCGGTCGAGGGCGTTCGCGGTGGGCGTGCACAGCAGGAGTCCGAGACCGGCGGCGCCCGCGGTGGCGAAGGTGCGCCGGGTGAGTTCGGCCATGGTTGTTCGCTCCCCAGTTTCTCGGTTGCCCAGCACCGTGCCGGACACCGGTGTCCGGGCGGTGAACGTGACGTTTCGAGCCACCTTGTCACAGGCGTCGGGGTGGGGTGTACCGCCGAAGGTCGTGGTCGATTCAGCCGAGAGGAGGAGCGTTCAGCAGGCGTAGGTGCAGGCGGCCGTGCCGGCCGCCGCCATGATGCCGAAGAAGAACAGCATCACGATCACTGCCGGGATCACCGCGATGATGCCGCACACCAGGCCCGCGATGCCCATGCCCTTGCCTGTGTAGCCCGGCCGGTCGGCCTGGACCATGCCGCCCCACGACAGGCCGATCGCCAGGAACCCGAGGACCAGGTCGACGAAGGGGACCCAGAACAGGACCAGGGCGACGATGCCGACGACCATGCCGCCCACCGCCATCCCGCTGGTGGCCAGCGGCTGGTACCCCGGGTAGGCGCCGTAGCCGGGCTGGGGGCCGTACCCCGGATACGGTTGCGCCGCGTAGGGCTGCACCGCGTACTGCGGCGCCGAAGGCGGGTACGCCGGGTTGACCGGCTGCTGGCCCGGCTGATCCGGCTGGTAAGGGTCGTAACTGGTCACCGCGCACCTGCTTCTGTCGGTCCAAAGCAGAGTCGCCCGGACGGCCTCGCACGTTACCAATCCGGCCTGAGGCAGGCCGACCCCCGCAGCGGCACGCAACCGTTCCTCCCAGCTGGTCCGGCCGTGACTGTGGGCGGATCGGTAACCAACGGCACGTTACTCAGCCGGTCAGGCCCGACTCCGTCACCCCACGAACCAGGTACCGCTGCAGGAACGCGAACAGCAGCACGATCGGCAGGATCGACACCGCGGCGGCCAGGAAGAGCAGGTTCAGCTGCGGGTTCTGGGCCGTCAGCAGACCCGACAGCGCCACCTGGACGGTCCACGAATCGGGAGACTGGGCGATGATCAGCGGCCACAGGAACGCGTTCCAGCTGCCGATCACCGTGATGACCGCGATCGCCGCGAAGAAGCCCCTCGAGTTCGGCACCACGATCCGCCAGAACACGCCCCAGCGCGTCAGCCCGTCGACACGCCCGGCCTCCTCCAGTTCGCGTGGGAAGTCCAGGAAGTACTGGCGGAACAGGAACACGCTGAACGCGCTGAACAGCCCGGGGATCACCAGCCCGCGGAAGTCCGACAGCCAGCCGAGCGTCGAGACCACCACGAAGCTCGGCACGAACGTGACCGAGGTCGGGATCATCAGCGTCGCCAGGACCGCGTAGAACACGATCCGGGAATGCCGGTACGGAATCCGGGCCAGGCCGTAGCCCGCCAGCGAGCAGACCACCAGCAGGCCGACCGTCTGCAGCACCGCCACGACCGCGGAGTTCAGCAGGCTGCGCGCGAAGGGGACGTCGTCGAGCGCGAACAGCTTCGAGAAGTTTTCCCAGTGCACGGTGGCCGGGAAGAGCGTCCACTGTGGAGCGGTGATCTCCGCCCGCGACGCCAGGCCGTTGCGCACCAGCAGGTAGAACGGCAGCAGGAACAGCACCGCCGCCGCCGTCAGCGCCGTCCACCGGAAGACGGCCTTCACGACACACGTCCGAAGCGGAAGACCCGGCCTTGCAGCAGCGTCACCAGCGCGATGATCAGCGCCAGGATCACCGCTCCCGCGCTGCCGCGGCCGAGGTCCTGGCCGCCCGACCCCAGCGACGTGTAGTACAGGTACACCAGCGGCGGCCGGGCGAACGGCGGGTAGCCGCGGGAGTCTCCCATGATGTTGTAGAACTCGTCGAACGCCTGGTACGCGTTGATCAGGTTCAGCAGCAGCACCGCCACGGCGGTCGCGCGCAGCTGCGGCAGCGTGATGTACCGGAACACCTGCCAGCCCGGCTTCGCGCCGTCGAGCCAGGCCGCTTCGTACAGGTGGTGCGGGATCCGCTGCAGCGCCGCGATGAACAGGATCATGTAGAACCCCAGCTGCAGCCACAGCCGCGCGGTCACCAGCACGATCCAGTACAGCGGCGGGTGCACCGTGCCGGTCCAGGCCACCGGGTCCGCGCCGAACAGGCCGAGCACCGTGTTCGCCAGCCCGTAGCGGACCCCGGAGAACAGCGACGTCTTCCAGATCAGCGACGCCACGACGTAGGAGCACGCGAACGGCAGGAAGAACACCGACCGGAAGAACGCCCGCGCGAACCGGAGCTGGGTGACGCCGAGCGCGAGCGCCAGCGACAGGACGAACGTCAGCGGCACGATGAACACCGCGAACACGCTGAACGTCCCGAGGCTCGACAGGAACGGCTCGTCGGTGAGCATGTGCCCGTAGTTGTCCAGCCCGACGAACTCCGTCGGCGTCACCGTGTTGCGCGCGTCGAAGAAGGACAGGTACGCGCTCCAGCCGATCGGCAGGTACGCGAACACCGCGAGCCCCAGGAGAAAGGGCCCGACGAACAGCCAGAACGTACGCGCGTCGCGCCGCTTCATCCGAACAGGCGCTTGAGCTCGGCCTTGGCCACCTCGACCGCCGTCTTGGTCTGCGCGACCGGGTCCGCCCCCTCCTTCGCAATCTTCGCGACCGCGTCGGACAGCGCCGTGTTCGACTGCTGCGTCCACACCGGACCGCCGACGAGGTGGCTGTTCTCCTTGACGAACCGGGCGGCGTCGGCGGCCGGGCCCGACTTGAGGCTGTCCGCGCGGTCGGCGAGGCTCTGGCGCGCCGGGACGTGGAAGCCGAACTTCGTCGCGAACTCCAGCTGGTCGTCGGTCTTGTCGACCCACAGCCACTTCACGAACGCCTTGGCCTCGGCGACGTGCTCGCTCTTGGCGTTCACCATCGCGCCGTACGCGCCGACCGGCACCGACGGCGCGCCGCTGCCGTCCAGCCGCGGGAACGGCAGCACGCCGAAGTCGTCGTCGAGCGCGTCGCGGATCTTCGGCACGTTCCACAGCCCGGTCCACTGCATCGCCGCGAGCCCGTCGACGAACGCGCCCGGGTCGGACCAGTCGGCCGGCGCGCCGAGCAGCAGCGAACCGTTGGCGTTGAGCGTGTGCAGCTTGGCCAGCGCGGTCGCCGCGCGCGGGTCGTCGAAGCCGACCTCGCGGTTGCCGTTCTTCAGGTAGTCGAGGCCGGCCGACCACAGCAGCGGGCCGGTGAGCACGCCGACGCCGCCGTCGTTGCCCGCGAAGAAGCCCTTGACGCCGTCCTTGGAGAGCTTGGCGGCCGCGTCGACCAGCTCGTCGACCGTCTGCGGCGGCTGCACACCCGCGGCCTGCAGCAGGCTCTTGCGGTAGAAGAGCACCTGCGTGTCGATGGCCTGCGGGATGCCGTAGACCTTGCCCTCGACGGTCTGCGCGGCGAGCACGGCCGGGCTGAAGTCACCCTTGGCCGGGCCGAGGACGTCGTCGAGCGGCACCACCTGGTTCTGCCGCACCCAGTCGATCTTGACCTGCGCCTCGAAGACGTCCGGCACCTTGCTGTTCTGCAGCGCGGTGACGATCTTCGAGTCGTAGTCGCCCGGGTTCCACTGCACGTCGACTGTGGCGCCCGGGTAGGTCGCGGCGTACCGCTTGACCGCTTCCTGGACGCCGTCTTCGCCGTACGCGTGGTACCACTGCTGGAGCGTGACCTTGGGGGCGTCCGACGGCGGCGGGCCCGCCGAGTACGCCGTCGAGGGCGGCGGCGTGCCCTGCCGCCCGGTGTTCGACCCGCACGCCGTCGCCAGCGCGCCCAGTCCCGCGAGCGCGAGGAAACTCCGCCTGTTCCGCTGCATCCCCAGTACTCCTCCGACGTGCTCTGAAGGCCACCATGAGGGCGCTAGATTCCCTCATGGTGGCCTTCAGGGGCTTGAAGACTCGCCGGAGATTTACCCGTTAGAGCTGTGCGATGTCGAGCTTTCCCTCGGAGTAGGACGCGCGGATCCGCTTCTTGTCGAACTTGCCGACGCTCGTCTTGGGCACTTCGTCCACGAACGTCCAGTTCTCGGGCAGCTGCCACTTCGCGACCTTGTCGCCGAGGAACTCGCGCAGCTCCTCCGGCGTGGCCGTCTGGCCTTCCTTGAGCACGACGGCGACCAGCGGCCGCTCGTCCCACTTCTCGTCCGGGATGCCGACGACCGCGGCCTCGGCCACCGCCGGGTGGCCCATGACCTGGTTCTCCAGGTCGACCGAGGAGATCCACTCGCCGCCGGACTTGATGACGTCCTTGGCGCGGTCGGTCAGCGTGAGGTAGCCGTCGGCGCTGATCTTGCCGACGTCACCGGTGCGCAGCCAGCCGTCGTGGAACTTGTCCGGGTCGACCTCCGCGCCGCCGTAGTACGCGCCGGCGATCCACGGGCCCTGGACCTCGAGCTCGCCCACGGCCTCGTTGTCCCAGGGCAGCACGGCGCCGTCGTCGTCGATCAGCCGGGCCCGCACGGACGCCGGGAAGCGGCCCTGCGTGTAGCGGTAGCGCCAGGCTTCCTCGCCGGTCGCGGTGGCGGGCGGCCGGGCGACGCTGCCCAGCGGCGACGTCTCGGTCATGCCCCACGCGTGCAGGATCGAGACCTGGTGCTTCTCCTCGAACGCGTGCATCAGCGACGGCGGCACCGCCGACCCGCCGACGACGACCTCGCGCAGGTGCGAGATGTCCTGCGGGTTCGCGTCGAGGTGGGCGAGCAGCCCCTGCCAGACGGTCGGGACCGCGCCGGCGAACGTCGGCTTCTCGGCCGCCAGCAGCGCGGCGATCGGCGCCGGCTGGAGGAACCGGTCGGGCATCACCAGCGACGCGCCGACCATCAGCGCCGCGTACGGCAGGCCCCACGCCATGGCGTGGAACATCGGCACGATCGCCAGCGCCGTGTCGCTCTGCGCGAGGTTCATGCTGTCGCTCATGCAGACCTGCATCGAGTGCAGCCAGATCGAGCGGTGTGAATAGGCGACGCCCTTGGGGTCACCCGTCGTGCCCGACGTGTAACACATCGCGGCGGCCGAACGCTCGTCCACGTCCGGCCAGTCGAAGGTGTCCGGCTGGGCGGCCAGCAGCGCGTCGTAGGCGTGGACCTCGACGCCGTCGGGCGCTTCGAGGGCCGCGGCGTCGCCGTTGGCCACGATGACGTGCCGGACCGTCTTGAACTGGGGCAGCTGCCTCGCCAGCAGCGGGACCAGCGTGCCGTCGACGATGACGACGTGGTCCTCGGCGTGGTTGGCGACGAACACCAGCTGCTCGGGGAACAGCCGGATGTTCAGGGTGTGCAGCACGGCGCCCATCGCCGGGACGGCCAGGTAGGCGGCCATGTGCTCGGCGTTGTTCCACATGAACGTGCCGACGCGCTGGTCGCCTGTCACGCCGAGGCTCCGGAGCGCGTTCGCGAGGCGCGCGGCGTTGCGGCCGAGGTCGCCGTACGACTCGCGACGGGCTTCTGAACCGGTCCAGGTGATGACTTCGCTCGCCGAGTGCACCGATGTGCCGTGGCGGAGCAGGTTCGCCAGCGACAGCTGGCCGTCCTGCATGGTGCTCAACATGGTCGCTCCCGGGGGTCGTTCGCCGGTGAACTGGGGTTGCGCCGACTCTAGTGCGGATCGGGTGAAGCGGGCATGGTCAACAACGGCTCCGTTCGGTCACGGTCGTCGCCCGATCGCGCGACGACCGAATGATGATCATGATCGACAATTTCTGCGCTTTTCCTTGTGGGCAAGGAAATACGCCACGGAACCCGTTGTAGTGGAGGCTTCACTTCCGGGTGAGCAGGGCCACCCGGGACGCTCATTGGGAGCGTTTCCGCAGGCCGGAGCGGGTTGCCCGGTATCACCTCCGGGGGTATTAAGTGCGTGTCGGTTGCACGGCCGAGAACCCGGTGGCGTTTACTGGGGCCGTGGTAAGAGACGGCTGGCCAGCGCTTGCAGGAGCAAGCGCACCGAAAAGCCGTCGGCCGCGAAAGCGGAGACCTGAGAGGAAAGGACTACTACGTTGGCTCTGCCTACGTTGACTCCGGAGCAGCGCGCCGATGCACTCGCCAAGGCGGCCGAGGCTCGCAAGGCTCGTTCGGAGCTGCTCGCGTCGATCAAGTCCGGCAAGGAGAGCATCGAAAAGGTGCTCAAGCAGGCCAAGGAGAACAAGACGATCGGGAAGACGAAGGTCACCCAGCTGCTGAAGGCTGTCCCCGGCCTCGGCGCGGTGAAGGTCGCCGCCCTGCTCGAGCAGGCCGGCATCGACCCGGACCGGCGCGCCGCCGGCCTGGGCGAGCGCCAGCGCGAGGCGCTCATCGACGCGCTGAAGTAGCCGTCATCAGGAGCTCCCGCGAGGGGAGTGTCGCTCGTGACACTCCCCTCGCGGATCTCCCGAAGCCTGGGACGCTGGAGTCTGTGAGCGACACAGACCCGGTGATCCCGGCAAGAGACCTCGCCGCCCGCTACCAGCGAGGCGACTTCCTGTTCACGACGGCCGAGCGCGCGCTGCTCGCGCAGGGCACCATCCGGACCGTCACCGAGACGGACCCCCGCCGGCTCGCCTCGGCGATCCCCGGCGTGCTGGCCGAGACCGGTGCCCCGCTGGCCGTCGGCGTCCTGCCATTCGACACCGGGCCCGACACGAAGGTGCCTGGCCATCTCGTCGTGCCCCGGACGGTCCACCGCTCCGAAGGCGCGCCTGCGCTGCCGCGCGAGGTCCTGCCGGCGCCCGTGCGGGTGCGTGCGGTGCCCTCTCCCGCGCAGCACATGGCGGCCGTCTCGGCGGCCGTCGACGCGCTGGCCTCGCGTGACCTGCGGAAAGCCGTGCTGGCCCGCGCCCTCGACCTCGAGTTCGCCGCGCCGGTGTCCGCGGAGAGCATCGTGCGCAACCTGGCGGTCGGCAACCCGCGGCACTTCACGTACGCGGCCGAGCTGCCGGGCGGACGCTCGCTCGTCGGCGCCACGCCCGAGCTCCTGCTGCGCCGCACGGGCCGCACGGTCTTCTCGTCGCCGCACGCGGGCTCCATGCCGCGCTCGGCCGACCCGGCGGCCGACCGCGCGAACGGCGAGGCGCTGCGGACGTCGCGCAAGGACCAGCTGGAACACGCCGTGGTGATCGACTACCTGGTCGAGGCCCTGCGGCCGTTCTGCCGGACCCTGGCGGTCCCGGCGGAGCCGGAGCTGGTCACGACCCCGGCGATCTGGCACCTGCGCACCCCGATCACCGGCGAGCTGGCCGACCCGGACATCACGGCGCTCGACCTGGCAGCGGCCCTGCACCCGACCCCGGCGATCTGCGGCACCCCGACCGAGGGCGCGCGTGAGCTGGTCCAGGAGCTGGAGCCGTTCGACCGCGACTACTACGCGGGCGCGGTCGGCTGGGTCGACGCCTCGGGCGACGGCGAGTGGGCGGTGGCGATCCGCTGCGCCGAGATCGCGTCGACGTCGATGCGGCTCTACGCGGGCGGCGGGATCGTCCCGGCTTCGGACCCCCAGGCGGAGCTGGACGAGACGACAGCGAAGTTCCGCACGCTGCTGAGCGCGATGGGCCTCGGCGACCTCTCCGGCGTCTGAGGTCGGGTTACGGGACCCAGAGTTCCTCGGTCACCGACAGCTCGTCGGTGGTCAGGACCGCGATGGCCGCGCGGTAGCCGTCAGCCGCCTTCAGGTCCACCAGCCGTGTGGTCTCCGGGGCCAGCGCCGGGTCGCCCGACTCCAGTAGCCGGGCCGGCTCGTCGAAGCGGGAGAACGTGATGCTCTTCAGCGGGATGCGCAGGCCCTTGCCCGTGGCCTTCATCACGGCTTCCTTGCGCGTCCAGTAGACGAAGAACGCCGCCGCCTTCTCCGCGTCGGTGAGACCGGTCAGGTGGCCGGCTTCGGCCGGGCTCAGGGCGTACTCGATCAGGCCGTCGTCGGCCTTGCGGCCGGCCGTCTCGACGTCCAGGCCCACCGGGACCGACGGCGTCGCCGCCACGCCGATCAGCTCGCCCGAGTGCGAGATCGACAGCGTCAGGTCCGCGCCCGGGACCCGCGGCCTGCCGTGCGGTTTGCCGCAGTCTTCGCAGGTCGCGTCGAACTTCACGGCTTCGGGGGCCGCCCCCAGCCGCTCCGCCGCCACCGTCTTCGCCAGCACACGGCCGGTGAGGAAGCGCCGCTTGTCCGCGTCCTGCCGGTACGCCTCGAAGCGGCCTTGCTCGACGTCGTCCAGCAGGCGCAGGAAACGCTCTTCGGCGGGCAGCGGCGACGACCAGCGGACCACGATCTCCATCACGCCTCCGATCCTCCCGGGCGCCGAAGCGGTTGTCACGAATTCGGGGACAGGTCTGGGGTAATCACGCTCTCAGGAGGTACCCTCGTACTAAGCAAGCGCTTAGCCAGCCAGTGTCGGAGGAGCAGCGTCGGATGGATTTCTCTCTCAGCACCGAAGAACGTGAAGTGCGCGACTGGGTCCGCACGTTCGTCCAGCGGGAGCTGATCCCGCTCGAGCAGGAAGTCCTCCGGCGCGAGCGCGCCCACCAGCCCGGCCTGACCGGCGAGGAGCTGAAGGACCTCCAGCTGAAGGCGAAGGAGTCCGGCTTCTGGGGCGTCTTCACGCCGGAGGAGTACGGCGGCATGGGCCTGTCCGCCGTGATGGCTGCGCTGCTCGAAGCCGAGCTCGGCCGGACTTTCGTGCCGTTCCGCTTCGGCGGCGCCGCGGACAACATCCTGTTCCACGCCAACGAGGAGCAGAAGCAGACCTACCTGCTGCCGACCATCTCGGGCGAGCGCAAGTCGTGCTTCGCGATCACCGAGCCGGGCGCCGGGTCGGACGCCAAGGCCATCCGGACCACCGCCCGCAAGGACGGCACCGACTGGATCATCAACGGCGAGAAGACCTTCATCACCGGGGGCAACGAAGCCGACTTCACGATGGTCTTCGCGATCACCGACCCCGAGAAGGGCGCGAACGGCGGCGTCACGTGCTTCCTCGTCGACCGCGAGGCCGGCTGGAAGTCCGAGTACATCGACACCATGGGCGAGTGGGGCCCGGCCTCGCTGATCTTCCAGGACGTCCGCGTCCCGGAGACGCAGATCCTCGGTGAGGAGGGCCGCGGCTTCGAGCTCGCCATGCAGTGGATCGGCCAGGGCCGCTACCTGCTGCCGGCGCGCGCGATCGGTTCGTGCGAGCGGCTGATCTCGATGGCCATCGAGCACGCCAACACCCGCGAGACGTTCGGGCAGAAGATCGCCGAACGCCAGGCCATCCAGTGGATGATCGCCGACTCCGGCGTCGAGCTGGAAGCGCTGCGCTGGCTGGTGCTCAACGCCGCCTGGCAGGTCGACCAGGGCGTCGACTCGCGGCACGCGCAGTCGATGGCGAAGCTGTACGGCGGTCAGAAGGCCAACGAAATCGTCGACCGAGTCCTGCAGATCCACGGTGGCATGGGTTACACGCGGGAGCTGCCGGTCGAACGCTGGTATCGCGAACTGCGGCTGCTGCGCATCTACGAGGGCACCGACGAGATCCAGCGCCGCACCATCGCGCGCAACCTGCTCAAGGGGCACGTGAAGGTCGGCGGCGTGCTCGGCTGAGACTTCGGACGCGAACGAGGCCACCTCCCGGACGTCCGGGAGGTGGCCTCGGCGGTGTTTCGGGTTACTTCTTGTTGCGGATGGCGATCGGGACGCCGGCCAGGTCCTCTTCGTTGCACAGGAGCTTCACGTCGTAGTACGGCGAACCCTGGCGGTCGTCGTAGTCGAGGTGAATCGCCAGGACGTCGAGCGGTTCGCCCAGCCAGTCCTGCGCCTGCCGTAGCCACTTGGAAGCCCGCTCCAGGGCGGTGGGGAGATCGTCATCACGGAACTCGACGGGGCGATAGGGGACATCCTGCACCTGATCGCGGGGGTGTGCCGGCGCCGGGAGGCCCGGCGCGAGACCCGAGTCGTCCAGTTCCAGTTGGATCGTTTCCTCAGTCACCCTTCGAGCGTCCCCCACGCACGCCGTCTGGGCAAGGCGTACACAGGTAAAAGCGCCGCTAAACGGACGTCCCCCACTCTTTCGCGACGATTTCCCGGCAGCGTCGCAAGTCGGCTACGCCCGGCGAAGACGTGCAGCCCAGCGCCCTCGACGCCAGCTCCGCGTAGTGCTCGGCGAGCTGGTCCAGCGCCAGCGGCCCGCGTGGTGAATACCACCTGGCCACGCCGCTGCACATCTCCAGCAGAGCCAGCCGGGTCACCGCGGGGTGTTCGGTGTGGAACACCCCGGCCGCGACGCCTTCGTCGATCGCCGTGGCCCACAGGTGTTCGTACGCGTCCCGCAACGCCACCACCGGCTCGCGCGCGGCCGGCGACAGCACGTCGACTTCGTTGTCCACCACCCGGGTTTCCGCCGGGCCGACCGCGTGCGCGAGCACGTGCAGCGCGACCAGCGTGCGCAGCCGGTGCACCGGGTCCGCGCTGCCGGCCGTCGCTTCGCGGGCCGCGTCCAGCAGGCGGTTCAGCGCCGTGTGCATGATCTCCGCGAGCAGATCCTCCTTGGTGCCCATGTAGTGGTACAGGCTCGCCGAGGAGAGTTCCGCCTCCTGCGCCAGATCCCGGATGCCCGTGCCGTGGAACCCCTTGGTGGCGAACAGTTTCACCGCCGCCGCGCGAACGCGTTCCCGGCTGGTCACAGCCATGCCGCCGCCTTCGCGTCCCACGACCCGGCGCGCGGGTCGGCCACCTTCCGCAGCTCGCCCTTGGCGACGCGCTCGGACGGCGTCATCGGCAGCCCGTCGGCGAACGCCCAGAAGCGCGGAACCTTGAAGTAGGCCAGCTTTCCCGAACAGAACTCGGCGAGCTCGGCAGGCTCCGGACGCTCGCCGCCGCACACGACGTACGCCTTGATCTCCTCGCCGCGCAGTTCGTCGGGCACCGCGACGACGGCCGCCAGCCGCACCGCCGGGTGCAGCAGCAGCGCGCGTTCGACCTCGTCGGCGGAGACGTTCTCGCCGCTGCGGCGGATCATGTCCTTCGTGCGCCCGACGTAGAACACGCGGCCGGCGTCGTCCATGCGGGCGAGGTCGCCGGTGTGGAACCAGCCGTTGCGGAACGCCTTCGCCGTCGCCTCGGGATCGTCGTGGTAGCCGTGCATCAGCCCGATGCCGCGGATCAGCAGCTCGCCGGTTTCCCCGCGCGGCACCGGCTTCCCGTCTTCGCCGGCGATCATCGCCTCGCGGTCGCGGCTCGGCCGGCCGATGCAGCCGGTGCCGACGGTCTCGTCGTGGTCGGCCGCCGTCATCCGGATGTCGCCGCCGGTCTCGGTCATCCCGAACGCCTCGTACCACGGCACGCCCCAGCGCGCCTCCAGCTCGGCGTGCAGCTCGTGCGGGATCGCGGACGCGCAGATCGAGCGGACGCGGTGGTCGCGGTCGGCTTCCGCCGGCTCCTGCCGCAGCAGCAGCGTCGGCATCAGGCCGAGGCAGTAGAACCACGTGACGCCGTACTCGCGGACCTTCGCCCAGAACGTGCTGGGGTGGAAGCGGTCCAGCACGACGAGGGTGGCGCCGGCGGCGAGCCCCAGCGCGACGTTCCACTGTGGATCGATGTAGTGGAACGGCTGCGCGGTCAGGACCACGTCGTCCTCGCCGACGGCGGGGAAGTCGGTGGCGAGGCCGACGGCCAGGGTCGTCCAGTACCGGTTCGGCAGGACGCAGCCCTTGGGTGCGCCCGTGGTGCCGGACGTGTACTGGATGTTCACCGGAGTCTCGGGCACCGGCGTGAAGGCCGCACTTTCACGTGAAAGTGCGGCCCCCAGGTGGGCACTTTCACGTGAAAGTGCGGTGGGGGTGATCACCTCGGTCAGGCCGATGCGGCCGAGGAGGTCGGTGAACTCCGGTCCGGCGACGGCCAGTTTCGCCCCGGAGTGGCGGAGGACGTGGGCGCCGTCGAACTCCTGGTAGTTCGTGTTGACCGGCACCAGGATCGCGCCGATCTTCGCCAGCGCCAGCCAGAGCAGCGGGAACTCGGGCTGGTTGCGCAGCATCACCGCGACCCGGTCGCCGGGGCCGATCCCGCGTCCGGCCAGCGCGGCGGCGAACCGGGAGCTTTCGCGGTCGACGTCGGCGAAGGTGAAGCGGCGGCCGGTTTCGTCGAACACCCAGGCCGTGCGGTCCGGCCACAGTCGCGCGGCCCGCGTGACGAGCTGGGCGAGCGTGCCGATTTCGGTGAGCGGCGTCACGTCCGGCTCCGGAAGGCCTCCGTGGACGCGGCGACCGCGGCCGAGGTTTCGGTGATCAGAGCGTGGCTGACCTCGAGTTCCAGCGCGGGCTCGATGTCCGTGCTCGCGTCGAGGACGCGCTTCGCCATCGCCGCGGCCGCCGGCGGGTGCCCGGCGATCCGCTTCGCCCAGCTGAGCGCCTCCGCCTGGAGCTGCTCGGCGGGCACGGCGGCGTTGACCATGCCGAGCGCCGCGGCCTTCCGGCCGTCGAAGCGCTCGCCGAGCAGGAGCAGCTCCTTCGCCTTGAGCGGGCCGACGAGCAGCGGGAGCAGCCGCGACGCCGCGCCGGTGACGCTCAGGCCCAGCGAAACTTCGGGGAACGCGAAGACGGCGTCCTCGGCGGCCAGGATCAGGTCGCAGCCGAGCGCGAACTCCGCGCCGGCGCCGATCGCGTAGCCGTGTACCGCCGCGATCACCGGCTGGCGCAGCGCGCGCAGCCGGCGCGTGACGTCCTGGAGCCGGTCGAGCCGCGCCCGGGAGTCCCCCGCGGGGGTGGGTTCCTTGAGGTCGTGGCCCGCGCAGAAGGCGCGGCCGGTGCCCGACAGCACGACGACGCGGGCGTCACTGCGCGCGGCGGCGTCGAGCGCGGCGAGGAAGTCGTCGACCAGGACGGCGGCGACCGCGTTGAGCCGCTCGGGCCGGTTCAGCCGGATCTGCGCGATGCCGTCCTCGACGGCGAACTCCACGGTGGGCATGCGGCCGATGCTAGACGTTCGATCGATCGATCGATAGCCTCTGTCCACATGCGGGTCGATGCGGTTTACGAGAACGCCACGGTGTGGACGGGCGCGGGTGTCACCAGTGCGCTCGCCGTGCTGCACGGCCGGGTCGTCGCACTCGGAGACGACGCCCTCTCGCTTTCGGCGCGCTCGCGGGTCGACCTCGGCGGCGGGTTCGTGGTGCCCGGGTTCCACGACGCGCACAACCACATGGCGTGGTTCGGGATGGGCCTCGACGACGTCGCGCTGGGTGGCTGCCGCAGCGTCGAGGAGGTCTACGACGCCGTCGCCGCGCGAGCCGCGGCACTGCCGGCCGGGAGCTGGGTGGTCGGGAGCGGGTACGACCAGAACAAGCTCGCCGGCGGGCACCCGGACCGGCACGGGCTCGACCGCGCGGCGCCGGGGATGCTCGTGCGGCTCAAGCACACGTCCGGGCACATGACCGTGGTCAACTCGGCCGTCCTCGACCAGCTCGACCTCGGCAACGTCCCGGTGGGCGGCGACGTCGTGCACGGCGCGGACGGCTCACCGACGGGGTTGCTGCGCGAGCAGGCCCAGCTGCTGCTGCGGCCGCTGACGTACCCGACACCGGTTTCGCGCGTCGTCCGCGGGCTCGGCCGGGCGTCCGAGCAGTACCTGTCGGAGGGCATCACCAGCGTCCAAGAGGCCGGGATCGGCGGCGGCCTGGTCGGCGAGACACCCGCCGAGCTGGCTGCCTACCAGGAGGCGCGCGACCGCGGCGTCCTGCGCGTGCGCAGCACGGTGATGGTCGCCGCGAGCGTGCTTCACGACCTGCCCGACGACGCCGGCTTCGGCCTCGACCTCGGCCTGCGCACCGGTCTCGGCGACGAGTGGCTGCGCGTCGGCCCGATGAAGTTGTTCGCCGACGGCTCCCTGGTCGGGCGCACCTGTGCGATGCACGAGCCCTTCGACGGCGCTGAAACTGCCTCAGACGCCGGCGGGCTGGGCAACCGCGGCTACTTCCAGGTGCCCGAGGACGAGCTGGCCCGCACGATCCGCCGCGCCCACGAGGCGGGCTGGCAGATCGCGACGCACGCCATCGGCGACCGCGCGATCACCGTCGTCCTCGACGCCTACGAGGCCGCCTTGGCCGCTTCGCCGCGTACAGACCACCGTCACCGCATCGAGCACTGCGCGGTGCTCCAGCCCGCGGAACTGACCCGGCTCGCGTCGCTCGGCCTCATCGCGTCACCGCAGGGCCGGTTCGTCAACGAACTCGGCGACGGCATGCGCGCCGCGCTCGGCGAGGCTCGCGTCCCGTGGTGCTACCGGCTGCGAAGCGTCCTCGACGCGGGTTGCGTGCTTCCCGCGTCCTCGGACCGGCCCGTCGTGAACGGCGCGCCGCTGCTCGCGCTGGCCGACATGGTGCGTCGGCGCACGGCCTCAGGAGCCCCCTTCGCACCCGAAGAGGCGTTGACGCCGGAGCAGGCGTTGCGCGCGTACACGTATGGCTCGGCGTACGCGACCTTCGCCGAGCGCGACCTGGGCACGCTCGAACCCGGGAAGCTCGCCGACTTCGCCGTGCTGTCCGGCTCGCCCCTGGACGAGTCCGCTTTGGACGACCTCAGCGTGCAAGGCACCGCCGTCGGCGGCGAACTGCGTTATCAAGCGTGATGATTCACCTCTTCCCCACGAACTCGAGTGCTTCTTCCGCCAGCGCGGACCAGGGCTGCGCCGACCCCGTGTCCAGCGCCAGCCACTCCTTCATCGGCGTGCCCTTGTTGGCGTCGAAGCGCACCCCGTGCCCGGCCGCCACGAGCTCGTCGACCCTCGCCCGGGGCAGCTTCAGCACCAGCTGCCCGCGGACGAACATGCCGAAGATCCGGCCGTCCACCCGCAGCGCCGTGCGCCCGAACCCGCCGGTCGCCCCGGGTGGCGTGATGCCCGGCCGTCCGGTGAACTCGTCGACCAGCGCTTCGAACTTCTCCTCCGGTGCCATCGACCACCTCCGACTCCGACCGTAGCGACCACCACCGACAGAAACGGGAGGCGAGATGCCCGTCCGCGACGCCGTCTTCGAAGACATCGAAGAGATCTGCGCGCTCATCGAAGAGCACGCCGTCTACGAGGACAACCACGACCTCAAGCTGGACCGCGCCGAGATGAGCGGCCACCTCTTCGGGCCGGACCCGAAGGCGTGGGTGCTGATCGCGACCCCGCCGGGGGAGCCCGGCACCGTCGCCGGCTTCGCCTTCTGCAGCTGGAACTTCTCCACCTGGGAGGCCCGGCCCGGGATCTGGCTGGACGACCTGTTCGTCCGGCCCGCGCACCGCCGCCACGGCCTCGGCGGCGAGCTGCTCGACGAGCTGCGCAGCCGCACCACCGGGCGCGTCGAGTGGGACATGCAGGAGGGCAACGAAAAAGGCGAGGCGTTCTACGCCCAGCTCGGCGCGGAACCCGTCCCCGGCTGGATCCGCTACCGCTGGCGGCCGTGAACTTTCACGAGAAAGATCCCGGCCCCGTATCGTATGCGGCATGGGAGATGGTTCGGTCCGGAGGTCCTCGTCGGTCGAGGACTACGTCCGGGTGATCTACGGCTTGGTCGAGCGCGGGGAGGCGGTCACGAACACCTCGCTCGCCGGCCGGCTGGAGGTCAGCCCGTCCTCGGCGTCGGGGATGGTCACGAAGCTGTCCCAGCTCGGACTGGTCACCCACGTGCCCTACCGCGGGATCGAGCTCACCGCCGACGGGCGGCTCCTGGCGCGCTCGGTGCTGCGGCGGCACCGGCTGATCGAGACGTACCTCGTGTCCGAGCTCGGCTACACGTGGGACGAGGTCCACGCGGAGGCGGACGCGCTGGAGCACGCGGTGTCGGACCGGCTGGTCGAGCGCATCGCGGCGAAGCTGGGCAACCCGGTCCGCGACCCCCACGGCGACCCGATCCCGGCACCGGACGGCAGCGTCGAGGAACTGTCGGTCCGCATCCTCGACGACCTCGAGCCGGGCGCGGTGGGCGAGATCGTGCGGGTCTGGGACACCGACCCCGAGCTGCTGCGCTACCTGACGGAGCACGCGATCAACCTCGGCGAGCGCATCGAGGTCGTCGAGCGCCAGCCGTTCGGGGGACCGATGGTGGTGAAGGTGGGCTCGCCGCCGGAGGTGGCCACGCACGCCATCGGCAAGGAGATCGCGCAGGCCCTGTCGGTCACCCTGCGCTGACCCCGAGCGCCCCAATGTGGCCTTGGTTGCGTTGAACGCACCGAAGGCCGCCTTGGTTGCGTTGAACGCTCCGAAGGCCACATTGGGGCGCGGGGGACGGCGGGAGGCGTACGCGCGGATGACGTCGTGAAGCGGATGTGGTGACACCCCCGCGACCCCGACCATGGCCGCATGAAACCCTTCCGCTTCGGCATCGTCGCCGGCTACTCCCCGGACCTGACTTCCTGGACCGCCCAGGCCGAGCGCGTCGAAAAGCTCGGCTTCGACACCCTGCTCGCCACCGATCCCGTCGGCACCGCCGATCCCTTCGTGCTGCTCGGGGCCGCCGCCGCGGTCACCTTGGACCTCACCGTCGGGACCTTCGTGCTCGCCGACCCCTTCCGGGACGCCCGGGCCCTCGGCTGGCAGGCCCAGACCCTGCACCAGCAGACCGGTGGCCGCTTCGAGCTCGGGCTCGGCGTCGGGCGGCCCGGGGCGAAGGAGCACGCCGAAGAGCTCGGCCGGGAGTTCGGCGAACCGGGTGAGCGCATCACACGGATGGCCGAGACGATCGCCCACCTCAAGCGAGCGAGCGACCGCCCGAAGCTGGTGCTCGCCGGCGGCGGGCCGAAAATGCTGGCGCTCGCCGCGCAAGAAGCCGACACCCTCACCTTCACCTGGCAGCCGAAGACCACCGAAGCCGAGGCGCAGTCCATTGTGGATCGATTCCGTAAGCTGGCTGACGAACGGCTGCCGGACATCGAACTCGGGCTGAACCTGATGGCCGTCGGGGACGAGCCGTCGCCGGGAATCGCGCGGTGGGCCGGGGTCGACGTCCCGGAGCTCGCCGCCGCCGGTGCCGTCACCGTGCTGCCCGCTGATCCAGGTCAAGCGGCGGAAAGGCTTCTCCGCTGGCGGGAACGGTGGGGGATTTCCTACGTCACGATCAACTCCGGCTACGCCGAACCGTTCGCCGCCATCGCCGAAGAGGTGCGGCTCGCAGGTGGGTGAGGGCCCTTCCGATCTTGCGAAGCTGGGCCTACGCTCCAATTTTCGTACTCGGGAGTGCTTCGGAGCGTTGTGATGACCGGTCAGCGAACACGCACCATCGACCGGGGGGAACAGGCGGAGCTGAGCCAGCTGCTCGCCGCCGGGCCGTTCGACGTGGCCCTCCGGGCGGCGATCCGGGCCCGCGGGCTCGGGCTCGACCGGATCCGCTATCGCTTGCGCGGCAGGGGAACCACGGTCAGCCTGGCCACCCTCAGCCACTGGCAGTCGGGGCGGTGCCGGCCCGAACGGGCGGAATCCTTGGAGGCCCTGCGGAATCTCGAGGACATCCTGAACGTGCCGGACGGCTCGCTCAGCAGGCTCCTCGGGCCGCCGCGGGGAAGAACGCGCTTCCACGCGCAGGCGCCGCCGCTCAATTGAGAGGCTTATTCGGGCTGGACCGGCGCTACGGGACTCGCATCATGCCCGCTGTGGCGAGGTTTGCGCCGGGTGACGGCTGAACAAGCCTCTTTGCGGTACCAACGGAAAACCGCTCACCTGAGCACGTAGGCTCGTGGCATGCGAGCTGTGGTCATGGAGGAGTTCCGCGTCCCGCCGGTCGTGCGGGACGTGCCGGAGCCGGTGGCGCCGCCCGGTGGCGCGGTGATCGAGGTCGACGCCACCGGCGTCTGCCGCAGCGACTGGCACACGTGGCAGGGGCACGACGCCGCGGTGAAGCTGCCGCACGTCGCCGGGCACGAGCTCGCCGGCCGCGTCGTCGCGCTCGGCGACGGCGTGCGCGGGTGGGAGCTCGGCGCGCGCGTCACCGTGCCGTTCGTCTGCGCCTGCGGCACCTGCCCCCAGTGCGCCCGCGGTGACCAGCAGATCTGCGACCGCGAGTTCCAGCCCGGCGCCACCCACTGGGGTTCGTTCGCCGAGCGGGTCGCCATCGAACACGCCGAGACGAACCTCGTCGCGCTGCCGGACTCGCTCGGCGCCGCCGAAGCCGCCGCGCTCGGCTGCCGGTTCGGCACGGCGTTCCGCGCGGTGCTGCGGCAGGGGCGCGTCACCGCGGGGCAGTGGGTTTCGGTGTACGGCTGCGGCGGCGTCGGGATCTCCGCCGTCCTGCTGGCCGTCGCGGCGGGCGCGAAGGTGGTCGCGGTCGACGTCTCGTCACGCGCTCTGACACTTGCCGCCAAGTCCGGCGCCGCCCTCACCGTCGACTCGTCGGCGTTCGACGGCCCGGAAGCCGTCGCCGCGCACGTGCGCGAGCTGACCGGCGGCGGCACGCACGTTTCGCTCGACTGCCTCGGCGCGCCGTCGACGTGCGCGGCCTCGGTGGGCAGCCTCCGCAAGCGCGGCCGGCACGTCCAGGCCGGGCTGATGCCGCCCGCGCAGGGCGTCGCGCCGATCCCGATGCACCGGGTCATCGGCGGCGAACTGGAGCTCGTCGGAATCCACGGACTGCAGGCCCACGAGTACCCGGAGCTGTTGCGCGTCGTCGAGACGGCCGGGATCGACCTCGCCGCGCTGATCGGGCGCCGGATCGGCCTCGACGACGTCCCGGCCGCGCTCGCCGCGATGAACGACCCGGTGCCGGCTCAGCCGGGCGTCACCGTCGTGACGTTTCGTGACTGATCCGCGCCGGCGAGGTCAAGCGACGCGTTCGTAGCTGATCCACGCTGGCCCGGTGGCCTTCAGGTGTGGGAACGTCGGGCCATGGTGGCCCAGAGCGAGGGGATCCGGCCGCAGGAGCGTCCCGCTGGTCCGTTGGGGCGGCTCCTGCGGCTGTTCAGCGTCGCCGGGGTCACGTTCCGCGGTCACCACGTCGTCCCGGCGACGATCACCGCACCTGTCCGGCAGGAGCGTCGGGCACAATCGAGGTGATGGACGCCCTCCTCCCGCGCCCGCGCGCCGAACTCGCGCCCGGTGCCGTCCACGTGCCCGGCTGGCTCGGCTTCGACGAACAGCGCGAGCTCGTCGCCGCCTGCCGCGGCTGGCCGGGCTACCGCCACACGACGTACGCGGGTGGCGGTGTCATGTCGGTCAAGACCGTCTGCCTCGGCTGGCACTGGTACCCGAACGGCTACTCGCGCACGACCGACGAGGGCAAGCCGGTGCTGCCGTTCCCGGACTGGCTCGGCGACCTGGGCCGCCGCGCACTCGCGGACGCGTACGGCGAGCCGGCCGACGGCTACGAGCCCGACACCGCGCTGGTCAACTTCTACGCCGCGAAGGCGAAGATGGGGCAGCACCAGGACAAGGACGAGCGGAGCACGGCACCCGTGGTGTCGCTCAGCCTCGGCGACACGTGCGTGTTCCGCTTCGGCAACACCGAGTCGCGCGGCAAGCCGTACACGGACGTCGAACTGCAGTCGGGCGACCTGTTCGTGTTCGGCGGCCCGTCCCGGTTCGCCTACCACGGCGTGCCGAGGACGCTGGCGGGCACGGCCGACCCGGCCCTCGGCCTGACCGGGCGGCTGAACATCACGCTGCGGGTCTCGGGCCTCTGACCCGGCTGGTGGTCGTGGGGGGGGGGGGGGGGAGGGGGGCCGCCCCCGAAAGGGGGGGGGGGAGCCCTTTCTCGCCCCTTCCCAACTGGGGCGCCCCACCGAGGGCGTCCCCCTCCCCGAACGCTAACAA
>NZ_JBVHUL010000001.1:1253176-1457135 GCF_055565395.1 Amycolatopsis sp. NPDC028719
GGCACACCCCCCCTCCCCCTCACCCCCACTGGAGACCCCACCCCCCCTTCTCGGTTTCCTTTCCTCCCTCCTTGTTGGGGGTCGTCGGTTGCCCCCCCCCCCCCCCCCCCCCCCCCCGACGCGGGGCGGAAGCTCACTGCCTGACCCGGCCGCAGCTGGGCCGCCACATCGAGGTCGTCCTCCTCGACGACCGCGATCACCGGGTAGCCGCCGGTCGTCGGGGAGTCCGCGTGGAACAGGATCGGCCGGCCCGAGGGCGGCACCTGCACCGACCCGGGCACGCACGCCTCGGACGGCAGCTCGTCGTGGCGGAGCCGCTCGAGGGCGGGTCCGGTCAGCCGGATGCCGACGCGGTCCGAGTCCGGCGAGACCGTGTACACAGTGGACAGCAGCTGGTCCGGCGAAGCGAACCAGTCGCGACGCGGTCCCGGCGTGACGCGCAGGACCGGTGCCGCCGGCAAGGCCGCGCGCGGGGCCAGGTCGGCCGCCGGGAAAGCGCCGGGGGTGCCCACCGGCAGCAGCATTCCGGCCGCGAGCGGCGGCGGCCCCAGCTTGCCGAGCGTGTCGGTGGACCTCGAGCCGAGCACCGGGGCCACGTCGATCCCGCCGCGCACCGCCACGTAACAGCGCAAACCGGCGGAAGCCGTGCCCAGCACGAGTTCGTCTCCGGGCCACAACGTCATCGGCGCGTTCATGCCACCCGGCGACACCGGGCACAGCGCGCCGGTCACCGCCACCGTCGTGACGGCCGACGCGCGCAGCACCAGCCCGCCGAGCGTCACTTCCAGGACCGCGGCGCCGGGAGGATTGCCGACGAGCCGGTTGGCCAGCCGGTACGACCCGCGATCCGCGGCGCCGGACCGGCCGACGCCGAGCGCCGCGTGCCCGGGCCGGCCGAGGTCCTGCACCGTCGTCGCGAACCCCGGCCGCACGACTTCGAGCTTCACCTCGTCACCGCCTCGAACCGCACTCGCGTGCCCGGTGGCAGGAGGTTCGGCGGATCGCGGTCGACGTCCCACACCGGCACGTCCGTCCGGCCGAGCAGCCGCCAGCCGCCGGGCGACGCGCTCGGGTACACCGCGCTGTACTCCCCGGCGATCGCCACCGAACCCGCCGGGATGCGCGTCCGGGGCGTCGACCGGCGCGAGACGTGCAGCGCCGGGTCCAGACCGGACAGGTACGCGAACCCCGGTGCGAAACCGCAGAACGCCGAGACGTAGGAACCCTCGCTGTGCCGGGAGATCACCTCGGAGACGCTCAAGCCCGCCTCGGCGGCGACGTCGGCCAGGTCCTCGCCGTCGTACCGCACCGGGATCACCACCTCGGCCGAAGGGGACACCGCAGTGTCCACAGGGGACACCTCACGCAACAGCGCGCCCAGTCGGTCGGCGTCCGTCACCGCCGGGTCGAAGCGGACGAGCAGTGTCCGCGCCGCCGGGACCAGCTCCTCGACCCCCGGCAGGTCCGACGACGTCACGGCCGCCTGGAAGCCGAGCACGTCGTCCAGCTCCACCAGCACCGCGCGCCGCCCGCACGGCAGCAGCCGGACGGTCATCCGGTGAACGCGGCGAGCGTGACGTCCGCGGCGGCCAGGCCGTCGCGGATCCGGCGGGCCAGCTCCACCGCGCCCGGCGTGTCCCCGTGCACGCACAGGGAATCCGGGCGCAGGTCGAGCCGGTCGCCGTCCGCCGTCACGACACCGCCGCCGGTCGCCATGCCGACCGCCCGCTCGGCCACCGCGGCCGCGTCGTGCAGGACCGCGCCCGCCTTCTTGCGCGACACGAGCTTGCCCTCGGGGGTGTACGCCCGGTCGGCGAACGCCTCCGCGTACGCCACCACGCCCGCTTTTTCCGCCTGCCGCTGCATTTCCGAGTCCGGCAGGCAGAGCAGCGCGAGCGCGGGGTCGTACCGGCGCAGGCCCTCGACGATCGCCGCGGCCTGCTCGACGTCCACCGCCGCGGTGTTGTACAGCGCGCCGTGCGGCTTCACGTACGTCACGCGGCTGCCCGCCGCGCGGGCGAACGCGTCCAGCGCGCCGATCTGGTAGAGCACCTCGTCCGCCAGGTCGTCCGGCGCGATGTCGAGCGCGCGCCGGCCGAACCCGGCCAGGTCGTGGTAGCCGACGTGCGCCCCGATCGCGACGCCGCGTCCGGCCGCCAGCTCGCAGACCCGCCGCATCACCGACGGGTCGCCGGCGTGGAAGCCGCACGCGACGTTCGCGCTGGTCACGATGTCGAGCATGGCCTCGTCGTCGCCCATCTTCCAGGCGCCGAAGCCCTCGCCGAGATCGCTGTTCAGGTCCATTTCAGTCCACCCGGTATTCGCTGTCGTGTCGGTCGGTGATGAACATGTACCCGGGCGCGTGGGTGATCGCGAACGGGGGCCGCGACGCCATCAGCGCCGCCTGCGGGGTGACCCCGCAGGCCCAGAACACCGGGACGTCACCCGGCTCCGCGTCGACGGGATCCCCGAAGTCCGGCCGCGCGAGGTCCTCGATCCCGAGCGCCCGCGGATCGCCGACGTGCACGGGCGCGCCGTGCACGGCCGGCATCGCGCGGGTGATCCGGATGGCGTCGTCGACGCGGTCTTCCGGGATCTGCCGCATCGACACGACCATCGGCCCGAAGAGCCGTCCGGCGGGTTCGCACTGCCGGTTCGTCACGTACATCGCGACGTTGCGGCCCTGGTCGACGTGCCGCAGCGGGACGCCCTCGGCGGCGAGCGCCGTCTCGAACGTGAAGCTGCAGCCGATCGAGAAGGCGACCATGTCGCTGCGCCACAGGCCGGTCGCGTCGGACACCTCGCCGGCCAGCACGCCGTTCTGCCAGATCCGGTAACGCGGTAGGTCGGTGCGCAGGTCCGCGCCCTCGGCGAGCCGGGTGGCCGGGTCACCGGGGTCGGTGACGTCGAGCACCGGGCACGGCTGCGGGTTGCGGGTGCAGAACAGCAGGACGTCGTAGGCCCAGTCCTCGGGCACGGCGATCAGGTTGGTCTGGGTGAAGCCGTCGGCCCAGCCCGTGGTGGGGCGGGCGGTGCCGCGGCGGAACACTTCGCGCGCTTGCGCGGGAGTGAACGTGGCCGGTTCGTCAAAGGTCGTCATGAGAAGCCCCTCAGTCGACGAGTTCGATACCCCGGGTTTCCGGCAGCCCGAGCAGGGCCAGCACGGCGATGCCGTACCCCAGCGCGCCGAACACGATCGCGCCGCCCGCGCCCAGGAAGCCCACGACGGTCGGGAAGATGGCGCCGACCGCGCGGCCGAAGTTGTACGTGAAGCCCTGTCCCGTCCCGCGCAGCGACGTCGGGTACAGCTCGGCCAGGTACGCGCCGAAGCCGCTGAAGATCGCGGACATCGAGAAGCCGAGCGGGAAGCCCAGCACGAGTACGAGCCCGTTGGCGCCCTTGGGGATCTGCGTGTACGCGACGATCAGCCCGGCCGACAGGATCGCGAACGTCAGGAAGGTTTTCTTGCGCCCCATCAGGTCCGTGAGGTAGCCGCCGCAGACGTAGCCGACGAAGGCACCGGTGATGAGGAACGCGAGGTACCCACCGGTGCCGATCACGGTCAGCTCGCGCGTCTTCTTCAGGTAGGACGGCAGCCACGTCGAGATCGTGTAGTACCCGCCCTGGACGCCGGTGGCGAGCAGCGCGGCGAAGAACGTCGTGCGCAGCAGGTCGGGCTTGAAGATCTTGAGGAGCGTGCCCTTCGGGCGTTCGGCCTTCAGGCGTTCCTCGGCGCGCGGCGCGTCCTTGACGCTTTTGCGGACCCACAGCACCAGCAGCGCGGGGATGACACCGGTCCAGAACATGATGCGCCAGGCCACGTCGTCGCTCGCGACGCTGAACACCACGGTGTAGACGATCACCGAGAGGCCCCAGCCGACCGCCCACGCGCTCTGCACGAACGCCACGGTCCGGCCGCGGTAGCGGGCCGAGGAGTACTCCGCGACCAGCGCGGCGCCGGCCGCCCACTCGCCGCCGAAGCCCAGGCCCTGCAGGGCGCGGAAGACCAGCAGCGTCTCGAAGTTCGGCGCGAACCCGCAGAGCACGGTGAAGATCGTGTACATCGCGATGGTGATCTGGAGGGTGCGGACGCGGCCGATCCGGTCGGCCAGCATGCCGGCGCCGACGCCGCCGATCGCCGACACGACCAGCGTCGTCGTGCCGAGCAGGCCGGCTTCACCGCTCGAAATGCCGAAGTACGCGGTGATCGCGGCCAGGCCGAGCGGCAGGGTCTGGTAGTCGAACGAGTCCAGGCCGTAGCCGCCGAACGCGCCCACGAAGGCCCGCCGCCCGCGTTTGCCGAGCGTGCGGAACCAGTCGAACGGCCGGGCTTCGGTAGCAGTAGTCGCAGTCATGGGTACCTCCTGGCCAGTGTCTCATCGTGGCGTGCCTCACACAGTAGGGATTGTTGAACAATTCCACAAGACGGCAATTGGATCGTCCTCGATGTGACGGGTACCATCGACGAGGTGGTCATCGAAGACAGTGACGTCCCGGGCCTGGAGGCCGACCGCGGCCTGGTCAGCCGCAAGAGCACGGCCGAGCGGGTGGCCGGCGTCCTGCGCAAGCGCATCGCCGAGGGCTTCTTCCTTCCCGGCGGCCGGCTGTCGGAGCAGGACATCGGCAACGCGCTCGGCGTCTCCCGCAACACGCTGCGCGAGGCGTTCCGGCTGCTCACGCACGAACGGCTGCTGGCCCACGAGCTCAACCGCGGGGTCTTCGTCCGCATCCCGAGCATCGAGGACGTCGTCGACATCTACCGCGTCCGCAAGATCATCGAGTGCGCGGCGGTCCGCGGGGTGACGGCGAAGCCCGCCACGTTCGCGCGGATCAAGGAGAAGGTCGACATCGGCGACGAGGCCGCGCGCACCGGCAACTGGAAGGACCTCGGCACCGCGAACGTGTGGTTCCACCAGGAACTGGCCGCGCTGTCCGGCAGCGAGCGCGTCAACGAGCTGGTCGGCAGGCTGACCGCCGAGCTGCGGCTGGTCTTCCACATCATGGCCGAGCCGCGCCGCTTCCACGAGCGCTACCTGCCGCGCAACCACGAGATCCTGGACCGCATCGAGGCCGGCGACGGGCCGGGCGCGGAGCAGCTGCTGATGAAGTACCTCGAGGACGCCGAGGAACAGCTGGTCGAGGCGTACGCCGACCGCGCCGACGCGGCCCGGGCGGCCGTCGCGGCCGACTGACTACTTCTTGCGGCGCACGACCTCGGTGATCCAGACCGGCGCGAACGGCGACGTGCAGCCCGGCGGCGTCGGGTAGTCCTTGAGCACCTCGAGGCGTTCGCCGATTTCGATGGCGCGGGCGCGGTGTTCGACGGATTCGATCCCGATTTGCGCCAGGCAGTGGTTCATCGCCCACTGGAGGCGGTCCGGCGCGTCCTTCATCTCCTTCTCGATGACGTCGAGCAGGTCGTCGAGGCCCTCGGGCTGCTTCGCGACGCGTTCGGTAGTCAACGCCCAGCCGGCGCTCGCGACCACCGGGTCCGGGTCGGCGAACCAGCTTCGCCGTAGTTCGTCGGCGTGCGGGCTCTTCTTCACGACGTAGTTGACGAGCCAGTCGTGCACCTTGGGGGTGCGCGCGCTCCGCAGCATCGCGTCCAGCTCGTCGCGCTCGAACGCCTTCGGGCGGCAGATCAGCGTCGCGAGGAGCCTCGCCGCCGTCTTGTCGGTGGCCCACAGTTCGCGGGCGAGGTCCTGCTGCGTCTTCAGCCGCTTCGCGACCGCGCGCAGCTTGGTCAGGTTCACGCCGTGGTCGTCGCCGTGTTTCTCGTTCACGGCGCGGACCTTGGGATCTTCGAGCGCGGCCAGCTCGGCCAGGAGGTCGTCCACCGTCGATTCGGACACGGCGGCCAGTCTAGGGTGCCCGATCGGGCATCTTCGCCATCCGGAGGCACCAAAACCGGTTCCGGGTCGATAACCTCTGAGCGGTTTCGCCGCCGGAGACCCCCAGCGGCCGGCGGAACCACACCGCTGCCGGGCCGGGGCCTCCCCCAGTGTCACGGTCCGGCAGCCCAAGCCCGTAAAGCCGTGAATGTCGCATCGAGGGACTTAGAGTCCCTCAAGGCGACATTCACGGACTTGCGGGGGCCGGGGTCAGCCGGCGTAGCGGGCGAAGATCCTCGTGAAGTCCCACGCCTGCTGGGAAACACCCGAACACGTGTCGTCGTTCGGGTACGCGCCCGGGCAGGGGCGGTCGCGGTTGGCCGACCAGAACGTCAACCGGGCCAGGTGGTGCTGGTTCGCGTAGGCCAGGATGGCGCTGAAGTCGGCCAGGGTGACCGTCTCGCTGTTGTCGGTGATGCCGTTCATCGACGAGATGCCCATGTGCCGGTAGGCCGTGTCGTCGTCGTAGCCGTAAGCCGACTTGACGACGTTCTTGAGGCCCTCGGCCGCGCGCTGCGTGAGCGTGCCCATGTTCTGGCCGGCGCCGCCGAAGTCGAACGGCATGATGACCCAGCCGTCGACCGTCAGACCCGACTGCGCCGCCCGGTTGACCAGGCTGTTGTCCGGCCCCGACTGCCCGGTGCCGAAGGTGACGTACAGCTTGATCCCCGGGTTGTTCGCCCGAACCGTCTTCAGCGCGTCGACCGTGCGCTGCTGCACCGTCGGGTTGCTGTATGCGTCGGCCTCGATGTCGATGTCGATCGCCTTGAGGCCGTAGGCGTTGATCACCTTCTGGTAGCCCGCGGCCAGCTCACCCGCGCTGCCGCACGACGACTCCAGCTTGTTGCCGGAGTAACCGCCGAACGACGGGATGACGTCGCCGCCGCCCGCGCGCACCGCGTTGATCGTGTTCTGGTCGACGCCGCCGGTCAGCGCGCGCCCGCCGTCCCACATCGGGTTGCAGTAGCCGTTGGACAGGACGAACGCCAGCGTGAACCACTTGACGCCGGTGGCGTTCTGGATCGTCTGCGGGCTCGGCGGGTTGCCCCAGCCGTTGTAGAGGTACGGCGCGACGGCCATCACGCCCGGGCCGGTCGGCGGCGGGGTCGTGCCGCCGGAGGGAAGCGTCCACTGCTGGTTGGCCGTGCTCGCGCACGTCCAGATCTGCAGCCGCGTCCCGTTCGCGCTGGAGTTGCCGGTGGCGTCGAGGCACTTGCCCGACCCGGTGTTGACCAGGTTCTTGGCCGCGTTGGCCGTCCACTTCTGGGCGGTGGAGCCGTTGCAGTCCCAGAGCTGGATCGTCGTGCCGTTCGCCGTGCCCGCGCTGGTCACGTCGAGGCACTTGCCCAGCGCCTGCAGGGATCCGTCGGAGCCGACCGTCCACTGTTGAGCGTTCGAGCCGTTGCAGTCGTACAGCTGGATCGCCGTCCCGTTGGCGCTGCCGGCCGCGTTGACGTCGACGCACTTCCCGGCGATGCCGGTGATCGGCCCGGTCGCCGCCTGCGCGGCGCCGGGGAGGAGGACCACGGCGGACGCCGCGATCAGGCCGCCCACCGCCGCCAATACTCGGTTCCTCATGCGGGCACACTCCACTTCTGGTTGGCCGCGCCGGTGCACGTCCAGATCTGCAGCCGGGTGCCGTTCGCACTCGAATTGCCAGTCGCGTCCAGGCACTTGTTCGACGCCGCCCCGACGATGTCCCGGGCCGCCGTCGCCGCCCACCTCTGGTTCGCCGTCCCGCCGCAGTCCCACAGCTGCAGCTGGGCACCGTCCGCTGTGGACTGTCCGGTCACGTCGAGGCACTTGCCCAGCGCGCGGATCGTGCCGTCGGTGCCGACCGTCCACTGCTGCGCACCCGAGCCGTTGCAGTCGTAGAGCTGCACGGCCGCGCCGTTCGCGCTGCTGCCGTTCGCGACGTCCAGGCACTTGCCGCCGAGCCCGGTGATCGGGCCGGTCTTGCCGGTGCTGCCCCCGCTGCCCTGGTTGCCGGCCCAGGTGAACGTCGCCGACGTGTGGCCGGGCAGGGTGTAGGTGAACGAGGAGTTGCCCCAGTTGACCCGCACGCTCTGGTTGCCGGTGCTGGTGTTGTACGCGATGAGCGCCTTCGAGCCGTCCGGGTTCTTCCAGGCGACGTTGCGCACGGTCGAGTTGTCGTTCGAGTCGATCCGGTACGCGCCCGGCTTCACGAACTTCGTCAGGTGACCCATCGTGTAGTACTCGACCGTGTAGTCGACCTGGCCGTTGCGGCCGTCGCCATTGTGGACGGTCACCAGGCCGGTGCACGTGTCACAGCCACCGTTGTGCGGGTTGTGCGCCTGGTCCATCGCCAGGCTCCACTTGGTGACCGTGCGGCTCCAGTTGCGCGTGTAGTCGACGATGTTCGTCATGTCCTCGGCCTGCTGGTTCGACACCCAGGTGCCGCCCGAGTGCTCGGTCGAGTACGCGTTCACGCTCGGGTACTGGTTGTGCACGGTCGTCTGCTGCGAGACGTCGCCGCCGTAGCCGTGCCACGCCATGCCACCGAAGTTCGGGTGGCTGCGGATCGCGGCATCGTCCATTGTGGGCGCGGCGAAGGACTGGTACTGGTCCCAGTTCCAGTCGAGCGCGAGGACCTTGGTGGACAGGCCGGCGTTCTGCAGTGCGGGCAGGAGGTTGGTCTTGGTGAAGTACGCCAGCCCCGCGCCGTTCCAGTTGGTCGACGGGTAGCTCGCGCAGCACGTCGGCTCGTTCTGGACCGACAGGTAGTTGATCGGCACGCCGGCGGCCTGGTAGGCCTGGACGTACTTGACGAAGTACTGCGCGTAGGCCGGGTAGAACTGCGACTCGACCCAGCCGAGCAGGTAGCTGTCGTTGTCCTTCATCCACGGCGGCGCGCTCCACGGCGACGCCATGACCTTGATCTGCGGGTTGAGCTGCAGCGCCTGCTTGGTCAGCGGCAGGACGTCGGTCTGGTCGTGCGCGATGGAGAACTTCGTCAGGTTCGGGTCGGTCTGCCCGGCGGGCACGTCGTCGAACGTGTAGCTGTAACGCGCGATGTCCGACGCGCCGATCGGGTTGCGGAGGAAGCTGATGCCGATGCCCGCGTTGGGGTCGAACAGCTTCTGCATGACCTGGTTGCGGGTGGTGGCGCTGAGCAGGTTGCTCGAGTTGAGCAGCCACGCGGCGGAGTCGGTGAACGACGCGCCCGCGCCCTCGAACTGCTGGTAGGTCGTGTTTTCGTTGACGTTGATGGTCTGGCCGCCGGTCCCGGTGCCCGCGGTGAAGCTGATCGGCGTCTGCTGCTGCAGGCCGCGGGTGACGTTGACGCCCTTGGCGTCGTCGGTGGTGGTGAGCCAGACGTTGACGGTCTCGCCCGCGGCCTGCGCGGGCACGGCGAAGGTGGCGGCGGCGAGCGCGGTCACCCCGAGCAGGGAGAGCAGAGAGCGTTTTCTCATGGCAGGGTCCACTTCTGGTTCGCACCGGTCCCGCAGGTCCAGATCTGGAGCCGGGTGCCGTTCGCACTCGAGTTGCCGGTCGCGTCGAGGCACTTGCCGGAGCCGGCGTTCACGAGGTTCCGCGAGCCGTTGGCCGACCACTTCTGCGCGTTCGACCCATTGCAGTCCCAAAGCTGGGTCGGGGTGCCGTTCGCGGTGCCGGCGCTGGTGACGTCGAGGCACTTGCCGAGCGCGCGGACCGTGCCGTCGGTGCCGACCGTCCACTTCTGAGCGTTCGAGCCGTTGCAGTCGTACAGCTGGACCGCGGTGCCGTTGGCGTTGCTCGCCGCGTTGACGTCGACGCACTTGCCACCGATGCCGGTGATCTGCCCCGGGTTCCCGGCGGGCGGCGTGGTGGTGCCGCCGGCGAACTGCGTGGCGACCTGCTCACCGAGGCTGGTGGCGGTGGCGTGGTTCTCGATCGGGTCGACGTGCGTGTTCGGGAACACGATGTACGTCACCGGGCCCTCGGTGCCGCCGTTCGACGGATCCGGGTTGATGCCGAGGTTCACGGCGGTGGCGTAGGACGCCTCACCGATGATGCTCGTCGGGCCGGTGTCGCCGACCACGGCGTAGGTGACCTGGTTGTTGTAGACCACCGCCACGACGGAACCGCCGTCGATGCCGTAGTTGCGGTAGTCCCAAGTGGACGTCGGCTGCGGCAGCACGATGTAGGGCAGCTGCGCCGCGTTCAGGGGCTGGTCGGTCGAGGTGTGGAACGCCGTGTCCGGGTAGAAGCAGCAGTCGGTCTGCTCGTTGCACTGCGACGTGCGGACGCCGTCGCAGTCGATGTCCATGTCGGCGGTGAAGAACACCGCGCCGTTGGCCTGGCAGACGGGCACGGTCGCCGCGCCGCCTTCGTCGAAGGAGTACTTGCCGTTCGAGATCTGCTGGCAGGACGTCGTCTTCGCGAGCAGCTGGCTCGCGGACGGCCCGGCCTCGACGGCGGCTTGAGCGGAGCCGGTGGTGAGGAAGGAAAGCGCTAACAGGGCACACCCCATTAGCGCGACGAGGAAACGTCGCACTGTGATTCTCCTTGTGGGGGAAGGAAATAGTGCCGGGCAGGCGGGCCGGGCGGGGCCCGCCTACCCGAGGTGGTGGATCAGGGAGTGGTCCACTTCTGGTTGGCGCCGCCGCCGCAGGTCCAGATCTGCAGGCGGGTGCCGTTCGCGGAGCTGTTGCCGGTGGCGTCGAGGCACTTGTTCGCGTTGGGGTTCACGATGTCCTTCGCCCCGGTCACGACCCATTGCTGGGCGCCGGTTCCGTTGCAGTCGTAGAGCTGCACCGGTGTCCCGTCGGCGGTTCCGGCGGCGTTGACGTCCATGCACTTGCCCAGCGCGCGGATCGTGCCGTCGGTGCCGATGGTCCAGTTCTGCGCGGCGTTGCCGTTGCAGTCGGTGATCTGGGTCGGCGTGCCGTTGGCGGAGTTCGCGCCCGCGACGTCGACGCACTTGCCGCCGATGCCGGTGATCCGCCCGGTGCGCCCGCTCGGGGTGCCGCCGCCGGTGTCGTTGGTGACGTGGACGTAGTCGACGACCAGCTGCTGCGGGAACTGCGTGCTGCTGTTGGGGTCGCCCGGCCAGTACCCGCCGACGGCGAGGTTCATGATGAGGAAGAAGCCGTGGTCGTAGACCCAGCGGTTGCCGTTCAGGTCGGACGGCGTGCGGGTCTGGTAGAGGTTCCCGTCGACGTACCACTTGATCTGGTTGGGCGCCCAGTCGATGGCGTAGGTGTGGAAGTCGTCGGAGAAGTTGGGGCCGCTGTAACCCGCGCCGATGCCGCCGGAGCCGGAATAGCCGGGGCCGTGGATGGTGCCGTGCACGGTGTTGGGCTCGAACCCGACGTTCTCCATGATGTCGATTTCGCCGTCGGTGGGCCAGTTGCCGCCGCCGAGCATCCAGAACGCCGGCCACATGCCCTGCCCGCGCGGGAGTTTCATGCGCGTCTCGAAGTGGCCGTAGGCCTGGCTGAACTTGCCGGCGGTGTTCAGCCGCGCGGAGGTGTACTCGCAGCGGCCGTACCAGCAGTTGTAGTTGCCGGGGTTTTCCTTCTTGGCGGTGATGACGAGGTGGCCCTGGCCGTCGAGCTGGGCGTTGTTGGTGCCCGACGTGTAGTACTGCCGCTCGTGGTTGTTGACGTTGTCGCCGGTTTCGAGCTGCCACTTCGACCCGTCGACGGCGGCGCCGGCGGGGCCGTTGAAGTCGTCGGTGAAGGTGGCCGCGGCTTCGGCGGCGGGTGCGCTCAGCGCTTGCTGACCGACGAACAGCAGGGAGGCGGCAGCGAAGAGGGCTGCTGCTCTTCGCAACTTGCGCGTCTTGCGGGTTTTGCGGAACGAGGTGGACATCGTTGTCGCCTCTCTCACCAGGGGGACCGGCGTTCCGCGCGCAGCACGAAACGCGGGAGGGGAGGTGGCCTCGCATGCCGGGGCGGCGGCAGGCGCGACCGGGCTTCACGGCCCGGGGCGGGGGATGGGCCGCGAGGTGGTTCAGACCTTTGTTGCGCTTGGCAACAAAGTATGCATGGTCCAGACAAGCCGGGCAACCGTCGGACGGTCATTTTTTTTCAACCCGAATTAAGGGTGGGTGGGGGACGAGGCTGGGGCGTTGGGCGGGTTCCCGATCAGTGGGGCATGGGCCTTGTCCACAGGGTTGGCGGGTTGTGGACAGGTCGGGTGCCGGTGCGGGATCGGGCCGGGTTTGTCGGGTGGGGTCGATACGCTGGAGCGGGGATGGACCCCCGGGGAGGGTGGGCTCTGCGCGGGGCGGCCAGTTGGGGACGAATGAGCTGCCGGCAGCCCGATGCTGGTGCGGCGGGCCTTCTGGCAGCCCGATGCTGGCGCGGCGAGCCTTCCGGCACCCTCGATGCTGGTGTGGCCAGCCTTCCGGCACTCCGATGCTCGCGCGGCCAGCCTTTCGGCGCCTCGATGCGCGCGCGGCCAGCCTTCCGGCGCTCCGATGCTCGCGCGGCCAGCCTTTCGGCGCCTCGATGCTGGCGCGGCGAACCTTCCGGCACCCCGAAGCCCTCATTGTGACTACGGCCGGCAACACCGCGTCAAGGCGGGAAAGATGCCTTGACCCGGCGCTGCCGGCCGTGTTCTGGCTTCGGATCGGGGTGCGCGGGGGTCTGGGTCCTCGTCGGTGCCTGTTCTCGAGGTCGCTTGCCTGTCGCCTGTGGCCGTGTGGTGAAAGCTGTCGCGTCGGCCGGGCTCGTGCGAACAGCTTGATCGGTCTGCGGTGCGCTGTGAACCGGCTCAGGCCGCGTCGGAGTCCGGGGCTCCCGGCTTCACGATCCTCGATGTCGCTCCCTGGTCCAGCAGGTCCGCCACCGGTAGCGTTGCCGCCCCCGTGGCCACCGCGTCCAGGCCCAGGGATCCCAGCTGGATCGATGTCTGGCTGAACGGGTGCCGCAGTGCGTGCTCGCCCGCCGCCTCGCGGATTCGGGGCAGCAGGAGCTCGCCCAACGCCAACCCGGCCCACCCGCCGATCACTATGCGCTCCGGGTTGAACAGGTTGATCAGGTTCGCGATCCCCGCGCCGAGGTAACCGGCCGTTTCGTCGAGGACCCGCGCCGCCGTCTTGGACTTCGGCGCCGCCTCCAGCAGGGCCGCGAACTGGGCCTGCTCGTCCTCGCCCGGGACCTCCTTGCCGCGCACCCGCCGGTACCGGGCCAGCACTCCGCCCGCGCCGATGTACGCCTCCAGGCACCCGCGGGCGCCGCAGCGGCAGTCGTTGCCGCCGTACGCGATCGTCGTGTGGCCCCACTCGCCCGCGCTGCTCGTCGACCCGCGGTACGTCGTCCCGTCCGTCACCACCGCCGCGCCCACGCCCGAGCCGATCAGCGCGATCACCGCGTGGCGCGCGCCGCGGCCGGCGCCGAACCACATCTCCGCCTGACCCTGCGTCTTCGCGCCGTTGTCCACGAACAACGGCAGCCCCACGCCGGCCTCCCGCAGGAGCGAAACCAGCGGTACCGCGTCCCAGCCGACCGTCGGCGCGTGCACCAGCACCCGCGACCCCTGCTCGACCGTGCCCGGCACGCCGATGCCGACGCCCAGCACCGCCGAGTCGTCGATGCCCGCGCTCGCGAACACCTCCCGCAGCCCGGACGTCACCTGCTCGACCGCCGTCGCCGGGTCCGGGGCCTTCGGCAGCGGGTGCTCGACCGTCGCGAGGCGGTTCATCGCCAGGTCGAACAGCTCGACCTTGACGCCGGTCTCGCCGATGTCGACGCCCACGACGTGCCCGTACGCCGGGTCGACCCGCAGCAGCACGCGTGGCCGGCCGCCGTCCGACTCGACCTGGCCCGCTTCGGTGATGAGCCGTTCTTCGCCCAGTTCGGCGGTCACGTTGCTGACCGTGGCCGCGCTCAATCCGGTGAGCTGGCTGAGTTCGTGCCGCGACAGCGGGCCGTCGAAGTACAGTTTCGACAGCAGGAGGGAACGGTTGTGCCTCCGCAGGTCACGGACGGTGGTGCGCTTGCTCGCCATGGGCAACCCATCTGAACTCTTACCGGCTCACCGACAGAATGCCTGATCACCGTAAGTTGTGGCTATGTATTAAGTGGTGAACTAAGTCCCGAACCGATGGTCGCACGGACAGTCTCTGGCACAATCCCCCAGGTGACCCAGGTGGTACGCCAGACGACCCGTGACCTCCGGCGGCACAACCGCGCGGCGCTGCTGTCCTCCCTCTACCTCCGCGGCCCCGTCAGCAGGCTGGAACTAGTAGCTGAATCGGGACTTTCGGCCGCCACCGTTACGAACGTGGTCTCCGAGCTCATCGCGGACGGCGTCGTCGCGGAGGCCGGATCGGTCGAATCCGACGGCGGCCGGCCCCGGACGCTGCTGGCCGTGCGGCCGGACTTCGGGCACGTCGTGGGCGTCGATGTCAGCGAGACGCACGTCGAAGTCGGCCTGTTCGACTGCGCGCTCGGGACACTCGGGACGGTGCGCCACCCGCTGGTCGGCACCCGGCTGGACCCGGACGAAGTCGCCGGTCTGGTGCGCACCGGCATCGCGGAAGTGCTCGAAGGCGGCGAACCGGACGCGGTGTTCGGCGTCGGCATCGGCGTGCCCGGCGCGGTCCGCGACGGCGGGATCGTGCACGCGCCCACCCTCGGCTGGCGCGGCGTGGCCTTCGCCGACCTGATCCGCCCGCACGTCGAAGCGCTGTTCCCGGCCGGCGCCGGGTCGCGGGCCGCTCAGGCCATGCCGGTCCACCTCGACAACCGCGCCCGCACGCTCGGTCAGGTCGAGACCTGGCGCGGTGCCGGCCGGGGCGCCGAACGCGCCATCGTCGCCCTGCTCGGCGTCGGGGTCGGGGCCGCCGTCGCGACGGCCGGGCGCTCGCACCCGGACATCACGACCAGCGAGTGGGGCCACACCGTCGTCAAGGCGGCCGGCGCGGCCTGCCGGTGCGGCTCGCACGGCTGCCTGGAGGCCTACGTCGGCACCGAGGCGGTCGTCCGCCGCTACGCCGAGCGCGTCGGCAAAGAACCGGTCATCGGGGACGAAAGCGACGCTGAGCTGGCTCGCATCGTCGCCGAGGCGGCCGTCGCGGGGCCGGCCGCCGACGTGCTCGCCGAGGCCGCCGAGTACCTCGGGATCGGCATCGCGAACCTGGTCAACCTGCTCAGCCCGGACCGGGTGGTGCTGTCCGGCTCCGCGGGAGCGATCATGGGACCGGCGATCCTGCCCGCGGTGCGCGACGCGGTCGGCCGGCACGCGCTCGACTACCTGGCCGGGCGCACCGAGGTCGTCCTCGGCCGGCTCGGGCCGGAGGCGGTCGCGCTCGGCGCGGCCACCCTGCCCATCGCGGAACTGCTCGCCACGGGCGGCCGGACCGGCTGAAACCCTTGCGTCGCAAGGAGTAGCGTCCTCAATAGGTCCAGACCGCCAGTTCTTTTATTACTTAAACTTAGGCACAAAACGTTACCGCCGTGTTATTGACGTGACCCGAGTCACCCGGGTTGACTTCTGGGCGTCGTTCGGTCGCCGGCGGTCGGGGCTCGCAACCAGTCGACATCAGGCACGTCGTCGATGACCAGGAGGAACCGATGCGAGTCAAGCGCTCCATCGTCGCAGCGCTAGTGGCAGTGATGGCCTTGGGTGGCCTGACCGCGTGCGGGAGCGGAAGCTCCGACGCAGGTCAGAGCAACCCGAACGCCGTGCTCAACGTCGGCAAGCCGGACGGCCCGCAGTCGGAGAACAACAACCCGTTCCTCGAGACGTCCGCCCTGTCCAACATGGGCTACCGGTGGATGATCTACGAGCCCCTGGTCATGCTCAACCGCGTCAAGCCGCAGGAGCCCGGCAAGCCGTGGCTGGCGACGAAGTGGGACTGGTCGGACAACTACAAGAAGCTCGTCCTGACCGTCCGTGACGGCGTCAAGTTCTCCGACGACCAGCCGATGACCGCCGAGGACGTCGCCTACACGTTCCAGCTGCTGCGCGACAACAAGGCGCTGAACGTCGACGCCGTGCCGTACAAGGACATCACCGCGGCCGGCAACCAGGTCACCCTGGGCTTCGAAGGCTCCCAGTTCGTCAACCAGCTCAAGATCCTGCAGACGCTGGTCGTCCCGAAGCACGCCTGGCAGTCCGTCAAGGACCCGGCGCTCGACACGGTGAAGAACCCGATCGGCACCGGCCCGTACACGCTCAAGTCGGCCACGCCGCAGACGATGATCGTCGTCCGGCGCGAAACCGGCTACTGGCAGGAAGCGCCGAAGGTCAAGGAGATCCGCTACACCTCCTACACCGACAACAACGCGCAGGTCGCGGCGCTGGTCAGCGGCGCGTCGGAGTGGAGCTTCGTCTTCATCCCGAACTACAAGGCCGTCTACACGAACAAGGACCCGCAGCACTACAAGCTGTGGTTCCCCGCGCAGCTGGCCGTCCACGGCCTGTGGTTCAACACCGAGAAGGCCCCCTGGAACGACCCGAAGCTGCGCCAAGCGATCAACAAGGTGATCAACCGCGACGACATCTTCAACCAGGGTGAAGCCGGCTACTTCTACCCGAAGAACGACCAGGTCACCGGCATCCCGACGCCGGCGGGCGACCCGTTCATCGCGCCGCAGTACAAGGGCCAGACGGTCAAGGTCGACGTGCCGGGCGCCAAGGCGCTGCTGACCGGCGCGGGCTACAAGTTCACCGGTGACAAGCTGGCCGACCCGAGCGGCAAGCCGGTCACGATCAAGCTCACCGTGCCGTCGGGCTGGTCGGACTACATCACCGACCTGGAGATCATCAAGGACAACCTGTCGCAGATCGGCATCACCGCGACGGTCGAGAAGATGAACCAGGACGCGTGGATCAAGTCGGTCGACACCGGTGACTTCGAAGGCCTGATGCACTGGACCAACGACGGTGCGACGCCGTACGACATGTACCGCGACGTCATGGACGGCACCCGCTACAAGCCGACCGGCCAGGGTGGCATCAACGGCAACTACGGCCGCTACAAGAACGACGAGGCGACCCAAGCCCTCGCGACCTACGCCAACGCCGAGGACGACGCCTCCCGCACCGCCGCCATGGCGACGCTGCAGAAGATCATGATCGAGCAGCAGCCGATGATCCCGACCTCGGCGGCGAACTCCGGCGGCGAGTACAGCACGAAGAACTGGGTCGGCTGGCCGGACGACGCCAACCCGTACGCCCCGGCGCAGCCCACGCTGCGCAACGCGCTCGACATCGTCCTGCACCTGAAGCCCGCGGCCTGACCTATGGCGGACTCCGTGGTGACGACTGAACACGGGGACGGCCGCGGTGACGCGGCCGCCCCCGCCCCCTCCGACCCCGTCGCCGTCGGGTCGGAGGGGGGCCTCCCCACCTCGAGCGAGGTGGTCCTGGAGGCCGAGGGGCTGACCAAGCACTTCCCCGTCCGGCGCAAGGGCCGGGCCGCGCTGACCGGCCCGCGCCGCGCCGTCCAGGCCGTCGACGACGTGACCCTGGTGCTGCGGCGGGGCCGGGTCACCGCGCTGGTCGGCGAGTCCGGTTCGGGCAAGTCGACGGTCGCCCGCCTGCTCGCGGGGCTCTACCCGCGCACCGGCGGGGACATCCGGCTGCACGGCGAGACCGTGCACATCCACCGCGGCCGGACGTTCCGGGCCTACGCCCGCCGGGTCCAGATGATCTTCCAGGACCCGTTCGCGTCGCTGAACCCCGTGCACACCGTGCGCTACCACCTGACGCGGGCGCTCAAGATCCACGGCCGGGCGGGCGACGACCTCGAGAAGTCGTTGCACGACCTGCTTTCCCGCGTGCAGATGACGCCGCCGGAGCGGTACATCGACAAGTTCCCGCACGAGCTGTCCGGCGGGCAGCGCCAGCGCGTCGCGATCGCGCGGGCGCTGGGCGCCGACCCGGAGGCGCTGCTGGCCGACGAGCCGGTGTCCATGTTGGACGTCTCGATCCGGCTCGGCGTGCTGAACCTGCTGCGGGACCTCAAGGAACGCCTGCACCTGGCGATCCTGTACATCACGCACGACATCGCGTCGGCGCGCTACTTCGCCGACGAGACGATGGTGATGTACGCGGGCCGGATGGTCGAGGGCGGCGACAGCGAGACCATCACGCAGAACCCGGCGCACCCGTACACGCGCCTGCTCATCGACTCCGCGCCCGACCCTGACCGGCTGGCCGGCGGGAGCGACGAGCTCGACCCCGGCGCGGTGCCGGCCGAGCGCGGGGCCGGCGAGCCGCCGAGCCTGATCGACCCGCCGCCGGGCTGCCGGTTCCACCCTCGCTGCCCGGTCGCTCTTGCGCGGTGCAAGACCGACCTGCCGCCGCGGTTCGAGGTCGACGACGCGCCCGGCCACTGGGCCGCGTGCTGGCTGTACGACGGAGCCGCCCGATGAGGTTCCTGCTGCAACGGCTGGCCTTCTACGTCTTCACCGCGTGGGCCGCCGTCACCATCAACTTCTTCATCCCGCGGATGATCCCGGGCGACCCGGTGCAGTCGCTGATCGCCAAGAACCAGGGCATGATCAGCGCGGAAGCGATGGAGTCGCTGTACACCCTCTTCGGGCTGGACAAGAACGAAAGCCTGATCTCCCAGTACTTCGACTACTGGGGCCAGCTCTTCCGCGGGGACCTCGGGATCTCGTTCACGTTCTTCCCGTCGCCGGTCTCTGAGCTGATCGGCGACAGCCTGCCGTGGACGATCATCCTGGTCGGCATCACCACGGTGGTCGGCTTCGCGCTCGGTACCGGGCTCGGCGTGGTGGCCGGCTGGAAGCGCGGCTCGTGGGTCGACGGCCTGCTGCCGGTGACGACGTTCCTCTCCTCGATCCCGTACTTCTGGCTCGGCCTGATCGCGCTGGCGCTGCTGGCCGGTCCGGGCAGCTTCTTCCCGTCGTCCGGCGGGTACGACCCGGGCGTGGTGCCCGGCTGGGACGGCGGGTTCATCGGCAGCGCGATCCAGCACAGCCTGCTGCCCGCGCTGACCATCCTGATCAGCTCGATGGGCAGCTGGATCCTGGGCATGCGCAACATGATGGTCACCGTCGCGTCGGAGGACTACGTCACCGTCGCGCACGCCAAGGGCCTGCCGGAGCGCCGGGTGATGGTCGGGTACGCCGCGCGCAACGCGTTGCTGCCCAGCGTGTCCGGCTTCGCGCTGGCGCTGGGGTTCATCGTCGGCGGCACACTGCTGGTGGAGATCGTCTTCTCCTACCCCGGCGTGGGTTACCAGCTGTTCCAGGCGGTCGGTTCGCAGGACTACCCGCTGATGCAGGGCATCTTCCTGATCATCACGCTGTCGGTGCTGGTGGCGAACCTGTTCGCCGACGTCGCCTACCTCGCGCTCGACCCGCGCACCCGGAAGGAGGGCTGACATGGCCGTACCCGCGGCGGACGTCAAAGCCGCCCAAGCCCTCCCCGTCGACGCGATCGCCGGGCGGGCCAAGCGGCGCCGGTTCCGGTTCCTCACCGGCGGCAAGGCGGTCACCGGCCTGAGCGTGCTCGTGTTCTTCGTGGTGATCGCGGTGATCGGCGAGTGGATCGCGCCGTACGACCCGTCGGCGCGCAGCAACGACCTGCTGGAGGGGCCGTCGGGCCGGCACTGGTTCGGCACCACCCACCTCGGCCAGGACATCTTCAGCCAGGTCGTCGTCGGCACGCGCAGCGTCATGCTCGTCGGGCTGACCGCCGGGATCGTGGCGACGATCCTCGCCGTGCTCGTCGGCGTGACGTCCGGCTACCTCGGCGGGACACCGGGCGAAGGACTCTCCGCACTGTCCAACGTGTTCCTGGTGATCCCGGCACTGCCGCTGATCATCATCATCGGCAGCGCGGTGCCCACCGGCGGCGACTACCTGGTGGCCGTCATCATCGGCTTCACGTCGTGGGCGTGGGGCGCGCGAGTCCTTCGCGCGCAGACACTTTCGTTGCGCGGCCGGGAATACGTCGAGGCCGCCCGGGCGACCGGCGAGTCGACGTGGCGGATCATCTTCTTCGAGATCCTGCCGAACCTGACGGCCGTGATCGCGTCCAGTTTCGTCGGCACGGTGATCTTCGCGGTGATGTCGGAGATCACGCTCGCGTTCGTCGGTGTCTCGGGACTGTCCAACTGGAACTGGGGCACGATCCTGTTCTGGGCGCAGAGCCAGCAGGCCCTCGCGCAGGGCGCGTGGTGGTGGTTCGTGCCGGCCGGGCTGGCGATCGCGATCCTCGGCACCGCGTTGTCCCTGCTCAACTTCGGCATCGACGAGTTCGTCAGCCCGCGGCTGCGCGGCAGCGGCAAGGCGCGCGTCAAGGGCGCCGACGGACGGACGCATCGCATGCGCGTGGGCTTCACGCCCGTGCTCGGGCGGGAGGAACAGCCATGATGGACCCGGTCCTGGAGATCAAGGGCCTGGACGTCGACTACGGCGTCGGCGACGAGACCGTGCGCGCGGTCCGGGACGTGCACCTGACGCTGCACCGCGGCGAAGTCCTCGGCCTGGCCGGGGAAAGCGGCAGCGGTAAGTCCACTTTGGCCTATGGGCTGACACGGCTGCTCGCGCCGCCGGGTGTGATCCGCGGCGGCGAGGTCATCTACCACCCCGCCGACGGCGAGCCGTACGACGTCCTGAAGCTGACGGACAAGCAGCTGCGCGACTTCCGGTGGGCGGAGACGTCCATCGTGTTCCAGGGGGCGATGAACTCGCTGAACCCGGTGCACAAGGTCGTCACGCAGCTCGTCGACGTCATCAAGGCGCACGAGCCGCGCTCGACGAAGGCCGGTCGCTACGCGCGGGCGAAAGACCTGCTCAAGCTGGTCGGGATTTCGGCCGACCGCTTGGATGCGTACCCGCACCAGCTCTCCGGCGGCATGCGCCAGCGCGTGATGATCGCGATGGCGCTGGCGCTCGAACCGCGGGTGGTCATCATGGACGAGCCGACCACCGCGCTGGACGTCGTGATGCAGCGCCAGATCCTCGGCCAGCTCGTGGAGCTGCGCGAGCGGCTGGGTTTCTCGGTCCTGTTCATCACGCACGACCTTTCGCTGCTGGTGGAGTTCTCGGACCGGATCGCGATCATGTACGGCGGCCGGATCGTCGAGCAGGCGCCGGCGTCGGACCTTTACCGGGACGCGCTGCACCCGTACAGCCACGGCCTGCTGAACTCGTTCCCGGCCTTGCGCGGTCCGCGCCGCGAGCTGGCCGGGATCCCGGGTTCGCCGCCGGACACGCGCGGGATGCCGGCCGGCTGCGCGTTCCACCCGCGGTGTCCCAAGGCCTTCGAGCCGTGCGACTCGAAGGTGCCCGTGCTGGGCCTGCCCGGCGGAGACCCTTCTCGCGAAGTGGCCTGCTTCCTGCACCCCGTCGCGGCCCCCTGAACGCCGTCTGTCCTATCCGGTCCACCTGGAGGAGACCCGCCTTGACCGAGACCACTGCCGCGACCGCCGAACAGCAGGCGCTGATCGACACGCTGCCGCCGGACTTCCGCTGGGGCGTGGCGACCGCCGCGTACCAGATCGAAGGCGCGATCGCGGAAGACGGGCGCACTCCGTCCATTTGGGACACGTTCTGCCAGGTGCCCTGGGCGATCGACAACAACGACACCGGTGAAGTGGCGTGCGACCACTACCACCGGATGCCGGCGGACATCGAGCTGGTGAACGAGCTCGGCGCGGACACCTACCGGTTTTCCGTTGCCTGGCCCCGGGTCCAGCCGCGCGGGCGCGGCGGTGTCAACGAGGCGGGCATCGGGTTCTACGACCGGCTGGTCGACGAGACGCTCGGCCGCGGGATCGCGCCGTGGCTGACGCTGTACCACTGGGACCTGCCGCAGGAGCTGGAGGACGCGGGCGGCTGGCCGGCGCGCGACACGGCGTACCGGTTCGCGGACTACGCGATGCTGGTGTTCGACCGGCTCAAGGACCGCGTGCGCCACTGGACCACGTTGAACGAGCCGTGGTGCTCGGCGATGCACGGGTACGTCCACGGCGTGATGGCGCCGGGCCGCCGTGACTACACGGCCGGGCTGCACGCGGTGCACCACCTGCTGCTGGGCCACGGCCTGGCGACGCAGCGGATGCGCGAGGCCGCGCCGCCGGACACGGAGTTCGGCATCACGCTCAACATGTGCACGGCCGACCCGGCGACGGACTCCCCCGAAGACGTCCGCGCCGCGCGGCAGGCCGACGGTCTCGGCGTCCGGATCTACCTGGACCCGCTGGTGCGCGGGGAGTACCCGGCCGACGTGGTCGAGGACCTGGCCGCGCGCGGCGTCAAGCTGCCGGTCCAGGACGGCGATCTGGCGGTGATTTCGACGCCGCTCGACTTCCTCGGCGTGAACTACTACTTCGGCCAGCAGTTCTCGGGCGTGGACGAGACCGGCCGCGCGGTCGACGACGAGGGCGTCCCGGCGTCCCGGACGGTCCCGTTCGGCGAGCCGACGACGGCGATGGGCTGGGAGATCCTGCCGGACAAGTTCACCGAGCTGCTGACCCGGCTGGGGCGGGACTACCCGGGCTTGCCGATGTACATCACGGAGAACGGCTCGGCGTTCGACGACGACCCGGACTCGGACGGCTTCGTCCGCGACGAGCAGCGCACGGCGTACCTGGCCTCGCACATCGCGGCGGTGGCGGCGGCGCGCAACGCGGGAGCCGACGTGCGCGGGTACTTCGCTTGGTCCCTTTTGGACAACTTCGAATGGGCGTACGGGTACGCGAAGCGGTTCGGCTTGATCCGGGTGGACTACGAAACGCAACAGCGCACGATCAAGCAGAGCGGCTACTTCTACCGCGACACGGTGCGGCGGGTCCGCGGCAGCTGACCCAAGGTCCGTGAATGTCGCATTGAGGGACGTAGAGTCCCTCAATGCGACATTCACGGCTTTCGGCACGTCACCCGGGCGGGGGTGGGGTACGCCCCACCCCCGCGCCGGTGGCCGGCACCATGGTTGTCCACCCCTGAGCACCCCTAACGTCGGTCGGGCAAGATCCCGAGACGACGGAGGGAACCATGGCGGTCCGGACCGAGGCCAGGCCCATCCCGAGCACGACGACCACGGCGAAGAAGGCCTGGTGGCGACGGCCGTGGATCGGCCCGCTCGCCTTGGTCGTGCTCGCCTTCCTCGCCTTCTCGCTGCCGCCCTACCTCGCCTTCGACCCGGCTCGGTCGCGGGTGCCGCAGCCCGAGGGGTTTCCGGCGCACTACTGGTTCCTCGTCGGGCACGTCATCTTCGGCTCGGTGGCGATGGCCGGCGCCGTCCTGCAGATCTGGCCGTGGCTGCGGCGGACCCACCCGGTGGTCCACCGCTACGCCGGCCGCGCGTACGTCTTCGCCGGCGTGCTGCCCTCGGCGCTGATGGCCCTGACGATCGGGTCGCAGAGCCCGTTCGGCCCGGTGACGCGCGTGAGCGACGTGCTCGCCGCGGTCCTGTGGATCGGGTGCACCATCGCCGGCTGGCGGGCGGTGCGCGAGCGCCGCTTCGGCGACCACCGCAAGTGGATGATCCGCAGCGTGACGCTGACCTTCTCGATCATCGTCAACCGGGTGATCTCGCCGATCGCGATGATCGTGCTGGAACCGCAGATCCCGACCACCTTCGGCGGCAGCGAGCTCGCCTACAGCCAGAGCGTCGGGGCGATCTCCTCCTGGGGCGGGCTGTTCTTCGCGCTGATCGTCAGCCAGCTGATCCTGGAACGGCATCGCGCGAAGAAGCCGGCCGGCGTGCGATGACGACCACCGTGCCGGACGCGAGACCGGGCACGACGTGGTGGCGGCGGCCGTGGGTGGCGCCCTTGGCCCTGCTGGTCGCCGTCTTCCTCGCCTATTCGGTGCCGCCCTACCTCACGCTGGACCCCGCGCGGTCCCGCGTCCCCGCGCCGCCGGGGTTCGCCGCGCACTACTGGTTCCTCGTCGGGCACATCCTCTTCGGCACGGTCGCCATCGTCGGCGTCATCCTGCAGATCTGGCCGTGGCTGCGGCGCACGCACCCGGTCGCCCACCGCCGCATCGGCCGCGTCTACATCTTCGGCGGCGCGATCCCGTCCGCGCTGATGGCGTTGGCCATCGCCCTGTTCAGCCCGTTCGGCCCGGCGGCCGGTGTGCTGAACGTCGTCGCGGCGCTGTTGTGGCTTGGGTTCACCATCGCCGGGTTCCGCGCGATCCGGCAGCGCCGGTACGCCGACCACCGGCGGTGGATGATCCGCAGCTTCGCGATGACCATGAACACCTTGCTCAGCCGGGTCTACGCGCCGATCGCGTTCCTCGCCCTCGGCCCGTGCTACCCCGACCAGGCCGCGCTCTTCCAAGCCGCGTCGACGCTGACCGGGACGCTGAGCGTGCTCACCCTGCTGCTGTTCAGCCAGTGGTGGCTCGACCGGAAGCCGAAGCCAGCCACCGCGCGATGATCGTCCGCTGGATCTCCGACGCGCCTTCGTAGATGCGGGGTGCCCGGACTTCGCGGTAGAGGTGTTCGAGCAGGTGCCCGCGGCGCAAGGCGCGGGCACCGTGCAGCTGGACCGCGGAGTCGACGACGAACTGCGCGGCCTCGGTCGCGAACAGCTTCGCCATCGCCGCGCGGCCGGCGAGGTTCTGCTCGCCCGCGTCGTACGCGCCCGCGGCCGCGTAGACCAGGAGCCGGGCCGCTTCCGTGCGGGTGGCCATCTCGGCGAGTGCGTGCGCCACCGCCTGCTGCTTGATCAGCGGGCCGCCAAAGGCTTCCCGTGCCCCCGTGTAGTCCACAGTGGCGTCGAGCGCCGCCTGGGCCATGCCGACCGCGAACGCGCCGACGCTCGGGCGGAACAGGTCGAGCGTCCGCATCGCCACCGCGAAGCCGTGGTTCTCCTCGCCGAGCAGTTCCTCGCGCCGGACCTCGACGCCGTCGAACGTCAGCGTGCCGATCGGGTGCGGGCTCACCAGGTCGAGGTGCTCGCCGCCGAGTCCCGGCCGGTCGGCGGGGACGACGAACGCGCTGACGCCGCGAGAGCCGGTGCCGGGAGTGGTGCGCGCGAACACCGTGTAGAAGTCGGCTTCCGGCGCGTTCGAGATCCACATCTTCTCGCCCGTCAGGCGCCAGCCGTCGCCGTCGGGTTCCGCCGCCAGGGAGAGCGCGGCCGCGTCCGAACCGGCGTCCGGCTCGGTGAGCGCGAACGCCGCCACCGCGTCGCCCGCCGCGACGGCGGGCAGCCACTTCGCGACCTGAGCGTCCTGCCCGGACTGGAGGACAGGGTAACTTCCCAAGCCCTGCAACGCCAGCGCCGTCTCGGCCTCGGTATTCACCGTCGCGAGGTTCTCCCGCAGGATGCACAGGTCGGTCGCGGCCGCCTGGCGCGACGGCTTTCCTTCGGCGACGCCGGGGAAGAGTCGCGCCAGCAGGCCGAGCGCACCCATCTCCTTGAGCAGCGGCCGGTTCACCGCACCCTCCACACCGGACTCGGCGAGCGGGCGCAGCCGATCCTCGGCCAGGCGCCGGACGTCGGCGGCGAAGGCCTGCTGAGCGGGGTCGAGGGCGAAAGTCATGACGGAGCTCCCGGGCGCCAGCGGGCATGGGCGGTACCGGCCGGACCCGACCGGACGAGGTCGAGCCGCGGCTCGGGGCCGTCGGTGCGGCCGGACTGCGGCTTCCGGCTGCCGGCGGCGAACGGCTTCGGCCACGGCATCGCGTACCCCTGCTCGGCCGCCGCGTGCAGCGTCCACTGTGGATCGTAGAGGTGTGTGCGGCCCAGGGCGCAGAGGTCGGCGCGGCCGGCGAGGATCAGCGAGTTGACGTCGTCGTAGGAGGAGATCGCGCCGACCGCGATCACCGCGATGCCGTACTCCTCGCCGATCTCGTTGCGGATCCGGTCCGCGTACGGCGTCTGGTAGCTGCGGCCGTACTGCGGCTTCTCATCGCAGACGACCTGGCCGGTCGAGACGTCGATGCCCGCGGCGCCGTGGGCGGCGAACGCGCGGGCGATCTCGACCGCGTCGTCGGCGTCGATGCCGCCGTCCGCCCAGTCGGTCGCCGAGATCCGGACGGTCATCGGCCGCTCGGCGGGCCAAGCGGCGCGCACCGCGTCGAAGACTTCCAGCGGGAACCGCAGCCGGTCCTCCAGCGAACCGCCGTAGCCGTCACGCCGCCGGTTGGTCAGCGGCGAGAGGAACGACGACAGCAGGTAGCCGTGCGCGCAGTGCAGTTCGAGGACGTCGAACCCGGCGCGGGCGGCCGCGCGAGCGGACGAGACGAACTCGTCGCGGATCACCACCATGTCCGAAGTGGACAGCTCGCGGGGGACCTGGTTGCGGTCGGAGTAGGGCAGCGCGGAAGGAGCGCAGACTTCCCAGTTGCCCGCGGGGAGCGGCTCGTCGATGCCCTCCCACATGAGCTTCGTCGAACCCTTGCGCCCCGAGTGTCCCAATTGGACACCGATGCGCGCGGGAGACTGCGCGTGCACGAAATCGACGATCCGCTTCCAGGCGGCTTCCTGTTCCGCGGTGTACAACCCGCCGCAGCCGGGCGTGATCCGGCCTTCGGGGGAGACGCAGACCATCTCGGTCATCACCAGCCCGGCGCCACCCAGGGCTTTGCTGCCCAGGTGCACCAGGTGGAAGTCGCCGGGCACGCCGTCGACCGCCGAGTACATGTCCATCGGCGACACGACGATCCGGTTGGCCAGCTCCAGCCCGCCCAGCCAGTAGGGCTGGAACATCGGCGGCCGCGACGTCGTGCCGAGCGACCGCGCGAACCAGTGGTCCAGCTCGGTCGCGAACTCGGGATCGCGCAGGCGGAGGTTGTCGTAGGTGACCCGGCGGCTGCGCGTGAGGATGTTGAACGCGAACTGCGGCGGCTCCTGGTGGGCGTACTGCGCGATGTTCTCGAACCACTCGAGGCTCGCCTGCGCCGCGCGCTGCGTCGACTGGACGACCGGGCGCCGTTCCAGCTCGTACGCCTTGAGCGCCTCGGCGACGCCGTCGTTTTCGTGCAGGCAGGCGGCCAGCGCGAGCGCGTCCTCCATCGCCAGCTTCGTGCCGGAGCCGATCGAGAAGTGCGCGGTGTGCGCGGCGTCGCCGAGGAGCACGACGTTGCCGTGCACCCACGTCTCGCAGCGCACGGTGCCGAACGAGACCCACTTCGAGTTGTTCGCCATGATCTCGTGGCCGCCGAGGACGTCGGCGCACAGTTCCCGGATCAGCGCGATGGACTTCTCGTCGCTCTCGCCCGGCTTGAGCGCGGTCGCCGCGACGGGCCCGAACGTCCGCTGCCAGACGTCCTCCTGCACCTCGAGGATGAACGTGCTGCCGTCGCGGCCGTAGGGGTAGCCGTGGATCTGCATGATCCCGGCCGGCGTCTCGAGGACGTAGAACTTGAAGGCGTCGAACACGAGGTCCGTGCCCAGCCAGATGTAGCGGCACCGGCGCGTCTCGACGCTCGGCCGGAAGGTCTCGGCGTACTTCGCGCGGATCGCGGAGTTGACGCCGTCCGCGGCGATGACCAGGTCGTACCCCGAGAGGTCCGCCGGGGCCTCTTCGCGGAAGTGGAGGCCGACGCCCAGTTCGGCGCAGCGGCTCTGGAGGATGCCGAGCAGGCGCCGCCGGCTCATCGCCGCGAAGCCGTGGCCGCCCGAGGTGGTGACCGTGCCGCGGTAGTGGACGTCGATGTCGTCCCAGCGGGCGAACTCGGCGCGCATCGCTTCGTGCACCGCGGCGTCGGCGTGCTCGATGCCGCCGAGCGTCTCGTCGGAGAACACGACGCCGAAGCCGAAGGTGTCGTCCGGCGCGTTGCGTTCCCACACGGTGATTTCGTGAGTGTGACCGAGCTGTTTCGCCAGCGCGGCGAAGTACAGACCCGCCGGGCCGCCACCGATGACCACGATACGCACGTCGTCCAGGGTATGTCGTCACCTCTACGACCGTCAATAAGGCGAAAGATGGCGTACGGTGTCCCGCATGGAACGCATCAACCCGCCGGAGCTGGGCAAGCCGTCCGGGTTCTCGCACGCGGTGGTGGCCGAAGGGCGCGTCGTCTTCCTCGCCGGGCAAACGGCGCTGGACGCGTCGAACAAGATCGTCGGCGACGGCGTCGTCGAGCAGTTCGAGCGCGCGCTCGGCAACCTGCTGACGTCCCTGCGCGCGGCGGGCGGTGCGCCGGAAGACCTCTGCAGCGTGACGATCTACATCGTCGACATGGCGGACTACCGGGCCCACGCGCGCGAGATCGGCGCGGTGTGGAAGCGGCTCGCGGGCACGGAGTACCCGGCGATGGCCGGCATCGGCGTCTCCCGGCTGTGGGACGAAGAGGCCCTCGTCGAGGTGCAGGGCTTCGCGGTCGTCAGCCGAAGTTGATCGACTTCGCGACGTACGCCCGGGCCGGGTCCTCCAGCTGCGCGTGCAGCTCGAAGAACAGGTCGGCCGCGCGGATCCCCGACCAGTCCGGGGGCAGGAACTCCGCGGGCAGGCCGGGGTCGAGGTACGGCATCCGCCGCCAGCCGGTCAGCACGCGGACGTAGTCGGCGAAGGCCTGCTCGTCGGTCACGGACTTGCGGCGCAGCGCGGGACCGTGCTCGTCGAGGAACGTCGTGTACAGCTGGTCGAGCCGGTCGAGGTCCCACCAGTCGCGGACCTTCGCCCGGACGTCGCCGAAGGCCAGGTGGTCGGCGCGGAACAGGTCGGCGTACCCGGCCAGGCCGAGCCGGGTCAGCGCCTCGGCGGTCGCGGCGTGCAGGTGGGCCGGGGCGATCCAGACGCCGGAGGCGGCGGTGCCGAAGCCCATCCGGGCGAGCTGGGTGCGCAGGAGGTGGCGCTTGTGCCGCTCGGTCTCCGGCACCGAGAACACGGCGAGCAGCCAGCCGTCGGCCGCGGTCGCGCGCCCGCGCCGGAAGATCCGCTCGTCGCCCTCGCGCAGGATCTCGCGCGCGTCGTCGGAGAGCTCGTAGCCGGCCGTCGCGCCGCGGCGCACCGCTTCGAGGATCCCGCGCCGCTTCAGCCGGGAGATCGACGAGCGCACGGCGGGCTCGTCGACCCCGACGGCGGCCAGCAGGTCGATCAGCGAAGCGACCGAGAGCCAGCCGCCCTCGGTGCGCGAATAGAGGCCGTACACCGTCACGATGAGCTGGCGAGGCTGGGCCACACGGCCGGAGCCGTCCAGTTCGGTTGCCTCGGGTACGGCCGTCATCGGGCCACAATAACGCCTCCCGCGCCGATCGCTCCGCTACGATTTCGCCGCGATGACGCCGAAGGTGCGGGTCGCGGGAGCGCCTGGCCGGGCCGCTGGCTCGACGGCTTGACGTGCTCGGTCCACCGGGCGCCGTCCCACCACTGCGTCACGCCGTCCCGGGTCGGCGACGGGTACGAGCCGGCGGTGGTCACGCGTTCGCCGGTTCCCGGCTGATCGCTGAGCTACGATTCCGCCGCGATGCCACCAGCCACCAAAGGGATCTTCGACCGGCTCACCCGCCGCGGCCGCCTGATGACCAAGCGGACCTGCGACCGGCAGGGCCACGTGCTGCGTGCGGGGCGGTTCCTGTTCCGGACGCCGACCGCGTGGGAGTACGCCGCCGCGGTGGCCTGCGGTAGCGACCCGGCCGCCCAGCGGTGGCTCGGCTGGCAGCCGGACTCGATCGTCGCCCGGGGGGCGCGGGCCGACGCGCTGCGCGTCGTGCCCGGGACCGGGCCGGACTGGGTGTCGCCCGATCCGCAGTCGATCGACCTGGTGATGATCGACGTCGAGGCCAACCGGTGCGTCGGCCTGGTGAGCGTGCACACCGGCGAGGACGGCGGCCCGGAGACCGGCGGATACCTCGCGCCGGACTACCGCGGCCGCGGCAACGGCCGGGTGCTCTTCGGGGCCGGGCTGACGCTGGCGCACGAGCACCTCGGCCTGCCTCGGGTGCGGGCCGGCGCCGAGGTCGGCAACGTCGCGAGCGCGCGTTCGCTGCTGGCCGCCGGCCTCGCCCGCGTCGCCGGGCCGCCGACGTACCGGCTGCCGGACGGCCGCGTCACCGAGGCGTGGTGGTTCCAGCACGCCGTCCCGCGGAGCACGCGCTGCGGCGGCCCGCAGGCGACGTGGTTCCCGGCGTCGCTGCTCTGATCACTTCGGCCGCCGCCGACGTTTCCCGTGGCTATCTTCGCCGCATGACTTCGCTCTCCGCCCCGGTTCCCCCGGTGCCCACTGACGTTCCGCCGGGCAGCGTCGCCTGGTTGCGTGCTTCGGTCGCCCGCTTCAGCAACGGTCCCGACCACGCCCGGCGGCGATCGCTGGCCGTGTCCGCGTTGGCTTCGGTCGAGCCCCAGGTGTTGCGGCGCAAGGCCTTCGAGGCGGCCGGCGGCGACCCCCGCCTGGTCGTCGTCGGGGTGCTGGCGGGGGAGCTGGGCCTGCCGGTGGTGGCGTCGGACGTCGTGGCGGTCGCGGCCGCCTACCACCCGCACGTGACGCCGTCCGCGGACGCCGAGGCCGCGCTCGGACGGCTGGTCACGGCGTGCGGTGGGACCACCGGCGAACTCGCCGCCGCGCGGATCGGCCTGCTGATCCAGGCCTGCGAAGCCACCGCCGGGCTGATCCGCAACGCGGTTCCGTTGGTGCGGGCGGGAAAGCCGCCCGAGGAGGCGGTGGCGGAAGTGCTGCGCTCGGATCCGCCGGTGCCGCACACCCGGCGCCGGGTGGACGGCGAGGACGTCCTGGTGCCGCTGGCCGGGACGCCGTTCGGCGCGGGCCCGCGCGAGTGCCCGGGGCCGGCGCACGCGATCGCGCTGGCGACCGGCGTGCTCGCGGCGGCGCGGGTGACCCGCGACTGAACCGCGGCCGGGTTCTGCTACTACTTACCGCGTTCATCTTCTTGGGGGAAGGCGCGGGAAATGCTGTATTTCGACGGTCTGCTCGGCATCGTCACGCTCGGGTTGTGGATCTTCTGCCTGGTCGACGTGATCACGACGGACGACTCGTCCTGCCGCAACCTGCCGAAGGGGCTGTGGCTGCTCGTCGTGCTGGTGCTGCCGCTGGTGGGGTCGATCATCTGGCTGGCCGCGGGACGGCCGCAGCAGGTGACGCGGGCGCGCGCCCCGTACGAGCGGAACGCGCCGGCGTACCCGGAGTACGACCGCCCGGGCCGGTTCGCGGCCGGCAGCCCGGACGACGACGAAGAGTTCCTGCGCAAGTGCCGCGAACGCGCGGAGGCGCAGCGGAAGCTGGCCCGGGAGAGGCGCACCGAGGACTGACGCTCCCCAGCGCCCCAATGTGGCGTTGGGTGCGTGGGACGCACCGAACGCCACATTGGGTGCGTGGGACGCACCGAACGCCACATTGGGGCGCTAGCAGGCGGGGCCCTCGCAGGTGCCGTGTTCGTAGGCCTCCAGCGTCGAGATCACCAGCGTGCGCTCGGCCGGGGTCAACGGCGCCAGCGCGTTGCTCCACGCCTGCGCGCCGCGGGCCAGCCACGCGTCGACCGCCGGGCGTCGTTCCGGCGTGATGCTCACGATCGTGCGGCGGCGGTCCGCCGGGTCCTCGGCGCGGTTCAGCACGCCCTGGCGGCTCAGGTCGCCGACCATCAGGCTCGCCGTCGTCGGGGCGACCTCCAGGCGCCCCGCCAGTTCGGTGACCGTCATCGGGCCGTCGAACAGCAGGATCGACAGCAGGGACAGGTGCCGCGGCGCGAGCGCGCAGCCGTTCAGCTCTTCGGGGACCGGTGTCCGCTTCGCGCGGCCGACCAGGCGTGGCATCAGCAGCAGGAGCCGGCGCACGCCGTCCTCGAGACTCAACCCGGCCTCCGTTGACACCGCCTGCCTCCGCTCGGTAGCTTTGTTTGCAAAGCAAACGCTTCTCTGGCTTCCGAGCCTACCTCGGGCCACGAACGAGCGTACCGGCCAGAACAGGGGATTCCATGACAGCGCCAGCCGACATGAACGACTTCAACAACAAGGTCGTCGAGGAGTTCCGGGCCAACGAAGGCAAGGTCAGCGGCTTCTTCGAAGGCAAGAACGTGCTCCTGCTCACCACGATCGGCGCGAAGAGCGGCGCGGAGCGCCTGTCGCCGCTGGTCTACACCTGCGACGGCGACCGCCTCGTCGTCGCCGCGTCCATGGGCGGCGCGCCGAAGAACCCGGCCTGGTTCCACAACCTCGTCGCCAACCCGAAGGTCACCGTCGAGGTCGGCACCGAGAAGTTCGAGGCCACGGCCACCGTGATCGAAGACCGCGCCGAGCGCGACCGCCTGTACGCGGGCATGGTCGCCCACGCCGAGGGCTTCGCCGAGTACGAGACGAAGACCACGCGGGTCATCCCGATCGTCGTCCTCGAGCGCTGACGTCCCGTCCCGCCGGCCGCACCGGAGCGCGGCCGGCGGGAACCGGGTCAGCCGAACCGCCCCGCCGGGTCGTACTTCGCCTTCAGCTGCTTCAGCCGGGCGACGTCCGCGGCCGGGAAAGCCGTCGCCAGCTCCGCGGCGGAGTGCTCGCCGTAGAGGAACGGCAGCAGCCGGCCCGTCGACCACGGCGCCAGCGCGTCGAACAGCTTCGCGTGCGCGCGGCGGATCGCGTCCACGCCGTCCTCGACCACCGACAGCGCCCGCACCACGAACTCGGCCGCCGAATCCCAGCCGACGCCGTCGCCTCGCCGGCGCGCGAGTTCGCCGCCGAGACGGTCGATGATCAGCACCGTCTCCACCGGCGCGCCCGGGCCGGCGTGCTCGACGATCGACGTCAGCATCGCGTCGTTCAGCGCGGTCACCGTCGCGTTCGTCCCGTGGTACGGGTGCGGGTGCGGCGGGTCGCTCGCGATCGACCCCGAATCCGTGTACGGCAACCGTTTCAGCGTGTCCAGCAGCACCGGCGCGGCGGCCCGCAGCGGCGCCACCACCGAGTCGCCGTCGTCGCCCAGGTACGCGATACGCACGTTCGCGACGTGCTTCCCGCGGATCGGCTCCGGCAGGAACGGCAGGTCGGGCAGCGGGACCACGGCGATCGACGTCGTCAGCTCGTCGGGCGCGGTCATCGCCCACGTCCGCCACGCGCGCAGCACTGCCGGCAGGTCCGCGGCGTCGAAGTACAGCCCGCCGCCGTACAGCTCGGTCACCGGGACCAGGCCGAACTCCAGTGCCGTCACGACGCCGAAACCGGCGCGGCCGCCGAGCAGGGCCCAGAACAGCTCCGATCCCGGCGTCACCGTGCGGAGTTCGCCGTCGGGAGTGACGACGTCGATCGCGCGCACGTGGTCGGCCGCGCGGCCGAACCGCCGCGCCAGCAGCCCGAAGCCGCCGCTGAGCGTGTAGCCCACGACGCCGACGTCGGGTGACGAGCCGCTCAGCGGGGCCAGCCCGTGCTTCGCGGCGGCTTCGATCACCGCGCCCCAGCGGACGCCGGCGCCGGCCCGCGCGGTCTTCGCCCCGGTGTCGATCTCGACGTCGGTCATGCGGCGCGTGCTGATCAGCAGGCCGCCGGTGCCGGCAGTCAGGCCGTGCCCGGTGGCCTGGACGGAGACCGGCAGGTCGTGCTCGGCGGCGTAGCGCACCGCGGCGGCGACGTCCTCGGCGCTCTCGGCCGCGACGACCACCGCGGGCTGGGTGGCGACGGACGTCTGGAAGCCGGCGACCTCTTCGGCGTACCCGTCCTGACCAGGGCGAAGGGTGTGCATTCCTGGCTCCTTTCGTTGCTTCCAGCTTCGGGCCGCGGCGATCAGAAGTCCAAGATCTGATTTGTCTGCCTACTAGAATCGGTGCTTATGGAACTGCATCAGCTCGCGTACTTCGTCGCGGTCGCCGAGGAAGGCAACTTCACGCGCGCGGCGGAACGGCTGCACGTCGCGCAGCCCGGGGTGAGCGCACAGGTCAAGCGGCTCGAGCGCGAGCTGGGGCAGGAGCTCCTCGACCGATCGGGCCGCACGGTCCGGCTCACCGACGTCGGCGCCGCCGCGTTGCCCCACGCCCGGGCGGCACTCGCGGCGGTGCAGGGCGTGCGCGAGGCCGTCGACGAGCTGGCCGGGCTGGTCCGCGGCCAGGTCGCGATCGGCGCGGTGACGTCGGCGGGCCCGGTGAAGCTGCCGGACCTGCTCGCCCGCTTCCACGAGCGCTACCCGGCGGTCGAGATCACGCTGTCCGAGGCCAACTCGGACACGATGCTGGCGGCCCTGCGCGAAGGCCGGCTCGACCTGGCGGTGGTCGGGTTGTCGACCGATCCGCCGCCCGGCATCGCGACGCAGGTGCTGATCGACGAGCCGTTCGTGGCGGTGACTTCGGGGCTCCTGGCCGATCGCGCGGAGGTCGTGATCGCGGACCTGGCCGGGCTGCCGCTGATGGCGCTGCCGAAGGGGACGGGCCTGCGCACGGCGTTGGACGCCGCCTTCGCCCGCGAAGGGCTGACGCCGCGGATCGCGTTCGAGGCGGCCGACCCGAACGTCCTGGTGCAGCTGGCGATGCGTGACCTGGGGGTGGCGGTGGTGCCGGAGTCGCTGGGCCGCTACCACGAAGGGGAGCTGCGAGTCGTCACGATCGCGGGGCCCGGGCTGCGGGGTGTGCTGGCGCTGGCGTGGCGCACCGATGGGCCGCTGAGCCCGGCGGCTCGAGCCTTGATCGCGTTCGCCCGGAGCAGCTACCACTCTTGACACGTAGTCAACAGGGGCGTTTTCTGAAGAGCGTGACCGAAACCGCGCTCCGGGACGCCGTCGTCGGGGCGGGACTGCTGGCCGGCACCGCCAACGTGATCATGCAGCTGTCCCGCGCGCCCGTCGGGTACGGCGTGCTCGAAAGCAAGGTCGACAGCGGCAACGTCTTCCGCCACCCGCTCAAGCGGACGCGGACCACCCTGACCTACCTCGCCGTCGCGTCGATGGGCACCGACGCCGAACGCGCCGCCTTCCGCCGCGGCGTCGACCGGGCCCATTCCCCAGTGCACTCGAGCGCCGAAAGCCCGGTCGCCTACAACGCCTTCGACACGGATCTGCAGCTGTGGGTCGCGGCCTGCCTGTACAAGGGCTTCGAAGACGTCTACCTGGCGTTCGTCGGCGGTGAGCCGGCCACGTTCTACCGGGACGCCGCCCGGCTCGGCACCACGCTGCAGGTCCGCCCGGAGATGTGGCCGGCCGACCGCGCCGCCTTCGAGGAGTACTGGGTCGCCGGGGTTGCCGCGACCGGCATCGACGACACCGTCCGCCGCTACCTCACCGACCTCGTCGACCTGCGGTTCCTGCCGCCGCCGGCGGCCGCGCTCGGCCGGCGGTTCAGCCGCTTCGTCACCACCGGGTTCCTGCCGCAGCACTTCCGCGACGAAATGCGCCTGCCCTGGACGGCCGCGGACCAGCGCCGGTTCGAGACGTTCCTCGCGGCGGTCGGCCGGGTGACGCGCGTGCTGCCCGGCCCGCTGCGGCGCTTCCCGTACAACCTCTGCCTCCGGGACCTGCGTCGGCGGCTGCGGGCCGGGCGTCCGCTGGTCTGACGCACCCCGGTTACAGTGTCGGGTCGGCACAGCCACCCGAGGGGATTCCATGACGGCGATCGAGACCGACGTCGAGCCCACCGAGACCGCGCCGGTCGGGACCACCCGTCGCGCACCGCTGATCGTGGTGTCCGCGGCGCTGGTGGCCGTCTTCCTGGTCGGCGCCTGGGCCGCCTGGTTCCTCACCATCGACGACGCGTTCATCAGCTTCCGCTACTCGGCGAACCTCGCGGCCGGGCACGGCCCGGTCTGGAACGTCGACGGACCGCGCGTCGAAGGCTTCACGAACTTCGCATGGGTCGTCTGGTCGGGGCTCGGTGCCTGGCTGGGGCTGGCGCTGCCGCTGTTCGCCAAGGTGACTTCGCTGCTGCTCGGTCTCGGGACGCTGTACCTGCTGGTCCGCGAAGGCCATCGTCGCGCCGGGCTCACCGGCGTCCTCGTCGGGGCCGGCGCGTACGTCGTGTTCCTGCCGACGTACTTCCACGTCACTGCCGGGCTCGAGACGGCCGCGTTCGCCGCGGTGCTGCTGCGCGTCGTCGTGCTCGGGCTGCGCGTGCTCGCGAACGAGCGGGTCCGGACGTGGGAACCGCCGGTGCTGCTGCTCCTGCTCGGCATGCTCCGGCCGGAAGGCGTCCTGGCCGCGCTGCCGGTCTTCGCGCTGTGGTTCTGGCGCGAACGCGGACGGGTCTCGGCTCGCTGGTGGACTCTGGGCGCGGCTGTTGTCGGCGCCGCCTACTTCGTGTGGCGGTGGCGGTTCTACGGCCAGCTGCTGCCGAACACCTTCTACGTCAAGTTCGGCAACCTCGACTCCGGCTGGGTCTGGACCAAGCACACGACGCTGCTGCTCCTTCCGCTCCTGCTGCTGACGCTTTCGCTCGTGTTCCGCAAGGCGACGCGGGCGGTGGGCGCGCTCCTGGTGGTCACTGTCGGGGTCACGTACCTGACGTACGCGGTGTCGGGTCCGACCATGGACTACCTCGACCGCTTCGCCGACCACGCGATCCCCGTCCTCTGCCTCGGCGCCGGGATCGCCGTCGGGACGCTGACCCAGCGTGTCGTGGGCGCCGTGCTCGGGCTGGTCGCCGTCGGCTGGTCGGCCGTCGCCGGCGCGACCGCGCCCGACCTCGGCGTGATCGCGAACTACGGCCCCGACCTGCAGCGCGCGCACGTCGCGATCGGCCAGGGGCTGGCCGAGGCCGACGTCCCGGTGCCGGCCCGCAGCCTCGCCGTCACCGACGCCGGCGCGATGCCGTACTACAGCGGCTGGACGTCGATCGACTACATCGGCCTCAACGACGCGGCGATCGCCCGCGGCGCGGACCCGACGCAGGTCGTCATGCAGGCGCGGCCGACGGTGATCGTCGTGACCGCGAACGGCCCCGAGCCGGTGGGCAAGCGGTACGGCTTCGACTTCGCCAGGGCGACGGCGGGCTACGAAAAGGTGGCGGCGGTCGAGATGCGGGCCGGGTACTGGCAGGACGTCTACGCGCTGCCGCAGTACGCGTCGACGATCGGCGAGCACGTCCGGCAGCGCGCCGACGCCGCCCGGCAGGTCAACGACCCGGCGCGGACCGACGACACCGTCGACCGCTGGCTCGACCGGCTTCGCACGCAGCTGCCATTTTGAGAGTTGACCGCTCCGCGCGCGGGCGCGAAGGTGGGCCGATGAGCAGCGACGAGGTCCGGCATGGCGTCAAGCTGAGCAGTCTCGACCAGGAGGTCTTCCCCGGCGCCGGGGTGACCAAGCGGGAGTGGCTCGACTACCTCGAAGCCGTCGCGGACCGGATGCTCCCCGAACTGCGCGACCGCCTGCTGACGGTGCTGCGGGTGCTGCGCGGGCAGGGCCCGTTCATGCAGAAGAACCTGCCGAAGTACACCCCGGACTGGGTCGAGCGGGTCTCCGTGTGGGCCGAGGCGTCCAAACGGGACGTTTCGTACGCGCTGTGCAACGACCTGCGCACGCTCATCTGGTTCGGCAACCAGCGGGCGATCGAGTTCCACACGTCGCTCTACCGGGGCGACCCCGGAAACGGCCCGACGCACCTGATCCTCGACCTGGATCCGCCCGCCGACGGGCCGTTCTCCCTGGCCATCGGGGCCGCAGGGCTGGTGCGCGAAGCACTGCGCGCGGACGGGCTCGACGGCGCGGTGAAGACCAGCGGTTCCAAGGGCGTCCACGTCTTCGTGCCGCTGGCGCCGGGCCAGTCGACCGAGGACATCGCGGCGGCGACACGGGCGGTCGCGGCCCGGGCCGAGCGCGTCGACCCGTCGCTCGGGACGACGGAGTTCGTCAAGGACCGCCGCGAGGGCAAGGTGTTCCTGGATTCGACCCGCGCGGGCGGCGCGACGGTGGTGTCGGTGTACAGCCCGCGTCACCGGCCGGGCGCGCCGGTGTCGTTCCCCGTCCGGTGGGCCGACCTGGACGGGGTGAAGCCGGGCGACTTCACGGTGCGGACGGCGGCGGAACTGCTCGGCGACGGCGCCGACGCCTGGACCGAGGAGATGCCCGAGCCGTTCGTGCTGCCGGAGGACCTGGTGGCGGAGGGGCACACGATCCCGATCGCCCGGGTCGTGGCGATGCACGAGGGCAAGCGCCGGGCCCGCGCGGCCCGCGAGTCCGGCTGACCCCGAGCGCCCCAATGTGGCATTGGGTGCGTGGGACGCACCGAACGCCACATTGGGTGCGTGGGACGCACCGAACGCCACATTGGGGCGCTGGGGAGCAGGGTTCGCGAGCCGGGGTCAAGCCGCCTGGTTGTGGCCCCGCCAGACCGTCCCGTGCGGACGCCGCAGCGTCGCGCGGGTGAGCTCCACGATCCGGCCCGGCTCCGCCGTCGCCACGCGGTGGCGGGCCAGCCACACCGTGTCCCGGCCGAACGACCACACCAGCGACCCCAGCGCCGCCACCACGAAACCGAACGAGACCACCCCGGGCAGCAGCCCGGAAACGGCCACCACCAGCACCACGCCCTGCACCGCGGCCACCGTCTTCCGGGCCATGCTCGGGTACAGCGGCGCGGTCAGCCACGGCAACGCCCACGACGCGGCCACGAACGCGTACCGCATCAGGCCGATCGCCAGCACCCACAGCCCGAGCGTGCGGGACACCTGGATGCACAGCAGCAGGATCAGGAACGCGTCGACCTCCATGTCGAACCGCGCGCCGAACTCCGACGCCGTGCCCGTGCGGCGGGCGACCTGGCCGTCGAAACCGTCCATCGCCAGCGCGACCGCGACCAGCCCGACCAGCAGCCAGAGCGGGTGACCGCCGTCGGCGATCAGCTCGGCCGCGCCGCCCACCAGGACCGCGCGGGCGAACGTGATCCAGTCCGCCGGGCCGAACTTGCCGCGGCCGCTCTGCCGCAGGCCCCAGCCCGTCAGCAGCACCAGCGCGAGGCCGTACACGGCCCCGGTCGCCCAGGCGACCGGGGACAGGGAACCGGCTCCGGCGGCGAGCGCCCACACCGGGACCGCAGAGCGTAGGAGAAGTCCGTTCTTGATCATCTTTAACTCCGCGAATCGGCACGGGTGCTCATAAGGTGGCGGCGACACCAGCCTCCGGTCGCCTGCAGAGGAGAACACGTGGAACAGGCTTTCTGGGTTCAAAGCCCCGGCGAAGGTGCCCTCCGTTCCGTGACCTTGCGTGAGCCGGGCGACGGCGAAGTCCTCGTCCGCACGCTCTGCTCCGGCGTCTCCCGCGGCACCGAAACCCTCGTCTTCCGCGGCGGCGTCCCGGCGAACCAGCACGACGTCATGCGCGCGCCGTTCCAGGAGGGCGAGTTCCCCGGGCCGGTGAAGTACGGCTACCTCAACGTCGGCGTCGTCGAGCAGGGCCCCGACGAGCTGACGGGGCGGACCGTCTTCTGCCTCTACCCGCACCAGACCGCGTACGTCGTCCCCGCGAGCGCCGTGACGCCGGTGCCGGACGCCGTCCCGCCCGGCCGCGCGATCCTCGCCGGCACCGTCGAGACCGCGGTCAACGCCGTCTGGGACGCGAAGCCGAAGCTCGGCGACCGGATCGCCGTGATCGGCGCCGGCATGGTCGGCTGCAGTGTCGCGAAACTGCTCCAGGGCTTTCCGGCCACCCGTGTGCAGCTGATCGACGTCGACCCGTCACGCGCGGAGATCGCCGAGGCTCTCGGGGTCGAGTTCTCGACGCCGGAAGCCGCGAAAACCGACTGCGACCTCGTCGTGCACGCGAGCGCGTCCGAAGCGGGACTCGCCAAAGCCCTGGAGCTGCTCGCGCCGGAAGGCGAGGTCGTCGAACTGTCCTGGTACGGCGACCGCCGGGTGAGCGTGCCGCTCGGGGAGAACTTCCATTCGCGCCGGCTGACGATCCGCAGCAGCCAGGTCGGGACGGTCGCGCGGCCCGACCGCGACTACGCCCAGCGGCTCGGCCTCGCCCTCGAACTGCTGGCCGATCCGGCGTTCGAAGCACTGGTCAGCGGCGAGTGCATGTTTGAAGATCTTCCCACCGTGCTACCCCGGCTCGCCGCGAATGAACTTTCCGCCCTCTGCCTCCGTGTCATGTATCAGCCGCAGTGACCACGTCCACCCGAACGCATCGGAGGTCTTGGTGTTCAGCATCACCGTCCGTGACCACGTGATGGTCGCCCACAGCTTCCGCGGGGAAGTCTTCGGACCCGCGCAACGCCTGCACGGCGCGACCTTCGTGGTGGATGCCACCTTCCGCCGCACCGACCTCGACGAGGACAACATCGTCGTCGACATCGGCAAGGCCACGGAAGAGCTCGGGGCGGTGCTGAGCGACCTGAACTACCGCAACCTCGATGACGAGCCGGTGTTCAAGGGCATCAACACCTCGACCGAGTACCTCGCGAAGGTCATCGCCGACCGCCTCGCCGACGCCGTCCACGCCGGACGCCTCGGCGAAGGCGCCCGCGGCCTCGAAGGCATCGCCGTCTCGCTGAAGGAATCGCACGTCGCCTGGGCGAGTTACGAGCGTGCGCTGTGAACAGTCTCTACGTGATCCTCCCGGGGGACGTCGACGACGCGTCGGTCCCGAGTGGCGGCAACACCTACGACCGCCGGGTGTGCGACCGGCTCACCGAGGCCGGCCTCGACGTCCACGAGATCGCCGTCTCCGGCAGCTGGCCGCGCCCGGACACCGAGGCCCGCGCGGTCCTCGGCCACCTGCTCTCCGCGCTTCCCACCGGGGCCGCGGTGCTGCTCGACGGCCTGGTCGCGTGCGGCGTGCCCGAAGTGATCGTCCCGCAGGCGCGCCGGCTGTCGCTTTCGGTGCTGGTGCACCTGCCGCTGGCCGACGAGACCGGCCTGCCGCCCGCGCTGGCCGCCGAGCTCGACGCGCTCGAGCGCGACACGCTGCGGGCCGCCAGCTCCGTCATCGCGACCAGCGAGTGGGCCGCGCGCCGGCTGGTGAGCCACCACGGTCTCGCCCCGCACCGCGTGCACGCCGTGCCGCCCGGCGTCGACCCGGCACCGCCGGCCATCGGCACCGACGGCATGTCGCGCCTGGTCTGCGTGGCCAACGTGACCCCGCGCAAGGGCCAGGGCGTGCTCGCCCAGGCCCTGGAAACCGTCGCCGACCTGCGCTGGACGTGCGAGTGCGTCGGCGGGATCCGGCGCGAGACGAAGTACGTCGAGCGGCTGCGCGAGCACCGGCTCGGCGACCGCTTCACCCTCACCGGTCCCCGCACCGGCGCCGCGCTGGCCGCCACCTACCACTCCGCCGACCTGCTCGTCCTGCCCTCGCGCGGCGAGACGTTCGGCATGGTCGTCACCGAAGCCCTCGCCCGCGGCGTGCCCGTGCTGACCACCGACGTCGACGCGCTGCCCGACACCGTCGGCGTCGCGCCGGACGGCTCGGTCCCGGGCATGCTCGTGCCCGGCGACGACGTCGAAGCGCTCGGTGCCGCCCTGCGCCGCTGGCTCACCGAGCCCGAGCTGCGGGCGCGGCTGCGCGCCTCGGCGAAGCTGCGCCGCGAGACCCTGACCAGCTGGGACGACACCGCCCGCCGGATCGCCGACGTCCTGCAGCGGCAGGAGGCGGCGGCATGAGTGAGCTTGCGAGCGAATCAGTCAGCACCGCCGCGTTCGCGCCCGACTGGCTCTACCTGCGCGAACCCGCCGACGCCGCGGCCCGCGCCACCGAACTCGTCGACACGCTGCGCGAGCACCTGCCGGCCGGCGACCTGATCATCCGCGACCTCGGCTGCGGCACCGGCTCGCTCGGCCGCTGGCTGGCCGCGCGCCTGCCCGGCACCCAGCACTGGATCCTGCACGACGAGGACGCGGAACTGCTCACCCGCGCCCGCACATCCCTGCCGGCCACCACGCTGGACGGCAGCCCCGTCGACGTCGTCACCGAGCAGCGCGACGTCACCGCGCTGCGCGCCGCCGACCTCGCCGGGACGTCGCTGGTCACCGCGTCCGCGCTGCTCGACCTGCTGACCGAGGCCGAGGTCACGGCGCTGGCCAGGGCGATCGTCGAAGCGGGCTGCGCGGCGCTGCTGATGCTCTCGGTCACCGGCCGGGTGGAACTGTCGCCCGCCGACCCGCTCGACGCCGCTCTCTCCTCCTCGTTCAACGCCCACCAGCGCCGGCTTACCGGGGGTCGGCGGCTGCTCGGCCCCACCGCGATGGACGTCGCCGCGACCGCGTTCGGCAGGCTCGGCGCCACGGTCGTGCGCGCCGAGAGCGCCTGGCGGCTCGGACCCGAGCAGGCCGAACTGCAGCGGCAGTGGCTCGAGGGGTGGGTCGGCGCCGCCGTCGAGCAGCTGTGGGAACTGCGCCCGGCCGCCGAGGTCTACCTCCAGCGGCGGCTCGAAATGGCCGACGCCGCCGAGCTGCACGCGGTGATCCACCACGGTGACCTGCTGGTCCTGCCGCCGAGCCCGGAGGTGGCGGCGTGAAGCGCGCGCTGGCCTGGCTGCGGATCCTCGGCGCGTTGGCCATCCTCGGTGTCCTCGTCTGGCAGCTCGGCAGCGACGCCTTCCTCGACGGCCTCGGCCGGATCAGCGCGCCCGGCGTGCTCGCCGCCCTGGTCATCGGCTTCGCGACGACGCTGTTCAGCGCGGGGCGCTGGCAGATCGTCGCGACCCGGCTCGGCCTGCGGCTTTCGCTGCGCGGGGCGGTCGGCGACTACTACCGCGCGCTGTTCCTCAACGGCGTGCTGCCCGCGGGCGTCCTCGGTGACGTCCACCGCGCGGTGCAGCACGGCCGCGACTCGGGCGACGTGCCGCGCGGCGTGCGCGCCGTCGTCCTCGAGCGCACCGCCGGCCAGTTCGTCCTGATCGCGTCCGCGGTCACCGTCGTGCTCGTGTCGCCGGACGTCGTGCCCGGCGCGTTCCGCGAGGTCGTGACGATCACCGGGGTGGTCGTCGTGCTGGCCGCCGTCGGCGCGCTCGTGGCCGGCCGACTGTTCGGCGGGCGGTGGATCCACAGCGAGTCGAAGTGGCGTCGCGGTTTCGCCGTCACCCTCGCCGACCTGCGGCTGGGCCTGTTCACCCGCGAGACGTGGCCCGGCGTGGGCTTCCTGTCGATCGCGACGCTGGCCGGGCACCTGGCGCTGTTCGTCGTCGCCGCCCGCGTCGCCGGGGTCGGCGCACCGGTCGGGCAGCTCGTGCCGCTGATGATCCTCGCGCTGCTCGCGATGGGTCTCCCGCTCAACGTCGGTGGCTTCGGCCCGCGCGAGGGCGTCTGCGCCCTGCTCTTCGGCGCGGCCGGGCTCGGCGCCGCCCAAGGCGTCACCGTCGCCGTCGTCTACGGAGTGCTCACGCTGGTCGCGAGCCTGCCCGGCGCCGGCGTCCTGCTCGTCCGGAGCGTCGCCGGGTTCCGCGTGACCCGCGCTCCGCACACCGGTGTCGTGTCCGCTCCGCGCATGGCGGCCGGCACCGGGATCGAATCGGAAGTGGGGTTGAAGTCATGACCGCAAGCGAAGTCGTCGGAGACCTGCCGCATCGTGCCGTCGTCGAGCGGGTGGTCGACACCCGGCTGCCGACCCGGCACGGGACGTTCCGCGCGGTCGGCTACCTCGATCGCACCGGCACCGAGCAGGTCGCGCTGGTCTACGGCGACGTCGCCCCGCTCGGCGCCCTGGTCCGCGTGCACAGCGAATGCCTGACCGGTGACGTCTTCGGCTCGACGCACTGCGAATGCGGCGACCAGCTGGCGGTGGCGCTGGACCGGATCGTCGAGGAGGGCTCGGGCGTGCTCGTCTACGTCCAGGGCCACGAGGGTCGCGGGATCGGCCTGCTCGCGAAGCTCGAGGCAATGCGGCTGCAGCAGGACGAGGGCCTCGACACGGTCGACGCGAACCTGGCGCAGGGCCTGCCGGTCGACGCCCGCGACTACCACGCGGCGGCGGGCATCCTGACCGACCTCGGCGTCCGCTCGGTACGCCTGCTGTCGAACAACCCGGCGAAGGTCGAACAGCTCACGCGCTACGGAATCCGGATCAGCGAGCGGGTTCCGCTGCTGGTTCCGCCGAACCCGGAAAGCCTGCAGTACCTCCGCACGAAGGCCGAGCGGATGGACCACCTGCTTCCGCACCTGGGGCAGGCGTTCTCAGGCGCCTAAGGCCTCGAGAACGCCGGCGAAGCGCTGGACCAGCGTGTCCAGCAGGACGTGCCCCTTCGCCGCGCTCGCCAGCGAAGGACGGCCGACCACCCCCGACTCCGTGTATGCCCGCAGGCCCAGCGTCAGCAGGTGTTCCCGGTCGGTGACGTGGTCGGCCGTCTCGTGGCCGGGCCGGACGAGGTGCGGGTGCGCGTGCAGCAGGATCGACGTCTCCAGTTCGCCGGCGTGCATGTCGTCGTCCAGCGACGTGCGCAGGCCGGCCGCCGTGTGCGCCGCCTGCCAGTCCGCGACGCCGGGGAACAGTGCCATCGCGCCGGCGGCCTCCTGGACCACATTGGACAGTACGTAGTTGCCGCCGTGCCCGTTGACCAGCACCAGCCGCCCGACCTCGGACGCCTTGAGCGACGCGGCGACGTCGGTGACCACGGCGTGCAGCGTGCGGGCGGAGATGCTCACCGTGCCGGCCCACGCCGCGTGCTCGTGGGAGCACGAGATCGTGATCGGCGGCAGGTGGAGGACGGGATACGCCTCCGCCACCGCCTTTGCGAGGGTGGCCGCGATGACCGTGTCGGTCGTCAGGGGGAGGTGCGCGCCGTGCTGCTCGAAGCTGCCGATCGGCAGCACCGCGACCCCCGCGCCCCGCCGCTGCTCGTCGGCCGTCGTCGATAGCGGGAACAGGTCGGTCATGAGCACGTCCCTTCACTAGGTTGGAAGTCATGAGCGAGCATGCCGCACTACTCGACGTCGCGCGCGAAGCCGTGGCGAAGGCGACGGAGATCGTCCGGTCGCGCCCGGCTTTTTCCGTTTCCGCGAAAGGTGATCGCGACCTGGTGACCGACGTCGACATGGCGGTCGAGGACGCGCTGCGGGAGTTCCTCACCGCCGAGACGCCGGAGATCGGTGTCCTCGGCGAGGAGCGTGGCCGCAGCGGCGACGGCGGTGGCCGCTGGTGGGCGCTCGACCCGATCGACGGCACCGCCAACTTCGCCCGCGGGATTCCACTCTGCGGGATTTCCCTGGCGCTGGTGGACGGCGAGCACAGCACGGTCGCGGCGATCGCCCTGCCGTACCTCGGCGTCACGTACACCGCCGCGCGCGGCGAAGGTGCTTTCGCGAACGGGGAGCGCGTCGGCGCGTCCGCCGCGACGGAGCTGGCGGACGCGATGATCGCCGTCGGCGACTTCGCGATCGGCCGGTTGGCGGAAGAGAAGAACGCGGCGCGCCTGCGGCTGCTGTCGGACCTCGGCGGGCGGGCGCAGAAGATCCGGATGCTCGGCACCGCGGCGATCGACCTCGCCTGGGTGGCGGACGGAAAGCTCGACGCCGCACTGATCCTGTCCAACAACCCGTGGGACACCATGGCCGGCGTGCTGCTCGTGCGCGAGGCCGGCGGCGCCGTCGTGGACCGCGACGGCAGCGAGCACACGGTCGGTTCGTCGTCGACGATCGCCGTCGGTGCCGGGCTGCGCAAGGAGATCGTGGACGCACTTGATCGGGCCTACGGGGTTGTTCGTTAGGATTTGCGGGTACACGGTGGGCAGCGCCACAGCGCTCGATTGCGCTGTCCGTCCAAGGCTTTCGGTTACGTTGGTACCGGCCGGCGGATGATCCTGGCATGCTGGCCGGATCTCGTCGGGACACTTTGTCAAGAATGGTGGATGCTCGTGGAAAGTCGCCGGATCCGCGATCGGTACCGGCTGCTCGAGCCGATCGGCGGCGGCGCGATGGGCACGGTGTGGCGGGCCCAGGACGAAATGCTCGGCCGCACCGTGGCGATCAAGGAACTCCTGCTGCCGCACGACCACGACGAGCACCGCACCGAAGAGGCGAAGAACCGCGCGATGCGCGAGGCGCGGATCGCCGCCCGGTTGCAGCATTCCCACGCGATCACGGTGTTCGCCGTCCTCGAGGAGGAGGACCGGCCGTGGTTGATCATGGAGTACCTGGCGTCGAAGAGTTTCGCCGTCCTGATCCAGGACGAGCCCGTCTCCGTCGACGTCGCCATCCGCATCGGCGCGCAGATCAGTTCGGCGCTGGCCGGCGCGCACCGCGCCGGGATCGTGCACCGCGACGTGAAGCCGGCCAACATCCTGGTCTCCGACGACGGCACGGCGAAGATCACCGACTTCGGCATCTCCCGCGCCATCGGTGACGTCAAGCTGACGGCCACCGGCGAGATCGCCGGTACGCCCGCGTACCTCGCGCCCGAGGTGGCCCGCGGCGAGGACGCCGACTTCGCCGCCGACGTCTTCTCCCTCGGCGCCACGCTGTACGCGGCCGTCGAGGGGCAGCCGCCGTACGGCACGGCGGACAACCCGATCGCCTTGCTCTACAAGGCGTCCAGCGGGGAGATCGAGCCGCCGGCCAAGGCGGAGCGGCTGACCCCGCTGCTGGAGCGGATGCTCGCCACCGACCCGGCCGCGCGGCCGTCGATGGACGAGGTCGAGCAGGAGCTGCGCGCGCTGCTGACGGACGCGGAGCCGGGCGAGTCGGTGCTCGCGGCGACGATCCCGGAGGCCGAGGTGGCTGCCGCGGCTGCCGTGCCGACCGTCCCGGACACCGTCGCCGTACCGCCGCCGCCGTCGTCGTCGTCGCCCGGCGCGGTCGCCGCCGTGTCGCCGGGCGCGCGCAAGGGCATGATCGCCGTCGGGGCGGGCGCGGCGCTGCTGTGCGTCGCGGTCGTCGTCGCGATCCTGCTGGTCGTGCGGCAGAAGCCGCCGACGGACACCGCCGCGCCGCCGGCCACGTCCCAGCCGTCGGCTTCGGTTTCCGTGACACCGTCGCCGTCGGCGTCACCTTCACCGACGCCCACTTCGGCGCCGACGACCACGCCGCCGCCCACCTCGACGCCGGTGTCGCCGGTGTCCGCGACCAAGACGGCCGCCCAGGCTCTTTCCGACTACTACGCGCTGCTGCCGGGCAACCCGGCGCAGTCGTGGAACCTGCTCACCGCCAACTTCAAGGCGTCACGACACCAGACGTACGAGTCGTATCGGAGCTTCTGGGCGCGCTACAGGTCGGTGCAGGCGACCAACGTCAAGGAGGTCGGCCCCAGCAGGGTGACCGCGACCGTCCTCTACGACGGTGGCAAGGCCGAGAACGACACCTTCACGATGGTCCAGGTCAACGGCGTGTGGATGATTGACTCGCAGGACTGAACCAACTCGCCGCCGGCCGCGTGTGACAGATGAGCCGTCATCGTCGTCGACCGCGCTGGAGGTTGCCGTGTCCCGTCCCGCCGCTCTGCTCCGGCCTTCGCGATGAGGCCCGCCGACCCGATGGTGTTCATCCTCCCGGCCGCGCCGCCGGGGAGCGACACGTACGACAAGCGCATGTGCCAGAACCTGCCCGCCGTCGGGCAGCCGGTGCTGGAGCTGCCGCTCGCCGGCGACTGGCCGGAGCCGGACGCGACGTCCCGGCGTCGCCTGGCCAGATCCCTGGCCGCGCTGCCGGACCGGACGGTGGTGCTGCTCGACGGCGCGATCGCCTCGGGCGTACCCGAGATCGTCGTCCCGCACGCGCGGCGGCTGCGGCTGGCCGTGCTGGTGCACCAGGCCCTGGCCGACGAGCCGGGCCTCGACCCGGCGCACGCGGCGGAACTGGACGCGTGCGAGCGCGAGACGCTGCGGATGGCCGGGATGGTCGTCGCGACGAGCCCGTGGCTCGCCCGGCTGCTGATCGACCGCCACGACCTCGACCCGGGCCGCGTGTACGTGGCCAAGCCGGGCACCGACGCGGCCCCGCTCGCGGCCGGCGCCGACGGCGTCTCCCGGCTGCTGTGCGTCGGCGACGTGACCCGCCGCAACGGCCAGGACGTGCTGGTCCAGGCCCTCCGCGAGGTCGACCACCTGGCGCTGTCCTGCGTGATGGCCGGCTCGCTGGAGGTGGACCGGGGGTACGTGGACGAGCTGGGGTGGTCCATCGAGCGCCTCGGCCTGGGCGGCCGCATCACGCTGACGGGCGACGCGGTCGACCTGGGCGCCGCCTACAACGCGGCTGACTTGCTGGTCATCCCGGCCCGCGCGGCGACGTCCGGGATGTTCGTCGCCCAGGCGCTGGCCCGCGGAATCCCGGTGCTGGCCACCGAGGTCGGCGGGGTGTACGACGCCCTCGGCGTCGACGCGGACGGCGAGATGCCGGGCCTGCTGGTCGAGCCGAACGACCCGTTTTCCCTGGCTGACGCGCTGCACCGCTGGTATGCGGACCCGGAGCTGCGCCGGTCCCTGAGGACGGCGGCCCTGGGCCGGGGAAGTGCGCTGGAGGAGTGGGAGGTCGCGGCGCGGCGGCTCACGCAGGCGCTGTCGAGGCTGGCTTCCGAGCCGCGCATCGTCGCCTGACGCTTGCCGCGGAGGCGGCGGTGGGCGCGGATCACCGCGCTCGTCCTCACCGCGCTCTCCACGATCGTGCTCGGCATCCCCGAGATCCCGGCTGCGCGACGAGATGGACTATTACCTGGTCACCACGCCGGCCGCGGACCTGCGACGCGACCGGCTCGATGCCTTCTACGCCGAACAGCAGGAACTCTGGGCCGACGTGAGCCGCCGGTGGGTCGAGTTCCGGAAGCACGACCGCGCGCCGCAGCCGGAAGTCCGGCCTTCGCCCTGACCGATTCCTTTCGCCGCCGCCGGCGGTCAGCAAGAGTGTGACCGTGGATTTCGAGCCGTACCGGCGTGAGCTGCTGGCCCACTGCTACCGCATGCTCGGCACTCCCGACGAAGCCGAGGACGTCGTCCAGGAGACCTACCTGCGCGCGTGGCGGGCCTACGACCGCTTCGAAGGCCGGGCCTCCGTCCGCTCCTGGCTCTACCGGATCGCGACGAACGCCTGCCTCACCGCGCTGGAGCAGCGGGGGCGGCGGCCGCTGCCGTCCGGGCTGGGCGCGCCCGCGGCCGATCCGGATGCGCCGCCCGTCCCGGCCGAACCCGCCGATCTCTGGCCGCGGCCGATCCCGGACGCCTTGGTCACGTCCGACGCCGACGACCCGGCGGAGATCGCGGTGGCCCGCGACGGCGTCCGGCTGGCGTTGATCGCCGGGCTGCAGTTGCTTCCGCCGCGCCAGCGCGCGGTGCTGATCCTGCGGGAGGTGCTGGCGTTCCCGGCGGCCGAGGTCGCGGAGATGCTCGGCACGAGCGTCGCGGCGGTGAAGAGCACCCTCCAGCGCGCCCGCGCCACCCTCCACGACGCTCCGGAGGTCGGCTCCCTCACCGAGCCCGAGCAGCGCGAACTCCTCGACCGCTACATGAGTGCGTTCATGAACTCGGACCTGGCGGCGCTGGAGAGCGTCCTGCGCGACGACGCGGTGATCGAGCCGGTGCCGTCCCGGACGTGGTTCGCCGGAAAGCGGACTTGTGTCGCATTCCTGCGACACGTAATGGGCGAGCCGGGCGAGTGGCACATGACGCCGACCCGAGCGAACGGCCAGCCCGCGGCGGCGGCCTGGTACCGCGGCGAGCCGTTCGGCTTGGCGGTGCTGACCCTCGGCAAGGGCGGCATCGCCCGGATCACCGTCTTCGGCTTCCCCGACCTGGTCGCCCGCTTCGCCGCCGCTCCCCGAGAGCCGTGAAGGCCTCCTTACCGGCTCAAGATGCCGGTAAGGAGGCCTTCACGGCTTTTCAGATCACGCCAGGGTGAGCGCGTAGATCTCGACCCGCGGGTCGTTCGGCAGGCTCACCGACTGCAGTGTCTTGCCGGAATCCAACGCGGCTGCGACGCCGAACAGCCGCACCGACGGCCCGTCGACTCCGCTGCCCGCCTTGATGCGGTGCGGCATGTCGAGCACGACCGACGCCCCCGAGCCCGCCCAGTCCGCGAACGTCACGGCCAGGTCGGCGCTGGTCCCGTCGGTGTAGTGCGCGGTCAGCGTCGTCGACACCGGCCCGTTGTGCGACGACCCGACCAGCTTCAACGCCGCGTGCTGACCCGCCGGGAGCAGCAGCGATTGGCCACGGGCCTCGACGAAGTTGGGCGAAGTCCCCGAAGCGTCCGGCGCCGCGTACGTGACGCCGTCCCAGGTCACCGGCCCGGCCGCGGGCAGCAGCGCGGCATCGTAACTCCAGCCTCCACCGTCGAAATTGCCGTCGGAAGACGCATCAACCGTCGCCGTGCCGTCGTGGTTGTAGTCGCGGCCCAGGTCGACCGCGCACGAAGTGCCCGGAACGCAAGCGGACGGTGTCCGCACCTCGACCGTGGCCGACCGGGAGACGCTGTTCGCGCCCAGCCCGGACACCTTGAACTGCACCGGGTACGTCCCCACCGCGGCCCCGGCGGGCACCGTCACCGTGATCGGCACCGTCTTCTGCACCGGCAGCCGTCCCGACCAGATCAGGTCGATCGGCTGGACCTTGACCTTCCACCCGGACGGCGCTGTCGCCGACACGGTCACCGGCTGCAGCGCCGGGTTCTGCGCGAGGACGTCGAGGTCGAGGTGCACCTGCTGGGCCGCGCCGGCCGGGATCACCACGGACGACTGCCGCAGCGACGCGTCGACGTGCCGCCGCAGGTCACCGATGGCGTCGTTCACCGACGGCGGCTCGGCAGCGGCCGAAGTACCCCACGAAGAAGGCTTCGACCCCAGCTTGTGCGAAAGCGTCCCGCCGTGCGCGATGGCGGACCAGTCCAGGGACGTCTGCCGGACGTCCCGGCCGTTGAGCGACACGCTCTGGACGTACCGGTTGGTGTCGCTCGCGCCCGGCGCGTTCACGGTCAGCGTGCCGCCCTGCGCACGGCCGTACTGTCCGATCCGGACGGTCGCCGACTCGAACTGCGGGCTCGACAGCGCGAGGAAGTTCGCGCCGCTCATCGTCGGGTACAGCCCGAGCGAGGAGAAGACGTACCACGCGGACATCGTGCCGAGGTCGTCGTTGCCGGTCATGCCGTCCGGGCCGGTGGTGAACAACGTCATCGCCGCGCGGACGACGGTCGCGGTCTTCGACGGCGTCCCGACCCAGTTGTACATGTACGGCGCGAGCAGGTCGGGCTCGTTGTTCGGGTTGTACGTCGGCTTGCCGTAGTAGTCGTACGGGCTGGAAATCCAGTCGTTGCGCGCGGTGCCCGCCGGATCCTTCAAAAGCTTGTCGTAGGCGAAGAAGGAGTCGAGCCGCTTCTCGGTCGGCTTCTTGCCGCCCATCAGCGAGACGAGCCCGGCCGGGTCCTGCGGCACGAGCCACTGGTACTGGTAGGCGCCGCCTTCGTGGAACTGGTGGTCGGCGTCGACCGGGTTGTACGGGGTGAGGAACGTGCCCTCGGTCGTGCGCGGGCGGAACTGCTGGATCGAGGAGTCCCACAAGTTGCGGTACCACTGGCCGCGGTCGGCGAACATCCGCGCGTCGGCGCCGTGGCCGAGCCCGCGGGCCATCAGCGCCAGCGCCGCGTCGGCCGCCGAGTACTCCATGGTCGCGGACGCCGGGTGCTCGCAGTCGTTGTCGCCGCCCTTGGCCGCGCAGTCCTTGCCGAGCTCGAGGCCACTCGGGATGTACCCGCGGTCGTTGTAGTAGTTGACGCCGGAGCGGCCGTTGTACGGCGAATCGGCGGGCGGCGTGCTCGTCGCGTTCTTCTTGAGCAGCCCGTACGCCTCTTCTTCGTGCCCGGCGAGCAGGCCCTTCGACCACGCTTCGACGAGGAACGGTGTCACGGGGTCGCCGGTCATGATGTTGGTTTCGCTCTCGGCCAGCGCCCACCGCGGCAGCCACCCGCCGTCCCGGCCGATGGCGACCACCGACAGCGCGACATCCCGCGCGACCTGCGGTTCGAGCATTTCGAGGAGCTGGTTCTGCGGCCGGTAGGTGTCCCAGAGCGAGAAGTTCTGGTACGGCGTGTAACCACTCGCGGTGTGCACCTTGCCGTCGAAGCCGGTGTACGCGCCGTCGGTGTCGCCGGCCAGGTTCGGGTGCAGCTGCGAGTGGTAGAGCGCGGTGTAGAACGCCGTCTGCCGCTCGGTGGTACCGCCGCCGATCTTGATGGCGCCGAGCCGGTCGGCCCACTGCTGGTGCAGCGCCGCGCGGGTGGCGTCGAAGTCGTAGTTCGACGTCTCCGCCGCCAGGTTCTTCCGCGCACCGTCGAGACCCGTGTACGACAGGCCGACCTTGAGGACGACGTCGTGGTCGGTGGTGGCGTCGAAGCTCGCCCAGGCGCCGTTGCCGCCGGTGCCCGCGGCGTCGCGGCTGCCGTCGGTGCGCGTCGAGCCGCGCCAGGTGCCGTAGGAGCTGAACGGCCGGTCGAAGGTGGCGGTGAAGTAGACGGTGTGCTCGTCGTGGCCGGCGCAGAACCCACCGGCGCGGACGCGGCCTTCGAGGGTCCGGTCGCCGACGACGTGGATCTCGGAGTCCTTGACGGACTGGTTGGCCTGGCCGGTGTTGAACAGGACGTTCGCCTGCCCGGTCGAGGGGAAGGTGTAGCGCTGCCAGCCGGTGCGCGCGGTGGCCGTCAGCTCGGCGTTCACTCCGTACTTCTGGAGGCCGACGCGGTAGTAGCCGGGCTCGGCGTGCTCGTCGTCGTGGCTGTACGGGGACTTGTAAGCGTCTTTGTCAACGTTGTCGACGGCGCCGGTGGTCGGCATGATCGGCAGCTCGCCCATGACGCCGCAGCCGACGCCGGACAGGTGCGTCTGGCTGAAGCCGTAGATCGCGTTCTGCAGGTAGTCGTAGCCGCCCTGACCGCCGGTGTCCGGGCTGACCTGCACCATTCCGAACGGCGCGCTCGCACCGGGGAACGTGTTGCCGAAGTTCTGCGTGCCGACGAACGGGTTGACGAGGCTCACCGGATCCACCGGGGCGGGCGCGGCCTGCGCCACGGCGGGCGCCAGGCCGACGACCACCACCCCCGCGGCCACCGCGGCGGCCAACCGTCTGCTCTGCGACCACATGGGCGCACCTCCAGGAGATGACAACGTTGTCAGAAGCGGACCTATGGTCAGGCCCTCGATCGGTGAGCAGCTTTCCACCTCGATGGGCGTTTGAGAAGACCTCGGCCTGCCGCTTCTCGCGGCAAAGGCGTCTAGTCCAGGATCCGCTGTGCCTTGGCCACCGCAACGGCCCCGGAGCGGGTGTCCACCTCGAGCTTCCCGTAGATCCGGCTCAGGTGGGTCTTGACGGTCGCTTCGCTGATGAACAGCGCGCGGGCGATCTCCTTGTTGCCCAGCCCCTGGGCGAGCTGGCGGAGGATGTCGAGTTCGCGGCCGGTCAGCGTGGGCCGCGGGGCGCGCAGCTGGGCCATCATCCGGTCGGCGACCGGCGGGGACACCGCGGTGCGCCCGGCCGCGGCCGCGTCGATCGCCGCGTACAGCTCGGTGGCCGAGCCGGCTTTCAGGAGGTACCCGGTGGCACCGGCGGCGATCGCGCGGCTGATGTCCGCGTCGGTGTCGTAGGTCGTCAGGACGAGGATCCGGGGTGCGCCGGGGGTGCTCCGGATCCGGCGCGTCGCTTCGATCCCGTCGATGCCGTCCCCGAGCTGGATGTCCATCAGGACGACGTCGGGCCGCACGGCCGCGGCGGTCGCGACGGCTTCCTCCCCGCCGGCTGCCTCGGCGACGACCTCGATGCCGTCCGCGCCTGATAGCAGGGCTCGCAATCCGGCGCGGACTACGGCGTGGTCGTCGCACACCAGGACGCGAATGGTCATGGGGCAGCCTCCAGCGGGATCGCGGCCGAAACGACCGTGCCCTGGCCGGGCGCGGACTCCACGGTCAGCCTGCCACCGAGCTGCCCGGCGCGGACCCGCATGGCCGGGAGCCCGTGACCGCGTTCGCCGGGCTCGGACTCGGTCACGAGGAACCCGCGCCCGTCGTCGGCGACGTCCAGCACGACCTGGTCGTCGAGGTAGGTGAGCGTGAGGACGACGTTGCCCGCGTCGGCGTGCTCACGCGCGTTGGCCAGCGCGCCCTGGGCGATCCGGACCACAGTGGACTGGACGCCCTCCGGCAGCGGGCGCTCGTCGCCGTCGATGCGGACCTCCACCGGCAGCCCGGCCCGGCCGGCCACGGCGCGCAACGCCTCCTCGAGGGTGGCGTCGGCGAGGTCGGCGGGCGCGAGGTCCTGGACGAGCCGGCGTGCCTCCGACAGGTTGCCCGCACCGACGCGCTGCGCGGCGCGCACGTGTTCGCGGGCCAGCTCGGGCCGGTCCCAGGCCTGGTCGGCGGCCTGCAGCAGCATCGCCTGGCTGGACAGGCCCTGCGCGAGCGCGTCGTGGAGCTCGCGGGACACCCGGTGCCGTTCGGCCAGCACGCCGGCTCGCCGCTCGGACTCCCGCAGCCGTTCGGCCTGCCGCCGCATGAAGGTGATGACGGCGGCGGTGACCGCGGCGATGGCGATCGGGACGATGGTGAGGTTCGGGTCGAAGCCGTCGGCCAGCCGGTTCTGCGAGACGACCACCAGTGCCGTGATCACGGCGACCAGGGCGAGGGCCTGCCCGGCCGGCAGCGTGCGCAGGCCGGTGACCAGCAGGGGGATGGCCGACCAGGCGAAGCTGGGGGCGAGCACCACCAGGACGATCCAAAGCGCCAGGACGACGGTCAGCCAGCGCAGGGTGCCCGGCCGGAAGACCAGGCCCACGCCGTACGCGAGGACCAGCGCCGCGGTGAACACGATCACCCAGGGCTGGAGCGGGTTGCCGTCGTGGCGCGTCAGGAAGCGGACCGCCGAAGCGAGCACCAGCAGGACGAACGCCGAGTGCAGGACCGCGGCGAGCCACCGCGCGTCGGAATCGGCCGTCATGCCGTCCATGCTCGCTCCCTTCGGGTCCGGCACCAGCGTCAGCCCGGCGGAACGGCCGCGCATCAGCCGATCGGATGACCCGGTTGTCGGCCGGGACGACGACCGGATCACCCCCGGGCCGGGCTGAAGCTGGAGTCATCGAACCCGATCGACCCGAGGAGCACACCATGATCGCCACCCGTACCCGGATCGCCGCCGTCGTCGCCGGCCTCGTCGCTGTCGGTGCGACGACCGTCGGCGCCGTGTCGGCCACCGCGGCCCCGGCCCCTTCCAAGGGCGTCATCCAGACGTCGCACCTGTCGATCGCCTCCGCGCAGAAGGCCGCCCAGGCCGCGCTGGACGCCGCGGGCCAGGCCGGCCAGCACGTGTCGGTCGCGGTGGTCGACCGCGACGGCAACACCGTCCTGACCCTGCGCGGCGACGGCGCGGGCCCGCAGTCCTACAGCTCGGCCCAGCAGAAGGCCTTCACGGCGGTGTCGTGGAACGCCAAGACGTCCGAGCTCGTCGGCCGCCTGCAGCAGGCCCCGACGCTGAAGGACATCGACGGCACGTTGTTCCTGGCCGGCGCGGTCCCGGTGACCGCGGGGTCCGCGCCGATCGCCGCGGTGGGTGTTGCCGGCGCGCCGTCCGGGGCGCAGGACGAGGCGTTCGCCCAGGCCGGTGTGGACGCGCTCGGCAAGTGACTCCCGTGCTCATGCCTGAGCGCGGTGGTCAAGCCCTGACGCCGGCGGTGGCGAGCAGCGCGGCAACACTCGGTTTGTGCTCGTCGCGCCGTCGCCAGGTCAGGGTGATGCCGGTCGTCCGCCCGGCCAGCGGGACGGCGACCGCGCCGGGGTGGTCGACCATCGCGGGCACGATGCCGCACCCGAGGCCGGCGGCCACGCAGCGCCCGAGCGCGGCGAGGCTGCCGACCTCGGTGCCGACCACCGGCCCGTCGATCCGGTCGAGCATCTCCCGGAAGCCGCAGCCCTTCGGCGTGGCGAGGAACCCGACGCCGCGAAGGTCGTCAGGCCGGATTTCTTCCTTCAGTGCCAACGGATGCCCGGGCGGTGCGATGACGACGAGCGGCACCTCGCCGAGCGTCCGGCCGGCGAACGCGGGATCGTCCGGCGGGGCGCCGAAGGTGACGCAAACGTCCATTTCGGACTCGCGGACGCCTCGGTACAGCTCGCCGCGCCCGCCTTCCTTGACGGACAGCCGGACGCGCGGCCACCGCGCCCGGTAAGCGGCGAGGATCGGCGGAACCCAGTGCGTGCACAGGGTTTCGAGCGCCCCGATGGTCAGGTCGCCTTCGGGCTCGCCGCGTTCCTCCTCGACGGCGGCCTTGGCTTCCTCGACGAGCTCGAGCACCTGGTCGGCGTACCCGGCCAGCCGTTCCCCGGCGGCCGTGAGCTTCCTGGTGGCGCGGTCGAAGAGCTGCGACCCGAGTTCGGCTTCGAGGGCCTGGATCTGTTCGGTGACACTGGACTGCGCGTAGTGCAGCTCGGCGGCGGCGTGCGTGAAGTTGAGCGTCCGCGCGACGACGCGGAAGGTGCGCAGGTGACGCAGTTCCATGACGGCCCCCATCGGCGTTCCCGATACCCGCCATCGTAACTGCCTGCTTCCGCCGGTGTCACGGAGAGTCCAGGCTTCTTCTTGTGGCAAGACTCCTCACCGGCCTTTCGCTGGGCTACTTCCTGGTCATGCTGGACACGACGATCGTGACGGTGGCGCTTCCCGCGTTGGCACCGTCCTTGTCGGACCAGCAATGGATTTCGAACGGCTACACGCTGACGTTCGCGGCGTTCCTCTTGACGGCCGGCGCGTGGTCGGACCGCTTCGGCGCACGCCGGGTGTTCTTCACGGGCCTGACGTCGTTCGCCGTGCTGTCCTTGTTGTCGGCCTTGGCTTTCTCGCCGGTCGCGTTGATCGTCCTCCGCGCTCTGCTCGGCGTGGCGGGTGCGCTGTTGGTGCCGTCATCACTGTCTTTGATCGCTTCGGCCTACCCCTCCGCCGCCGCGCGAGCGAGAGCGATGGGCGTGTGGGCGGCGGTGAGCGGAACGGGCCTGGTGGCAGGCCCGCTCCTGGGCGGCCTCCTGACGCAGGCGTTCGGCTGGCGCGCGATCTTCGTGGTGAACGTCCCGGTGGCGTTGGTGGCCCTGGCGCTCTCCCGTTCGGCCCCCGCGACGCCGCCCAAGCCGCGCCGGTTCGACGTGATCGGTCAGCTCTCGGTCGTAGCCGCTTTGTCGACATTGACGTACGCGCTGGTCGAGGCCGAATTCTGGGTGCTCCTGCTGTCCTTGGCGGCGGCCGCGGTGTTCGTGGCGTCCCAACGCCGTCCGGGTGCGATGCTGCCGGTTTCCCTGCTTTCCGGAAAGCTCCTGGCGGGCGCGATCGTGAACTTCGGGTTGTCGGGCGTGTTGTTCGTGCTGTCGCTCTATTTCCAGGAAACGCGCGGTTATTCGCCGTCGGCCACGGGCCTGGCTTTCCTGCCATTGACGATCCCGACGGCGTTCAACCCGATCTTCACGGGTCGGCTGGTGGCCAGGATCGGCCCCCGCGTCCCGGCGATCTCGGGTTTCGTGCTGATGGCGTCGGGTGTGTTCCTCCAGGCATTCACGTCCTGGTCGGTGCCGGCGCTGGCGCTGCTGGGTTTCGGGGTTTCCCTGGCCATCCCGTCGTTGCTCACGGCGGTGGTGGGCTCGGCCCCGCCCGAGCTGGCGGGCACGGCGGGGGGAGCGCTGAACGCCGCCCGTCAGACGGGCGCTGTCCTCGGCGTGGCCGTCCTGGGCGCGCTCCTGAGCACGACCTCGACGACGACCGCGCTCGTCGTGGCCGGCGCCGTACTGTGCACCGGCGCCTTTCTGTTTCCGGAAAGGTGACTGTTTCCTATTTCCGCAGGCAACAGGAAACGCCTTGTTGACGCACGCCGCCTGACGAATCCTGGGTGCAGGGCCCGGAAATCCTCCGGAATCCCTGAAAACCACCCATTCCTTTGGAGGATTCGTCATGTCCATGCCCAAGAAGCTGGCCAGAATCGGCGGCCCCGTGCTGGCGCTCTGCATCATCGCGGCGGCGCCGCTGATCGGGTCCACCACGGCGTTCGCGGACGGCGACGGCACCACCCCGCCGCCGCCCACCACCAGCGGCCCGCCGCCCGCGGGCACCGACGGCAACCCTTGGCACGGTTGATGTGCGCCGGGCCGGCCGGGCTCCGGCCGGCCCGGACCGCGTCAGCGCGCGGCGCAGGCGCAGTCCAGCGCGGCGCGTTCGTCCCGCACCGCACCGGCTTCCGGCAGATCGAGCGCGTCGAAGCCGGTTTCGGCGGCCGTCCAGTGCGGGACAGCGCCCGTGTGCTCACCCAGCGCGTGGAGCGTTTCGGCGACACCGCGGTGCGCGCGCGCCTGGTACGCGCGGTTTCCACTGCCGTCGGCGAGGTCCAGCGCCGCTTTGCTCGCGGTCAAGGCGTCCCGCCGGGCACCCCGGGCGAGCGCGGTCGCCCCGCGGTCGAGGTAGAGCTGGATGCGCAGATCGGCGTCCGGCACGTTCGCCGCCACCTCACGAGCCTTGTCGTGGTAGCGCACCGCCTGGTCGAACCGCCCCTGCTTGCGGTGCACGTTCCCGAGGTTGTTCAGCGCGTAGGCCTCGACGCAGTGGTCGCCGACCTCGGCGGCGTGCGCGTGCGCGTCGGTGTAACTGGCCAGCGCCTCCGCAAGCAGGCCCAGGTTCTCCTGCACGGACCCGAGGTTGTTCAGCGCGTGCCCCACGCCCTGGACGTGGCCGATTTCCTTCAGCATCCGCGCGGCCGCCGAGTGCTGGCCCAGCGCGACGTCGAGGTTGCCGTGCAGCTCGTTGAGGTAGCCGAGCATGCTCAGCGCGTGGGCCTCGCCCCGCCGGTCTTCGGTCTGCTCGTACTTCGTCAGCGCGACCTCGAGGTGGGCGATCGCCTGCTCGTGCTTCCCCAGCTCCATCGTGGGAATCGCGAGCGCGCACAGCGTCGCCGCCTCACCCCGCGGATCACCGAGGCGGCGCCACTTCGGCAGCGCCCGGGCGGCCAGCTCCAGCGCCTCCGCGAGCTGCCCGCGCCGATCGTGCGCGGTGGCCAGCCGCAGCAGCACGTGCGCCTGGCCGTAGTCGTTGCCCGGATCCGCCGAGACGATCTCCCACGCGAGCTCGAGGGTGCCGATCCAGTCCTCGAACTGGTTGGTCGTGTTGAAGTAGCGCCACAGCAGCACGGCGAGGCGCCACGTGTGCTCGGGCAGGTCGTGCCGGGCGGCGTAGTGGATCGCGGCCACGAGGTTGTCGCGCTCGGCGACGATCCACCGCAGCCCGGCGCCGGAGTCGGCGAAGTCCGGGGTCACCGCGCAGGACCGGTCGGACGCGGGCAGCTGCGCCCGGTCGAAGGGGTACGCGGCCCCGACGGCGGCCGCCAGCGTGACGAGGTAGAAGTCGAGCAGCCGCACCAGCGCCGGCCGGGGCGCCGGCTCGACGGCGGCGAACTCCTTGAGCGGGTCCAGCATCTGGTACCGCTCCGGCGCGGCTTCCTCCAGCAGGCTGACCTCGTGCAGGTCGTCGAGCAGCAGCCGGGCTTCGGTGACGTCGCAGCCGGCGAGCGCGGCGCCGCCGGCGACGTCGACGTCCGGCCCGGGCAGGCTGCCGAGCAGCCGGAACAGGGCGCGTTGCGGTTCGCCGAGCTGCTGGTAGGACACCCGGACGGCGGCGATGCCGTCTTCGTCGTCCGCGCCCCAGGGGCCGTTCTCCTCGAGCAGCCGGAGGAGGTGGTCGAGCGGCCACCGGTCGTGCCGCCGGAACAGCGCGGCCGCCACCCGGATCGGCATCGGCAGGTACCCGCAGCGCTTGACGATCAGCGCCACTTCGGCCGCCCGTCCGCGCACCCGCGGCGGTTCGGTCAGCGCGTGGAACAGCTCGGCCGCTTCTTCCGGCGGCAGCGGCGAAAGCCGGATGTTCTCCCCGGTGTCCGCGTCGCCCATCCGCCGGCTGGTGACGACGGCGAGGCAGCCGTCGGCCTCGGGCAGCAGCGGCCGGATCTGCTCCGGCGAGGCGGCGTTGTCCAGCACGACCAGCGTGCGCGTGCCCCACAACGTCGTCTGGTAAAGCGTGGCCTTCCGGCCGACGGTGGCCGGGATCTGTTCGGTCGGCACCCCGAGCTCGACCAGCAGCTCGGTGAGCGCGTCGCCGACGCTGGTCTCGGGAACGCCCGGGGTGAAGCCGTTCAGCCGGGCGAGGAGCTGGCCGTCGGGGAAGCGCTCACGCAGCCGGTGCGCCGCCTCGACGGCGAGACCGGTCTTGCCGACGCCGGGCGCGCCGCTCACCCAGACGGCGTGGCGCCCCTTCGCGGCGGCCTTCTCGATCATGGCGATTTCGGTGGCGCGGCCGGTGAACCCACCGGGCCGCGACGGCAGGGAGCTGGGTGGTTCCCCGTGTTCGGCGCGCGCGGCGAGGTTGCGCAGCACGGGACCCGGCTCCATACGCAGCCCCGCGAGAGCGTCGCGAGTGCTGTTGAAGACGCGCAGCGCGCCGACGCGGTCGCCGCCGGCGATCAGGGCGCGCATGAGGAGTTCGGCGTGCTTCTGGCCGGCCGGGTCGGACCGGACGAGCGGCCGCAGCCGGTCGCGCGCCGAGCGGTGGTCGCCGGTGTCCAGCTCCAGCTCGGCGAGGTCACCGACGGCGTCGGGCAGGCTTTCCTCCGGGAGCACGACCTCAGGCCCGCCGACGCGGTCGATGTCGATGTCCTCGAGGAACCGCCCGCGCCACAGGCCGACGGCTTCCCGCAGGAGCTCGATCTTCCGCCGCGGGTCGTCGGTTCGGCCGGCTTCGGCGCGCAGCCGCTCGAACCGGACGGTGTCGAGCTGGTCGTCCCCGATGCGCAGGAGGTAGCCGGTCGGCGTCGTCTCGATGCCGACGCCGCCCGTGTCCTGGACGATGTCGCGCAGCCGCTTGATGTAGCCGCGGATCAGGGTGGGCTTGGCTTCGCGGTCGGCCCAGACGATCTCGGCGAGCCGGGCGCTCGAAACGGGCTTGTTGGCGTTCAGGAGCAGCACGACGAGGACGAACCGTTGCTGCTGGTCACCCAGCTGGACCGGCACGCCGTCGTGCCACGCCTCCAGCGGGCCGAGCATCCGAAACTCCACGCAGCCTCCCCGGCGTCAGCTTGCTGTCCCCGATTGGTGTCGCGCAATCGACCGTTGGAGTTTCGGTAATCCGCATTTCTTGCACGTTCGATACACACCGGGTTGCCAGACTCCGCCGGTCGTATCAGGGGTGAAGGAGAAACCGGTATGGGGTCCGACGTGTTGCCGTGTTACGTGGCGTGCGACATCTCGCTGTCGATGGCCGACCACATCGACGAGCTGAACAGGGGGCTGCGCGAGTTCCGGGGGGCGGTCCACGCCGACGCGTCGGTCGCCGACCGCGTGCTCTGCAGCGTCATCGGCTTCGGGGAGGAGCCTGCGGCGGTCCACGGGCTGTACCTCGCGGGCGAGGTCGCCGAGCTGCCGCCGCCGGGCCCGTGCACGGGCACCAACTTCGGCCCGGTGTTCGCGTACCTGCGTTCGGCCATCGACACGGACGTCCGGCTGCTGGAGACGCACCGGGTGCGGGTGCACCGGCCGCTGGTGTTCTTCCTGTCCGACGGCCAGCCGACGGACCCGGTGACCTGGCCGGCGGCGTTCTCGTCGTTGTGCGACCCGGCCTGGCCGCGCCGTCCCCGCGTGGTGACGTTCGGCGTCGGCGACGCGGACGAAGAGGCACTGGGCCGCATCGGCACGTTCCGCACGTACCTGAGCCGCGACGGCGTCCGCCTGGGGACGGCGCTGATCGCCTCGGTGATGCACGTTCTGTCCACTTCCGGTCCACCGCCCGGCCGCACTCTGTCCTGAAAGGGGGTGCCGACCATGGAAACGCACTGAAGGAGAAGGACCGTGAAGCGTTCCGAGCTGGTCCAGGAGCTGAAGACGCTGCGCAAGGGACGCGGGCTGGCGGGCCGCGTCGAGGACCGGGTCGGACCGCTGCTCCGCTCGGCGTGCTCGGTGGCCGACGACGACGGGCTGGTGGCGATCCGGGAGAAGGTGTCGGGCCGCCTGTCCGAACTGGCGGCGCACCTCCCGGACGACCTCCGCTTGGCGGCGCTGGCGGCCTTCGCGATCTGCGCGGAGGCCCGCCAGCCGCTGTACCAGGACCGCGTCCGCTGGGCGGCTGCGCGCGTGGACCGTGACCCCCGGACGGTCCGCCGCCGCGTGGACGAGGCGATCGACCTGCTGGCGGAGCTGGCTGCATCGACGTCTTCACCACCGCCCGTTCCCGGCGGCCACTGGCACACGGCATCGCTGGCCATCGCTCTGGAGCTGGACGAGCTGCTGGTCCTCGAGCGCCGTCGGATCGTGGCCGACCAGGAGGGGCTCCGGTCGCTCGACCTGGCGGTGTCACTCCCGGCGGGACGCCCGTCAGCCACTGTTCTCTATGGAGGGACTCTGGTGGATCGGGGGATGGAAACGTCTTCGCGCTGGGGGTACGGACTGGAGCTGCCCCGCCCGTTGTCCCGGGGCGAGCCGTGGGAGGTGGCGATGCTGTTCCGGCCGTCGTCGTTGCGGCCGTACATGGTGACGGTGCCTCGGCAACCGTGCGATTCGTTCGACCTGCGGGTCCGGTTCGGCCGGGTTGTGCCTTCCGGGGTTTGGGTGCTGGACGGAGCGTTCCAGCGGGACGTGTCGGATCCGGGGTACCGCGGCCGGCCTCAGGCGGTCGATTCCTCGGGGGAGGTGCACCTGCGGTTCCGCGGACTGATGCCCGGGTTGGCGTATGGAGCGCGGTGGGGGTCGTCGGAGCATCTGGCGGAGTCGCGAAAGTGAATGAATCACTGGGGCAGTTTCGGCGGCGATCCCGCTGACCATGATGGAGCGGTTCGAACGGTCCGGCCTCTGACACGGCCTGCTCAGGGCAGGTCAGGATCGGGATGTTCGGCGGCGAACCGGTCGGCGGTATCACGGTCGACGAGCGCGTTGTCGGCCAGCTATTCGACCGCACGGCGTCGCGCCCGGACGTCGCTGAACGCGTGCCAGGCGGGGAGAAGCTCCGGGTGTTCTTCGTACAACTCGTTCTTGAAGCGGCGAAAGACGCCCTTGCCCTGGATGCCCCTCGCCAGCCGCCGGCCGGCCCGCTCATCATTGATGCCTTCGGCGAAGTCCGCCATGTCCTGGTACCAGACATAGGACGGCAACGGCTCGATCGCGATCAGGTCCAGCTCGTCCAGGTCGACCGGGTGCTCGCCGTCGATTCCGCCGTCCGTGGTCCAGAACCCCATCTCGCCGGTCCGGGGGTCGACCAGGTGGAAGTACTCGAAGTCGGTCTGGTCCTGCAGGGCTGCCCCGATTTCTTCGAGCTCGAACTTGTCCAAGCCGAGCATGCGAAAAAGGTTAGCTCACCTCTTGCCCCTCCGACTCTGCCCAAAAGTGTTCGCTCCGCTGACCGCGTGCCAGTGTCCGAACGGGCGTTACGGCAGGCTCGGGTGCGAACGATCCGACTACGCAGGGGAGTTGCCGATCGCGTTCACGGTGGACACCTTCCAGGTCGGGCTGTACGGCGGCATCGTGCGGAACCACCACGACGACGCCAAGACCGCGGAAGGATTCGCCCAGGCGAACCTGCAGATCGGTGCGCAACCCGGGTTGATCGCCGAACTGGTCGGCAGCCACGCACAGGCCAAGGGTGAAATCGTCAAGGCGCTGACAGCTCTGACATCGGTGTGTGAAGCGAGCAGCGTCGAACTCGATCGCGCCCGGCAGATGTACGACCGCGTCGATGCGGGTTCAGCCGAGCGGCTGGACCAGACGTATCCCGACCCCGGGAGCCCACCGCAGACGTCGTCGGTGCCGGGGCTGCCCGCGGCCGCCAGTACCCAGGCCGTCCGGCTATTGGACACAGCAGTTCCTCGACGCCACCATCCAAGTCAACCCGGTCGAGGAGTTTTCGAACTGGGTAGCGGGCGACTGGGAGCAGTTCGCGAATGCGTCGGACGCCCTGGACTCGTTGGCCTTCTTCTGCGCCGACCTCGCCCAGGACCTGAAGACGAACATCACCAAGCTCCTGACGAGCTGGACCGGCAACGCTGCCAACGAAGCCTTCCAGTACTTCAGCGGCCTGACCGGCACAGTGAACGGTTGCGCGGTCGGCCTCGGCGCCCTGCGACAAGTACCGTGAAGCAGCTCAGGGGGTGTGGGAGTTCTCCGAAACAATCAACGACGTCCAGAACACGGTCCGCCTCATCCGCGGCGGCGTCCTCGACGTCATCGGCTCCGGCGGCAGCTTCGAAGCGCACCCGCTACCCGCCGGCTACGACCACCCGGGGGCTTGAGCCGTGGCCCAGGAATTCTCTCCGGACCCGGTGAAGAACCGCGCCGTCACGTACTTCTGACCAAGCTGGCGGCCACCACGCCGAATCCGGCGGCGGCCGAACCGGCCAGAGAGCTTCTGGCCGGCAAGGTGACCCCGCGCGGAGTCTTGAGTTCGAATGTGTATGCCGGCTTGCTCGGCAGAAGCACCTCCGGTTTCGCCGAGTGGTACGGCAACCTGTCCGAGTCCGAGAAGGACACGCAGGCCGAAGCAGGACGGAACGCCTTGTCCCAGTTGGCATCCGAGGACAAGCCGCACCGCCCCGCCGCCGGCGAGACTCCGTGGACGAAGAGGACTTCTCAGAGGTGGACTGGCTCGATGGCTGACCAGCGAAACGACTCACCGCTGTTCGACGCCGAGCTATCCTCCGCAAAGCGTATTTCGGTGTTTGGCTCCTCAGCCTCGTCTTCACCGGCTTCGCCATTTGGGGCGTCATCGGCTATCCCCATTGGTCGTGGGCGCTGCCCATCGTCGCGGCCGCGGTCGCACTGGCCGCGAACCACCGCCTGCGCATCGCGAATCGCCGTGGCGAAACCGTGCTCCTGGCGGTCGCGACCTTGGTGTTCGTCGTGGTCTCGGGCGCAATGCTCGGCGTCGCCCTGCGCCTGGCTCGTGCTTGACTACGACGTGAGGGTGCCCCCGGCAGGATTCGAACCTGCGACACCCGCTTTAGGAGAGCGGTGCTCTATCCCCTGAGCTACGAGGGCTGACACTTCGTGGACAGCCTACCCGACAGTCGGCAGGAGGGCGTAGGGCCCGCTGGCGGTGCCCCGGGCTCGCTCGGCGCACCTTCCGACGCTACTTTCGTCGGTAAGCGACAGGGCGGGAACCGCGGTGCGTACCTACTACGACCAGGACGACTACGACGGCTACGAAGCGGGCCAGGACCTCCTGGTCCGCCGCTTCACCTCCTGGGCCGACGCTCAGCGCCTCGAGATCGACCCGTATGCCGTCGTCTCGGCGCTTCAGTTCCGGCACACCTCTGTCGATGGGCGGCTCGCTCACTGGACTGCCGCGCTGGTCCGGGACTTCCTGCTGGGTACGTGCCACGCACGCTGTCGGCCACCGCCGATGAGGCCGCTCTCGTGCCTGAGACGCTCCGGCTGTTCCTCCGGTACCTGCACGAGAACGGGCTGGCCGATCCCTGGGTGAGCCCTTGGCGGATTTCGAGGACGCCGTCGCGAAGGCGGCCGCCGCAGTCCCCGCCGCGATGGCCGACGAGCGCAAGTTCGGCGTCAGCAAGTACTGGGTGATGACCGCCGACCGGAAGGGGGTCGACCGGGCGGACCTGGATGCCATGAACGCTTTCTTCGCCTGCCGGTCGCGCTGCCGCCCGAGTCGGAACTCGTGGACGCCGCGAAGAACTCGTCGCTGGTGATCAAGCTGCGTAAGTTCGTCGAGTGGGTGGGTGACGGCCGGACGGTGACCGGCACCGGCACCCTGAAACTTGCCGATGCCCGCGAACTGGTGTCGCTGCTGGACACCGGCGATGAACTCGACCGTGCGGGCAGCAGCGTCCGCAGCAGCGCCGATCTGCCCCACTCCGCCGTCCTGTTCGAGGTCGCCAAGCGTGCGCGGATCGTGCGGGTGGTCAAGGGCAAGCTGGTGCGCGTGGCGAAGGCCGCTCCTGTCTTGAAAAACGCTCTTGCGTTGTGGACGGCGGCGTTCGACGCCGTTCCCGGGCCGGGCCTGCTGGTCAAGCAGGGCGGCTGGGGCCCCGGCTACGCCGAGCTGCTTGACAGCCGCCTCGGCATCGTGCTGCCGGACGTGCTCAACACCCTCTACGGCATGCCGGAGCCGGTTCCCGTGGTCCGGCTCGCCGAAAGCGTGTGGCTGTCCTGTGTCGAAGGCGGCTTCCTCGATCTGGCACCGTCGAGCGAGCCGATCTGGCGGGACGGGCTCACGGGTGAGTTCCGCCGGTTGCTCACCACGCTGGCCGGATTCGGTGCGGTCGAGCTGACCACCGGCCCGGCCGATCCGATGTACAGCATGGATCTCGTGCCGGAGAACGCCGAGCTCCCGCCCGACGTCCACTGCGGGAGGGCCGGTTCGCGCCCTTGGTGGGTGAGCTGGTCACCGCCGCTCCCGCCGGCGTGCTCGGGGTGGTCGCGGAGCACTACAGCGAAGAGGAGGCCGCGGCGGAGCTCGCCGGCTGGCTGGCCGCGCACGGTGGCCGGGAGGCGGGACTGCCCCTGCTGCTCGACGCCGTCCGCGCATGCCCGTTCCGCACGCGGGCGTCCGTCATGCTTCAGCTCCTCACCGACTTCCTGTCGGACGGCGACGCGCTGCTGCACGATCTGCGCACCGACCCGCGTGTGGGTCCGATCGCGACGCAACTGCTCGTCGAACGCGGCGCGCTGGCGATGGACGACCTCGACGAACGCGAGGGCCTGCTCGGGGTGACCGAGCAGTTCCTGCAGATGCTCGAGACGGCCGGCCCGGAAGCGACGTCCGCGATGCTGACCGAAGTGCCGGGCGACGAGCGCGGGCATCTGGCGAAAGCGATCCTCGCCTCGGGCCATCCGGACCAGGCCGGCCTCGCTGAGCTGGCCGAGGTGTTCGAGGAGATCCGGGCGGTGCGCAATGCCCATCCGCTGGGTGGTCTGGCCCGGACCTCGCGCGCCAAGGGGAAAGGCAAGAAACGCCGTCGCTGAACCAGACTCTCGTCGTCACCCAGGTGAGTGGTTCTGCGGCGTGTCCAAGCCCCGGGATACACCCTGCCGGACCGCCCACCCGACCTGACCTGGACGGACCAGCGCCTCACCTGGTCGTGTCTGGTTTCGAACTGCTGAACAACAGTAGGTAACCTTCGTTAACGGGACGCGGGGAGCCGCCTCCTACTGGCTGTTGCGGAGGGCTTCGTTGATCAAGCTCATGTTCGCCGACGACGAGGAACTGGTGCGCTCGGGGTTGCGCGCGATGATGTCCGGGGCTCAGGACATCGAGATCGTGGGCGAGGCCTCCGATGGCAGATCCGCAGTGGAGGTCGCCCGGCGGTACCACCCCGACGTCGCCCTGCTCGACATCAAGATGCGGGCCCCCGACGACGGTATTCGCGCACTCCGGGCCATCCTCGCCCTGCCCGATCCGCCCACCGTGGCGATGCTGACCACCTTCGACATCGACGAGTACGTCAGCCTGGCCCTCCGGCTCGGCGCCAACGGCTTCCTCCTCAAGGACATCGATCCGGCGGCCCTCCTGCGAGCAGTCCGGGACCTGGCAAGAGGGGGTGCTGTCCTTGATCCGGGTGTCGCCGCGCGGATGGTCCAGTCCCACCGGGACGAACAGCGCGCGGCCCAGCCTGCCCGGAAGCTGCTCGCCTCACTGTCCGAACGCGAACGCGAGGTCGTCGCGCTCATCGGCCAGGGACTGAGCAACGCCGAAATCGGCGGGCGCCTGCACCTCTCCGAAGCCACCGTCAAGGGATACGTCTCCGCGGTGCTCTCCAAGATCGGGGCGGCCAACCGGGTGCAGGCCGCGCTGCTGGCCTACCGCGGTGGGCTTCTCGACCAGTAGATGCTGCTCACGGCGCTGGAGTTCCTCGGGCTCGTCGCCTTCGCGGCGTCCGGGGCGCTCGCCGCCGTGCGGGCGCGGCTCGACGTCTTCGGTGTGGTGGTCGTCGGGCTCACCACCGCGCTCGGGGGCGGCGTCATCCGGGACGTCCTGCTCGGCATCCACCCGCCCACGACGCTGCGGAACTGGCCTTACCTCGCCGTCTGCGCCGTGACCGCCCTGGTCGTCTTCGCCTTCCACCCGCAGGTCGCGCGGCTGCGGCGGGGCGTGCTGCTCGCCGACGCGCTCGGGCTCGGCGTCTTCGCCACCTCCGGGACGACCATCGCGCTGAACGCCGGCGCGACCGTCTACGCCGCGTGCCTGATCGGCATGACCACCGGCATCGGCGGTGGCGCGGTCCGGGATCTCCTGCTCCGGGAAATCCCCCTCGTCCTGCGGAAAGAGATCTACGCCGTGGCCGCGCTGGCCGGTTCCGTGCTCGTCGTCGTCGGTCACGCTGTGCGACTGCCGGAAGGGCCGGTCACCGTGATCGCGGCCGCCGGCGTGGTCGCGATCCGAATGATCGCGCTCTGGCGGCACTGGAACGCGCCGGTCGCGCGAACGCCGGAGTGAGGGATTCTCTTTGTTAGTTCTGTGTGTGTTCTTAGGCGAGTCTCAGCACGCTGAGTAAAACTGTCGCCATGCGCATCCTTGTGGTGGACGACGACCGCGCCGTCCGTGAGTCGCTCCGGCGGTCCCTGGAGTTCAACGGTTACCAGGTTCAGCTGGCCAGCGACGGTGCGCAGGCGCTGGAAGCGATCATCGCCGACCGGCCGGACGCCATGGTCCTGGACGTCATGATGCCCCGGCTCGACGGCCTCGAAGTGGCGCGTCGCCTGCGCAGCACCGGCGACGACCTGCCGATCCTCGTGCTCACCGCGCGCGACACCGTCTCCGACCGGGTGTCCGGGCTGGACGCCGGCGCCGATGACTACCTGCCGAAGCCGTTCGCGCTGGAAGAGCTCCTCGCCCGGCTGCGGGCGCTGCTGCGCCGCGCCAGCCCGGAGGCCCAGAACGGCCAGGCTTCGGAGATGTTGTCCTTCGCGGACCTGACGCTCGACCCGGGCACGCGCGAAGTCCGCCGTGACGGCCGCGAGATCAGCCTGACCCGGACCGAGTTCGCGCTGCTGGAACTGTTCCTTTCCTACCCGAAGCACGTCCTCACGCGGGGCCGGATACTGGAGGAAGTATGGGGTTACGACTTCCCGACGTCGGGCAACGCGCTGGAGGTCTACGTCGGCTACTTGCGCCGCAAGACGGAGGCCGAGGGGGAGCCGAGGCTGATCCACACGGTGCGGGGAGTGGGCTACGTCCTGAGGGAAACCCCGCCGTGACCGAACCCGGCGATCCCCGTGGCACGCGCTGGGGGACGCGCCGGTTCTCGCTGCGCGGCCGGGTGACGCTGCTCGCCGCCGCCTGTGTCGCCGGCGCCGTCGCGCTCGTGTCGCTCGGGGCGTACATGGTCGTGCGCAGCAACCTCTACCAGCAGCTGGACGACGGCCTGATGGCGCGCGCCCAGGCGGCCGTCGCGTCGCCGCAGGTGCAGACCGAGCTGCGGCAGGTGCCCGGCGCCTTCCTGGCCAGCGCCGACCTGCAGATCGGGCAGCTCACCGCCGCGCCCGACGTCCAGCACGCCGTGATGACGTACCCGCTTTCGAGCTCGGCGCCGCCGTTCGGCCAGGACGAGCTGAACGTCGCGAACGGGGACTCGGCGGAGTCGATGCGGACGGACTTCCGCACCGACAGCCGGGTCGTCGCGCTGCCGACCGGGCACGGCGAGGCCATCGTGCTCGCGCAGTCGATGGGCCCGACGAAGCGCACGCTGAACGAGCTCGCGCTGGTGCTGTTCCTGATCGGCGGCGCCGGCATCCTGGTCGCCGCCGCGGCGGGGACGGCGGTCGCGCGGACCGGCCTGCGCCCGGTCGACCGGCTGACGTCGGCCGCCGAGCGCGTCGCCAGGACCGGCGACCTGCGGCCGATCCCGGTCAGCGGCGACGACGAGCTGGCGCGCCTCACCACGACCTTCAACACCATGCTCGGCACGGTCGCGGACTCGCAGGAACGCCAGCGCCAGCTGGTCGCGGACGCGGGACACGAGCTCCGGACGCCGTTGACGTCGCTGAGAACCAACCTCGAGCTGCTGCTCGCCGCGAGCAAGCCGGGGGCGCCACCGCTGCCGGACGCCGACCGCGTCGACATCGTCGCGGACATCAGCGGGCAGCTCGACGAGCTGACGCAGCTCATCGGCGACCTCGTCGAGCTCGCGCGCCAGGACGAGCCGCGCGAACGCTTCGAACGCGTCGAGCTGCTGGACGTCGTCGAGCGGGCGCTCGACCGGGCACGGCGGCGGGCGGGCGAGATCAACTTCGACGTCTCGCTGCAGCCGTGGGTGCTCACCGGCGACAACAGCTCGATCGAGCGGGCCGTGCTGAACCTGCTGGACAACGCTGTGAAGTTCTCGCCGCCGGACGCGACGGTCTGGGTGCGGCTGTACCCGCTCGGCGACGGCACCGCCGTGGTCGAGGTCGCCGACGCCGGCCCGGGCATCGCCGAGGAGGACCTGCCCAAGGTGTTCGACCGCTTCTACCGCTCGTCGGAGGCGCGGACGCTGCCCGGTTCGGGCCTCGGCCTGGCGATCGTGAAGCACGCGGCCGAGCGTCACGGCGGCGCGGTGTACGCGGCGCGGGCGCCCGAGGGCGGTGCGCTGATGACGATCCGGCTGCCCGGGGCGCCCGGCTGATCCGAGCGTTTTCGAGACGTCGCGGGCGGCATCGGCCAGGATCGGCGGATGTCCGCCCGCGAGCTGGTCCGCCGTTGCCTCGTCGCGGCGGTGAGCGGGCCGCTCGCGACGCTGGCCTTGTGGGCGTTCCCGGCGAAGGACCTGTGCACCGGCGCGGAGTGCTTTTTCGTCGCGCTCGTCGCGGTACCGCTCATGGTGCTCGGGGTGGCGCTGCTCGCGTATGCGCTCATGGCGCTGGCCCGGGTCCGTCCGGCCTGGCCGGTCGCGCTCGGCGGGCCCCTCGTGGTCCTCTCGCTGTTCACCACCGTGCTCGACGTGTCGTCGTTCCCGGTCTTCGCCGCCGTGGTCGCCGGCTGCTACGCGCTCGCGGCGCTCGTCACCGCGGACGGCATGCCGAACGCGTGGCGGGTTGCGCTCGGGTCGCCGGTGGTGGTGTTGTTCGCGTGGGGCGTGGTGTGGCCGATCCTGCGGTGACCTGGTCATTCGAAGTTCACCCACGCTGATCCTGCGAATCTCGTGTTGAATCGTGTAGGATTTTGTGTGGTTGAGGTGTGACGGGGACGGAGTTGAGCGGTGCTGGCGCGTCAGCGACAGGCGGTGATCCTGGAAGAGGCACGCCGGACCGGAGCGGTCCGGGTCAGTGACCTCGTGACCAGGCTGGGCGTCTCCGACATGACGGTGCGGCGCGATCTCGACGTCCTCGCCGGGCGCGGGCTCGTCGAGAAGGTCTACGGCGGCGCCACTTCGATCGTCGGCAAGAGCACCGACGAACCCGGCTTCGAGGCGAAGTCCGTGCGCCAGCGCGCGCAGAAGGAGGCCATCGCCGAGCTCGCCGCGACACTCGTCCGGCCCGGCACCGCGATCGGCATCTCCGCCGGCACCACCACGTGGACGCTCGCCCGCGCGCTCGACGCCATCCCGGGGCTCACCATCGTGACCAACTCGATCCAGGTCGCCGACGTGCTCCGCGCGTCGACGCAGCCGGAGCGCACCGTCGTGCTCACCGGCGGGGTGCGGACGCCGTCGGACGCGCTGGTCGGGCCGGTCGCCGTGCACAGCCTGCGGTCGCTGCACCTCGACGTCGTCTTCCTCGGCGTGCACGGGATGGCCGACGGGCCGGGCTTCACGACGCCGAACCTCACCGAGAGCGAGACCGACCGCGCGCTGGTCGAAGCCGGGCGCAAGCTCGTCGTGCTCGCCGACCACACCAAGTGGGGCACCGTCGGGATCTCCACGATCGCCGACCTGGACGAGGCCGACGTCGTCGTCACCGATGACGGGATTCCCGACGAGGCCAAGGAAATACTCGCCGAAAGGGCAACGGAACTCATGATCGCCGAAACGGCGGAGACAGTCGAGGCCGAAGAAGCGTGAAGCGCACCGTACGACACCTGGCCGACGGCCGGGAGATCATCTACTTCGACCAGCCCGGCGCGCCCGACCGCGTCGCCGAGGACACCCGCGACCTGCCGCCGGTCTCGGCCGCGTCGGAGATCCGGCTGGACCCGCTGACCAACGAGTGGGTCGCGATGGCCGCCCACCGGCAGACGCGGACCTACAAGCCGCCGGCCGACCTGTGCCCGCTGTGCCCGAGCAAGCCCGGCAAACCGAGCGAGATCCCCGAAAGCGACTACGACGTCGTCGTCTTCGAGAACCGCTTTCCTTCCTTCGCGGAGGATGTCATCGGCGAGCCGTCCACTGTGGATGGTCTCGGGCTGGTGCCGGTGCGGCCCGGCCGCGGGCGCTGCGAGGTCGTCTGCTTCACCAGCGATCACGACGGCGCTTTCTCGCGGCTGAGCGCGAAGCAGGTGCGCGCCGTCGTCGACGCCTGGTCGGACCGCACCGCCGCGCTGTCCGAAGTGCCCGGTGTCGAACAGGTCTTCCCGTTCGAGAACCGCGGCGAGGAAATCGGCGTCACGCTGTCGCACCCGCACGGGCAGATCTACGGCTACCCGTTCGTCACGCCGAAGACCGAGCGGATGCTCGACGTCGCCCGCGCCTACCAGGCCGAGCACGGCCGCCCGGTGCTCGGCGACGTGCTGGCCGCGGAAATCGAGTCCGGTGCGCGCGTGGTGGCGTCCGGCGAACACTGGACGGCGTACGTGCCGCCGGCGGCACGCTGGCCGATCGAGGTGCACGTGGTGCCGCACCGGCAGGTGCCGGACATCCCGGCCCTGACCGACGCCGAGCGTGACGACTTCGCCGACGTCTACCTGGACGTCCTGCGCCGGTGTGACGCGCTGTACGACCGGCCGCTGCCGTACATCGCCGCGTGGCACCAGGCGCCCGTGCGCCGCGACCGCGAGCTCGGCTGGCTCCACCTGGAACTGTTCTCCGTGCTGCGCGCCAAGGACAAGCTGAAGTACCTGGCGGGGTCCGAATCGGGCATGGCGGTGTGGATCAACGACGCGACGCCGGAGCAGATCGCGGAAAAGCTCCGCGCGGCGGGCTGATCCGGCCATACTCATCTCCGATGCACAGGTTCGGCTCAGGAACCTCTCAGGACCATCGCGCAAGGTGAGGACATGACCGAGAACGACCCCAGCGCGCACGACCCCGCGGCGCCGCGGCACCCCGAGACCGGCCAGCAGGCCGCTCAGGGCGGTTGGGCGGGGAGCCCGTACGGTGACCAGGCCGCCACGCCCGAGTCCGGCGGCACGCCGCAGTACTCGGCGCCGGAGCCGTCCTACCACGCGGTGACCGGGGCCGATCCGTCCTACGGGGCGGCGAACCCCTGGTCCGCGCAGGGGACGCCGTCGGGCCAGACCCAGCAGAGCGTCTACCCGCCGCCGAACCCGAACCCGTACGCGCAGTCCGGTACGTCCGTCTACGGCGTGCCCCCGGCGCCGCCCGCCCAGCCGAAGCGGTCCGGCGGGAAGCTGCTCGCCGGCGTCGCGCTGGTGGCGCTGCTCGTCGGCGGCATCGCGGGCGGGGCGGTCGGGTACCTCACCGGCGGTGTGGCCAACGGTCCGGCGAGCAACGCGCTCGACGCGCCGAAGCCGGCCCAGCAGACCGGCAACGCGCCCGCCGGCTCGGTCGAGGCGGTCGCGCAGAAGCTGTCGCCGAGCGTCGTCGAGCTGCAGGTCAGCGGCCAGCAGGGGGCCGGCGAGGGCTCCGGGTTCGTCATCAGCACCGACGGCTACATCCTGACCAACAACCACGTCGTCGAGGTCGCCGCGAACGGCGGGCAGATCCAGGCCGTGTTCCAGGACGGCAAGAAGGCCGCCGCCAAGGTCGTCGGCCGCGACCCGACGACCGACATCGCGGTCGTCAAGGTCGACGGCGTCGCCAACCTGACCCCCGTGGAGATCGGCCGGTCCGACGACCTGCGGGTCGGCCAGTCGGTGGTCGCCATCGGCTCGCCGTTCGAGCTGGCCGGCACGGTCACCTCGGGCATCGTCAGCTCGCTGCACCGGCCGGTGCGGGCGGGCGGCGGCCAGGGCGGGCAGGAGACGGTGATGGACGCCGTCCAGACCGACGCGGCGATCAACCCGGGCAACTCGGGCGGTCCGCTCGCCAACATGTCCGGCCAGGTCATCGGCATCAACTCGGCGATCTACAGCCCGCAGTCGGCGTCCGGCGGCCAGGGCCAGGGCGGCTCCGAGAGCGGCAACGTCGGCATCGGGTTCGCCATCCCGATCGACCAGGCCCGCCGCACCGCGGACACGATCATCAAGACCGGCCAGGCGGTGCAGACCTACATCGGCGCGCAGGTCACGGACGCCCCACAGGGCGGCGCGAAGCTCGGTGCCATCACCGCCGGCAGCCCGGCGGAGAAGGCCGGCCTCAAGTCCGGCGACATCGTGACGAAGATCGATGACCGGAACATCGACACGTCCGACACGCTGGTCGCCGCGATCCGCACCCGCGCCCCGGACGAGAAGGCGACGTTCACCCTCTCCGACGGCCGCACGGTCGAGGTGACGCTCGGCGGACAGCCCGTCCCGGCCAACTGATCCCTTCCAGACGCTCGGCCGCCCTGGTGCGGCCGAGACCAGCACTGGCTCGACCCCCGCATCTCGGGGCCGGACCCACAAGGCCACGCGCGACCGGGCACTTCATGCCGGTCGCGCGTGGCCGTTTTCGTGGCCGGGTTCAGGTGCCCGGGGAGTCGGTTCGCGTGTCTGGAGGGGCATCTCGCGTGATCGAGGGGGCATCTCGCGTGATTGGAGAGGCATCACGTGTGTCTGGAGGGACGGCACGCGTGCTTGGGCGGACGACACGGCGGGCGAGGGGAGTCAGGAGGACGGCCAGCCAGACCGCGGCCAAGGTGAGGGCCAGGCCCAGGGCCGGGTTGCCGTCGTGGAGGCCGGGCATCGGCGGGGTTCCGTAGGGGCGCCAGAGGAGCGGGAACGCCAGGATCAGCAGGACTCCGGTGAGCACCGTGCCAGTGACCACCGGGACTTTCCAGGGACGCGGGAGGACGCGGGCCAGGACGACGCCGAGCACCGCCGTCAGCGGGGCGACGACGCCGTCGTTGAGCAGCGGGCCGCCGACGATCCAGCCGACCGTGCCGAACACGTCCGGGCGCAACGGGAACGCGTACTCGACGAACAGCACCACACCCCAGGCCAGCGCCGCGAGGCCCGGCAAGGCGAGCAGAGCGCGAGCGGTCTTCACAGCGCCTCCAGCTTCGTGACCCACTTCGTCTGCAGCACCCCGGGCCGGTTCGGGGCGATGATCCGGCACGGGAAGCCGTGGTCGAGGTCGAGCACCTCACCGTTCAGCTCCAGCGCGAGCAGCGTCAAGTCGTCGGCCGTGTGCTCGCCGGGCAGGACGCTGACGCCGTACAGCCCGGAACGCTCCGAAGAGGACACTCGCACGGCCGTGCCCGGTGCCTCGCCGACGGCTTTCAGCAGCGTGGGCAGGGAAATCCCGCGCCAGGTCGCCGACTGGCTCCAGCCCTCGACGCACGCGATCGGCAGCTCCGCGGTCGTCTGCGGCAGCGCGCGCAGCTCGTCGAGCGAGAACTTCGTCGTGCCGCGCGGGGTCACCACCGAGAGCCGCCAGTCCGCCGGCCACGTGACGCCCGCGGCCGCCGCCGTCCGGTTCACCGGGAGGTTCTGCGTTCCCTTGCCGGTCTTCCACGCGAGGCCGGAAACACCGCGCAGGAAGGGAACCGTCGCACCCGCGGTGGCGACGACGGCGACGCCCGTCGCGAGCCCGGTGGTCCGCAGGAACCCGCGCCGGGACAGCCCGGCGGCCGGCGGCTCCTCCTCGGGTGTTCCCCGGCTCAGCGCTCGCCGGATGACCGGCAGCTTCACCGCGACGTGCACCAGGATCGACCCGATCGCCAGCCACGCGACCGCGTAGTGCACCTGCGGGAAGTAGAAGCCCCACGGGTAGTTCTGCGCGACGTTCAGCAGCCCGGTCGTCAGCTCGAAGAACGCCGCCCCCGAGAGCACCAGGATCGAGAGGCGCTCCAGGGCGTGGGGAAGCGAGCGGACGAGCGGCCGGCCGAACAGCTTCGGGTAGACACTCCACAGCTTCGCCAGCAGCAGCGGGATCGACGCCACGCCGGAGATCACGTGCAGCCCCTGCGTGACGCGGTACAGCCCGACCGGGCGGCTGGGCCAGAAGAACCACTCCGGCGGGTGCTGGATCAGGTGGCTGATCAGGCCGGTCACGAAGCACGTCGTGAACGTGACCGCCAGGGCCAGGCCGATCTTCGACGTCACGCGCTCGTGGTGCGCCGGCGCCGTGAACTGTTCTTCCTTCGGGATCGGCAGCTTCACGACCGCTCCAACCGGGCGAACCAGCGGTGGCCGTGCCGGGTGGTCCAGCCGACGCGCAGCCCCGCACGCATGGCCACTTCGGCGATCGCGTCCACGCCGACCCACGCCCAGGTGAACCAGGCGCTGTCGGTGTGCCCGGGCCGCAGCCGGACGCGCTCGTGCCGCAGCCCGCGCCCGGGCGGTTCCAATTCGACGAGGACGTCACCGTCGCCGGCGATCAGCTGCGCCACGCGCCGCAGCAGGACCACCGGGTCACCGCCGATGCCGATGTTGCCGTCGGCGAGCAGCGCGTGCCGCCACCGTCCTTCGCCGGGCACGTGGTCGAAGACATTGCGGTGCAACGCACTCCCACCGCGACGGTGCGTCAGCCGCACGGCCGTGCGGGAGCTGTCCACGCCGAGTGCGACGACCCCGCGCGCGGCCAGGGCCGCGGTGAGCCGTCCCGGGCCGCAGCCGATGTCGAGGGTCGGCCCGGCGCAGGAGTCGAGCAGGACCTCGTCGCCATCGGACGGCGCGGTCCACCGCTCGACCGGCAGGTCGACCCGCTCGCCGGTGGCCAGTTCGAGCCAGCACCGCTGGCCCAGCAGGCCCCGGTCGAACTCGTTGCCGATGAGTGCCGTCTTCATGCGACCGCCCGCCCTGTCACTGCAGCGACGGCGCGGGCGAACCGGCCGTCCGGGCACGCCGCCGCCACCGCACGGGCGTCCACCATGGTGTCCACATCGGACAGCCGGGCGGCCTGCCGCGGTCGCAGCCCGCACGCGGTGAGGGCGTCCAGAGTGCGTTCACCGGTGTCGTCCTGCGACATCGGGACGCCCGCGAGAACCTGCGCGTGCCGCGGGTTGGCGAGCGCCAGCGCCCACCAGCCGCCGTCCTCGGCCGGGCCGAGCACCGAGTCGTGCCCGCCGTGCACCACCGGCGCGGCCGCCGCGGCGAGCGACTCCGGTGTGACCTGCGGGGTGTCCATGCCGATCTGCAGGATCGGGAGGCCCGCGTGCACCGCGGCGGCGTCCGCGTGGGCGTTCGCCAGCCGGGCGCCGAAGTCCCAGCCCCGCTGCGGGATCATGGTGACGCGACGCAGCGCCAGGCCGATTTCGGTGGCCAGGGCGGCGGCGCCGAGGTCACCGGTCATCGCGACGACGGGCGCGGCGCCGGGGACGGCGCACACGGCGTCGAGCGTGTCGAGCAGTGCGGCCGCGGCGATCCGCGCCGCCTGGGCCGGTGTCGCCGGCGGGCAGAGCCGGGTCTTGGCGAGCCCCGGCACCGGTGCCTTGGCCACGACCAGCAGGACGAACCGGGTCGTCATCGCGCCAGCACCCGCCCGAAGTCGCGGACCGCGCGCAGCGTGCCCCGCACCGAGCCGGACACCTTCGACTTCGTTCCCTTGGCGCGCTCGCCGTAGCGGACGTCGAACTCGCGTACCCGCCACCCGGCCCGCTGAGCCTTGATCAGCAGCTCGAGCGGGTAGCCGAACGCGCGGTCCGTGACGCCCAGGCCGAGCAGCGCCCGCCGGTCAGCGGCGCGCAGCGGCGCGATGTCCCGCACCGGCAACCCGCGGCGCCGCAGCAGCTGCGCCAGCACGACGTTGCCGGCCCGCGCGTGCCACGGCCACACCCCGGGCCCGGTCGGCACCCGCCGTCCGACGGCCAGGTCGGCGCCGTCCTCGACCGCGGTCACCAGCCGCGGCAGGTCGCCGAGGTCCAGGGACCCGTCGGCGTCGGCGAAGCACACGATGTCCGCGGTGGCGGCCTCCAGGCCGGTGTGCACGGCGGCGCCGTAGCCGCGGCGCGGCTCGTGGACGACCTTCGCGCCGAGCGAGGCCGCCACTTCGGGCGAGCCGTCGGCCGAACCGTTGTCGACCACGATCGCGCGGTAGCCAGGAGGCAGCCCGGCCAGCACTCCGGGCAGGGCGCCCGCTTCATCGAGGCAAGGGAGGACGACGTCCACTTCCGTATCAGTCACGCGCCGACCGTAAGTCCGGGGTGGACCGCGGAAAACCCTTGCGCTCCTTACTGAATCATGACGAGTGAGGAGTTCTTACCGGGTCGTTACGGCTGCCTTCGCCGGCCCGCGGAACCACCGCCGTGGACCTAGGGTGGACAGCGATGAGCGAGCCGAACCCGGCAGCCCGGCTCGCCGAGCCGCCTGCCCGCGAACCCGAACTCCCGGCACCCGATCGGCCCGGACGTCGCGCCCACCGGGCCGATCTCCTCGCCGTCGCGGCGGCCGTGGTGCTCGTGGCCGCGGCCGCCGCGGTCGGCATCTACTACAACCGGCCGCATTCCGGTGTCGTCATCTTCGTTTCGTCGCCGCCGCTGTTCGCCGACTGGCTGCCGCACGTCGGCCCCGGTTCGGTCTTCGCGGTGCTCATCGCCGTCGCCGTGGTGCTCCACGGCCCGGCGCTGGCCGCCCGCCTGCCGTGGCGCCGGGCGCTCGCCGCTGGCTACCTGGCCTCCCTCGCCTGGATCTTCTCGCTGGCCATGGTCGACGGCTGGTCGCGCGGCTTCGCCGGGCACCTCACCATTCCGCAGGAGTACCTCCACGAGGTGCCCGGCATCACCGACATCCCGCGGATGCTGCGCGAGTTCTCCTCCCGCATCCTCGACTTCCAGCCGGACTCGTGGACGACGCACGTGTCCGGGCACCCGCCGGGCGCGACGCTCGTCTTCGTCTGGCTGGACCGGCTCGGCCTGCACGGCGGCGCGTGGGCCGCGACGGCCGTCGTGCTCGTCGGCAGCCTGGTCGCGGTGGCCGTGCCCGCGACGGTCGCCCTGCTCGGCCGGCCCGACGCGGCCCGCGCGGTGCTGCCCTTCGCCGTCCTGACTCCCGGCGCGGTGTGGATCGGCGTGTCGGCGGACGGCCTGTTCGCCGGGGCGACCGCCACCGGGCTGGCGCTGCTCGCCTTGTCCGCCAAGGGTTTCGGCCACGGCCGCCGGTACGCCGTGCCGGCCGGGCTGGCGGCCGGCGTGCTGCTCGGCTTCGGGATCTTCCTTTCGTACGGCCTGGTGCTGCTCGGCTTGCTCGCGCTGGCCGTCGCCGTCCTCGGCCGGCAGTGGCGGGCCGCCGCCCTCGCCGTCGCAGCGGCGCTGGCCGTCGTGGGCGTCTTCGCGTGGGCGGGCTTCTGGTGGCTCGACGGCTACCACCTCGTCGTCGAGCGCTACTACCAGGGCGTGGCGCTCGTCCGGCCCTACTCGTACTGGGTCTGGGCGGATCTCGCGGCGGTGGTCGTCGCACTCGGCCCCGCGGTGGTGGCCGCCCTCCGCCGGGGTCTCGCCGACGCCTTCCTGCCCCGCCCGGGTCGTGGCCTGGTCACCGATCCGGTGCTGCTCCTCGGCGTCGCCGCCCTGCTCACCATCGTGTTCGCCGACGTCTCGGGCCTGTCGAAAGCCGAGACCGAACGAATCTGGCTACCGTTCGGGGTGTGGTTGCTGCCGATGACGGCCCTGCTGCCGCGGCCCGGACACCGGTGGTGGCTCGCCGCCCAGGCGGCGACGGCGCTGGCGGTCAACCACCTGCTGCTGACCGGCTGGTGAGGGAGACGTGATGAACGATCAGGCCGGACGCGTGCTCGTGGTCGACGACGACGAGACGGTCCGTGACGTCGTGCGCCGCTACCTCGAGGTGGCCGGGTTCACCGTCGACCAGGCCGGCGACGGCGCCCAGGGGCTGGCCCGGTTCGCCGCCCACGAGCCGGACCTCGTCGTCCTCGACGTCATGATGCCGGGGATCAACGGCCTCGAAGTGTGCAAGCGGCTGCGGCAGGTCAGCCAGGTGCCGATCGTCATGCTCACCGCCCTCGGCGAGGAGGAGAACCGGATCGCCGGGCTCCAGCTCGGCGCCGACGACTACGTCACGAAACCCTTCAGCCCCAAGGAACTCGCCCTGCGCGTCGCCTCGGTGCTGCGCCGCGCGCGGATGCCGCGCCCGGCACCGGCCGCCGCCGAGCTGGCGGACGGCGACCTGCGCCTGCAGATGACCGCGCGCACCGCGACGCTCGCCGGCCGCGAACTGCCGCTGACCTCGCGGGAGTTCGATCTGCTCGCGTTCTTCCTCGCCCACCCCGGCGTCGCCTACTCTCGCGCGGACCTGCTCGAGAAGGTGTGGGGCTGGGACTTCGGCGACCAGTCCACGGTGACCGTCCACGTGCGACGGTTGCGCGAGAAGATCGAGCGCGACCCGGCCAAGCCGGCCCGGGTGGCGACGGTGTGGGGTGTCGGCTACCGCTACGACCGGGGGCAGCCGTGATCGGCTCTGGTGAATCCGCCGCGGAGATGATGACGCATCTCTGGCACATCCTGCCGTTCGCGCTGCTGTTCTCCCTGCCTGTCGCGGCACTGGGCGGCGTGGTGCTGTACGCCCTGCGCCGTGGCTCGCTGGCCACCACGCTCACGGTGCTGGTGCTGATCCCGGTGCTGTCGACGCTGGTCGGCGTGCTGGGTGTCAGCGGGTTCATGTTCACCCCGGCGCTCACCACGATGCTGCTGGTCTGCCTGCTCGTCGCCCTGGTCACCGTGCCGGCGGCGATCATCCTCGGCCGGGCGATCGCGCGCCGCAGCGTGTGGGAGCGGGAGGCACGCGACCGCGAACGCGCGGCCGAGGCGTCACGACGCGAGCTGGTCGCGTGGATCAGCCACGACCTCCGCAGCCCCCTGGCCGGTATCCAGGCGATGGCCGAGGCGCTGGCCGACGGCGTGGTGTCCCAGCGGCACGAGGTAGCCGACTACGCCCAGCGGATCAGCGGCGAGACCAGACGGCTGTCCGCGATGGTCGGCGACCTGTTCGAGCTGTCGCGCATCACCGCCGGCGCGCTCGAGCTCACCATGTCCGCGGTGCCGCTGCGGGACGTGGTCAGCGACGCCGTCGCCGCCCAGTCACCGGTCGCCGAGCGGAAACGCGTGCGGGTGCTCGCCAACGCGTCGACCTGGCCGGTCGTGACCGGCAGCGACCCGGAACTGGCCCGGATCGTGCGGAACCTGGTGTCCAACGCGATCCGGCACACCCCGCCCGACGGGACGGTCGCGGTGCAGATCGGCGTCGACGGCGACGAGGCCCTCCTGGCCGTCGACGACTCCTGCGGCGGCATTCCCGACGACGAGATCAGCCGGGTCTTCGACGTCGCCTTCCGCGGCACCCAGGCCCGCACGCCCGAGCGTGGCGGGACGACCAGCGGCGGCGGGCTCGGCCTGGCCATCACCAAGGGGCTCGTCGAGGCCCACCGCGGGAAGATCGGCGTCCACAACCACGGTCCGGGGTGCCGCTTCGAGGTGCGGTTGCCGCTGGCGCTGTCCTGAGCTACTTCCCGTAGTGGACCTGGTCCTCGTTGCGATCCGGGGTGACCAGTAACCCCGGAAGCCGTGAGCTTGGGGCCTTCCAATCTCCGGGCCGCGAAGCAGGTAGACGATTTCCTTGAGTGACTGGTAGTCGTCAAGGGAAACGATCACAACCGGCTCATGCCCAGCGCGAGTGATCACGATCTCTTCGCGGTTGCAAGGGATGCCTGACCGTGGTTGGCGTGGTGCGCCGCCTCACCGGTCCGTATCGGAGGTGACCGGGTCGCGCAGTTCCGCTGTCGCGAAGTCGGCGATTCCCTCCGCGAAGCCGATTTCCGCGGTGAAGCCCAGCAGTTCGCGGGCGCGGGCCGGGTCGGCGACGACGTGGCGGACGTCTGCCGCGCGGGCGCCGCCGGCCACCTTCGGGGTTGGGCCGGCGCAGGCGCGCGCCAGTTCCTCGGCCAGCTCGCCGACCGTGTGCGGGGTGCCGGAGCAGACGTTGACCGGTGTGATGTCGCCGGCCGGGCCGGCTGTCCGGAGAGCCAGGACGTTTGCCCTGGCGACGTCGTGGACGTGCACGAAGTCGCGTTGCTGGCGGCCGTCCTCCAGCACCAGTGGCGCTTCGCCGCGCTCCAGGGCCGAACGGAACAGTGACGCCACCCCCGCGTACGGGGTGTTCTGCGGCATTCGCGGGCCGTAGACGTTGTGGTAGCGCATCGCCCACACGCTGCCGCCCGTCTGCCGCGCCCACGCGCCGGCCAGGTGTTCCTGCGCGAGCTTCGTCGCCGCATACGTGCTGCGAGGGTTCAGCGGTGCGTCCTCGGGCACCAGCCGCCAGCTGAGTTCGGCTTCGCAGGCCGGGCACCGCGGCTCGAACCGGCCGGCGTCCACATCGGACGCGCGGCGCGGTGACGGCGGGACGACGCCGTCGTCCGGGCACTCGTACCGGCCTTCGCCGTAGACGACCATCGACGAGGCCAGCACCAGCTTCCGCACGCCGGCCGCGTGCATCCCGGCCAGCAGGACCGCCGTGCCGTAGTCGTTGTGCAGGGCGTACGACGGCGCGTCCGACGGGTCGACGCCGTGCCCGACCACCGCCGCCTGGTGGCAGACCGCGTCGACGCCGTCCAGCAGCTCGGCGACGATCTCGGTGTCGGTGACGTCGCCGCGCAGGAACCGGTGCCTGCCGGTGTACGCGGGCGGGGTTCGGGAGCCGTGGGCCGTCGGGAGGAGGTTGTCGAGCACGATGACCTCGTCACCGCCGTCCGCCAGCAGATCGGCGATGTGGGACCCGATGAACCCGGCTCCGCCGGTGACCAGTACGCGCACACGGCCACGCTAGGGGGCCGCGGACCGGCGTGCCCGCCCGCGCGCGGGCACGTCACGGAATCGTCAGAACTCACCCGGCACCTCCCGGCGCCGCAAGGGCGAAACCGACTACGGTGGGCGCCATGGAACGGAGTGCACAACGGCTGGGCCGGGCCCTCGTGGTCATCGTGGACGATCGCGTGGCGCACGGCGAGCACGAGGACACCACTGGCCCGCTGGTCACGGAACTGCTCGAAGAAGCGGGTTTCATCGTCGACGGTGTCGTGGTCGTCGAGGCCGAGACCGCGGGTATCCGCAACGCGCTCAACACCGCCGTGATCGGCGGCGCCGACCTGGTGATCACGGTCGGCGGCACCGGTGTGCTGCCGCGTGACCGCACGCCGGACGCCACCGCCGGCGTGCTCGACCGGCCGATCCCCGGCATCAGCGAGGCCATCCGGGCGTCCGGGCTCGCCGCCGGAGCCGTGGACGCGGGGATCTCGCGCGGGCTCGCCGGGGTGTCGGGCAGCACGCTCGTGGTCAACCTCGCCGGGTCGCGGTCCGCGGTGCGCGACGGGATGGCGACGCTGACCTCGCTCGTGCCGCACGTGATCGACGAGCTCTCGGGCCTCGAAGAGGTCTGATCCCTTCGCACTTCCGCATCGGCGGAGACCTGGAGGTGCGCCGCCTCGGCTTCGGGGCGATGCACCTGCCGGTGGACTCCGCGCGTGACCAGGCGATCGCGGTCGCGCGGCGGGCCGTCGAGCTGGGTGTCACGCTGATCGACACCGCTCACCTCTACGGCGGCGGGGCCAACGAGGAACTGCTCGCGTCGGCGTTGTACCCCTACCCGGACGAGCTGGTGATCACCACGAAGGTGGGGGTCGCGTGCACCGGACCCGGCGGTGAGTGGCGGCTCGACGCCCGGCCGTCGATCCTGCGCGAGCAGGTGGAGCAGGCGCTGCGCCGGCTTCGGGTCGAGCGGATCGAACTGCTCCAGTTGCACCGCATCGACCCCGCGACGCCGCTCGCCGACCAGCTCGGCACGCTGCGGGAGCTCCAGACCGCCGGGAAGGTCGGGCGGATCGGGCTGTCCGAAGTGACCGCCGACGAGCTGGCTCGCGCCCGGGAGCTCGTCGAGATCGTCAGCGTGCAGAACCGGTACAGCGTGCTCGACCGGGAGCACGAGCCGGTGCTGCGGGCTTGCGCCGAGGCGGGGATCGCGTTCCTCCCGTGGCGGCCGGTGACTCCGGCGGCGGCCGACGCGGGCGTGATCGCGAGTATCGCGGCCGAACTGGGAGCCACTGCCGCTCAGGTGGCGCTCGCCTGGCTGCTGGCGCGCTCGCCGGTGATCCTGCCGATTCCGGGGACGGGCCGGATCGCGCACCTGGAGGAGAACGTCGCCGCGGCCGGGGTCCGGCTGAGCCGGGAGCAGCGGGAGCGGCTCGACGCCCTCGTCGACGGCGGACCGTCGTGAACGGGCCGTAGGTTCGCTCTGGAGTTGTCAATCACCGCGTCGTGGGAGACTGGGGGCATGTCCGGCCAGAATCGCGACCCCAAGACCACCAGCGAGCAGCGCCGCCGGGTCGATGAGATCTTCGGGGACGTCCTGCCCGAGACGACCTCCGACGAGCGCGATCCCGATCGGCGCACCGGGCTCCCGGACGACTGGTACCGGGAGAACCGGCCACCGCACCACGATCGCTGATCCGCTCAGTCGCGGCCGTTGTCGCGCTGGGACTGGGCGCGCAGCAGGTCGCGGATCTCGATGAGCAGCTCGACGTCGGTCGGCTCCGACGGGCCCGGCTCCTGGCCGCGCTTGCGCCGCTCCTGGATCTTCTTCACCGGCAGCACGATCACGAAGTAGATCACCGCCGCGACCAGCACGAAGTTGATCGCCGCGTTGATCACACCGCCGAAGTCCAGGAACGTGGCCTTGTTGTTCTCGAAGATCTGGTAGCCGAGCCCCTGCGCGGCGTCCGTGCCGCCGATCGTGCTGATCAGCGGCTTGATGAGACCGTTGGTGAACGCCGTGACGATCGCCGTGAACGCCGAGCCGATGACCACCGCGACGGCGAGGTCGACGACGTTGCCGCGCATCAGGAAGTCTTTGAAACCCTTGAACAACTTGCTCTCCTCACGAACAGGGACGGGGGATGGGCTAGCGGAGAGTAACCGTTACCGGACGCTCCAGTGAAATCGCCGCCACCCTCGTCGCGATCGCCTCGGGGAGCCGGAGCAGCACCAGCGGACCCTTCGCCGCGGACGTCTCCCGCTGTCCCACCGCCACCACCGTCGCGCCGCCGGCCAGGACGGACGCGGGCACGCCCGGCTCCGGCGCCGCGACGACGTCGACGCGCCGGCCCGGCTCCAGCAGCTCGGCGACGCCGGCGTCGGCCAGGCGCACCGGCACCGTCGCCGCCGCGGGATCACCCGAGCCGGGGAGGGTCGTCGCCAGCCGGACGTCGGTCAGGGGTTCGCCGGCGCGCACGGCGCCCGCCAGCAGGCGGCCGTCGATGCCGTCCAGCGTGCTCAACGCCCCCGCCGGACGTGCGGAATCGGGGAGGTCGGCCAGTCGGACGTCGAGAGCGCGCAGAGCCGCGCCGGAGGGGAGGTCGTGTGCCGCGACGACGGTCGGAGTCGTCGGTGCGCCCCGCGCGGAACCGGGGTGTGCGAACAGCAGCGCCCCGGCCAGCAGCAGGCCGGCGGCGAGCCAGCGGCGGACGAGCCGTGCGCGCCGGCCCTGCAGCCGGGTCAGATCAGGAGTGCGGAACCTCGCCAGCACGTCCACGGTGCCCCCTCGGTCGGATCGGGTGCGACGGCGTGCCGCACCTGATCGACGTTAGGGAAGCCGGACGGGCCGCCGGAAGGGCCGCGTCCGGCATCTGTGGACAACCGGGGTGTTGTGGACAACTCCGCGGTCAGGAAGCCGCGGCGGTGGTTTTCGTCGTACCCGAGGAGGAGGATGCCGAGCTCGTCTCGGACTTGGACTCGGACTTCGACTCCGTCTTGGTCTCGGTCTTCGCCGGGGTCGCGGTGGTGCTCGACTTGGCCGAATCGCGCGAGTCGGTGCGGTAGAACCCGCTGCCCTTGAAGACCACGCCGACCGAGCTGAACACCTTGCGCAACGTGCCGGAGCACTGCGGGCACACGGTCAGGCTGGGGTCCGAGAACGACTGCACGGCTTCGAACCGGTGGTCGCATTCTTTGCAGGCGTACTGGTACGTAGGCACTGAGGGCTCCTTTGCTGGCACTCATCCGACCAGAGTGCCAACTCAATTGTGCTTGAAGACATTCCCCGAAAGCAATTCCTGCTTGCTCACAGCGGCAGGTCGAGCACGCCGCGAGCAGGGGTCAGGGCCCCGCTCATGCGCACGTCGTGGGGCTCCCCGGGCAGCCGTTCGACCAGCTCTTCGTCCCGGACGACGGCCAGCAGGGGCACGCCGGCCGCGGCGAACACCAGCGAGCGATCGTAGTGGCCGGCGCCCCGCCCGAGCCGGACGCCCCGGTGGTCGACGGCCAGCGCGGGCACCAGGACCAGCTCGGCCGCCCCCACGGCCTCGGTACCCAGGCGTTTTCCCCCGGGTTCGCGGATCCCGCGGAACCGGCTCGCCACGAGATCGGCCTCGCCGGTGTACTCGGCCCAGTCGAGCGGACCCGGCTCCGGCCGGATGACCGGGAGCAACACCCGCGCGCCGCCGGCCGCGAGCGCGTCGACGAGCGCCGCCGTGCCCGGTTCGGTGCCGAAGGGCAGGTACGCGCACACCGTTCCGGATGTGACCTTCGACACTGCGCTGACCAGTGCGGACGCTTCCCGGGCGTGCGATTCCGGGGTCTGGTCCGCCCGGGCACGCGTCAACCGGTCACGCCACTCCGCCTTGCTCAGGTGCTCATTGCCCAGCGCGTGCATGACCTCACGTTAGGCTCTGCGCCCATGACGGGCGCCGCAACCACCCAGACGTTCAGAACCGCCATCGTGCCGGCCGCCGGCCTCGGGACGCGCTTCCTGCCGGCGACGAAGGCCGTGCCCAAGGAACTGCTGCCGGTCGTGGACACGCCGGGGATCGAGCTGGTCGCGGCCGAAGCCGCCGCCGCGGGCGCGGAGCGCCTGGTCATCGTGACTTCACCGGGCAAGGACGCCGTCGTCCGCTACTTCGAAGAGCAGCCCGAGCTCGAGAAGAACCTCGAGGCCAAGGGCAAGACCGAGCTGCTCGAAAAGGTGCGCCGCGGATCCAGCCTGCTCGCCGTCGAGACCGCCATCCAGGAGCAGGCGCTCGGTCTCGGCCACGCCGTCGCGCAGGCCGAGCCGAACCTGAACCCGGACGACGAGGCCGTCGCCGTGCTCCTGCCGGACGACCTCGTGCTCCCGACCGGCGTGCTCGGGCGGATGAGCGCGGTGCGGGCGCGGTACGGCGGCAGCGTGCTCTGCGCGTTCGACATCCCGAAGGCCGAGATCTCGCCGTACGGCGTCTTCGACGTCACCGACACCGACGACGAAGACGTCAAGCGCGTGCACGGGATGGTCGAGAAGCCGAAGCCGGAGGACGCGCCGTCGACGTACGCCGCGGCCGGGCGCTACCTGCTCGATCGGGCGATCTTCGACGCGCTGAAGCGGATCACGCCGGGTAGCGGCGGCGAGCTGCAGCTGACCGACGCGGTCGCCCTGCTGATCTCCGAAGGACACCCGGTGCACGTCGTCGTGCACCGCGGCGGACGCCACGACCTGGGGAATCCGGGTGGTTTCCTGCGCGCCGCGGTCGATTTCGCGCTTGAAACGCCCGAGTACGGTCCATCTTTACGGGCGTGGCTGACGGAACGGATCGGGACAGAACGCCCATGACGGAATCCCTCGACGCGGCACCGCCCGAAGTGGCCGGGGACGAGACCGAGCTGCGCTCGGTCGACGCGCAGATCTCGATGACCTTGGACGCCGCCGTCCGGCCCCAGCCGGTGCGCGTGGCGATCTCCGAGGCCCAGGGGCTGCTCTGCGCCGAGGAGGTCGTCGCCGAGCACGCGCTGCCCGGCTTCGACCAGGCCGCGATCGACGGTTACGCCGTGCGCAGCGTCGACGTGCGCACCGCCGGGCAGGAGCCGGTGCAGCTGCCGGTCGTCGGGGAGATCGCGGCGGGCTCGCGCCAGCCGCGGCGCCTGCAGCCCGGCCAGGCCGTGCGCGTCGACACCGGCGCGCCGCTGCCGACACTGGCCGACGCGGTCGTGCCGCTCGCCTACACCGACGGGCACCAGGCCCGGGTCACCGTGCACCGCTCGGTGCCGTCGGCCGGCTACGTGCGCCGCGCCGGCGAGGACGTCCAGATCGGCGACGTCGCGGTGCGCCGCGGCGACACGATCGGGTCGGCGCAGGTCGGCCTGCTCGCCGCGGTCGGCCGGGCCAAGGTCCTCGTCTACCCGCGGCCGCGGGTGTCGATCGTGTCGGTCGGCGACGAGCTGGTCGACATCGACCGGACGCCGTCGGTCGGGCAGGTCTACGACGTCAACTCCTACGCGCTCGCCGCGGCCGCTCGCGACGCGGGCGCCGAGGTCAGCCGGGTCGGCATCGTGCCGAGCGAGCCGAAGCGGCTGCGGGAGATCGTCGAGGGCCGGCTGCTGATGTCGGAGATCGTCGTGGTCGCGGGCGGCGCCGGGGGCGCCACCGGCGAAGAGGTCCACGCGGCGCTGTCCGACCTGGGCCGGATCGATATGACGCGGATCGCGATGCACCCGGGTTCGGTGCAGGGGTTCGGCAGGCTCGGCCCCGACTCGGTGCCGACGTTCCTCATCCCCGGCAACCCGATGAGCGCGCTGGTCGTGTTCGAGGTGCTGGTCCGGCCGCTGATCCGGGCGGCCCGCGGGACGCGCAACCCGCACCGGCGGATCGTCGGGGCCCGGCTGCTGTCGCCGATCACGTCGACCGAGGGCCGGCGCGGCTACCTCCGCGGCCAGCTCCTGCGCGACGAGTCCAACGGCGAGTACCTCGTCCAGCCGCTCGGCCAGTCGGGGGCGCACCTGCTCGCGTCGCTGGCCGAGGCGAACTGCCTGATCAACGTGCCGGAGGAGCTGACCGACGTCCCCGCCGGGGAGCAGGTGCAGGTCACCTTCCTCGCGCAACGCGCCTGATGAACCACGTGTCGGGGCTGTCCTACCCGGTCGAAAGCCGGCACCCGGGCTGGCCTGCCCGGCTCGGCCCGCTGCGGGTGCCCGCCGGCGAGGTCGTGATCCGGCCGGTGCGACTGCGCGACGCCGGCGAGTGGAGCCGGATCCGGCTCCGGGACCGGGCCCACCTCGAGATGTGGGAGCCGACCGGCATCGGCCCGTGGCCGGAACGCAACGCCTTCTGGTCATGGCCGTCGCAGTGGGCGGCGTTGCGGTCGCTCGCGCGGCGCGGTCAGTGCCTGCCGTTCACCATCACCGTGGACGGTCGGCTCGCGGGCCAGATCACTGTGGGTAATGTCATCCGGGCGTCGCTGCGGTCCGCCTGGATCGGCTACTGGGTGTCGTCCGACGTCGTCCGCGGCGGGGTCGCGACGGCCGCCGTCGCGCTGGTCACCGACCATGCCTTCGGCGTGGCCGGGTTGCACCGGCTGGAGGCCACCGTGCGCCCGGAAAACGCCGCCAGCCTGCGGGTTCTCACCAAGGCGGGCTACCGGCAGGAGGGCCTGTTCGAGCGCTACCTCGACGTCGCGGGCGCCTGGCGAGACCACTACTGCTTCGCCGTCACGCGCGAGGAGACCGGTGCCGGGCTCGTGTCGCGGCTGGTCGCGGCGGGCCGCGCCGGCTACGCCTGACGGCCATTACCCACCTGGGACCGTGAGCGCGTTACCACATGCTGTGAGATTCACCTAATCCGGTGAGGCATTTCCGTGATCCAACCCGGCGAGCCTCCGTCCGATCTGTTACTCCTGTGACTAGCGTGATTTCAGGTGACGGATCGGGGGAGGTGACGGGGGATGCCCAGCTCAGTGATCATCGTCGCGCTCGCCGCGGCATGGCTCGTCGTTCTCGTGCCCATGGTCGCGCGCCGGCGGCAGCAGGTGGCCCATACGGCCGACTCCGCGCTGGCGGCCAGGGTCGTACGCAGTGGACGCAACGAAGACCGGGAGGAATTCGCCATGTCCGAGGAGACCGTGAAGTCCCGGCCATCGGTCGAGGACGACCTCGCGGAGCTGGAAGCCGACCTCGAACTCGAGGACGAGTACGAGGAGCCGGAGCCCGAGCCGCTCCCGCAGCCCTCCCGCGCGGAGCGGGCCGAGCGGGCCGAACGCGAGCGGGCGGCCTACCGTCCCGGCCGCGGCGGCTTCGACCCCGAAGCCGCGGAGATGGCGGCGCGCGCGAAGTACAGCTTCCGGCAGCGCATCGTCGTCATCCTGCTTGCGATCGCGGTGATCACGGCCGCCGTCGCCGGCTTCGTCATGCCGCTGGTCTGGTGGGGCCACGCGGCGGTCGACGTCGTGCTCGTCGGCTACCTCGTGTACCTGCGCCGCCAGGTGCGGATCGAGGAGGAGATCCGGCAGCGCCGGCTGGCCCGCTTCAACAGCAGTCGTACGCCCCGGCGTTCGACGCCGCGTCCTTCGGCTTCGACACCGACTTCAGCTTCGGTTTCGGCTTCGGCTCCGGTGGCGGACGCGGTCGAGGACGAGCCGGTCGAGGACGTCGAGGATGTGGACGTCGTCGACCCGGTCCGCCGGGATGTCGTCGAGCGCCGTCCGTCGCCGACTTCGCGGGTTCGCCGCAGTGCGGTGGTCGTGGATCTGGATGACGAGGACCCGGCTTTCGAGGAGCTCGACGAGCCCGGGACCGGGCCTTATCGCCGGGCCGTCGGAGAGTGACCCCCTCCGCGAAGTGCTCGTAGGGCACTGCTAAGCTCTACGAGCACAACCAAGGGGCTGTAGCGCAGTTGGTAGCGCGTCTCGTTCGCATCGAGAAGGTCAGGGGTTCGATTCCCCTCAGCTCCACAGATTCCAGGCTCGTGCCCGCAGAGGGCGCGGGCCTTTTCTGTTCCGCGTGTCCTGTGGGGCCGAGCCCCCACGCCCCGCCGGGGGCAAGCCCCCTGGCCCCCGCGTTCGGTTGGGTTCGAATAAGCTCCTCCCAGATCCACCGCAGGTCAAGGGCCGTCCACAGTAGAGTGGGCGGCCCTTTTTCGTTGCCCTCGCTACGACTGCGCCGAGCCGGCCGCGCGGGCGACCCGCTCCAGCTTCCCGCGGTACTCCGCCCACTTGTCCGCGTCCAGATCGGGCAGGTTCGACGCGTCGGCCCGCAAACCGATGGTGCCGTCGATGAGTTCGCGGACGATGTCCGCGTGGCCCGCGTGCCGGTGGATCTCGGCGGTCACGTGCACCAGCACCCGGTGCAGCGTCGTCTCGCGGCGCTCCGGCGGCCACCACGGGACCTCGCCCGCCGCGTCCAGCGGGGTCGACTCGATGGTCTCGTCCGCGAACGCCCAGACGCGCCGGTAGAGCCCGACGATGTCGTCGTGCGACTCGTCCTCGGACGCCCAGAAGTCGGCGCTGGGGTCGGCGTCCGTGTTGTCGTACCACGGGAGCGACTCCGGGAACTTCCGGCCGAACGTGTCGGCGAAGTAACCGAGCTCGACACCGGCCATGTGCTTGACGAGGCCGAGCAGGTTGGTCCCGGTGGGCGTCACCGGCCGGCGCATGTCGTACTCGGAAAGGCCGTCGAGCTTCCACACCAGCGCGTCGCGCGCCGCCTGCAGGTATCGCCGCAGATCGGCCTTGGGATCGGAGTCGGTCATGCGAGGAAGCTACCGATCCGTGGTCGTGACAGTCACGGTGTCAGTTCGGGGTCAGGTGCGTGTCAGGGCGGGCGTTCAGAGTCCTCCCATGACCACTTCAGCGATCACCGCGACGGGCCTCCGGAAGGCCTACCAAGACAAAGTCGTGCTCGATGGCATCGATCTCGATGTCGCCTCGGGGAGCGTTTTCTCCCTTCTTGGGCCGAACGGGGCCGGGAAGACCACCACCGTCAACATCCTCACCACGCTGAGCCGAGCCGACGGCGGGACTGTGCGCGTCGCCGGGCATGACATCGATTCCGATGCCAAGGCCGTCCGGAAGGCCATCGGCGTCACCGGGCAGTTCGCCGCCGTCGACGAGCTGCTCACCGGGCAGGAAAACCTGCAGCTCATGGTCGATCTGAGCCCGGTCGAGAACGGTAAGCGGGTCGTCGGGGAGCTGCTGGAGCGGTTCGAACTGACCGAGTCGGCGGGGAAGCCCACCTCGACCTACTCCGGGGGCATGCGGCGGAAGCTCGACCTCGCCATGACGCTCGTCGGCGACCCGCGGATCATCTTCCTCGACGAACCGACCACCGGCCTGGACCCGCGCAGCCGGCGCACCATGTGGTCCATCGTCAAGGACCTCGTGGCCGACGGCGTCACCATCTTCCTCACCACCCAGTACCTCGACGAAGCCGACCAGCTCGCCGACAAGATCGCCGTGCTCGACCGCGGGCGCATCGTCGCCCAGGGCACGCCCGGCGAACTGAAGCGCCAGATCCCCGGTACGCACGTCCGGCTCCGGTTCACCGGCGTCGCCGAACTCGACGCGGCTGCGCGGGTCATCTCCGGCTCCACGCGCGACGACGAGGCACTGACCCTGCGCGTTCCCGGTGACGGCGACACGAAGTCACTGCGGAACCTGCTCGACCGGCTCGACGAGTACGCCATCAGCGCCGAAGAGTTCTCCGTCCACACCCCCGACCTCGACGACGTCTTCCTCGCCCTGACGGGCCACAACACCACGGAGGTAGCAGCGAAATGAGCGCCCAGACCGTCATGTTGCGCCGCAACTTCAAGCACATCGCCCGGAACCCGACCTCGGTGTTCAACGCGGTCCTGATGCCGATCGTGATCATGCTGATGTTCGTCTACATGCTGGGAGACGCCTTCGACGTCGGAGTGAACTACGTCGACTACGCGACGCCCGGCCTGATGCTGCTCGCCATCTGCTACGGCCTCGGGGCCACCGCGACGTCGGTCAACTCCGACATGACCAAGGGCATCATCAACCGGTTCAAGGTCATGGACGTCTCGCGGGGCGCGGTGCTGACCGGGCACGTCGTCGCGAGCGTCCTGACGAACCTGGTCGCCATCGCCGCCCTCGTCGGAGTGGCCTTCGCGCTGGGATTCCGGCCGAACGCGAGTTTCCTCGACTGGCTCGGCGTGCTCGGCGTGGTCGTGCTCCTGGCCTTCGCGGCCGGCTGGCTGACCGTCGCGTTGGGACTGTTCGCCAAGTCCCCGGAGACGGCCGGCCTGGCGTCCGTGCCGCTGGTCATGCTGCCGTTCTTCAGCAGCGCGATCGCCCCGGCGGACAAGATGGGCCCGGGCCTGCGGGAGTTCGCCGAGTACCAGCCCTTCACGCCGATCATCGAGACCGTGCGCGGGCTGCTCAACGGCACCCCGTCCGCCGGTTACGCGATCACGGCCGTCGCCTGGTGCCTCGGCATCGCCCTCGCCGGCTACTTCTGGGCGCGGTCGACGTTCAAGAAGCGAGCGTGACCTCGGCGAGTTCCCGCCAGTCCGCCCGCGCTCCCTGCTCAGCCGCCTCGGTGAACCCCCCGTCACCGAGGCGGCTTCGCGTGACCTTCTCGATCCGGGCCAGGTCCGGCCGGGAGCGGTCCGGCAGGCCGCGCACGCCGGCACTCGCCGCCAGCAGCCGCGCGGCCTGCTCGTACTCCTCGCGCCGCAGCGCCAGATCCGCGATCCCGACGAGAACCTGCGCGGTCAGGGGCGGGTGGCCCACCTCGGCCGCCGCCGCCAACGCCTCGGCCCGGTGCTCGCGGGCTTCGGCGGGATCCTCGGTGAGATACCCGAGGAGGTCCTGGACAACGGCGCGGACCTGGGCTCGTTCGGCCGCGGAGCCGAGCATCGCCGTCGCGACGTCGAGCTGGCGACGGGCCTGCGCGGTGTCGCCGCTCCAGCGGGCGAGCTCCGCCTTCGAGAGGGCCAGCTCGGTCAGCGCCTCCGGCCAGGCGACCCGTTCCGCGTACCGCTGGGCTTCCGCGATCGAGGCGGCGCTCGACGCCTCGGCCCCGGACAGCCAGTACAGCTGAGCCTGCCGCGCCCGCATCCGCACGACGTCCTCGATGGCACCGACCTCGGTGACGATCGCGATCGCGGCTTCGTAGTGCTCGCACGCCCCGGCGAAGTCGCCGCGCATGGCCATGAGGTCAGCCAGCTCGGTCTGGGCGAACGAAGTGCCCCACCGCTCGCCGAGCGCGCGGAATTCGGCGAGGGCCGCTTCGAAGTACGCGTCCGCGTCCTGCCCCTCCCGGCCGAGCTGGATCCGCATCTTGCCGAGCTGCAACCGGGCCAGGGCGCGCACCCACGGGTCTTCGTCGGTGATCAGCGGTTCCCACGCGGACGCGAACGCGTCCGGCGACTGCACCATGCGCTCCAGCGCGGCGACCAGCGACACCGCCGGGTGCGGGTGCGGGAGGCGCGACGCGATCTCGTGCACCTGGTGGATCCACTCGATCGCCTGGTTCTGGTCGCTTTCGCGGCCGGCGGTCAGGAACCCCGTGACGAACGCGTACACCGTGGCGCGGATTTCTTCGGACACCTCGCCGGGAACGGCGGTGGCCGCCACGAGCAGCTCGCTGCCTTCGGTCTTGTGCCCGGCGAGCCACCAGTACCAGCCCGCGGCCGCCGCGAGCCGCATCGCCTCGGGTGCTTCGCCGGCCGCGAGGGCCCCGCGCATCGCGGCGGCGATGTTGTCGTGTTCGGCGTCGAGGAGGGCGAGCCACTTCAGCTGGCCGGCCCGGCGGAGGTGCGGTTCCGCGGTCTCGGCGAACTCGGTGAAGTACGCGAGATGCGCCCGGCGCGCCGAGTCCGTGCCGCCGGCTTCGGCGAGCCGCTGCTGGGCGTACTCCTTGATCGTGCCGAGCATCCGGTAGCGCGGCGCCTGGTCGCCTTCGGTGACCACCAGCGACTTCTCGGCCAGCGCGGTCAGCAGCTCCTCGGCCGCGTCGGTCGCGCAGACCCGCTCGGCCGCCTCCAGGCTCGCGCCACCGGCGAACACCGAGAGCCGGCACAGGACGGCGCGTTCGTCGTCGGAGAGCAGTTCCCAGCTCCAGTCGATCACCGCGCGCAGCGTCCGGTGCCGCGGCAGCGCGGTGCGGCTGCCGCCGGTCAGCAGGCGGAACCGGTCGTCGAGGCGGTTGGCGAGCTGATCGAGGGACATCGTGCGCAGCCGGGCCGCGGCGAGCTCGATGGCCAGTGGCATCCCGTCCAGCGCCCGGCAGACGCGGGCGAGCGTCGGGGCGTCGGCCACGAAGTCGTTGCGCACAGCGCCGGCTCGGTCCCGCAGCAGCCGGACGGCCGGAGCTTCCTCGATCTTCGCGGGGTCGGCGTCCTCGGCCGGCAGGGCGAGCGGGGCGACCGGCCACAGCGCCTCACCGGTGATGCCGAGGGGTTCGCGGCTGGTCGCGAGGATGCGCAGCCGGCGGCACTCGCCGAGCATCCGGTGGGCGAAGGCGGCCGCGGACTCGATGACGTGCTCGCAGTTGTCCAGGACCAGCACCATGTCGCGGTCCTGCAGCGCGGCGATGACCCGGTCGGTGGGTTCAGCCTCCGACGCGTCCCCGAGCAGGGCGTCGCGCAGCTTGAGCGCGGCGAGCGTCGCCTGGGCCACGTCGCCTTCGGTCGGCGCGAGCTCCACCAGCCAGGCGCCGTCCGGGACGTCGCCGAGCAGTGTGCGCGCCGTCTCGGTGGCCAGGCGGGTCTTGCCCGAGCCGCCTGGTCCGACCAGCGTGGTGAGCCGGTGTTCGGTGACGAGCCCGCGGACGGCGGCGACGTCGTCGTCCTTGCCGACGTAACTGGTCAGCTCGGCGCGCAGGTTCGTCTTGCGAGGCTCTTCGCGCCGGGTCAGCTCGCCGCGCAGCAGCGCGACGTGCAGTGCGGCCAGCTCCGGCGACGGGTCGACGCCCAGTTCGTCGGCCAGCGTCTCGCGTGTGCGCTCGTAGACGCGCAGGGCCTCGGTGTCCCGGCCGGTCGTGACCAGGCCGCGCATCAACGCGCCGACGAGCCGCTCCCGGGCGGGGTGCGCGGCCACCAGGTCGGTGAGCTCGGTGACGGCACCCTGGCCGAAGTCGGTCTCCGCGTCGAAACGGTCCTCGAGGGCGGCCAGCCGGAGTCCTTCGAGCCGGGTGACCGCGGCGTCGAACGCGGCGCTCTCGGTCAGGCCGACGTCCTGCATGGCCGGGCCCCGCCACAACGCCAGCGCCTCACGCAGCTGCCGGACATCGTCGCCGGCCCGGGCGACGAGGCGTTCGAACCGCACGGCGTCGACGGCGTCGGGGTCCACGGTCAGCCGGTAACCGGCGGCCCGGCCCTCGACCTCGCCGTCCGGAAGCACCTTCCGCAGGCGGGAAACCAAGCGCTGCAACGCGTTCGCCGCGTCCGCCGGCGGGTTCTCACCCCAGATCCAGTCGACGAGCGTCGCCTTCGGCACCACGCGACCCGGCTCGAGCGCGAGAGCGATGAGCAGTCCGCGCAGCCGGGCGCCCGGCACGTCGGCCACCACGCCGTCGTCCGCGCGAACTTCGAATGACCCCAGTATCCCGATCTGCACCCGGCCGATGATGCCATGGCGCCTGGGATGTCCGGGCCGTGTCAGCGCCGTGTCAGGTCCGGCGGCGATCGTGGTCGGCACAACCACCACGAAAGGACCTCCGATGAGCGACACCCCGCAGGGTCTCCCGATGGAGCGGGACGCGGGTCCCTTCGACCCGCCCCGCGAGATCACCGAGCTTCGCGAGGCCCGCCCGGTGAGCCCGCTGACGTTCCCGGACGGGCACGAGGGCTGGCTCGTCACCGGCTACGAGGCGGTGCGCCAGATGATGGCGGACACGCGGTTCAGCTCGCGGCTGGACCTCGACGTCGTCCACGTGCCGTTCGAGACGCCCGGCATGCCCGTGGCGACCGAGCCGTCCCCGCAGCTGCCGGGCATGTTCATCGCGATGGACCCGCCCGACCACGGCCGGCTGCGCAAGCGGCTCACCGGCGCCTTCACCGTCAAGCGGATGAAGCAGCTCGAAGAGCACATCGCGGAGATCGTCGAGCAGCAGCTGGACCACCTGGCGCGCCTGGCCCCGCCGGTGGACCTGGTCAAGGAGTTCGCGCTGCCGGTGCCCTCGCTGGTGATCTGCGAACTGCTCGGCGTCCCCTACGAGGACCGGGAGAGCTTCCAGGCCAACTCGGCGCAGTTCATGGTCCGCGACCAGACGCTCGAAGAGAAGATGGGCGCGTACATCGCGCTGAACACGTACCTGTCCGAACTGGTGACGCGCAAGCGCTCTTCGCCGGGTGAGGACATCCTTTCGGACCTGGCCCGCCACGAGGACCTGACGATCGAGGAGCTGACCGGGGCCGCGTTCCTGATGCTGATCGCGGGGCACGAGACGACGGCCAACATGCTGTCCCTGGGCACTTTCGCGCTGCTGGAGCACCCGGCCGAGCTGGCTGCCCTTGCCGCCGACCCTTCGTTGATGCCGGGTGCCGTCGAGGAGCTGCTGCGGTACCTGTCCGTCGCCGACATCTTCTTCCGTTACGCGACGGAGGACCTTTCGCTTGGGGGTGAAACGATCCCCAAGGGGTCCACTGTGGTCGTCTCGCTGCTGGCGGCCAACCGGGACCCGGAGCGCTTCCCGGCCCCGGACGTGCTGGACATCCGGCGCAACGCGCGCGGGCTCCTGTCCTTCGGCCACGGCGTGCACCAGTGCCTGGGGCAGCAGCTGGCGCGCATCGAGATGCGGGCGGGGTTCGAGGGGCTGCTGCGGCGGTTTCCGACTCTCCGGCTCGCCGTCCCCGCCGGCGAGGTGAAGCTGCGGACCGACATGAACATCTACGGTGTCCACGCACTGCCGGTCACCTGGTGAGCTTCGGCCGTGATACGCGAGAAGGACGCTTCTCGCGTATCACGCCGGATCGCGGTACTGGTGCAGCAAGCTGGTGAAGTTCCGCAGCGTGTCGATGGTGTCCTCGGACACCGGATCCGGGTGGAAATGCATGACACTGTTGCGGATCTTCCGGATGTCGTCGAGGCGGTCGATGAAGACTTGACGGTCCAGCGGCCAGCCCAGTTTGTCCCAGACCTCTCGGTTGGCGAGGATGCGCTGGTAATCACCGAAGCCGAGTTCGGTGAAGTTCTTGATCGTCCTGCTGCACAGCGGTTGGACGGTCGGGAGGTCCACCGCGCGGCTCAAGATCCATCGCAGCGTCTGATCCAGCTCGCCCAGCTGGAAGAACGGGGTGGCCATCTCGCCGTAGCGGTGGGCCACGTCCGCCGTCGTGACGATGCCCTTCACTTCCTTGCTCACGTTCGTCACGAACACGAACTCGCGTTGCTGCAGCGTGGGGAGCACTTCGAAGAGGTCGCGGTCGTACGTGACGACTTCGACGTGGGAATCGATCGCATCGGAGACACCCGCGTCGGCCTTTTGGTGCATGGCCTGGGCGATCGAGCGCCAAGTCACCGCACCACGCGCGCTGCGGGGGCCGTTCAAGACGGCGAGCTGTGAGTAGTCGTTGAGGAGCATCTTGGTGATGGCCTCTTCGAGCGAGCTGTGCGGGCTCACTGACTCGACACCGTCGAGGGGAGTCAGGTTTCCCACGGTGAGGCGGACGTTCAGGTCGCCGCCGCCTTCGTCGTCGACTGAGGGTTCTGCCTCGGCGGCCTCTTCCGGCTCGTCCCGGGGCGTGGTCAGCGTGACCATGGCGTCCAGGGTCACCGCCCGGAAGCTGGGTGACGTCACCAGCCCGTGGTTGGCGAGGTCGGCTTCGATCTGGCCGACCTGGTCGCCACGGTCGGTCGCCTTCCAGATGCCGAGCAGTTCGCGGACGGAGATGCGCTCGGGGTCGTGCTGGTCGGCGCGGCCGCGGGCGTGCCGAAGCCGCTCGTGGACGCGCTGCCGCTCCTGGTCCTCGTTCTGCTGGTGCACCGCGGTCGCCGCCGTCGAGATCGCCCGGTCGAGCAGTTCCTGGCGCACCGCGTCGAGCAGGCGATCCTGGTCGACGACGACCCACGCTCGCCAGCCGTCGACCGCCCGCATCCCGGCCGCCACCATGGCCGCGCGCGACGGGGAGCGGAACTCCTCGCCGTCGGGCTCCAGCCGGATCCGGCCCTTGTCGGTCACCGTCGCGTCATAGGTCACCCCGATGCGATTGCGCTTGAACCGGAGCCGCGCCCCCGCCCGGATCAAGCCGGCGTCCAGCAGATCCGACACCATCACCCGGCGGTTACCGAGCAGGTACATCGAGCGGCCGCCGGACTCCTCGGCCACCGGGGTCACCACTTCCGCAGCCCGGCGAACTTGCGCCGGGCGCCGATCGCCTGCTTGAGCACCCGCTTCTGGAGTTCTGACGGGCTCAGCCGGGTCACGCGCGTGAGCTGCAGCTCCGCCGCGACGGCGAGCAAGGCCGCCCGGTCGAGGCGCTGCTGGTCGAGGTAGGCGGCCCCTTCTTCCTCGGTTTCGATCTCTCGCAGGTACGCGGCGACGGAGACCGCGTCGACATCGGACGTCGTTTCCGCGGCCGGTGGCCGCGCTGCTTCGGTCGCTCGGTTGCCGTCCGCCGGAGCAGGGAGCGCGAGCGACGAAGTGCTCGGCTCCTGCGCGGCCGCCGCAGGGCGACCCCGCCCCGCGCTCGCCAGCAAAGCGATGAGGTCGTCCTTGGCGAGCTTGCTGTAGCCGCGCACACCTATCGACCGGGCCACCTCCCGCAGCCCCTTCAGCGCCAGCTTGGCCGAGTTCAGGTAGAGCCGCCGCTCGTCTTCGGCCGGTAGCTTCGTCAGATCCTGCGCCACCTGCAACGGATCGGAGGAAGGGGTCAGGGGCTTGGCGGCCGAGGTTGCCGGTGGAGCCGCGTCGACGCCGACGACGGCGAGCCGCGCTGAGCCACCGGCGATCGCCTGCAACGTCGCCTCGTCTTGTTGGTCCAGGAACGCGTACAGCCGGGCCTGCAGGGCGACGAAGCTCTTCAGGTCGCTCACCGGTTCTCACCCGGCTTCAACCCGAGCGCGCCCAGTACCTCGTCGGCCAGCTGGTCGAACTCCCGGACCACCTCGTCGCGGCCGGCCGCCCGCAGCATCGCCGGCACACCGCTCTCGCCGGCGTCCCCGAAATGGCGAGGACTGTTGCGGATCTTGCTCTCCAGGACGGGCACCCTCGAGTTCAGCCGCACCTCCTCGATGTACTGGTGCTGGGCGAGAACGACCTGTTGCGAATAGATCTGCACCATGGTGAAGACGACCCCCAGCATGCCGGGGTCGATCGAACGGTGCCCCTGGTCGCCGCCCTTGTGGTGGACGTAGTCGTTGAACTGCTCCACCAGCGTGGTCAGATTGCCGACCAGGTAGTCGAGTCCCAGCGTCGACAGGTAATCCGCTTTGGCCGGCACGAGGACGTGCTCGCTGGCCACGATCGCCGTCTTCGTGACGAGGCCGAAGTTCGGTGCGCAGTCGATGAGCACCAGGTCGTACCCGGTGAACTGGTGGTTGCCCATGAGGGCCCGGCGCAGGCAGCCGTGCAGGTCGAGGAACTTCCGCTTCGACCCCTCGAGCGTGGTGGCGCCACCCAGCCGGGCGGCCAGTTCGAGATCGATGTCGATGAGGCCGAGGTGTGACGAGATCAGGTCGACGCATCCGCCGGTGTCACGGAGGACCGTGTTGACCCGCTCCGGCGTGACGACGAGGTCGGCGAGGGACGTCTCCCTGCCGGGCAGTTCGTCCTCGTACCACCGTTTGATCGTGCGGTCGGTGTCCTTGAGCTGGTGGTGCCACTCGTCGATCGAGTAGAACGAGAACGTCAAGTTCGTCTGTGGATCGAGGTCGATGAGGAGTACTCGCAGACCGCGGCTCGCGGCGACCGCGCCGAGGTTCGCGGTGAGGGTCGTCTTGCCCACGCCGCCCTTGTAGTTCATGACCGCCACGACCCGCATGCGTTTCTCCCCGTGGTCTCGTGCCCGACGACCTTTCCAGCCGTGAGGCCGGATCGACGAGACATGGGCGCGGACTGTCATAAAGCTGTCAATAATGTGGGCTGTCCGGCTTCAGCTGCGAGCCCGCATCCACAGCACGACGTCGAGGCATCTCAGCAAGCTGATGTCCTCGATGCCGCCCGCTTCGGTGCGGAGCTCGGCCAGGGCCGACGTCCGGGCCGGATCCGTGTGGAACCAGCTCCACAGGCAGTTCCACGGGCTCGCGGGCGCCTTGAGGATCGCGCTGACCTGGCTGTCGTACACCGGGGTCAGGCGGGGGCGCTTGCGGGCCAGCAGCTTGGACGCCGTCACCGGGCGGTGCTTGCCGCCGCACTGCCTGAACAGCTCCCACAGCTGGTCGGCCGGTGCGCCCGGCTCGTACGTGGACCACGGGGCCGAATGCATGGACACGTCCGCCGGGATCTGCTCCAGCAGCTCCCGGATCCGGTGGGCGTGGGTCATCGTCGTGTCGATCGCGACTTCCGCCAGGCTCGTGATGCTGAGGAAGTTCAGCGCCAGGACGTCCGCTTCGGTCACCGTGTTGGCCACCGACAGGCCGTCGCCGCCGCCGGCGAAACGCTCGAACCAGCGGCCGGTGTAGCGGCGCTCGTCGAAGTAGCGACGGAGGGCCGTCAGTGATTCCTCGCGGTGCTCGCCGCGGACGCACTGGTCGAGTACGTGGTACTGGTGGGCGTAGTCGATCATGTCGAGTGCTCCCCTCATCGCCGAATGAGGGTCGCGCCCGTCCGACCGACCGTTACGACAGCGTTTTCAGCCAGTTTCCCACCACGCCGAAGTACGTCGGCGCGTTCGGGGCGTAGTTGATCGCGTGGCCGTAGCCGTTCAGGATGTACGTCTGCAGCCGCGAGGTGCCGAAGAACGGTGCCTCCGACGCGCGCAACGCCTCGGGCGACGAACAGTCGCTGCCCAGGAGCCCGCAGAAGTTCGGGTCGTTGCCGACCACCAGCAGGACCGGCGCCGTGATCTGCTGGGACGCCGGGGTGACCACAGTCGTCAGCGTCAGGCTGTCCACCGCCTCGGTCGCCGCGAAGACGTCCTTCGTGGACTCGTCGTAGGCCATCGCGGCGGTGTCGTAGGGGCCCGGGGTGTGGAAGGCCGCGTAGCGGGTGCCGGGGTCGGTGGTCAGGTAGCCCGCGTCGCGACCGGGGACGGCCGGGTCCAGCGGGGCCGGGATCATCTGGGCCAGCGTCGGGATCACCGAGACCAGGTTCATCCGGTGCGTCATCCCGGTGACGAGCACGCCGTCGACGTCGCGGTAGCGGCCGGCCTCGATCATCGCCATCGCCGAACCGATCGAATGGCCGCCGACGACCACCTTCGCGAACCGCGGGCGCACGGCCTGGACCACCTGGTGCGCCGCGGTCGCCTGGACGGACGCGCTCAGCAGCGCGCTCAACGGCTTCGAGCTCTGCCCGGTGCCGAGCCGGTCCAGGGCGAGCGTCGCGATTCCCGCCTGGTTCATCGCCAGCCGGAACGACCGGATCTCCGGCGTGTAGCCGATGTCCCAATAGGACGCGCGGTACGTGCCGCCGGGAATCAGGACCACGACGGTCGACGCGCCGGCCGGGGCGCACAGGCGCCCGTGCATCGTCTGCGGCAGGAGCGCGACTGTGACGGGGACGTACAAGTCCTGGCAGGTCGTCGCCGCCTGGGCCGGAGCGGGCACGAACACCGTGGCCGCGAACAGCACGAAGACAGCGAAAAATCGGCGTAGCACGGGGAAAGACCCTTCTACTGGTGACGGGGGACAGCCGTCATCGGCAGGCTGTCCGGGTAGGCGGCGGAGGTGAACTTCACGCGCACCGGCCGGCCCGGGACCGGGACCAGCCGCCAGCGCGCGGCCACCGTCGCCACCGTGATGACGATTTCGTGCTGGGCGAAACGGTTTCCGATGCACTGCCGCCCGCCCGCTCCGAACGGGACGAACGCGCCCTTCGGCAGCCGCGCCACCCGCTCCGGTGCCCAGCGGCCGGGATCGAACCGGTCCGGGTCGGGGAACGACGCGGGATCGTGGTGCAGGGCGTGCGGGCTGACGATCACCTCGGCGCCCGCCGGGATCCGCGTGCCGCCGAGGTCGACCTCCTCGAGCGTCCGGCGCATCAGCATCCACAGCGGGTAGCAGCGCAGCACCTCGTCGACGACCTGCCGGACGTAGGTCAGCCGCGCGATGTCGTCGATCGTGATCGGCCGGCCGCCCAGTACCTCGTCGACTTCGGCGTGCACCCGCGCCTCGACCTCCGGGTGCCGGCCGAGCTCGTGGAACGTCCAGGACAGCGCCAGCGCGGTCGTCTCGATGCCCGCGGTGAGCAGGGTGAGCACCTCGTCTCGGGCCTGCTCGTCGGTCATGCCGGCGAGCAGGAGCGTCGAAAGCAGGTCACCGCGGTCGACGCTTTCGGTGCGCCAGTCGCGGATGACCTCGACGACGATGTCCTGCATCCGCTTGATGGCCTCGTCGAACCGCCGGTTGCCGGGCACCGGCAGGTTTTCGACGAACTTCGGGGACAACGCGCGAATCATTCCCTGCTGGATGATGAGGTAAATGGACCGGCGGGCTTCCTCGACCGCGGCTTTCCCGATTTCCGTGGAGAACAGGGCCTCGCCGACGATCGTCACCGCCAGCCCCTGCAGGTCTTCGTCGAGGGGCCGCACTTCGCCCGGCCGCCACGAGCCGCTCAGCTCCACCGCCGCCCGCCGCATGATGCCGGCGTACGCGGCCAGCCGGTCGCGGTGGAACGCCGGCTGCATCAGCCGGCGCTGCCGGAGGTGGAAATCGCCGTTCGAAAGCACCAAGCCATTTCCGACGAACGGCTTGAACTTGTCGAACATGGCGCCCTTGCGGAACTTCGGACCGGCCGTGACCAGCACTTCGTGCGCCAGTCGAGGGCTGGTGACGAAGTACGCGGGCAGTGGGCCGAGGTGGATTTCGACGATTTCCCCGTGTTCGTGCAAAGAATCGGTGAATGCGGAGCGTCGACGCAGCAGTGCCGGAGTGTGTCCGAGAAAAGGCCACCGGCCCGGAGCCACCGGCACGGTCATGGGGACTCCTCGTTACGCCATTGTGTGGACTTCCCAACGAGACGGCCTACGGTAGGCGCGTCCGGCCGAACCGGACAGTGCCCGATCGGGTGGTATGCGCTCACGCGGATGGCGCAGTCACGGGGCCACGGTGAATCGCTAAGCTCTTTCCGATCCGAGACGGCTGAGAAGGTGTTTTCCGTGACGCGATCACCGGAATGGGTTCCATCGGGTGTCGATATCTCCGTGCCGAGCATGGCGCGCACTTACGACTTCATGCTCGGCGGCGGCCACAACTTCGCCGTCGATCGTGCGGTGGGCGAGCAGATCGAGCGCGCGATGCCCGGGCTGCGCGACGCGGCGCGCGTGAACCGCGCGTTCCTCGGGCGCGCGGTGCGGTTCCTGACCGGCCAGGGGATCCGGCAGTTCCTCGACGTCGGCTCCGGTATTCCCACGGTGGCGAACGTGCACGAGGTCGCGCAGGAGCAGGATCCCGGCTGCCGGGTGGTGTACGTCGACCGCGACCCGGTGGCGGTCGCGCACAGTGAACTCATCCTGTCCGGCAACGATCGTGCAGCGATCGTGCAGGCTGACATGCGGGACCCGGAAAAAATTTTCGATGCGCCGCCGGTGCGTGGTTTGCTCGACTTCGAAAAACCGGTCGGATTGATGATGCTGTTGATGCTGCATTGGGTCCCGGACGCGGATGATCCGCTCGACCTCGTCGCGCGCTACAGTTCGGTATTGGCGCCGGGAAGTTTTCTCGCGATCACCCACGTGACCGGCGACCACCAAGGCGAAAATCTCGGAGAAGCGACCGAAGTGATCAAGGAAAGCCGCAGTCCCGATCAAGTGACGCTGCGCTCGCACGCCCAGGTGTCCGAGCTGTTCACGGGTTTCGAAATCGTCGAACCGGGGCTGGTCGGCTGCGGCGAATGGCGGCCGTCCGGACCGGCGGACATCGCCGCCGCGGCCGAGATGAACATGCTCGTTTACGCCGGAATCGGCCGCAAGAGCTGAGCGGACGCCGCGGATGCCGATGATCGAAGAAGTGCCGGGGCAGCCGGCGAGTCCCGACCCCGAACGGGCGCGGACCGTGCTCGCCCGGAAATGGGCGTACCTGCTCAGCGGCGTGACCGTCGTTTCGCTGAGCCGGGAGCTGCTCGGCGAAGAATTGCGCGGAATGCTCGACACGCTGGTCGACTCCCTGCGTGGCGCGTCCGCGGACACGGCACCCGCCGAGCGGATCGGCGCCCGGCTGGTCGGGCTCGGCTACGTCGGCGAGCCGGGCCTGCGGTGCACGCTCGACGTACTCGGGAAGGGCCTGCCGAGGCTGCCCGAACTGCGGCCGGCGGACCGCTTCGCCGAGCCGATCGCGCTGACGCTGGGCGCGCTCTCCTGCGGCTTCCTGGTCTCGCACGAGCGCAGCGTCCTCGACCAGCAGGAGATCATGCACCTCGCGCTGCTCAAGGCGGTGCGGGACGCGCAGTGGAACCTCAAGCAGAGCGAAGCGCGTTTCGACGAGGTGGTGACGTCGTCCGCGAGCGGCATCGCGCTGGTCTCGCTCGACGGCCGGATCGTGCGCGCGAACGCCGCGCTGGCCGAGATGCTGGGGCACCCGGCCGGCGAGCTGGCCGGGACGCTGGTGGACGACCACGTGCATCCGGAGACCGTCGAGGCCTTCCGCGAGGGGATGACCGCGCTGGTCTGCGGCGGCAAGGAGCGGGTCCGGCAGTCCCAGCGGCTGCTGCGCAAGGACGGCGACGTCGCCCGCATCTCGCTCACCGCGTCGTTGCTGCGCGACGCCGAAGACCGGCCCGGCCACTTCGTCGTCGTGGTGGAGGACGGCACCGAGCTGATGCTGCTGCAGGGCGAACTGAGCCGCCAGGCGCTGCACGACGTGCTGACCGGCCTGCCGAACCGCCAGTACTTCGGCACTCACCTCGAGGCGGCGCTGCGGCGCGCCGACCCCGAGTACGGCGTCACCCTCTTCCACGTCGACCTCGACGCGTTCGGCATGGTCTGCAACAGCCTGGGCACCCGTGTCGGCGAGCAGCTGCTGGTGCACTTCGCCCAGCGGCTGAAGGCCGTCATGGCCCGCGAGCGGGCCATGATCGCGCGGTTTCACGCCGACGAGTTCGGCATCCTCGTCGAGAACTCGGCGACGACGCCGGACATCGACTCCATCGTGCGCGCGATCAACGACGAGCTCGCCGAGCCGTTCTTCGTCGGCGGCCACGGGCTCGCGCTGTCGGCCAGCGCGGGCGTGGTGCACCGGCCGGCCAAGGGCATCGACCCGGCGGAACTGCTGCGCGCGGCCGAGCAGACGCTGCGGCGTGCCAAGGTGCACCGGCGCGGTCAGTGGAAGGTGTTCGACCGGGACGCCGACGCCCAGGACCGGCGGACGCAGGCGCTGGCCGTCGGCATGGCCGGCGCCTGGGAGAACGGCGAGATCGGCGTGCGCTACCGGCCACTGGCGCGGCTGGCCGACGGCGAGGTCGCCGGGTTCGAGGCCCGCCTGCACTGGGATCGGCCGGCCGAAAGGCCGCTGGAGCACGAACTCTGCGCGGAGCTCGCCGAGTCGACCGGGCTCGCGCTGCCGCTCGGGGACTGGCTGCTGCGCGCGGCGGGACGGCAGGGCGAATGGTGGCGGCAGCGCGCGGGTTCCCGGCTGCCGGTGGTCGCCGGGCTCACCGGGCACCAGGTGTCCGACGACGCTCTCGGCACACGCGTGACGCGGATGCTCGCGGACACCGGCCTGCCGCCGGACCAGCTGACGCTCGGCGTGCCGGTCGGCGCGTTGCCGGTGTCCGGGGTCGTCGAGAACGTCACCGCGCTCGCCGGCCTCGGGGTCCGCGTCATGCTCGACGAGTTCGGGCTCGGGGCCGGCGACCTGCGGGCCGTCGAGGACCTGCCGGTCGACATCGTCCGCGTCGACCGGCGGCTCACGCAGTGGCAGGCGTGGTCGGACTCGACGTTCCTGAGCGCGCTGGTGCCCCTCGTCCGGCAGGTCGGCGCCACACTCGTCGTCGACGGGATCCACACCCAGGGCCAGGCGAGCTGGTGGGGCACGGCCGGCGCGGAGCTGGGCACGGGCGACTACTTCGGGGCCGCGACGCCGCCGGGCGAGCTCGTCGGCACCTTCGCCTGAGCCGGCCACCGCGTCAGGCCGACGGCGGCCAGCACGATCACCATGCCGCCGACGACCCGGGGCGTCAGCGGCTCGCCGAGGACGAGCGCGCCGAGCGCGACCGACACCACCGGGAGCAGGTAGCCGACGGTCGCGGCGGCCGTCGGGCCTTCGTCGGTCAGGATCCGGTAGTTGAGGTAGAAGGTGATGCCGGTCCCGAAGACGCCGAGGATCGTCACCGCCACCAGCGCGGTCATGTTCAGGTGCGGCGCCACGCCGGACACGGGCAGGGCCAGCGCGGTCAACGCCGTCGCCGTCATCAGCTGGGCGGCCGACAGCGCGAGCGGTGCGCCGTCAGGTGGCAGTTTCCGGGCCATGTAAGCGAACGCGATCGCGTAGCTGAGCCCGGCCCCGAGCAGCGCGAGCGCGCCGCCGCTCAGCAGACCGGACTGCTGCCACGGCGCGAAGATCACCAGCACGCCGGCGAACCCGAGCCCCAGCCCCAGCAACCGGATCGGACCGAGCCGGCGGTCCGTGCCGAGCGCGACGCCGATCAGCAGTGACCACAACGGCGTCGTGGCGTTCATGACGCCCGCGACGCCGGAGTCCACCGTGCGTTCCCCGATCCCGAAGAGCGCGAACGGCAGGGCGTTGCAGAAGAACGCGGCGACGGCCAGCCGGCCCCACGTCCGCCGGTCGCGCGGCAGGCGCTGGCCGGTGCCGAGGGCCATGGCCAGCAACGTCACCGCGCCGAGCGCGCAACGGACGAGCGTGAGGTGGACGGGGCTCAGCCCGGTCAAGGCCAGCTTGATCCACAGGAACCCCGACCCCCACAGCAAGGCCAGTACCGCGATGCGCACCCATCCAGTCACGCCGTCCACGGTGCCGAAGATGATCTGTCAGGACAAGTGAAGAGTTCTGGAGTGATCTTTAAGGCCTGCTACAGCTTTTGGCCGCCAGAGCCGGTCGCCGAACAAGGCCAGCGCCGCGGGCAGCAGCACGCCGCGCACGAGCGTCGCGTCGAGCAGGATCGCGAAGGCCATGCCCAGGCCCAGCATCTTGTACTCGATCGCCGCGAGGCTCAGGAAGATGCTGAACACGCCGGTCATGATCAGGGCGGCGCTGGTCACGACGCCGGAGCTGCGCGCCGTCCCTTCGACGATCGCCTCGCGCGCGTCGCCGCCGGTCCGTCGTCGTTCGCGGATCCGGCTGAGGATGAAGACGTGGTAGTCCGTGCTCAGCCCGAACAGCAGCACGAACAGGAACATCGGCAGCCAGCCCAGCACGCCGCCGTAGGGGGTGAAACCCAGTAGCGGTGCGAGAAAGCCGCCCTGGAAGACCAGGGTGAGCACGCCGTAGGCCGCGCCGACCGAGAGCAGGTTGAGCAGGATCGACACCGCCGGCACGGCGACCGACCGGAACACGACGAGCAGCAGCAGGAACGCGAGCAGCAGGATGAACCCGAAGACGTACGGCGCTCGTTCCAGGACCTGCGCGGTGAAGTCGTGCGCTTCCGCGGTCCGGCCCGCGACGGCGAAGTGGACGCCGTCCATGCGGCCGATCGTCCGCGGCAGCAGGTTTTCCCGCAACGCCGTCAACGTCCGGTCGGCCGCTTCGTCGTTTCCGGTGCCGCCGAGCGGGATCCGCACGACGAGTGCGTCGTCCACCGGAACCACGACCGCCGGCTTCGGCGTTCCGGCGGCGAGTTCGCCGATCGCCCGGCGGACCGCGGGCGTGTCGACCGGGCCGCGGTCGCTCCACAGGACGACGTGTGCGGGCATCGTCACGCCGGGAAACGCTTCCTGGACGCGCGCGGCCGCGTCGATCACCGGGACACTGCGCGGCAGGCTTTCGGTCGGAGCCGGGTCCTGCAGCCGGATTCCGGCGGCGGGCAGAGCGAGCAGGACCAGCAGCCCGGCGGCGATCCCGCTCCACAGCGCGGGCCGCCGGGTGACGACGCCGGCCACCGCCGCCCAGAACCGCGAACGCGTGCCACGCTTGCCCAGCCACGGGATCCGGAGGCGGTCGACGCGGGTTCCGAGCAGCGAGAGCGTCGCGGGAAGCACGGTCACCGACGCGAGCACGGCGAGACCGACGACGAGGATCGTGCTCACCGTCAGGCCGCGGAGGTTGTCGACCCCGGTGAACAGCAAGCCGGTCACGCACAGCACGACGGTCAGTCCCGACACGACGATCACGTGCCCGGACGTCCGCGCGGCGATCCGCAGCGACTCGTCGACGCCGTGCCCGCGTTCTTCCCTGGCCCGGCGCAGGAAGAACAGGGAATAGTCGACGCCCACCGCCATGCCGATCAGCAACGTCATCGAGGAAGTGGCGCTGTTGACGGGAATCCAGTTGTCCACTGCGGACAGGAACCCGAAGGCCGCGAAGACCGTGGTGCCCGCGAGCAGCACCGGGACGGCGGCCGCGACCAGCGAGCCGAAGACGGCCAGCAGGATCAGCAGGGTGAGCGGCAGCGAGCGCGTCTCGGACCGCTTGATGTCCTCCTTGATGCTCTGGTCGACCGCGCCGGACACGCTGAGGTCGCCCGCCTGCGCGAGCCGGGCGTCCGGGTGCCGGGCGGCGACTGTCGTGACGGCCGAGGTCGCCGTCGCGAGGTTTCGCCGGATTTCTTCGCCGGAGCCGAGGATCCGGAAGGTGACGAGACCGGCGCGGCCGTCGGCGGAGACCTGGGCCGGGTCGTCGAGCGGGGAGCGGACGTCCGCGACCGCCCCGGACGCCGTCAACGTCGTCACCAGGTCGGTGACGACGGCGGTGGCGTCACGGGGGACGAGGACGTTCTCCCAGAACGGTTCGCGGGAGTCCTGGCGGTCGAGGACGGCTTGGCCGGTCCCGGCGTCGCCGGCGGGGCTCGAGCGTGCGTCGGTGCCGGGGGCGAACGTGCCGATGACCCAGGAGAGCGCGACGAGCGCCAGCCAGCCGAAGATCGCGGTGGCGCGGTGGCGCAGCGACCAGTTCGTGACGCGTTCGACCACGGGGGTGCTTGCGGGCAGCATGAACTAAGGTCCTTCCGTGAAGGAGTGATCCGATGAGAGCTCGCCTTCGGGCGAGTGGGTGCTTCTTCTTCCTGGGCCGCCGAGTTGCCGCTCGGCGGTCCAGGGCCTCAGGTCAGTCGACCTCCTTGAGCACGTGTTCGATGGACCGCAGCCGGTCCTGGACGTCCCGCAGCTGCCGTTCGGTTTCTTCCTGCGTCCGCACGGCTTTCTCGGCGAGGCTCCGGTATTCGTCCTCGCGCGCGAGGGTGGCCTTGGCGCGCCAGGTCGAGGCCAGCTGCACGATCGCGATCGACAGCACGACGGTGATCAGGACGAAGACCCCGGTCACGCCGATGATCTCCTGCCACTGGTGCCAGTTCATGTGCGTCCCTCCTCGCCGTCCCCCTGGACGGATTCCGGTGTGGTCAGCGTCGGCACGGCGGCCGCGATGGTTTCGGGCGTCAGGACGACGGAAAACGGCGTGAGCTCGTAGAACCGCAGCGTCTTGCCGTCTTCGCCGACCTCGAAACTGGCCTCGACCAGTCCCGCGGCTTCGAGCTTGCGCAGGTGGACCTGCAGCAGCGCACGGCTGATCCGCAGCTCGCGCGCGAGCTTGCTGACGTAGGTGCGCTCGGCGCGCAGGGCGGCGACGATCCGCAGCCGGTGCGGGTTGCCGAGGGCACCCAGCAGCCGCAGCAGCTCGTCGCCGGTGGTCCACATGCCAACAAAAGTTAGCAGGTCGTGCGCCGAGGGGGTATCAGGGTGATCCCTGAGGGTTGGGGAAGGAGTCGGCCGCGGCTCGGTGGAAACGCAGTGAATGACTCATTCCTGGCGCTGGACGCCAGGAATGAGTCATTCACTGCATTGGAAGCAAGCGGCGCGAGTCGGCGACCGGCTCTGCAGGCGATCACCGGGCATCGGCGCAAGCCGGGCTCAGCGCAAGGCTTTCAGGCGGCGGGTCAACGCCGAGGGGTCGAGGTTGGCTCTCGTGCCGGCGTCGTGGCCGTCGAGGTAGCCGCTGCCGGACAGCCGGCGGGGCGCGGCCGAACGCAAATCGCCGTACTCGGAGTCGAACGCGTGCTGCACCAGCTGCGCGCGGTCGCGGACCACCAGCTCGGCCGACCGCGCGCCGGGTGCCGCCGTGCGGACCGCTTCCTGCTCGGCGTGGGACAGCCGCTCGTGCACCGCGCGGGCGAAGCCGTGCAGCCACGTGCGTCGGTAGGCGGCGAGGGACTCGCCGGGGAAGAAGCCGTCCGGCCGGACGCGGGTCAGCTGCGTGCTCGCCTGCAGCAGCAGGCTGGTGAACAGCAGCTCGACCCGGCCGAGGTCGGACCGGTAGCCGAACACCGTGACGCTCTCGACCTTCTGGCCGTAGCGGTGCAGCAGCGTCCGGCAGCGCAGCGGATAGGCGACCGAGGTCAGCAGGCTCGCCTTGTCGCGGCTGTAGGGGTCGTTCATCGGGATCTTGAGCGTCCCGATCTCGTCGGAGGTCGCCCCCGACTCGGCGAGCATCGCCTGGTCGATCCCGTAGCGCGCGACCAGCTCGGCGGCTTTCTGGTTGTAGGCCTCGGCCTCCGCCTCGGTGACCGCCGGGTCCTCGGCCTTGGCCAGCAGCTTGCGGATGCGCTCGAGCTGCGGGTCTGACTCGGTCATGGGAGGCAGGGTATTCGATCAGGTGTTCGGACGCGTGCACCGGGTGCGCGTGTCGCCCGGCGACACGAGACCGGTTTCGTACGCCACGACCACCGCCTGCGCGCGGCTCGAAATGCCCAGCTCCGCCATCAGGCGGTTGAGGTGCGTCTTCACTGTGCGGAGTTCACCTCGCCCGGCTCGGTGGAGGGGTTCCAACCCAAGGCAAGGGGGAGGGCTTTGGTGCGCTCTCTTCGCCGGGCTCTAACCGAGGTACGCGTCGAGCGTGACGGCCAGCGCCGCCTCCGGTGAAGGCGCGAAGCTCGCGCCGGCCAGGCCGCCCCACAGCCACAGCTGCGCGAGGCCGTGCAGCGCCGCCCAGAGTGACGCGGCGACCAGCCGCAGGTCGGCGCCCGACCGCGCGAGCGGGGTCGGCACCGCCGCCACCAGCACGGCGAAAGTGTCGAACACCGCGCTCGCCGCCGCCGAGAGCGCCGGGTCGTCCGCGTCGACCAGGTCGCGGCGGAACATCAGCTCGAACATCGCCGGGTTGGCCAGCGCGAAGTCGAGGTAGCTGTGGCAGGCGGCGGTCAGCCGCTCTCGCGGCGAGTTCCCCGGCAGCGTCTCCCGGCGGGCGAGCAGGTCGGCGTACCCGCGCGTCGCCACGGCGGACAGCAGTTCGGCGCGGCCGGAGAAGTGCCGCAGCGGGGCGCCGTGCGAAACGCCGGCGGCCTTCGCGATCCCGCGCAGCGTCACCGCGTCGACGCCTTCGCCGGCCAGCAGCTCGGACGCGGTGTCGATCAGGCGTTGCCGGGTGCCCATGCCTCGTCCCGGGTCATGGGGAGCAGGTCCGGGCGCTTCGGGAGGAAGCCGTCGCCGGGCTGGCGGCCGATCAGCCGGTTGCGGGTGCGCGTCACGGCGACCGGCAGGACCTCGCGCAGCAGCCAGTGCACGTCGGCGCGCAGGCTGCCCGGCGCCGCGACGCCGGGCAGCGGATCGAGCCACGCGGGATCGTGGCTGACGCCGAGCCGGCCGAGGACGTACGCGGCGAGCCGGCGGTGGCCGTGGGCGGAGAGGTGGAGCCGGTCGGCGCCGAAGTACCGCGAGTCGGTGACGGCCTGGTCGGGCCAGAGGTCGATGAGCAGCGCGCCGTAGCTGACGGCGGCTTCGCGGATGGCCTCGTTGAGCGCGACGATCCGCGGCCGCATCCGGCGACCGAGCGGCATCCGGTGGGAGATGTCGCTGAGGGTGAAGGTGACGACGACGGGCGAGATTTCGGTGCAGGCCCGGATGGCGGCGTCGACCCGCCGCGCGACGGTCCGCGCGTCCCAGCCGCGGCTCATGACGTCGTTGCCGCCGCCGAAGAGCGCGACGAGATCGGGTTCGAGGCGTGTGGCGGCCGGAATCTGCTCGGGCACGATCTGGTCGAGCCGCCGCCCGCGCACGGCCAGGTTGGCGTAGCGGAAGCCCGGCTCGTCCTGCGCGAGGCGCGCGGCGACGAAGTCGGCCCAGCCCCGGTAGGCGCGCCGGTCCGGGTACGGGTCGTCGAGACCCTCGGCGCAGCTGTCGCCGAGGACGACGAAACGGTGGTGGCTCATGCCCGATCTCCGTAACCCGTGGTTCACCTGGTGGACACTGTCTATCAAACTTCTGTAGACGCTGTCTACATCGGTCCGCCTGACATCTCCCCGGCCTGTTTCGTCGGACTGGGTGAACCGACCGAACAGGGGAGAACGATGATCAAGATCGGAATCGTGCTGGGCAGCACCCGTCCCGGCCGCGTGGGGGACCAGGTGGCCCGCTGGGTCCACGACCGGGCGCGCCTCCGCACCGACGCCGAGTTCGCGGTGATCGACCTGCGCGACCACCCGCTGCCCCACCTCGAAGAGCCGCCCGGCTTCTCGGGCCGCTACGAAGACGAACGCACCCGCGCCTGGGCCGCGACCGTCGCCGCCTGTGACGGGTTCGTCCTGGTCACGCCGGAGTACAACCACTCCGTTCCCGGCGTGCTCAAGAACGCCATGGACCACGTGCACGTCGAGTGGAACACCAAGGCCGCCGGGTTCGTCTCGTACGGGGGCGTCGGCGGTGCCCGCTCGGTCGAGCAGCTGCGGCTGGTCTGCGGCGCGCTGCAGCTGGCCGACGTGGCCCCGCAGGTCACCCTGCCCCTCGCGACCGAGTTCGAGAACCACACCGTCTTCGCGCCCGGCGAGTACCAGCTCACCGCCCTCGACACGCTGTTCGACCACGTCGTCGCCTGGAGCACCGCCCTCGCGCCGTTGCGCGGCGGCGATGCCGAAGCCGAGATCCGGGCGAAGCTCGGGCAGATCATCGAAGGGCTGCGGGCCAAGGATCTGGAGGTCCTCAAGGGGGTCTACGCCGAGGACGTCGTGTCGTTCGACGTCGAGCCGCCGCTGCAGCACACCGGGATCGACGCCAAGCTCGCGAACTGGGCCAAGGTGTTCACCTTCTTCGAGAAGGTGGACTACGAGCTCCGCGACCTGACCCTCACCGTGCGCGCCGACCTCGCCGTCGGGCACGGCTTCGGCCGGGTCAGCGGCATCCTGCGCGACGGGACGGCGGTCGACGGGATGTGGGTCCGGGCCACCTTCTGCCTCCGGAAGCGGGACGGCGCCTGGGTGATCGTCCACGACCAGGCGTCGGTGCCGTTCGACATGGCGACCGGCCGGGGCGTGACCGACCTCGAGCCCTGACGCCTCAGGCGAGCCGGGCGCGGTGGGCCGAGACGGCGGCCCGCCGCGGGTCGGCTGCCGGAAGCGTCTTCAGCAGGGCGTCCAGCACCGCGAAGTCGTCCACTCCGCACGCCGTCTCCCAGAACGCCCACAGCACGCCCGGGTCGCCGCTGTTCAACGCCACCTGGCGGACCTGGGCGGTGAGGGACTCGCGCTCTTCGCGGATCGCGGGCGCTTCCGACTCCGGCAGCAGCGGCCCGCGGAAGACGCGCAGGACGTCGGCCGGGGAACCGGTGCGCAACGACGCTCGCGCCCGGGCGAAGTCCGCGTCGACGTCGGCCGCCAGCCGGTACGGGCGGGTCTGCACGACCTGCGCGCCCAGCTGGGAGCGCAGGCGGTGGATCTCCGCGCGGACCGTCACCGGGTTGCCCGTCTCGCCGTAGAGCTGCAGGGCCAGCCGTTCCGCGGAGAGGCCGCTCGAGTGCAGGGCCAGCAGGGTCAAGATTTCCGCGTGGCGCAACGTAAGCGGCACTTCGCGACTGTCCACAGTGGTCGAATGCGCGCCGTCGGAGAGGTAGTCGAGCCGCAGGCGGGAGCGTCGGCTCACACCGCCGGGCGAAAGCCGGAGCAGGTAGCCCTCGGCCAGGGGTTCCACCGTGGCGAGACGGCCGTCGGGCAGGGCGACCGTCCCGCCGCCGCGCCGGACGTCCACTGTGGACGGCAGCAGGCACTCCTGGGCCGCCAGCACCCGCCCGCCCGCCGAGAGCAGTGCGCCGGGCCGGCCGCGCAGGGCTTCCAGGTGCGGCATGTTGACGCGCCGCAGGCGTTCGTCGCGGACCGCGAGCTGGGCGCGCAGCTGCCCCTCGGCGAGCTGCGCGGTCGCCGTGACCAGCGAAATCATCGCCGGGTGGACCGTGCGCAGCGGCCCGCTGACGTCGACGGAGCCGAGCAGCACGCCGGTCTCGGGGTCGCGCACGGGCGCCGCCGCGCACGTCCACGTGTGGTAGCGCCGGACCAGGTGCTCGGCCGAGTGGATCTGCACCGGCTCGCCGGTCGCGAGCGCCGTGCCCATGGCGTTCGTGCCGATCGCCGCCTCGCTCCAGCACGTGCCCTCGGTGAGGCCGACGCGGTCGCCGCGCAGGAGCTGGGCCGTCTCGCCCTCGCGCCACAGGATCAGGCCGTCCGCGTCGGTCACGATCATCACGTGCTCGGCGTCGTCGGCGATGCTCACCAGCATCTGCCGCAGCACCGGCAGCACCGGCGCCAGCGGATGGGCTTCGCGCAGCGAAGCGAGGGCTTCGGTGTCGAAGACGAACGGTGCCTCGCCCTCGTCCGGGTCGACGCGGGCGGCGAGCGAGCGGTGCCACGAGTCGGAGACGACGGAGCGTGGCGGCCGGGGCCCGGCAACGCCCTGGAGCACCGCTTCGCGGACGTGCTCCAGTAGCCGCGCGGACGACTCGGGATCGCGCGGCAGCTCCGGTTCGGGCGCCTCTGCCACGTCCACCAGCGTAGATAGCCGGCTCGCCGCGGTGCAACGCGCTTGCAACGTTGCCCGGCCTACGTTCGCCGCCACCAGCCCAACCGTCACTCCGAGCAACGAGGCAGGGAAGATGGTCCAGTACGCCGCACCGAACACCGAAGGCAGCGTCGTCAGCTACGAGTCGCGCTACGACCACTACATCGGCGGCGAGTACGTGCCACCGGCCGGCGGCCGGTACTTCGAGAACCCGACCCCCGTCACCGGGAAGACCTTCTGCGAGATCGCCCGCGGCACCGCCGAAGACGTCGAAAAAGCGCTCGACGCGGCCCACGGCGCGGCGCCGGCGTGGGGCCGGACGTCGGTCGAGGAACGGGCGAACATCCTGCTCAAGATCGCCGACCGGATGGAGCGGAACCTCGAGGCGATCGCGGTCGCCGAGGCCTGGGAGAACGGCAAGGCCGTCCGCGAGACCCTCGCCGCCGACATCCCGCTGGCCATCGACCACTTCCGCTACTTCGCCGGCGCGCTGCGCGCCCAGGAGGGCGGCATCTCGCAGATCGACGAGAACACCGTCGCCTACCACTTCCACGAGCCCCTCGGCGTGGTCGCGCAGATCATCCCGTGGAACTTCCCGATCCTGATGGCGGTCTGGAAGCTCGCCCCGGCGCTGGCCGCGGGCAACGCGATCGTGCTCAAGCCGGCCGAGCAGACGCCGGCGTCGATCCACCTGCTGTTCTCGATCATCGGCGACCTGATCCCGCCGGGCGTGGTCAACATCGTCAACGGCTTCGGCGTCGAGGCCGGCAAGCCGCTGGCCTCCAGCAACCGCGTCCGCAAGGTCGCCTTCACCGGCGAGACCACGACCGGCCGGCTGATCCTGCAGTACGCCAGCGAAAACATCATCCCGGTGACCGTCGAGCTGGGTGGCAAGAGCCCGAACATCTTCTTCGACGACGTCGCCGCGCGCAACGACGACTTCTATGACAAGGCGCAGGAAGGCTTCGCGCTCTTCGCGCTCAACCAGGGCGAAGTCTGCACCTGCCCGTCGCGGGCGCTGATCCAGTCGGGCATCTACGACCGGTTCCTCGGCGACGGCGTCGAGCGCGTCCGCAAGATCAAGCAGGGCAACCCGCTCGACACGGACACGATGATCGGCGCCCAGGCGTCGAACGACCAGCTCGAGAAGATCCTTTCCTACATCGACATCGGCAAGCAGGAAGGTGCCGAGATCCTCACCGGCGGGGTCCGCAGCGACCTCGGCGGCGACCTGTCGGGCGGCTTCTACGTCGAGCCGACAGTGTTCGCCGGCGACAACAAGATGCGCATCTTCCAGGAGGAGATCTTCGGCCCGGTCGTGTCCGTGGCGAAGTTCGACGACTACGCCGACGCGATCAAGATCGCCAACGACACGCTGTACGGCCTCGGTGCCGGCGTCTGGTCGCGCGACGGCAACACCGCCTACCGCGCCGGGCGCGACATCCAGGCGGGCCGCGTCTGGGTGAACAACTACCACGCCTACCCGGCGCACGCGGCTTTCGGCGGCTACAAGGCGTCCGGCATCGGCCGCGAGAACCACAAGATGATGCTGGACCACTACCAGCAGACGAAGAACATGCTCGTCTCCTACTCCGACCAGGCGCTCGGGTTCTTCTGATGACCGAGCGCGTCGACCTGACGCCGGCCGCCGCGGACCTGCTGCGGCGGCTGGTGTCACTCCACGGGCCGGTGATGTTCCACCAGTCCGGCGGGTGCTGCGACGGCAGCGCCCCGATGTGTTACCCGGCGGGCGAGTTCAAGACCGGGGTCTCGGACGTTCGCCTCGGCTCGCTCGAAGTCGAGGGCATCGACGACGTGCCGGTCTGGATGTCCGGTCCGCAGTTCGAATACTGGAAGCACACGCACCTGACGATCGACGTCGTGCCCGGCCGCGGTAGCGGATTTTCCTTGGAAGCGCCCGAAGGCGTGCGCTTCCTGATCCGCTCCCGGCTGCTCACCGGCGAAGAGTCGGCGGCGCTGAAGTGAAGGCGCCGAACAACGCCGTGGCGAGCACCAGCCCTTCCCGGGCAACCGGGGCGAGCAGGTGCTCGTCCGGCGCGTGCTGCAGGCAGCCCGGGTAGGAGTGCGGCAGCCACAGCGTCGCCAGCCCGAGGACGTCGGTGAAGACGTGGTTGGGCAGGCCGCCGCCGAAGTTGGGCAGCAGGGCGACCGGCCGGTCCGCGACGGCGTCCAAAGTGGACTTCGCCCAGTGGGCCCACGGGTTGTCGACCGGCGTCCGGCTGGCGCGGAAGCTGGTGTCCGCGGTCACGTCGACCATTGAAAGCCCTTGCGCCGCCAGGTGTTCGCGGATGGCGGGGGCGACGCCGTCGACGTCGGTGCCGGCCACGTACCGCAGCTGCAGCACCGCGCGGGCCCGGCCCGGGATGGCGCTGACCGGGCGGTCGGCGTCGGCCGCGCCGAGCGCGAGGACCTCCAGGGTGTTCCAGCCGTAGAGCCGTTCGGCGGGCGCGAGTCGTTGATCGCCCCAGTTCTCGTCCAGTTCCGGGTCGCCCGGCGTGGTGCCGACGACGACGTCGTTCAGGGCCGCGCGCACGGAGTCCGGCAGCTCGGGTGGCAGCAACGCGGGTACCTGAATGCGACCGTGGCCGTCGACCAGGCTCGCGATCGCCCCGGCGAGCGTCGTCGCCGGGTTGCGCAGGATCCCGCCCCAGTTGCCGGAGTGGTAGGAGCCCGGGCGCAGGTCGGCTTCCAGGGTGATGCGGATGCCGCCGCGCGCGCCGAGGAACAGCGTCGGGGTGGCCGCGTCGAGGCGCGGGCCGTCGGAGGCGATGAGGACGTCGGCGGCGAGCAGGTCTTTCTGCCGCGCGGCGAACTCGTCGAGGCCCGGTGAGCCGATCTCTTCGCCGGTCTCGAAGAGGAACTTGAGGTTGAAGCCGAGCTTGCCTCGTGCTTCGAGGAGCAGGCGCAACGCCGTGAGGTTGACCAGGTGCTGGCCCTTGTTGTCCGCGGTGCCGCGGCCGTACCAGCGGTCGCCGTCCGTGGTGAGCGTCCACGGGTCTCGTCCTTCACTCCACTGCCCGGCTTCCCCGACGACGTCGGCGTGGCCGTAGCAGAGCAGCGTCGGCAGCTCGGGCGCCTCGACGCGGACGCCGACCAGGAACGGGCCGCCCGCCGGGTCGGGGTTGGGGTGCTGGGACACCTCGCAGCCGAGGCCGGTCAGCGCCGGGGTCAGGACCTCGTCGAGGTACGCCTGGATCGCGGCGCGGCCCTCGGGGGCGTCGCTCACCGTGGGGTAGGCGACCAGCTGGGCCAGTTCGGTGAAGAAGGCGCCGGAGTCGACGTGTGCGCGGGCCTGATCGAGCAGCTCCATGATCGCCACTCTAGAGGTGGAAAACAATACGAACGGTCGTGCTATATTCGTCGGATGCACGTCGACAGCGTTTACGTGGGCGAACCGAGCGTCCTGGGGTACCGGCGCGAACTGCCGGTGCTCAGCGGGATCACGAAGGCGCGGGTCACGGCGCCGGAGCTGAAGCTGACCGAGCTGAACCTCGACGGCGACCGGCAGGCCGACCTCACCGTGCACGGCGGGGTCGACAAGGCGGTCTACGTCTACCCGGCCGAGCACTACGCGGCCTGGCGCGAGGACGGCTTCGAGGTGTCGACGGCCGACTTCGGCGAGAACATCTCGCTGAGCGGCGTCACCGAAGACGACGTCCGGATCGGGGACGTCTGGGCCTGGGGTGACGCGCTCGTGCAGGTCTCCCAGCCGCGGTCGCCGTGCTACAAGCTCGCCATGAAGACCGGCCGCAAGGACGTCACCCCGGCGATGATCGACTCCCTGCGCAGCGGGTGGTACCTGCGCGTGCTGCGGCCGGGCACCGTGCCGACGTCCGGCGCCCTCGAGCTGGTCGAACGCGCGGACGCGCCGACGATCGCCGAGCTGTACGTGATCTCGTTCGCGAACTACGGTCAGCTGCCGCCGGACAAGATCGAAGCGGCGCTGGACTTCGCGGACCGCGTGCTGGCGACCCCGGCGCTGGCGGTGTCCTGGAGCGCCGGCATCCAGTCCACTGTGGACCGCTGGCGCGCGCGGCATGCCGGCTGACGGCCGGGTCGCCCGCGGCGACGCGACCCGCCGCGTGGTGCTGCGCCGGGCGGTGGACGTCGCGTCGGTCGACGGCCTGGAGGGGTTGTCGCTCGGCCGGCTGGCCACCGAGCTGGAGCTGAGCAAGAGCGGCGTGTTCGCGCTGTTCGGCTCGAAGGAAGAGCTGCAGCTCGCGACGGTCGAAGCCGCTCTGGAGATCTTCCGTTCGTACGTCGTGACGCCGTCCCTCGACGTCGCGCCGGGGCTGCCGCGGCTGCGGGCGATCTGCGAGAACTGGCTGGACTACTCGGAAAAGCGCGTGTTCCCGGGTGGCTGTTTCTTCTTCAACGTCGGCGCGGAGGTCGACGCCCGCCCGGGTCGCGTGCACGACGCGGTGGCGGCGGCGAGCGGCTCGTTCGCGGAGTTCATCCGCGAGACCTGCCGGGACGCGGTCTCGCTCGGCCACCTGGACACGGACGCGGAGATCCTGGCGTTCGAGCTGCACGCGCTGGGCCGCGCGGCGAACGCCGACTCCGTCCTCACCGGCACCCCCGCGCCCTACGCCCTCGCCCGCCGCGCCATCCACGTCCGCCTCGGCTGAAGTCCGTGAATGTCGCATTGAGGGACTCTAAGTCCCTCAATGCGACATTCACGGACTTGCGCTTACTTCCAGTCGACCTGGGGGCTGTGGTAGAAGTCGATGTTCTGGGTGACCCAGCGCGGGGCCTGCTTCGCCAGGCGTACGCGGTAGGCGTCCCAGTTGTGCGTCGACTTCGGGGACCAGCCGATCTCCGCGATGCCGGGCAGGCGCGGGAACGCCATGTACTCGATGTCGTCGCTCGTCCGGATCGTCTCCGTCCACAGCGGCGCCTCGACGCCCGCGACCTGCTTTTCGCCGACACCCGTCACCAGCGAAGCCGGATCCCAGTTGTACCCGTCGCGCACCTCGACCAGCGCCGCCCAGTCCTGGCCCAGCGGGGTCTCGGGGGTGTACTTCATGTCCAGGTACGCGTAGTTCGCCGGCGACATCAGGATCTTGTTGCCCCGGGCCGCGGCGGCCGCGACCGACTCGTTGTCCCCGCCGAAGTCCCAGTACTGCGGGACGGCCGAGACCGGCAGCGTGGACTTCGCGATCTCGTGCCAGCCGGTGACCTTCTTGCCGTACTTGGCGACGATCGGCTGCACCTTCTGCTGGAAGGTCAGGTAGTCCGCGGGCGGTGTCGCGTGGGCCTCGTCGCCGCCGATGTGCAGGTACTGGCCCGGCGTGATCGCCGCCAGCTCGCGCACGACGTCGTCGACGAACTTGTAGGTGATCGGCGAGGAGATGCACAGCGAGCTGTAGCCGACCTCGGTGTCCGTGCGCACCGGGACGGCCTTGCCGTCGCAGTTCAGCTCCGCGTACGTCGACTGCGCCGCGTTCGTGTGGCCCGGCATGTCGATCTCCGGGATCACGGTGATGTGCCGCGAAGCCGCGTACGCGACGATGTCCTGGTACTGCTTCTGCGTGTAGTAGCCGCCCGGGTCGCCGTACGCGGCGGTCTGGCCGCCGACGGTCGCGAGCTTCGGCCAGCTCTTGATCTCGATGCGCCAGCCCTGGTCGTCGGCGAGGTGCAGGTGCAGCGTGTTGATCTTGTACTGGGCGATCTGGTCGATGTACAGCTTGACCTGGTCCGGCCGGAAGAAGTGCCGGGCGACGTCGAGCATCGCGCCGCGCTCGCCGAAGCGCGGGTAGTCGAGGATCGTGCCGCCGGCGACCGTCCACGTCCGGTGCTGGACGCGCTTCGCGTCGATCGCCGACGGCAGCAGCTGCCGCAGCGACTGGACGCCCTCGAAGAGCCCGTCGGCGGTGTTGGCCTTCAGCGCGACGCCGTCGTGGGCGACCTTCAGCTCGTAACCCTCGGTGCCGATGCGCGAGTCGTGCCCGAGCTGCAGCGAGATCGCGGGCAGGCCCCACGAGCGCGGCACGACGGGCAGCGGGTAGCCGGTGGCCGGGCGCAGCAGGCCGCGCAGGTAGTCCGCGACCTGGCCGGCGCCGCGGTCGGCGCTGATCACGGTGAACGGCGTCAGCTTGAAGTCGCCGCGCGGGTCGGCCTTCGCCGACACGGGCGCCGGGACGACGTCCGTCACGCTGCGTTCCGGCGCGGCTGGGGAAGCCGCCGCGGCAGCGGGCAGGCCGACTGCCGTCAGACTCACGATCGCCGCGGTCGAGACGGCTCTGGACAAGCGCATCAGGGCACCTCCGGTCGGGGACTCCCTCACAAAGGTACAGACCAGCCGGTGCATTTGGAACAATACTTTACGAAGTGCGCAGCGCCGCCCGGATCGCGTCGAGGACGCTCGAGTCCTCGATGGTGGAGGGCACCGCTTCGTCGCGGCCGTCGGCGATCGCGCGCATGGTCTTGCGCAGGATCTTCCCGGACCGCGTCTTCGGCAGCGCGTCCACAATGGACACATCGCGGAACGCGGCCACCGGCCCGATGTCCCGGCGGACCATCGCCACGAGCTCGTCGCGCAGCTCGTCCTCGGCGATGTCCGCGCCCGCCTTGAGCACGACGAACCCGCGCGGCAGCTGGCCCTTGAGCTGGTCGGCGACCCCGATGACGGCGCACTCGGCGACGGCGGGGTGCGCCGCCAGCACGGCCTCCATGGACCCGGTCGACAGGCGGTGCCCGGCGACGTTGATGACGTCGTCGGTGCGGCCCATGACGAACAGGTAGCCGTCTTCGTCGAGGTAGCCGGAGTCGCCGGTCAGGTAGAAGCCTTCGTAGCGCGAGAGGTAGGCCTCGCGGTAGCGCTCGTCGTCGCCCCACAGCGTCGGCAGCGAGCCCGGCGGCAGCGGCAGCTTCACCGTGATGGCGCCTTCACGCCCGGCCGGCAGCTCGTCGCCGGCCTGGTCGAGGATCCGCACGTCCCAGCCGGGAACGGGCTTGGTCGCCGAGCCCGGCTTGACGTCCATCGGCTCGAGGCCGCGGAGGTTGGCGGCGATCGGCCAGCCGGTCTCGGTCTGCCACCAGTGGTCGATGACCGGCGTGCCGAGCTTCTCGTGCGCCCAGTGGTAGGTCTCCGGGTCCAGCCGCTCGCCGGCCATGAACAGCGTCTTGAACGCCTCGAGGTCGTACTTCTCCAGCTCCCGGGCGTCCGGATCGAGCTTCTTGATCGCCCGCAGCGCGGTCGGCGCGGTGAACAGCGCTTGGACGCCGTGCTCGGCGATGACCCGCCAGAACGCGCCCGCGTCCGGCGTCCCGACCGGCTTGCCCTCGTAGAGCACGGTCGTCGCGCCGGTCAGCAGCGGCGCGTACACGATGTAGGAATGCCCGACGACCCAGCCGACGTCGGAGGCCGTCCACCAGACGTCGCCCGCGTGGACGTCGTAGATCGCGTCCATCGAATAGGCGAGCGCGACCGCGTGGCCGCCGGTGTCGCGCACGACGCCCTTGGGCTTCCCGGTGGTCCCGGAGGTGTAGAGGATGTAGAGCGGGTCGGTGGCCGCGACCGGCACCGGCTCGGCCGGGGTGGCGTTCGCCGCGAGCTCGCGCCAGTCGAGGCCGCCGCCGGTCAGCTCGGCGCGGGCCTGCTCGCGCTGCAGCACGACGACGTGGTCGGGCTGGTGCTCGGTCATCGCCAGCGCGTCGTCGATGATCGGCTTGTACTCGACGACCCGCGTCGGCTCGATGCCGCAGGACGCCGCCAGGATCACCTTGGGCTTCGCGTCCTCGATCCGCGCCGCGAGCTCCTTGGGCGCGAACCCGCCGAAGACCACGGAGTGCACCGCGCCGATCCGCGCGCAGGCCAGCATCGCGATCGCGGCCTCGGGCACCATCGGCAGGTAGACGATGACGCGGTCCCCCTTCGTGACCCCCAGGGAGCTGAGCGCGCCGGCGAACCGGGCGACGGTGTCCCGCAGCTCCTCGTAGGTGTAGGCGCGTTGCCGCCCGGTCACGGGAGAGTCCCAGATCAGCGCGGCCTGACCGCCGCGGCCGGCCTCGACGTGCCGGTCGAGCGCGTTGTACGAGGTGTTCAGCTCGGCGTCCGGGAACCACCGGTAGAACGGCGGCCGGGAGTCGTCCAGTGCCCGCTCCGGCGGCTTCGTCCAGCTGATCGACCTGGCCGCGGCCAGCCAGAACGCCTCCGGATCGGCCAGGCTCCGCCGGTAGGCTTCGGAGTACGCGCCCATGCCCCGCTCCTTCGCGTCGAACGTTCCCGCCGGCCCCATCATGGCGCGGGAGCGGCGGGCCCGCCGGATTCCGGGCACGCTGAAGACCCGGCAACCTCAAGGCGGCCGGCTGCGTCCTAAGCTGGACCGCGGGGAAACGCCGCGTGACGGTACGAAGTGAACACGGACAGTGAGGGGATCCGGCGGTGAACGGACTCGCGAGCGCGTTGCTCTCGCTAGCCCATTCCTTGTTCGGCCCGGGCTTCTGCCCCGGCGACTGGGTGTGGGCCACGAGTGCGGCCGGCGCGCTCGTCGCGCTGATCCCGCCGGCCGGCGCGCTGGCCGTGTCGATCATCCGGAAGGGCACCGGCAACCGGTACGACGCGACGACGCTGGGCGTCTTCGGCGCGATCGGCCTGGTCAGCGCGCTGGTGCTGCCGTGGCTGCTGTCCAACGGCGTGTCGGGCGTCTTCCGGGCGGAGTTCGCGGGCCAGAAGTCCGGACTGTCCAAGGCCGAGACGGCCACGCTGACCAGCGGCTTCTGCTGGGTGGAAGACCAGAAGCGGTACCTGGGCGGCGGCCAGACCGTCTACGACGTGCTGGTCTCCCGGAACGGCAGCGACATCCCGTTCTTCGTGTACCTGCTGGGGTTCGTCGTGCTGGGGGCCGGCTCGCTGCTGTTCGTCATGCTGCAGGCCCGCACGGCCTTCCGCCGCGGCCCGAAGTGGCCGTCGCGGTTCATCTGGATCCCGTTCGCCGCGATGCTCGTGTTCAGCGTCGGCATGGAAGCGAACACCGCGCTGCACTTCTGGCTCGGCTTCCTGCCGTTCAGCGTGCTGGGCCTGATCCCGGTCGCGATGGTCGGGCCGCCGCCGTGGGCGGTGATCAACCGGCCGGACGTGCCGCCGCGCCGCGACCAGGAGCCGCAGGGCCCGCCGCCGTCGCAGGTCCAGCCGCGCCCGACTCCGCCGCCGCCACCCCCGCCTCCGGTCAACCGGCCGTATCCCAAGACGGCCCTGGCGGCCGCGCCCGAGCCCCCGCCGATGGCCGGCGCGCTGGCCGCCGCGCCGGGCCCGGTCCCGCCGCCGCCCGGCTCGCGCAACGCCGGCGGCAGCCGCTACCGGCGCGTCAAGCAGCTCGGCGCGGGCGGGTTCGGCACGGTCTGGCAGGCCGTCGACACCCAGCTCAACCGCACGGTCGCGCTGAAGATCGCGCACGCGCCGGACCGCGACACCGCCGAGCGCATGCAGCGCGAGGCCCGCGCGCTGGCCGTGGTCAGCCACCCGAACTGCGTCAAGGTGTACGACCTGGCCGAGGAGCCGGACGGGCTCGCGCTGGTCATGGAGTACCTCGAAGGCCGTCCGCTGGCCGAGCTGGTCGACGGCCAGGGCCCGCTCGACGACGTCGCGGCCGGCCGGCTCTGGGCGACGATGGCGGGCGCGCTGGCGGCGGCGCACGACAAGGGCGTCCTGCACCGCGACATCAAGCCGTCGAACGTCATCCTCGACCCGAGCGGCCTGGCCCACCTGATCGACTTCGGCATCGCCCGCAGCCAGGGCGACTCGAAGATGACGGCCACCGGCATGATGATCGGCACACCCGACTTCGTGGCCCCGGAGCAGGCGATGGGCGCGACGGCGTCCCCGGCGTCGGACGCGTGGCAGCTGGCGGCGACGATCAGCTACGCCCTGTCCGGCCAGCCCCCGCGCGGCACCCGCGAGACCCCGATGGCGGCCCTGATGGCCGCGGCCCGGGCGGAACCGGTTTCCCGGCTCCCGCAGCGCAGCGCCCACGCGCGGCTGCTGGCGGCTTCGCTGGACCCGGAGCCCCGGCGCCGTCCGACGTTGAACGCGGTGCGGCGTGAGGTCGAGGGTTGGCTGTCGCGGGCGGGCAAGTCGGCCGACGGCCCGGTGACGCGGGTCGTGCCGCGCCAGCCGGGGAACCAGCTGCCGCGCCGCTAGCGTCGCGCTGCATCGGCGCGGCCGGGAGACGCGCGCCGCTAACCGGGCTTCACGGCCGAGAAGATCACCAGCTCCTTCGGCCTCAGGTCTACCTTGACCTGCTCGAACCCCGCCTTCTCGAGCCGTTCCGGGAAGGTCGCCGCGTCGATGACGTTCATCGTGTCGCCGATGTGCAGGAGGCGGAAGCGGAAGTTGAGCTGGCCGTCGCTGCCGCAGTACGTGCCGCCCGGGCGCAGGACCCGCGCGGCTTCCGCGAAGATCGCGTCCTGTAGCTGCCGGGTCGGCACGTGGTGGAGCATCGTGAAGCACACGACGGCCGAGAACCGGCCGTCCTCGAAGGGCATCTCCGCGCCGCTGCCCTCGACGACCTCGGCACGGGCGCCGAACTTCGCCCGCAGCAGCTCGCTCGACGCGGGGTCGATCTCCAGCACCGTCAGCTTCGGGACGGCGCCGAGCAGCACGTTCGTGGTGGCGCCGAACCCCGGCCCGATCTCGAGCACGTCGTCACCCAGGTCGCGAGCCGCGAGCCACGGCGTCAGGCGTTCCTCGACGGTGGCCGCCCACTTCTCCGAGCTGCAGATCTTGCGGTGGATCAGGTTCATCGGCATGCGTCCGACGCTATTTCGGCGCGGGACTGGCCGGTAGCCGATACCCTGACAAATGATGTCGCCAAACAGCCAAGCCATGCTGCTCGGCGAGGTCGACCTGCCCGCCGGCACCTGGTTCCCCGAGCACGAGCACCCGGTGCACCAGCTGGTCTGGTCGGCCCGCGGGGTCGTCGCGGTCAAGGCGGGCGACGCCGGCTGGGTCCTCCCGCCGACCCGGGCGTTGTGGATCCCCGCCGGTGTCCAGCACCGCACGGGCGCGCTCGGCCGGGCGGCGCTGCGCGGCATCTACGCCGATCCCGCGCTGTCCCCGGTGTCGTGGCCGGTGCCGCGGATGGTGGTCGTCCGCCCGCTGCTGCGCGAACTGCTCGAGTACCTGACCGGCGACAGCGTGGCCCCGGCGGCGCGGCTGCGGGCCGAGGCGGTGGCGTTCGACCTGCTGGAACCTCTGGACGTGATCCCGATCGTGGTGCCGTCCCCGGCCGACCCACGAGCCCGCGACGTCGAGACGGCGGTGGTGGCGAACCCAGCCGACCCGCGCAGCCTGGCGGAGTTCGGGCGCGACGTCGGAGCCGCCGAGCGAACGTTGGCACGCCTCTTCGTCCGGGAGTGCCGGATGCCGTTCGGGACGTGGCGCACGCAGGTGCGGCTGCGGGCGTCGCTGCCCCTGCTGGCGCAGGGCTCGCCGCTGGAGGCGGTGGCCCACCGGGTGGGGTACAGCTCGGCGAGCGCGTTCGCCGCCGCCTTCCGGCGGGCCGTCGGGGTCACCCCGGGGGCGTACTTCGCGGGCTGAGCGACACCAGTACCGCAGCCGCCCGGCGGAACTGGTGTCCGCCAGGACGCCGCCGTTGCGTTCGATCACCCGGCGCGACGCGTGGTTCTCGGGAGCGCAGGTCAGCAGGACGTTGTCGATGCGGGCGACCCGCAAGCTCGCCCGCAGCAGCGCGGTGGCGTGTCCTACCGCCAGGACGGCAGCCACCGTTCGGCTTCCCACTGGCCGGTGGTGATCGCGACGCCGTTCAGGATCGGCCACAGCCAGGCGAAGTTCGCCACCACCAGGCCCACGTACAACGACACCACGAGCAGGCCGGTCCCGCGCCGTTCGAACCCGCGCCGGGCGCTGCCCAGGACCTGGCCCAGGCACAACGTCAACCCCAGCACCAGGAACGCCGCCAGCGGGGTCGCGTAGAAGAAGTACATCTGGCGGTCGATGTTGGTGAACCAGAAGACGTACCCGCCGAGGTAGCCCACCAGCACGGCCGCGTAGCGCCAGTCCGCGCGGAAGATCGAGCGCCACACCGACCAGCCCAGCATCGGGATCGCCAGCCACCACATCGCCGGCGTGCCGATGAGCATCGTCGCGCTGACGCAGCGGGACTCGCCGCAGCCGGTGACGTCGCCGTCGTAGCTGTAGAGCATCGGGCGCAGCCCCATCGGCCACGTCCACGGTTTCGACTCCCACGGGTGCGGGTTGTCCTTGGGCGTGACCAGCGTTTCGTGGAAGTGCAGGACGTTGCCGGTGTAGTCGGCGAGCGAGCGCAGCGACGACGGCACCCACGACCAGAAGCCCGGCGCGATGTCCTTGATCTCGGTGTAGTGCCGGTCGGTCGCGGTCTCGCTCGCGAACCACGCCCAGTACGCGGCAAGGTACATCAGGAACGGGACGAGCAGGATCGCCCACAGCGCGGGCAGCACGTCCCGGCGGATCGTGCCCAGCCACGGCCGTTCGACGCCGGCCGCGCGCCGCGCCGCGACGTCGAAGAACACGCACAGCAGCCCGAACGCGACGATGTAGTACAGCGCCGACCACTTGACGCCGAAGGTGAGCCCGATCATCAGCCCGGTCGCGAACCGCCACCAGCGGAAGCCCAGCTTGGGGCCCCACACGGACTCGTTGACCCAGCCCTCGCGGACCGCCGTCGCGAGCCGGGTGCGCACCTGGTCGCGGTCCACCAGCAGGCAGGAGAACGCGGCGAGCACGAACAGCGCGATGAAGATGTCGAGCATGCCCATGCGCGACTGCAGGTGCAGCACGCCGTCGCTGATCACGAGGATGCCCGCGATGCCGCCGAGCAACGTCGAGCGGGTCAGGCGGCGGGCGATACGGATGGTCAGGAAGACGATGAGCGTGCCGGCCAGCGCGGGCATGATCCGCCAGCCCCAGCCGTTGTAGCCGAACAGCCATTCGCCGATCGCGATCAGCTGCTTGGCCAGCGGCGGGTGGACGACCAGCTCGTAGCCGTAGTTGTCCTCGTAGCCGCCGTTGCGGAGCATTTGCCACGCCTGCGGCACGTAGTGCTTCTCGTCGAAGACCGGGCTGCCCTTGTCCGTCGGCACGCCGAGGTTCTGCAGCCGGACGATGCCGCCGATCGCGGTCAGCACGAGGGTGACGACCCAGCCGCGCAGCCGGTCGGCGGGCATGCCGCGGCCGAGCAGGGTCACTTCGCGGTCGGTCGGCGGCCGGAGCGCCTCGACCGGGTCCGGCCGGACGCTTTCGTCGTCGGGACGGGTCAGCACGGCGGTCACGGGGCGATCCTACGGGCGGGACAGGGCGTGCGTCGTCCGGATCCGCTGATCAGCCTAGGCTGGACCGGTGAGTCCCTCGGTCCTTCCCGGTCGCCTCGTCCTGGCCGCCACCCCGCTCGGCGACGTCCGCGACGCCTCACCCCGCCTGGCCGAAGCGCTGGCGGAAGCCGACGTCATCGCGGCCGAGGACACCCGCCGGTTCCGCACGCTGGCCTCGGCGCTGGAGGTGACCCCCCGTGGCCGGGTGGTGAGCTTCTACGAAGACGTCGAGACGGCCCGCCTGCCCAAGTTGCTCGAATCGTTACGCGCGGGCGAGTCGGTGGTGCTGGTGACGGACGCCGGTATGCCCAGTGTGTCCGACCCAGGGTTCCGGTTGGTGGCGGCGTGCGTCTCGGCGGACATCCCGGTCACGTGCCTGCCCGGTCCGTCCGCGGTGACGACGGCGCTCGCTTTGTCCGGTTTGCCGTGTGACCGGTTCTGTTTCGAGGGCTTCGCGCCGCGCAAGCCCGGGGAGCGGTCCAAGTGGCTTTCGTCCTTGCGCGACGAGCCCCGGACGGCGGTGTTCTTCGAGTCCCCGCACCGGCTGGCGTCGTTGCTGGCGGACGCGGTCGCGGTGCTGGGCCCGGACCGGCCCGCCGCGGTGTGCCGCGAGCTGACCAAGACGTACGAAGAGGTGAAGCGGGGACCTCTGTCGTTCTTGGCGGAGTGGGCCGCGGACGGGGTCCGCGGCGAGATCACGGTGGTGCTGTCCGGGGCCGAGCCGCGGGAGGTGTCGGTGGCGGACCTGGTCTCGGAGGTCGCGGACCGCGTCTCGGCGGGCGAGCGCTTGAAGACCGCGGCGGCGGAGGTCGCCGAGGCCGCGGGGGTGTCCAAAAAGGAGCTTTACGACGCGGTGCTCGCGGCGCGCACCGCGAAGTAACAACGCTCACAACGAGAAGCTGTCCGTTTTGCCGCAAGTGATCGATGTGAGATCCGAATTAATCCGTTCGGCCGCTACCGCGGCAGTCGATCATCGGTGAAGGTACTCCCTGGGCGCGGTCCGGGTTGTCCGGCCGCGGAGTGAGGGGAATCTTCGTGGCTGTCGACGTGCGTTCTTCGCGGCTGAGATCCAGACGTGGCGTGCTCTTCGTGGTGCTGGCCGTGGCTTTCGGGATCCTCCCCGCCACGGCTTTTTTGCGCCCGCCGCCCGCCGCGGCCGACACCGTCGCGCAGGTCCCGGACACCGCGCCGGACCAGGCGACCGCCGCCCGGTACTCCGGGCAGGCCGGAAAGCGCGTTCAGGTCATGGACCAGACCACCGAGACGACGGAGACGTTCGCCGACCCGGACGGCACCGTCACGACCACCCGCCACCTGCGGCCCGTGCGGGTCAAGCAGGGCGGGAAGTGGACCACGCCCGATTCGACACTGGCGCCGAAGGACGGCGTGCTCGCCCCCAAGGCCGCGACCACCGGGATCACCCTCTCCGCCGGCGCGGGGCGCTCCGCGAAGTCCGTCGGCGCGCAGCCCCTGCTGCGGTTGACCCGTGACGGCACCACGGCCGGGTTCGACTGGCCCGGCACCTTGCCCGAGCCGGTCGTCACCGGCTCGACCGCGACCTATCCGGAGGTCCTGCCCGGCGTCGACCTGCGGGTCGAGGTGGACGTCGACACCGTGCACGAGGTCGTCGTCGTCAAGACGCCCGAGGCGGCCGCCAACGTGGCGAAGCTGGGCTTCGGCGTGCCGGTGCAGAACGGCGCCGTGACGAAGGACGCCGACGGCTCGCTGCACGTCCGGAACGCCGCGGGCGACGAGAAGTTCACGGCTCCGCCCGCGGCGATGTGGGACTCGTCGGGCGTCGAGACGGTCACCCAGGACTTCACGCGCGGCCCGGCCCCGGCCGGGCACCGCGCCGCCGTCGGCGTCGGGCTCGACGGGGCGAAGCTGACCCTCACCCCGGACCCGAAGCTCCTGGCCGCCGCGGACACCGTCTACCCGGTCTACATCGACCCGACCTGGCACGACAACTACTGCGCCGCGTGCGGCCGCAACCACTACCTGGTCCAGTACGCCTGCGGCACGGGCAAGACGCCGGGTGACGCGGTGTGGGACAGCGACGACAGCCTCCGCGCCGGTTACTACAACGACCCCAATTCGAGCTGCAGCGGGCACCTGGTCACCGCGCGGTCCTTCGTCGAGATGAACCTCGGCGGCCTGGGCGGGAAGACCATCTACAGCGCGAAACTGACCATGGGCCTGACCCAGCCCGGCAACTGCTCGGGCAGCAACAACATCGTCTGGGCGGGCGGCATCAGCCCCGGGCTGCGGTTCAACAGCGGACCGGCCTGGTGGCAGACGGTCGCGACGGTCTCGGGCTGCCCGACCAACGTCGGCTTCGACATCACCTCGACCATCGCGACCGCGGTCAGCGGCAACTCGCCGAGCTGGACGTTCGGCATCGTCTCGCCGAACGAAAACGACCAGGCGACCTGGAAGCGCTACTCGCCCCAGGTCGGGTTCGAGGTCAAGTACAACTCCCCGCCGAACCAGCCGAAGAACCTCGCGATCTTCAACGGCACGCAGTCCTACCCCTGCGTCCAGGGCGCTTCCCGGCCGGTCCTCGGCCCGACCGCCACCGGCTACGTCACCCGGGCCAACGTCTCCGACCCGGACGGCTACCAGCTGGACGCGCGGTTCCGCGTCTACAAGGGACTGGTCAGCACCAACACCCACGTCTGGGACGGCCGGGAGTTCGGCTCGGACAACATCCTGAGCGACGCGAACCAGGCGAACCGGAACGCGGTCGCGACCCTGCCCACGACCGAGATGAACGCCGACGGCCTCTACTCCTGGGACGTCCATTCGACGGACGGCCGGGAAACCTCCTGGGCCGTGCCCTGCGAGGCCGAAGTCGAGCTGACCCCGCCCGCGGCGCCCGGCGTCGCGTCGCAGACCTATCCCTCCGGCGCGTACGGCGGTGGCCCCGGCCGTCCTGGTGACTTCACGTTCACCGCGGCCCCGGTCGACCACTACGTCTGGCGGATGGACAACACGGCCGCGCCGAGCTGCGACGGCACCGAGGCCGGCACCGTGAAGCCGAAGGCGCTCAACGGGCCCGGCACCACGGCGGTCGCGCCCGGCAGCTCGGGTCCGCACGTGCTCAGCGCGTGGTCGTGCAACCGCGCGAAGACCCCGTCGACCCGGATCGACTACGCGTTCACGGTGAAGGACGCCGCAGCGCCGGTCGCGTCCTGGCAGTTCGAGGGCGACGGCCGATCCCAGGTCACCGGTCTGCGCTACGCGGGTGCCGGCACCGGCAACTTCGCCGCGGGCAAGGTCGGCCAGGCCGCGGCGCTCAGCGGCCAGGCGGGCGACTACTTCGCGACGCCGGCCCGGATCGTCGACACCACCAAGTCGTTCTCCGCCTCGGCCTGGGTCAACGCCGCCGACCTGAACGGCCAGCGGGCCGTGCTCTCCCAGGACGGGGACCAGGCCAGCGGGTTCGCCCTGCAGTACCTGAGCACCGGCAAGTGGGCGTTCAGCCTGAGCGGCTCGGACGTCGCGAACCCGATCGTCACGTCGGCGGTGTCGACGGCCACGCCGTCGGCCGGGACCTGGGCGCACCTCACCGGGGTCTACGACGCGAGCGCGCACACCGCGGCGCTGTACGTCGACGGCAGTCTCCAGCAGACGGTCTCGGCGACCGCGCCGAACGTGAGTGGTCCGCTCGTCCTCGGCGGCGCGAAGTCGGGCGGTGTCCGCACCTACCTGACCAAGGGCTCGATCGACGAGGCAGCGGTGTTCGGCCGCGCGCTGTCCGCGGCGGAGGTCGGCACCCTCTACGGCGCCAACGGCGTTCCCACGGGATTGACCGCCGCCCGTGAGTACACTTTGGACGGTGGCACGCAGGACGCCACGGGAACCGAGAACACCCTCGCGTTCACCACCCTTCCCTTCGGCCCGGGGTATTCGGACTCGGCGGGCCAGTCGGCGACCGACGACTCGACCGGCCACGGCAGCGGCCGGGGCCTGGTGGGCTCGGGCCCGGGCTACGCGGCGACGTCGTCCCCGGTGGTGGACACCGCGCAGAGCTTCTCGGTGTCGGCCTGGGTCAAGCTCGACAAGCCGGACTTCTACACCCTCGCGGCGCAGGAAGGCACCGCCGGCGACTCGTTCATGCTCAGCTCCTCGACCGACAACGTCGCGTTCGGGATGAGCACCACGGACGCGGCCGGTGACGCCGGCAACTGGCGGTGGGCGGGGACGTCCGTCACCCCGTACGCCGGGAAGTGGACGCACCTGACCGGGGTGTACGACGCGGTCGCGGCCAAGGAACGGCTGTACGTCAACGGCGCGCTCGCCTCGGAGACGGTGATCCCCGCGGGCACCGTGTGGCGGTCGACCGGGCCCTTCGGGATCGCGAAGCAGCCCGGCCGGTCGGTGGGGGCCTTCGCCGGCTCGATCGACCAGGTCCAGGTCTGGGATCGCGCGCTGCCCGCCGCCGAGGTGTCCGGCCTGGCCAACACCGCGGTGCTCCGGGCGAACTACCAGCTCGACGGCAGCACGACGGACTCCGTCAGCGGCGTCACGGGCACGCCGTCCGGGAGCTTCCAGATGACGACGGACGAGAACGGCTCGAACGTCGCCCGGTTCCCGTTCGAGTGGGGTTCCCAGGTCGAAGGGCCGCGCCCGCAGAACTTCCGCAGCGACCGCAGTTTCACGGTCGAGGCCTGGGTCAAGCACACCTGGACCGAGGCGGACGCGGCGCGGGAGAAGCAGCGCGACCCGTCCGATCCCGGCGGCGTGGACAAGCCCGGCCGCACGGCGCTCGGGGCGAACGGCGCGAACTTCTCGCCGTACCTCCTCGGCTACCGCGGCGTGCAGGACGCGAACGGCGTCTGGCACCCCCGCTGGAGCTGGGCGATGTGGATGGCGGAGTCGACCCCGGCGACGCCGGTGGCCATCCTGGCGACGCCGGACGCGGACGCCCAGTCCGGCGTCTGGACCCACCTCGCCGGGACGTACGACGCCGTGGCGCACCGGGCCTGCCTGTACGCGACGACGGACGCGTACCGATACAGCACGAAGTGCGTCGACAACGTGATCGGCTGGAACGGTGCGAGCGACCTCGAGGACCTCTTCCTCGGGCGCGGCCGTTTCAAGGGCCAGGACAGTGACTACTGGTACGGCGACCTGCGCGGTATCCGGGTCTACAGCGGTGTGCTCGACCAGCAGCACATCAACGCCGACGCCGTCCTCGACCACCCCTAGTCCTGCCCGACCTTCCCAGAATGGGTGGATCTTCCATGCGCAGAAGTGCCAGCCGGGCCCGGTCGGGCCGGCTTTCCCGGGCCACGGCGGTGGTGCTCGCGGTCGTCATGCTCGGCTCCGGCGGGACGGCGGTCGCCGCACCCGGCCGGCCCGGCAGCGACTGGACGGTCCCGCCGGGGCAGAAGGAGAAGAGCGTCCCGGTGAGCCCGGTGGCCACCGGGAAGCTGCCGGACATCAAGATCGGCACGCCACCCGTCACCCCACCGGTCTGGCCCGCCGAGAAGGATTCCGACGTCGACCTGGCCCCGGCGGCCACGCAGCAGCTCCGTGCCGCCGACACTCCGGTGCGGCTCGGGCGCGCCGCGGCCGCCGCGAAGCCGGCCAAGGTGCACGTCAAGGTCGCCGGCCACCAGGCCGCCGAAGCACTGGGCCTCGACGGCGTCGTCCTCGCGGTCACCGGAGCCGCCGACGGCCCGCTCCGCGTCGGACTGGACTACAGCGGCTTCGCGAACGCCTTCGGCGGCGGCTGGAGCGACCGGCTCCGGCTGTTCACGCTGCCGGCCTGCGCACTGTCCACACCGGACAAGGCGGAGTGCCGCACGCGGACGCCGATCGCGGGCTCGGCCAACGACGCCAAGACGAAGCAGGTCACCGCCGACGTCGTGACCGGTGGCCGGACGCAGGTGCTGGCCGCCGCGGCGACGGCCAGTGGCTCCGCGGGCTCGACCACCGCGATGCCGCTGTCGGCCGCCGGCGACTGGTCCGGCGGCGGGTCGGGTGGCGACTTCTCCTACAGCTACCCGTTCGCGGCGCCGAAGGCCCCGAACGGCGCGGCGCCGAACCTCTCGCTGTCCTACTCCTCGGGCAGCATCGACGGCCTGACGTCGGCGACGAACAACCAGGCGTCGTGGATCGGCGACGGCTGGGACTTCACGCCCGGCGGGTTCATCGAGCGCCACTACAAGGGCTGCAGCGAGGACCTGGGTGGCAACAACGGCCAGACGAAGACCGGCGACCAGTGCTGGGGTCCCGACAACGCGTCACTGGTCCTCGGCGGCCGCTCGACCCAGCTGATCAAGATCAACGACACGCTGTGGCGGCCCAAGTCCGACGACGGCTCCAAGGTCGAGCTCCTGACCGGGGCGGCGAACGGCGTCTCGCGCGGCCAGCACTGGCGCGTCACCACCGGCGACGGCACCCAGTACTACTTCGGCCTCAACCACCTCCCCGGCTGGACCGGCGGCAAGCCGGAGACGCAGTCCGCGTGGACCGTGCCGGTCTTCGGCAACAACGACGGCGAGGACTGCTACAAGGCGAACGACTTCGCGCATTCCTGGTGCCAGCAGGGGTGGCGCTGGAATCTCGACTACACCGTCGACCCGCACGGCAACGTCAGCACCTTTTACTACCAGCCGGAGAAGAACTCCTACGGCCTGAACCTGAACGTCACCTCGGCCGGTACCTCGTACGTGGCGGGCGGCTACCCGCTGCGCGTCGAGTACGGCCTGCGCCTGGCGAGCGGCAGCGTCTACGGCAGCGGCCCGACGAACCAGGTCGTGTTCGACACGGCCGAGCGGTGCATCCCGGACTCCTCCTTCGACTGCGCCCCGGCGAAGCTCACGGCCGCGAACGCGGCCCACTGGCCGGACGTCCCGTTCGACCAGATCTGTGCCGAGGGCGCGACCTGCGACTACGGTGCTCCCGCTTTCTTCACCCGCAAGCGCCTGACCGCGGTGCGCACGCAGTACTTCACCGGCACGACCCCGCACGACATCGACCAGTGGGACCTCGTCCAGTCCTACCCGGGGTCGGGGGACAACGCGCCGCCCGCGCCGTGGCTGAACTCGATCACCCACACGGGGAAGGCGGGGACCGCGCCGATCACCCTGCCGCCGACGGAGTTCGACCGCTACATCTTCCCGAACCGCGTCGACACGCTCGGCGACAAGTACGCGGCGATCACCCGCAGCCGGCTCAAGGAGATCCGGACCGAGACCGGCGGGCGCATCTCCGTCAACTACTCGGCGCAAGACTGCGTGCCGGGCACGAAGATGCCCGCGTCACCGCAGACGGACAAGTACCGCTGTTTCGCTTCGTACTGGAGCCCGCCCGAGTCGAAGGACCCGGTGCTCGACTGGTTCCACAAGTACGTCGTCACCGATGTCGCGGAGGACGACGGGCCAGGTGACTCGGTCCCGGTCGAGACGCACTACTCCTACCCGGTCGACAGCGCGGCCTGGCACTACGACGACAGCCAGTTCACACCGGACGACCGCCGCACCTGGAACCAGTGGCGCGGCTACAACGTGGTGACGACGTCCATCGGCGCGCCGGGGACGGTGCAGACCGTCACCGAATCCCTGTACCTGCGCGGGATGGACGGCGAGGTGGTCACCGACTCCGGCAAGGGGACCATCACCGACAAGGACCCGCTGCAGGGCTTCGTGCGCGAGTCCCGGACGTACCTGGCCGACGGCAAGACCGTCGACTCGGCATCGATCAACGACCCGTGGGTGCGCGGCCCGACCGCGACCAGCGCCGACGGGCGGCTCAAGGCGTACATGATCGACACCCAGTCGGTCCGCGGCCGCATGCTGCTGTCGGACGGGGCGACCTACCGCCGGACTCAGGTGAACAAGGAGTTCGACGACAACGGGATGACAACCCAGGTCGAAGACCTGGGCGACACCTCGACGCCGGCGGATGACACCTGCACCAACACGGCCTACCTCGCCAACACCGCCGGTATGTTCGACCGGTCGAGCACGGTGGTCATGTTCGGCGGGAACTGCGACGGGACGCAGACCGCGGCGAACAGCATCACCGACGTCCAGGTGGCCTACGACCACCAGGCGGTCGGGGTGCCGCCGACCAAGGGTGACATCACCGAGCAGGACACTCTCGACACGTGGGACGCGGCCGGCAAGCACTACGTCGCCACGACCAAGAACACCTACGACGACCTCGGCCGCGAGACCGAGGCGCAAGACGTGTTCGGCGCCCTGACCAAAACCGAGTTCGCGCCGGCCGCGGGCGGCCCGGTCACCCAGATCAAGACGACCAACCCGGCCGGCTGGACCTCGACGACGACGCTCGAGCCGGCCCGCGGCAACCCGACGACTTCGGCCGACGTAAACAGCGTCACGACGGACATCGACTACGACGCGCTGGGCCGGAAGACCGCGGTCTGGAACCCGGGCCGGACCCGGAGCCAGGCGGCGAGCGCGACCTTCGAGTACGGCGTGAGCAAGACCAGTCCGGTCTACGTGCGCACGAGGACGCTGCAGGACACGAACGCCTACACCGACGCCTACACGATCTACGACCACCTCGGCCGGACCCGGCAGACCCAGGTCCCGGCGCAGGGTGGCGGCCGGATCATCGCCGACACGCTGTACGACTCCCGCGGCCTCCGGTTCAAGACGAACGCGCCTTTCTACAACGACGCGTCCGGCCCGAACCCGACGCTGGTCGGGGCGGCCGACAACGTCGTGATGGCGCAGACGGTCACGGAGTACGACCGCCGGGCGCGGCCCACGGCGTCGATCCTGATGTCGAAGAGCGTCGAGCAGTGGCGGACCACGACCCGGTACGACGGCGAGAAGACGACGACGATCCCGCCCGCCGGCGGCTCACCGTCCACAGTGGTCACCGACGCGCAGGGGCAGACCGTCCAGCGGTTGCAGTACACCAACGGCTACACGCCGGGCGCCGCGAATCCGGCCGACGTCACGACGTACACGTACAACGCGGCCGGCGCGCAGACGTCGGTGCAGGACTCCTCGGGCAACGTCTGGTCGACCAAGTACGACCTGCGCGGCCGGAAGACCGAGCAGAACGACCCGGACGCGGGGCGCTCGACGTTCACCTACGACCAGGCCGGGCAGCTCAAGACGACCACGGACGCCCGGAACCAGACGCTGGCCTACACCTACGACACGCTCGGCCGGAAGGTCCGCGAGAACAAGGACTCCGACACCGGCCCGCTGCTGGCGACGTGGACCTACGACACGGTGCTGCACGGCCTGGGCCTGCCGGCGTCCTCGACCCGCTGGGACGGCGCGGACGGCTACACGAACCGCGTCGTCGCCTACGACGCGTTCAGCAGGCCGACCAAGACGGCCGTCGACATCCCGGCCAAGGAGGACGCGCTCAAGGGCACCTACGAGTTCTCGACGAAGTACACGGCGACGGGCGCGGTCGCGGAGACCGTGAGCCCGGCGGCGGGAAACCTGCACCAGGAGCACGTCGTCCACGGTTATACGGACCTGGGCCTGGCCTCGACGACCTACGCGCTCGACTCGACGACCGGCGCGCGCACGGACCTCGTGTCCGCCACCGGGTACACCTCGCTCAACGAGATGTCGACGCTGCAGCTGGACGGCGCCACCTCGGTGTCGAACGTCGGCGTGACGCAGACGTACGACGAGGTGACCCGGCGAGCGCAGACCACGACGGTCAGCCGCGAGACGCAGGTCGGGGCCGAGCTGACGAAGCGGACCTACAGCTACGACCCGGCGGGCAACGTCCGGAAGATCGCGGACACCCCGGCGGGGGCGGCGGCCGACATCCAGTGCTTCGACTACGACTACCTGCAGCGGATGACGGACGCGTGGACGCCGTCGTCGGGTGACTGCGCGACGGCGAAGTCGGCGTCGGCCCTGAACGGGGCGGCTCCCTACTGGAACACCTACACCTACGACAAGACGGGCAACCGCAAGACGCAGGTCGAGCACAAGCCGGCCGGCGACGTGACGACGAACTACGCGTACCCGGCTTCGGGTGCCACGGCGGTCCGGCCGCACGCGCTGCAGGGCACGAACGCGGCCGGCCCGAACGGCACGTCGACCACGAGCTACACCTACGACGAGGCCGGTTCGGTCAAGACCCGCGATGTCGGCGGCAACACGCAGACGTACACGTACGACGCCGAAGGCCACACGGCGACCGAAACGGATCAGGCAGGGGCCAGCTCGTACGTCTACGACGCGGACGGCAACCGCCTGATCGCCCACGACCCGACCGGCGCGACGCTGTCGATCGGCGATCTGGAGATCATCCAGGCCGCGGGCACGCACGCGGCGACGGCGATCCGCTACTACTCCCACGGCGGCACGCAGGTGGCCGAGCGCGCGGGGTCGGCGGGGCTGAAGTGGATGCTGGGCGACCTGCACGGCACCAACGGCCTGTCGATCACGCAGGGGACACTGCAGCCCAACCAGCGCTACACGGATCCGTTCGGCAACGTGCGGGCGCAGACGTCGACGTGGCCGGACAAGCACGGTTTCGTCGGCGGCTACCAGGACACGACGGGCCTGACCCACCTCGGCGCGCGCGACTACGACCCGACGACGGGGCGGTTCACGAAGGTCGACCCGGTGCTGACGCCGGATCTGCCGCAGACGTTGAACGCGTACGCGTACGCGAACAATTCGCCGGCGACGGAGTCGGACCCGTCGGGGTTGTCGGCGTGCTACAGCATGGGATCGGACGGGTTGCTGTGCAACCCGGGCACACCGCAGGCCGAGGGCTGCTCGTGGAACCCGAGTTGCAACGTGGTGGGCCACCACACGCAGCAGGAGATTGACAAGCACAACGGCAAGAACGCCCGCGACAAGGCGATCCGCGACTCCGGCATCAGCCAAGCCGCGTACGAGGACGCGCAGGCGGTGGTGAAGAAGTCCAAGTGGGACGTCTTCGTCGAGGCGGCGGGCGAGCTGATCAAGGGCCTGATCGGCTGGGACGACATCAAGGACTGCGTGACGCAGGGAGCGTTCGGCGCGTGCGTCCGGACGGTCATCAACTTCATCCCGTGGGGCAAGATCCTCAAGGCCGGCGAGATCATCGCGGACTTCTGGAAGGGCGCGAAGGCGCTCATCACCTTCGGCAAGGAGGTGGAGAAGGCCGAGAAGGTCATCGTCGACACGGAGAAGGTCCTGGCCGACGCGGACCGCGCGGCGAACGCGGCGGCGGACGCGGAGCGAGCTGCCTCGGAGGTGGCCCACGGGGCTCAGGAGGCGAAGGGTGCCGAGGCTGCGGAATCAGCCGCCTCCTGCCCGTTGCACAGCTTCGTCGCCGGAACTCGGGTCTTGCTGGCGGACGGATCGACGAAGCCGATCGAGCAGGTTCACACCGGCGACGTGGTCGAGACGACGGACACGTCGACGGGCGCGGTCGAGCAGCACGAGGTGGTGGGCACACTCGTCCACGACGACGAGCAGGAGCGCACCGAGGTCACGCTGGAATCGGGCGACTCCATCGTGGCCACGGACTGGCACCCCGTCTGGGTGGAAGAGACGGGCGCCTGGGTCGAGATCGGTGACTTGACCGCGGGTGAGCACCTACACTCCGCTGATGGGCGGTCGGTCGCGGTCACGGATGTCCGCCACTTCAGCCAGCAGACGCCGGTCTACGACCTCACTGTGGACTCGGTCCACGACTTCTACGTACAAAGTGGTCCGACGACGATCCTCGTGCACAACAGCAGCGCGTGCCTCGGTCGCAACCTCAAAGCCGCGGGCGAACAGCCTGCCACGCCGAGACCCGAGGCACACCACATCGTGCCGGAGAACCACCGGCTCGCCGGGCCGGCGCGCGACGTCTTGTCGAATCACAACATCAGCATCGATTCGGCGGAGAACGGCGTCTGGCTGGGACACGACACGCACCGCGGCACGTTCCCCAACTCCTACGTGCGCTGGATCAACGAATCGGTCGTCAACGCCAACAAGGGTGGTGGCCGGAGTGCGGTTCTGTCGGTGTTGTCCGACGCCAAGCAGATACTGAAGAGCCTTGATCAGAACTTCGGAAACGGCCTGTGATGGATCTCGTTCCTTGCCTCGTCGACGGCGATGTCGACACGTACGGCTTTCTGTTCGGCGGTGTGGACTCCACGCCTTCCGCTTCCGAGGTCTGGGATGCGCTCGAAGTAGAGTGGGAGCCGGGAAGCACGGGGCGGCAGCCGAACATCTTCTGCCACAACTTCATCCGGGACTTCGTCTTCGACGACGTGGCCCTGCGTTCTCTCCGATCGATCGCCGGAGACGACTTGAAAGTCAACGGCACGCTGCGGCTGGGGCAGCAGATCCTGACCGTGGTCGAAGCGGCGCCCGTCTTGTCCGTGGTCGATGAAGCGCGGTCTCGCCCCTCCGAATTCAGCTGGGCGAAGATCGGGTTTCCGCACGTCGAGACCGACCTTCGGGAAAGCGTGAGCGACCGGATTTTCCACCTCCCGTACCCCGAATTGTCTACGAGCGTCGTCGTGGGTGCGAAGGTGCGTGAAGCTTACGAGCGAGCGGGCCTGACGGGGTGGGTGTTCGAGCCTGCCGCAGTCGACGACTAGTCAGGTCGGCAAAGCGGTCACCGCGGCATGCGCCTTCTCCGCATCGGGCGCATCCCCGGTGATCACGTCCGTGTACACAAAAGACTCCCCGATCCGCACCAGCAGGTAAGCCAGATCCGGTACCGGCAACGGCGGCACCAACCGCCCGGCCGCTACTTCCCGAGTCAGCAGTGTGATGGGCGAGGCGGGCGACGGGGTCGAGATCGGCTCGCTGGTCGCGGGGGAGCACCTGCACTCGGCGGATGGTCGGTCGGTCGAGGTCAAGTCGGTCCGCCACTTCGAGCAGCAGGCCCCGGTCTACGACCTCACGGTGGATGAGGTCCACGACTACTTCGTGGGCGCCGGTGCGGTCGCGGTCCTGGTCCACAACTGTGGAAGCCTTGAAGGATTCGCGGACACTCAGCGAGAGGTGCCCGGAACCAAGTTCGCCTCCGAGTACACCTCGCCTTCCGGCAAGACGTACCGCAGCACCAACCGGCACGGAAACTCCGGCGCACTCGAACGAATGCCCGCATTGAAGTCTGCGGTGGGAGAGGCGGGGCACCACGGCGGTTGCGCCGAGGTAGGCTGCTTGATCAAGGCGTTCGAAGCCGAGGGGCCCGAGGCGATCTCCGGCGGTTCGATGAGGACGGTGCACGTGAGAAATCCAAGGTCGTCCCGTGCGGCTGAGCAAGGTACACCGGCCATACCCTGCGGAAGGTGTCAGCGACTTCTCGGCATACTCGGAATATCCTGGTGAACGCAATGGTTTTCGAATTCGATTTTCCCGAGAAGGTCGCGCGTGAGTTGTCGCGCTCGGGGTGGACCCAAGACCGTTCCGTCGACATCTCCGAGTGGGAAGAGGAGCTGGGTGCGCAGGGATATCACCTCACTCCGATCGCCGCGATGGCCTTGCGCTCCTTTGGTGGGCTTGCTTTCAGTCCGGTGAATGCGCAAGGTCCGAACTTCAGCAACGACGAACCGCTGACCGTCGACCCGGTTCTCGCGGGATCCGGACATTTCGAACTCGCGACTGAACTCACTGCCGAGCTTGGCGGGAACTGGTACCCGTTCGGTGAGTGGTTGAGTTTTTCCAGTGTCTTCGTCGAGGACAGCGGACGAGTCGTGGCCACGGGGCTCGGCTGGATATGGGAGCTCGGTGAATCGGTGGGTGACGCCATCGCCTTCGCGTTGGCTCCTGACCGACCCTTGAAATGTCTGCGGGTGCTCACTCCGGGCGCGAAGCCCTGGCCTGCTGACTGAATCAGGTCAGCAACGCGGTCACCGCGGCATGCGCCTTCTCCGCATCCGGCGCATCCCCGGTGATCACGTCCGTGTACACGAAAGATTCCCCGATCCGCACCAGCAGATAAGCCAGATCCGGCACCGGCAACGGCGGCACCAGCCGCCCGGCGGCCACCTCCGAAGCCAGCAGTGACTCCACCTCCGCGGTAGTCCGCTGCTGGCAAACACTCGCGCGCGTCGTCAGCAACCGCAATGCCCGCTCCGGCTCCCGGCGCAGAAAGTCCCGAAAAGGCGGCGACTCGTTCGCGAACCGGACATACCCGCTCACGAAGTCCGCCACCCCGGCGGCCCCACGCTCCGCGCACGAAGGCAGCAGCCGGGCGATCGAAGCCGACGACAGCGACCACAGGATCTCGCCCAGCAGACGATCCCGCGATCCCACCCGCCGGTGCAGCGTCGCCCGGCTGATCGACAGCGCCTCCGCCAGCTCGCCCATGTCCACGCGCCGGCCGGCCAGGAACCAGTCGCGGGCCACGTCGTACGCCGTCGAGTGAGACATATGCCAGAATGTCTCACATCGAGCGGCGAACAGCCAACGGCGAGAGGGACAGCGACATGCGCGCAGTGCAGGTGACCGAGTTCGGCGGACCCGAGGTGCTCACGCCGGTCGAGCTGCCCGATCCCGTGGCCGGCCCCGGCGAGGTCCTCATCGACGTCGATCGCATCGGCGTCAACTACGCCGACACCCACCAGGCCGAGAACTCCTACCTCGCGCCGTCCAAGCTGCCGCTCGTCCCCGGTGGCGAGGTGGTCGGACGGACGCAGAACCGAGAGCGCGTCGTCGCCCTCCTGAACGGTGGGGGCGGGTACGCCGAGAAGGCCGTCGCGCCCCAGGCGACCACCTTCCCCGTGCCCGAGGGCATCGACGACCTCACCGCCCTGTCCATGCTGGTCCAGGGCGCCACCGCCTGGGTCCTGCTCCGCAAGAACGCCCACCTGGCCGAAGGCGAGTCCGTCGTCGTGCACGCCGCCGCCGGTGGGGTCGGGACCATCGCCGTGCAGCTCGCCAAGGCCTGGGGCGCCGGCCGCGTCATCGCCACCGCCAGCAGCGACGAGAAGCGCGCCCTCGCCCTCGAACTCGGGGCCGACGTCGCCGTCGACTCGCGGGCCGAGGACATGACCGCCACCCTGATCGAGGCGAACGAGGGCCGCCGCGTCGACGTCGTGCTCGACATGGTCGGCGGCACCACCACCGACCAGAGCATCGCCGCACTCGCGCCGTTCGGCCGGCTCGCCTTCTACGGCATGGCCGGGCGCGACAACCCGAAGCCGGTCGAGCTGCGCAACCTCCTCGGCCACAGCACGACGATCAGCGGCATGTGGCTGCCGCACGTCTTCCGCCTGCCGGGCAACGTCTTCGGGACCGCCCTCGCCGACCTGTTCGAGCTCGTCGGAGAGGGCAAGCTCAAGGCGATCCCGGGCGGCGAGTTCGCCCTGTCGGACGCGCGCGGCGCGCACGAGGCCCTGCGCTCCCGCAAGACCGTCGGCAAGCTACTGCTCGACCCCGGCGAGTAGGCGTTCCAGGGGGGCCGCCTTGTGCAGGCACTCCTGCCACTCCGCCTCCGGGTCCGAATCCGCCGTGATCCCGCCGCCGACACCGAGTTCGATCCGGCCGGCGGAGATCTCGAACGTCCGGATCGCGACGTTCAGCTCCAGCCCCGCCGCCGGTGACACCAGCCCGATCGCACCCGTGTAGACCCCCCGCCCGCAAGGTTCCAGGTCCGCGATCAGGTCCAGCGCGCGGATCTTCGGCGCGCCGGTCACCGAGCCGGGCGGGAACGTCGCGTCGAGCAGTTCGGCGTCGGACACCGACGGGCGCAGCACCCCCGTCACCGTCGAGTCCAGGTGCCAGACCCCCGGCGCCGGGCGGACCCGCAGCAGCGAGGGCACGATCACCGACCCCACCTCGCACACCCGGCCCAGGTCGTTGCGCACCAGGTCGGTGATCATCACGTTCTCCGCGACGTCCTTGGCGGACCGGCGCAGCAGCATCGCGTTCCCGTCGTCACGAGGTCCACGCCGGGGGAGCGTTCCCTTGATCGGCGTCGAGCGCACCGCCCGGCCGTGCCGCGCGAGGAACAGCTCCGGCGAGAACGAGACCACCGACCCCCGCGGACCCGAGACGAACGCCGCCCGGCGGGGATTCAGCGAAGACACGCCGGCGGCGAACAGCGCGGCGGGCGAGCCGGAGAACGCACCCGTGAACCGGCTGCAGATGTTCGCTTGGAACAGTTCCCCGGCTTCGATCGCGTGGACGCACGCCTTCACCGCGTCCCGGTGCTCCGACGGCAGCGGACGCCGCAGCGGCCCGGCCGTCCAGGAAAGGTCCGGAACGTCAGCGGCCAGCAGCGACTCCATTGTGGACGCCGACGGGCCGCCGCCGTCGAGGGATTCCAGGTGGCACGTGCCCGCGGAAGACCACCGCAGCACGTGGTCCGCCCAGCCCCACGCGGACGCCGGCAGGGCACCGGAGCGCCCGGACGGATCCGCGGCGTCGTACGACAGGTAGCCGAACCAGCCGCCGCCGATCACGCCCGGCGGTGCGGGCACCGGCGAAACCGGCGGCAGCGCGCCGGGAGCGACGGCGAGCGAGGGGGCGATCACCGCCTGGGCGCCGAACCACTCACCCGACAGCATCGCGGGCGGCGGCAGCCCGCGGGCGGCGTTGTGGTGAGCGAGCACCGAAAAGGCGCGCGACGGCGTGACCTTCGTCCGAAGTGTCCTGCTCGTCACGCGCATGGCGACATATCACCACACGTCAGAGCAGAAGGTCACCCAATGTGAACGGGTACACGACGGCGTTCTGCTCCACCGGCCCGTCGATGCCCGGCACGTCCGCCGCGCACGCGTGCTGGTGCACGCCGAGCCGCGCGTGGAACCAGCCGGCCCGGCCCGGGATGCCGTTGTGCCGGATCAGCCACAGCACCACTTCGGAGTCGGCCCAGCGGTCCGGGTGCAGCCGGTGCTGCCAGCAGTCGTAGTCGGCGTAGACCAGCACGCGCTCGATGCGCGCCGCGTGCCGGACGTGCTTGATCCACGCCTTGACGAACCGGTCGTCGACGCTCGGTGCCGCCACCTCCAGTGCCGGCGCCAGCGATCCGGGCGCGAAGGCGCCGAGCCGGCTGGCCGTCCGGACGAAATGGTCGGCCTGGTCGTGCACGGCGCCCGGACGCGCGTAGTGCCGGCCGCCGACGTGCAGCCCGGCCTCCTGCGCCCCGGCCAGGTTGCGCTCCGCGGCGGAGCTGCTCCAGTTGACGTTCTCGCTGATCGTCACCGAGACGAACCGGGTCTGCGCGGCGCGCACGGCCTGCCAGTCGGACACGCGCTCGCGGTGGGACAGCGAGATGCCGAGTTCGGCTTCCGGCTCCGTCACAGTCCGCCCCCGGCGCGTCGATGAAGAGCACACCATACGTCGCGTGGAGCGGACCCGCAGTGACCCACGCGCGGTTGATCAGGCGTTTCTTTCCCCCGGCGTCGATCACCGGGTCGAGCCGCACCCCGGAGAGCCCTGCACGACCTCCGGGGCGCGGCCGTCGCCGCGCGCCGGAGGCCCGGTCGCCGGCGACCGGGCCTCCCTCTCGACAAAGCGTGTGACGCCCTCCGTAGGCTAATAAGGTATGAGCACCCCTGTGTTGACCGCGGTGGCCTGGCCCTACGCCAACGGCCCCCGCCACATCGGCCACGTGTCCGGATTCGGCGTCCCGTCCGACGTCTTCTCCCGCTACCAGCGAATGGCCGGCAACCGGGTGCTCATGGTCTCCGGCACCGACGAGCACGGCACCCCGATCACGGTCCAGGCCGACAAGGAAGACTCCACCCCGCAGCTGACGGCGGACAAGTACACCCGCCAGATCGGCACCGACCTGCAGGGCCTCGGCCTCTCCTACGACCTGTTCACCCGGACCACGACCGGCAACCACGCCGAGGTGACGCAGCAGATCTTCCTGGCGCTGCACCGCAACGGCTACGTCGTGCCGAAGACCACGCGTGGCGCGATCAGCCCGTCCACCGGCCGCACGCTGCCCGACCGCTACGTCGAGGGCACCTGCCCGATCTGCGGGTACGACGGCGCGCGCGGCGACCAGTGCGACAACTGCGGCAACCAGCTCGACGCCGCGGAGCTGATCAACCCGAAGTCGCGGATCAACGGCGAGACGCCGAAGTTCGTCGAGACCGAGCACTACTTCCTCGACCTGCCGGCGTTCACCAAGACCCTCGGCGACTGGCTGGGCACCAAGACCGACTGGCGCCCGAACGTCCTCAACTTCACCAAGAACCTGATCGACGACATGCGGCCGCGGCCGATCACCCGCGACCTCGACTGGGGCGTCAAGATCCCGCTCGACGGCTGGCGCGACCAGCCGCTGAAGCGGTTCTACGTCTGGTTCGACGCCGTGATCGGGTACTTCTCGGCCAGCGTCGAGTGGGCGCGGCGCTCCGGCAACCCGGACGCGTGGCAGGAGTGGTGGAACAACGCCGACGCCCGGTCGTACTACTTCATGGGCAAGGACAACATCACCTTCCACGCCCAGATCTGGCCGGCGCTGCTGTTCGGCCACAACGGCGAGGGCGACAAGGGCGGCGAGCCCGGCAAGTACGGCCGCCTGCACCTGCCGGACGAGATCGTCTCCAGCGAGTTCCTCACCATGAGCGGCTCGAAGTTCTCGACCTCGCGCGGGCGCGTGATCTACGTCGAGGACTTCCTGCGCGACTTCGGCCCGGACACGCTGCGGTACTTCATCTCGGTCGCCGGCCCGGAGACCCAGGACACCGACTTCACCTGGGACGAGTTCGTCCGCCGGACCAACTTCGAGCTGGCCAACGAGTGGGGCAACCTGGTCAACCGGTCCATCTCGATGGCGCACAAGAACGTCGGTGCCATCCCGCGCCCGGAGGCCCCGACGGCGGCCGACGAGGACCTGAAGGCGCTCTCACGCAAGGCTTTCGATACCGCGGGCGCGCACCTGGCCCGGTCCCGGTTCAAGCTGGCGGCGAGCGAGGCGATGAAGGTCGTCACGGCGGCGAACAAGTACATCTCCGACCAGGAGCCGTGGAAGCTCAAGGACGACCCCACGCGGCGCGACACCGTGCTGCACACCGCGCTGCAGGTCGTCTCCGACGCCAACACGCTGCTGACGCCGTTCCTGCCGCACTCCGCCCAGAAGGTCCACGAGGCCCTCGGCGGCACCGGCGTCTGGGCCGCCCAGCCGGAGCTCAAGGAGGTCGACGACCTCGACATCGCCGGCCGGGTCAACCCGATCCTCACCGGCGACTACGCGGGCGAGCAGGCGAAGTGGGAGTCGCAGCCGATCGAGGTCGGCAAGCCGCTCGCCAAGCCGAGCCCGCTGTTCACGAAGCTCGACCCGGCGCTCGGCGAGACCGGCCCGGAGTGGGCGCCGATCACCAAGGATTAAGAGGTAATGCATGGGTGACGAGAAGCGCGAGCTGCCGCCGGTCCCGGACCGGCTCCCGGTGTCGGTGGTGGACGCGCACACCCATCTCGACGCGTGCGGCGCGGTCACCGCGGCCGAGGTCACGGCCATGGTCGACCGCGCCGAGCGTGCCGGCGTCGCCCGCGTCGTCACGGTCGCCGACGACCTCGCCTCGGCCCGCTGGGCCGCGGAGGCGGCCACCTGGGACAGCCGGGTCTGGGCCGCCGTGGCGATCCACCCGACGCGCACCAAGGCCTTCGGCGAGGCCGAGAAGTCCGAAGTGGAGCGCTTGGCGGCCCAGGAGCGCGTCGTCGCGGTCGGGGAGACCGGCCTCGACTACTACTGGGACTACTCGCCGCACGACGCCCAGCAGGAGGCGTTCCGCTGGCACATCGACCTCGCCAAGCGGCTGGACAAGCCGCTGATGATCCACGATCGCGAGGCCCACGACGACGTGCTGCGCATCCTGGCCGAAGAGAATGCGCCGAATGCCGTAATCTTCCATTGTTTTTCCGGAGACGCGGAAATGGCCCGCAAGTGCGTCGACGCGGGATACGTCCTTTCCTTCGCGGGCACGGTCACTTTCAAGAACGCGAAGGGACTCCACGAGGCCGCCCGGCTCTGCCCGCCGGACCAGTACCTCGTCGAGACCGACGCGCCGTTTCTGACCCCCCACCCGTTCCGTGGGCGGCCGAACGAGCCGTTCGGCGCCGCCTACACCGTCCGTCACCTGGCGGCGCTCAGGGGCGAAGCTGTCCACGAGGTCGCCGAATCGGTCCGGACCACTGCCGAGCGCGTGTACCGACTCCCCAGTGTCACAACGGGTTGAACGCATTGCGACATCGGGGTTGCTTGATCGTCCACCTGATGGAGTGACGGGGATCACGACACTCCGGGGGGTGTTTGCGCAACCCGGCGGGACCCGTTACTGTCCCGTGATCGTGCCGGTCGGTACTGCAGACTGCAGTTGCCGACTGTTACGCCCTCAGTCACGTCAGTGCACGTCGGGGAAGCGGAACCGGGTAGGTACGACCGGGACCGTGACGATGGCGCCGACTGCGGGCCCAGACGTAAAGACGCTGCCCCGAACGGCGTCTTGGGAAAGGGAACGACAGCGGTGACAGGTAGCAGACAGGCTGGAGCGCGCTCCGCGGCCGTCCTCGAGCGTCATTACGAGGACACCGCCTACGGCCAGCTCGACTTCTCCGACGACCCGAACATCACGCAGCAGGACATCCTCGCCGCGCTCGGCCCCGACGCCGACGCGATGATGGCCGAGATCGACGTCGACGTCGACGAACTGATCCGCCTCATCAACGCGGAGACGACCTTCCTGCCGCCGATCGTCATCCCGGACGAGATCGAGGCGGACCGGACCGCGTCCCCGCAGGCCAAGCGGGCCGCGATGGACGAGAGCATCCGCCAGACCAGCAAGGTCTGGAAGCGCCGCTTCCTCAAGGGTGCCGTCCTCAGCGTCATGATCAGCGTCGCCGGCGGCGGCGCGGCCGCGCTGGCGATGAACAAGAGCATCACCGTCGACGTCGACGGCCAGCAGCAGACCATCCACTCCTTCGGCGACACCGTCGGCGAGGTGCTGGAGGACGCGGGCCTGTCCGTCGGCGCGCACGACTCGCTCTCCCCGTCCCCCCAGGCGGAGGTCGGCGACGGCGGGGTCATCAAGCTCGAGCGCGGCCGTCAGCTGAAGCTGATCGTCGACGGCACGGAGCACACCTCCTGGGTCCGCGCGACCCACCTCGGCGACGCGCTCGGCCAGCTCGGCATGACGGGCATGGACAAGCCCGGCACCTGGATGTCGATGCCGAAGGACGGCGAGCTGCCCCTGGAGGGCGCCACCGTCCAGATCAAGACCCTCAAGAACATCACCCTGTACGACGGCGCCAACGCGCCGAAGCAGGTGAAGACGACCGCGGTCACGACGAAGGAGTTCCTGGGCGAGTACAAGCTCACCCTGGGCCCGGAGGACCAGGCCGAGGGCGGGCTGGACGTCAAGCTGACCGACGGCGCCGAGGTGCACATCAGCCGCACCGGCGTCTCGACGGTCGTCCAGAAGGAGAGCATCGACCCGCCCGAGCAGCGCGTCGACGACCCGGACCTCGCCAAGGGCAAGACCTCGGTCGAGGACCCGGGCACCCCCGGTGAAAAGGAAGTGACCTACAAGGTCACGCAGAAGAACGGCAAAGAGGTCGGCCGGGAGAGCATCTCCGAGAAGGTCATCACCCAGCCGAAGCCGAAGATCGTCCACGTCGGCACCAAGCAGGCCCCGACGCCGGCCATCGGCGACGGTTCCTCGTGGGATCGCATCGCGCAGTGCGAGTCGGGTGGCAACTGGGCCATCAACACGGGCAACGGCTACTACGGCGGCCTCCAGTTCGACAAGCGCACGTGGGACGCCTACGGCGGCGACGAGTACGCGAACCTCCCGAACCAGGCTTCGCGCGAGCAGCAGATCGCGGTCGCGGAGAAGGTCCGCGACGCCCGCGGCGGCTACAGTGCCTGGCCGGTCTGCGGCAAGAAGGCCTGACGCTCCTTTCGAAACGGCCCCCGTCCCTCGTGGACGGGGGCCGTTTCGTGTTCGCAAGGAGGCATCACGCGTGACCCGAGGGGCATCACCCGTGATTGAGGGGGCATCACCCGCGATGCCCCTTCGGACACGCGTGATGCCTGCCCAATCACGCGAGAAGCCCCATCGGTAGGCTCGTCCGGTGGTTGAACTGCTGGGACCTGCCGAGATCCGGGGGCTGGCGGCCGAGCTGGACGTGCGGCCGACCAAGAAGCTCGGGCAGAACTTCGTGCACGATCCCAACACCGTCCGCCGGATCGTCGAGCTGGCGAACGTGGGCCCGGACGACGTCGTCCTCGAGGTCGGGCCCGGGCTCGGGTCGCTGACCCTCGGGCTGCTCGCCACCGGCGCGCGCGTCGTCGCCGTCGAGATCGATCCCAAGCTCGCCGAACGGCTGCCCGAGACCGTCGCCGACCGGGGGCCCGAGGTCGCCGGCCGGCTCCAGGTCGTCACGGCCGACGCGCTGCGCGTCACCAAAGAGGAGCTGCCCGAGCCGACCGCGCTCGTCGCCAACCTGCCCTACAACGTCGCCGTCCCGGTCGTGCTGCATCTGCTCGCCGAGGTGCCGTCCCTGAGGTCCGGTCTCGTCATGGTCCAGACGGAGGTCGCCGAGCGGATGGCGGCCGGCCCCGGCAGCCGGATCTACGGCGTGCCGAGCGTCAAGCTCGCCTGGTACGGCCCGGCGCGCAAGGTCGCCGCCGTGCCGCGCTCGGTGTTCTGGCCGGTGCCGAACGTCGACTCCGCGCTCGTCGCCTTCGAACGCGGTGACACTCCGGCGTCGGACGACCGCGATCGGCTCTTCGGTCTCGTCGACGCCGCCTTCTCACAACGCAGGAAGACGCTCCGCGCCGCGCTCGCGGGCTGGGCGGGCTCGGCCGAGCGGGCCGGGGAACTGCTCACGGCCGCCGGGATCGACCCGAAGACCCGGGGCGAGCAGCTCGACGTGCACGACTTCGCCCGGTTGGCTGCTGTCCGTTAGCACGTCCACAGTGGAAGTCAACGCGGTCGGGCGAAAATACGCCTCTTGCCGTGCGATCCCGCGATTCGGACACCTCCACTCGTGTGATCTGGGCCAACGGGCTTGCTTTAGCTCCTCGGGATCGGTTTTACTCAGTACGTCCATCCCGAGCGACTGAGAGACCTGGCTCGCCGAAGTCGCAGCAACCACCCCCCACGGGGCAGGTGCTACCGCCAGGACCGATGGAGGCCGTTTCCGATGAAGAGGGTTGCTCGCCCCCTGCTCCTGACCAAGCGTCGCGTCGTCGACGAAGGCCGCCGCTCCGTGACCGCATGTCGGCGCTCCCACTGAGCTTGCCCGACCCGTCACACCTCTTCTTCATGCACCGTCCATAGAGGACGGATACTCGCTTGCGGCCGGACGCGCATCTCTGCGCGCCCCGTTTTCTGGAGCCTTCGTGATCACCGTCGAAAACCTGTCCAAAACCTTTGCCACCAACGGAAATTCGGTCGTCGCCCTGCGCGACGTGAGCGTCGACGTTCAGGCCGGCTCGCTCTTCGGCGTGGTCGGCCCGGCCGGGTCCGGCAAGTCCGTCCTCGCCCGGTGCATCGCGCTCCAGGAGCGGCCCGACCGCGGCGTCGTCCGCCTCGACGGCCTCAACACCGGCACCCTCGACGGCCGCCGCCTGCGCGAGATCCGCCGCCAGCTGGGTGTCGTCTCGACGAAGCCGGAGCTGATCGCCGAGCGCACGATCGCCGGCAACATCGCCTCCCCGCTCGAGCAGCTCGGTGTCGACGGCCCGCAGCGCCGCAGCCGGGTCGGCTCGCTGCTCGACCTCGTCGGCCTGACGCAGCGCGCCACGCAGCGTCCCGGCGAGCTGACCGAGGGTCAGCTCCGCCGCGTCGCGGTCGCGAAGGCGCTGGCGGCGGCGCCCGCGGTGCTGCTCGCCGACGACCCGACCGCCGGCATCGACCCGGAGGAGGCCGGCGCGGTGCTCACCGTGCTCGACCGCGCCCGCGCCGAGCTGGGCACCACCGTCGTGATCACGACGCCGGACGCCGGCGTGGTCCGCCGGGTCTGCGACGACGTCGCGGTGCTCGAAGACGGCACGGTCATCGAGCGCGGCACCGTCCTCGACCTGGTCTCGAACCCGGCCAGCCGCACCGCGCAGGCGCTGCTGCCGGCCATCGAGACCACCCGCGCGCAGTCGGCGCGCTACGACCGCTCGGTCGACGTCGTGCTGGTCGGCTTCGCTTCGGTCGGTGCGCTGCTGCCCGAGGCCGCGGGCCGCTTCGACGTCGAGTTCGCCACCATCGGCGGCGGCCTGACCCGGATCGGCGACACCCCGGTCGGCCGGTTCCGCCTCGGCGTCCGCGGCGAGCGGGCCGACGCGGCGCTGGCGTGGGTCGCCGAGCGCGGCGGCCACGTGACGCACACCGCGCGCGGCCCCCAGGGTGTCGCGGCAGCCTGACCCGAGCGCCCCAATGTGGCCTTCGGTGCGTTCAACGCACCGAAGGCCGCCTTGGGTGCGTTGAACGCAACCAAGGCCACATTGGGGCGTTTTCGCGGGCACGTAGGCTGGTCGGGTGCTCGCCGTAGTTCCGCCCCCAGTCACCGTCCGGGTCCCGGCCAAGGTCAACCTGCACCTCGCGGTCGGCGACCTGCGCGAAGACGGTTACCACGACCTCGTGACCGTGTTCCAGGCCCTGTCGCTGACCGACGAGGTGACCGTCGCGGTCACCGAGGAGCCGGGGCTGGAGCTCTACGGCGAGGGCGAGGGATCGGTGCCCGCCGACCACACCAACCTGGCCTGGCGCGCGGTCGAAGCGCTTTCCGCGCACGTCGGCCGCACCGGAGAGCCGAACGTCCGGGTGGTGCTGCGCAAGGGCATCCCGGCCGCGGGCGGCATGGCCGGCGGCAGCGCCGACGCGGCGGCGACCCTGGTCGGGCTGGCGAGCCTCTGGAACCTCGACGTCACGCGCGACGAGCTGGCCGAAATCGCCGCCGGGCTGGGCAGCGACGTCCCGTTCGCGCTCTACGGCGGCACCGCGCTGGGCACCGGGCGGGGCGAGCAGCTCGTCCCGGTGCTGTCGCGGCACACCTTCCACTGGGTGCTGGCCTTCGACTCCGAAGGGCTGTCGACGCCGAAGGTGTTCAAGGAGCTGGACCGCCTCCGCGCCGGCGGCAAGTCGCCGCGGATCGGCTCGCACACCCCGGTCGTCGAGGCGCTGGCTTCGGGCGACCCGCGGCAGCTGGCGCTGTTGCTGGGCAACGACCTCCAGGCGGCGGCGGTTTCGCTGCGGCCCGGGTTGCGCCGGACGCTGCGGGCCGGCGTCAACGCGGGCGCGCTCGCCGGCACGGTTTCCGGCTCCGGCCCGACGTGCGCGTTCCTCTGCGAGGACGCGCAGTCGGCGGTCGAGGTCGCCGCGGAGCTCTCGGGCGCGGGGGTGTGCCGCACGGTCCGCGTGGCGCACGGCCCGGTTCCCGGCGCCCGCGTGGTCGGCGGGGACGACGCGCCGCGCCCGGCCCCGCCGCGGGTGCACGCCTGACCCTCCACTGTGGATGGTCGGATACCACTTCTTCTTCTCTCGGAAAGGATCGGCTGAGCGCATGGCCAACCTGGTCAACCTGGAAGCGGTGAGCAAGTCCTACGGGGTTCGCCCGCTCCTGGACGGTGTGTCGCTCGGCGTCGCGGCCGGGCAGCGCATCGGCGTCGTCGGCCTCAACGGCGGGGGCAAGACCACCCTTCTGGAAGTCCTTTCCGGACTCGCCGAGCCGGATTCCGGGCGGGTGAGCCATGTCGGCGGCCTGCGGATGGCCGTGGTCACCCAGCGGACCGAGCTCCCGGACGGCAGCACGGTCGGCGAAGTCGTGCTCGAACGCTACGGCGCCGAGCACGAATGGGCCGCCGACGCGCGCGTCCGGTCCATTGTGGACGGCTTGGGCATCACCGCGATCGGGCTCGAAACGCCCACCGCGAACCTCTCCGGCGGGGAGCGGCGGCGGGTTTCGCTGGCGGCCGCGCTGACCGGCGAGCTCGACCTCGTCGTGCTCGACGAACCGACCAACCACCTGGACGTCGAAGGCGTCCAGTGGCTCGCCGACCACCTGCTGACCCGGCGGATCGCGGTCGTGGTCGTCACGCACGACCGGTGGTTCCTCGACACCGTCGCGAGTGTGACCTGGGAGGTCGCCAACGGCCGCGTCGAGAGTTACGAAGGCGGTTACGCAGACTGGATCTTCGCGCGCGCCGAGCGGGCGCGGCTGGCGGCGACGGCCGAGGAGAAGCGGCAGAACCTGGCCCGCAAGGAGCTGGCGTGGCTGCGCCGCGGCCCGCAGGCGCGCTCGTCGAAGCCGCGCTACCGCATCGACGCGGCCGAGGCGCTGATCGCGGACGTGCCGCCGCCGCGCGACTCCGTCGAGCTGATGGCGTTCGCGAAGCGGCGCCTGGGCAAGACCGTGCTGGAGCTGGAAGACACGACGTACCAGGTCGGCGACCGGACGCTGCTCGACCACGTCACCTGGCGGGTCGGGCCGGGCGACCGGATCGGCCTGGTCGGGGTCAACGGCTCCGGCAAGACGTCGCTGCTGAAGCTGCTGGGCGGTGACGTCGAAGGGTCGACCGGGCGCCGGATCGAGGGCAAGACGGTCGCGCTCGCGCACCTGCGCCAGGAGCTCGACGACCTGCCCGCCGACCTGCGCGTGCTGCAGGCGATCGAGCAGGTGGCCGGGCGCGTGGTGTTCGGCAAGCAGGAGATGACGGCGTCGCAGCTGGGCGAGAAGCTCGGCTTCCCGCAGGCGCGCCAGTGGACCCCGGTCGGCGACCTCTCCGGCGGCGAGCGGCGCCGGCTGCAGCTGTGCCGGCTGCTGATGGCCGAGCCGAACGTGCTGCTGCTCGACGAGCCGACGAACGACCTGGACATCGACACGCTGCAGCAGCTGGAGGACCTCCTCGACGGCTGGCCGGGCACGATGGTCGTCGTCTCGCACGACCGCTACCTGGTCGAACGCGTCTGCGACACGATCGTCGCCCTCTTCGGCGACGGCCGCATCACCCACCTGCCGGGCGGCATCGAGGAGTACCTGAACCGCCGCGCCCTCGCCAAGGAACCGGCGGCCGCGGTGGCCCCGACGGCGGCGAAGGCCGAGGCGAAGAAGTCCGCGGCGGATCTCCGGGCGGCGCAGAAGGAACTGGGCCGGCTGGAGCGCAAGCTGGACCAGCTGCACGCGAAGGAGGAGAAGCTCCACGCGTCCCTCCTGGAGGCGGCGACCGACCCGGCGAAGCTGATGGAGCTCAACTCGCAGCTGAAGGGCGTCCAGGGCGAGATCCAGGACGTCGAGGGCCGCTGGCTGGAGACGTCCGAACTGCTGGAGTGACACGGCTGCCAGTAATGTCTGCCTCATGAGCAGGTTCGTGGACACGCTCGTCGCCACCGCGGCGGGGCGGGGTCAGCAGCGTGGCATGGTCACCGGGGAGCCCAAGGAGCCGGTCCGGCGGACCTGGGCCGAAGTGCACCAGGAAGCCCGGCGGATCGCCGGTGGGCTCGTCGCCGGCGGGTTCCGGCGGGGCACGGCGGTCGGGGTGCTGGCCGCGGCACCGGCGTTGATCGCGCCGACCGTGCAGGCCGTCTGGCTGGCCGGGGGCAGCGTAACCATGCTGCACCAGCCCACTCCGCGCACCGACCTCGCCGAGTGGGCCGAGGACACCGTGCGGGTGCTCGGGATGATCGGCTCGGACCTCGTGCTGCTGGGCGAGCCGTTCGACCAGCTGGCGCCGGTGCTGGAGCAGAAGGGCATCGGCTTCAAGCTGATCACCGAGCTCGCCGGAGCCGAACCCCTGGACGACGTCGTCGTCACCGACGAGGGCGAGACCGCGCTCCTGCAGCTGACCAGCGGGTCCACCGCCGACCCCAAGGCCGTGCGGATCACCTACGGGAACCTGTACTCCAACGTCAAGGCCATGGTCGACCGCGCGGAGTTCGACTTCGACACCGACGTGATGGTGTCCTGGCTGCCGACGTTCCACGACATGGGCATGGTCGGCTTCCTGACCGTGCCGATGACCTTCGGCGTCGAGCTCGTCAAGATCACGCCGGTCGAGTTCCTGTCGGGGCCGTTGATCTGGCCCGAGCTGATCACCAAGTACGGCGGCACGACGACGGCGGCCCCGAACTTCGCGTACGCGATCGTCGGACGCCGGATGGCGCGCGTCGATGAGGACGACGCCTACGACCTCTCGAAGCTGCGGATCGCCCTGAACGGCGCCGAGCCCATCGACGAGACCGCCGTCCAGACCTTCGTGGACGCCGGTGCCCGGTTCAAGATGCCGGCGGAATGCGTTTTCCCGGCCTACGGCATGGCGGAGGCGACGCTCGCGGTGTCGTTCGCGCCGCTGTTCACCGGGCTCACCCTCGACGTCGTCGAAGCCGACGCGCTGGAGGCGGACAACCGCGCGGTGCCGGTCCCCGAGGGCGACCCGCGGCGCGGCACCGACAGCGTCCGGTCGTTCGCGCTGCTCGGCCGTCCGCTGGACGGGCTCGAGGCGGAGATCGTCAACGACGCGGGCGAGCGCGTCGGCGAGCGTGAGGTCGGCGAGATCCGGCTGCGCGGCGAGGCCGTGACGCCGGGCTACCTGACCATGGAGGGCCCGGTCGCCACCCAGGACGACGCGGGGTGGCTGAACACCGGCGACCTCGGGTACCTGGTGGACGGCCAGATCGTCATCTGCGGCCGCCGTAAGGACGTCATCATCATGGGCGGCCGCAACCTGTACCCGACGGACATCGAGCGCGCGGCGACGTCGGTCGAAGGTGTGCGGGCGGGCAACGCGGTGGCGGTGCGGCTGGACGCGGGCAGCCGTCGTGAACGCTTCGCGGTGGTCGTCGAGTCGAAGCTGGCGGGCGACGCCGAGGCCGAGAAGAACCTGATGAAGCAGGTCTCGGCGCGGGTGCGCGACGCGGTCGACATGCGGCCGTACGCGGTGGTCGTGCTGCCGGCGGGGAGCCTGCCGAAGACCCCGTCGGGCAAGGTCAAGCGCGCGGCGACGGCGCAGCAGTTCGCGGACAAGATCAAGAAGAACGCCGACTCCTGACCGGCCCGGTCCCAGCGCCCCAATGTGGCCTTCGGTGCGTCTGACGCACCCAAGGCGGCCTTGGGTGCGTCTGACGCAACCAAGGCCGCCTTGGGGCGCTAGGGGCTAGCGCTGTTGGACGCGGGTGGCGCGGATCGTCGGCGGGGTCGCGCGTTCGGCCGTGGCTTCCGCCGGCGTGCGGGCGCCCGGGAGGTCCGGGGCGTGGCCGGTGCGGGTGGCGAGCTGGTCTTCCACCGCGTCGAGGAAGTCGTCCACCTCGCGCTCGTCGTAGCCGCGCTTGCCGATCAGCGGCTTCGCGAAGATCACGTGGTGCACTTCGGCGGCGGTCAGGTCGTCCTCCTCGGCGAACGTCTTGGCGATGCGCCGGACGAACTCGTCGACCTCGTGCTTGGCGTAGCCACGGCGGCCGATCGGGGCGTTACCGAAGGTGACCTCGGCGAGGTCTTCGGCGGTGAACGACATGCAACTCTCCGATTCGGGGGTTGGGCGGTGCGAACTGCCGTACACCGTCCTAACCCGCGGACGGGCTCCCCGGAAGGGGTGGACCTCGAAGCTCACCCCGACGGGCGGCCGCCATCCGCCTGTGAGTGAGCCGGGACTACGCAGCGCTGTGTGGCCGGGCTCACACTCGTCAGCCTCGGCCGAACCACTTCCGCAGCCCCTGCGGGCGCTGCTCGTCGACCACCACCGGCCGCGGGTTCCGCAGCTCGATGAGCGCCGCCTCGGCCTCGTCCAGGAACAGGTCGACCTGAGCCTGGTCGTAGCTGCGCATGCCGACCGGCATGATCGTGAACTCGACGTAGTGGATGTCGTCGGCGGTCAGGATGTTCCGGCCGGCCAGCGCCTCGGCGATCAGGTCGAGGAAGGCGTCGACCTCGTCCTCGTTGTAGCCGCGCCGGCCGAAGCGGGGTTTGCCGAACGCGATCGCCCGGACTTCGTCAGGGGTCATGGGCTCACCTTGCCACTGTTGTCAGCCGGCATGGAAGGCGTTTTGCGCGGCCGCGAGACCCGTGCCGACCAGTGCTTCGGTCGCGTCCGCGCACCTGTCCACCTCGAACGGGAGCTCCTTGCGCTCCACCGTCGAGAAGTCCTTCAGCACGAAGTCCGCGGGGTCCTGGCGGCCGGGCGGGCGGCCGATGCCGAACCGGACCCGGTAGTAGTCGCGGGTGCCGAGCGACTTCGTGATCGAGCGGAGTCCGTTGTGGCCGTTGTCGCCGCCGCCGAACTTGAGCTTCAGCGCGCCGAAGTCGACGTCCAGCTCGTCGTGCACCACGACCACGCCGGTCGGCGGCACCTTGTAGAACCGCGCCGCGCCGACCACCGGGCCGCCGGAGAGGTTCATGTACGTGCGCGGCTTCACGAGCACGACGCGGCGGCCGGCCAGCCGGCCTTCGAGCACCTCGCCACCGCTCTTGTGCGTCTTGAACTTGCCGCCGACCCGGGCGGCGAGCTCGTCCAGCACCATGAAACCGACGTTGTGCCGGTTTCCGGCGTACTGGGGTCCGGGATTGCCGAGGCCGGCGAGCAGGATCAGCTCGCCGGCCCCGGGCAGGTCTTCGGTCATGCGGAAAGACTATTCGGCGGATTCGGCCGACTCGCCGCCCGCTTCGGTGGCGTCTTCGTCGTCGGCCTCTTCACGCTGCGGCTCGTTGACGGCGACGACCAGCGACTCGGGGTCGGTGACGAGGGTGGCGCCCTGCGGCAGCTCGATCTGGCCGGCCAGGACCTGGCTGCCGACCTCGAGGCCCTCGATGGAGACCTCGAACTGCTCCGGGATGTGCAGCGCCTCGACCTCGACCTGCAGGGTGTCGACGTCCTGGTTGACCAGGCCGCCGGGGCCGGGGTTGCCGGTGACGACGACGGGGACGTCGACGACGATCTTCTCGCCGCGCTTCACGACCAGCAGGTCGACGTGCTCGATGTAGTTCTTGAGCGGGTGCACGACGATGGTCTTCGTCAGCGCGAGCTCGTCGGAGCCCTCGATGGCGAGGGTGATGACGGCGTTGGAGCCGTTCTCACGGACGACGCGGGCGAACTCGATGGCCGGCAGCGCAAAGTGCCGCGGGTCCGAGCCGTGGCCGTACAGCACGGCGGGGATCTTGCCGGCGCGACGCGTGCGGCGCGCGGCGCCCTTGCCGAACTCGGTGCGCGGCTCGACGGACAGACGTACCTCGGACACGGTGTGGCACTCCTTCAAATCACGAACATGGTGCGGGAGACAGCATGCTGCGGCGGGGGATGCGGGCGTTGTTCTGTTCAGGCGGTTGCGTTCGGCGGCGAGTTTCCGGGCGTGCACGACAGCCGGGGGCTACTCCGAGCCGCCGCGTCGATCACGCCGGGCACCCAGAAGGGCCCCGCCTCGCCGAGACAACCTCGAGAGTGTAAACCAACCTCATCACGGTGGGTTGCGGCGGGGGCCCGGGCCAGGCTAGAACCCTCCTGAACCCCGGTGCGTGACGACACAAATCCGGTGGCGCGACTTCACCGGCCGAGGTGTGCTCGGACGCGGCGGCAGAGCAGGGGGCGGAAGATGCGGGCTCGACGGGGCATGGCGGCGGCGGTGCTGCTGCTGGGCGGAGTGCTGGCGGGCTGCCAGGCGGCGATCCCGGGCACCGCCGGGGTCTCGGCCGCCGGCCAGCAGACGGCCGACCGGCGCGCGGAGCAGCGTGCCGCGGTCGACGCCGCCCTCACCGCGCTGGGCCAGACGCCCGCGCTCTCCCTGAAGTCGGCGACCAAGGGGGCCGAGCAGCAGTTCCGGGTCACCCGCGGTGGCAACGCGTTCGGCGGGCTGCCGCTCGACGGCCGCGTCGTCCAGGTGACCTCGGTCGCGGGCCAGTTCTACCTGCAGGCCGACGCCGACTACTGGAAGGCGCACGCCATCGACGAGGGCACGCAGTTCGGCACCAGCTGGGTGCGTTCGCTCGGCTCCGAGCTGCCCTTCGACCCCGCCGCCAAGTTCGCCCCGCAGGCGCTGGCCGACGGGCTGCGCAAGGCGCTGACCGGCCTCGACCGGCTGGGCGATCCGGTCAAGGCGAAGCTCCCGGACGGCACCGAGGTCTACCAGCTCGGCGCCGCGCCCAGCGTCCTGCGCGTCACCACGGCCAAGCCGAACCGGGTCGTCAGCTTCGCCCCCGCGCTGCTCGACCCGCAGGCCGGCCCGAAGTTCGGCGGCGAGTTCCGCGTCGACCCGATCGCCGGCGACGCGCTGAAGACGTTCCACACCGACCTGGACAACGCCGTCGGCGCGCTGGGCCAGCCGTTCGAAGGCCTGGTCCAGGCCAGCGCCGTCGTCACGAACGACACCCTCGACTGCAAGGACTTCGTCGGCTCCTGCACGACGACCGTCGACGTCTCCACCAGCGTGGTCGGCTCGCCGGCCGCGGGCGGCAAGAGCGTCGTGCACATCAACCTTTCGGTCGAGGTCAGCGCCGACTCGCTCGGCGCGCAGACCTGCACGACGGCGGCCGACGCCGAGCCGTACGCGACGGTGAAGATGTCCTGCACGGTCAAGTTCAAGCTGCCGAACCGCACCGCCAGCTACCAGGTGCTGTCCAAGCCGAACGCGACGGCGGAGGTGCGCGCGGCGCTCGACGCCAACGCCGTGAAGCAGAAGGTCGCCGCCGAGTTCGCGAGCCTGGGCGGCTGAGCTGGACACCTACCCGGGAGTGCGTTGCTTCCGTTGAAGTAGGTGATCTTCCGTTCTTAGCATCGGCTGCGTACAGCCGATTCGAACGGGAGAAATGACATGGCCAAGCTGGTGGTTTTCGGGGGGACCGGGTACGCCGGGGGCAAGATCGGCGCCGAGGCGCTGCGGCGCGGGCACGAGGTCGTCGGCGTCGCGCGGAACCCCGGTGCGGCGCCCGAAGGCGTCGACGAGCGGCAGGGCTCGCTCCACGACGAGGAGTTGGTGGCGGGACTGGCGAAGGACGCCGACGTCTTCGTGGTCGCCACCCCGGCGCGCGCGATCGACGGCAAGAAGCTCATCGACGCCGTGCCGTCGCTCGCCCGGATCGCGCGTGAGAACGGCGTCCGGCTGTCGTTCGTCGGTGGCGCGGCGAGCCTGCTCGTCGCCGAGGGCGGCCCGCGGCTGTTCGACACCCCGGAGTTCCCGGCCGAGTACAAGGAAGAGGCCGGCAACCACGCCGAGGTGCTCGGCCTGCTGCGCGAACAGCCCGAGGACCTCGACTGGTTCTACGTCAGCCCGGCCGCCGAATTCGGGGCCTGGACCCCCGGCGAGCGCAAGGGCGAGTTCCGGATCGGCGGCGACGTCCTGCTGACCGACGAGAACGGCAAGTCGCACATCGGTGGCGACGACTTCGCGACCGCGTACGTCGACGAGATCGAGCAGCCGAAGCACCGCCGCGCGCGCTTCACCGTCGCTTACTGACGTCACTTTCCCTAGGAAAGTGATGTGGAGGGCCTACCTCCGCAACACTTTCACGGCGAAAGTGACGTGCGATTACGTGCGGGTGGCGAGTTCTTTCAGGACGGGTGCGAAGGTCTCGAAAAACGGCTCGAAGACCGTGATGTACGAGAAGCCGTAGCGCTCGCGCCGGGTTTCCAGCTGTCCGGCGATCTCCTCGACCGTGCCCAGCAGCAGCTGGGGCGCGTCGAGGAGCTCCCGGGCGTCCGGCACGGCGCTGCGCTCGGTCAGCTCGTGCCAGGCCTCCGCCGCGGCCGGCCGGTCGTCGGTGACCTCGACGTGCTGGACCAGCATGTTGTACTCGGGGTCGCGGCCGGTCCGGGCACGGAAGAACGCGACGCGCTCGTCCATCGCCTCGGCGTTGTCGAGCTTGAAGGTGCCCGGCGGCTTCCCGGGCTGCTGCCTCAAGCCCCCGAAGCCGACGATGTCGGCGTACTCCGCGGCCAGCTCCAGGACGCCGTCGCTGTTGCCCGCGATGAGCAGCCGCGGGTGGTCGATGCCTTCGTCCTCGAAGTGTTTTCGCAGGTAGCCGAGGCTCTCGCGGAGGTAGCCGATCCGCTCGGACGCCTTGTGCCACGGCAGGCCGGCGTTGTCGAACTCGGCCTTCATGTGCCCGGCGCCGAGGCCGAGATCGAGGCGCCCGTCGAGCAGCGCGGCCGTCGAGGAGGCTTCGCGGGCGAAAAGCGCGAGGTTGTAGAAGGGCACGTTGGAGACGAGGGTGCCGAGCCGCGGCCGTTCGGTGACGGCGGCGGCCATGGCGAGCACGGGGAACGGCGCGAACCGCCCGGTGCCGAGGTGGTCGGGCACGGTGATGACGTCGTAGCCGAGTTCCTCGGCCCGGCGGCACTTGGCGATCCACGCGTCCCGGCTGCCGATTTCACGGAAGCTGACGCCGAACTTGAAGTTCCCCATGTCCGGCACGCTAGCGCCGGAAACCGCCGCCGGGCGCGGAGTTCGCGCCCGGCGGACGGGATCAGGCGTTGCCGTCGAAGAGGGACGTCACCGAGCCGTCTTCGAAGACCTGCTGGATGGCCTCGGCGAGCATCGGGGCGATCGACAGGACCGTCAGCCCCTCGAACCGCTTCTCCTCGGGGATCGGCAGCGAGTTCGTCACGATCACCTCGCGCGCCTTGCACTGCGAAAGCCGCTCGGTCGCCGGGTCCGACAGGATGCCGTGGGTCGTCGCGATGACGACGTCCGCCGCGCCCTCGTCGATCAGGGCCTCCGTCGCCTTCACGATCGTGCCGCCGGTGTCGATCATGTCGTCGATCAGGACGCAGAGCTTGCCCTCGACCTTGCCGACCACGCGGTTGGCCACGGCCTGGTTCGGCTTGTCCGGGTCGCGGGTCTTGTGGATGAACGCGATCGGCCGGTCGCCCAGCGTCTGCGCCCACTTCTCGGCCAGGCGCACGCGGCCCGAGTCCGGCGAGACGACGGTGATGTCGGCGTTGCCGTAGGTCTTCTTGATGTGCTCGGCCAGCACGGTCTGCGCCATCAGGTGGTCGACGGGGCCGTCGAAGAAGCCCTGGATCTGCGCGGTGTGCAGGTCGACCGTCATGATCCGGTCGGCGCCCGCGGTCTTGAACAGGTCCGCGATCAGCCGCGCCGAGATCGGCTCGCGGCCCTTGTGCTTCTTGTCCTGGCGCGCGTACGGGTAGAACGGCATCACCACGGTGATCCGCTTCGCGCTCGCCCGCTTGAGCGCGTCCACCATGATCAGCTGCTCCATCACGTACTCGTTGATGGGCGTGGTGTGGGCCTGGATGACGAAGGCGTCGGTGCCGCGCACGGACTCCTCGAACCGGACGAACAGCTCGCCGTTGGCGAACGTGTGCGCCGTCTGCGGGGTGATCGTCACGTTGAGGTGCTCGGCGACCTCTTCGGCGAGCTCCCGGTGCGCCCGTCCGGAGAAGAGCATCAAGTTCTTCTTCGGTGTGCCTGACTTCGGACTCATGCTGGCGACTCCCCGTCGGTTCCTGCTGCTGGCTCGGCGTCGAGGGCGGCCTGGGCCGCCTCCGCCGCGGGCGTACCCGGCCGGCGACGGATCGCCCAGCCTTCGATGTTCCGCTGCGGCGGCGCCGACACCGCGAGTGTGCCCGGCGGGACGTCTTCGCGGATCACGGCACCCGCCCCACTGTAAGCGCCGTCACCGATGTGCACCGGGGCGACGAAGGTGTTGTCCGCGCCCAACCGGACATGCGACCCGATAACGGTCTTGTGCTTGTGGACACCGTCGTAGTTCACGAAGACGCTCGAGCAGCCGATGTTGCTGTTCTCGCCGATCGTGGCGTCGCCGACGTAGGTCAGGTGCGGCACCTTCGTGCCGGCGCCGATGTCGGCGGCCTTCGTCTCGACGAACGCGCCGAGCTTGCCCTTCTCGCCCAGCTTCGTGCCCGGCCGCAGGTAGGTGAACGGGCCGACGTTCACGCGGTCGCCCAGCTCGGAGTCGGAGCCGTGCACCCGCACCACCGAGGCACCCGCCCCGACCTTGACGTTCGTCAGCGTGCTGTCCGGGCCGACCGTGCTGCCCTCGCCGACCGAAGTGCTGCCCTTGAGCTGGACGCCGGGCTCGATGACGACGTCCCGCGCCAGCGTCACGCCGGCGTCGATCCAGGTCGACGCGGGGTCGACGACCGTGACGCCCTCGCGCTGCCAGCGCTGCACGATCCGGCGGTTGAGCTCGGCGCCGAGCACCGAGAGCTGGACGCGGTCGTTGACGCCCTCGGTCAGCCACGGGTCGTCGACGACGAGCGCGCCGACTCCCACGCCGTCGCCGTTCGCGATGCCCAGGACGTCGGTGAGGTAGAGCTCGCCCTGCGCGTTGTCGGTCGACAGCCGCGAAAGGCCGTCGCGCAGCACGGCGGCGTCGAAGGCGTACACACCGGAGTTGATCTCGGTGATCTCCGCCTGCTCCGGGGTCGCGTCCTTGTGCTCGACGATCCCGGTGACCTTGCCGGCGTCGTCGCGCGTGATGCGGCCGTAGCCGGTCGGGTCGTCGACGACCGAGGTGAGCACGGTGACCGCGTTCTTCGCCTCGGTGTGCTCGTCGAGCAGCGCGCCCAGGGTCGTGGTGTCGAGCAGCGGGACGTCGCCGTAGCTGACGAGCACGGTGCCGGTGAGGTCGGCGGGCAGCGTCGCGAGCGCGCACGACACGGCGTGGCCGGTGCCTTTCTGCTGGTCCTGCACCGCGGTGCCGACCGGGCGGCCGAGGGCGTCCCCGACCCGCGCGAGGTGCTCGCCGACCAGTTCGCGGCCGTGGCCGACGACCACGACGAGGTGCTCGGGGTCCAGGCCGGCGGCGGCCCGGACGGCATGCTCGACGAGGGGCCGCCCGGCGATCGGGTGCAGCACCTTGGGCGTCGAGGAACGCATGCGGGTGCCCTCACCCGCGGCGAGGATCAACGTGCTCAGCGGGCCGGTCAACGGCGCTCCCAACGATGGCTCCGGTTGTCACTTTCACGTGAAAGTGATCCGGAGGCGCCCTCCAGGTCACTTTCACGTGAAAGTGGCGCTTTGGTCGGGGACCGATCCTAACTGGGCTCTTCGGGCTCCCACGCGGGGTCGGTGGGAAGGCCTTCGCCCGACCACGCGGCGGCCGGGTCGGCGGCCATCGAGTTGGCCGACGCCACCTGGTTGCCGCCGCCGCGTTTGGCCTGGTACATGGCCGCGTCCGCGCGGGCGAGGACCTGCTCGCCGCGCTCCTGCGGCCGCAGCGAAACGAGCCCGATGGACAGCGTGACGCCGTGCGAAAGGTGGTGCGGCAGGCCCGCGACGGACTTCACCGCGCGGCCGAGCGCCATCTTCGCCGCGGACGCCGGCGTGCCCGGGAGCAGGACGATGAACTCGTCGCCGCCGTAGCGCGCCACGAGGTCGTCGCCGCGCAGCGCGTCACGCAGTGTGCTCGCGACGACACGAAGCACGTTGTCGCCTTCGGCGTGGGACTGCTTGTCGTTGACGCCCTTGAAGCCGTCGAGGTCGACCAGCGCGACGGCGAGGGGCTGCGCGTCGGCCGACGAGGCGAGCTGGCGCAGCTTCTCGTCCAGCGCGCGCCGGTTCGGCAGGCCGGTGAGCGGGTCCTGGAGGGCCTGCTGGGTGATCGCGCCGTGCTCGGCGGAGAGCCGTTCGTGTTCGCGACGCGCGTTCAGCGTGGCGATCTGCGACTCGCGCAGGCTCCACATCTCGCTCTCGAGGCGCCTCGCGTAGTCGATCAGCGACTCGCTGGCCCCGGACGCGTAGTCCGGCGTGGTGTCGAGGCGGGCCAGCTCGCGGACGATGTTCAGCCGCATCGACGGCTGGGAGGTGTCTTCGGTCAGCGACTCGCGGGCGTGCCGCAGCACGTCGAGGGCCTCTTCGCGGCGGCCGGCCTGGTCGAGGCAGCGGGCCAGCGCGATCGCGACGATCTCGCGTTCGCCCGGGTAGCCGGTGCCTTCGTGCAGTGCGCGGAGCCGGTCGATCTGGTCGGCGCTCGGGCTGTGCAGCGCTTGCGCCGAGGCGAGGACGCCGACTTGGTCGACGGCCGCGACGCCGGCCCGGCGCGGGAACAGCGACTCGGTGAACGGGCCTTCGGCGGCCGTCGCCATGGAGGCGGCGGTGCGGAACTTCTCGGCGCTCTCGTCGTACTCGTCGATGCGCTCGAGCCGCAGGCCCCAGCCGAGCAGCATCTTGACCCGGTTCATCAGCTGCAGCGTGATCTCGTGCGGGCTGGCGCTCTCGCGGATCGCGGAGGCGGCGCGGCCGATGACCTCTTCGGCCGCTTCGTAGACGCCGAGCTGGTTCAGCACGATCCAGCAGTCGTTCAGCGCCGACCACAGCATCCGGTTCCACGCGCGGATGCCGACCTGCCGGTTCGGGATCGCGGAGTCGTCGAGGATGGCCAGCGCGCGGGCGATCTCGGTGAGCGCGGGATCCTCCTGCGCGGCGATCACCAACCGGCGGCCGCGCAGCGCGTGCGCGTCGGCCCGCAGCAGGGCGAGTCCGTGCCGGCGGGTGTGCGCGAGCATCTCGTCGAGCCGGGGTTCGGCCTCCGCGGCCAGGCCCTTGGTGATCAGGCGGGCGATCGCGGACGCGCGCAGCAGCTGCGCGATCATCGTCGGCTCGCCGCGCCGCTGGGTCTCGTCGAGCAGCTCGTCCATCAGTTCGACGATCTGGAGCTGCTGGGTGTAGTCCTGCCGCTGGACCGCGGCGATCAGCTCCCGCGCTCGCCCGACGAGCCAGGCATCGGACATTTCGGCCAGCGCGGGACGCCTGGCCGCTACCGGGTCGGTCGCCTCGTCGGTCAGCGCCAACCTCCCGGTGTCGTGGGTTCGGGTCCTCTGAGCTGCTCCGCCGCCAGGATTCGAACCTGAACTGTCAGAACCAAAATCTGAAGTGCTGCCGATTACACTACGGCGGATCGATCCTGGTCAGGATAGCGACGATCGGGTGTCGTCCGCGCGCGGGCCGCGTTAGCGCCCCGTCCGGCGGGTACCCCGGTTCCGAAGGAGCTGTGTGAGGTCCAGGCACTCCCCAGTCGCCGAAACCTCCTGTACCGTAACTTACGGCATCGTAGGTTAGGTCACCCTTCGTAAAAGGGCACCCGTGCAGGAAGAAGTGAAGCGTATGACGGCCACGCTCGACCGATCTCAGCCCACCGGGGAGCCCTCGGCTCCCAAGGGGCCCAAACCTGTCACCGAAGGCACGCGCGGCATCGGCGTGCAGCTGTCGGTTTACTTCGGCGTGATCGCGCCGCTGGTGGCACTGCTGGTCGCAGTGCCCTTCGCCTGGGGCTGGGGACTGAGCTGGGTCGACGTCGGCATCTTCGTGGTGTTCTACGCGATCAGCGGGCTCGGCATCACCGTGTCGTACCACCGCTACTTCACGCACGGTTCGTTCAAGGCCAAGCAGTGGCTGCGCGTGGTCATGGCCATCGCCGGCAGCATCGCGCTGCAGGGCCCGGTCATCACCTGGGTCGCCGACCACCGCCGCCACCACGCGTTCTCCGACCGCGACGGCGACCCGCACTCGCCGTGGGCGTTCGGCACCTCGCCGTGGGCCATCGCCAAGGGCTTCTGGCACGCGCACATGGGCTGGCTGTTCGAGCGCGACCAGACCAACGCCGAGCGCTTCGCGCCCGACCTGGTGAAGGACCCGGCGATCAAGAAGGTCGACGACCTCTTCTGGCTGTGGGCACTGGTCAGCCTGACGCTGCCGGCGCTGCTGGGCGGGCTGATCTCGTGGTCGCTGTGGGGCGCGGTCACCGCGTTCTTCTGGGCCGGGCTGGTGCGCATCTGCGTGCTGCACCACGTGACGTGGTCGGTCAACTCGATCTGCCACATGATCGGCGAGCGCCCGTTCGCCGCCCGCGACAAGTCGGCGAACTTCTGGCCGCTGGCGATCTTTTCGTTCGGCGAGTCGTGGCACAACCTGCACCACGCCGACCCGACATCTGCGCGCCACGGCGTGAAGCGCGGCCAGATCGACATCTCCGCGCGGCTGATCTGGATCTTCGAAAAGTTCGGCTGGGTGCACGACGTGCGCTGGCCGACGCCGCAGCGATTGGCCCGAATCGCCACGGAGAAGAGCTGAGCAAGTAGGCTTCGCCGAGTGGCGGGGAGAAGACGTTCGAAGCGTGAGCAGGTCACCGGGGCGCGTCCGGTCGCCCCGGTGACGCGCGTCCGGATGACCGGTACCGAGCGACGTCAGCAATTGCTGAACGTGGCGCGGGCGCTGTTCGCCGAAAAGGGTTTCGACGGCACGTCGATCGAGGAGATCGCGCACCGCGCCAACGTGTCGAAACCCGTGGTGTACGAACACTTCGGCGGCAAAGAGGGCATCTACGCGGTGGTCGTCGACCGCGAAACGCAGTCGCTGCTGGACCGCATGGTGTCCACCCTGCACGGCGGCCACCCCCGCGTGATGCTGGAGCAGGCGGCGATCGCGTTGCTGTCGTACGTCGAGGATTCCCACGACGGCTTCCGCATTCTGGTCCGCGATTCCCCGGTGGCGAGTTCCACGGGGACGTTCTCGACGGTGCTGAACGACATCGCGAGCCAGGTGGAGCACATCCTGGCCCAGCAGTTCGCGGCGCGCGGCTACGACGAGAAACTGGCGGCGCTGTACGCGCAGGCTTTGGTGGGGATGGTCGCGCTGACCGGCCAGTGGTGGCTGGACGCGCGCAAGCCGAAGCGTGACGAGGTGGCGGCGCATTTGGTGAACCTGGCTTGGAACGGGCTGTCGCATTTGGAGGACAAGCCGAAGCTGCGGCTGCGCTAACCGAGCCGGCCTGTTTCGCGCAGGTGGTCGAAGATGATCTTGTCCACCGCCGAAACTCGGTCCCGGTCCGCGTATCCGAGCCACGCGATCTCTTCGATCTCGCTGCTCGCCCGCAGTGTTCCGGTGTACTCGGCCGTGAAGCACGTCATCCGCACTACGACGCCTGACGCCTTGCCATCCGCTTGCGCTTCGAAGATCCCCGCCGGCGCGATGGTCGGCTCGGCGATCGTCACCGTCAGCTCTTCGCGGATCTCGCGGACCAGCGTCTCGGCGTCCGTCTCGCCCGGCTCGCGTTTGCCGCCCGGGAGGTAGTAGACGTCCTTGCCGCGGGAGCGCGTGCTGAGGATCCGGCCTTCCACCACGTGGATCCACGCGATCTTGTCGATCATGTCCCGATCCTAGGCACTAAACTCGGGGGCATGGGGAACAGCAGGGAAGTAGTGGTGACAGGCGGCGGCACGGGCATCGGGTACGCCGTCGCGGCGGCGTTCGCCGAAGCGGGCGAGCGGGTCACGATCACCGGGCGCCGCCAGCAGGTGCTCACCGAAGCCGCGACGCTCCTGGGTGCGCGGCCCGTCGTGTTCGATGCCGCCGATGCAGCCGCGGTCGAAGCCGCACTCGGGGAGTTGCCGGACCGCGTCGACGTTCTCGTCAACAACGCCGGGGGCAACACCGACTTCATCGACAGCGACGGCGACGACGAAGGGCTGGCCGGCTTCGCGGCCGCGTTCGAGCGCAACCTCCGGTCCAATGTGGTCAGTGCCGCGCTGGTGACGCACGCGCTGCGTGACCGCTTCGCCGACGACGCGCGGATCGTCACCATCGGTTCGATCGCCGCCCGGACCGGCGCCGGTTCGTACGGGGCCGCGAAGGCCGCCGTCGAGGCGTGGAACATCAGCGTGGCGCAGGAGTTCGGGGCGCGCGGGATCACGGCGAACGTCGTCGCGCCCGGACTGATCGGCGACACGGAGTTCTTCCACGGCAAGCTTTCGGACCGCCGCCGGGAATGGCTGATCGGCAACACGATGAACAAGCGACCGGGCACGCCGGAAGACGTCGCCGCCGTCGTGACGTTCTTGGCGAGCCCCGCCGCCGGGCACGTCACCGGACAGGTGGTGCACGTCAACGGCGGGGCTCACCTGGGGAGATAGGGAACGTTGGATGCCGGGCCCCGAGCGCCAGGTCGGCGATGGCGCTCGGGGCCCGGCGCGGTGCTGCCGCGGGAACGCTTTCTTCGGACCGCGTCCAACACTCGTCGGGGGCGGGCGAAACTCCTGGTGTGAACCATGTTCCGCGATCCGCCACCCCGGCGGAAGTGTCCACGGCACCCGGCGGCCGTGCTTTTCTCATGTTCAGGCGGGCGTGACCTTCAGCAGCTTGTCGTCCGTTCCGTCCGAAGTCGTCACGTACAGCGCGCCGTCCGGGCCGCTGCGCACCGCGCGCAACCGGCCGAACTTGTCGTCGAACTCCGGGGGGAGCGTGACGTCCAGGACCTTGCCCGCCGCGTCCAAGTGGTACAGCAGGAGCTTCTGGCCCTTCAGTGCCACCACGACCAGCGCGCCGTCGTTCGGGCCCCACTGGGCGCCCGTCAGGAACGCGTCGCCGCTGATCGCCTCGGTGATCTTACCGGACGTCCACAGTGGACTCACCGCGTCCGGGAACCGCTTGAGGTCGGTCATCGGCACGCTCTCGTCGTAGCTCGAGTCCGTGCCGCCCTTCGACGGGTCCCAGCCGTAGTTCGCGCCCGGCTTCAGCAGGTTGACCTCGTCGTCGAAGGTCGGCCCGTGCTCGGCCGTGATCACCTGGCCGCTGCCCGGCCGGATCGCCACGCCCTGGACGTTGCGGTGGCCGAACGTGTAGATCAGCCGTTCCTTCGCGTTCGACGAGGTGATGAACGGGTTGTCCGGCAACGGGTTCCCGGTCTTCGCGTCCAGCCGCAGCACCTTGCCGCCCAGGGAATGGCGGTCCTGCGCGATCGACGCGCGCGCCGTGTCGCCGGTGCCGACCAGCAGCGCGCCGTCCGGGGCGAACGTCGGCCGGCAGCCGGAGTGCCGGCCGCTCGGGTTCACCGGCAGCCCGGTCAGCAGGTCCTTGACCTTCGAGGCGCTCGCGCCGTCCTCGGCCAGCTTCCACGTGACCAGCCGGATGTCGACGGCCTTGCCGCCCTCCTGGTGGTCCTGGCAGGTGATGAACTCGCGGCTGGTCGCGAAGTCCGGGCTGACGACCATGCCGAGCAGCCCGCCCTCGCCCTGCACGAGGACGTCGGAGAAGTCGGCCCGGACGTCGGTGGCCTGCCCGCCGCGGACCAGCGCGAGCTTGCCGGGCCGCTGCGGCACGAGGATGCCGCCGTCGGGCAGGAAGCCGATGTCCCAGCCGTGCTCCAGCCCGGCGGTCACCGTCTCGACCTTGAACTTCCCGGTCGACGCCGCCGGGGTGGCCGCCGGCGGGACGCTCTGGATGGGCGCGCTCGACGCCCCCGAACAGCCCGCGAACAGCAGGGACACCGCACCGATGAGACCCAGCACACACCGCATACGGCCCATCCTGCCATCAAGCGGTGAAATCGCCGTTCGCTGCCGTCTCCTTCAGGAACTCCAGGTCGGCCGAGCCGCGGAAGGAGTGCCCGGCGCCGGGCACCAGGTCCACCACGGCGCCCGCCGCTTCGAGCCGCCGCTTGGTCGTCGCGGAGTCGACCATGGCGTCCTCCGAGCCGGCGACGGCGTACACCGGCATGGTCAGCCGCCCCAGCGCCGCGTCGCCGAAGACCGGGAACGGGCCGGTGCGGTACCGGTAGTTCGCGGACACGAGCAGCTGGTGCTCCACGATCGGCGACGTCTCCGGCTCGCCCACGGTGCCGGCCACGGACTTCCGCCGTCCCCGCTCGCCGAGCAGGGACAGGAACACGGCCTTGACGACGAACCCCTTCTTCATCGGGCCGAGGCCGATCGGGCACCGCAGCGCCAGCGCGGCGACGCGCTCGGGCCGCCGGGTCGCGTAGTCGAGCGCGAGCCAGCCGCCGAACGACGACGTCAGGAAGGCCGCCCGTGAGACGCCGAAGTGGTCCAGCACGGCGTCCAGCCAGCGCGCGTACCGGTCGCTGCCGAGCGGTGGCCGTGTCTCGGCGCTCATCCCCGGCTCGCCGATGACGTCGACCGCGTACACCCGGAACCGTTCGATCAGCGCCGGGATCCGGGGCGCCCACTCCGCCGAGGTGCTGCCGGAGCCGTGGAGCAGCACCAGCGGCGGCGCGCTTTCCGGGCCGGAGACCAGGACGAACGTCTCGCCTTCGGGAGTCGGCACGCGCACTTCGTCGCGCGGGACGGGCCAGCTCTTCAGTGCTTCGAGGTAGCGCTCACGCAGAAGGCGAGCTCCGGCTTCGGACTTGTATATCGGCATGCAAAGTACTCTATCCTTCCCTATCAAGTGGATAAATAGGGATTGATCATGATCCTGGATGCACCAGTCCGGATTCGTAGGCGAAGACCACCGCGTGTACCCGGTCGCGCAGCCGCAGCTTGCCGAGGATCCGCCCGACGTGGGTCTTCACCGTCGTCTCGCCGATGTAGAGCTTCGCCGCGATCTCGCCGTTGGAGTGCCCGCGCGCGATGAGCCCGAGCACGTCCTTCTCGCGCTCGGTCAGCACGCCGAGCTTCGCGACGTCGACCGGATCGCGGTCGTCGGCGAGGTAGCGGTCGAGCAGGCGCCGCGTCACCGACGGCGAAACCATCGAGTCGCCGCGCAGGACGCCCCGGATCGCCACGAGCATCTCTTCCGACGGCGCGTCCTTCACCAGGAACCCGCTGGCACCCGCGCGCAGGGCGGCGTACGCGTACTCGTCGAGGTCGAACGTCGTGATGATCAGGACGCGCACGTCCGGCAGCTCGGCGCAGATCCGCCCGGTCGCCGTGACGCCGTCGAGCACCGGCATCCGGACGTCCATCAGCACCAGGTCCGGCCGCAGCTCCCGGGCCTTCGCGACGGCCTCCTCGCCGTTCGCGGCCTCGGCCACGACGACGAGGCCGTCCTGGCTTTCGACGATCATCCGCAGCCCGACGCGCACCAGCTCCTGGTCGTCGCAGAGCAGCACCCGCGTGGTCACGACCCGACCACCAGGCTCGCGCGCACCCGGTAGCCGCCGTCCGGCAGCGGCCCGGCCGTCAGCTCCCCGTGGTACATCTCGACGCGCTGGCGCATCCCGGCCAGCCCGTGCCCGGACGAGGGCAACGCCGGCGCGGGCAGGGCCCGGCCGCCGGTGTTCGTCACCTCGATCCGGACCTCCGCCGGTTCGAACGCGACTTCGACGCGGCCGGTCGCGTCGGCCGGGGCGTGCTTGATCATGTTGGTCAGGGCCTCCTGGACGATCCGGTACGCCTGCAGCGCGGCGCTCGCGGACAGGCCACCGGGGTCGCCGGTGACCTCGAGCGCGACGGCGCGCCCGCACTGCTCGACCAGCTCGCGCAGCTCGCCGGCGCTCGGCTGGGGACTGCGCGCCGCCTGGCCGGCGTGCAGGACCTCGAGGAGCCGCCGCAGCTCGGCGAGCGCGTCCCGGCCGGTGCGGCCGATCGTGTCGAGCGTGCGGTCGACGGCCTCGGGGTCGCGGTGGCGGGCGAGCTTCGCGCCCTCGGCGTTCAGCACGATGACGCTCATGCTGTGCGCGAGGACGTCGTGGAGCTCGCGCGCGATGCGGGCGCGTTCCTCCGCGACGGCCGCGCGTGACTGGGCGTCGGCGCGCTTCTCCTCCTCCGCGGTGAGCTGTTCCTGCTTGCGGAAGAACTCCCCGAGCGCCCACGCCGCGATGTGCAGCGGCAGGACGCTGATGATCATGAACGCCGGGTTCGGGGAGTAGCCACCCCAGACGGCGACCCACTGGACGTCGAGCGTGACGACGGCGACGGCGGTCAGCGCGGCGAACCGGCGGTCTCCCAGCTTCACCAGGGTGAACAGCACCACCGCCATGGCCAGCTCGGTGCGGCCGCGGTCGTACGCCCAGATCTCGGTGAGGTACACCGCCACCGCCCCGGCGATGACCAGCACCGCGACGGTCCGCGGGAACCGGCGGCGGACCAGCAGCGGGAGCAGGAACAGCAGCGAAAGCGCGCGGACGCCCCAGGAGCCGGCGTCGTTCATGTTCGGGCCCAGCAACAGGAAGACCGCGTACAGCGGCAGGTCCACCGTCCACCGGTGCCTGCGTACCCACACCACCAGTCTCTCCACGCAGCGAACGTAATGCCGGAACCCGGTCCGGGTCGTCATCCCTTCGGCCCGACCGTGTCCTCCCCGGGGAGGACGAGACCGGCCGATCCGGCGGATTCGCGGCCACCGGCACCGTTCCTAACGTCGGGATCATGTCGATCACCAGGGAATTCCTCCGCCACCCGATGCTGACGGGCGCGATCGCGCCCAGCTCACCGCGGCTGGCCGAAACGATGACCGCGGGCCTCGGCCTGGAACGCGCGTCGCGCGTCGCCGAGCTCGGTCCGGGCACCGGCGTGTTCACCGAAGCGGTCCTCGCGCTGCTTCGCCCCGAAGCACGCCTGACCGCTTACGAGATCAACCCGCGTTTCGCGGCCTCCGTCAGGGAACGCTTTCCACAGGCCGACGTAGTCACCGGCTCGGCGGAACACCTCGACGTGCCCGACCTCGACGTCGTCGTCTCGGGCCTGCCCTGGACGGCGATGACCGCGGACCGGCAGCACCGCATCCTCGACGCGGTCACGGCCGCGCTCGCCCCGAACGGCCGGTTCACGACGTTCGCGTACGCCCACGCGGCCTGGACGCCACCCGCGCGTCACTTCGCGGCTTCACTGCGAAGCCGTTTCGCTGTCGTAGAGCGCACTTCGGTCGTCTGGGCGAACCTGCCGCCCGCGTTCGTCTACCGCGCGGCGCTCCCGGTCGCGGTGGGGAGGGCGAGCCATGGACAGCCTGCTGCGGCCACTGCTTGACGCGCCCGCACCGGTCGTCTACCTCGTCTGCGCGGTGCTGATCACGGCGGAAACCGCGCTGCTGCCCGGAGTCGTGCTCCCGACGCTGTCGGCGTTGCTGCTCATGGGCTTCCTCGCCGAGCGGGGCACGCTCCACCTCGGGCTCGCCTTGCCGGTGGCCGTGCTCGCGGCCGTCCTCGGCGACCAGCTCGCGTACCTGGAAGGTCGGCGGCTCCGCCGGTCCCGGCTCGCCCGCCGCGTCGGCCAGGACCGCTGGGACCGCGCCGAAGCGGCGGTCGCGCGCTACGGCGTCCCGGCGGTGATCGCCGGCCGTTGCCTGGCCGGCGCCCGGACGCTCGTGCCGCGTGTCGCGGGCTCGGCGGCGATGCCGTACCGCCGGTTCGCCGTCGGCAGCGTGTGCGCGGCCGTGCTGTGGGCGAGCGCGGAGCTGCTGGCGGGTCACCTCACGGCGCTGGTGCTGTGAAGGCGCTCCGCGGTTTCGGCGTCCGCGGGCAGGAACGTCTCCAGCTTGAGCTCCGACACCGTGACGTCGGCGGCGGTCGCGAACGTCGTGATCGCCGTGATCAGCCGGAGCTCACCGACCGAAGTGGACAGTCGTACGGGCACGGCGAACCCGAGGTGGCCCTCGCCCGGCGGACGCTCCGGCGGCAGGTACCCCGTCAGCTCGGCGAGCTGCGCGGCGAGCCGCTCGTCCGGGGTGCGCGCGAGGTCGTTGCGGAGCCGCTCGAGGATGTGCCGGGCCCAGTCGTCGAGGTTCTGCACGCGCGGCGCCATCCCGCGCGGGTGTAGCGCGAGCCGCAGCGTGTCGACCGGTTCTTCGAGGAGCTCCGGCGCGACATCCTCGATGAGCAGGGAGAACGCGTCGTTCTTCGCGACGAGCACGCCGTAGCGGTCGACGACGATCGCGGGGTAGGGGCGGTGGCCGTCGAGCAGCCGCCGCAGCCCGTCGAGCACCGGCTTGATCGCCGGGTCGTCGAGCCGCGTCTCGGGGTACGACGGCGCGAAACCGGCGGCGAAGAGCAGGCCGTTGCGCTCGCGCAGGGGCAGTTCGAGCGACTCGGCGACGCGCAGCACCATGCCGCGGCCGGGGAGCGAGCGCCCGCTCTCCATGAAGCTCACGTGCCGCTGCGTCGTCCCGGCCCGCAACGCCAGGTCGAGCTGGCTGAGGTGCCGCCGCGTGCGCCAGCCCTTGAGCGCCGTTCCGAAGTTCACGGTCCCATCCTGCTCGCCCTCGCCATTCCCCGCGGGGAATTGAGGGCATTCCCCGCTTCGGCGACGCTCGCGGCATGACGAACTACGGCCTGGTCGTGCCGACCTACCAGCCCATCCTCGACGCCGGGCGGACCGCGCCCGAGCTGGTCGACGTCGCCGTCTCCGCCGAAGAGCTCGGCCTCGACTCGGTCTGGGTGGGCGACACCCTCGCGCGGGCTCCGCTGGACGCTTTCGCGGTGCTGGGTGCCTTCGCCGCCCGGACTTCGCGGGTGACGCTGGGGACGTCCGCGCTGCTCCCGGCGTTGCGGGACCCGGTTCTTTCGGCGAACCAGCTGCTGTCACTCGACCTGCTCAGCGGCGGCCGCCTCACGGTCGCGGTCGGCGCGGGGTTCGCCGGGCGCAGCGAGCCGGAGTTCGCGTTCGTGGGGGTGCCGTGGTCCAGGCGGCGGGCTCGCCTCGACGACATCGTGGGCCTGTGGCGGGCCGCGTGGAGCGGCTCTGCTTCGTTTCACGGATCGGTGCTGCACTACGACTCGCTGCCGTCCTTTCCCGCGCCCGCGCGGCCGGGCGGCCCGCCGGTGTGGCTGGCGGCGTACACGCCGGGAGCGCTGGAGCGCGTGGGCCGGCTGTACGACGGCTGGCTGCCCTACCCGCCGGACCCCGCGGACTACGTGTCCGGCCTGGCCCGGATCCGCGCTCTGTCGTCGCGCCCGGTGACCCCGGGGTTGTTCGCGACGGTCCTGGTCGAGGACGACGTCAGTCGGGGACGCGCGCTGCTGGAGGAGTACTGCCAACGCAACTACGGGATGCCCGCGGACTTCGTGCAGGGGATCCAGATGCAGGTGACGGGGTCGGCGGCGGAGGTGGCTTCGCGCCTTCGTGAGTACGAAGGCGCGGAGCACGTGCTGCTGCGGATCGCGAGCACGGACCCGAAGGTGTTCGACGAGCAGCTGCCCCGGGTCGCCGAGGTCGCGAACCTGCTCCGCTGTTGACGGGTTGCCAGCGCCCCAATGTGGCATTGGGTGCGTTGAATCAGCACTGCGGCGCGAAGCGCCTCCGTTGAGGGTGGCGGTGGGGGCATGGGAGGAGCACCGAACGCCACATTGGGTGCGTGGGGCGCACCGAACGCCGCATTGGGTGCGTGGGACGCACCGAACGCCGCATTGGGGCGCTCCGGCCCGCGACCAGCCGTGATCGGAAACCTGTCGGGGGTGGCACGTAGGCTGGGACCGTGACCGACGCTCCACTGTCCGGACTCCTCACCGCCACCCTTCCCGACCCGGCCCTGCGCGGCGTGGTCGAGCGCGCCGGTGCGCCGCTGCTCGAGCTGCAAGGCCCGATCGCCGCCCGGCAGCTCGTCGCGGCCGCCCTCGCCGCCGACGAGGGTGCGGCCAGGCCCGTCCTCGCCGTGACCGCCACCGGCCGCGAGGCCGACGAGCTGACCGCGTCCCTCGGCGCGCTGCTGGGCAGCGACCGGGTCGCCGACTTCCCCTCCTGGGAGACCCTCCCGCACGAGCGGCTCTCCCCGCGTGCCGACACCGTCGGCCGCCGGCTGGAGGTGCTGCACCGGCTCAAGACCGAGGACGACACGCTGCGCGTCGTCGTCGCGACCGTCCGCAGCCTCATCCAGCCCATGGCCCCCGGCCTCGGCTCGCTCGCCCCGGTCGACCTCGTCGTGGGTGAAGAACAAAGTTTCGAAGGCCTCCTCGAACGGCTCGTCGAGCTGGCCTACGTCCGCGTCGACATGGTCGAGAAGCGCGGCGAGTTCGCCGTCCGCGGCGGCATCCTCGACCTGTTCGGGCCGACCGCGCAGCACCCCGTCCGCGTCGAGTTCTGGGGCGACGAGGTCAGCGAGATCCGCGCGTTCGCCGTCTCCGACCAGCGGTCGCTGCCCGGCGAGATCCCGCGCGTCACCGCGCCGCCGTGCCGTGAGCTGCTGCTCACGCCGCCGGTCAAGGAGAAGGCCGCGGAGCTGGCGACGACGTACGAGGCCGACGCCCACCTGGCCGAGATGCTCACCAAGCTCGCCGACGGCATCCCGGTCGAGGGCATGGAGGCCCTCATCCCGGTGCTCTGCGAAGGCGAGCTGGAGCTGCTCACCGACGCGATGCCGATCGGCACCCACGTCCTGCTCGCCGACCCGGAGAAGATCCGGGCCCGGGCCGCCGACCTCGTCCGCACCGGCCAGGAGTTCCTCGAAGCGTCCTGGACGACGGCCGCGGCGGGCGGCCAGGCCCCGATCGACCTCGGCGCGTCCGCCTACCGCGGGCTCGACGAGATCGCGTCCCACGCCCAGGACACCAAGCGCTCCTGGTGGACGCTCACCCAGCTGACCAGCGAAGACCCGGACGTCTACCGCGTCTCGGTCGACGCCGCTCCCGCCTACCGCGGCGAGCTCGAGCGCGCGACGGCGGACCTGCGCGCGCACATCGCGTCGGGCGGCACGGCGGTGCTCGTCGTCGCCGGGCACGGCACCGCGGCTCGCGCGGTCGAGCAGTTCTCGGCCGCCGACGTCCCGGCCGCGCTGGCCGGCGACGGCCTGAAGAGCGCGCCGGCCCCGGGCGTCGTCACGGTCACCTGCGGCGGCCTGACGGATGGCTTCCTCTCGCCGGAACGCGCCCTGGTCGTGCTCACCGAGTCGGACCTGACCGGGCGCGGCTCGGGTGCCGGAACGTCCACAAAGGACCTCACCACCAAGATGCCGTCCCGGCGGCGCAACGCCGTCGACCCGCTGGCGCTGAAGGCCGGCGACTACGTCGTGCACGAGCAGCACGGCATCGGCCGGTTCGTCGAGATGGTCCAGCGGACGGTCGCCGGCGCCACCCGCGAGTACCTGCTGCTGGAGTACGGCTCGTCCAAGCGCGGGCACCCGGGCGACCGGCTGTTCGTGCCGACCGACCAGCTCGACGAGGTCTCCAAGTACGTCGGCGGCGAGCTGCCGACGCTGAACAAGCTCGGCGGCTCCGACTGGAAGAACACCAAGGCCAGGGCCAAGAAGGCGGTCAAGGAGATCGCCGCCGAGCTCGTGCAGCTCTACGCCGCGCGCCAGGCCGCGCCCGGGCACGCGTTCGGCCCGGACACGCCGTGGCAGGGCGAGCTGGAAGACGCCTTCCCGTTCACCGAGACCAACGACCAGCTCGCCGCGATCGACGAGGTCAAGGCCGACATGGAACGCGGCGTCCCGATGGACCGCGTCATCTGCGGCGACGTCGGCTACGGCAAGACGGAGATCGCCGTCCGCGCCGCGTTCAAGGCGGTGCAGGACGGCAAGCAGGTCGCGGTCCTCGTCCCGACGACGCTGCTCGCCCAGCAGCACCTCAACACGTTCCAGGAGCGGATGCGCTCGTTCCCGGTGACGATCAAGGGCCTGTCCCGGTTCACGAACAAGACCGAGTCGGACATCATCCTGGAGCAGCTCGCCGGCGGCGAGGTCGACATCGTCATCGGCACGCACCGCCTGCTGCAGACCGGAATCCGCTACAAGGACCTCGGTCTCGTGATCGTCGACGAGGAGCAGCGCTTCGGCGTCGAGCACAAGGAGCACATCAAGGCGCTGCGCACGCACGTCGACGTGCTGACGATGTCCGCGACGCCGATCCCGCGCACGCTGGAGATGTCGCTGGCGGGCATCCGCGAGATGTCGACGATCCTCACCCCGCCGGAAGACCGGCACCCGATCCTGACCTACGTCGGCACGTACGACGACAAGCAGGTCGGCGCGGCCATCCGGCGCGAATTGCTGCGAGACGGCCAGGTGTTCTACGTCCACAACCGCGTCTCGTCGATCGAGAAGGCGGCGCGGCACATCCGGGAGCTGGTGCCGGAGGCGCGCGTCGTCACCGCGCACGGCCAGATGAACGAGGACAAGCTCGAGAAGATCATCCAGGGTTTCTGGGAGAACGAGTACGACGTCCTCGTGTGCACCACGATCGTCGAGACCGGGCTGGACATCTCGAACGCGAACACGCTGCTGGTCGAGCGCGGCGACCTGCTCGGGCTGGCCCAGCTGCACCAGCTGCGCGGCCGCGTCGGACGTGGCCGTGACCGCGGGTACGCGTACTTCCTGTACCCGCCGGAAGCGCCGCTGACGGAGACGGCCCACGACCGCCTGGCGACGATCGCCCAGAACACCGAGCTCGGTGCGGGCATGGCGGTCGCGATGAAGGACCTGGAGATCCGCGGCGCGGGCAACATCCTCGGCGCGGAGCAGTCCGGGCACATCGCGGGGGTCGGGTTCGACCTGTACGTGCGGTTGGTCGGCGAAGCGGTCGACGCGTTCAGGCGCCACGCGGGCGCGGAGCCGGCGGAGGACGAGGAGCTGGCCGACGTCCGCGTCGACCTCCCGATCGACGCCCACCTCCCGCACGACTACGTCCCGGGCGAAAGGTTGCGGCTGGAGGCGTACCGCAAGATCGCGGCGGCGCCGGACACCGAGGGCCTGGACGCGGTCCGCGAAGAGCTGATCGACCGCTACGGCCGGCCGCCGGCGCCGGTGAACCGGTTGCTGGCGGTGGCGCGGTTCCGGCACACGTGCCGCGAGGCGGGCGTGACGGAGGTGGCGGTCCAGGGCAACACGATCCGGTTCGCGCCGCTGCCGCTGCAGGACTCGCAGATGGTCCGGTTGAAGCGGCTGTACCCGAAGGCGACGTTCAAGGCCGTGACGAACACGGTCTCGGTCCCGAAGCCCACGGAAGGCCCGGCCGGCGGCCGCATCGGTGCGCCGACGCTGCGGGACGAAGAGCTGCTCGACTGGTGCACGAAGCTGCTGAACCAGCTGACGAAGAAGCCCGCCACCGTGTAACGCGCTGCGGACACCTGACGCCACATCGGGGGAACTCTCGTTGTGGCGTCAGGGTTTTCGCGCTCGGTGCTTCTAGGTTCGCCGCATGAACATCCGTAGCAGGCAGCTCGGCGAACGGCTGCTCCAGCGCATGGCGGAGAAGCACTGGGGTGTCCGTGAGATGTCGCGGAAGCTCGAGGTCAGCGCGCAGTGGGTTTCCTCGGTGACCCGCGGGTTGACGAGGCCGGACCCGGCGCGCCTGGCGAGGTTTTTGACCACGTTGGAGATCAGGGGAGCGGAATACCGCGAGCTGATGGCCATGGCCGACGAAATGCGTAAGCCGGGACTGCTCGTGCGCTCCGAGGACATCCGCACTCTGGTCAGCCACGAAGAACACGCCACCGCCATCTCGGTCTTCCAGGCGAACGTGGTGCCGGGCCTGCTCCAAACCGGCGACTACGCCCGGTCTCTGGCGCTCGGAATGGGCAATCAGCCCGAGCCCGACAAGCTCGATGAACACCTCTTCGCCCGGCTGTCACGTCAGGCGATCCTGACCAGGACACGGGTGCGGTTCCGGTTCTTCCTGCATGAATTCGTGCTGCGTCTCCCGGTCGGTCATCCACGCGTGATGAGTGGCCAGCTCCGGCAGTTGGTGCGGCTGTCCGCCCAGCAGAACGTGGCTATCCGGATCGTCCCGGCGAGCTTGGGTGGCCATCCTGGCTCGGCCGGGCACTTCCAGCTGATGGAGTCGGGCTCGTACCAGCCGGTTGTCTGCATCGAAAGCGAGACCACATCGCTGTTCCTCGAGGAACCGCACGAGATCGAGGCCTACCGGAGGGTGCTGCGCGGACTGGAAGACCGTGCTCTCGGTGAGGCAAACTCACAGGAGTTGATCGCCGACCTCATCGGAGAAGCAGATGCCGGAAGCATGGCGCAAGAGCACCCATAGCAGCCAGGGCGACTGTGTCGAGATTGCCCTCGATCGCCCGGAAGTCCTGATCCGGGACACCAAAGATCGCGAAGGCGGCATCCTCACCGCCTCCGCCGCAACGTGGAGTGAACTGCTTAGCCGACTTCGCTGAACATCGGCGGCAAAGCCTCCGCCAGCCCCATCTTCACCGACTCCACGGGCACCGGAACCGCCCCGGCGCCGGCCATCGGCAACGGCCGGGGCCTGCGCGGCATCCGCGAACCCGCGCCCCCACCGCGGCCCGGGTACACGAGCAACCCCCGGGCCGGATCCGGTACCGCGTCCAGCGCCGCCGTCACGACGGGCAGCGCGCGGAACGCGTCGCGGCTTTGCTCCGACTTGAACTCGATCTCCAGTACGACGCCCCAGCGGTGTTCGTGCCACACCCACTGTTCCGCGCCGTTCGTCAATGCTGCTTCGGTGAGTGCGTCACCGCGGGCGAGCCGCCACAAGGAAGCCGTGGACTCGCCATCGAAGACCTCGATGGTCAGCCAGTGGTCCATGTCGCCGACATTACGCCCGGCAACACCGCACGGGTGTTGCGTTTCGGCCGCGATGGTGTGAGAGGGTATGGCCTGTGATGCGGATCATGGGGCGCCCTCGCGCGCTGGTCGCGGCCGTTGCCGGTGCTCTTCTGCTCGCCGGGTGTGGCTCGGGCCCCAGCCAGGTCGGCGCGGCGACGATCCTCGGTGACCAGTCGTTCGGCCTCGACCGGGTGCAGTCGATGATCGACCAGGCCGTCCACGACCAGCCGTACGCGCAGAAGCTCGCTCGTGAGAACAAGCTCGTCCTGCTGGGCCGGGAGATCGTCCGGCAGGCGGCGCTGCACCAGCTCATCACCTACGCCGCGAAGAAGGAAAACCTCGTCGCGGACCAGGCGAAGATCGCGCAGATCGCCGCGACGCTGCCGGGCGCGCCCGTCGCCGACACCGGGCAGGGCGACCAGCTCGCCGTCGCGCAGATCGCCGCGAACGTGCGCGACCGCGGCGAGCGCGCGTCCGACACCTACCTGGAGCGTCAGCTCGCCGCCAAGTTCCTGCCCAAGCTCGCGGTCAGCGCGGACTACGTCGGCTTCGGCGTCAGCGACCCGAACGACCCCGAGGCCCGGGCGCGGGCGTTCGACGTCGCGAAGCAGTTCGCCGCCGACCCGACGAAGGTCCAGGCCGCCGTGCAGGCTGCGGGCCAGGAGCTCCAGCAGTCCCAGCAGACCGGCCAGCCCGGGCCCAACGGGTTCTCCGACGCCGGCCTCACGTCGGTCTTCGGTGCCGCCCAGTACCCCGCGCTGGCCGAGACCGTGCTGTTCGGCTCTCCGGCGAACAGCGTCATCGCGTTCCAGCCGCGGATGCCGGCCAAGCCCGACTGGTACGTCTTCGTCCTTCGCAGCCGCGGCACCGACCAGGCGGTACCCGCCGACGGGGAGCCGCAGAAGCCGACTGACGACCAGCTGACCGCCATCGGTACCCGTCTGCTCCAGCCCTACGTCGGGGAGAGCGGCCTGCGCGTCAACCCGCGGTACGGCGTGTGGGACGTCGTCACCATGGACGTCGTGCCGAACCTGGACGCCACCCCGGCCCTCCTGCTGCCCTTCGGGGGCCCCGGCCGTACACAGCAGTGAGCACGGGCGTCGTCGTAGTCGTCCGCGGGGCGACCCTGCCCGCCGCGGCGCTGAAGATCCTGCGTGACGCCACCGCGGTGTACGCGGCCACGGACCTCGACGCGAGCGTGTTCGGGGTCCCGGCCATCACCGAGGCGCCGTCGCTGGTGGACGTCGTGCTGCTCGCCGGGTCCCGGAACGAGCCCGCGGCGTCGCTGCTCATCGCGACCGGCGCGGAGGTCATCGAGACGCCGGCGCCGCCGCTGGTCGAGGCCGCCGAGGTGATGGACCGGCTCCGCTCGCCGGGCGGCTGCCCGTGGGACGCGGCCCAGACGCACGATTCGCTCCGGCAGTACCTGGTCGAGGAGACCTACGAGCTGCTCGACGCCATCGAATCCGGCGACCGCGAGGCGCTGCGCGAGGAGCTCGGCGACGTCCTGCTCCAGGTGCTCTTCCACGCGCGGGTCGCGGCGGAGGACGCCGCCGAGCCGTTCGGCATCGACGAGGTCGCCGCCGACCTGGTCGCGAAGCTGGTCGGCCGGCACCCGCACGTCTTCGCCGACGCCGACCGGGTGCACACCGTCGAGCACCAGAACCTCAAGTGGGAAGAGCTCAAGCAGCAGGAGAAGCAGCGCAAGTCCATTGTGGACGGCGTGGCGCTCGGCCAGCCCGCGGTGGCGCTGGCCGGCAAGCTCGGGCAGCGTTCCGGCCGCGCGGGCATCCCGCTCGACCTCTTCCCGGCGGGCACCGGAGCCGCCGCCCAGCTGTTCCGCATCGCGGCGACGGCGCGGCGCGCGGGCGTCGACCCCGAGGGCGAGCTGCGGGCGCTGGCGAAGCAGTTCGCGAACGACGTCCGGGCCGCCGAGCAGGCCGCGCGCGACGCCGGGCTGGAGCCGACGACCCTGGAGGCCGACGGCTGGCGGAAGTTCTGGCCCGCCCCCTCGGTGTGACGCAGCACACAATCGTGTGAGAACCGTTCCGGGCGATCCGGCGTCTTGCCTGGTGTGAGGAAACTGCCACTGGAGGACGCCGACGAGGAGCACCTCGTCCGGCGCACGGCCAAGGGCGACCGCGCGGCGTTCGAGGAGCTCTACCGCCGCACGTCGCCCTGGCTCGCCGTGCGCCTGCGCCGCCGGTGCGCCGACGAGCAGATCGTCGCCGAGGTCATGCAGGAGGCGTACCTGGCCGTGTGGCGCGCGGCGCCGTCGTTCGCGGGGGCCGCGACCGGCGGGACCGCGGTCGGCTGGCTGTGGACGATCGCCGCGCGGCGGCTGGTCGACGCGTTCCGGCGCCGGGCGCACCACGCCGAGGTGCCCGCCGAGGTGGCGCTCGACGTCGCGCCCGTGCCGGCGGCGGAGGACGTGGCCTTGGCGGCGGCGATCGGTGACGAGGTCGGTGACGCGCTGCGCGACCTCGCCCCCGAGCTGCGCGCGGTGCTGCAGGCGATGGTGCTCGACGGGCTGACCGTCCGGGAGACCGCCGTCCTGCTCGGGCTGCCGGAAGGAACCGTCAAGACCCGCGCTCGCCGGGCGCGGTTCGCGATGAAGGAGGCCCTGTCATGACCCATGCGTCGGACGATCTCATCGCCGAGTACGTGGCGGGCAACGGCCTCCCGGCCGACCGGTTGTGGGGTCTGGAAGCGCACCTCGAGACGTGCCGGGTGTGCCGGGCGCGGCTCGCCGAGGTGGCGCCCGTCCAGCCGGTGGTGGACGTCGTCTGGAACCGGCTCGGCGTCGAGATCGAGCTGTCGGGCGTTCCGTTCCACGGGCCGCCCGCGCCGTCCGTGCCGCCCCGGGCGAAGGTCCGGTACCGGCCCCGCCGGCGGTGGCTCGACACGTGGGTCACCCCGGTGATGCTGCCGTGGCTGGGGATGATCGTGCTGGTCACGCTGCTCGCGGTGGCGTTCGACCAGCTCGGGAGCTCGATGCTGGAGGTGACGGCGGTGCAGCTCTTCGCGCCGGTGCTGCCGGTGATGGGCGTCGCCGCGGCGTGGGCGCGGGGGCTGGATCCGGCGTACGAAGTCGTCGTCGCGACCCCGCGGGCCGGGCTGTACCTCATCGCGCGGCGGACGCTGGCGGTGCTCGTCGTCGTCCTGCCGGTGCTCGGGGTCGCCGGCTGGCTGACCGGCACGGCCGTCGCGCTCTGGCTGCTGCCGAGCCTGGCCTTCACCACGGGGACGCTCGCGCTGGGGGGCCTGATCGGGGTCACCCGGGCGGCGTACGCGCTGGTCGCGGTGTGGGCCGCGGGACTGCTGCTGCCCACCGTGGCGATCCACGAGCAAACGTTTGCGCTCAGCACCGGTGCGTTGCCGGCGTGGGCGGGGATCTTCGCACTGACGTCGGTGGCCGTCGCCCTGCACAAGGGCGCGTTCACCCGGCTCGGTGCGCGCAACTAGGGAGGGAACATGCGGGCAGTGGAAGCCGCCGAGGTCGCACCGACGACCTACGCCTGGGAGATCCAGGCCGAAGGGCTGAAGGTGCGGGTCGGGCGGAAGAAGATGGCCGTGAACGGGGTGGACCTGTCACTCGGCAAGGGGGTGCACGGCCTGCTGGGGCCCAACGGCGCGGGCAAGACGACGCTGATCCGGGCGCTGGCGACGGTGCTCCGGCCGGCGGAAGGCAGGCTGTCGCTGCTCGGTGCGCCGGCCGGGGGGCACACCGGGCAGCGCGGCCTGCGCCGGCGGATCGGCTACCTGCCGCAGAACTTCGGGTTCTACAAGCGGTTCACCGTCCGGGAGTTCGTCGAGTACATCGCGTGGCTCAAGGAGGTGTCCAAAGAGGACATCCCGGGTGCGGTGCAGCGCGCGGTCGAGCGGGTGGGGCTCGCCGACCGCGCGGACGACCGGATGAAGACGCTGTCGGGCGGCATGGTCCGGCGGGTCGGGATCGCGCAGGCGATCGTCAACGACCCGGACATCCTGCTGCTGGACGAGCCGACCGCCGGGCTCGACCCGGCGCAGCGCGTGCGGTTCCGCGAGCTGGTGCAGGAGCTCGGCACGGACTCGTGCGTGCTGATCTCGACGCACCTGGTCGAGGACGTGGGCACCGCGTGCTCCGACGTCGTCCTGTTCGACCAGGGCAAGCTGGTGTTCCAGGGGACGCCGGAGGCGCTGGCCGCGGCCGGCACCGCGGAGCACGTGGGCGACAGCCCGATCGAGCGGGGCTACTCGGCACTGCTGAACCACGAGCCGGGCAAGGGGGCCTGGTGATGATCCTGCGCACCGAACTCCGGCGCTCGATCGCGCCCTGGGCCGGGCTGGCACTGCTCGTGGTGGCGCTCGGCCTCCTGTTCCTGCTGACCGGGCCGTGGTGGCACGCGCCCGCGCCGTGGACGGGGAACACGACGACCACCGCCTTGTGGCTGCGGTTCATGCTGGTGTTCCTGTGGCCGATCTCCGTCGGCGCCGGGGCGATCCAGGGGATGCGCGACAGCCGCTCCGGCATGGTCGAGCTGCTGTCCACGACCTCGCGACCGGGCCGGCACCGGGCGATCCGGCTGGCGGGTGCGGTGGGGGCGCTGAGCGCGCTCGGGTTCCTGCTGGTGTTCGGCGTCGGCCTGGTGGAAGTGCTCGGGCACGGCGGGTTCGTGTCGGCGAGCTTCGTGCCGGTGGTGCTCGTCGGGCTGCTCGCCGTCGTGGCGGGGAGCTGGGCGGGCCTGGCGGTCGGGCGGCTGCTGCCGCACCCGCTGACCGCGCCCGCGCTGGCCGTGCTGACCCTGGTGGGGTCGGTGGTGGCCTGGACGTCGCTCGATGAGGGCGTGCTGTCGATGCCGTACAGCCGGTTCGGGCTGCTCGCGCCGACCCTCGGGCAACCCCGGGGCCTGCTGGTGACGACGGCGGCTGCGGTGGACCTCGGGCAGGCGGCGTGGTTCGTGGGGCTCGCCGCCACGGGATTCCTGCTGCTGGCGGCGAATTCCGTGCGGGCCCGGGTGCTCGGTCTGCTGCCGCTGGTGGCCGGGGCCGCGATCGCCTTGCCGGTCTTCCCGGCTTCCGCCGGCGGGCTCCTGGCCCCCGACGGCGTCGCCGCCCAGAAGCTCTGCGACGGGCCGATCTGCGTCACCCGGGCGCACGAGGACAGGCTGGCCGCGCTGGCCGGGCCGGGCCGGGAAGCACTGGCGATGCTGGCGAAGCTGCCCGGCGCGCCGACCCGGATCGAAGAGCGGACCGCGCCGGTATCGTTCTCCACCCCGCCCACCCGCGATCCCGGTGTCGTCTACCTCGACTTCCAACGCGACGACAACCTGCTCACGGCGGACGCGCACGAGCTGCGGCTCGCGGTGCTGTCCGGGGCCGGGCTGCCCACGTGCTTGCCGCCGAGCTACGGCGACCTGGCCGACGTGGGCGGCCGCATGATCGCGGCGGCGTACTTCACCGGCGAGCTGAAGCTGCTGCCCGAGTACGGCGCGAAGTGGCTCGGCCGCCAAGCCGGTCCGGTCGACGATGCGTGGGCGAAGTTCCGCGCGCTGCCGGCCGAGGTCCAGTTTTCGCGGATCGTCGCGCTGCGCCGGATGCTGCTGACCTGCCAGGGCGACCCGATCGACACGCTGGTGCCGGGGGCCATGCGATGAGGTGGGCGGCGCTCTACGCGCGGTCGCGGCAGGCCCCGGCGGCGTTCGCGGCCTTGCTGGTGGCCACGGCGGGCGTGTGGTTCCTGGCGCGCGACTCGTGGTCCCCGATCGCGGTCATGCTGACGCTGACGTCGGGCATCGCGGTGGCGGCGATCGGCCTCAGCGGCCAGGACCCGGACATGGACCGCACCGCGGCGCTCCCGTGGCCGGTCCGCCGGTTCGCGCACCTGGCCCTGATCGGCCTGACGGCCGGGGGCGCGGTGCTGGCGGTCCAAGAGCTGGGCGCGCTGACTGTCGACTTGTCGATCATCCTGCGCGATGCGGCCGGGTTGCTGGGCCTGGCCGGCCTGGCGGCAACGGTCGCGGGCGGCCAGTACGGCTGGACGCTCCCGCTCGCCTGGGCGGCCACCACCCCTTTCGTCCAGGACGACGGCTCGACGACGAGCCACGTCGTGGCCTGGATGCTGCAGCCGGCGGGGACGGCGGCGGCGACGTGGACGGCGATGGTCCTGGCGGTCGGGGGGACAGCGGCCTACACGGCGAGGGGCGGTCGCCGCTGACATCAAGCCATCCGGCGAGGCCGCCACGGGGGACCCCCAGGCTCCCGTGGCGGCCGCCGGATCACGTCCTCAGACGTCGCGGATGTTCGTCTCCAGATCGAGCGGCTCCCGGTCCCAGTCCTCCACCCCGAACGCCAGGATCCGCGAAGGGTGGATCCGGATCACGGCGTCGTCGAAGTGGTTGTCCGGCAGGTTCACCTCGGTCAGCGCCTCCGCGCGGCCGCGGATCTCCAGGCAGCGCACGCGCCACGGGTCCGTCGACGGCAGGTCGTCGACGACGAACGCGACGTGGTCGTCGGCCGCCAGGTTGCGGAACTTCTTGCTGCCGCGCAGGTTGTGGCCGGTGACGTCGATCGTCTTCTCGTCCGGGTTGTAGCGGAACCCGACCGGGTTGACCTGCAGGGTTCCGTTCGGCTGCCGGGTGGCGAGCCGGCCCAGCGGCTGGGCGTCGAGGTAGGCGAGCTCTGCTTCGGTGAACATGCCCCGAAGCATTCAACTTCAAGGGAGGTTGAAGTCAAGCGAACGGGCCGCCGAAGGCCAGTTCCGTGAAACGCGAGGCGATGCGACGGTGCGCCGCCTCGTCCGGGTGCAGCTCGTCCGGCAAGGGGAACTCCGCGTAGTCGGCCGGCCCGTACAGCGAAAGTCCGTCCAGGTAGTGCAGATGCGGGTCCTGGCGCTGCGAGACGATGCCCGCCAGCTCGTCCCGGATCACCTCGAGCGTGAGTTTGCCGGCCGCGACCTCACCCGGGTCGCCGGTGGCCCGGAACCGCACCACTCCCGAAGCCAGCGCCGCGTGGTCGAAGTCGCCGGGGCCGGGCGTCCGCTCGTGGATCGGGCAGTACAACGGCGACACGACCAGCAGCGGCGCCGACGGGTGGCCCTCGCGGATCGTGTCCAGGAACCCGTGCACCGCCGGGCCGAACGCACGCAGGCGCATCAGGTCGGCGTTGACGATGTTGATGCCGATCTTGACGCTGAGCACGTCGGCCGGGGTGTCCCGCAGCGCGCGGGCGGTGAACGGGTCCAGCATCGCGTTGCCGCTGAAACCCAGGTTGACCAGCTCGACCCCGGCGGAGACCGCGGCCTGCGCGACCCACGTCGCCGAGGGGCTGAGCGCGTTCGAGCCCTGGCTGATCGAACTGCCGTGGTGCAGCCACACCTTGCCCATGGCCGGCGCGGGCTCGACGGGAGCGTCCGTGCGCAGCGCCACCAGCTCCGTCATTTCGTTGTGCGGCAACCAGATCTCGACGTCCTTGAGGTGCCCGGGCAGGCCGGTGAACCGCACGCCGCCGGGCGCGGTCGCCTGGGCGGCGAGCTTGCCGTCGACGAGCAGGTCGTACACGCCGTCCGGACGGCGTGGCGCGTCCGGGTACTCGATCTTGGTCGGCACTGTCTCCAGTTCGATGACGGCGGCCGTCGTGCGGAACCGCACGCGGACCCCGGCCGGCTGCGCCGAGGCCATCGCGAGCCGCGGGTCGGTGTTCTGCGCTCGCGCGCGGGCGGGGAGCCGGTGCGCCACCAGGCCGCGGGGAGTGGGTTCGAGTTCGAGGGCGCCGCGCACCAGGTCGGCGGTCAGCGGGGTGGTGATCACGGTCGTGGCCAATCGCGGAGAAGGGAATCGAGGACGTCGAGGAGGCGGGTCCAGCTGGCGCCGGACGCGGGCGGGCTGTGGTCGAAGCCGCCGTCGGCTTCGAGGGCGACGAACCCGCGGAAGAAGCTGCCGAGCAGCCGGACGGCGTGCGTCTGGTCCGGCCCGGTCAGGTCGTAGCCGCGCAGGATCGCGCGCATCAGCTGCGCGTGCCGCACGCCCGCGCTCGCCGCCGCGGTCTCCGGGTCGAGCCGCAACTGCGCCGCGGCGAACCGGCCGGGGTGCTCGCGGGCGTAGTCGCGGTAGACGCCGGCGAACGCGACCAGCGCCTCCCGTCCGGCCCGCCCGGCCAGCGCGGCGGCGGCCCGGTCGGCGAGCTCGTCCAGCGCCAGCAGCGCGATCCGCGTCCGCAGGTCGTGCGCGTTCTTGACGTGCGAATACAGGCTGGCGACCTTGACGTCGAACCGCCGCGCGAGCTCCGACGGCGTCACGCGGTCGAACCCGATCTCGTCGGCCAGCTCGGCGCCCGCGCGGACCAGCCGCTCGGTCGTCACCCCGGCACGTGCCATCATCGCTGCCTCCTCTTCCTAAACCCAACGTAGAACTTCCTAAAGGGTTTAGGCAAGGGGATATGATGGCGGTCATGCGCCGCCAAGCCGTCAGCTCCTCGACGATCGCGTCGATCGGCTACGACCGGGAGCAGCACCTCCTGGAGATCGAGTTCGTGAACGGCAGCGTCTACCGGTACCGGCTGGTGCCCGAGTCCGTGCACCGCGACCTGATGGGCGCGCTGAGCCAGGGCCGGTTCTTCAACCAGCGGATCCGCGACGTGTATCCGACCGAACAGGTCGACTAGGCGAAGAGCCCCTCGCCCCAGTAACCGGTCGGCGAGACGCCCGGCGGCACCGCGAAGTGCGCCGAACCCGTGTGCTGGACGTACTCCATCATCGCGTCCTTCGACGACAGCGCCTGCTGCATCGGCACGTACTGCTTCCGCGTGTCCCGGTTGAACGCCAGGAAGAACAGCCCGGCCTCGAGGTGCCCGACGCCGTCGGATCCGTCGACGAAGTTGTAGCCGCGGCGCAGGATCCGCACGCCGTTCAGGGCCTGGTGCGACGCCAGCCGGACGTGCGCGTCCTCCGGGATCACCTTCTCGCCGCCCGCGCCGCCGACGTCGAGGTCCAGCTCGTCGAACTCCGCGGTCTGGCCCAGCGGGGCGCCGGTGCCCTTGGTGCGGCCGACGATCTTCTGCTGGCCGTCGAGGGTTTCGCGGTCCCACGTCTCGATGTGCATCCGGATCCGGCGCGCCACCAGGTAGCTGCCGCCGGCCATCCACGCCTGGCCGTCGGCCGCCGTGGCCCACACCTGGTCGCGCAGGAAGTCGGTGTCCTCGGACTTGATGTTGTTCGTGCCGTCCTTGAACCCGAACAGGTTCCGGGGCGTCTGCTGCGCGCGCGACGTCGACGAGCTGCGGCCGAAGCCGAGCTGCGACCAGCGGACCTCGGTGACGCCGAAGCCGAGCCGCACCAGGTTGCGGACCGCGTGCACCGCCACCTGCGGGTCGTCCGCGCAGGCCTGGATGCACAGGTCGCCGCCGCCGCGGGCCGGGTCGAGCTTGTCCTTCGGGAACAGCGGCAGGTCGATCAGCTGCGGCGGCCGCTTCCCCGCGAGGCCGAAACGGCCGTCGAACAGCGACGGGCCGAAGCCGATCGTCAGCGTCAGGTGCGACGCAGGCAGGTCGAGCGCCTCGCCGGTGTCGCCGGGCGGCGCGTGGTCACCGCTGCCGACCGCGCCGTTCGGCACGACCTCCTGGCCCGCCGTCATCCGGCGGGCCGCGTCGGTCCACGTCTTCAGCAGCTGCCGCAGCTTCTCGCGGTCGACGGTGGCTGTGACATCCAAGGCCACGAAGTGCAGGTTCGCCTGGGCCGGCGTGACGATCCCGGCTTGGTGCTCGCCGTGGAAGTCGACGGTGCTCACCGCCGCTTCGGCGCTGCCGCCGGCCGCCTTGTCGATCCCGATGCCCGCCGCGGCGCCGGCGCCGGCGAGCGCGACACCCGCTCCCGCCAGGCCGAACAGCTTCCGGCGGGAGACGCGGGTGCCGTCTTCGCTCACTTGGACACGACCTCCGCGACCTTGCTCAGCGGCTCGCTCAGGGCGTCGACGGCCGAGGCGAACTCCTTGATCTGATCCTGCGACAGCTCGGTGTACAGCTTGAAGCCGTCACCGGCGCGCGTCTTGTCCAGCAGACCCTGGACGTTCGCGAACTCCTTGTCCAAAGTGGACACGAGCGCGACGTCCCGCTCCTGCAGCACCGGCCGCAACGAGGCGATCGCGCCCTTCGAACCGTCCACGTTGGCCTGGAAGTCCCACAGGTCGGTGTGCGAGAAGGTCTCTTCCTCGCCGGTGATCTTGCCGGTGGCGACCTCGTCGAGCAGGCCCTTCGCGCCGTTGGCCAGGTCGAGCGCGGTCAGCTCGAGGGTCTTGGACTTGGCGACGAGGTCCTTGACGTCGGTGAGCAGCTTGTCCGCGATCTGCGGGCTGTCGGCCTGCAGGCCGGTCACGTAGAGGTCCTTCTCGAGGCGGTGGAAGCCGGTGAACCGCTGGCCCGGCTCGAGGTCCGCCTCGCGGACGTCGATGGCCGGGTCCAGGTCGCCGAACTTCTCGGCGACCGGCTCGATGCGCTCGTAGTAGATGCGCGTGCGCGCGTACGCGGCCTTCGCCTCGTCGGCCTTGCCGGCCTTGACGAGGCCGACGAACTTGCCTGTCTCCTCCTCCAGCGCGGCGGAGTTGTTGGCGACGTAGTCGGCGTAGCTCTTGGTGGCCTGGGCCTTCTGCGCGTTGGCGTCGGCCTGCTTCGGCGCGCCACCGGTGATGGTGAAGTCGCCGCGGATGCCGTTGCCGGCCATGCCCGGCTTGCACGCCGTCTGGTACTTGCCGGCGTCGGAGGCTTCGACGATCAGGCGCCGGTTGAGCCCGGGCGCGATGTTCTCGACCTCGCCGACGATCCGGTCGCCCTCGGCGTAGAGGTAGAACTCGGTGACCTTGGTGCCCTTGTTGGTGATCTCGAAGGTCACGTTGCCCGCGGCGGCGGTGTTCGCGGAGACGTTGCACGCGGTGTCCGACGCCTCGACCTTGATCGGACCGCCCGTCGTGCCGGTCTCGTTCCCGGTGCTGCCCTGGCTGTCGCACGCGGCCAGCGTCACCAGTACGGCGGCGCCGGCCACCACGGCCAGCGGGGTTCTGGGGGTCTTGCGCACGGTCACTCCTTCGAGGCGGCCGCGGCGGCGGGGGCCGGCGCGGTCTTCTTGCTGGGCTTGAGGAAGAGGGGCAGCACGATGACGACGTAGGCGACCCACGCGACGGCCTGCAGCACGGTCGTCTGCTGCGAGTAGTTGAAGATGCCCTTGAGCAGGGCGCCGTACCAGGACGTCTCGGGCAGCGTCGCCGAAGCGTCGAAGGCGAGGGTGTGGATGCCGGGCAGGAAGGCGGCCTCCTGCAGGTCGTGGAGGCCGTAGCCGAGCACGCCCGCGGCGACGAACACCAGCAGGACACCGGTGATCGTGAAGAACTTCCCGAGGTTGAACCGCACCGCGCCCTTGTAGAGCAGCCATGCGAGCACGACGGCGGTGGCGATGCCGATGGCGAAGCCGATCAGCGGCTGCACGGTGTCCGACTGCGCGGCCTGGACGGTGGAGTAGAAGAACACCGCCGTTTCCAGGCCTTCGCGCCCGACCGCGAGGAACGACAGCAGCAGCACGGCCATCGGGCCGACGTCCAGCGCGTCGTCCATCTTCCCGCGCAGCTCGGCGGCGATGCTCTTGGACGCCTTGCGCATCCAGAAGATCATCGCGGTGACGAACACGACGGCGACGATCGACAGGCTCCCGCCGAGCAGCTCCTGGTGCTCGAAGGACAGCTGGGCGGTCGTGAACGTCAGGATCGCGCCGACGGCGACCGACAGCAACACGGCGGCGCCGACGCCCGGCCACACCCAGCGCAGCGCGTGGCGCCGGTCGGTCTTGACCAGGAACGCCACCAGGATGCTGACGACCAGCGCGGCTTCCAGGCCTTCGCGCAGCCCGATCAGCGCGCTCGAGAACAACACCGGTCCGCCTCCTGAGTTTTTCTGGGTCCAGGAAGTTTTTAGGTAAGGCTCACCTGTAAGTCCAGTGAGCCTACGTCGATCCGAAACGATGCAATCGGACAAAGGGGACTCCGTAGCAAAGTTAGGTTAGGGTAACCGCAGGTCAGGGCCTTGCGCGTCGACTCGATAACGAATTTTGTGACGTCGCTGGCAGCGGACCTGTTTTTACCCTCCGTTTGCCTGGTCACGCGGCTGGCGGACCCTCTTGAGTGGCTCCGTAACCTGTTCGGGTGGCCGAAACCGCTCAGCCGACCGTCACGCCTCCGTCGTCGCCTCCGGGCGGCCCGCCCAGGCGGTACATCGGCCGGGTGGCCCTGGCGCTCGGGCTCGTCGTCACCGGCGTGGTCCTCGTCCTCACGATCGGGGTCCGGAACCCGGACGCCCCGGCCGCGCCCCCGCCGGCGCAACCGGCGCTGGCCATCCCGGAGCAGCGTCCGCAGCCCGGCGCCGAGTCGCCACGCGCCGGGCTCGCCGCCCCGGTCGACCGGCCGGCGGTGTCCGACCAGGCCGAGCTGGACGCGTGGGCGACGCGCGTCGCGGACAAGACGCACCTCCCGGCGCGCGTGCTCGCCGCGTACGGCCGGGCGGAGATGTGGATGCAGCGGCAGAAGCCGACGTGCCACCTGTCGTGGGCGACGCTGGCGGGCATCGGCCGGGTCGAGGCCGGTCGCGGGGACTTCGACGCTTCGGCGATCGGCGCGGGCGGCCGCGTCGCGAAGCCGGTGGTCGGCCCGCCGCTGGACGGCTCACCGGGCGTCCCGGCGGTGCACGACACGGACGGCGGCAAGCTCGACGGCGACAAGTCGTGGGACCACGCCATCGGCCCGCTGCAGTTCCTGCCGTCGACGTGGAAGAAGTACCAGGAGCGCGCCAACGGCGACGGCGGCACACCGGACCCGCAGAACGTGGACGACGCGGCCTTCACGGCCGCGCGCTACCTGTGTTCGGGCGGCGACGACCTGGGTACCCCGGCCGGCTGGTGGCGCGCGATCCTGTTCTACAACCCGGGAGTCCCGTACGGCCAGGACGTCTTCAGCGCGGCGGACGCCTTCGCGGAGGCGAGCGTCGCACCGTGAGTCAGAGCTCCCGGTCGGCGAACAACGGCGTGACGGCCATCAGCACCAGCAGCAGCAAGCCGGCGTAGGCACCCAGCGTGGCGAAGATCGACATTTCCGGTTCCTCCCTCGATCGGTCTGGAACCAGCTTCGCCGGAGGAGGGGGTGCCGCGAATCGGCCGAGGGGCCCGGACCGATCGGCCGAAAGTCTGATCTCCGGGGGGCCGATCGGCACTGGCCGTCAGGAATCGCGCAGGGCGATGTGCGCCTTGACCTCGCTGATCGCCTCGAGGTACTCCGGCACCGGGTTCATCGCCGACGCCATCCGCATCTGGGCCAGCGCCTCGACGAACCGGCCGAGGCGCTGCAGGGTCCGGCCCAGGACGAACCGGGCGTAGTGGTCCGTCGGGTCCAGCTCCAGCACCCGGGTGAGCGCCTGCTCGGCGCGCCGCAGCTGGGCGGAGTGGAAGTACGCGCGCCCAGCCAGGAGGTGGACCGACGGCTTGTCCGTTTCGGATTCCAGCAGGGGCTGCAACGCCTTCAGCGCTTCGAGCGGACGACGGCGGCCGACCAGTTCTTCCGCCTGGCGGAAGGCGTGAAACCGCGACTCCTCGGGAGGCTGCGAAGCAGCTGCGGCGTCCGTCATGGTCACTCCCACGTTACCCCGGAGGAGGGGCTGGCACACGCCTCCGATCGGGACGTGATGGACTGTTCCGCCATGAGCAGCGGGTACCGGGGCCTGGCGCCCTACCTCTACTACGCCGACGCCACGGCGGCGCTCGCCTGGCTGACCAGGGTCTTCGGGTTCACCGAGGAGCTCCGGTTCTGCGACGGGGCCGGCGAGGTCTTCCAGGCGACGCTGCGCGCGGGCGACGCGCGGATCCAGATCGCCGGCGTCGGGCCGGACTACTGGCAGGCCAAGGGCGTCGACGGGCCGGTCGGCCAGCTCAACATCCTCTACGTCGACGACGTCGACGACGCCTACGCGCGGGTCGAGGCGGCGCTCGGTGACGAGGGCGAGCTCGACCCGCCGCAGGACCAGCCCTACGGCGCCCGGGTGTTCACCGTCGCCGACCTCGGCGGCAACAGCTGGACGTTCTGGCAGCAGACGTCCGAGACCGTGGAGCTGCCGCCCGGCTGGCAGGCCGTCCGCGCGGACGGCTGAGGAAGTGCCGAGGACCGCCCTGCTACCGGCCGTGCCTCCAACGGGTGAACTGCGGCGACGGCTAGGCTGGGCGCGAAACCGCAGGCACGACGCACCGAGGAGCATGGCGTGGCTCTCATCGAGCAGGTAGGCGCGCGCGAGATTCTGGACTCGCGCGGCAACCCGACCGTCGAGGTGGAGGTGGCTCTCGACGACGGCACCCTGGCGCGGGCCGCGGTCCCGTCGGGTGCGTCCACCGGTGAACACGAGGCGGTCGAGCTCCGCGACGGCGACACCGGCCGCTACAACGGCAAGGGCGTCGAGCGCGCGGTCGCCGCGGTCCTCGACGAGATCGGCCCCGAGATGGTCGGCATCGAAGCCGTCGACCAGCGGATCGTCGACCAGAAGCTGGTCGACCTCGACGGCACGCCGGCGAAGTCCCGCCTCGGCGCGAACGCCATCCTCGGCGTCTCGCTGGCCGTCGCGAAGGCCGCCGCCGAGTCGGCCGAGCTGGAGCTGTTCCGCTACCTGGGCGGCCCGAACGCGCACGTGCTGCCCGTGCCGATGCTGAACATCCTCAACGGTGGTTCGCACGCGGACAGCAACGTCGACGTCCAGGAGTTCATGATCGCGCCGATCGGCGCGGAGACCTTCCGCGAGGCCCTGCGCTGGGGCGCCGAGGTCTACCACTCGCTGAAGTCGGTGCTGAAGGGCCGCGGCCTTTCGACCGGTCTGGGCGACGAAGGCGGCTTCGCGCCGAACCTGGCGAACAACCGCGAGGCGCTCGACCTGATCCTGCAGGCCATCGAGAAGGCCGGCTACACCCCGGGCCGCGACGTCGCGCTCGCGCTGGACGTCGCCGCGACCGAGTTCTTCGCCGACGGCGCGTACACCTTCGAGGGCAGCAAGAAGAGCGCCGAGCAGATGTCGGCCTACTACGCCGAACTGATCCGCGACTACCCGATGGTCTCCATCGAGGACCCGCTGAGCGAGGACGACTGGGACGGCTGGGTCACCCTGACCGCCGACATCGGCGAGAAGGTCCAGATCGTCGGCGACGACCTGTTCGTCACCAACCCGGACCGCCTGGAAGAGGGCATCACCCGCCGCGCCGCCAACGCGCTGCTGGTGAAGGTCAACCAGATCGGCACCCTGTCCGAGACGCTCGACGCGATTTCGCTCGCCACGTCGTTCGGCTACAAGTCGATGATGAGCCACCGCTCCGGCGAGACCGAGGACACGTTCATCGCCGACCTCGCGGTCGCCACCGGCGTCGGCCAGATCAAGACCGGCGCCCCGGCCCGCGGCGAGCGGATCGCCAAGTACAACCAGCTGCTGCGCATCGAGGAAACCCTCGGTGACGCCGCCCGCTACGCCGGCGAGCTGGCCTTCCCGCGGTTCAGCGCCGAGGGCTGAGCATGGCCGACCGGGGGAGGACGACGCGCAACCGCCGAGGCGGCGGCGGGGCTTCGCGGGCCAACCGGCCCGCGCCGGCCCGCCGTCCCGAGGCGGTCCGGCGCCGCACCGGCGACGTGGAGACGACCCGGACCCGGCTGCGCCGGAGCCTGGCGGCGAAGCGCGCGTCCGGCGCGGCGAAGGTGCTCGGCATGTCCACCACCCGCCGCGCGGCGGTGGTGGCGATCGTGGTGTGCGCGCTGGCGTTCACCATCGCCGTGCCCCTGCGCACGTACCTCGCCCAGCGGACCGAGATCCGCGAACAGCAGGCGCAGCAGGCCCAGCTGCAGCAGACGGTCGCTCAGCTCCAGGGCCGCAAGGCGGAGCTGAGCGACCCGGCGCAGATCGAGGCCGAGGCCCGGCGCCGGCTGCGCTACGTCAAGCCGGGCGAGACGCCATACATCGTCCAGCTGCCCGAGGACAAGGCCCCGGACGCGGCGCCGCAGCAGGGACAGCAGCAGGTCCCGGACGGTTCCTGGTACGAGAACCTCTGGAACCAGGTCTCCGGCGGCTGACCCCGACCCGTCACTTTCGTGGGGAAAGATGCGTCCAGGGCCCCGCGCGACATCACTTTCGTAGGGAAAGATGCGTCTCCGGGTGGGGTCGCGTGGGCGCGGTCGGGGTGGTGCGGCGCACGCTCTAACCTGGAGCGCGTGAACAGCACGCAGCAGCACCGGTTCGAGCCCGTCACCGACGCCGACCGCGAGATCATCGCGGAGCAGCTCGGACGGCCGCCGCGGGCGCTGCGGGCCGTGGCCGCGCGGTGCCCGAGCGGCCACCCGTCGGTGGTGCAGACCAGCCCGCGGCTGGAGAACGGCACCCCGTTCCCGACGCTCTACTACCTGACCTGCCCGAAGCTGAACTCGATGATCGGCACGATCGAGGCCTCCGGGATCATGAAGGAGATGACCGAGCGGCTCACCACCGATCCCGAGCTCGCCGCGCGGTACCAGCGCACCCACGAGACTTACCTCGCCGAGCGCGACGCGATCGAGCCGCTCGGCCACCAGGTCACCGCCGGGGGCATGCCCGGGCGCGTCAAGTGCCTGCACGTGCACGTGGCGCACTCGCTCGCGGTCGGTCCGGGCGTGAATCCGTTCGGTGACGAGACGTTGGAGCTCCTTAAGGCGAACGGGTGGCCCACGGGAGACTGTGTCGAGTAACGCTCGCGCGTCGTAAACAGATAACTGGGCTGGGTGAGCGAAAACCCCCGTCCGGCGAGATCCAGACTCCCGAAGGGGTGAAACCGCGCCCCGGGTACGGCAGGCTGTCACCCGAGGGTGGGACCGAACCGGCCAGGAGGGCTCAGAGCAATGCGCGTGCGGCGACTGCCTGACGCAGTCGGAAGCCACACCCGAAGATTCGGGATCCGCCACCGCACCGCGTACCCCCTGATCACCGGCATCTTCGCGGTGCTCCCGGCGCTGGTCGCCGGCGGCGGCACCCTCGGCTGGCTCGGCGGCACCGGTGACCACACCCGCGACGCCGCCCTCGGCCAGGGCTACGACCCCGGGCACGCGGCCATCCAGCAGATCGCCGTCGACGGCACCCTCCCCGGCGCGCCCACCCCGCTGCCGCTCCCGGCGTACGAACTCCCCGACGGCCCCCTCGGCATCCCCGCCACCGCGCTCGCCGCGTACAAGAACGCCGCCGACATCCTCGGCCGCGAGCAGGCCGCGTGCCACATCGACTGGGCCCTGATCGCCAGCATCGGCCGGATCGAGTCCAACCACGCGCGCGGCGGGTACGTCGACGCGGACGGCACCACGCGTGAGCCGATCCTCGGCCCGCAGCTCAACGGCCAGGGCGCGTTCGCCGCGATCCCGGACACCGACCACGGCGAGCTCGACACGGACCCGGTGTGGGACCGCGCGGTCGGCCCGACGCAGTTCATCCCGGCGACCTGGCGCGGGTACGCCTCCGACGGCAACGGCGACGGCAAGTCCGACCCCAACAACATCTTCGACGCGGCCCTGGCCACCGGCCGCTACCTCTGCTCCGGCGGCTTCGACCTGGCGAACCCGGACCAGCTGCGCGGCGCGATCTACCGGTACAACAACTCCGACACGTACGTGAACACCGTGATCCTGTGGGCCGAGGCCTACCGCAACGGGATCATGCAGGTGCCGGACAGCACGGTCCCGATCGGCGCCCCGAACGCGGCGGCCGGCCCGCCCGCGCCGGCGGTCCCGCCGCCCCCGGTCCCGACGACGACACCGAGCGCGCCGACGACCACGCCGACCAGCCAGGGCACATCAACGTCGAAACCGCCGGCGTGCCGCCCGCCGACCACGACGGTCACCACGACGACGGTCACGAGTGTGACCACGACGACCCCGCCGCCGACGACGACCACGACGCCTCCGGCCGAAACCTCACCGAGCCCGACGCCGACCCCGACACCGACGTGCGGCCAGACGGTCACCTCGGTCAGCACGACGACCACCCTGACCACGACCACAGCGCCGCCGGCCACCCCCACGCCGTGACCGCGAAGGCGTCACTTTCGTAGGGAAAGATGCGTATTCGGCCCCGCGAGTGGCACTTTCACGACGAAAGTGGCGGGTTGGCTAGGGTGGATCGCATGCCTCGTGTTGCCGCGATCGACTGTGGGACCAACTCCATCCGCCTGCTCGTCGCCGAGCTGACGCCGCGCCACGACGGCACGGTCGACCTGCGCGACCTGCACCGCGAGATGCGGATCGTCCGGCTCGGCCAGGGCGTCGACGCCACCGGGCAGCTGGCGCCCGAAGCCATCGAACGCACCCGGGCCGCGCTCGCCGACTACACGGCCGCCGCCCGGCGCAAGGGTGTCGAGAAGGTGCGGATGGTCGCCACCTCCGCCACCCGCGACGCGAAGAACCGCGACGACTTCTTCCGCATGACGCGCGAGACCCTCGGCGTCGAGGCCGAGGTGATCACCGGCGACGAGGAGGCCCGGCTGTCCTTCACCGGCGCGGTCGGCGAGCAGGACCCGGACGACGGCCCGTTCGTCGTGGCCGACGTCGGCGGCGGCTCGACCGAGCTCGTCCTCGGCACCTGGGACGGCCGCAAGGCCGAGGTGATCGCGGCGAAGTCCGTCGACATCGGCTGCGTCCGGATCACCGAGCGCGCGCTGAAGAGCGACCCGCCGACGGCGGAAGAGATCGCGGCGGCCCGCGACCTGGCCGGCAAGGTCCTGACCGAGGCGTTCGACGTCGTCGACGTCGCCCGCGCGAAGACCTGGGTCGGCGTCGCCGGCACGGTGACCACGCTTTCGGCGATCGCGCTCGGGCTGCCGGAGTACGACAGCGACCGCGTCCACCTGTCGAAGCTCGGTCCCGCGGACATCGACCGGCTCGCGACGAAGCTGCTGGCCGAAAACCACGCCACCCGTGCGGCGAACCCGGTGATCCACCCCGGCCGCGTCGACGTGATCGCCGGCGGCGCGGTGGTGGTCCAGACCCTCGCCGAGCAGCTCGCGGCCCGCGGCGGCCCGACCGAGCTGGTGGTCAGCGAGCACGACATCCTGGACGGGATCGCCCTCTCGCTCGCGTGAGTCCGGTTCCGGCCACCCAGGCCTCTTGACAACCACCCCACCGACCCGTTCGGACATCCGAAAGAGCTTGCGCCACAACGGGAATCGAACACGAACCGAACGTGAGCGCGTGATGACCACGTGTCCGCGCTAGGCCGTCCGGAGTACCCGAATTCCTACGTTGGTCGTGCTCCAACCAGGTGGTCCTGACGACCGTCACTGATTTGCAACACCGCAGTCCTGTGATCGGCTTCGCCGCCCCCGATAGCGTGCGTCTCACCTTTCGGACAGACGGAGATGGAGGGGACATGCGTCGTTCGCGCAGGCTCTGGGGACCCACGGTGGTGATGACCTCGCTGGCGCTCGCGCTCGCCGCGTGCGGCGGCGGTTCGGGCAGCTCCGCGGGCGCCGGCGAGACGGACCCGGACGGCACGGTCAGCGTCTACGGCACCGAACCGCAGAACGCACTGGTCCCGACCAACATCAACGACCTCGGCGGCACGAAGGCCATCCAGGCGATGTTCGCCACGCTGGTCGGCTTCAAGGGTGCGGACGCCAAGCCGTTCAACCTGATGGCGGACTCGATCACCACGACCGACTCCAAGGTCTACGACATCAAGATCAAGCAGGGCTGGAAGTTCCACGACGGCACCGAGGTGAAGGCGCACAACTTCATCGACGCCTGGAACTACGGCGCCTACGCGCCGAACGGCCAGCTCAACACGGACTTCTTCTCGAACATCCAGGGGTACAAGGACGTCCACCCCGAGGACGAGAACGCCAAGCCCGCCACCGACAAGATGTCCGGCCTGGTGCAGAAGGGCGACTACGAGTTCCAGGTGACGCTCAGCTCGCCGTTCTCGGTGTTCGACATCAAGGTCGGCTACCAGGCGTTCGCGCCGCTGCCCGACGCGTTCTTCAAGGACCCCAAGGCGTTCGAGCAGCACCCGATCGGCAACGGCCCGATGAAGTTCGTCTCGCGGACGCCGAACCAGGACATCAAGCTCACCCGCAACGACGGCTACCAGGGTGACGACAAGGTCCACTTCAAGGACCTGAACATCAAGATCTACTCCAGCCAGGAGACCGCCTACCAGGACCTGCTGAGCGGGCGGCTCGACTTCATGGAGGCGCTGCCGCCGTCGGCGGTCGCGGGCGGCAAGTACAAGGCCGACCTCGGCGACCGGCTCGTCACCGGCCACCTGCTCGGGGTCAGCACCATCGCCGTGCCGTACTACGTGCCGGGCTACGACAACCTCGAGCTGCGCAAGGCCATCTCGATGTCGATCGACCGCGCGCAGATCACCAAGACCGTCATGAACGACACCTACGTCCCGCTGGACGGGTACGTCGCCCAGGGCATCACCGGTGCCCGGTCGGGGGTCTGCCAGTTCTGCAAGTTCGACCCGGCGGCGGCCAAGGAGGCCTTCGCGAAGTCCGGCTTCAAGGGCAAGCTGACCATCGCGTCCAACGCGGACGGCGGCCGCAAGGAACCGCTGGTCGCGGCGTGCAACAGCATCAAGAACACCCTCGGCGTCGAGTGCGACTTCGTGCCGGCCACCGACTTCGGCCAGTGGCGCAGCATCGTCACCGGCAAGAAGCTGACCGGCATGGGCCGCTCCGACTGGTCGGCGGACTACCCGTCCATCGAGGACTTCCTCAACCCGATCTACAAGACCGGCGGCTCCTCGAACGACTCGTCGTACTCGAACCCGCAGGTCGACGCGCTCCTCGCGCAGGCGGACGCCACCGCCGACAAGGAGGCGGCGGTCAAGCTGTACCAGCAGGCCGAGGACCTGATCGCGAAGGACCTGCCGTCGATCCCGACGTGGGACGAGAAGGGCGTCGCGGCGAAGTCGAAGAACCTCAAGTCCGCGGCCCTGGACTTCCGGCGCATGCCGGACTACCCGTCCATCGAGGTCCTGAAGAAGTAGTGACGCGCTGATCTGCCGCACCCACCACCACGCCGTCGTGGGGGGGGAAAAGGGGTGGGGCACTGTTTCTCCCTCCCGACAGCCGGCGCGCACTAGGAAAGTCCTGATCCTTTCTGTCCTTCTATGGGTGCTCCAGCTGACTTCCGT
>NZ_JBVHUL010000001.1:1457145-1489081 GCF_055565395.1 Amycolatopsis sp. NPDC028719
TGGCTTCCCCTTCTGTGGGGTTGGGAAAGGGTGGGCGCGGGGCGCCTCTCCCCCCCCCACCCCCGTCGGGTGGGGGGGGAAAAAGGGGGTCCGCCCTTTTTTCCCCCCCCCCCACGGCCGGCGCGCACTAGGAACGTCATGATCCGTTATGTCCTGCGACGGCTGCTCCAGCTGATCCCGGTCTTCTTCGGCACCACCTTCCTCATCTACGTCCTGGTCTGGGCCGTGCCCGGCGACCCGTTCTCGGGCAAGTGCGGCCAGACCGCCTGCCCGAAGGCCTACATCGCCCAGATGACGGAGAAGTTCCACCTCGACGACAACCTCTTCGTCCAGTACTTCAAGTACCTCGGGAGCCTGTTCACCGGCGACTGGGGCGAGACCTTCAACGGCACCTCCGTCGGCGAGCTGATCGCCACGTCGTACCCGATCACGTTGCGCCTGGCCGTGATCGCCGTGGTCATCGAGGCGCTCATCGGGCTCACCGCCGGGGTGCTGACCGGCCTGCGCGGCAAGGGTTTCCTCGACAACCTGGTCCTGGTCTCGACCACGTTCCTGATCTCGCTGCCGGTGTTCGTCACGGCGATCGTGCTGCAGCTCGCCCTGGGCAGCAACGGCCTGGGCCTGATCGAGGCGAGCGTGTCCGACAACCCGAGCGTCGGCGAGCTGATCGTGCCCGGCATCGCGCTCGGCAGCCTGTCGATGGCTTACGTCGCGAGGCTGTCGAGAACGAGCATCGCCGAAAACCGCCGTGCCGACTACGTGCGCACGGCGATCGCGAAAGGCCAGCCGAACAGCCGGGTCGTCGGCGTCCACCTGCTGCGCAACTCGGTGATCCCGGTGCTGACCTTCCTCGGCACCGACCTGGGCGCCCTGATGGGCGGCGCGATCGTCACCGAGGGCGTGTTCAACATCAACGGCCTGGGCGGGCTCATCTTCCGCGGCATCCAGAACCGGGAGAGCGCGACCGTCGTCGGCGTGGTCGTCCTGCTGGTGCTGGTGTACCTGCTGATGAGTCTCGTCGTCGACCTGCTGTACGCCGTTCTCGACCCGAGGATCCGCTATGACTGACCCGAACCTGGTGGGCGGCGGCGGTGCCGACGCGGCCGAGCTGTCGCGCATCGACGACTCCGGCACCGGCCCGCAGAAACCCCGCAGCCTGTGGAGCGACGCGTGGCGCCAGCTGCGGCGCAAGCCGGCGTTCGTCATCTCCGCCGTGATCATCCTGCTGATCGTGCTGATCGCCATCGCGCCCGGCCTGTTCAGCTCGCGGGAAGCGGGCTTCAGCGACCTGACGCACGCCAACGAAGGCCCGTCCGCGGACGCCTGGTTCGGCTACGACAACCAGGGTTACGACGTCTACGCCCGCACCATCTACGGCGCCCGCGCGTCCCTGCTGGTCGGGGTGTTCTCGACGCTGCTGACCGTCCTCTTCGGATCGCTCGTCGGCATCTTCGCCGGCTACTACGGGCGGTTCGTCGACAGCATCCTGTCGCGCTTCGGCGACATCTTCGCGGGCCTGCCGTTCGTGCTCGGCGCGATCGTCATCCTCACGACGTTCAACGCGCCCGGCTCGAACCCCGGCGCGGTGACGATCATCGTCCAGGTGGTCTGCTCCATCGCCGTGCTGAGCTGGCCGGTGGCCATGCGCATCATGCGTTCGGCGACGCTGGTGGCCAAGCAGCTCGACTACGTCAAGGCCGCGCGCGGCCTCGGCGCGAGCACCCCGCGGATCATCTTCCGGCACCTGCTGCCGAACACCCTCGCCCCGGTGCTGGTGTACGCCACCATCGCGCTCGGCGCGTTCATCGGCGCCGAAGCGACGCTGGCCTACCTCGGCATCGGCGTGCGCCCGCCGGTGATCTCGTGGGGCGTGATGATCAGCGACTCGCGGGACTACTTCCGGGTGGACCCGCACATGCTGCTGTTCCCCGGCGCCTTCGTCACCCTGACCGTGCTGGCCTTCGTGATGCTCGGTGACGGCATCCGCGACGCGCTCGATCCGAAGTCGAGGTAGATCCCCTTGTCCGACAACGAACTCCTGCTCGAAGTAGAGGATCTGCACGTCGAGTTCCGGACCTCCGACGGCGTGGCGAACGTGCTCAACGGCGTCGGCTACGCGGTGCACGCCGGGGAAACCCTGGCGGTGCTCGGCGAGTCCGGCTCCGGCAAGAGCGTCACCGCGCAGACGGTGATGGGCATCCTCGACATGCCGCCCGGCGTGATCACCGGCGGCGCGGTGCGCTGGCGCGGTGAAGACCTGCTGACCGCGTCCGACGAGCGCCGCCGCGAGGTGCGCGGCAGCGAGATCGCGATGATCTTCCAGGACGCGCTCTCCGCGCTGAACCCCGTGTTCACCGTGGGCTTCCAGATCGAGGAGCAGCTGCGCGTCCGGCTCGGGATGTCCAAGAAGGACGCCCGCAAGCGCGCGATCGAGCTGCTCGACACCGTCCGCATCCCGGCCGCGGACCGGCGGATCAAGGACTACCCGCACCAGTTCTCCGGCGGCATGCGCCAGCGCGCGATGATCGCGATGTCCCTGGCGCTCGACCCGGACCTGCTCATCGCCGACGAGCCGACCACCGCGCTCGACGTCACCGTCCAGGCCCAGATCATGGACCTCCTGGGCGAAATCCAGGCCGAACGCAAGATGGGCCTGGTACTGATCACGCACGACTTGGGCGTCGTCGCCGAAGTCGCCGACCGGATCGCGGTGATGTACGCGGGCCGGATCGTCGAGCAGGCCGACGTCGTCGAGCTGTTCCGCGCGCCCGCCCACCCCTACACCGCCGCGCTGATGGACTCCCTGCCCCGGCTCGACCTCAAAGGACAGACGCTGGAAACCATCAAGGGCCTGCCGCCGAGCCTGCTCGACATCCCGCCGGGCTGCCCGTTCCACCCGCGGTGCAAGCGAGCCGAAGACCGCTGTTCCGTCGAGGTGCCGGCGCAGCACGGCATCGGGTTCGGCCGGACCAGCGCGTGTCACTTCGCCGAAGAAGTGGTGGTGAACACCCGTGCCTGAACCCATCCTCTCGGTCTCCGACCTCAAGAAGTACTTCCCGGTGCGCACCGGCGTCCTGTTCAAGCGCACGATCGGCCAGGTCAAAGCGGTCGACGGCGTCTCGTTCGACCTGATGCCCGGCGAGACGCTCGGGGTCGTCGGCGAGTCCGGCTGCGGCAAGTCCACTTTGGCGCAGGTCCTGATGCGCCTCGAAGAGCCGACCGGCGGCAGCGCGAAGTTCGAAGGCCGCGACATCTTTTCGCTGCGCGGCAACGAACTGCGGAAGCTGCGGCGCGAGATCCAGATCGTGCTGCAGGACCCGTACACGTCGCTGAACCCGCGGATGACGGTCGGCGACATCGTCGGCGAGCCGTTCGAGATCCACTCCGAAGTGGCACCCAAGGGGTCGCGCGCGAAGAAGGTGCAGGAGCTGCTGGAGGTCGTCGGGCTCAACCCCGAGCACCTCAACCGCTACCCGCACCAGTTCTCCGGCGGGCAGCGCCAGCGCATCGGCATCGCGCGGGCGCTCGCGCTGCGGCCGAAGGTGATCATCTGCGACGAGCCGGTGTCCGCGTTGGACGTCTCGATCCAGGCGCAGGTGATGAACCTGCTCGGCGACCTGCAGGACGAGTTCGGCCTGTCCTACGTGTTCATCGCGCACGACCTTTCCGTGGTGCGGCACCTGTCCAACCGGGTCGCGGTGATGTACCTCGGCAAGATCGTCGAAATCGGGACGGACGAAGAGATCTACGAGCGACCATCCCACCCGTACACCCAGGCGCTGCTGTCCGCGGTGCCCGTCGCGGACCCGGCCGTGCGCGGGCAGCGGCAGATCATCCGGCTCGAGGGCGATGTCCCGAGTCCCCTGGATCCCCCGTCCGGGTGCCGGTTCCGCACGCGCTGCTGGAAGGCGCAGGACCGGTGCGCGACGGAAGTGCCGGAGCTGGTGCCGAGGACGGACGGTCACTTGTCAGCTTGTCACTTCGCGGAGCAGAAGTCGGTTGTTCCATAACGTACGTTTGGCCGTTGTTTGCGCTATGTCCGGTCTATACGGTGCAGGAACCGCTTTCCCGAGGAGGAGAAAAGTGAAGAGACCCAGGCTTCTCGCCGCGGCCATGGCCGTCCCGCTGTTCGGGGCGCTCTCGGCGGTCGCGGTCCCGGTCGCGTCGGCGCAGCCCGCGCTGGCCGGCCCCGCGACCGAGTTCACCGTGCTCGCCAAGGACGCACAGAGCATCGGCGCCGCCCAGCAGGCCATCCGCGCCGCGGGCGGCACCGTGCTGGAGACCAACACCGCCGTCGGCCTCATCAAGGCCAGCGCCCCGGCGACCGGATTCACCGAGCGCGTCTCGGCGGACCGGGCCGTGTTCGGCGCGGCCAAGGCCCAGGTCATCGGCTCACTGCCGAAGAACGGCAAGAAGGCCAAGAACGACGACGCCGAAAAGGAAGGCCGCGGCGGCGCCGCCAAGAAGGCCGCCGCGAACAAGGCCGTCGGGATGGACCCGCTGGACGACCAGCTCTGGGGCCTCAAGTCCGTCCGCTCGGACCTCTCGCGCACCAAGCAGGCGGGCAGCAAGCAGGTCAAGGTCGGGGTCATCGACACCGGCATCGACGGCACGCACCCGGACATCGCGCCGAACTTCGACGCGGCCGACTCGCGCAACTTCACCAAGGACATCCCGTTCGACGTCAACGGCGTCGAGGTCGACGGCCCGTGTGAGTTCCGCGGCTGCGTCGACCCGGCCAACCACGACGACGGCGGCCACGGCACGCACGTCGCCGGCACCATCGCCGCCGCGGCCAACGGCTTCGGCGTCTCCGGCGTCGCGCCGAACGTGACGCTGGTGAACATCCGCGCCGGCCAGGACTCGGGCTACTTCTTCCTGCAGCCGACCGTCGACGCGCTGACCTACGCCGGCGACGCGGGCATCGACGTCGTCAACATGAGCTTCTACACGGATCCGTGGCTGTACAACTGTGCCGCGAACCCGGCCGACTCGGCCGCGGAGCAGGCCGAGCAGCGCACGATCATCGAGGCGACCCAGCGCGCGCTGAACTACGCGCACCGCAAGGGCGTCACGATGGTGGTCGCGCTGGGCAACCAGCACACCGACCTCGGCGCGCCGCAGCCGGACACGACGAGCCCGGACTACCCGGCCAACTCGACGCACCCGCGCACGGTCGACAACAACTCGTGCCTCAACCTGCCGGTCGAGGGCAACCACACGATCGGCGTCGGCGCTTTCGGCCCGTCGCAGGCGAAGGCGGACTACTCGAACTACGGCACCGAGCAGATCTCGGTTTCCGCGCCGGGCGGCTACTTCCGCGACGGTTTCGGCACGCCGTGGTTCCGCACGGTCGAGAACGAGATCCTTTCGACGTACCCGAAGAACGTGGGTGTGGCCGAGGGCAACATCGACGCGGCGGGCAACGTGACGCCGGAAGGTGTCGCGCTCGGGGTCCAGAAGGCGACGGCGGCCGACGGCCGGGTCGGCTACTACCAGTGGCTGCAGGGCACGTCGATGGCGACCCCGCACGCGACGGGTGTCTCGGCGCTGATCGTCTCCCAGTACGGCAAGAAGTCGGGTTCCGGCTTCGGGCTGGACCCGGACAAGGTCCAGCGCGTGCTCGAGGGCACGGCGACGGAGGTCGCTTGCCCGACGCCCCGGACGGTGGACTACGTGGACGAGGGCCGCGGGCCCGAGTTCACGGCGACCTGCCAGGGTGACCCGTCGTTCAACGGCTTCTACGGCCACGGCGCGGTCGACGCGTACGCGGCGGTGACCCGCGGGACGCAGTACCTGAAGTAGCGGAATTTCCACAAAACGCCCCGGGGAGCCAACCTCCCCGGGGCGTTCCGCGTGTACTGCGGGACCGAGGGGGAGGTTTCGGGTGGACGTGAGTGAGCCGGCGTTGCCGGTGGATCCGAGAATGCCGGGCGAGCCGACGCTGCTCGAGGTGGGCCGCACGCGGCTGTGGCTGGGCCGTCGCGGGGTGCGGGTGTGGCTGCCGACCCGGCTGCTCGCCTTGCGTGTCGGCGGGCGCGGCCTCGGTGGTCAGGGAATACCCGCCTTCGCCATCGTCGTCGCGGTCTTGTGGTCGGTCGTGTGGTTCGTGTTCGAGGAGGCGGACCTGCCGGGTTCGGTGGCGGCGGAGGCGGTGCTCGTCGCCGTGTTCCTGGCGCTGCGGTGGCGCCGGGTGCAGAGCCGGGAACAGTTCGCCGAGCGCCTGGCCGGCACCGGCGCACCGCCCCCGTTCCGGTCGGCGGCGAAGCGGGTGGGCTGGTGGTACCTCGCCTCGGCGGCGATCACGTTCGTCGGCGGGGCGGCACTGTGCGCGGCGGCGTTCCTCACCGAGCCGCGGTTCACCTGGAAGCACTGGTACCCGCCGTTCGTGGAGGTCGGGCTGCGCACGGTGGCGCTGGCGCTGGGTGCCGGCGTGACCGCGTGGGTGCTCGGCCGGGTGCTCCGCGCACCGGTGATCGCGGAAGACGAGGCTTCCCGGCTGGTCGACGAACTGCTGCGGGCCGAGGACCCGTACCGGTTCGCCCCGTGCGCCGTCTACGCCGTGCTGGCGATGCCGGTGTTCGTGGTCGACTGGGCCACGCCCGGCTGGCTGGGCTGGTCGGCGCTCGCGTACCTCGTCGTGGTGCTGGGGACGCAGCTGACCGGCTGGCTGCTGGTCCGCCGCCGGTACCGGTGGCTGCCGCCGGGTTTCTACGGCCGGTAAACCTCTTCGTCCGCTTGTGCGTGTTCTTCCCGAGGCGAGGGGGAACGGTGAGCGAACAAGTACCGAGCCACGGCGAGGTGGTGCGGGCCGTGGACTGGCTGGGCACGCACGGCGTCCGGGTGCGCAACCCGACGCTGCTGCTGGCGACGCGGCTCGGCATCCGCGGAGGTGCGCGGACGCGGGTCCTGCTGGTCCGGCTGGCGGTGCTCATGCCGATCGCGCTCGGTTGCGCGGTCGGCTACCAGTGCCTGCAGTACCTGCCCGGCGTGCGCGGGGTAGAGATGACCGAGAGCAAGATCCTTTACTTCATCTCCTTCGGGTTCCAGGGTGCGACCTGGCTCGCCTTCCGGCGGCGGGACCGGCAGGCCGCGGCCGTGGTGGGCACCCGGGCACTCGACCGGCCGCGGCCGTCGTGGCGCGAACTGGTGGACGGCTGGTACCTCGCGGCCGCCGTGGTGACTTTCGCGGGTGGTGCCGCGCTCGGGGCGACGATGTTCTTCGCGACGCCGTACCGGACCTACGCCTGGAGCTGGCTCGGTGTGCTGGGGCCGGCTGCGGCCTTCTTCGCGATGGCGGGGCCGGCGCTCCACGCCTTCCCGGTGCTCCTCGACCTGGTGACAACGAACCGTCAGCCGCCCGGGTGCACGCCGTGGCCGGTCCGGGAAGACGTCCGATGATCACGTTGTCGGCGCGGGAGAAGGCCACGGTCGGGTGGCTCGAGCGGCGCGGGATCCGGGTGACCGAGCCGACGACGCTGCTGACGTCGCGACTGAGCGTCCGCTGCGGGAAGCGGTCGCCGGACGCCGTCGCCCCGGTCTTCCTCGTGAACGTGCTGATGGTCTTCGGCATGCTCGGGTACCAGTTCCTGCTGCTCCTGCTCGTCGAAGACCACGACGACCTGCCCGAGTTCGGGTTCGGCGTCTTCGTCTTCGCCGCGGTCGTGTCGATGACGTGGTTGCGCGTCCACTACGGTGACCGGGAAGCGGCCTTGGCGCTGGGGGATCGGCGCCTGGACCAGCCGCGCCCGCCGTGGCGGGAGGTGCTGAGCGGCTGGTACCTGCTCTCGCTGACGGTCACGTTCGGCGGCGGTGCCGTTCTCTTCGCCGTCCTGGCGGCCACCGGCTCGGTCTGGGCATGGTGCTGGCTCCCGCTGCCGGCGCTGGGCGCGATCGTGGAGGCGGCGGTCCTGACCGGCGTGCTCCGGCGGCCGGTGATCGCCGAAGACGAAGGCTCGCTGGCAGTCGACGTCGTGACGCGGCTCGAAGACGTCCAGCTGACCATGCCGTCGCTCTTCGCGCTGCCGGTGGTCGCCGAACTCGTGGTCGCCGACCTGCCGGGTGAGCCGTGGCTGATCGGTTACGTCGTGCTCGCGGTCGCCACGCACGTCGTCGCGTGGTTCGCGCAGCGGCGGCGGATTCCCGCACTGCCCACCGACGGGTACTACGGGGAGACGGTGTGAGCAACGGCGGCCGGCGAAACGCACCCGCCGGTGGCCGGACGCGGCCGGTCGCCCCAACGGCTGGTTCCTCGCCGCCGCGGCGCCGGCCTACGGCGGCGGCGCGGCCCTCGCGATCTCGATGCTTTCGGCGGCACCGGTCTACGCCACCGGCCGGCTGAACCTGATCGCTTACCTCCGGGGCCGTCGTCCGCTGCCGCCGGGCCGCTACGGCGACCCGCTGCCGGAGCAGGCGGAGGTCGACTGGTCGCCCCCGAAAGCCGGGTGACACCGGTCCCCGGAGCACGACCACTCCAGGGACCGGTGAAGGTCAGCGGTTCGAGGCCTTCTTGACGAACTTCGCGAGGTCCTTCGCCTGCTGCACCCGCGTCGGCTCGTGGACGTACATCATGTGCCCGGCCGGGTAGTACGCCGTGTCGATGTTGTCGCGCAGCTCCTCCGGGATCTGCAGGTGGGCCAGCACGTGCTCGGCCGCGAAGTAGGCCGTCGCGCCGTCGTAGTGGCCGAACGCCACGTGGACCTGCAGGTGCGGGTTCGCGCGCATCGCCGCGCTCAGCGAGTCGACCACCGACACCGAGCGGCCCTCGAAGTCCGAGTACGACCACGCCTTGAACGTGTCCTCGTGGATCAGCTCGTACGGCAGGTCGTTCTCGTACCCGAGCTCGGCCCGCACGTAGTGGTTGAACGCCGCCGCGTACGCGCCGATCACTCGGGAGATCGACGGGTCGTCGCTCATGTGCTCGCGGCCGCCGTCGGGCTCCCACGTCGTGAAGCGGCCGTCCATCCGGCCGACCGTCAGGCCGCGGTCGCGCAGCAGCTCGGTGAAGAACCGGACGTGCTCGATCCGCAGGTTCACCCGGTCCACATAGGACTCGGTGAGCCCGGTCAGCGACGCCAGCGTGGCGACCGCCTCCGCCCGGTCCTGAGTGGACAGCCGCGCGCCGCGCGAAAGCACGTACGGCAGCTCCTTCGCCGCGAAGTCCTCGGCGTCGGCCAGGACGTCGTCGAGCGGCCGGTCGCCGTGCAGGCCGTGGTAGTGCGCGATCGCCGCGTACGTCGGCAAGTACAGCGAGTACGGCAGGTCGTTGCCCTCGGTGAACCGCAGCGTGCCGAGGTCGAGCACCGAGGAGATCAGCAGCAGGCCGTTGAGGTAGAGCCCGTGCCGGTCCTGCAGGTGCGCGGCCAGCCCGGCGGCGCGCAGCGTGCCGTACGACTCGCCGGCCAGGAACTTCGGCGACAGCCAGCGCTGGTGCCGGGACACCCACAGCCGGATGATCTCGCCGACCGACTCGATGTCGCCCTTGAAGCCGTGGAAGTCCTTCGTCTCCTCGCCGCCCGAAACGCGCGAGTAGCCGGTCGACACCGGGTCGATGAACACCAGGTCGCTGTGCGCCAGCAGCGTCTCGGGGTTGTCGGCCAGCCCGTACGGCGGCGGCACGAGGTCGTCGACGTCGCCCGAGAGCACCCGGCGCGGCCCCAGCAGGCCCATGTGCAGCCAGATGCTCGACGAGCCGGGGCCGCCGTTGAAGGCGAACGTCACCGGCCGCGTGCCCGGATCGGCGTCGTCGAGGGTGTAGGAGGTGAGGAACACCTCCGCCTTCGCCTTGTGCCCCTCCGACTTGCCGTCCTTGACGATCTCCTTGCGGAGGACGATCCGGCCCGCCTTCGCCGTGTACGCGAGCTTCTTCCGCTTCACGGTGATCGTGTGCTGGGTCGTGACGATGTCGTCGGTCGGCTCGGCCGGGATCTCGGTCGCTTCCGAGGGAGATCCAGCCTTCTTCTCGGGGGCCTCTTCGGGGGTCGTGTCCGCCATGGACCCAACCTAGTTGTGGCAGGGTGACCTGGTGCACACCGGGGACTGGCCGGCGACGGCCGAAGACGCGCTCGCCGTGCAGGAACGGCTGCGCGGCCGGGTCGACCTCACCGACGACCTCCCCGAGGCGGGAGTGGCCGGCGCCGAGGTCGAGCACCGGGCTGCCGTGCCGACCGTAACCTCGGAGACCCGGAAGCGGACGGGGCGCGCGCGAGCCAGGGTCACGGGCAAGGCCGGTCCGTACGCTCTCCACGAGGTGCAGCCGGTGTCGATCCCGCTGGACCAGCAGCGCGGCGTGCTGGGCGACGGCAGCCACGGTGCCGCGCAGTCTCGGCGCTTCGCCTTCGCCCGCCGCGCCAGCCTGCTGACCGGGTGCCCGGCGTCCGGCATCCTCGAGCCCTGGTCCGTCGATGGGCGCGACGAGTCCGATCTGCACTGCCCCCGGGTGCCCCCGGTCGGCTCGGTCGGGCGATTCCACGACGGCAGCAGGCCCGGGTACCTCGCGACCGGTCACCGCAGCGTGGTCCACACCGGCTGCTTGACCTCGGGCTCCTGCCTGCGCGAGTCCCGACTGCCGACCGATCGGGCGGCGCTGGCATGAGGTCGCTGGCCGAGCTGGACGCCGCCGTGGCCGGGTGCCGCGCCTGCCCGCGGCTGGTGACCTGGCGCGAAGGCGTCGCCGGCACAAAGGCGGCCTTCCGCGGCGAGGAGTACTGGGCGCGGCCCGTGCCGGGCTTCGGGCCGCCGGACGCGTCGATCGCCGTGGTGGGGCTCGCGCCCTCGGCGCACGGCGCGAACCGCACCGGCCGGATGTTCACCGGTGACCCATCGGGTGACTTCCTCTTCCGGGTGCTGCACGAGGTCGGGCTCGCGTCGCAGCCGACGTCGGAGCGGCTCGGCGACGGCCTCGAGCTCTACCGGACGCGGCTCGTCTCGCCGGTGCGCTGCGCCCCGCCGGAGAACAAGCCGACGCCGGCCGAGCGCGACACGTGCCGTCCGTGGCTCGCGGAGGAACTGGCGCTGTTACGTCCGACACTGCGCGCGATCGTCGTGCTCGGCGCGTTCGGCTGGCAGGCGTTACTGCCCGTGCTCGCCGAGGCCGGCTGGCCGGTGCCGCGACCTCGTCCGGTCTTCGCGCACGGCGCCGTCGTGGAACTGGACGACCTGCGGCTTTTCGGCTGTTATCACGTATCGCCGCGCAATGTCCAGACTCGGCTCGTGACCCACGCCATGGTGGCCGACGTCTTCCGTGCCGCGACCTCGGTGACAGGGCCGGACTGAATCGTTACGGAAACCGCAGCGACGCTGGTCACAGCCGGATGGGGTCCCCGAGCGAGGTGCTCCGGAAGGTGTCACCATGAGGACATGGCTGCTGCGAAGTCGAAGTCGGAACCGACTCGGATCCTCGTCCTCGGTGGTGGGTACGTCGGGCTCTACACGGCGTACGGCCTCCAGAAGATGCTCCGGGCCAACGAGGCCTCCGTGACCGTCGTTGACCCGCAGCCCCACATGACCTACGCGCCGTTCCTCCCGGAGGCCGCGGCCGGCGCGATCGAACCCCGGCACGTGGTCGTGCCGCTGCGTCGCGTGCTCAAGCGCTGCCACGTGCTGACCGCGCGCGTCACCAAGATCGAGAACGAGAAGAAGTCGGTCACGGTCGAGGCGGCCGACGGCCACATCGAGCAGCTCGGCTACGACATCCTCGTCGTCGCGCTCGGCGCCGTCGCGCGGATCCTCCCGATCCCGGGCCTGGTCGAAGAGGGCATCGCCTTCAAGACCATCGGCGAGGCGATCTACCTCCGCAACCACATCATGACCAAGCTCGACGAGGCCGCCAGCACGCTGGACCCCGAGCTGCGCAAGCGCCTGCTGACGTTCACCGTCGTCGGCGGCGGGTTCGCCGGCATCGAGGCGCTGGCCGAGCTCGAGGACATGACCCGGTTCGCGGTGGAGAACTACTACCCGAACATCCAGCCGTCCGACGTCCGCTGGGTGCTCGTCGAGGCCGCCGGGCGGATCCTGCCCGAGGTCCGGGAGACCCTGGGCGTGTACACGGTCGAGCAGCTGGAGAAGCGCGGCATCGAGGTGTACCTGTCGACGGCGGCGAAGTCGTTCGAGAACGGTCACGTCGTGCTCTCGGACGGCACGGAGTTCGACACCGACACGATCATCTGGACCGCGGGTGTGAAGGCCAACCCGGTGGTGGGCCAGTCGGACCTGCCGGTCGACAAGCGCGGCCGCCTCGAGGCGACGGCCGCCATGCAGGTCGTCGGCCACCCGGACGTGTGGACCGCGGGCGACAACGCGGCGATCCCGGACCTCTCCCGCACGGAGGAGGACCCGACGGCGACGTGCCCGCCGAACGCGCAGCACGCGGTCCGCCAGGCGACGCTGCTGGCGAAGAACATCATCAAGGTGCTCCGCGGCGGCAAGCCGAAGGACTACTACCACAAGAACCTCGGCGCTGTCGCCAGCCTCGGCCTGCACAAGGGCGTGGCCGACGCGCTGAACCTGAAGATCAAGGGCTTCCCGGCGTGGCTCTTCCACCGCGCGTACCACCTCAAGGCGATGCCGACGTGGAACCGCAAGATCCGCATCCTGTTCGACTGGATCCTCGGTGGGCTGTTCCGGCGTGAGGTGATCTCGCTCGGGCAGATCAACAACCCGAAGGACGAGTTCGCGCGCGTCTCGAAGTCCTGACCTTCCTTCGCTGAGAGCCCCCCGGTCGTGATGGCCGGGGGCTTTCGTCGTTTTCGGGGCTATTGCAGGGAAATGACCGGCTGTGTGCCGGTGAGCGACATGGTCTGGACAACTGGGCCGCTGAGCGGGTAAACCCTTTCTTCACAACGCGGAATAAGTCCGCTCCGGCTCCTCTCCCCACGGTCCCCCTTGGAGCTCTTCATGTCCTTTTCCCGTACCAGAGCGGCACTCGTGGCGGCATTGCCCGTCGTCGCCGCTCTCGCTCTGACACCGTCCACCGCCGAGGCGGCCGGCCCGGCTTTCCCCGCCCACTACGCGGCGCCGTACCTGCAGATCAGCGACGCCGACGCCGGCCAGATGGCCGCCGACATGAACGCGACCGGCACGAAGTTCTTCACGCTGGCGTTCCTGACGCCGCAGTCCGGCTGCACGCCGGTGTGGGAGGCGAACGGCACCGGCGTCGGCTCGTTCAAGGCGCAGATCAGCGCCCTGCAGGCGGCGGGCGGCAACGTGATCCCGTCGTTCGGCGGCGCCGAGGGCGGCGAGCTGGCCCAGACCTGCACGAACACGGCCAGCCTGACATCGGCGTACGCCAACGTCGTGAACACCTACGGCACCCCGCGCCTGGACTTCGACATCGAGGGCGGCGTCCTGAACGACACGGCGTCGAACCAGCGCCGCAACTCGGCGCTGGCCGCGCTGCAGCAGCAGAACCCGGCGGTCCAGGTCGACTACACCCTCGCCGTCGACCCGACGGGTATCCCGTCGAACGAGCTCGACCTCCTGCGCGACGCGAAGAGCAAGGGCGTCAAGGTCAGCGTGGTCAACCTGATGGTGATGGACTTCTACGACGGCCAGCCGGTCCTGAGCGACGCCCTCTCGGCGGCGCGCGCATCGGCGTCGCAACTGGCGAGCCTGTACGGGATCTCGACGTCGGCGGCGTACGCGATGATGGGCCTGACGCCGATCGCCGGCCGCAACGACGACGGCGCGCAGTTCAGCCAGTCGGACGCCCAGCAGCTGGAGACGTTCGCTTCTCAGAATGGCGTCGCGGAGCTGTCGTTCTGGGAGCTCCAGGACTACGACCGCGCGACGGGGTACGCGTACTCGCGGATCTTCAACGCGATCACGGGCGGCACGACAACACCGCCTTCTTCGGGTGGCACGATCACCGGCTACGGCGGCAAGTGCGTGGACGTGGCGGGCGCTTCTGCCGCCAACGGAACCGTGGTCGACCTGTACACGTGCAACGGGACGAACGCCCAGCAGTGGACTGCTTCTTCGGGAACCTTGCGAGCACTCGGCAAGTGCCTGGACGTCGCCTCGGCGGGAACAGCGAACGGATCTCGCGTCCAGCTGTACGACTGCAACGGAACGGGCGCCCAGCAGTGGACGGCATCGGGAAGCCAGCTGGTGAACCCGGCATCGGGCAAGTGCCTGGACGCAACGGGCCCGAGTTCGGCGGACGGAACACCGCTGCAGATCTGGACGTGCACGGGAGCGGCGAACCAGTCGTGGACCCTGCACTGACGACCATCACCTAGAGTGTGCGGTGCCCCCGTAGCCCAACTGGCAGAGGCAGTCGACTTAAAATCGACAAAGTGCGGGTTCGAACCCCGTCGGGGGCACCACGCCTCGCTCACCGCGCACCGATCAGGTTTTCGCGCCGCGGCCGTCTCTACGTGTGGGATCGACACACAGGAGGCCGGCATGACGCGGAAACTGACCTTCGGCATGAACGTGACCCTGGACGGCTACATCGCCGCGCCGGGCGATGACCTTGGCTGGAGTGGGAGTGAGGGACCGGACTCGTCGCCGAGTGATGAGCTGTTCCAGTGGTGGTCCGATCGGGTGGCGGCGACGGGCCTGGCTCTGTATGGGCGCAAGCTGTGGGAGGCGATGAGTTCCCACTGGCCGACCGCCGACCGGCAGCCCGGCGCCACCTCGGCGGCGATCGAGTACGCCCGCCGGTGGCGGGACATGCCGAAGGTGGTGTTCTCCTCGACCATCGACGACGTCGACTGGAACACCCGCCTGGTCACCGGCGACGCGGTCGCCGAGATCAGCCGGCTCAAGGCCGAGGACGGCGGCCCGATGGACATCGGCGGCGCGACGCTCGCCGGGGCTGCCGTGCGGGCCGGGCTTGTCGACGAGTACGTGCTGGTCACCGTGCCGGTCCTGGTGGGCGGCGGCACGCCGTTCTTCACCGCGCTGGACAGGTGGGTACACCTCAACCTCGTGGAGACCCGGACGTTTCCCGGCGGCGTGGTGCTGACCCGTTACGAGACGAAGCGATGAGCGCGGGACAGGATCACAGCGTCGGGGGCAGGTCCAGCCATGGCTTGCCGGTGGCGTCGAATCCGGTGAGCTCGGCGATCTTGCCGTCGACGACGTGCAGGACCGCGATGGCGAACAGCCGGTACTCCGGGTTGTCGGGGGTGCGGAGGTACAGCGCGGCGGCCGGCATGCGGTTGACCGTCGTGGGGATGCCGCGCCAGTCGTCGTGGCCGGGCTGGAAGAGCCCGCCGGAGACCCAGCCGTCCACCGCGTCCTTGGCCGTCGTGGTCAAGGTGCCCGCCTCGGGCAGCATCGCGAAGCGCAGGTCGTCGCGCAGCAGGGACGTCAGCCCCGCGAGGTCGTTGCGCTCGTGGGCGTCGATGTAGGACTTCACCACGTCGCGCTCGTCATGCGACAGCTCGGGGTTCCGCCAGTCGAGGCGGCGGCCGGGCAGCTGTTCGCGCATCGTCACGCGCGCCCGCTGCAGTGCGCTGGTCACCGAGGCGACGGTCAGCTCGAGGGCGTCGGCGGTCTTCGACGCCGGCCAGCCGAGGACGTCACGCAGGATGAGCACCGCCCGCTGCCGCGGCGGCAGGTGCTGGACGGCGACGATGAACGCCAGCTCGATCGTCTCCCGCGCCACCACCGATTCCTGCGGGTCCTCGGGAAGCATCCGGTCGGGATACGGCTGCAGGTACAGCACCTCGGAGTCCGCCAGCCCGGACGGCACGGGTGTGCGGTCCTTGCGCTTGTCCAGGAAGTCGAGGCAGGCGTTCGTCGCGATCCGGTACAGCCAGGTCCGCAGCGCGGCGTGGCCTTTGAACGTCTCCCGCTTGTTCCACGCTCGCAGGAACGTCTCCTGCGTCATGTCCTGGGCGTCCTCGTAGTTCGCGAGCATCCGGTAGCAGTGCACCTGCAGCTCACGCCGGTGGCGCTCCGTGATGAGCGCGAACCGCGCCGGATCGCCCGAGCGGACCGCCGCGATGAACGTGGCTTCGTCGGCGGCCGGCGGCCTGGCGTCGGTCATGGTCGTCAATCCTTCCACCGGTGTGCGGGGCTACCAGAACTGACGACGTGGCGGAGGATTTCTGATCGGTGTCGGCGGCTATCGGGCGAGCCGGTCGGCGAGGGGGCCGCCCTCGCGGAGCAGGTGGCCCAGGGCCTCGAGCGGCTCGGGAACGAGGCTGTACCAGCTCCAGGTGCCGCGGCGCTCGCGCGTGAGGACGCCGGCCGTGACGAGGACCCGCAGGTGGTGGCTCAGCGACGGCTGCGGCATGGCGAAGTCCGCGGCGAGGTCGCAGAAGCACGCTTCGCCGCCGGGGGAGTGCCGGATCAGGGACACGAGCCGGATCCGGACCGGGTCGGACAGGGCCTTGAACAGCTTCGCGGCCGTCTCGGCCTCGGCATCCGTGACGACGGCGGCGGGCTCGGCCAGCAGGAGAGTCACCGGCTTCGCCCGGACGTGACCGTTGTGCGCGGCCATGACTCCTCCTCGACGGCCGGGTGATCCCGATCGTACCTCAGCTGGATTGACAAGAGTCGATCCAAGCGTCTTCAATTGCATCGGCGGACTTCGATCCAGCCGGTCCGCTCGACTCCGGAAGGACCGTTCATGTCCCGCACTCCCGAGGTGCTGTTCGTCTGCGTGCACAACGCCGGCCGCTCGCAGATGGCCGCCGCGCTGCTGCAGCACTACGCGCTCGGCCGGATCGCCGTGCGGTCGGCCGGGTCCGAACCGGCTGACAAAGTCAATCCCGCCGCCGCCGAGGCGCTCGCCGAGTGGGGCCTGGACATCACCGCCGAGGTGCCGGCCAAGCTGTCCACAGAGGACGTCGAAGCCTCCGACGTCGTCATCACCATGGGCTGCGGCGACACCTGCCCGATCTTTCCCGGCAAGCGATATCTGGACTGGCCCCTCGACGACCCGGCCGGGCAGGGTGTCGACGCCGTCCGCCCGATCCGCGACGAGATCGACCGCCGCGTCCGCGGGCTCGTCGCCGAGCTTCTCGACAACTCGCCAGGAGATCAGGTCCGTGACTCAGACCGCTGACGCCGACGTTCTGCACCGACTGTCCTTCCTGGACCGGTTCCTGCCCGTCTGGATCATCGCCGCGATGGCCGCCGGGCTGGGTCTCGGCAGCGTGATCCCCGGCCTGCAAGGCGTACTGGAAGCCGTGAAGATCGGGCAGGTGTCGCTGCCGATCGCGCTCGGCCTGCTGCTGATGATGTACCCGGTGCTGGCGAAGGTCCGCTACGACAAGCTCGACACCGTCACCCGCGACAAGCGCACCATGGTCCTGTCGCTGGTCCTGAACTGGATTCTCGGCCCTGCCTTGATGTTCGCGCTCGCGTGGCTGCTGTTGCCGGACCTGCCGGCGTACCGGACCGGGCTGATCATCGTCGGGCTCGCGCGCTGCATCGCCATGGTGATCATCTGGAACGACCTCGCCTGCGGTGACCGCGAAGCCGCCGCGGTGCTGGTCGCGCTGAACTCCGTGTTCCAGGTGATCATGTTCGGCGTGCTGGGCTGGTTCTACCTCGACCTGCTGCCCGGCTGGCTCGGTCTCGACACGACCAGCGTCAGCTTCTCGCCGTGGGAGATCGCGCTGAGCGTGGTCATCTTCCTCGGCATCCCGCTCGCCGCCGGCTACCTGTCGCGGCGGATCGGGGAGCGCAGCAAGGGCCGCGAGTGGTACGAGGGCGAGTTCCTCCCGAAGATCGGCCCGATCGCGCTGTACGGGCTGCTGTTCACGATCATCGTGCTCTTCGCGCTGCAGGGGGGAACGATCACCTCGCGGCCGCTGGACGTCGCCCGGATCGCGCTGCCGTTACTGGCCTACTTCGCGATCATGTGGGGCGGCGGTTACCTGCTCGGCAAAGCCTCGGGGCTGTCCTACGCGCGCACGACGACGCTGGCGTTTACAGCCGCGGGCAACAACTTCGAGCTGGCGATCGCGGTGGCGATCGGCGTGTTCGGCGTGACGTCCGGCCAGGCCCTCGCGGGTGTGGTCGGCCCGCTGATCGAGGTACCCGTACTGGTCGGCTTGGTGTACGTGAGCCTGTGGCTGCGCAAACGCTGGGTCGAGAAGACCCCGCAACCGAGGATTCACCGCCTCCGAGCCAGCCGGCCGGCCGACTGAGGGCGGATTCAGCTTGTCGGTGAGATGCTCGTCCGGGGCACCCGGAAGGTTGGGCGATGGACCGGCAGGCTGTGCACGAGCAGTGGGAACAGGACCGCGCGACGTTCCATGAGCTGATGGCCGCCGCGACGACGGCGGATCTGCGCCGCCGGTCGGACGGCACCCGGTGGACCAACCAGCAGCTGTTGTTCCACCTGGTGTTCGGCTACCAGATCGTGCGCGCGCTGCTGGTGCTGGTCCGGGTGTTCGGGCGCCTGCCGGACCCGGTGAGCCGCGGGTTCGCCGCGGTGCTGAACGTGGCGACGCCGCCGTTCCACGTGATCAACTACCTCGGTTCCTGCGGAGGCGGCTTGATCGGACCCCGCCGGGCGGCGCGCTGGCTCGACCACATCATCGCCTCGCTCCACCGAAGCCTGGATCGGGCCGACGACGCGGGCTTGGCGCGCGGGATGCACTATCCGCCTCGCTGGGACCCGTTCTTCCAGCCGTACATGACCCTCGCCGACCTCTACCGCTATCCGGCCCGGCATTTCGCCTTCCACCAGCGCCAGCTCACCCTCAGCCGGTGATCGGAGCCACCAGCTGCCGGACCGTGGCGACGACGAGCCGGGTCGCCGCGACGAGGGTGCCGGTCTCGACGCGGCCGGGGGTCTCGGCCGGGGTCTGGTAGCCGGGCATGCCCATGCCGATCCCGAGCGCGGGAAGGCCGGCCGCGGCGTAGCGGCGGTTGTCCGACGCCATCGCGCCGGCCCGCAGCGGGACTCCGGTCTCGCGGCCGGCCTGGTCGAGCGCGGCCAGCAGCGCGTGGGCCGGACCGCCGGCTTCGACGGCCGCGGCGTCGCCGAGCTTGGCTGCGCCGTCGAGGTTGATCACCACCGTGCCGGGCGCCACGGCCGGAGCGTGGTGAGCGGAGCCGCGCGCGCCGGCTTCCTCGGCGTCGAGGAACGCCACCGCGAGCCCCGCGCCGTCCGGCATGGCCGGTGCGAGGAGACGGGCGGCTTCGAGAACAGCGGCGACACCGGAGGCGTTGTCGGCCGCGGCGGGCAGCCGCTGGTCCGGATCGTCGCCGACGCCGTCGAAGTGCGCGGTGAGCAAGACGGTCAACCCCTGCGCGGCAGGTTGGCGGAGCACGCCGTGCACGTTCGAGCCGATGATGTCGACCGTGCGCAGCGGGACCGACGCGGACACCGTCGGCGCTTCGGCCAGCTGCCGGTGCAGCTCGGTGCGGACCGCGAGGACCGGAAGGTCGCCGGGCGGCGGGCCGGCGATCATCTTCGGCATCCAGCCGGCTTCGTCGGTCCCACGCGGCACCAGCAGACCCACCGCGCCCTCGCGGGATGCTCGCGCCGAAACCCCCAGGTCCGGCGCGAGCACCCAACGACCACCCAGCTCCTCCGCATCGGCGCGCACCAGCTCGCCGGTGACCGGTGCGGGCAGGTCCGCGGACGCGAGGTGTTCCACGAAATCCCGGCGGTGCACCAGCGCCCGGCCATCCCAGGTGAGCTGGGGCGTGCGGTAGAGCTCCCGCACGCCGGGCACCGGGAACTCGTCGGTGGTGACCGTCGCGCCGATCGCCCGCAGCTGCCCGGCGAGCCAGGTGGCGGCCGCACGGCCGCCCGCGGTGCCGACCCGGCGGCCGGTGAAGCGGTCCTCGGCCAGGGTGGTGACCGTGGTCCGCAGCCGGGCACCGGAGACGGCCGGTGCGGGGCGGGTCGTGGTCATCCGCAGCAGCCGGCGCCGTCGGCTTCGGCGGCCGGGTCGCAGCAGGTGCCGGCCGCGGTCGCGGTCTCGGTGGTGCCGCAGCACGTTGTCGCGGTCGCCGTGGCGGGCGCGGAGCCGCAACAGCCGCCGGAAGCGGGCGGGGTGAAGGCCTCGGCCGGGTCGCCGGCGAATCCGCCGACCGTCTCGTTGGTCATCGAACCTCCTTGTGGTGGTTGAGGTTTCAGAAGCGGGAGGACAGCCGCAGCGCTTGGGTGCGGGCCCGGTCGAGCAGCGCGTCGGCGCGGCACCGGCCGGTGCAGACCTGCGCGCAGGACTCGCAGAACTCCACCGTCGCGGTGGTGCGGAACAGGCGTCGGATCAGCGTGATCATGAGCCCACCTTATCTAGATGATTATCTAATCAACGGTCCTGAGTTTGCCGCTTGATTAGATGGATGTCAATATAGACAGGTGGCTGAACAGAGGATCGAGTTGCCGGTGATCTCCGACGGGTGCTGCGAGCCGCTGGTCGCCGCACCGCTGTCCGCCGAGCAGGCGGCCGACCTGGCCAAGGCGTTCAAGGCCTTGGGCGACCCGGTGCGCCTGCGGTTGCTGTCGCTGATCACCTCGGCCGAGGGCGAGAGCTGCGTCTGCGACCTGACCGCGGCGTTCGACCTCACCGGGCCGACCATCTCGCACCACCTGAAGGTGCTGCGCGAAGCCGGCCTGGTCGACAGCGAACGCCGCGGGACCTGGGTGTACTACCGGCCTCGCGTGAAGGACCTCGGGCAGCTGAGCGCCCTGCTGGCCGCCCCGGGCCTGGCCCCGGCCTGACGGCCCGTCACGCGCGAGCGGGCCGGGAGCACCTCGCACGCGCGCCGCCGCGGTCGTGACGCGGGCGTCCGTTTCCGTGCTCGCTCATGGGGTTCTCCTGGACGGGTTGCCGGCCATGGCCAGCGCGGCGGCCGCGGTGTTGACCGCGGCGAGGACGAGGAAAGCGTGGGCGTAGCCGCCGAGCACGCCGGCGAAGGCCGCGCCCGCGAACGGGGCCAGTGCCATGGTGATGGTCATCGGCGCGGACATCAGCCCGTTGAGCCGTCCATAGTGGACAGCCCCCCAGCGGTCGGTGATCGCGGTGGCCTGCAGCAGCGTGAACACCCCGCGGGCCATCCCGGCCACGACCGTCGCGGCGATCAAGGCGACCACCGAGGTCAGGACCGACAGCAGGGCTGTGGTGACCGACGTGGCCAGCAAGATCAGCCCCGTGCGGGCGCGGACGTTCGTGCGCCGCGACAGCGTGGCGTACCCGAGGCGGCCGAGGACCTGCCCGGCGCCGCCAAGGCCGAGGGCGACCGCGGCGATCCCGGGACTGACGCCGCGCTCGGTCAGCAGCGGCACCAGGTTCACCACGACGGCGAACGCCGAGAACGTCGTCATGCTCAGCGCCACGACCAGCACCACGAACGCGCCACTGCGGGCGATCCGCCGTGGATCGGCGTGCTCCGCCGGCGGAAGCCCGGCCTCCGGCCACGGACCCTTCAGCCCCCACGCGTGCAACGGGATGGTGATCGCCGCCAGGACCAACGCGAGCACCAGGTAGGTGTGGCGCCAGTCCAAGTGCGCCGCCAGGAGTGCGGTGACCGGCGCGAACACGGTGCTCGCCAGACCGCCGGCCAGGGTGAGGACGGTCAGCGCGGACACCCGCCGCGGCCCGTACCAGCGGGTCAACGCCGCGAACGCCGGCGGGTACAGCACCCCGCTCATCGCCGCACCGGCCACCGCCCACGCGATGACGAACCACGCGAGATTCTGCGCCGTCGCGATCGCGACCAGCGCGCACACCCCCAGTACCGAGCCGGTGGTCATCACGGCGCGGGGCCCGCGCCGGTCCAGCCATCGCCCGACCGGGATCCCCGCCACGGCGGTGACCAGCTGCGCTCCGGACAGCGCCGCGACCACCGCCGTGGTCGGCCAGCCGGTCGCGTGGGCGATGTCCGGGGCGAGCACCGGGAAGGCGTAGTAGAGGATTCCCCAGCTGGTGATCTGCGTGACGCACAAGATCGCGAGCACCCGGTGCAGCCCCGACCTGCTCAAGGACGTGGCGCCCGTGCTCGCCGGCACCGGGTCAGTGCGACGCGGCGGGCGGCGCCGACAGCGTCAGCACTTCCGGCTCGGGAGCGCCGCAGCACCCGCCTGCGGCAGGCGCGGCTTCGTCGAACAGGCCGGCACCACCGCAGACCCCGGTCTCCGCCATGATCAGCTCGACCCGGGCGGCCGCCTCGTGATCGCCGGCGAAGGCGGCCGCGATGCTGCGGACCTGCTCGTAGCCGGTCTGGGCGAGGAACGTCGGCGCGCGGCCGTAGCTCTTCATCCCGGCCAGGTAGAAGTTCCGCTCCGGGTGGGACAGTTCCTTCGCGCCATGCGGGTAGACCGTGCCGCAGGAATGCACGTTCGGGTCGACCAGCGGGGCCAGCGCGACCGGCGCTTGCAGCGTCGGGTCCAGCTCCAGGCGGATCTCCGACAGCCACGACAGCTCGGGCCGGAACCCGGTCAGCGCGATCACCTCCTCGACGTCCCCGATCCGGCGCCCGTCGGCCGAAACCAGCGCGATCGATCCGCCGGTGCGCTCGACCGCTTCGGTGCGGAAGCCGGTCACGACCGTGACGAGCCCGGCGTCGACCGCCTCCTTCGCGCGCAGGCCGAGTGCCCCACGGGCCGGCAACTGGTCGGCTTCACCGCCGCCGAAGGTGTCTCCGATGCCGCCGCGGCGCAGCACCCAGGTGATCCGCGTGTCCCCGCCGAGCGCGGCCAGCGCGACCAGCGCCGTCAGCGCGGAGTGCCCGCTGCCCGCCACGACCACGTGCTTGCCCGCGTACCGCGCGCGCTCGGCGGCGAGGTCCGGGACCCGGTAGGAGATCCGGTCGGCCGCGGCGCGCTCGCCGATCGCCGGCAGGCCCTCGCCACCTAGGGGATTCGGGGTCGTCCACGTCCCGGACGCGTCGATCACCGCCCGGGCCAGGACGCGCCCTTCGCCGTCGGCGGTGCGGACGTGCACAGAGAACGGCTCGTCGTCGCGGCCGCTGTCGACGATCCGGTCCCGGCCCCGCCGCGCGACCCCCACCACTTCGGTACCGAAGCGGACGCGGTCGCCGAGTGCTTCGGCGAGCGGCCGCAGGTAGTGCTGTGCCCACTCGCGGCCCGTCGGGTAACTGCCGGCGTCCGGACGGGTCCAGCCGGTCGGCTCGAGCAGGCGTGCGGCCGCGGGGGCGGCCAGCTCCGGCCACGAGGAGAACAGCCGGACGTGGTTCCACTCCGCCACCGCGGCGCCGGCCTGGGCGCCACGTTCGAGCACCAGCGGCTCGAGGCCGCGTTCCAGCAGCTCGGCGGCCGCGGCGAGTCCTACCGGGCCGGCGCCCACGACGACAACAGGCAACTCGTCCATCCCCAGATCCTTTCATCGATACTGCTCGATGGAGCCTGCCGAGCAATGTATCGACCGTCATCGATTGACGCAACCATCGATCACCGTCAATACTCGACGGCATGACGACGATCCTGCCGGTCACGCCGCCGGTGCTGCCCGACGCCGAGGCCGCCACGTACGCGGAGTGGTTCTCCTGCCTGGCCGAGCCGACGCGGGTCAAGATCCTGCACGCCGTGGCGACCGCGAACCGCGAGCTCACCATCGGCGGGCTGACCGAGATCATGGGCATCAGCCAGGGCAACGTGTCCCACCACGTCCGCAAGCTGGCCGACGTCGGGTTCCTGCTCCTGCGGAAACGGGGCACCGCCACCGTCGTCACGGTCAACGAAGCCTGCTGTGTCGGACTCCCGCACGCGGCTGACGCGGTCATGGGCCTGCTCGCGCCGCGGCCCTGCTGCCCCGAAGACGTCCCGGACGACGTCGTCGTGCGCCCTCTCGGCCGACGAGATTGGGGTGCGGTCCGGCGCATCTACGCCGAAGGCATCGCCACCGGTATCGCCACGTTCGAAACCGCGGTGCCCAGCCGAGACGAGCTGCACGCGAAGTGGCTGCCCGGTCACCGCTGGGTCGCCGAGATCGACGGCGAGGTCGTCGGCTGGGCCGCCGCCGCGCCGGTGTCCGCGCGGGAGTGCTACTCCGGCGTCGCCGAGACTTCGGTCTACGTCGGTGAAGGCCACCGAGGCCGCGGCGTCGGCAAAGCCCTCATCCGCACGCAGGTCACGGAAGCCGACGCCGCCGGGCTCTGGACGCTGCAGACGTCCGTCTTCACCGAGAACCGCGCCTCGATCGCCCTGCACCGCGCGGCCGGCTACCGGACCCTCGGTGTCCGGGAACGCATCGCGTGGCGCGACGGTGTCTGGCACGACACCGTGTTCCTCGAACGCCGAGGCCCGGTCGGCTGAGCCGGCGGCCCGCGCCCCGTCAGGCGTGCACGGTGACCGGGAACTTCGCCGGCCCGCGCAGGTTGATCCGGCCGTTCCACGTCAGCTCGCCCGCGAAGCGCAGCTCCGGGAACCGCTGAACCAGCCGGCTGACGGCGACCTGGTCTTCGAGCCGGGCCAGTGCCGCGCCGAGGCAGTGGTGCGGCCCCGCACCGAACGACACCTGGTGGCGCGCGTTCGGCCGGTCCAGGCGCAGCTCGGCGGCGTCCGGGCCGAAGAAGCGCTCGTCGCGGTTCGCCGAACCCAAGCACGCCAGCACGAACGTGCCCGCCGGGATCTCCTTGCCCGCCACTTCGTACGGGGACGTCGTGATCCGGCGGGTCTGCTGGACCGGGGAGTCGTAGCGGAGGAACTCCTCCACCGCGTTCGCGGCGAGATCCGGCTGTGCCCTCAGCAAAGCCAGCTGCGAGGGGTTGCGCAGCAACGCGTTGACGCCGTTGGCGATCAGGTTGACCGTCGTCTCGTGGCCGGCCACGTAGAGCAGGACCACCTGGGCGACCAGCTCGTCGCCGTCGAGGACCTGGCCGTCGTGCTCGGCCTGGATCAGGGCCGAGAGCAGGTCGTCCGCCGGGTGGTCGCGCTTCCAGGCGATCACCTCGCGCGTGATCGCCGTCAGCTCCGCGTCCGCCGCCATGATCGCGCGGGCCGTCTCCTCGTCGGCGACGACCTCCAAGGACCGCACCAGGGTTCCGCTCAGCTCCCGGATCCGGGAGTGGTCCGTCGGCGGCATGCCGAGCATCTCGGAGATCACCGCGAACGGCAGCGGGAACGCCAGCTCCTCGACCAGGTCCGAGTCGCCTTTTTCGGCCATGCGATCGAGTGCGGCGTCCACGAGGCCGACGATCTTCGGCTCCAAAGCGGCGATCGCGCGGCGGGTGAACACCTTCGTCACCAGCGAGCGCAGCCGCGTGTGGTCGGGCGGGTCGCGGTCGAGCATCGAGAGGTTCAGCGCGCCCCGATCGGCGTCCGGGGTGAACGCGGTGGCCTGGTCGAGGAACGGCCCGGGCGCCAGGTTCCCGATTTCCACCGACAGGCCGGCCTTCAGCAGCGCCGAGACGTCTTCGTAGCGCGTGACGAACCAGAACCCCAGCGGGTGCTCCTGCACCGGGTCCTCGTCGCGCAGCGTCTTGTACTGCTCGTACGGGTTTTCGAAGAAGCCGGGCGCGAACGGGTTGAACAGGAGCTCGTTGACGTCGGTCATGGCAACCCCCACATGCACTGTGTCGGTGACATGCGCAGTGTATGTCCTATGCTTTGCGCATGTCGACGGTCAAGAGCCGGCGGGAGCAGTACTCCGAGGCCACCCGGGCCGCCCTGCTGGCGGCGGCCACGCGCCGGTTCGCCGAGCACGGCTTCGCCGGGGCGGCCCTGGAGGACATCGCCGGCGACATCCAGGCCACGCGCGGCGCGATCTACCACCACTTCGCGAACAAGACGGCGCTGTTCGAGGCGGTCTTCGCGCAGCTCGAAACCGAGGCGATGGAGCTGTCCGCGGCCGCGGCGGCGCGGGCGGCGGACCCCTGGTCGGCGGCGTTCGCGGCCCTCGACGTGTTCCTCGACCGCTGCTGCGACCCGGTCTACGGCAAGCTCGTCTGGCAGGAGGCGCCGCTCGCCCTCGGCTGGCTGCGCTGGCAGGCGGCCGAAGAGCAGTACGCGTACGGCCTCGTCGAGCAGCTGATCAAGGCCCTGGTGGAGGGCGGCGACATCGACGGCCAGCCACTGGAAACCACGACGCGCCTGGTGTTCGGCATGCTCGGCACGGCCGGGATGGCACTGGCCGAAGCGGCCGATTCGGACAAATCGCGGCTCAAGTCGGAGTATGCGGCGGTGATCGGGAGGATGGCTTCGGGATTGCGGCCCGTCGTCACGTGAATCCGTGGCCTGTGGCTTTTCTGAACGCCGTTTCTTTCGGTTTTCTGACCCATTCGAGATAACGGGGACACCCTGAGTAGTACTTGTGAGGTCCGTGTAGGCTCCGGTTTCGCTTGACCGGGTGATCACTCACCCGAATCAGTGGCCGCCTGCGGGGGTGGATGGCTGCTACGTCGTCGGTTCGGGCTCGGATAGGAGATTTATGCAGGTCAGGTCCACTCTCGTGCGTGGCGGGATCGCGGCTCTCGCCGCGGCCGCCGCCGTCATGATCGGTTCGCCGGCCGCTCTCGCCGACGACGGTGCCGCGCGCGGCCGCGTCGTCGCGGACGACCACGGCAACGCCAAGGCCACCGTCGGCTACCGGCTCAACCTCGGCAAGGGCGGCGACTACATCGCCGAGCTGTTCGAGATGAAGCTGTCCAACGGCAGCACGCTGAAGCTCTACTGCGTGCAGATCACCGTCGGCCTGCGCACGGACGTCGACATGGTCGAGCGTCCGTGGAGCAAGTACCCGGCCGAGAACTCGCCGTTCGAGAAGAACAACACCAAGATCAACTGGGTGCTGCACAACGGCTACCCGGGCACCGGCCTCGACGCGCTGGGCAAGGCGCTGAAGAAGGCCGGCGTCGAGGTCCACGACGGCGTCTCCGAGCGCGAGGCCATCGCCGCGACGCAGGCCGCCGTGTGGCACTTCAGCGACGGCGTGAACCTGGACGCCACCAAGCCGCTGGCCGAGGAGAAGTCGGCCGACGCCAACGCCGACGTCGCCGCGCTCTACGCCTACTTCACCGGCGACCAGAACAAGGGCATCGGCGAGCAGCCGAAGCCGACGCTGAACATCGCCGCGGACAAGACCGAGGGCACCGCCGGCTCCAAGGTCGGCCCGTACAGCGTCGCCACCAGCGGGGACATCACCTCGCTGACCAGCCAGCTGCCCGAGGGTGTCAAGATCACCGACGCCGACGGCAAGGAGCTGAAGGGCACGGACGTCAAGGACGGCAGCAAGCTGTTCGTCGACATCCCGGCGGGCACCAAGCCGGGCAAGGGCGCCTTCACCCTCAAGGCCACCGGCGAGCTGGACACCGGCCGCCTGTTCGTCGCCGAGAACTACGCGAAGAAGCCGGCGCAGTCGCTGATCGTCGCCGACTCGGAGAAGACCGAGGTCACCGCGAACGCGCCCGCCAGCTGGACCGAGGCCGGTGCCCCGACCACCGCGCCGAGCACCACCCCGGCCGGCTCGAACGGCGGGGGCGGCGAGCTCGCCAACACCGGTGTCGACGCCGCGGTTCCGTTCACCGTCGGCGGCCTGCTGCTCGGTGGCGGCGCGCTGATGCTGCTGGTGAACCGGCGTCGCAGCCGCGCGTAAGCAGTAAGCAGTACCCGGGAACGGGGCCGGTCCACAGTGGACCGGCCCCGTTTTCGTACCCGACCATCGGATTGCGACCATCGGGGCGAAAGCGGCGAACCGCGCGTGCATTGGTCTAGACTTTTCGCCCGGACGGCGAAGGGACGAGGCCATGCGCGGTACGACCGTTCCGCCCGGGACGCCCTGCGAACGGCCGCGGGCGGGAGAGCTGCCGATGCACCGGCTGGAGGTGCCGGCCCCGCACGCGCCGCCGTTCGCGGTCGGCACGTTCGACGAGATCGGGCCGCTTTCGCGCGCGGAGTTCCCGCACCGGCACACCTTCCACGAGCTCGTCCACGTCACCGGCGGCACCGGCGCGCACGTCGTCGACCTGACGCACCGGCCGCTGCGGCCACCGCAGCTCGCCGTCATCGCGCCGGGGCAGGTGCACCAGTGGGCCGGCGTGCGCGGCCTGACCGGCCACGTCGTCCTGTTCACCGACGACTTCCTCCTCGACCACCCGGCCGACCGCGACCTGCTGCGGCGGCTGAGCGAACAGCCGTGCCTCCGGCTGGACGCGCCCGCCGGCGCGGCCGTCACACGGGTGATCGCCGACCTCGAAGAGGAGCACCGCCACGGCGAAGAGTCCGTGCTGCGGGCGCTGGTGCACGTCCTGGTCGTGCGCGCCGGACGGCTGCTGGGGACGCCGCCGCCCGCGCCCGCCGGAGCGGTGGCGGCGGAGTTCGCCCGGCTCACCGGCCGCCCGGACCCCGGGTCGTGGTCGGTGTCCGCGCACGCCCGGCGCATCGGCGTCACGCCGGGTCACCTCACCGAGGCGGTGAAGGCGGCGACCGGCCGCACGGCCGCGCAGCTGCTGCGCGAGGCACGGATCCGGGAAGCCCAGCGGTTCCTGCTCCGGACGGACCTCACCGTGCGCCAGGTCGCGACCCGCGTCGGGTTCGCCGACCCGGCCTACTTCTGCCGGTTCTTCCGCCGCGAAACCGGGCTGAGCCCCGGCGATTTCCGCCGCGGCGGGCAGAATCACCACGACTGACCGAGCCAGTCCATCGTCGCGCACCCGGTGCGCTGCCTACGTTCGAGGGGATTCCCGAAGCCCCCACGAGGAGCAGGCATGGACGAAGAGACCAAGCTCAGCCGCAAGACGGTGCTGCGCGCCGCGCTGGCCGCGGGTGTCGCCGCGCCGGTCGCGCTGATCGGCGGGCCGGCGCTCGCCCGCACGGCCGTCGCCGGCGGCCAGGCCCCGGAACTGACGCCGGCGTGCCACGACGACGACGATCCGACGCCGGCCCAGACCGAAGGGCCCTACTTCAAGCCGAACTCGCCGGAACGGACCGACCTGGCCACCCCCGGCACGCAGGGCACGCGCCTGACGGTGAGCGGCTACGTCTTCGGGCTCGCCTGCCTGCCGGTGAACCGCGCGCTGCTGGACTTCTGGCAGGCGGACGTCAACGGCGCGTACGACAACACCGGCTACACCTTCCGCGGCCACCAGTACACCGACGCCCAGGGCGCGTTCCGGCTCTCGACGATCGTGCCCGGCCTCTACCCCGGCCGCACCCGGCACATCCACGTCAAGGTGCAGGCACCCGGCCGGCCGATCCTCACCACCCAGCTCTACTTCCCGAACGAGCCGCGCAACAACACCGACACGATCTTCGACGCGCGGCTCCTGATGACCGTGCGGGACAACGGCACCGCGAAGGAAGCCGCGTTCGACTTCGTGCTGAACGTCCCGCAGTCTCCGACGTCCACTTCGACGCCACCGACGTCCACCTCGACGCCGCCTGGAGGCACCACGTGGGCGGCGGGCACCGGCTACGCGGCGGGTGCACGGGTCACCTACGGCGGCCGGGGTTACGTGTGCCTGCAGGCGCACACCGCTCAGCCGGGCTGGGAACCACCGGCCGTCCCCGCGCTGTGGCGGGCGGAGTGAGCCCCTGAGGAGGGACGCGCCCGACTTCCGCACGATTGGCGTCGACGTGACCCGCGCGGGCCTGGGAGATTCGCCGGTATGACGGATTCGAAAGCGTGGTTCCGGCGCTTCCACCCGGCCGCGCCCGGCGCGCCGCGGCTCGTCTGCTTCCCGCACGCCGGCGGGACGGCGAGCTACTTCCACTCGCTCTCCGCCACGCTGGCCCCCGCGGTCGACGTGCTGGCCGTGCAGTACCCGGGCCGGCAGGACCGGCACGCCGAACCGCTGGTGGACGACCTGTTCCTGCTCGCCGACCGGCTGGCGGAGGTACTCGCCGCCGAGGTCACCGGGCCGACGGCGTTCTTCGGGCACAGCATGGGCGCCAGCCTGGCCTTCGAGGTCGCGCGGCGGCTCGGACCCGGGCTGCTCGGCCTGTTCGTGTCGGGGCGCCGCGCGTCGGTCTCGTTCCCCGGTGGGCCGGTCCCCGAACGGACCGACGACGAGCTGCTCGCCGACGTCCGGCGGATCGGCGGCACCGATCCGCGGGTGCTGGCGCATCCCGAGCTCCTCCGGCTGGTACTGCCGGTGCTGCGCAACGACTTCAAGGCGGCGGAGGGCTACCACTACCGGCCGGGGCCCGACGTCTCCTGCCCGGTCTTCGCGCTGTTCGGCGACCGTGATTCGAGGGTCACGGAAGTCCAGGCGCGGCGGTGGGCGGAGCACACGTCCGGGCCCTTCGAGCTGAAGTCGTTCCCGGGCGGTCACTTCTACCTGAACGACAACCTCGGGGAGGTGGGCGGGCTGATCGGCGAGCGGCTCACCCAGTGGACGGGTGAGCCGCTCGCGTCGGATCAGCAGTAGAGGTTGGCGCCGGGGTCGACGCCGAGGAGCGACGTGATCTGGCGGTACTTGTCGACGCGGCTCTGCACCTGCGCCGGGTTGCCGCCGTTGCACTCGATGGAGCCGTTGATGCTGCGGATGGTTTCGCCGAAGCCGCGGCCGTTGACGATCGCGTTGTGCGGGGTCATCGTGCCGGGACCGCTCTGGGTGTTCCAGTACCAGAGGCCGGTCTTCCAGGCGACGGCCGCGTTCTGCTCGACCTGCCAGGGGTTGCCGAGCAGGTCGATGCCGAGGGCGTCGCCGGCGGCCTTGTAGTTGAAGTTCCAGCTCAGCTGGATCGGGCCGCGGCCGTAGTACGCGGCCTGGCCGGCGGGGCAGCCGTAGGGCTGGCCGTAGTCGCAGTAGTGCGGGTAGTTGGCCGTGTTCTGCTCGACGATGTAGACGAGGCCGCCGGTTTCGTGGTTGACGTTCGCCAGGAACGCCGCCGCTTCCTGCTTCTTCACCGTGTCGCTGCCGGTGGTGGCGAAGCCGGGGTAGGCCGACAGGGCCGCGGTCAGGCCGCTGTAGGTGTAGAAGCTGTTGCGGCCCGGGAAGATCTGGTTGAACTGGGCTTCGCTGATGACGAACGAGCCCGGGTTGCCGGGGTTCGTGCCGCCGCCGCAGTCGTAGGGCTCCCAGTACCAGGTGCTGATGACGGGGTCGTAGCCCGGGTTGGCGTTCTTGGCGCGGTAGTAGCTGCCGTTGGTGTACTTGACGACCGCGCCGACGTCGTACCACTGGCCTGCGACCCAGTTGGGCGCGTTGCAGGTGGTGCCGCCGCCCCCGCCGTCGCAGCTGTAGGGCTCCCAGTACCAGGTGCTGATGATCGGGTCGTAACCCGGATTCGCGTTCTTGGCGCGGTAATAGCTGCCGTTGGTGTACTTGACGACCGCGCCCACGTCGTACCACTGGCCCGCGACCCAGTTGGGCCCGCTGCAGGCGGCGGCCGCGGCCTGCGGGGCCTGACCGGTGGCGGCGGGCACGCCGAGCACGAGTGCGGCGGCGGCGGCGAATGCTGACAGGACCGCGACAAGACGTCTTCTCAAGACTGGCTCACTCCTTCGGCCACGACGGAGTCCGGACGCGGGGGCGCCCGGTGTCGGAGGGGGTGTGCTCGACCGGCCGGACCGAGGGTGACACCGGTCACTAGAGCAGATTGGTCTAGTCCAGTCAAGGATTCGGGTGGTCCGGGCAAGGGGTGTGCGCGAACGACTCCCGCATTGAACCGGTTGGCGGATGGGTTTCGGCGATGGCTGGTCCAGCGACGCGAATGACTCATTCGGGGCGTGGGAGGTCCCGAACGAGTCATTCGCGACGCCGGCCGGGCGGCGCCGGGGGCGACCGGCGTGAGCCGCCGCGTCGGTGCCGAGGGGCGTGCTGCCGGTGCGCGGGCTTGCCCGCCTCGGGCGGCGGGTCTGCGCGCCCGGCCTGGCGTCGGGCGGACGTGCCGCCGAATGCCGGGTTCCGGTCGTCGGTCCCGCGTGATTGGGCGGGCCGGCGCCGGGCTCAGCCGGCCGGGGGCTCTCCGGTCCCGGAGCCGACCGGCGTGAGCCGCTGCACCGGTGCGAAGTGGTCTGCTGCCGGTGCGCGGGCTTGCCCGCCTCGGGCGGCGGGTCTGCGCGCCCGGCCTGGCGTCGGGCGGACGTGCCGCCGAATGCCGGGTTCCGGTCGT
>NZ_JBVHUL010000001.1:1489178-1510832 GCF_055565395.1 Amycolatopsis sp. NPDC028719
CGTCGGTCCCGCGTGATCGGGCGGGCCGGCGCCGGGCTCAGCCCGCCGCGGGCTCTCCGGCCGGTTTCCGCGCCAGCACCCGGCCCTGCGGCACCCGCGCCGCCGGGTCGCGCAGGACCTGTGTCACCACCTCGAACCCCGCGCCCGTCACCAGCTCGCTCACCCGCTCCACCGGCAGCCAGTAGATGTCCAGCGAGAATCCCTCGTGCCCGTATCCGTCGGTCCGGTGGTGGTGCCGGTCGCCGACGTGGAACGCGAGCTGCAGGTAACCGCCCGGGCGCAGCACTCGGAACAGCTCCGCGCACACCTGCGGCAGCCGGGCAGGCGGCGTGTGGATGATCGAGTACCACGCCACCGCGCCCGCGAGCCCGCCGTCCGGCAGGTCCAGCCCGAGCAGTGATCCTTTGGAAAACCGCAGGTCCGGGTGATCGCGGCGGGCGACGGCCAGCATCTCCGGCGACAGGTCGATGCCCGCGACGTCGAGCCCCGCCGAGGCCAGGTACGCGGTCACGCGGCCGGTTCCGCAGCCGAGGTCGGCGACCGGACCGCCGCCGTATTCGCGGACGAGATCGGCGAACGCCGTCAGCAGTGCGCGGTCCTGGACGTCTTCGGCGATGGGTGGCGCGAACCGGTCGTAGCTCTCGGCGACGATCGAATAGGCGTGGCGGGTCGTGGTCAGGAAGTCGGTCACGGCGCGCACGGTACCGGCGGGCACCGACAGTTCCCGGATCAGTCCTATGTGGACTCGAGGCGGCCGAGGTGGTCGAGCATCGAGCGGACGGCCTCGAACTCCCGGACCTCCTGGCGGCAGTCCGGGCACGCCGAAAGGTGCCGCTCCACCTGGGCCGAGTCGGCGGCGTCGAGCAACCCCAGGCTGTACGCCCCGAGGTCGGTCCGGTCGTACCGGGCCATGGATCGCGTCTCCGTTTCCGCGTCCCGCACGGGAACGCCCGCACTACCGGACGTCTCCAGAGTCCTGACGCACGCGCGGTCCGGGCACTGTTCTCCCGTTTTCCACCCGATCGGCCGACAACTTGGGGCGGCAAACAGCCCATGTGAGTGAACCGGAATCGTCACGGTACTCACCGGTCCGGACACGCAAAGCTTTTCTGTCCCTAATTTCCGCGAATCGGCGTCATGGGTCGGGGGTGGGCTCGTCCGACCTGCGTCGGGCCGGGATTTTCCGGCCTCGACCAGGCGAAGGCGATCCGGAACGAGGAGAGCGAGAGAGCGATGACCGTACGAAGCCACCAGGCGGACCACGTCGTCGAAGAAGTCGGTGTGTGGCTGGCGGGGGAGTTCGTGGGGCGGCTCCCCGCCGCGGAGATCCACCGCGTCGTCAAGGTGACGCGGCTCGACCTCGAAAGCAGCATCGCGCCGGAAGAGCTCGGGGAGATGCTCCACCGGCTGGGCCGGGCCCGGCTGCAGCGGATCGCGCAGCTGGCCCCGGCCGTGAAGGTGCGGATTCCCCAGGCGCGCTGATCCACCGCTTTCACGTGAAAGCAGGGCTCGGAGCTTTCACGTGAAAGCGCTTCAGCGGGACGCGGCCGCCTTGATCGTCCGCAGGACCGGTGCCGTTTCCAGGGTGTGGACAGCCTCGAGGGCGCCGAGTCGGCGGGTCAGGTAGTGGTGCAGCGCCGCCGCGTCCGGGCAGAGCGCGTGCGCGACCAGGTTGGCCGGCCCGGTCGTCGCCGCGACGAGCGCCAGTTCCGGGTGCGTGGCCAGCTCCCGGGCGACGTCGTCGAGGTGCGCCGGGGCGACCGACATCCACAGCAGGGCGTGGGTCGTCGCGCCCAGGGCCGCCGGGTCGACCTCCAGGTCGAAGAACACCGTGCCACCGGCCTGCAGGTCGGCCAGCCGGCGCGCGACGGTGGCCGCGGACCAGCCGGTGGCCGCCGCCAGCTCGGCCAGGCTCGCGCGGCCGTCACGCTGCAGCGCGGCCATCAGCGCGTCGTCCTCGCCGGTCAGCGGCTTGCCTTCGCCGGAGAACACCGGCGTCAGCGCCGCGACCTGGGCGGGTTCCAGGAAGCTGGCCCGGCCGAGCCACGCCGTCGGGCCGCCGAAATACCGGTGCAGCAGCTGGTGCGCCGACACCGCCGTGATGCTCGCGGAGCGCGGGATGTCCCGCAGCAGCAGCGAATGGTCGCTCGCGGCCGGCGTGGACACGTTCACGCAGATCTCAGTGCCGCCCGACACGAGCTTGACCCACGCGGTGTCGGCGCGCCGCGCGAGGGCGAGCGCGACGTCGCGCGCGGTGTTCGGGGTCGCCGTCAGCCGGACCATCCACTCGGCCTGCCCGGCGCGTTGCGGGTCCGGCAAGCCGACGACGCGAAGCGCAGCTTCGGCGCGTAGCCGGCGATAGCGCCGCGCCACCGTCTGCGTCGAGACGCCGAGGACGTCCCCGATCTTCGTGAACGGCGCCCGGCCGTCGACGTGCAGCGCGTGGATCACCGCGCGATCGACGTCGTCCAGGATGGTCATATCTTTCATCAAAGCGCACGGCGTGGAAGAATCAGCCAGACGACCGCGAGAAGTGGAATCCGATACCGGACGCGGGTCAAGGTCGGTGCTGAGGAAAGGGGGCACCTCTTGCCGACCACGACCCGCCACCGGTACCGCTGGGCCGCACTGGCCGTGCTGCTCACCGCCGAAGCGATGAACCTGCTCGACGCCACGATCGTCCAGGTCGCGGGCCCGGTGATCCACGACGGCCTGCCCGGGCCCGTCACCGACATCCCGTGGTTCAGCGCGGCCTACACCCTGCCGTTCGCGGCCCTTTTGATCACCGGTGGCCGGCTCGGGGACATCTTCGGCCGGGCCCGGGCGTTCAAGATCGGCGTCACGGCCTTCGTGCTCGCGTCGCTGGCCTGCGCGGCCGCGCCGGACGCGGGCCTGCTGATCGGCGCCCGCGCGGTGCAGGGCGCGGCGGCGGCGCTGATCATCCCGCAGACGATCGGTCTGATCCGCGCGCTCTTCGACGGCGACGAACTCGCGAAGGCGCTCGGCAGCATCGGCCCGGTGATGGGCCTGTCGGCGGTCACCGGGCCGCTGCTCGGCGGCCTGCTGACGCAGGCGCTGTCGTGGCGAGCGGTGTTCCTGGTGAACGTCCCACTCGGCCTCGCGGTCCTGCTCGCCGCGCGGTTCCTGCGCGAGGACAAAGCCGCGACGCGCCCGAAGCTCGACCTCGTGGGCACCGCGCTCGTCGTCGCCGGTGCCGGCCTGCTCGTCTACCCGCTGATCAGCCCGGGTGGGACGGCGTGGCCGCTGCTCGCGGCCGGCGCCGCGCTGCTCGTGGGGTTCGGGTTCCACCAGCGCCGCACGGCCGCGCCGCTGGTCGAGCCGAGCCTGTTCGCCCACCGCGGGTTCCCGGCCGCCCTCGCCGGTTCGCTGCTGTACTTCGCGGTGATGACCGGGCTGATGCTCCTCGTGCCGATGCGGCTGCAGCTCGGCGAAGGCGTCGACGTCCGCACCGCGAGCCTGACGCTGCTGCCGCTCTCGGCCGGGCTCGCGGTGTCGTCGTGGTTCGCCGGGTCCTGGCTGGTGCCCAAGTTCGGCGTGCGCGTGATGTTCGCCGGGCTGGGCCTGCTGCTGGCCGGGATCCTCGGCGTCGCCGCCGGGGTGACGCCGGCCCTGGCGCTGTGCGGCCTGGGGATGGGGACGTTCACGGTCCCGTTCTTCACCGCCGCCCTGCACCGCGTCCGGCCGCACGAGACGGGCTCGGCCGCCGGGCTGCTCAACGCCGTGCAGCAGCTCGGCGGCACCCTGGGCGTCGCCCTGCTCGGCGGGCTCTACCTGAGCACCGGGACGGCGACCACGGCGTTCGGCGTCGCCGCCGGATTGACCGTGGCCGCCGCCGCGGCGGTCACTCCACTCAGTAGTCGTCGCGGCCGGTGAACTGCTGCTCCAGCAGCTCGGCCGCGCCGGCCACCAGCTCGAGCGGGTCGATGAACTCGTTGATGTCGAGGTTGATCAGCGGCAGCGAGTGGCGCAGCACGAGGTGGTCGCCCATCACCGCGAGCCCGCCCACGATGGTCGACTCGCCGACCTCGGTGAGCACCTCGAGGAGGTCGACCTCGTCGTGGCGGGCGAACGGCGTCGCGATCTGGACCCAGTCCTCGCGCTGGTCGAGGATCTCGCGGGCGATCACCATGATCTGCGCCCGCTGCTCGGTGTCGGGGTCGTCGCCGAAGATCAGCCGGATGCGGATCTCGTCGGGCTCGTCGCGCACCACCCGGTATGCCTGCCTGATGTAAGCGACCAGATCGCCCCAGTTCGCCACGCGGTCCTCCGCTCTCGTACCTGCTCGGACGCACAGCGTAGCGATCAGGCGGTGCCGATCCGGTCGAGGTCGGCCAGCACGTCGGCGGGCAGTTCGAGCGAAGCCGCAGCGAGGTTTTCGCGCAGGTGCTCCAGCGACGAGGTGCCCGGGATGAGCAGCATCGACGGCGACCGCTGCAGCAGCCAGGCCAGCGCCACCTGCATCGGCGTCGCGCCGAGGCGGGCGGCGCAGTCGTCGAGGATCCCGGACTGCAGCGGGCTGAACCCGCCGAGCGGGAAGTACGGCACGAAGGCGATGCCCTCGGCGGCGCACTTGTCGACGAGGTCGTCGTTTTCGCGGTGCGCCAGGTTGTACTGGTTCTGCACGCAGACGACGGGCGCGATCGCCTTCGCCTCGTCGAGCTGCCCGGCGGTGACGTGGCTGACGCCGAGATGCCGGATGAGTCCCTGCTGCCGCAGCTCGGCGAGCACGCCGAAGGGTTCGGCGAGCGACATCGGCACGGGGTAGTCACCGGCGTCGTTGCTGAGCCGCAGGTTCACCACATCGAGCGCGTCGACGCCGAGGTTCCGCAGGTTGTCGTGCACGGCCTGCGTCAGTTCGTCCGCGGACAGCGCGGGCGGCCAGGCCTTGTCGGGCGTCCGGCGCGCGCCGACCTTCGTGACGATGGTGAGCGCGTCCGGGTACGGGTGCAGGGCTTCCTTGATCAGCGCGTTCACGGTGTGCGGGCCGTAGTAGTCGCTGGTGTCGAGATGGGTGACACCGCTCTCGACGGCCTCGCGCAGCACGGCGACGGCGGTGTCGTGGTCGCGCGGCGGCCCCCAGACACCCGGGCCGGCCAGCTGCATGGCGCCGTACCCCATGCGGGTCACGGGGACTTCGCCGCCGAGGGAGAAGGTGCCGCCCAGGTTCGCCATGCCGCTCCTCAGGTAGGTGCCGTTTCGCGAGGAAGTCTGGCAGGCTCAGCCGCAGACGCCCTTCGCGCGGAGTACCCGCGTCACCGACTCCTGCACGCGCGTCTTGGGCAGTTCGCCGGACTGGACGGCCTTCACCAGCCGGTCGAGCACCTCGTCCACCCGGCCGCCGGACGACCACAGCGCCTCGTCCGCCCCGGCCTGCAGCGCCTTCAGGACGGCGTCCGGCAACGAGTACTGCGCGGTGATCGCCTTCATCGCGCCGAGGTCGTCGGTGAGGACCAGGCCTTTGAACCCGAACTCGGTGCGCAGCAGCTGGTAGGCGGCCGGCGAGATCGACGCCGGGACACCGCCGGTCAGGTCGGGCACGTCGAGGTGGCCGACCATCACCGCGACCGGCCCGTAGTCCGCGAGGTTCCGGTACGGCACCAGGTCCACCGCCCGTAGCTGCGCGAGCGGCGGCGTCACGACCGTGCCCTTGTGCGAGTCGCCCGAGCCGTGGCCGTGGCCGGGGAAGTGCTTCAGCACCGGCTGGACACCGCCGTCGCGCAGGCCCGCCGCGAACGCCGCGGCGTACGTCTTCACGCGGTTCGGGTCGGGGCTGAACGAGCGGTCGCCGATGACGTCGTCGTCCGGGGCGTCCGTGACGTCGGTGTCCGGCGCGAAGTCGACCGTCACGCCGCGGGCGCGCAGCTGGCGGCCGCGGTCGGCGGCCAGCGCCCGGACCTGGGCGGGAGTCTTCGTCGCGGCCATCTCGCGGGCCGACGGGAGGTCGCCGTCGAGGTCGTCGATGCGCTGGACGCGGCCGCCCTCTTCGTCGACCGACACGGCCACCGGCAGCTTGGCCGCGGCCTGCACGGCGTCCAGGGAACGATCTTTCAACAACGCTGTTGCGTTACCGCCGATGAAGATCCCGCCGACCTGGTTGTCGCGCACCAGGGACACCGTGGCGCCCGGGTTGTCGCCGGAGACCCCCACGACGACCAGCTGCGCGACCTGGCCGCGGACGTCGAGGCCGTTGACCAGCGACGCGCAGTCACCGGGCCGCGTCAGGCCCGACGTCGGAGCGGGGGAGGACGGGGCGACCGTCCGTGAAGAAGAGGGAGGAGGAACCGGCGAGCGGGGGATCGCCAGCCCGGAAACGGTGTCCGATTGACAGCCCGTGACCAGGGAACTCACGACCAGGGCGGAAAAGGCCACCCCCATGGCGGCCAGACTTCGGTGGTTCATCGGTCCCTTCACTCGTCGGCGTGCCCCACGACGGTAGTCGACGGCCCGCTTCACGATGTGAAGAAGGGCTGCACCGCGGTTAGAGAATTCGTGAAGGCGACCTCAGCAGACTGGCACCACCAGGACACGGACAGTGGGGAGGGGCCTCGATGGACCAGGTGCGAGTGGCGGCGTGGGCGTCGGACCCGATTGCGCTCACGGGGCTGATCAACCACCTGAAGTCCCGGCCGGAGCTGCTGGTCGTGCCGCGCGCCCGGCGGGGGGAAGCGGCCGTGCTCGTGTTCGCCGTCGGGCAGGTCGACCGCGAGGCGATCGCCGCGCTGCGGGCCGCGTCCGCCGAGTCACCCGCCGCGATCGTGCTGGTCGCCGGGCACGTCGACCCCGGGCACCTGGGCCTGCTCGCCGACTGCCACGTCTCCGCCGTGCTGCCGCGGACCGCGCTCGACCGGCTCACCGACAGCGTGCTGGCCGCCGCGCGAGGGCGCACGACGTCGCTGCGCGACCAGGTCGAGGCCCTGGCGCACGAGGGGTCGCCGGCGGCGCTGACGCCGCGCGAGGTGGATGTGCTTCGCCTGATGGCCGAAGGCTGGGACACTGCGGAGATCGCGGGCAAGCTCTGCTACTCGGAGCGGACCGTGAAGAACGTCATCTACGCCATGACCAACCGGCTCAACCTGCGCAACCGGCCGCACGCGGTCGCCTACGCCGTGCGGGCCGGTGTGATCTGAGGAAGCCCGTTGCGCACGATCGCCCGCCGGACCGCCGTCGCGGTCGCCGCGTTGATCCCGCTCGCCGCTTGCAGCCCGGGTGACGCCGGCGGCCCGACGAAGCTCACCATCGCCACCTTCGGCGAATTCGGCTACGCGCCCCTGATCGCCGAGTACCAGAAGCTGCACCCGGACATCACGGTGCAGAACCGCGTCACCGACTTCGACACCCACCACAAGGGTCTCGCGACGCAGCTCGCCACCGGCCACGGCGCCGCCGACGTCGTCGCGATCGAAGAGCAGTACATCCCGCAGTACCGGAAGGCGAAGGACAAGTTCGCAGACCTCGCCTCCTACGGCGCGCGGGACCTCGAAAAGCAATGGGCGCCCTGGAAGTGGGCGCAGGGCACCGACGGCGCGTTCGTCCTCGGCCTCGGCACCGACATGGGCAGCCTCGCCCTCTGCTACCGCCGTGACCTGTTCCAGGCCGCGGGCCTGCCGACGGACCGCGACGAGGTCGCGAAGCTGATGCCGGACTGGGACGCCTACGCCGCCACCGCCGAGCGGTTCACCGAGAAGACGCCGAACGTCAAGTTCGCGGACTCCGCCGGCACCGTCTACACCGCGATGCTCAACCAGTCGCCGGAGAACTACTTCTCCGCGGCCGACGACTCCTTCATCGGCGACCGCAACCCCAGCGTGCGCACCGCTTTCTACCTCTCCGGCGGTATCGCAGCCAAAGGGGAGACGGCGGCCGCGACGACGTTCACGCAGGCCTGGAACGTCGCGATCAAGCAAGGTTCGTTTGCGACCGTCGCCTGCCCGGCGTGGATGCTCAGCCAGATCAAGGAAGCCGGCGGGGACGCGGGCAAGGGCAAGTGGGACGTCACGACCGTGCCCGGCAAGAGCGGCAACCAGGGCGGTTCGTTCCTGACCGTGCCGAAGCAGGGCGCGCACCCGAAGGAGGCGTACGAGCTCGCACGCTGGCTGACCGCGCCGGAGCAGCAGAAGAAGCTCTTCCTCTCCGACGGGATCCTGCCCAGCGAGCCGTCGGTCTACGCGGACCCGCAGGTCGTCGCGCACACCGACCCGTACTTCGGGGACGCGCCGATCGGGCGGATCTTCGCCGCGTCGGCCGACCAGCTGCGGCCCAACTACCGCGGCCTGCGCGACGCCGACGTCCGGCCGGAGTTCGGCCGCGCGCTCGGGCGGATCGAGGACAAGACCGACGGCGTCGACCAGGCCTGGGCGGAAGCCGTCCAGCAGGCGCAAGCCGCCCTGAAGTAGCCGGCGCGTGCTCGCTCGTTTCGACCGCAAGGCCACGCCACTGCTGTTCGTCGCGCCCTTCTTCGGCCTGTTCGTCGTCTTCGGCGCCTTCCCGCTGCTCTACACGGCGTGGGTTTCGCTGCACGACTGGAACCTGCTGGAAGGCGACCAGGGCTACCTCGGCCTGGCGAACTACGGCGAGCTGCTCGCGGACCCGGACTTCTACAACGCGCTGGCCAACACGGTCGGCATCTTCGTGCTCGCCGCGGTCCCGGAGTTCCTGCTGGCGCTGGGCATCGCGGCACTGCTCGACCGGCCGCTGCGGGGTGCGACCTGGTGGCGCACCGGGATCCTGCTGCCGAACGTCGTGTCCGTCGTCGCGATCGGGCTCGTGTTCGGGCAGCTGTTCAGCCGCGACTACGGCGTCGTCAACGAAGTCCTCGGCTGGTTCGGCGTCGCGCCGGTCAACTGGCAGGCGTCGAGCTGGACGTCGCACCTCGCGGTGGCGTCGATGGTGCTCTGGCGCTGGACCGGCTACAACGCGCTGATCTACCTGGCCGCGATGCAGGCCGTCCCCGGCGATCTTTACGAAGCCGCCGCGCTGGACGGTGCTTCGCGCTGGCGGACGTTCTGGTCGATCACCGTGCCGGGCATCCGGCCCGCGCTGGCCTTCACCGCCATCGCCGGCACGGTCAACGGCCTGCAGCTGTTCGCCGAGCCGCAGCTGTTCGACTCCGGCGGGTCGGGCGGGACCGGCGGCAACGACCGCCAGTTCCAGACGCTGGTGATGTACCTGTACGAGAAGGGGTTCACGCACCTCGACGCCGGCTACGCGGCCGCGCTGACCTGGGTGATGTTCGTGATCTGCGCGCTGTTCGCGCTGGTCGGCTACCGGCTGGTGCGCCGGTTCGTGAGGTCGTCGTGAGACGCCCCGGCGGCTGGGTCTACGCCGTCCTGATCGGGGTGCTCGGCGCGTCGATCTTCCCGCTGTACTGGTCGTTCGTCGTGGCCACGCGCGACAACTCGGCGATCGGGGAGACGTCACCGCTGCTGCTGCCGGGCGGGCACCTCGTCGAGAACGTGCGCCGGGTCTTCGACACCGTCGACTTCTGGCTGGCGCTGGGCAACTCGCTGATCGTCGCGGGCACGGTCATGGTGTCCAACGTCGTGTTGGCGAGCCTGGCCGGGTTCGCCTTCGCGCGGCTGCGGTTCCGCGGCCGCAACACGCTGTTCCTGCTGGTCGTCGGCTCGGCGATGGTGCCGGCGCAGCTCGGCGTCATCCCGCTCTACCTGGTGGTCGGCGAACTCGGCTGGTACGGACGCCTCGAAGCGGTGATCGTGCCGGGGCTGCTCAGCGCGTTCAGCGTGTTCTGGATGCGCCAGGCGTGCGAGAACGCGATCAGCGCCGAACTCGTCGACGCGGCGACCGTCGACGGCTGTTCGATCCTGCGCACCTACTGGCACGTGGCGGTCCCCGCGCTGCGCCCGGCGGCCGCGGTGCTGGCGATGCTGACGTTCATGGCCGCGTGGAACGACTACTTCTGGCCGCTGGTGGTACTCGACCCGAACGCAACGCCGACCGTGCAGGTCGCCCTGTCGCAGCTGGCCAGCGGCTACTACACCGACTACGCGCTCATGCTCACCGGTGCGACCGTGGGCGTCCTGCCCGTGGTCGCGCTGTTCCTGCTGCTGGGCCGCCACATCGTCCGGGGGATCCTGAAAGGGGCGCCAGTATGACCGGTCTTTCCTTCCCGCCGGGGTTCCTGTGGGGCGCGGCGACCGCGGCCTACCAGGTCGAAGGCGCGGTCGCGGAGGGCGGCCGGGGACCGTCCATCTGGGACACTTTCGCGGCTCGCCCGGGTGCCGTCCTCGGCGGTGCGTCCGGCGAGGTCGCGTGCGACCACTACCACCGGTACGCCGAGGACATCGGGCTGCTGGCGGACCTGGGGCTGGGTGCCTACCGGTTTTCGGTGGCGTGGCCGCGGGTGATGCCGGACGGCCGGACGCCGTCGTCCGCGGGGATCGCGTTCTACGACCGGCTGGTGGACGAGCTGCTGCGCCGCGACGTCGTGCCGGTGCTGACGCTGTACCACTGGGACCTGCCGCAGGCCCTGGAGGACGCGGGCGGCTGGCCCGCGCGCGACACGGCTCACCGGTTCGCGGACTACGCTTCCTTCGTCCACGACGCCCTGGGTGACCGCGTCGACCAGTGGACGACGATCAACGAGCCGTTCTGCGCGGCGTTCCTGGGGTACGGCAGCGGGGTGCACGCGCCGGGTATCCAGGACTACGACACCGCGCTGGTCGCGGCGCACCACCTGCTGCTGGGCCACGGGCTGGCGACCCGGGCGCTGACTTCGGCGGCACGCTCCGGGCAGGAGTTCTCGCTGGCGTTGAACTTCGCGCCCGCGCTGGCGGACGGTACTTCGCCGGCGCATCTCGAGGCGGTCCGGAAGTTCGACGGGATCCACAACCGGTTCTTCCTCGACCCGGTGCTGGGTCGCGGTTACCCGGAGGACGTGCTTTCCGAGGTGGCTCATCACGGCGGCCGGTTCGCGGCGTCGATTCGCGACGGCGACACGGACACCATCGCGGCGGGGATCGACTGGCTGGGCGTGAACTACTACGCGCCCGCGCGGGTGACGCCCCTCGCGGATCTTTCGGTGCACGGCAACTGCCCGCTGCCGGGGTTGCGGGGCCTGGACGTGCTGCCGGCTCCGCCGCCGTTGACGGCTTTCGGGTGGGAACAGGCGCCTGCTGTCTTCACCGACCTGCTCGGGTGGATCTCGTCGCGGTCCGGCGGGCTGCCCATGGTGGTGGCGGAGAACGGCGCGTCCTTCGTGGACCAGGTCGTCGGCGGCCGCGTGTTCGACGCGGCCCGCGTGAACTACTTCATGGAGCACCTGGGGGCGGTCCACGCCGCGATTCGGGCCGGCTCGGACGTGCGCGGGTACTTCGCGTGGTCGCTGCTGGACAACTTCGAGTGGGCGATGGGGTATTCGCAGCGGTTCGGGTTGGTGCACGTCGACTTCGACACGCAGGTCCGGACGGTCAAGGACTCGGGGCGGTTCCTCGGCCGGGTGGCCAAGGCCAACGCCCTAGGGCCGCTGCCGGAAGGCGTCGGCGACGCCCGAGCGTGACGGTGTCTCCAGCTTGCCCAGCAACCGCGTCACGTGGGCCTGCACCGTCCGCCGCGGCAACGACAGCTCCGCCGCGATGTCCGGGTTCGACCGGCCCTCCGCGACCAGGCTCGCGATGCGGGCCTCGATCGGCGTCAGCGACTCCCAGCCGTGGCCCGGCCGGACCGGCGAGAACAACGCCCCGCGCCGGACACCCAGCCGCCGCAGCCGCGTCTCCGCCCGGCGCAGGTCCCAGCGCGCCCCCAGCGCCGTGTAGATCTCCGCCGCCTCCTCGAACGCCGCGTGCGCCGCGTCGAGGCGGCCCGCGCGGGCCAGCAGCTCCGCCGCGTCTTCGAGCACGGAAGCCAGCTCGGGGCGGCGGCCGACCGCGCGGAAGTGCTCCGCCGTCGCGAGCACCGCCGCCGGGTCCTCCTCGATCAGCCCCCGGCACCACGACACCGCCGCGTGCGCCCGCGCCGGCCGCCGTTCCTTCGCCGCCTCCTCCTCGCAGACCTCCAGGGCCCGGCGGGCGCGGACGACGTCGTCCTGCTCCATCGCCAGCCGCACGAACGTCGGGAGCCATTGGTGGCGCAGCATCATCTGCGCGTACGTCGGGTTCAGGATCGGTTCGAGCACGGCCATCGCGCGGGCCCGGTCGCCGCGCTGCTCGGCCGCAAGGGCGTCCGCGACCAGCAGGAAGTCGAAGCTCTCGCGCTCGGCGCCGGTCGCCGGGGCGTACTCCTCCGCCGCGTCGAGGTGAGCCGCCGCCTGCGCGCGGTCGTCGCGGCGGCCGGCGATCAGGGCCGCGACGCCGTGCAGCAGCAGGGCGGCCGGGCCGGGCTCGCGCAGGCCGTAGAACGTGATCGCCGGGCCGTCCTCGGTGACCGTGTCCAGCTCGACCAGGGCCTCGTCCCAGCGGCCTTCCCAGTACCGGTGCACCGCGACGGACACCTGCAGCCCCACCGGCATCGAGTGCCGAGCCGCGACGTCGCCGGCCGCGCGCAGGGACGCGTCCGCCTCGGCGAGCCGGTCGAGGTTCTGGAGCGTGAACACGCGGTTGTCGAGCAGGTCGAGGTGCAGGTCGGCCAGCTCGTGCTCGTCCCCGACGGCCTCGATCGCCGCATCGATGTGCGCGAGCGCGGAGTCGTGCTCGCGGCGGACGGAATCCACCAGCCACAACGACTGCAGCGCGTGCGCCGTCAGGTACCGGTCGCCGCCGGCGAACGACTTGGTTTCGTACGCGGCCTTCTCCGCCGTGTCCAAATCGGACAGATCGCCGCGGCGGAAGTTCGCCAGCAGCTGCCGGTGCTTGCCCCGCCACAGCTCCGGCACGGCCGGGTCGTCGACCGACGCGGCGAGCGTCGCGACCGCCCCTTCGGTGTCGCCACGACGGTGCCGCAGCGCCGCGAGGATGTGCCGCATCTCCTCGGCGGCTTCGGCGTCGGTGGCCACGTCGAGCGCTTGCTGCGCCAGGGATTCCGGGTTGCGTTCCAGCCGGAACAGCACCTTGACCAGGGCCACGAGCAGGACTTCGCGACGGTCCCCGGCGCCCGCGGCCAGTGCGCGTTCCAGCAGTTCCACGGCGATCAGCGGCGCCCGGTTGGACACGGCCGCGTGGTGGGCGGCGAGCCAGTCCAGCACCCATTCGTCCACAGTGGCCGGTGCGGCCACCAGCTGCTCGGCGACCCGCTTGACCGGGGCACCGATCCCGGCGAGCGCTTCCGCGGCCTGCCGGTGCAGCGCCGCCCGCGTCCCGGCCAGCAGCCGGTCGTAGAGCGCTTGGCGCAACAGGGGATGCCGGAACGCGAGCTGCGTCCCGGTGTCGATCAGGACGTTCGCGGCGACGGCCTCTTCGAGGGGCTCCAGCAGGTCCGACGGCCGCGTGCCGAGCACCGCGGCGATGTCCCCGACAGCGAACTCCATGCCCAGCAACGCGCCCCAGCGCAGCACTTCCTGCGTCCGGGCGGGGAGGAAGTCGAGCCGCCGGTCGACCGCGGCGACGAGCGAGCGCGGCGCTTCGAACTCCGCCGGGTCGTCGACATCGGCCAGGCCGCCGCTCACCTCGACCGCGCCGGCGCGCAGCAGGACGTCGACCATCTCCTTGACGTACAACGGGTTCCCGGCACCACGAGCCGCCAGCTCGCGCAGCCCGGGCCCGGGGGCGGCGCCGATCTGGTCCTCGATCAGCCGTCCGACGTCCTCACCGGTCAACGGCGCGAGATCGAGCACGACGCCGTCGCGCGCCTGGACGCCACGGCGCAGCTGGGCGAGCTCGGCGCGGTCCGGCGCCGGCCGGGTCGCGGCCACCAGCAGCAGCGGCAGCTGCCGGGTCGCCGCGCAGAGGCGGTGCCAGACCAGCACGGACGCCTCGTCCGCCCACTGCAGGTCGTCGACCACCAGCACCTGCGGCGAGCGCGCGCACAGCTCGTCGACCAGGGCCAGGAGGCGGTCGACGGCGCCGAGCACCGGGTCGGCCGGCCCGAGGCCGCGCCGCACCGGGCCTTCACCGGCGAGCTCCTTGGCCACCTTCGCGCGCCGCGGGTCGGGCGAATGCGCGTCGATCGCCAGGCACTCGAGCATCACCTGCAGCGGGAACCGGGTGCTCAGCTCGTCGGCGGCGGCCCAGAGCCGCTGGAACCCCGGGCCGTCCGGCAGGGTGCTGGTGAGCAGCTCGGACTTGCCGATGCCGGCTTCGCCCTCGATCCACACGGCCCGGCCGCGCCCGGCCCGGACGTCGGCGACGAGCTCGGCGAGCCGGGTCGTCTCGGCTTCCCGGCCGAAGAGCCGGTGCCCGGTGACCTCGACGGGTGCCGCGGGCGCGTCGAGCCCCGGGTCCTGGGCGAGGATCTGCTGGTGGAGGCGCTGCAGCGCCGGTCCGGGCTCGACCCCGAGCTCGGCGACGAGGGTGGCGCGGGCGTCGCGGAAGACGTCGAGGGCGTCGGCGTGCCGGCCGCTGCGGTAGAGGGCGAGCATCAGCGACTCGCGCAGCGATTCCCGCAGCGGGTGCTCGCCGGCCAGCACCGCCAGCTCCGGCGCGAGGTCGAGGTGGCCGCCGAGGGCCAGCAGCGCCTGGGCCCGCCGCTCGAGGGTGTTCAGCCGCAGCTCGGCGAGGTATTCGCGGTGCCGTTCGGCGAACCCGCCGGGCACACCGGAGAGCGCTTCCCCCTGCCAGAGCGCGAGGGCGGCGTCGAGCTCGGTGACGGCCGCCCGCGGATCACCGCGGTCGAGGTGCTGCTGCGCGCGTTCGCGGTGCCGCTCGAAGACGGCGGCGTCGAGCGCGTCCTCGTCGAGCAGCAGCGAGTAGCCGGCGGGATCCGACACGAGGACGCTGGCGGCCGACCAGCGCGACCGGCCGGGTTCGAGCGCCCGCCGCAGCCCGGAGACGTAGGTGTGGACGCTGCCTTCGACGCTCGCGGGCGCGGAGTCGCCCCAGACCCCGGCGATGAGCTCGGCGCGCGGGACCGGGCGGCCGGCGTTGACCGCGAGCACGGCGAAGATCGCGCGCTGACGAGCGGGGCCCAGGCCGATCTCGGCCGCCCCGCGCCAGGCCCGCAGGGGGCCGAGCAAGCCCACTCGCAGACCGGTGTCCGCTTCCCCTCGCATGTCCCTGCCGTTCCCTCGGGGGACGAACCCGCCGGGGGCGGGCCCCCAGGACCCCGGCGGACATCTTCGCTGCCGACTACTCCGGCGAGCTTACCGACGTGGCAAGCCCGGATCGGGTTGCCTGATGGCGTGCGGGTCACGACTTTGGAAGGGGCCGGATTCAATCATCCGACCGGTTCGCTCCGGTGACCTGAATGACTCATTCAAGACGTTTGGCCAGGCGAGGGCGGGTGCCGATGGCCCTTGGCCGGGTCGCGCGGGGTCGCCTCCGGCCGGGTGACGAGCCAGCCGAGGTCGGTGCCGGCACCCGCGCAGGGGCGCCTCCGGTGCAGTGAATGACTCATTCCTGGCGCCAGGCGCCAGGAATGAGTCATTCACTGCGAGCCGACCGAGCCGACCGAGCCGACCCGACCCGAACCCGGCCGAGCCGTGACCGCGGCCTTCACTCGCCGGCGACCGCCCGGGACCGCAGCGAACCCGCGCGCCGGATTCCGAACGGCTGTACCCGGCTCTCCGCCCTCCGCACGTCCCACACCGCGCCCATTCCCGTGTACGCCGTCAACGCCACCCGGAACGCCGTCCGCGCGTCGTCGAGCCGGCCCGACTCCGCCAGCAGGATCGCCGCGTCTTCGGTTGCCTTGGCGCGCTTCAGCAGCCGGCCCGCCGCCCGGTAGTGGGACACCGCCGTCAGCACCGGTTCCGGATCGCCGGTCACCAGCCCGCGGCAGTGCGCGGCTGCCGCCGCGTGGGCGGGTGGGATCTCGCCCTCCGTGGTCAGCAAGCGCACCGCTCGCTGGGCGAGGCCGGGCTCGCCCAGCCGCAAGCTGAGCCGCACCAGGTCGGGCAGCCACTGGTGGCGGGCCGCGGGCGGGAAGTGTTCCTCCAGCAGCGGCAGCAACGCCGCCAGCGCCGCCTCAGGCCGGCCGTCCTGCTCGGCCAGCAGTGCGCGGGCCGCGAGCAGGAAGTCGCCGCCGTCGGGCTCGAGCCCCGGGGGCCACTGCTGCCGGCCCGCCGCCTCGAGGTGCGTCCCGGCCAGGGCAGGCTGGCCGCGGTGCCCGGCGATCAGCGCGCCGACGCCGTGCACCAGCAACGTCGATCCGGGGCTGCGCAGGACGTACGACGCCGTCTCCGCGCCGCCGCGGATCACCGCGTCCAGCTCGGACAGCGCCTCGGGCCAGCGGCCCAGCCAGTAGTAGTGCACCGCGCCGGCCAGGTGCATCTCGCCCGGCACCGCGCGCGTCGCGGCGATCCGCCGGGCGGCTTCGAGGGGTTCGGCGGCCTCGTCGAGGCTGTCGAGGGTCGGCACGGACAGCGCCGCGTCGTCGAGCGGGTGCAGCCCGGCCGGCGTCAGGGCCGTCTCGTCGCCGAGCCGCTCCAGCGTGGCCAGCAGCGCTTCGTGGCGCCCGCGCCACATCTCCGGGACGTCGACGTCGTCGAGCGTCCGTTTCAGTTCGGCCGTCGCCTCGGCGAAGTCGCCGCGGCGGTAGTAGACGTACGCCAGGATCCAGCGCATCTCGGCGGCACGCCTGCTGTCGGACGTCCGTGCGACGACCGAGCGCGCCTCCGCCTCGGGCTCGCGGCCGAGCCAGAACAGCAGCCGCGCGAGCGTCGCGGTCAGCGTTTCCCGCGCGTCCGGCGGCAGCGTCCCCTGCGTGACGGCGTGGCGCAGCAGGTCGACCGCGACGCGCGGGGTCTCGGTGGCGACCGCGCCGATGTTCTCCAGCAGCCACGTCGTCATCCACGGGTCGACCTGCGCGGGCGCGGCCGCGAGCTGCTCGGCGACGCGGTCCGCGGGGGCCCGCGCGGCGGCGAACGCCTCGGCCAGCTGCCGGTGCAGCGCCACCCGCATCGCCGCGGGCGTCTTTTCGTAGAGCACGCGGCGCAGCAGCGAGTGCCGGAAGGCCAGCCGGTCGCCCGATTCGACGAGCACCCCGGACGTGATCGCCTCGTCGACCGCGCCGACCAGCGCCGTCGGCGGCCGCTCGGTCGCGACGGCGATGTCCGACAGCGAGAACTCGCGGCCCAGCAGCGCGGCCCAGCGCAGCGTGTCGCGGGTGCCGCTGGAAAGAAAGCTGAGGTACAGCGTGATCCGCGACGCCAGCGGCGCGGGGATGGTCTGGCGCGTGTTGCCGTCCAGGTGCGCGTGGACGCCGTCGAGCACGATCATCGACTGCGCCAGCAGCGTCTCGACGATTTCCCGGACGTAGCGCGGGTTTCCGGACCCGTCGGAGACCAGCGCCCGCAGCCCGGGCCCGGGTGGCGCGCCCACCAGCTCGGCGGTCAGCTCGTGGGTCTCCTCCTCGGCCAGCGGCGGCAGCGCGACCACGGTGGTGACATCGTTGTCGAGCTCGGCCCGCAGTTCGTCGAGCGCGGCCGGTCGGGGCACCGGCCGGCACGCGCCGACCAGCAGCAGCGGCAGCTCCCGCGCCTCTCGGCTCAGGTGCCGCCAGACGCGCAACGTCGTGTCGTCGGCCCAGTGCAGGTCGTCGACCACGAGCACCAGCGGCGCCTCCGCGCACAGCTCGCGGACCAGCCCCAGCAGGCTGTCGACCGGGTCCTCGCCGGACCGCTCGGCGAGCCGGGCGGCCAGGTTCGCGCGGCGCTCGTCGGTGGCCCGCGGGTGCACGCCCAGCGCGTCGAGCAGCGGCCGCAGCGCGAACCGCTGGTCCAGCGCGTCCGCTGCGGCGAAGGCGGGCCGGAAGTCCTGGGCCATGGCGAGCAGCTCGGCCAGCAGCGCCGTCCGGCCGCTGCCCGGTTCTCCTTCGAGCCACAGCGAATGCCCGGTGCCCGCGCCGAGTTCATCGACGGCTTCGCGCAGCCGGGCCAGCTCGGCTTCCCGGCCGACGAAGACGTCGGCGCGGTCCGGCATCGACGTGACGGGCGACCGCGGCACGCGCACGGTCGGCGGCGGTTTCGGCGCCGGCTTCTCCCGCAGCTCGTCGTGCAGCCGCCGCAGCGCGGGGCCCGGCTCGGTGCCCGAAGACTCGACGAGCCGGTCGCGGACGTCGGCGTAGACCGCGATCGCCTCGGTCCGCCGGTCGGAGCGGGCCAGCGCGCGCATGAGCAGGCCGCGCAGCGTCTCGCGGAAGGGGTGTTCGCGGGTCAGCGCGGTCAGCTCGGCGATGAGTTCGGCGTGCCCGCCCGACTCCAGCACGATCTCGGCGCGACGTTCGATCGTCGCCAGCCGCACCTCGGCCAGCCGCGCGCGCTGGGCGGCGGCGAACGGCCCGGGCAGACCCGACAACGGGACGCCGTGCCAGAGGTCGAGCGCCTCGTCGAGGACTTCGCGCGCGGCGCGCGGATCGCCGGCCGACTGCTTGCGCTGGGCCAGTTCGCGCAGGGTTTCGAACCGGTGGACGTCGATCGCGCCGGCGTCCAGGCGCAGCGAGTAGCCGGACCCGATCGACGCGAGCAGCTGCGAGCCCTCGCCCTTGGCGCGGCCGGGTTCGAGCGCGCGGCGCAGGCCGGAGACGTAGGTGTAGATGGAGCCCTGGGCGCTCTGCGGCGGCGCCTCGCCCCAGACGGCGTCGATCAGCTCCTCGCGCGAAACCGTGCGGTTCGGGTTCATCGCCAGTACGGCGAGGACCGTCCGCCGGTGCGCGGAGCCGAGGTCGAGCTCCTCTTCGCCGTGCCAAGCTTTGACCGGGCCCAGCAGCTGGAGTCTCGGTGCGGAGCCGTCCGCAGCCGACATCGGTCTCCCTTCGTGCGCTGACGAACCGTCACACGCCGGATGCCTGACGTGAGCATACGCGGCCGCTGTGAACCGCCAGGCAAGGATGGCGGACATTCGGGCAACGGCGGACGAGCGGGGTTCCGCCCGGCCGCGGCGTGCGCGACCCTCGGTCCGCCGACACCTCGAGGAGCCCGAAAATGGCCGCAGCCGAGCCGACGGAGGACATGAAACGCGCCGCCGCCCGCTTCGCGCACGCCATCGAGGCGGCCGGGGCGCACCTGCGGGACGTCAACAGCGAGATGGCGATGGTGCAGGCGTCGTGGCGCGGTGACGCGTCAGTGCGATTCGGCCAGGCGATGAGCGACTGGGAGCAGGAGTTCGACGTGATCCTCTCGAGGCTGGTCCGGCTGTACGAGCTGACCGGCGGCGGCGTGCCGAGGCAGCGGCGGTCATGACGGGCCGCGACCTCGACTTCCGCTTCGCCGATCTGGTGCTGGACCGGATGGGGGAGATCACCGGCGAGCTGGGCGACCTGCTCGCCGAGCTGGAGTCCACTGTGGAGCCGGAGCTGGCCGGCTGGACCGCCGAGGCGCGGGACGAGTACCTGCGCGGGAAGCGGGACTGGGCGCGGGCGGCCGAGCGGATGCCGGCGTGCCTGGAGCGGGCCCGGGAGGCGTTCGGCGAGCTGGCGCGCGGGGTCCGGTGACTTCTTCACGCGCGTGAAGACGGAATAGGGAAGGCGTGAAGACCCGCCGTCCACACTGCTGCCATGAAGCCCGTCGAAGTGACCGTCCTCGCCTCGGACCCGATCACGCACGCCGGCGCGGTGACCCTGCTGGAGGCCCATCCGGACATCCGGATCACCGATCTCGTGCCCGACGTGCTGCTGGTGATGGAGGAGCACGTCACCGAGGCGGTGCTGGGCGAGGTCCGCGCGGCGAAGGCGTCGCACGTCGTGCTGGTGGTCGAGCACTTCCGCGAGAGCGACCTGATGTCGGTGCTGGAGAGCGGTGTCGTGGCGATCCTGCCGCGCCGCGAGACGGGCGGCGCCGAGCTGGTGACGGCGGTGCTCGCCGCGGGCGACGGCACGGCGAACCTGCCGCCGCGGCTGCAGGGAGCGCTGCTTTCGCAGGTCCAGCGGATGCGCAAGGACGTCCTGGAGCCGAACGGGCTGACGCTGTCGGGGCTCGCGGCGCGTGAATGCGACGTGCTGCGGCTGGTCGCCGAGGGTTTCGGGACCGAGGAGATCGCCGCGAAGCTGTGCTACTCCGAGCGGACGGTGAAGAACGTCCTCTACGGCCTGATGACGCGCTGCGGCCTCAACAACCGCGCCCACGCCGTCGCCTACGCGCTGCGCGCGGGCGCGATCTGAGACGTTTTCTCTGCCACTGTCACCTTTTCGTCGGCTAGGGTCGCGATCATGGTGTCGACCGCAGTGGAGATCGCGGCTTCCGTCCGGGCCGGAAACCTTGATCCGGTCCAGGTGACGAAAGAAGCCCTCGATCGGATCGCCGCGGCCGACGGCGTCGTCGGGGCGTTTCGCCGGGTACGGGCCGAGGAGGCTCTCGCGGAGGCCGCGGCGGTGGCTGCACGGCCCGACCTCGCGTCGCTGCCGCTGGCCGGGGTGCCCGTCGGGGTCAAGGACGTCACGCAGGTCGCGGGCGAATACGCGTCCCACGGTTCGCTGGCCGGGCCCACCTCGCCCGCCGGGGAGGACGGCGTGATCGCGGCGCGGCTGCGGGCGGCCGGCGCGGTGCTCGTCGGGCTGACGCGGGTGCCGGAGCTGTGCGTCTGGCCGATGAGCGACACCCCGGACGGCATCGCCCGCAACCCCTGGGACCCGACGTACGCCTCGGGCGGGTCGTCCGGCGGCAGCGCGGCGGCGGTGGCGGCCGGGCTGGTCCCCCTGGCCCACGGGACAGACGGCATGGGCTCGGTCCGGCTGCCGGCGGCGATGTGCGGGCTGGTCGGGCTGAAGCCGGGCGCGGACCTGCTCGCCGAAGGGGGCTGGTTCGGCATGTCGGTGCACGGCCCGCTGGCCACGACGGTCGCCGACGCGGCGCTGCTGGTCTCGGTGTTGGCTTCGGATGCTTCGCTGGCTGTTGTTTCGCCCCCGCCGGCTTCGCGCATCGGGATGTCGACGACGGTGCCGCTGCTGCACACCCCGGTGCCGCGCGAGCTGGTCGCGGCGGTTTCGCAGGCGGCGGGGCTGCTGGCGGCGGCGGGTCACGCGGTCTCGCCGTCCGCGCCGCGCTACCCGGCGACGATGGTCCTGGGCATGACGGCCCGCTGGTGCGCGGGCCCGGCCGAGCAGGCTCGCGACTTCGACTTCGGGCGCTTCCAGCGGCGAACGCGCGCCCACGTGCGGGCAGGCCGCTTGATCCAGCGGACGGGCCTGATCCGCGAGCGCACGCGCGACCGATGGATCGCGCGGGCTGCGGAGTACTTCGCTTCGCACGACGTCCTGATGACGCCGACGCTGTCGCACTGGCCGGTGAAGGCGGGCCGCTGGCACGAGCGCCGCTGGCTGACGAACGTCCTGCCGTCGACGCGCCTGGCCGGCTTCACGGGCCAGTGGAACTTCGCGGGCTACCCGGCGATCACGGTCCCCGTGGGCCGATCGGTCCGGTCGGGTCTCCCGACGTCGGTACAGCTGGTGGCGAAGCCAGGAGGGGAGTCACTGCTCCTGGGCCTGGCGGCCCAGCTCGAGGCGGCGAACCCCTGGCCCCGCACGGCCCGCGGCTGACAAGCGCCCCAATGTGGCGGGGGGGGGGGGGGGGGGGGGGGAAAAAAAAACAGGGGGGGGGGGGGGAGAGGAAAAAACACCGGGTGTGGTTTGCGCACCCCACACCAAACCGGGGGGGTG
>NZ_JBVHUL010000001.1:1510842-1557666 GCF_055565395.1 Amycolatopsis sp. NPDC028719
CCCCACGCCCCGGTGTTAGAAGACTCCCCAGTGTGGTGTTCGGGGTGGGGGACACACCAACCGCCACATTGGGTGCGTGGGACGCACCGAACGCCACATTGGGTGCGTCTGACGCACCCAATGCCACATTGGGGCGCTGGCCTTGCGCTGTGGACAACCTCAGGCGCCGGCCTGACGCTGTGGACAACTCGCGCCGAGGCTTCCGGAACTGTCGGTGCTCGCCGGTAGCGTGGAATCGGGGGCTGCTCAGCCCGGAAAGCCGTGAAGGCCTCCTTACCGGCCGTAGAAGCCGGTAAGGAGGCCTTCACGGCACTCGGAAGAGCCTCAGGAACCCGGCTTGCTCGCCGTCGGCGACAGCGGCTTCACGCCGTTTCCGTTGCCGTTCGCCGGCTTGGTCGCCGGGCCGTTCTGCTTCGGGGCGTTGGCCGGCTTCGCGGTCTGGGCGGGCTTGGGCGCCGCGGCCTTCACCGCCGGCTTCGCCGAAGCCGGGATCGACGGCTGGACCACCGGCACGACCGGTGCCGACGGCGTCGTGGGGGACTCCGCACCCGAGTCGCCGCCCACCAGCTTGGACGCCTGGGGGATCACCGCTTCCTCCGGCAGCGTCGCGAGCTGCGTCTCGCTGCGGTTGAGGATGTCCTCCGCCGCCGCCAGGCTCTTGCGCGCCTGCTCGCGGATCTCCGCCAGCCGCTCGACCTTGCGGTTCGCCGCCGTCGTGCGCTGGGCCGCCTGGGTCGTCGCCTCGTCGAGCCGGCGACGGGCCTCCGCCGTGGCCTCGTCGAGGCGCCGCTTGGCCTCCGCCGTCGCCTCCGCGAGCCGGCGCTCGGCCTGGTTCTTGCTCGCCGTGCGCTGGTCGGCGACGTGCTTCTCCAGCGCCGCCTTCTGGGCCGCCTGGGATGCGTCGAACTCGCGCTCGAGCTTCCGCCGCTTCCGCTCCGCCTCGTTGTCCAGCAGCTCGCGCCGCTGGGCCGCCTCGACGGTCAGCCGCTGCACCTCCGCGCGCGTCTCGGCGAGCGCGTTCTCGTGCTCCGAGTGCAGCAGGTCGGCCTGCTTGTCCAGCTCCGCGACGAGCTTCGTGTACCGCTCGCGCAGCTTCGTCGACGCCGCGGTCGAGCCCGCCCACGTCTTCTCCGCGGCGGCCTCGGCGCGCTTGATGATCTCGTCCGCACGGGCCTGCGCGAGCGTGACCGTCCGCTGCATCCGCTCGTCGAGGTCCTCGAGCCGCTCCGGCGGCTTCTTCAGCTCCTCGATGCGCGCTTCCAGCGAAGCCACCTGCGAACGGATCGACTCGGCCTCGCGGGTCGCGGCGGCGGCCTGCGCCACCGCGGCGTCACGATCGCTGATCACGCGGCGCAGCTGGGCCTCGACGTGGTCGAGGTACTGCCGGACTTCGTTGCGGTCGAAGCCGTGCCAGGCCTGCGTGTATTCACGACGAAGGGGGAGAAGGCCGTTGAGGGCGGTTGCGGCGGGGTCGCGCTCAGGAACCATGCGCCCGACCGTACCCGGGCACAGTGCGCTTACGCCGGTCGGCTTAACAAATCACCGACACGTGTCGCGACCTCGGCGGCGCGTCGCCGGAATGGCCGCAGCCGGAAAACGCAGAGTCACCAGTGCAGTGTCACCAATGGAAGCCGCGCGAAAGCCGGGCGAGCGCCATCGCCGCGCGCGAGAGGTGTTTCTCGCCACGCCCGATCTTCAACTCGCCCGAACCGCCCGCCGCGGTCGAATCCGGGAAGATCCGGAAACCCTGGTACGCGACGGCGTCGGTGAGGCCCGGCGTGAGCGTGTAGGCCAGCCCGATCGCCTGCCCGGCCGGCGTCCCGATGTGCTTGGGCCGTTCGACGAGCGCCTTCATCACCATGTCCGCGGCCTGTTCCGGCGACTTCGTCGGGAACGCGTCGTAGATCTTCGTCGGGCGGATCATCGGCGTGCGCACGAGCGGCATGTGAATGGTGGTGAACGTGATCCCGTCGCCGTGCGTCTCGGTCGCCGCGATCCGCGAGAAGTAGTCCAGCGCCGCCTTCGACGCCGCGTACGCCGAGAAGCGCGGCGCGATGCCCTGCACGCCGATCGACGACACGTTCACGATGTGCCCGAACTTCCGCTCCGACATGTGCGGCAGCACCGCGAGGATCAGCCGGACCGCGCCGAAGTAGTTGATCGCCATCGCGCGCTCGTAGTCGTGCATCCGGTCGTAGGACAGCTTGATCGACCGGCGGATCGACCGGCCGGCGTTGTTGACCAGCATGTCGATCCGGCCGTGCTCGGCGAGCATCGCGTCGACGGCCTTGTGCACCGAGTCCTCGTCGGTGAGGTCGGCCGGGTACACCGACGCCGTGCCGCCGGCGGCGACGATCTCGTCGCGGACCTCTTCGAGCTCGTGCTGGCGGCGCGCGACGAGCAGCGGGACGCCGCCGGCCGCCGCGACCTTCAGCGCCGTCGCGCGGCCGATGCCCGAGGACGCGCCGGTGATGATCACGCGGCGGCCGTCCAGTTCGCCGCGCGGGCCGTGCTTGCGCGCGCGGAAGGGGTCGAGGTGCTCGCGCCAGTAGCGCCACAGCGTCGGCGCGTACTCCTCCAGCCGCGGCACCTCGACCGTGCCCGCGAGGGCCTTGCGCGTCTCGGCCGAGGAGAACACCGACGGGAACGCCATGGTGTCCAGCAGCACCGGCGGGATGCCGAACCGCTCCATGACGGCGTCGCGGGCGATGGTGACGCCGGGGATGTGCTCGGTCAGCTTGACCAGCCCGACGATCCGCTTGGAGAGGCCTTCGCCGAGCTGCGCGGTGATCGTCGGCGCGCCCGCGGCCTTCGCGAAGGCGTTGTACACGGACACGACCGGCTGCGGTTCGGGGTTGACCAGGTGGAAGGCGTGGCCGTCGAGGCCGGGCTTGACGACCAGTTCGAGCAGCGCCTTGGCGACGTAGTCGACCGGCACGATGTTGGTGTCGCCGAGGTCGGGGCCGACGAGCGGCAGGACGTCCGGCAGCCCGGCGAGCCGGTTGATCGCGGGGAAGAGGTAGTACGGGCCGTCGATCTTGTCCATCTCGCCGGTCTCGGAGTGCCCGACGACGACCGCGGGCCGGTAGACCCGCCACGGCACCTCGTCCTGCTCGCGGACGATCTTCTCGGCCTCGAACTTGGTCCGGTGGTACGGCGTGACCAGCCGCTGCCCGGCGTCGAACATCTCCTCGGTGAACACGCCTTCGTGGTCGCCCGCGACGGCCACCGAAGACACGTGGTGCAGGCACCCGGCGCGCAGGTCCGCGGCGAGGGCCACGACGGCGCGCGTGCCGTCCACATTGGCCTTGATGCTTTCTTCGTCGTCGGCGGTCAGGTCGTAGAGCGCGGCCAGGTGCACGACGTGGTCGACACCGCCGCGCAGTGCGTCGCGGTCCGCTTCGGACACGCCGAGCAGCGGCTCGCCGAGGTCGCCGGTGACCAGCGTGACGCGGTCGGAGTGCGGCCACTGGTCGACCAGCGCGGCCAGCTTCGCCTTCGAGGACGCGCGCACGAGCAGCGCGACGCGGTCGTCGTCGGGGCGGGAGAGCAGCAGCCGGGTGAACTGGCGCCCGATCAGTCCGGTCGCCCCGGTCACCAAGAACGTCGCCATCGTCTTCACACCTCTCGCCCGCATCCCTGACCCTGGGCATTCTGCTGCATCCGGGCGTCAGTGACCACCTTGCGGCGACGTGAAGTTACTCACCGGTAACTTAGGCGGGGTCGGCGACGACGACGCGGTTTTCCTCGTAGCCGTCCGAGCCGCCGACCCAGCGGCCCCCGCACGTCACCAGGACCACGCGGTGCGGGCCGGACTGGCCGAACAGGTCCTCGGCCCGCGCGGGCAGGTCGTCCTTGTGCACCGTGACCAGCTGGGAGATCCGGTAGCGCCGGGGTTTGCCCGCACTGTCCACAATGGTCACGACGGCGCCGATCTCCGCGCTCCAGAGCTCGGCGAACGGCCCGGTGGCGCCCCGCCAGTTCACGTGCCCGGCGAAGACGCTCGCCCCGCCGGCGGCGTCCAGCTCGGCGCCCCACCAGGTCGCTTGGCCCAGGTCGTCGGGGATCGGCAGCTCGCCGCCGGGGCCGAGGTCCTTGCGCACCAGGGTGGCCGTGCCGCCGGCGGGCAGCCGGACGGTGCCGGGTCGCTGCGCAGGCGGTGGCGGTGGTGACGGTGGCGGCGCGGTCGAGGTCTGGGCGGCCGGCGCCGCGCTCGTCGTGACCGGCGGTGGTGGCGCGGGAGTGGACGGACGCGCCGCCGGAGCGGCGGCGCCCGCGGCGGGCAGCGCGGTGCCGGCCACGACGGCGACCGGCGCCGAGGTGACCACGGTGCTGCCGAACTGCACCGCGAGCACCGTGGCCGCGCCGAGTGCGAAACCGGCGATCAAGCGGTTTCGGCCGGCCTTCGACGAGGCTGCCTTCCGGCGGCGGCCGCTCTGCCGGAAGTCGGCGGCTCGCCAGTCGGTGCCCCGCCGGTCGCCGCCGAGCTGCCCGTCGCCGCCGGTTTGCCGGTCACCGCCTCGCCATTCGTCGACGAACCAGCTGTCGTCCTGCCAGTCGTTGCCTGCCATCCCGGACTACCTGCGCGAAGCCCGCCGCGCGGCGAAGCCGGCCAGTCCGGCGCCCACCAGCACCAGCAGGCCGAGCCCGGCCAGGCCCGGCACCGAGTAGCTCGTCTCGACCGCGCCCCGGGCCTGGACGACCGGCGCGCCGCCGGCCGGGATCGCGCGCGGTACCTCGTTCGGCTTGTTCGCCACGGTCAGCGCGAGAGTCTCGCCCGGCTTGACCGTGCCGCACGCCGACGGCGGGTTTTCCGGGTCGTACGCGTTCGTGTACCCCGGCGGCGGGCCGGCCTCCACGACGCAGATGTCCTGCGGAGCGCGCAGGTTCTCGATCGTCACGCCGCCGGTCGTGCCGTCGGTGGTGACCACCGCGGGCTTCCCGTCGGCACCGGTGAGCGGCTTGCCGTCCTGGCCCAGTGCCGCCGACGTCTTGTCCTTGCCGGTGATCCGCAGGACCGTGCCGCCGACGCCCTTGCCCGTGTTCGCGTCGGTCTTGGTCACCTTGACCTGTCCCGGCTTGGTGAGCGCGACGACACCCTGCGCTGTCAGAGCCTTCTCGCCGCCGGTGGAGACGACGCGCTGCTTCGCGGTGTCCACCGGCGCCCGCACGTACGGGCGGTCGGCCGGCGCGGACAGCGACGCCACGAGCTTCGGCCGGTCGCCGGTCGGCGTCAGCTTCACCTGCGCGGTGCCGTCGGCGCCGGTCTCGAGCGTGACGTCCTTCGCGGCGGCCTGCGGGCTCGCGTTCCCCGCGGTGGCGGCGGCGTCCTCGCCGACCGTCGCGGCGGTCGCCGTCAGCTTCACCGGGACGCCCGGGACGCCCTTGCCCTTCGCGTTCTTGACGGTGACCGTCCAGGCGGCGGGTTCGCCGAGGCGCTGGTCGCCTTCGGGGACGGTCACCGACGCCGTCCACGGGCCGCGGTTGGCCGCCGCCTCGGTCTTCAGCGTTTCGACGGCGGCCTGGGCGCCCGCGGGCAGGCCCTTGAGGTGGAACGGGGCGTCGTAGCCGAGCTTCGCGGCGGGCAGCGACGCGTCGAGGTCCGCGGGGGTGCGCGGCGCCGAGGTCCAGGAGTGCAGCAGGTGCGCCAGCGCCGCGGCCTCGTCCGGCTTCTTCGTGTCGCCGTAGCGCAGCAGCAGGTACGAGATGTCGGCCGCCTGGTCGGTGGGGAGCTTCGTGCCCCACTTGGTGAGCAGCTCGTCGCCGGGCCGGTAGACCTCGTCGGTGTCCGGCGCCTTCAGCTGGAAGCTCACGCAGAAGACCTGCTGCCCGCCGACGACGTAGGAACCCAGCCAGTTCCGGCTACCGGTGCCCGCCTGGCCCGGCTCGACCGCGTGGCCGATGCCTTCCCGGCTCGCGGCGGACGCGGCGGGGGCGCCGACGGTCACGGAAAGCGTGCTCAGCACGGCCGCGGCGACCAGGCCGGTGAGCGCGCGGGGGCGTGTCGACCACCTCATGGTGTTTAGGCTCCTTCGTCGGCCGCGCGGCGACGGCACAGGCGTCTCCGCAGGTCACACGATTGATCAGCTCCCCGACGCGCGTACGGTGAACGACCGGGCACGCCAGGTGAGCGTCGCGCCGAGGGGGCCGGACTGTCTACCGCCCTTCGGGTGGCGGTCGCCGAACGGTCGTGATCCCGGTCGCATACCGTGTCTGCCGTGGCCACGGACTCGCCGTCGAGTAAAGTCGTCTTTACTCGACGGGAACCGCACGTACCCGGCGGTCGTTGAACCCGATGCAGCGTCGATCCATGAAGCAGCAGATCCAGGAGGATCAGGTGCGTTCCAGTAGCAACCCGGCGTTCCGCAACCTGCCCCGCGGCGGAACCCAGACTCACGGGCAGTACGGGCCCCCGGTGGGCTTCAACCAGACCCAGGGCGGTGTGCCCGGGTACGGTCCCGGCCAGGTCACCTCCGGCGACGACGACCGGCCGATGACCGTCGACGACGTCGTCGTCAAGACCGGCATGAGCCTCGGCGTCGCGCTGCTCGTCGGGATCGTGACCGCGATCTGGGCCCAGAACCAGCTGGCCGAAACCGGCCGGCTCTCCGGTGCCCTGATCGGCGCGATGATCGGCGGCCTGGTCGTCGGGCTCGTCATCTCGCTGGTGATCATCTTCCGGCAGAAGCCGAGCGGCCCGCTGACGCTGGTGTACTCGGCCGCCGAAGGTCTTTTCCTCGGCGCGCTGAGCGGCGTGTTCGAGGTGATCTACCCGGGCATCGCGCTGCAGGCGATCATCGGCACCGTCGGTGTCTTCATCGGCATGCTGGTGCTCTACAAGACCGGCGCGGTCAAGGTGACGCCGAAGCTGACCAAGTGGATCGTCGGGGCCGTCGTCGGCGTCGCGATCCTGATGCTGTTCAACCTGATCAGCTCGTTCGCCTTCGGGTTCAACCCGCTGCGCGACGGCAGCCCGCTCGCCATCGCCTTCAGCATCCTCTGCATCGGTATCGCGGCCTTCAGCTTCCTGCTCGACTTCGACCAGGCCGACCGGATGATCCGCGAGGGCATGCCGTCGAAGTGGGCCTGGTACACCGCGTTCGGCCTGATGACGACGCTCGTCTGGCTGTACCTGGAGATCCTGCGGTTGCTGTCCTATCTTCGTGAGTAACCTGGCTCACAGTCCTGCAGTGAAGGCGCTCCGTAATCAACGGGGCGCCTTTTCTGTGGGTAATTCGTGCATCGGGGGACCCCGGTGCCGACCGTGCTCACCCTGCGTGTTGGATGGCCCGGTCGGTTCTTCATTTCACATGTGTGAGGTTCACAGTGAGCGTTCCCCCTCCGGCCCCCGGGGGCCAGCAGCCGGTGGGTCAGCCCGATCCCTACGGGCCGCCTCCGGGCGGTCAGCCGCGGCAGCAGTACGGCCAGCAGGGCCAGTACGGCGCGCCCGGCACCCCGCCGCAGGGGCAGCCCGGTCAGTACGGCCCGCCGCCGGGCCAGTACCCACCGCCGCCCGGCCAGCCCGGCTTCCCGCCCGCACCGCCGGCCCCGCCGAAGAAGTCGAAGGCCGGCCGGTTCATCGGCCTCGGCATCGGCCTCGTCGTGCTCATCGGCGTCGTGGTCGCCGGGATCGTGGCGTTCACGAACTCGCCGGCCAGCTCCAACGTCGGTGACTGCCTGACGATCACCCAGTTCACCACCGGCGGCGACGACCCGGTCAAGGCCGACTGCGCCGACGTGAACGCGAACGTGAAGATCGGCGCCAAGCGCGACAACGCGAGCGACGAGTGCCCGGGCGGCGCCGAATCCCCCTACGACACCTACTCGGTCACCGGCCGCAGCTCGTACAAGCTGTGCCTGATGGTCAACGCCAAGCAGGGCGACTGCCTCGCGAACCTCACCTCGAAGACCGAGGGGTACAAGAAGGTGCCCTGCACCGACCCGACCGGCGAAGCCGAGGTCGTGAAGGTCGTCGACGGCCAGGCGGACAAGACCGCGTGCGGGACGGACGAAAACGTCATCGCCGTGGCGTACCCGGAGCCCGCCCGGACGATGTGCTTCAAGGCCAAGAAGTAAGGATCCGCGTCGAACGGCCCCTCGCCCACCGGTGAGGGGCCGTTCGCCGTTCGGGGCAGCCGGACTGCTCCGTTCGTCCCACACCGAGTTCGTCCCACACTGTGCGACGGGCTGCGGCGAAGCGATCATCGGACCTAACTTGGGTCGTCCTTCCCGCGCGAGCCTGGAGTACTGGTGGCGACGACCGAATCCCCCGCCGGCGAAAAGAAGTTCCTCGAGTTCCCCACGTCCTGCGCCGCGCCCGTCCCGCGGCCGGAAGAGCCCGTCCGCGTCGTCCCGCTGGCCGTCGCCGGCGTCCTCGCGGCCGGCCTGACCTGGTACGCCTGGGCGAGCCAGGGCGCCAAGTTCGGCGTTTTGCTGCTGCTCGGCCTGGGCCTCGGGCTGGCGCTGTTCCACTCGCGGTTCGGCTTCACTTCGGCGTGGCGGCAGCTCATCGCCGTCGGCAACGGCCAGGGCCTGCGCGCCCACACCCTCCTGCTCGGCACCGCCGCGACGCTGATCGCGCTGATCGCGGGCACCGGCGCCGGGCTCTTCGGCAGCAAGCCGGCGCTGACGGCCGGCCCGCTCGGGCTCGCCCTCTTCGTCGGCGCCACGCTCTTCGCGATCGGCATGCAGCTCGGCGGCGCGTGCGCGTCCGGCACGTTGTTCGCGGTCGGGTCGGGCCAGTCGACGATCGTCCTGACGCTGGGCGGATTCATCACCGGGTCGGTGCTCTACACGTGGGCGTACCCGGCGCTGAGCGGCTGGCCGGAGCTCAAGGGCGTGCTGCTGGCCGACCACGTCGGCTGGTTCGGTTCGTGGGCGATCACGATCGCCGTGCTCGCCGGGATCGTCCTGGTCACCCGCGCGGTGCAGCGGCGCCGCACGCCACCGCCGGTGGACGTCGTGCCGACCGCGCACGGCTTCGCGCGCGTCTTCCGCGGCTCGTGGCCGATCCTCGTCGGCGCGGTCGTGCTGGGCGTGCTGGCCGGCGCGGTGTTCCTGGTCTCCGGCGGGATCTGGGGCGTCACGAGCGCGTTCTCGTTGTGGGGAGCCAAGATCCTGCAGGTGTTCGGGCTGCACCCGGAGTCCTGGGAGTTCTGGCAGCAGAAGTCCAACGCGACGTCGCTGGCCGGCCCGATCTGGAAGGACAAGAACAGCCTCACCGACATCGGGATCATGATCGGCGCGGCGGTGGCCGCCGCGGCCGCGGGCGCGTGGAAGATCCACAGCTCGATCCCGTGGCGCACGGCGGTCGCCGCCATCCTGGGCGGGATCATGATGGGCGTCGGCGCGCGGATGGCGGGCGGCTGCAACATCGGCGCGTACCTCGGCGGCATCTCGACCGGCAGCCTGCACGGCTGGCTGTGGGGCGTGTTCGCGCTCGGCGGCACGTGGATCGGGCTGAAGCTGCGGCCGCTGTTCGGGCTCGCGAACCCGGTGCCGACCGACAGCATCTGCTGAGTTTTTTGTCGGAGTCCCCCGGTACTCTCGCGGACGAATCCACGAACTGGGGGACTTCTTCCTTATGACTACGCAAAGAACCGGCTCGGCGCCGAACGGTGACGCGCTCGACGCCGGTGTCCTGAAGGTGGCCTCCGTGGTCGTCCTCGGCGCCATCATGGCGATCCTGGACACCACGGTCGTCAACGTCGCGCTGCAGAAGCTGACGATCGAGTTCTCGACGTCGTTCGACGTCATCCAGTGGGTCGCCACGGGCTACCTGCTGGCGCTGGCCACCGTGATCCCGGTCACCGGCTGGGCGTCCGACCGCTTCGGCACCAAGCGGCTCTACATGCTCGCGATCGTGTTGTTCCTGGCCGGGTCGATGCTCGCGGGGGCGGCCTGGAACATCGAAACGCTGATCATCTTCCGCGTCCTGCAGGGCTTCGGCGGCGGCATGCTGATGCCGTGCGGCATGACGATCCTGACCCGCGCGGCCGGCCCGCAGCGGATCGGGCGCGTGATGGCGGTGCTGGGCGTGCCGATGCTGCTCGGCCCGATCGGCGGCCCGATCCTGGGCGGCTGGCTCGTCGACGCGGTGAGCTGGCGCTGGATCTTCTTCATCAACGTGCCGATCGGCGTCGTCACGCTGCTGCTGTCGTGGCGGCTGCTGCCGAAGGACGACCCGGAAGCCACCGGGCGCTTCGACTTCGTGGGCATGCTGATGGTGTCGCCGGGCCTGGCGGCGCTGATCTTCGGCGTCTCGAAGGTCCCGTCCGCGGGCGGGTTCGGCGCGGTCGAGGTGTGGCTGCCGGTGCTGGCCGGAGTGGCGCTGCTGGTCGCTTTCGTGGTGCGCGCGCTGCGCGTGGCCAACCCGCTGGTGGACCTGCGGCTGTTCAAGAACCGGTCGTTCACGATCGCGATGGTGACGATGTCGCTGTTCTTCGTCGCGTTCCTCGGCGGGATGATGCTGCTGCCGACGTACTTCCTGCTGGTGCGCGGCGAAACGACGCTGCACGCGGGCCTGTTGCTGGCCCCGCAGGGCTTCGGCGCGATGCTCATGATGCCGATCACCGGCCGGCTGGCCGACAAGGTGGGCGCGCGCAAGATCGTGCTGCCGGGCATGGTGCTGCTCGTCGGCTCGATGGCGATGCTGACCCAGGTCACCGCGACCACGCCGTATTGGGTCCTGCTGTCGGCGCTGTTCGTGATGGGCCTCGGCATGGGCTGCACGATGATGCCGATCACGACGTCCGCGCTGCAGACGTTGCAGCCGAAGGACATGGCCCGGGCCTCGACGGCGACGAACATCGTCCAGCAGACGGCGGGCGCGATCGGGTCGGCGGTGATGGCGACGATCCTGGCGGCCCTGCTGGCGGGCAAGTTCGGCGTCCCGACGGCCCAGGGCCAGCTGGCGGCGACGGCGGCGATCCTGAACCCGGCATCCCATGAAGCGGCGACCGGCTTGGCGGCGGACGCCTTCTCGACGACGTTCGTGTGGTCGCTGGTCCTGGTGGTGCTGTGCGTGATCCCGGCGTTGTTCCTGCCGAAGTCCCGCCCGGTGGCCCCGGCCCCGTCGGAAGGCGACGAGATCACGCCCCCGGTGATGGTCCACTAGCGCCGAAGCGCCCCAATGTGGCGTTGGTTGCGTCTGACGCACCCAATGTGGCGTTCGGTGCGTCAGACGCACCGAACGCCACATTGGGGCGCATGGGCCGGGGTCTCAGGAGAGGCGCTCGATGATCAGCGCCATGCCCTGGCCGCCGCCCACGCACATCGTCTCCAGGCCGAACTGCTTGTCGTGGTGCTGCAGGGAGTTGATCAGCGTCGACGTGATGCGCGCGCCCGTCATGCCGAACGGGTGGCCGACCGCGATCGCGCCGCCGTTGACGTTCAGGCGGTCCAGGTCGATGCCCAGGTCGCGGTACGACGGGATGACCTGAGCCGCGAACGCCTCGTTGATCTCGACCAGGTCGATGTCGCCGATCGACAGCCCCGCGCGGGACAGCGCCTGCTTGGACGCCTCCACCGGCCCGTAGCCCATGATCTCCGGGGAAAGACCCGTCACGCCGGTCGACACGATCCGCGCCAGCGGCGTCAGGCCCAGCTCGCGCGCCTTCGTGTCGGACATGATGACCAGCGCCGCCGCGCCGTCGTTGAGGGCGCAGCAGTTGCCCGCCGTCACGCGGCCGTCCGGGCGGAACACCGGCTTGAGCCCGGAGACGCCGTCCAGGGTGACGCCGGCGCGCGGGCCGTCGTCCTTGGAGACGACCGTCCCGTCCGGGAGGGTCACCGGGGTGATGTCCTTGGCCCAGAAGCCGTCGGCGATGGCCTTCTCGGCGAGGTTCTGGGAGCGGACGCCGAACTCGTCCATGTCCTCGCGCGTGACGCCCTTCAGCCGCGCGAGGTTCTCCGCGGTCTGGCCCATCGCGATGTAGACGTCCGGGACGTCCCCGGAGGTGCGCGGGTCGGTCCAGCTGTCGGTGCCGGACTCGGCGGTCGCGGCGGTGCGCTTCTCGGCGTCGGCGAACAGCGGGTTGTGCGTGTCCGGCCAGGAGTCCGAGCTGCCCTTGGCGAACCGCGAGACGGTCTCGACGCCGGCCGAGATGAAGACGTCGCCCTCGCCGGCCTTGATCGCGTGGAACGCCATCCGGGTGGTCTGCAAGCTGGACGAGCAGTAGCGGGTGACGGTGCAGCCGGGCAGGTGGTCGTAACCGAGCTCGACGGCGACCGCGCGGCCCATGTTGAACCCGGACTCGCCGCCCGGCAGGCCGCAGCCCAGCATCAGGTCGTCGATGTCGGCGGGGTCGAGCTGCGGCACCTTGGCCAGCGCCGCCTGGACCATCTGCACGGTGAGGTCGTCGGGCCGCATGCTGACCAGCGAGCCCTTCCCGGCGCGGCCGATCGGCGAGCGAGCGGTGGAGACGATGACGGCTTCAGGCATGACGTGACACATCCTCGTATCGCGAGCTAAGCGGCTAAGCGGTTGCTCACTAGTGTGCCGTGAACCACGCTCCGGGCAAAGCCGAACGCGACCAACGCAACAGCCGGCTGGCAGGATCACCCCGTGGGGAACCAGGTGGAGCGAGTGCTGCGGACCAGGACCATCGTGCTGTGAGGAGCCGGGCTGCTGGTGGTCGCCGGGGCCGCGGCCACCCTGCTGCTCACCCTCCTGGGCGGCGGGCACCCCGAGGACTCCGCCTGGCGGCAGCGGTCGGCCGAACTGGATCTCACGCAGAAGGACCACGACGCCACCGAACGCCGGATCACCGAGATCTACGGCAAGGCCGCCGACCAGCTCGGCAGCGACAAGGCGCCGGTCCGGCTCGCCGGGCTGTACTCGCTGGAACGGCTCGCCGGCGGGTACCCGGAGCACCGGCAGACCATCGTCAACGTCCTCTGCCCCTACCTGCGGATGCCGTTCAAGAACAACGCGAAGAACGCGGAGGAGCTGCAGGTCCGCAAGACCGCCCGGACGCATCCTGCACCTGCGTCCGGGCCCCGTCGAACGACCGAACGACGGCTTCTGGCCGGACGCCGACCTCGACTTCTCCGGGGCGACGCTCGTCGGGCTGACCCTCACCCACTGCTCGATCCGGTCGATCGGGTGCTTCGAAACCAGGTTTGTCGAACCCGCTTCCTTTGACGACACCGAATTCCGCACCAAACCGGATTTCAGCCAGGCGCACTTCGCCGGCCGTGCCGATTTCCGCGGAACCGTTTTCGGTGGTCGCAAGGCTGGGAAGAACGCCCGATCCCGACCGGACGGGTGGTCGCAATTGACACGAAAGGCCGATCCGGGGCGACCGGAGGGCCGGTAAGATTGTCGCACCAAAGGAAAGGTCGCCATTCCTCATGCGGCCCTCGGGCCGGTACGAGCAGCTTGGTGGCTGCCGGCGGTCTCCTCCGGGCGGCCCGACCTCGCGGACGCTGCCCGGCATCGCCGACGCGCACCCGGAGGCCCCCGGAGCCGGGGTCTCCCCGCGAGTGGACAACGCCACCGGTCGGCCGTTTAGGCTGGCGGCGTGGAGTACGCAGAGCACATCGCAGACCTCGTGGGCAACACCCCCCTGGTCCAGCTGAACTCGTTGACCAAGGGGCTCAAGCCGCTCGTGCTGGCCAAGGTCGAGTACCTGAACCCGGGTGGCTCGGTCAAGGACCGGATCGCGCTGCGCATGATCGAGGCGGCCGAACGCTCCGGCGAGCTGCGCCCCGGCGGCACGATCGTGGAACCGACGTCCGGCAACACCGGCGTCGGGCTGGCCATGGTCGCGCAGCGCAAGGGCTACCAGTGCGTCTTCGTCTGCCCGGACAAGGTCAGCGAAGACAAGCGCAACGTCCTCAAGGCCTACGGCGCCCGCGTCGTGGTGTGCCCGACCGCGGTGGCGCCCGAGCACCCGGACTCCTACTACAACGTCTCCGACCGCCTGGTCCGCGAGATCGACGGCGCCTGGAAGCCCAACCAGTACGCCAACGCGCAGAACCCGGAGAGCCACTACCTCTCCACCGGCCCCGAGCTGTGGAAGCAGACCGACGGCAAGATCACGCACTTCGTCGCGGGCGTCGGCACCGGCGGCACGATCTCCGGCACCGGCAAGTACCTCAAGGAGGTCAGCGACGGCGCCGTGCAGGTGGTCGGCGCCGACCCGGAAGGCTCGGTCTACTCCGGCGGCAGCGGCCGCCCGTACCTGGTCGAAGGCGTCGGCGAGGACTTCTGGCCGGACACGTACGACCGGAACATCGCCGACGAGATCATTCCGATCTCCGACGCCGACTCGTTCCAGGTCACGCGCCGGCTCGCCCTCGAGGAGGGCCTGCTGGTCGGCGGCTCCTGCGGGATGGCCGTCGCGGCCGCGCTGAAGCTCGCCGAGCGGCTCACCGAGGACGACGTCGTGGTCGTGCTGCTGCCCGACGGCGGCCGCGGCTACCTGACGAAGGTGTTCAACGACACCTGGATGTCCTCCTACGGCTTCCTGCCGCCCGACTCCTCCGGCGCGACGGTCGCCGACGTCCTCACGAAGAAGAGCGGCTCGCTGCCCAACCTCGTCCACTCGCACCCCAACGAGACGGTCGCCGAGGCCATCGCGATCCTGGCCGAGTTCGGCGTCAGCCAGATGCCCGTGGTCAGCGCGGAGCCGCCGGTGATGGCCGCCGAGGTCGTCGGCGCGGTCAACGAGCGTGACCTGCTCGAGGCGCTGTTCACCGGCAAGGCCCAGCTGGCCGACCGGCTCGACCGGCACATGTCGCCGCCGCTGCCGACCATCGGCGGCGGTGAGCAGGTGGGTGCCGCGATGACGGCGCTCGAGGGTGCCGACGGCGCGCTCGTGCTGGTCGACGGCAAGCCGGCCGGGGTCGTCACCCGCCACGACCTGCTGGGCTTCCTCGCCGGTCGCTGAGCGGGAGCTGTGAAAGTACCTGATCGGCGCACCCGGCCGGGGCGTTACGAGCGCCCTGCCGGGTGATCCGATAGCGTGAGCGCAAATAGAACAATTTCGCGTCCTCGTCAAGGGGGTTCAAGACCCACATGAGTGCACCGCAGCCACCGAACCAGCCGTGGGGTGGCGGCCAGCCACCTCAGGGCCCGCCGAGTGGCCCCCAGCCGCAGCAGGACAACCCGTTCGGCAGCCCGGAACCGACCCAGGTCGTGCAGCCCGCCCAGCCCCAGGGCGGTTCCCCGTTCGGGGAGACGCCCGAACCGACGCAGGTCGTCCAGCCGGGCCACCCGGGTGACGGCGGGGCGGGCGCGACCCAGGCGATGCCGCCGGTCGACGCGAACGCGACGCAGTGGGTGAACCCGGCCGGCGGCGACGCCCCGGTCGCGGACTCCACGCAGCTGGTTCCGCCGGGCTCCCAGCCGCCGGCGATCCCGTACACCCCGCCGCCGAGCGCGGCGGACAACCCGGCCGCGGCGTTCGGCCAGCAGCCGGGCGGGTACGGCCAGCAGGGTGGCTTCGGCCAGCCGGGCCAGCAGGGCGGATACGGCCAGCAGCAGCCGGGCTTCGGCCAGCCGGGTCAGCCCGGCCAGCCGCCGCAGGGCTTCGGTGGTCCCGGGTTCGGCGGCCCCCAGCAGCCCGGCTTCGGTGGTCAGCCGCCGCAGTTCGGCGGACCGTCGGCCGGGGGCAACGGCCTGTTCGGCTACATCGCCGGCGGCGTGGTCGCTCTCCTGGGCCTGGTCGCGCTGATCATCGCCTTCAACTACATGGGCGACGCGAGCGACTACTCGTCGCTCGTCGGGGACACTCGGAACCAGGAGCTGATCCAGAAGGCGCTCGACGCCGCCGGGATCGTCGGCCCGGGCCTGGTCTGGTTCTACGTGGTCATGATCCTGCTGGGCGCGCTGATCTCCCTCGCCGGCGGTGTCGGGCTGGCGCTCGTGGGCAAGCTGGGCGGGCTCAAGAAGTTCGTCCCGATCGCGATCGTTGCGGGCGGTGCGCTGCTCGCGATCTTCGCGCTGCTGCTCAAGATCGGCATGACGCCGAACGCCGGTGTGCTCGCCGGGGCCTCCGCGTCCGAGCGGGACACCTTCGGCCTCGGGCTCCCGCCGCTGATCCTCGGCGTGCTGATCCTCATCGTGGGCGTGCTCGGGCTCATCCCGGCGACGCGGCAGTTCGTCGGCCTCGGTGGCGGCGGTGCCGCGCCGGGCGGCCCGCAGGGCTTCGGCGGACCGCCGCAGGGTGGTTTCGGTGGCCCGCAGCAGCCGGGCGGCTTCGGCCAGCCGGGCCAGCAGGGGCAGCCGGGCGGGTTCGGGCAGCAGCCGGGCTACGGCCAGCCGGGACAGCCGCCGCAGGGGTACGGCCAGCAGCCGGGCTACGGCCAGCCGGGCGGGCCGAACCCGTCGAGCGGCGGGTTCCCGCAGCCGTCGAGCGGCGGCTTCCAGCAGCCGGGCCAGCCGCCGCAGCAGAGCGGGTACGGCCAGCAGCAGGGCTACCCGCAGCAGCAGCAGCCGGGGCAGCCGCCGCAGGGCTGGGGCCAGCCCCCTGGCCAGCAGGGACCGCCCAGCGGCGGGTTCGGCCAGCCCGGCCAGCCGCCGCAGCAACAGCAGTGGTGAACTAGTACACCAAAGCGTGCCCCGGAGCCCATTCGGCTCCGGGGCACGCTGCATTCACAGCCCGATGCGCAATTGTCCGAAATGGACAACAGTGCGGTATCGCCGGCCATTCGGATCACGTGACAGCATTTCTGCCGCTACCGCAGGAAAATGATCTTGGGTTCCGCCGTCCGGCCGAATTCCGTTCTCTTCCGGAGTCTCTTCCCCCTTTCCCGACTAGGGTGAACGCCGTAGTCCCGCTCTGCTGATGGGGGAGTTGTGACCGGTCCACGCGGAAATCCGGTGTCGCGTTCGCATTCGTATTCATCGACTCGGCCGTCCGGAGTAACGGCGATCCTCGCCGGCCTGCTCGGACTGGCCGCCGCCGTCGCCGCGGGATATGTACCGGTCCGGATCTTTCTGGACATGCCCGCCGAATTCAGCCTCGGTGCCCTGCCGGGCTGGGTCCTCGTGGACCTCGCCGCCTACCTCGGTGCCGGGCTCGTGCTCCTGCTCGGCGCGTTGACGACGCTGTTCCGCGCGACGGCGGGCGCGATCCTGCTCGGCCTGGGTGCCCTGCTGGCCATCGGGGCGCTGCTGGTGGAGCCGCTGTCGGTGGGCGTGCCGCTGGCGCGGTTCACGGACGCGATGTTCACCCACGGCGGGTTCGCGATGGTCGACCGGGTGGGCCTGGCCGGCTTGGCGGTGCTGGTGCTGGTGCTGGCGTTCCTGCCGCCGACCTTCCGCTACCTGCGCTACCGCACGCCGGCCGTGCCGATGTGGGCCGGCCAGGAGGCCTATTCGACCCGGAGCTGGTGACCCGCGCCGATCACGGACCGTGATCGACCGTATCCTCGGCCACCGTGATCCGAACCGAAGGCCGGACGGCGCTCGCCGCCGCGGTGCTCGCCCTGCTCGGCGGGCTGCTCTACCTGGCCGGGCTCGTGCTGGACGTCGTCGCGCTCGTCCGGTTCCCCGGTGACGCCGGCCGCGTCGCCGTCCACGCCGCGGTCGACGCCGTGCTCGCCTCGACGCTGCTGCCCGGCGGCGTCCTGCTGCTGCGCCGGCAGCCGGCCGGCCGGATCGGCTGCATCGCCGGGAGCTCGGCGGCACTGCTCGCGACGCTGACGTCGGCGGGCCTCACGGCCGCCGGGCTCACCTTCGCCGACTTCGGTGGTCCGGGTTCCCTGGCGATGGGCGGGCTGGCCGCGCTGGCTCTGGTGGCGCCGCCGGCCGTGGTCACGCTGCTGCTCGCGGTGTCGGAGCCTGCGGCCCGGTGGTGCGGTACTGAGATCCGTCCCACCTGACGGGAATGCCGGGGCCGCGCCGTACGCTTACGCCATGGTGGACGACTACTCCGTACTGGGATTCGAGACTCGCGCGATCCACGCCGGTCAGAAGCCAGACCCCCGCACCGGCGCCGTGATCGTGCCGATCTACCAGACCTCGACCTACGCGCAGGACGGCGTGGGCGGGACCCGCGAGGGCGACTACGAGTACTCGCGCACCGCGAACCCGACCCGCTCGGCGCTGGAGGAGGCGCTGGCCTCGCTGGAAGGCGGCCGGCACGCGCTGGCCTACGCGTCCGGCATGGCGGCCTCCGACGTGGTGCTGCGCAGTACCCTGCGCCCCGGCGACCACCTGGTGCTCGGCAACGACGCGTACGGCGGCACGTTCCGCCTGATCGACAAGGTGCTCAGCCTGTGGGGCGTCGAGCACACGGTGGCCAACCTGGCCGACCTCGACGACGTGCGCGCGGCCATCCGGCCCGAAACCAAGCTGATCTGGTGCGAGACGCCGACCAACCCGCTGCTCGGCATCGCCGACATCGCCGCGCTGGCCGGGGTCGCGCACGACGCCGGCGCCCGCCTGGTGGTCGACAACACCTTCGCGACGCCGTACCTGCAGAACCCGCTGTCGCTCGGCGCGGACATCGTCCTGCACTCGACGACGAAGTACCTCGGCGGCCACTCCGACGTCGTCGGCGGCGCGGTGATCACGAACGAGGACGAGCTGCGCGAGCAGCTGTTCTACCTGCGCAACGCCGCGGGCGCGGTGCCCGGGCCGTTCGACGCGTGGCTGACGCTGCGCGGCATCAAGACGCTGGCCCTGCGCATGGAGCGGCACAGCGACAACGCCGAGCTGATCGTGCAGGCGCTGGTCAAGCACCCGAAGGTCGCGAAGGTCTACTACCCGGGCCTGCCGGAGCACCCCGGCCACGAGACGGCGGCGAAGCAGATGCGCCGCTTCGGCGGGATGGTCTCGTTCAGCCACGCGGACGGCGAGCAGGCGGCGCTGGAAGTGGCGTCCCGCACGAAGCTGTTCATCCTGGCGGAGTCGCTGGGCGGCATCGAGTCGCTGATCGAGCACCCGGGCAAGATGACCCACGCGAGCACGGCGGGCTCGACCCTGCAGGTCCCGGCGGACCTGCTGCGCCTGTCGGTCGGCATCGAAGACGGCCGTGACCTGGTCGCGGACCTGCTGACCGCCCTCGGCTGAGTCTCCAGCGCCCCAATGCGGCGTTCGGTGCGTGGGACGCACCGAACGCCACATTGGGTGCGTCTGACGCACCCAATGCCACATTGGGGCGGTTGGGGTGAGGGGCACAGCGAGGTGAGCCGGCCGGTGCGAAGCTCGGCCGGCGGTTGGCGTCGGAGAGCCTGCGGTCAGGGGTTGTAGTTGCCGTGCACGACGCCGCCCGACTTCGGGGTGCCCGTCGCCGGCAGGGTCGCGCCGTCCACGCAGCCGCCCACCAGCTCCACGTGGCTGTCGTGGCGGATGTACTGGGCCGGGGAGCCGCACGAGGCGCTGTCCACCGTGAAGTACGCCGCTCCGGTGAGGGCGGCCGCCGAGGCCACGCCGATCACCAGCGGGAGCAGGCCGGCCGACCGGGTCGCGCGACTCCGCCGGGTGGCGTCCGCGTCGTTCCCCCGTGCCATGGTTGCTCCCTGTTTACCGTGTGTTGACACGCCCAGAGTACCCGGCCTCCGGTCCGGTCAACCTGTGGAGTTCCTGAGTGGCATAACCTCCGGCCATGGAACTCGTGACCATCGAGCGGATCCAGGCCGCCCGGGAACTCTTACGCGGAGTGACCCGGGTGACGCCGATGGAGCACGCGCGCGACCTGCGCAAGCTCCACGGCGGTCCGGTGCACCTGAAGTGCGAAAACCTGCAGCGCACGGGGTCGTTCAAGATCCGCGGCGCCTACACCCGCATCCACGGCCTGAGCCAGGCCGAGCGCGACCGCGGCGTCGTTGCGGCCAGTGCCGGCAACCACGCGCAGGGCGTCGCGCTCGCGTCGTCGTTGCTCGGCGCCCAGTCCACTGTCTTCATGCCGCTGCGGGCGCCACTGCCGAAGCTCGCCGCCACCCGCGGGTACGGCGCCGACGTCCACCTCCACGGCGCGCTGCTGGAAGAGACCCTCGCCGCGGCGATCGAGTTCGGCGAGCGGACCGGGGCGGTGTTCATCCACCCCTTCGACCACGCGGACGTCATCGCCGGCCAGGGCACCGTCGGCCTCGAGATCCTCGAGCAGGTGCCGGGCGTGAAGACGATCCTGGTCGCGACCGGCGGCGGCGGGCTGGTCGGCGGGGTCGCGTCGGCGGTCAAGGCGGTGCGCCCGGACGTCCGCGTCGTCGGCGTGCAGGCCGAAGAGGCGGCCGCGTACCCGCCGTCGCTGGTCCAGGGCGCGCCGGTCCGGCTGAGCTCGACCTCGACGATGGCCGACGGGATCGCGGTCGGCGAGCCGGGCCCGGTCAGTTTCGCGCACGTCGCGTCGCTGGTGGACGACGTCGTGACGGTCTCCGAGCAGTCCCTCTCCCGCGCGGTGCTGCTCTGCCTGGAGCGCCGCAAGCTGGTGGTGGAGCCGGCGGGCGCGGCGACGGTCGCGGCGCTGCTGCAGCACCCCGGCATCTTCGAGCCCCCGGTGGTCGCGATCCTCTCGGGCGGCAACGTCGACCCGGTGCTGCTCCTGCAGATCATCCAGCACGGCATGACGGCGGGCGGCCGCTACCTGCGCCTCCACCTGCGGGTCCCGGACCGCCCGGGGTCGCTGGTCGGGGTGCTGTCCTGCGTGAGCGAACTCGGCGCGAACGTCCTCGACGTCGAGCACTCGCGAATCTCCGGCAGCCTCGACCTCGGCGAGGCGGATGTCGTCCTGGCACTCGAAACCCGCGGACCCGAGCACTGCAAGGACCTCGAGATCGCGCTGACGAACGCCGGCTACACGGTTGTCTGACACTTCTTTCGGGGGTTCCGGATGGCGGAGCCCCCGGCCCGGGGCGAAGCCCCCGATGTCACGGTTGTTCGCCGGTGATGGCCGCGAGGGCCAGGTCCTTCGCCGGCTCGGGCACGTCCGTCGGCGCGGTGAAGCGGCGGGCCCGGATGTGGGCGACCAGGTCCGGGTCCGGCGGCACCCCGTGTTCGCGCAGGTAGTACGCCACCGCGCCGGGCCACGCCCACGCGCCGTCGGTGCGGAAGTTCATCGGCACCGCGTCCGCGCGGTCCGGGGCGAACGCGTCCGGGCCGTTGCTGCGCGAGGCCAGGATGACCGGCGCCGCGTCGAGGTACGCCAGCACCCGCTCGGCCTCGGCCGGGATCAGCTGCTGACGGCGGACGAGCGGCTTGCCCGACGCGTCGACGCCGTCGTAGATCCGGGGCGTGCGGACTTCGCCGCCGGAAACCGGCGGGGTCAGCCCGGCGCGCTCACGCAGCCAGCCGGGGATGCGCTCGTCGGCGCGCGGGAAGAAGCGCAGCTCGTCCTGGAAGCCGAGGGGCGGCGGCTGCTGCCGGAACGGCGGTTCGAGGTCCGGCCGCACGAAGTCGACGTCGGGCGGCTGCCCCGGCGCGAAGACGAAGATCGCGCCGAGCCAGGTGCCGAGCCCGGGCTGGTACATGCCCGACCGCAGCAGCCCGAGCAGGCGCACTGCCTCCGGCGGCGGCTGCACCGGCCGGGGAAGCCCGTCCGGGCCGGTCACCAGCAGCTCGGTTTCGACGTGCCGGCCGGCGGCGCGGTACTCGACGCGCAGCTGCTGCCACCCCGGCGGCACCTGCGCCGTGAGCGCCGCGCCGATCTGCCGGACGAGCTCGTGGCGCTGCTCCGGCCGCAACGGTCCCGGTGGCTGGGTCATGGTCAGGCCCCTTCGGCGCCTTGGCGCAGCCAGTCCGGCGTGCGCCGCTCGGAACGCGGGTAGCGGCGCAGCTCTTCGGCGAACGCCTCGGCCGGCGGCCGCTGCCGGAAGTCCGGCTCCTCGTTCGCGGTGAACTGCGCCTTGACCGACTCGGGGAAGCTCATTTCGTACTTCAGGCTCACCCAGGTGCCCCGGCCGTCGGACAGCGAAGCCGCGCGGTGGCGCCGGAGCAGGTCGATCACCTGCTCCGGTGGGGTCCACGGGTAGACCGTGCCGGTGATCGAGTGGACGACCGCGCCGGACTCCTCGTGGTCGCCGACCGCCCGGTACTGCAGCTGGACGTAGTCCCAGCCCGCGGGCAGGGTGAACTTCAGGTAGTCGGCGACGTTCTTCAGCAGCGCGTTGGGCTCGTCGGGGGTTCGCTTCCCGCCGGTTTCGCCCTTGACGCCCTCGCGGTACCAGGCGGGCGTCCACTCCTCGTCGCGGAAGAAGGCTTCGAAGTCCTCGTCCCAGACGGCGGCGTCGAGCGGCGGGTCCCACAGCGGATCGAGGTCGAAATTGTAGGAGACGCGGTAATCGCCGTCGGGCTCGATGACCAGCCGCAGCGACAGCCAGGTACCGCGATCGCGCATGTACTTCTTGTTCCGCAGCTCGAACAGCAGCGGGCTCACGTCGGGCGGCGGTTCCATGCGCGCCGCGGCGCCGTCCGGCATGACGACGGCCAGCGAGATCTCCTCGGCCGCGGTGGTCAGCCGGACGGTCATGTCGATCCGCCGCCAGCCTTCGGGAGCGGCGTCCATCAGCCAGCCGCCGATCCAGCGGACCACCTGGTCCTCGTCCGCCTCCCGGAGCTCAGGTCCGGGTGGGGGGTACCACGGGGGCTGGGTTCGCGACATTCGGGAAGCTCCTGTAGTTGTAAGTGCGGGTGCCGTCGGGGTGGATTCTCTCGGACATCACGTGCAGCCGGTCGGGAGTCTCCCCGGTCGACGGCGCGTCGGCGTAAACGCGCACCGGGCCGTGGTCCCCGCCGTGGCGTTCGAACGTCTGGCGGTCGATCTCCATCCGCCGCCAGTTGTCCGGGTCCGCGCTCACGCTGTGGTTCTGGTAGTAGTCCTGCGGCACCATGCCCAGCCGTCCCTGCAGGCCGCCCGAGCGGTGGTCGGCGGTGTGGCCGCCGCGGTTCACCGTGCTGGTGGCGTCGTCGGCTTGGCCGATCTTGCCGACCCGGTCCTGTACGTCGGTGTTGACGCGCTTGGTCGCCGGGCTGGTGTAGTCGGGCTCCCACGAGACGGCGGCGTTCCCGTGCTCGTCGGCGTGGTAGTGCATGTCGCCGATCTCGTACTTGGCGCCGCGCACCGGGACGCCTTCGGAGCGGCCCGCGTGCTGGTCGTGCATCGTGTGCTTGTCACCCGTCTCCGGGTTGATCATGCCGCGCTCGTTGTCGTGCCACGTCTTGATGTGCGTGAACTCCGGCGGGTTGTCGCCACTGGTGTAGAAGGTGCCGTGCCACTGGTCGGTGCCGTCGGGTGCCTTCGAGTAGATCTCGTACCGGCTGTTCGGCTTGAGGTCTTCCGGGGGTGTGGCGCCGAAGGGGCCGTCGCCGTTGTGGCTCGGGTCGTACCCGGTGATCCGGCGTTCGACGGGGGGCGGGGTCATCGGCGGGTCGAAGTGGTCGATGTCCAGCTCGGGACGGCCGTCCGCGTCGGTGTGGAACTCGAAGTGCCCTTCGCCGGTGTTGACCCGGTAGTCGACGTCGCCGTGCAGGTGGGTCACGTCCGGGTTGCCGACCTCGACGCTGCTGTTCCCGACGCGGGTGTTCGGCACGTCGGCGTCGACGTGCGTGATCCGCGGCGGCTCGTCCCCGTTCGTGTAGACGCGCGTGAACCGCCCGTCCGGGTCCGTGACCTCGTAGCGCGTGTTCGGTTCGAGGTGCCGGGGGTTCGCCGGGTCGTGGAACCGCTCGTGCCGCCCGAGCGTGACGTCCTCATGGCGCTTGAACTCGGGTTCCTGCCAGCCTTCGTCGAGGTCGTGCATGTCCGGGTGGTCCTTGCCCCGGGCGAGCGCGCTGTCGGCGTCGACGTCGTGCGCGTCGCCGTGGTGGCTGTCCGGGGCGAAGCCGTCGTCGCCGGCGCGGTGGGTCGAACCGTCCGGGTGGTGGGTGTTCCACTCGCCGTCCGGCGGGATGCGCGGGCGCATGCGGCCGTCGGGCCCGATCTCGTAGTCGGAGGAGAAGACGCGGCCGTGCGAGTCGGTCCACGCCGGCTTCGTCGGGGCCATGACCTCGGTGTCGAGCTCGCGCGAAAGCCGGTGCGCGAAGTCGTTCGAGCTCGCGTCGCAGCCGATCAGGCGGACCGGGCGGCCGTCGTAGTCGCCGTTGCGGCGCAGGATGTCCGCGAACTCCTCCGGCGTGTACAGCCGGTCGCCGATGCGGGCGTGGCCGTCCGGCGTGACGTGCACGTCGACGGTGTAGCGGCCGTCCGGGTCGGGCTGCACGCGGTGCGGCAGGTCGCCCATGTCGGGGTCGCCGGCGTGGTACGAGCTGCCCGACGGCGTGCTTTCCGAGTGCCGCGCGTTGACCTCGTCCGGGGTCAGCGGCTCGTCGTGGTGGGGCGGGCCGCCGGCGTCCGGGCCGTTTTCGTGAGGAGCGTTCTCGTGCGGGCGGTGGGCGCCGCCGTCGGGAGTGTGCGGCCGGTTGTCGGGGGCGTGCGTGCCGGGGGCGTAGCCGCGGGCGGCCGGAGCGGGGGCGTCCGGCGTGCGCGGACGGGCCGCGGGCAGGTCGCCGCCGGTGCGGGGAGCGCGGGGCGCGTCGACGTGCGGGGCGTGCGCGCCCGGGCTGCCCGGAGTGCCGGTCCAGCCGGGGCCGCCGCCGGTGCGCGGGCCGCCGCCGCCACCGGGTGCGCCACCACCCGGTGCCCCGCCGGGCGGCATCCCGCCGCCGCCCATCATCGGCGCGCCACCCTGCGGCGGCACGCCGGACGCGGCGCCGTCCCCGCCCCGCGGCGACGGGACCGTGCCCGGGTCGCCGGTTCGCGGAGCGGTGGGCGCGGTGCCGCTGGCGGAGGTGGTGCCGTCGGCGCGGGGCGGTGCGGCGGCGCTGCTCGGGGTGTCGGTGCCGGCGTGCGAGCCGGGCGCGTCGGACCGCGCGGCGGGCGAGGAGCCGGAGTGCGGGGGGGACGGGCTGTTGTCGCCCCCGCGCGAGGGAGAGCTGTCTCCGGCGTGCGAAGGCGTGTTGTCGCCTGCGTGGGAGGGCGTGCCGTCGCTGCCGCGGGTGGGCGACGGGCTGCTGTCTCCTGCGTGGGACGGGGTGCTGTCGGCGCCGCGCGTCGGCGAGGGGCTGCTGTCCCCAGCGTGCGAAGGCGTGCTGTCGGCGCCGCGGGTGGGTGACGGAGAGCTGTCCCTGGTGTGCGAGGGAGTGTTGTCGCCTGCACGGGTGGGCGAGGGGCTGCTGTCGCCTGCGTGCGACGGCGTGCTGTCGGCGCCGCGGGTGGGTGACGGACTGCTGTCACCCGCGTGCGAGGGCGTGCTGTCGCTGCCACGGGTCGGCGATGGGCTCGAATCGCTTGCGTGGGAAGGAGATCGCGTCGGCGAAGGGCTGCCGTCGCCCGCGTGCGACGGGCTCGAGTCCCCGGTGTGGGAAGGCGAGCTTTCACCCGAGCGCACCGCGGAGGGGCTGCTGTCCGGCGAGCCGTCACCACTGTGCGCCGACGGGGCATCGTCTCCGGCGTGCGATGGTGAGCCGTCCGAACGGGTTCCGTCACCGCTCGAACTCCGGCGGGAGGCCGCGTCCGGCGACGAGCCGGTGTTCATCGGGTCGGAGCTCGGCGAGTCGCCGTCCGGCGAACCGTCCCCGTCGCCGGAGTGCGAGCTTTCGCCGTCACCACCGGAAGAACCGTCGCCGTGGGCGCGCGTGTGGACGCCGCCCTCGCCCTTGGGGACCTTGTGGACGAAGCCGCCTTCTTTTACCTTCAACCCATCCAGGCCGCTGACCTTGCCCAGCACCTTGCCGAAGACCTTGGCGATCTTCTCGAAGAGGTCGACCAGCTTCGACAGCAGCGGCGACACCTTGCGGATCGTGTCGGTGAGCTTCTTGAGCAGCTCCCCGATCTTCTTGCCCCACTTGGCGATCGCGGCCGACGCCTGCGCCACCACGACCGGCGTGCCGAAGCCGAGGGAGAAGACCTCCTCCATCACCCAGGCGATCAGCTTGCCGACCAGGTCCGCGATCAGCTGCCGCACGGTCTCGCGCACGAACGAGACGACCTGGCCCATGATCATCGTGACCGTGCTGATCGCGCCGGCCACCGTCGCCGCACCGGAAAGGGCGTCGCTGTGCTCGGCGGCGAACTTGCGGTACGCGTCGGCGCCCTGGCCGGTCCAGCCGGCCGTGCCGTTCTTGACCGCGTTGTCGAAGTCGGTCTTGCGTTCGCCCAACGCCTTCGAGACGTTGCCCCAGGTGTCGGCGTAGGACTGGATCACCGGCGGGTTGCCCGCGACGGAGTCGAGCATGTCCTTCAGCGGCTGGATGTGTTCCATCAGGAACGACGCCACCGACGACATCAGGTAGCCGAACGGGTCGATCGCGGCGCCCGCGATCTCGCCGGCCAGGCTGAGCCCGCCCAGCCCGCCGGAAACCCAGTCGCCGTCCTTGATGCCGTTGAACGCGTCCATCGACGACTCGGCGATGCCGATGCCGCCGGCCCAGCCGTAGTCACCGTTGCCGGCGGTGAACGCGCCGGGCCCGTCCGGGTCCTGCTTGGCGTCGGCGACGAGCGGGTTGCCCTCGGGCATCACGCACCGCCCGCGGACTTGTTCAGGTCGTCGGCCACCCCGGCCTCGTACTTGTGGTAGGCCGCCGCGGCTTCGCGGACCTTGCCGGAGACGGCGGTCATCGCCTGCACGGCGTCCTTGAGCGCGTCGATCCCGTACTGCTCGACCGGGTCGAGCATCATCCGGAACGGCTGGCAGAGGATGCCGTACGCGTCGGTCGGCATGCTGACCTGGTTCGCCGCGTCGACGGCCTGCTGCAGCCCGTCACCGATGGCGTCGAGCTGGTGGGCGTGCGCCGTCAGGTCGGTGCTGAGTTCCACATCCGTCATCGGTTCCCCCTCAGGAAAGAATCGGTCCGCCGAAGTCGTCGTCATCGTCGTCGGCCGGCCGCCGGCGCCGCGGTGGCTGTTGCTGCTGCGGCGGTGCGGGCGGCGGAGTGCGCGGCGGCGGCTGCTCGTCGTTGTCCTCCGGCAGGAACCGGCGGACGCGGTCGGGCTCCGGGAACGCGGGCTCGGACTCCGGTGGCGGTTCCGGGAAGGTGCTCTGCGCCTCGCGGACGATCTCCGCCGCGGCCTGGTCGCCGGTGCCGGTGGTCTCGGTCATGGCCTGCTGCAGCAGTTCCGGGATCCGGGCCTGCGCGCGCTGCACCAGCTGCATCACCTGTGCCGACACCTCGGCCATCCGCTTGCCGGCCGCCGTCTCGGCGATGACGAGGTTCTTCAGCAGGCCGCGCGAATCGACGGTCACCTGGACCGTGCCGTCCTTCGACCGCTCGGTGACCGACTGACCCTGCATGCGATCGGCCAGCGCCTGGTACCGGGCGGCATTCTCCTCGAGCCGCTTGGTCCAGTTGTCGATCATCGCGTCGCTGGCGTCGATGCTGTCCGGCATCCCGGCCCCTTCTCTCTGCTTCCCCACACTGACGGATCCGAGCCGCCCGCGGTTCCGTGCGTCCCGAAAACGCGCCAAAGGCCACCATAGGGGACCCGCAGGTCCGCCATGGTGGCCTTCGCCGTTTCGTGGAACTACAGGTTGCCTCGGCGCTCCTGCTCACGCTCGATCGCCTCGAACAGGGCCTTGAAGTTGCCCTTGCCGAAGCCGAGCGAGCCGTGGCGCTCGATCAGCTCGTAGAAGACGGTCGGGCGGTCGCCGATCGGCTTCGTGAAGATCTGCAGCAGGTAGCCGTCCTCGTCGCGGTCGACCAGGATGCTGTGCTCCTTGAGCGTCTCGATCGACACGCGGACGTTGCCGATGCGGGCGCGCAGTTCGGGGTCGTCGTAGTAGGAGTCCGGCGTGTCGAGGAACTCGACGCCGGCGGCGCGCATCGCGGTGACCGTGGCGATGATGTCGTTGGTGGCCAGCGCGATGTGCTGGCAGCCGGCGCCGCCGTAGAACTCGAGGTACTCGTCGATCTGCGACTTCTTCTTCGCCACGGCGGGCTCGTTCAGCGGGAACTTGACCCGGTGGTTGCCGTTCGAGACGACCTTGCTCATCAGCGCCGAGTACTCGGTCGCGATGTCGTCGCCGACGAACTCCGCCATGTTCACGAAGCCCATGACGCGGTGGTACCAGTCGACCCAGTAGTCCATCTTGCCGAGCTCGACGTTGCCGACGCAGTGGTCGACGGCCTGGAACAGCCGCTTCGGCGCGCCTTCCGGCCGCTTGATCGTGCTCTCGCGCGGCTCGTAGCCGGGCAGGTAGACCCCGGTGTAGCGCGACCGGTCGACCAGCGAGTGGCGGGTTTCGCCGTAGGTCGCGATGGCGGCCATGCGGACGGTGCCGTGCTCGTCGGAGACGTCGTGCGGCTCCTCGAGGATGGTCGCGCCCTGCGCGCGGGCGTGCTCGACGCACTTGTCGACGTCGGTGGTCTCGAGCGCCAGGTCGATGACGCCGTCGCCGTGCTTGCGGTGGTGGTCCAGCAGCGGCGAGTCCGGCCGCACGCCGCCGGTGATGACGAACCGGGCCGAGCCGGACTTGAGGACGTACGACTTGCGCTCGAAGTCGCCGGTCTCGGGGCCCGAGTACGCGACGAGCTGCATCCCGAACGCGATCTGGTAGTACCAGGCGGTCTGGGTGGCGTTGCCGGCGATGAACACCACCGCGTCCATGGCCTTGACCGGGAACGGGTCGGTCGAGGCGTCGTGGTCGACGAGCCCGACGAGCTGACGCAGCTGGTCATAGCTGACGTCGTCGAGCGCGCCCTGAGGTTCGGCAGTCTGGGTCATACCTCGAAGGATCATCCTGTACGGCAAAATGCGCAATAGACTCAGATTTTGCTAAACAATATGCTCGGTGACTGCCGGACATCGGCTGTCATCGTGGACAACTTGTGCAGGGAAGAGGGCAATGTCGGAGAACCTCGACGCACTGGACGCGCGGCTCCTGTTGCTGCTGACGGACTCCCCGCGGCTGGGGGTGCTGGAGAGCGCGCGCCGGCTGGGGGTGGCGCGCGGGACGGTCCAGGCGCGGCTGGACCGCCTGACCGAACGCGGCATCCTCGGCGGCTTCCCGCCGGAGCTCGACCTGGCGGCGATGGGCTACGGCCTGACGGCGTTCGCGGTGCTGGAGATCGCCCAGGGCCGCCGCGCGGAGGTGGCGGAAGCGCTTTCGGCGATCGACGAGGTGTGCGAGGTCCACGCGACGACCGGCGTGGGCGACCTGTTCGTCCGCATGGTGGCGCGGGGCAACGACGACCTGCAGCGGGTGATCGACGAGGTGGTGGGGGTCCCGGACGTGCTGCGGACGTCGACGTCGATCGCCTTGTCGACCCCGGTGCCGCCGCGGGTCCGTCCGCTGCTGGAGCGCACCGCGCGGGGCTAGGACCGAGCTTTCCCTAGGAAAGTGCGCTTTTGTACTCTCGGCGCGAAAGTGGGTTCGCCGCGTTCGGTGGCAGGCCCCGGCGAAGTCGGTGCCGACCCCGCGCCGGCTCGTGGCCGGTGCAGTGAATGACTCATTCCTGGCGCCAGGCGCCAGGAATGAGTCATTCACTGCGTCAAGTTCGGGTTTGTGCGACTGGCCTGGCTCAGGCTTCGTCGATGACCTGGGCCAGGTAGCGCTTCGCCGAGCGCTGGACCACCTCGAAGCCGTCGGTGCGCACGATCGCGTCCCACCAAGCTCCGTAGATCGCCTCGAAGCGGTACCCCGCCAGCAGCTCGGCCGCCCGGCGCACGATGTGCGGGCGCTCGGGAACCAGGTTCGGGTAGCTGTACATGAAGCCCACGTGCGTCCGGTCGGGGATCACCTGCACGATGTCGCCGGACAGCAGCGCGCCGCGGCCCTCCTCGCCGTCCGGCCAGTGCAGGACCGTGCCGCCGGTGAAGTGCACGCCGAGGTTGATCAGGCGCAGGTCGTCCGCGACGTCCAGGGTCGTGCCGGACCACAGCTTGATCGCCGGGTCGGGCCGGCCGATCCACTGCTGGTCGCCTTCGTGCAGGTAGATCGGCACGTCGAACGCGTGCGCCCACTCCACCATCGTCGTGTAGTAGTGCGGGTGGCTGATCGCGATGCCGGTGATCCCGCCCAGGTCGCGAACCTGCTGGACGAGCGTGTCGTCGAGGTAGGCGGCGCAGTCCCAGAGGAAGTTGCCGGACCGCGCCCGCACCAGCAGCGCGCGTTCGCCGATCGCGAAGCCCGGGTTCGAGCCGACGCCGATGATGCCCGGGCCCTGCTCTTCGATCCGCGGCGCGTACGTGCCGCTCTCACGCAGCGAAGCGAGGTTCGTCCACTGCTGCCCGGACTGCGGGACGTATTGGCGTTCGTCCTCGCAGACCGGGCAGTCGTCGCGGGCCACGGCGTACTGCATGCCGCAGGCCAGGCAAATAGGTTCGGTGCTCACGACAATGTCCTCCCAGAATGTGCATCCTGGGAGGACACGCTAGCCGTGACTACTTGGTGTCGGCGTAGGGAACCGCCTTCACGAGGGTGACCTTCTGCAGCTTGCCGTTGGGCAGCTCGTACTCGCGCGACTCGCCCTCCTTGGCGCCGAGCAGGGCCTTGCCCAGCGGCGACTCCGGGGAGTACACGTCGAGCTCGCCCTCAGCACCCTCTTCGCGGGTGGCGAGCAGGAACTTCTCGTCCTCGTCGTCGCCCTCGTAGCGGACGGTGAGGACCTTGCCGGGGCCGGCGGTGCCGTCGTTCGCGGGTGCTTCGCCGACCTTGGCCGAGCGCAGCAGCTCCTGCAGGTGCCGGATGCGCGCCTCGGCCTGGCCCTGTTCCTCACGGGCGGCGTGGTAGCCGCCGTTCTCCTTGAGGTCGCCCTCTTCGCGGCTGTCGTTGATGCGCGCGGCGATGACCGGACGATTCTCGATCATTTCGTCGAGCTCGTGCTTGAGCCGGTCGTAGGCATCCTGGGTCAGCCAGGTCACCTTGGTGTCGCTCACGGTCACCATCTCCTCGTCGGGCCTGCCAGGCTTGCGTGTTCAAGCCGGCCCACACGGGCCTAGGTGCCCGCGTGGCTGAGATAAAGGAAAAACACGGCCCGTCGTGGGCCGTGCTGAGGGGTCAGGCTATCACGGCGCGACAGGTCGACGCCCGTTAATTCCACGCGCCGTGGGCGTTGGGCGCGCGGTTCACCCCGTTGGCCGCTATGGGGTTGACAGGTAGTCTGGTATGTCGTACGAGCAGCCGTACACGTCGGCCGTCACCGGTTCCCCGATGCTCTTGATCGTCGTGGTCATCCTGCTGTACTTCGCGCCGGCGGGGATCAGGAGCTCTTTGCGGCCGCTCTCGGCGCCGGTCTTGTCGCGGACCCGGACGATGCAGACGCCCGGCCGGTTGTCGTCGTCCCGCGTCACGTTGATGGTGATTTGCATCGCGTTGCCCGGTTCGCCGCTGAAGGCGACGCGCTCGGCGTCGATCGGCGTGGACCCGAGGTTGACGTACGCGACCCACGCGATCACGCCGCTGACCAGCAGGGCGATGGCCAGGAAGAGCCACCGGCGCCAGCGCCGGGGCGCCTTCGCCCGCGCGGTGCCATACCGGCCTTCGGGCAGCACGGGCGCTGCCGTTTCCGCCGGTCCGCCTGCCAACGCGGGGCCTCCTGCCCGTTCTTGTCGTACCCGTGGGGACAATGGTGGGGCGGGTACGGCATCGAGTATCCGCCCGCTGGGTGGGCGGCCCGCAGGTGGGTCGCGGAATACGGGTAGAGAAGGAGTCGTTCGCAGCATGGTGGACCAGCTGACGAAGACCGCCAAGCCGCGCCTGCGGATGATGGCCGTGCACGCGCATCCGGACGACGAGTCGAGCAAGGGCGCCGCCACGATGGCGCGCTACGCCGCCGAAGGCCACGAGGTGCTGGTCGTCACGTGCACCGGTGGCGAGGCGGGCAGCATCCTCAACCCGGCCATGGACCGGCCCGAGGTGCTGGCGAACATGAGCGAGATCCGCCGCGAGGAGATGGCCCGCGCGGCCAAGATCCTCGGGGTGAGCCAGCGCTGGCTGGGCTTCGTCGACTCCGGCCTGCCGGAGGGCGACCCGCTGCCGCCGGTGCCCGAGGGCTCGTTCGCGGTGGTGCCGCTCGAGGAGTCGACCGAGGCCCTGGTGCGCGTGATCCGGGAGTTCCGCCCGCACGTCATCACGACGTACGACGAGAACGGCGGCTACCCGCACCCCGACCACATCCGCACGCACGAGGTGTCGATGGCGGCGTGGGACGCGGCGCCGGACCCGAGCCGCTTCCCCGACGCGGGGGAACCGTGGCAGCCGCTGAAGCTGTACTACATGCACGGCTTCTCGAAGGCCCGGATGATGGCCTTCGACGAGGCGCTGAAGGAGGCCGGGCTCGAGTCGCCGTACACCGAGTGGCTGGCGAAGTGGGACCCCGACCGCGCCGATGTGATGGAGCGGGTGACGACCCGCGTCGAGTGCGGTGAATACTTCGAGGTGCGGGACGAGGCGCTGAAGGCGCACGCCACGCAGATCGACCCGAACAGCCGCTGGTTCTTCGTCCCGTTGGAGATCCAGCGCCAGACTTGGCCGACCGAGGAGTACGAGCTGGTCAAGTCGCAGGTCGACAGCACGTTGCCGGAGGACGACCTGTTCGCCGGCATCGGCATCGAGGAGAAGGTGAACACATGAGTCTGACGCTGCCGGCCGGCGTGGCGCTTCCGGTGACCGCGTCGGCCCTGGTCTTGACGCAGCAGCCGGGTGACGGCGACAACGGCGGGCAGGGGGAGGACTTCGGCAAGTCCTCTCCGGTCGGCTTCCTGGTGCTGATCCTGTTCCTCATCGCGGTGGCGTTCCTGGTCCGCTCGATGACGAAGCACCTGAAGCGCGTCCCGGCCAGCTTCGACGACCCGCCCGCGGAGGAGACCGCCGCGGAGCAGCCCGAGGCGAAGGCCGACGAGCCGGCGGCGGCCGAGAAGCCCGCTTCGGCGGACTCCCCGGCCACCAAAGCCGACAGCTAGCTCACAGCGCAACCACGGCCGGCGCCCCAAGGCGGCCTTGGTTGCGTCAGACGCACCGAAGGCGGCCTTGGGTGCGTCTGACGCACCGAAGGCCACATTGGGGCGCTGCTCAGAGCCGCGGGTCCACCGGGTCCGACTCCAGGGCGAGCACCGCGAACACGCACTCGTGCACCCGCCACAGCGGCTCGCCCCGCGCGACGCGCTCCAGGGCCTCCAGCCCCAGCGCGTATTCGCGCAGCGCCAGCATGCGCTTCCGGTTCAGCCCGCGCTTGCGCAGCCGCTCGAGGTTCTCCGGCAGCGTGTAGTCCGGCCCGTAGATGATCCGCAGGTATTCGCGCCCGCGGACCTTCAGCCCCGGCTGGACCAGCCCGCGCGTGCCCAGGGTCAGGTTCGCCGCCGGCTTGACGACCATGCCCTCACCGCCCGACGCCGTCAGCTCCTCCCACCACGCGACCCCCTGGGCCACCGACGCGGCGTCCAGCACGTCCACCGCGAGGGTCCGCGTCCGCTGGAAGCGCGGGCCCGCGAGACGGTCCAGCACCGACAGGTGCCACGAGTGCGGCCGGTCGTGGTAGGTCGCTCCCTCCGACGCCAGCAGCTGGAACGGCGCCAGCCGCACGCCTTCCAGCCCCGACGTCGGCCAGCAGTAACGCCGGTACGCGTCGCGATAGGACTCCACTGTGGACGAGCGGGAAGACGTGCGTGCCAACAGGTCCGAGACGTCGATGCCCCGCGCGGACGCCGTCGTCAACGCCGAAACCGCCGCCGGCAGCACGGCCTCGGCGGCCGCCCCCACCGAGGCGTACTGGGAAGAGATGAGCGAGCCCGCCTTCGCGCTCCACGGCAGCAGCTCGGTGTCGAGCAGCAGCCAGTCCGACTTCAGCTCGTCGAACAGCCCGGCCGCCGCAGTGCGCACGTCGGTCAGAAGCGCATCGTTCTGCGAAGCCGGGAAGAACGGCCGCCCGGTGCGCGTGTACACCGCGCCGCCACCCTCGATGCCGAACCGTGAGACGCCGCTGTCCCGGCACACGAGCACCACGGCCCGCGAGCCCATGTGCTTCTCCTCGCACAGCACCGACTCCACACCCGCCGCGCGGTACTCGGCGAACGCCTCCTCGGGACGCTCCAGGTAGTCGGAGTGCGACGACGTCGAGCACGGCGCCATCGTCGGCGGCAGGTAGGCCAGCCACCGCGGGTCGACCGCGAACCGGCTCATCACCTCCAGCGCCGCCGCCGACTGCTCCGCCGAGACGCCGACGCGGCCGTGGTGCGCGGTCTGCACGATCCGCTTCCCGGTGACGTCGGCCAGCTCCAGCACCGCCGGCTCGCGCCCGCCCAGCGGCCGCGACGCGTCGAGCGGCCGCGCAGGCTCGTACCAGACGCGGTGCGCCCGCACGGAGACGACTTCCCGCTCCGGGTAGCGCAGCGCGGTCAGCTTCCCGCCGAACACGCACCCCGTGTCGAGGCACATCGTGTTGTTGACCCACTCCGGTTCGAGCGTCGGCGTGTGCCCGTAGAGGACCATCGCCGACCCGCGGTAGTCGCGGGCCCACGGCAGCCGCACGGGCAGGCCGTACTCGTCGGTCTCGCCGGTCGTGTCGCCGTAGAGCGCCATGCTCCGGACCCGTCCGGACGCGCGCCCGTGGTACCGCTCGGGCAGCCCGGCGTGCGCGACGACGAGGTTGCCGCCGTCGAGGACGTAGTGCGCGATCAGCCCGTCGCAGAACTCGTGCGCCTGCCGGCGGAACTCCTCCGTCTCGGCGTCGAGCTGCGCCAGCGACTCCGCGAGCCCGTGGGCGGCGTTGACCTTCCGCCCGTGCAGCGCGCGGACCAGCTTCTGCTCGTGGTTGCCGCACACGACCAGCGCGTCGCCAGACGCGGCCATCCCCATCACGCGCCGCAGCACGCCCGGGGTGTCGGGGCCGCGGTCGACGAGGTCGCCGACGAACACCGCGGTCCGCCCGGCCGGGTGGACGCCGTCGACGTACCCCAGCTCGGCCAGCAGCTCCTCGAGCTCGGCCGCGCAGCCGTGGGCGTCGCCGATCACGTCGAACGGCCCGGTCAGCTCGCGCTTGTCGTTGCGCAGCGGCTCGAAGACGATCTCCGCCTCGGCCACTTCGGCCTCGCCGCGCAGCACGTGCACGCGCCGGAAACCCTCGCGCTCCAGGGACTTCAGCGACCGCTGGAGCTCGCCGCGCTGCCGCCGGATCACGTGGTCGCCGAAGTCGCGGTCCGGCCGGGAAGCGTTGCGCGCCGCGCAGACCGCGATCGGCAGGTCGAGCACGATCGCCGTCGGCAGCACGTCGTGCTCCTTCGCGAGCTTCACCAGGGCCGCCCGCGAGGCGCGCTGGACGTTCGTCGCGTCGATGACGGTCGTCCGGCCGGCCGCGAGCCGCTTCGCCGCGACGTAGTGCAATGCGTCGAACGCCTCGGCCGACGCCGACTGGTCGTTTTCGTCGTCGGCGACGAGCCCGCGGAAGAAGTCGCTGGAGAGCACCTGCGTCGGCGCGAAGTGCGTGCGCGCGAACGTCGACTTGCCGGAGCCGGAAGCGCCGACGAGCACGACGAGCGACATGTCGGGAACGGTCAGCTTCACGCGGTCACCTCCTCGTGGGTGGTGAAGACCGCCAGCTGGGTCGGCGGTCCCGATTCCTGGTCCTCCGGTCCGATCGGCACGTACCGGACGTCGTAGCCGCGCCGGGTCGCGACGCCGTCCGCCCAGGCGCGGAACTCGGCTCGCGTCCATTCGAACCGGTGATCGGCGTGCCGGAAATGCCCCATCGGCAGGAACTCGAACAGCCGGTTGTACTCCGCGTTGGGCGTCGTGACGAGCACCGTCCGCGGCGCCGCGACCCCGAACACGGCGTGTTCCAGGGCCGGGAGCCGCTCCACGTCGACGTGTTCGACGACCTCCATCAGCACGGCGGCGTCGTACCCGGCCAGCGCCGGGTCGGCGTAGGTGAGCGCGGACTGCCGCAGCGTGACGCGGGAGCCGCCCTTCAGCCGCTTCTCGGCGATGTCCAGGGCGCTCGCGGAGACGTCGACGCCGACGATCTCGGTGAACGACCGGTCCTGCTCGAGCACGCGCAGCAGCGCGCCGGTCCCGCAGCCGAGGTCGAGCACGCGCCGCGCGCCCGCGGCCCGCAACGCGGCGAGCACGCTGCCGTGGCGCTGCGACGCGAGGCTCTCCGGGTGGTCCGGCACTTCGGTCACCAGCGCCCCGGCTTCCGCCGGGACGTCGTCGGCCTCGGCCAGCCGCGAAAGCGCGTAGTGCACGACCGGGCGGCGCCGCTCCAGGTAGCGGGTGGTGATCAGCGTCCGCTCGGGGTGCCCGGCGAGCCAGCCTTCGCCGGCGCGCAGCAGCTTGTCGGCCTCGTCCTGCCCGACCCAGTAGTGCTTGCCGCCGTCCAGTGCGGGCAGCAGGACGTAGAGGTGGCGCAGCGCGTCGGCGACGCGGTGCGTGCCGGTGAGCGTCAAGTCGACATAGCGGCTCTCGCCCCACTGCGGGAATTCCGGATCGAGCGGGATCGGCGCGGTCGCGACGCGCCAGCCCAGCGGCTCGAACAATTTGCGCACCACTTCGGCGCCGCCCCGCGCAGACAGCGACGGCACCCGGATCTCCAGTTCGAAAAGCTCGTCGACGAGTTCCGGACGCGCGGCGCAGCGGCCCGCGAGCGCCGTCGTGAACGCGCCCCGCAGCGCGACCGCGAGGTACGAGCCACCGGCGTACGGCCGGTCGTTGACGTACTGCGTCAGCGAAGTCCCGCCCCCGCGCACGAGCGCGATCGGGTCGATTTCGACGAACAAGGCGACGGTGCAGCGATCTTCCGACGCCTCCGGGTAGAAAACGTGCGCCGAACCGGCCGACAACGCGACCGACTGCGCTTTCTCCGGGTGCTTGTGCAGGAGAAAACCCAAGTCGGTAGCGGGGTTCCGGGTCGTCGAGATCGTGAGGAGCACGTGCCCAGTGTGGACGATGACCGTCTCCGGCGCGTCCCGTTTTTGGCAGAAACGGACAGTTGACGATTCTTCGGACGTCGGGCAAGCTGGCGTCAGCACTGGGGGAGAGGCCGGGGGGCCAAGTTGACGTTTCTCGAAGAAGTCGCTGCGCTGCTTGAGGAACTGGGGCTGGGGAACTACGAATCCACCGGAACCGGCGGGGACATCTTCCTGCTCGCCATGCCCGCCACCCCGGACGCCGCCCTCGTCCTGAGCCGGCTTCCCGGCGCCGAGTCCGACGCGCGGCTTCCCTACGACGAACCCGTGGTCCAGATCCGCGTGCGCGGCGTCGCGAAGAACGCCGTCGCGGCCGAGGCGAAGGCCCAGGCCGTCTACGACGCCGTGCACGGACTGGGAAACCGGCGGCTGCCCGGGAACACCTGGCTCGTCTCCAGCGTCGGCACGCAGGCCGGCCCGGTCTACGTCGGACGCGACGCGGGCGACCGCGACGAATGGTCGGTCGCGCTGCGGATGGAGCTGCACCGGCCCGTCGGCAACCGAGCCTGAACCTCGCTTTTCCGCATCGCACAAGCAGTATCGAAAAGGGGAGCGTCGATGCCCACTGTCAAGATCAACGCCCGGGACATCATCATCCAGGTCGCCGAGACGAACGGCACCACCTGGACGCCGATCGGGGGTCTCAACTCCGCCGTGCCGAACGCCGGCGAGAACGAAGAAGTCGTCGACACCACGACGTTCGACTCGGCGGGCAACTACGAGCAGGAGGTCATCCAGCGCGGCGCGACGCTCGCCCTGGAAGGGTTCCTGTTGAAGGACCCCGCGAACGGCGCGCAGGACCCGGGGCAGGCGCGCGTCGAGGCGCTGGCCACGCAGGTCGGGTTCGCCAGCGTCGGCAAGATCCGCTTCCGGCACCCGGTGGACACGCAGTGGAAGGTCTGGAACGCGACCTTCAGCCTCGGCGAGCACGGCGGTGGCAACAACGACAAGTACGCCTGGGTCGCCACGGTCACCCGGTCCGGCCCGTCGGCCACCGCGGCCGTCAGCGCGAGTGTCGCGGAGGACGGCGAATGACCGAGCCGACCGGCGTCCCGGACGCCCAGCTCACCGTCGACTACGACTTCGACGAGGCCTGGCGCGAGCGCAAGGCGGCCCGCGTGGCGCCGCGCATCCGCATCCTCGGCAAGGTCTACACGCTGCCGCATTCCTTGCCCGCCAAGCTGATCCTGTTCGCGGTGTCCGCGAAGAAGAACGGCCGGGCGGCCGCGGACGAGGTCAGCGCCGAAGAGGCGTTCGACATGCTTTCCGCGTTGCTGGGCGAGCAGAACCTGGTCGACATCCTCAACCGCGGCCTGGAGATCGACGACCTGCCCGACGTGCTCGGCACCTGCCAGCAGCTCTACCAGAACCGGCAGCAGAACCCGGGAAACGGTCAGGCCCCCGCGCCGAGCGTGACGGGGGCGACGGCGAACACGCCATCCGCCTGATCCTGCGCCACTGGCGGCTGCTCTACGCGGACTGGCTGCGCGAGTACGGCCGCGACCTGATGGCCGACCTCGACGACGGCCTGTCCTGGTGGGAGTTCGCCGCGCTGGTTTCCGGGCTGTCCCCGGAGAGCGTGTGGCGCCAGGTGACCAAGGACGAGCCGGTCGAGGTCGACGGGGAGACGGCCCGCTCGGTGATCGGCAACCTGTAGGGAGGGGGTGTGCGATGGCGTTGACGATCGGTGACTTCACCGCGAACCTGAGCATCAACGACGAGCAGTTCAAGGCCGTGCTCGGCGAAATGCAGAAGAAGTTCGACGAAGCCAAGAACTTGATGCTCAAGAGCGCCGACGACTGGGGCGCGGGCGTATCGCAGCGGCTGAGCGCGGCGCACGGCCCGGTGGTCGGCACCGCGGCGAACATCGGGATCCAGGCCGCGACGGCGCTGGGCGGCGGGCTGCTGTCGATCCTCAGCGGACCCGTGATCGCGTTGCTGGGCCAGGGAATCCAAGCCGGCTTGAACGCGGCGCTCGGCTTCATCTCCCAGAACTTCCAGCCGGCGCTCGCCGCGGTTTCCGGGTTCATCTCCGGCACGGTGGTGCCGGTGTTCCAGGCCCTGGCGAGCTGGATCGAGGCCAACAAGACCCCGATCATGATCGTGGGCGGCGCGCTTCTCACGTTCTTCTTGCCCGCACTCGTCCAAGTCGGGATCCAGGCCGCGATAGCCGCGGCCGGGATGATCGCCTCGTTCGCCACGATGGCCGCTTCGGCGGTGGTCTCGGCGGCCACGACCGTGGCTTCCTGGATCGCCATGTCGACGCAGGCGGCGATCTCCGGCGCGATCTCCCTCGGGACGATGATCCAGCAGGTCTTCCAATGGGGACTGATGGGCTGGGCCGCGCTCGCCACCGCCGCCCAGGTGGTCGGGGCCTGGGTCATGATGGGCGTCGAATCGCTGATCGCCGGGGCCAAGATGGCCGCGGCGTGGCTGCTGGCGATGGGGCCGATCCCGCTCATCATCGCCGCGGTCGTCGCGCTCGTGGCGTTGATCATCGCGAACTGGGACACGATCGTCGCGTGGACGAAGGCCGCGTTCCAGGCCATCTGGGACTTCCTCGTGACGGTGTGGAACGCGATCGTCGCGGCGATCCAGGTCGCGATCAACGGCGTCATCGCCGCGATCGGCTGGCTGGGCCGGCTGCCCGGGATGGTGCTCGGCTGGTTCGGCTCCATCGCCAGCGGCGCCGTCGGGAAGCTCGGCGAGCTGCTGTCGTGGCTCGGCGGCCTGCCCGGGATGATCCTGGGCGCGCTCGGGAACCTGGGGAACCTCCTGGTCGACGTCGGCCGGTCGATCCTCGAGGGACTCTGGAACGGCATCAAGAACGCGGCCACGTGGATCAAGGACAAGATCATCGGGCTGATCAAGGACATCATCCCCGGCCCGATCAAGTCGATCCTCGGCATCAACTCCCCGTCGAAGGTGGCCGCCGAGCTCGGCCGCTGGGTGCCGCTGGGGCTCGCGCAGGGCATCGAGCAGACCAGCGGCGCGGTCGCGCGGGCCTCCACCCAGCTGGCCGGCCTGGTGGCGAGCCGGCTCGGGGACCTCGCGACCGTCCAGCCGCGGGCACTGGCCTTCGCCGGCGCCGGGTTCGCCGCGGACGCGCCGCGGCCGGACCGGGCCGTGGTGCACATCGAGAACTTCTACGCCACACCCAGCCAGACCCCGGCCGACATCGCGGGCGATCTGGACTGGATGTCCCGAGGGGGTGGCTGAGTGAGCGCGGGGGACCTGATCACCGCCGACGGCCAGCTGGAGTGGCGGGGTACGCTGCTCGGCTCGGGCAGCCCGTTCCGGATGAGCAAGCTCGAAGGCTGGCTCGACCTGCCGGAGATGCGCGCCGACAACCCCGACCGGCCCGGCCGCCACGGCGGGTTCCAGGGCAACCAGCTGGCCGGTCAGCGCACGGTCACGTTGTCCTACCTGGTCAAGGGCGTGCCGGCGGCCGAGTTCGGCGCGGTCGTCACGACCCTCCGGACGATCACCGCACCGGCGGAGCGCCCGCTGGAGGAGCCGCTCGTCGTGCGGCTCGACGGCGAGAGCTGGCTGGCGAACGCCCGGTGCGTCCGGCGGACCATCAACGTCGAGAAGTACTACGCGCTCGGCTACACCACCGGCGCGATCCAGTGGCAGGCCACGGATCCGCGGCTGTACTCGGTCGCGGAGCAGCGCGACGTCACCGCGCTGCCGTCGCCCCCGGCCGACGGCCTGCCGTTCCCGCTCACCTTCCGGCTGGTGTTCGGCACCGGCAAGCAGGGCGGCCGGCTGCGCGCGGTCAACGCGGGCGGCGCGGCCAGCTGGCCGGTGTGGGAGATCCGCGGCCCGGTCACCGGCCCGGTGATCGCCAACCGGGACACCGGCGAACGGCTGGTGTTCGACGACACCTTCACCGTCGGGGACGAGCAGGTGCTGACCATCGACACCGACGCGCGGACGGTGCTGCTCAACGGGGTCAACCGGAGCGACCGGCTGCTCACCCGCGGCTGGTTCCCGATCCCCGCGAACGGCGCGGTCCAGGTCGACTTCACCGCCGCGTCCTACGACCCGAAGGCGTCGCTCACCGGGCGCTGGCGGCACGCCATCATCTGACTTGAGGGGGAACACCATGGCCGAGCGCAATTCGTGGGCCGTGTCCGACTCGCCGAACGGCGTCATCACCACCGAAGACGCGCGGCTGGCGCTGAGCGCGGCCCTGCAGCCCGGCCCCGGCCCGGTGCTGGCCCGCAACGGCATCCGGCCCGCCACCGGCGATCCCGGCAAGGTGGCCGCGGCGTCGCCGACGCCGGACGGAACGGTGACCGTCCAGCCGTTCCAGATGTTCATGCGCGCGAGCCGCGGGGTCGGCAGCTACGTGCAGACGCTGGACGCGGTCAAGACGCTCGACCTGCTCAAGGACAACCCGGCGCACTCCTCCAACGCGCGGATCGACCTGATCGTCGCGCAGCAGGCGGACAAGTTCTACGGCGACACGTCCAACGCCTTCGTGGTCCGGCAGATCGTCGGCGAACCGTCGTCGACGCCGGCCGAACCCACGCCCGCCGGCGACCACATGCAGCTGGCCAGGGTGCGCGTCCCGGCCGGGACCAAGGCCATCACGCCGGACCTGGTCGAAGACCGGCGGCCCGGCTGGGTGGTCGGGCTCGGCGGAGTCGTGCCTAGCCGCGGGGTCGGCGAGCGCGACGCCGTCCACGCCTACAACGGCACCACCACCTACCGGCAGGACCGGCGCTGGCTGGAGGTCAACGACGGCGAAAAGTGGCGGGTGCCGAGCCTGCCCGTGTGCACGTCGCTGGCCGACATCCGCGCGATGATCACCGACCCGCTGCCCGGCCAGCTCGTGTTCAGCACGCAGGACAACCTGGTCTACCGGTGGAACGGCGCGGACTGGGTCGGCTCGGTCGCCACGGGCGGCGGCGCGGTCGGCACCACCCCGGCGGCCACCCGGCACGAGGCCCGCTACGAGACGCGCGGCAACGTCCAGACCTTCCCCTCCGGGACGGACACGCGCAGCAGGTTCCCCACCACGGTCTACGCGTCCCCGGACATCACGCCCTCGGCGAACAACGACACCTTCACGCTCAACCGGGCCGGCATCTGGAGCATCGATGCCGCCTTCCGGATGATCGCCCCGATGGGCAGCGGCGAGTACCACACCTACATGGCGATCACCGACGGCGCGAACACGGCGATCCGCTACACGAACACGATGTCGCGCTGGTACGCCACCTCGCCCGCCACGATGAGCTGCGCCACGACGAACTTCTTCCCGGCCGGGACCACGGTGAGCGTGATCTTCTGGACCGACAACGCCGGGCGGGTGCACAGCGGTGAGTGGGCCAACATCAACCACGTCTCGCTGACCTGGCTGCGGGCCTGACATGGCCCAGGACCCGGTCCACACCTACCTGATCTCGGACCTGGTGACGAACCGGACCCTGGCCGAGGTGCCGCTCACCGGCGTCAAGTACTCGAAGAAGCTGGGCGCGTCCGGGACGCTGTCCGCGACGCTGAGCCTGGGCGACGCGCGGATCCGCGCGATCGACCCGTACGACCTGAGCACGCCGGGCCGCCGGGTCGTCTACGTGCTGCGCGACAGCCGCCCGGTGTGGGGCGGGCTGGTGTGGACGCGGAAGTTCGACTCCGAGTCCCAGCAGATCTCCCTGGGGTGCGCGGACTTCTGGTCGTACTTCGAGCACCGCAAGGTGCTGCCGGTGCTCCCGGCGGCCGCGTTCACCGACCCGCACTTCGTCGCGAAGCAGAAGGTCGAGTGGAAGAACACCGACCAGAACACGATCGCGCGCAACCTGGTCGAGCTGGCGCAGTCGCACCCCGGCGGGAACATCGGCGTCACCTTCCCCGACCGCGACCTCTCCGGCATCCGGCTCGACCGGACGTACTTCGGCTACCAGAACGCCAGCGTCGGCGACGCGCTGCGCAAGCTCTCCCAGCTCTACGACGGCCCCGACGTGATGTTCGACGTCGGCCCGCCCGACCGCGACGGCCGCCCGACCCGGCTCATGCGGCTCGGCACCCCGAGGCTCGGGCAGCAGGGCTCCGCGCACGTCTGGGAGTACGGCGGGAACCTGCTCGGGTACGGCTGGCCGTCGGACGGCACCCGGATGGCCACCCGGACGTTCGCCTCCGGCGACGGGATCGAGACCGGCATGCTCGTCGCCGTCGCCGAGGACCGCGTCCGGTACCCCGACGGCTGGCCGCTGCTGGAGACCGAGTACGGCTACAGCTCGGTCACCGACCCGGACCAGCTGGCCTCGCACGCGCGGTCGGACCAGGCGGTGAGCAGGCTGCCCGTCGTGCTGCCGACGCTGACCGTCCACGGTGGACTCCCGCCGACCGTCGCCGAGATCGGGCTGGGCGACGATGCGCGGGTGGTCATCAAGGACGACTTCCACGCCGGCGGGCTCGACACGCTGATGCGGATCGTCGCGCTCGACGTCACCGTCGGCGACGACGGGCGCGAGGGCGTGGTGCTCACCATGAACCCCCTGTTGGAGGACGCGGCCTGATGGCACAGATCAACCAGCCGTCGAACCTGATCGACCAGGTCGTGGCGCTGCGCCGGGAGGTCGACGAGCTGCGCAAGCGCGTCGGCATCGGCAACGCGACCATCTCCGGCGGCACGTTCACCGTGCAGGACAACGGCGTGATCCGGATGGTCGACCAGGACGGGCACCTGATCCTCTACTTCGGGCCGGGCACCGACGGCAAGCAGATCATCCGGATCCGCCGCGACGGCGGCTCGGACGTGATGTACACGTACACGACCGACAGCGGGCGGCAGTTCTGGGCGCTGACCGACGGCGGCAGCGACATCGTCGCCTCCGACGACGCCGTGTCCGGCAGCGGCCTGGCGCGGCCGTGGATTCCGGTGTCGTTCGAGAAGGTGCGGTTCGGCGACTGGCCGAAGATCACCAGCGCCTCGTTCGAAACGGTGTGGGAGGCCAACTTCCAGAAGACGCACCCGTTCATCCAGCTGTTCACCGTCGAAGGGTGCGAAGGCGCGACCAACGGCGAGGGCCAGGTCGTCATCACCGACGCCGCCGGGCAGGCGAGCGTCGCCGAGTCGTGGTCGCTGGGGCCCGGCCTCGGCCGCAACCGGCGGGGCCCGTACGCCCTGCCCGGGCGGCCCTACGCCGGCGAGGTGCGGGTCGCGGTGAACTACCGCCGGACGTCCGGCACCGGCAACGTCGTGGGCGTCGCGATGGACGCCACCCAGCGCCAGACGTGAACCCGGACCTACGCTGGGAGGCATGAACCGTCTCGCCGATGCGACCAGCCCGTACCTGCTCCAGCACGCGGACAACCCGGTCGAGTGGTGGCAGTGGGGGGCCGGCGCGCTCGCCGAGGCGCGGCGGCGGAACGTGCCCATCCTGCTCTCGGTGGGCTACGCGGCGTGCCACTGGTGCCACGTCATGGCGCACGAGTCGTTCGAAGACGCCGAGACCGCGGCGGTGATGAACGAGCACTTCGTCAACATCAAGGTCGACCGCGAAGAGCGGCCGGACATCGACGCCGTGTACATGGCCGCCACGCAGGCGATGACCGGGCAGGGCGGCTGGCCGATGACGTGCTTCCTGACCCCGGACGGCGAGCCGTTCCATTGCGGCACCTACTACCCGCCGTCGCCGCGGCCGGGGATGCCGTCGTTCCGGCAGCTCCTGTCGGCGGTCGCCGGGGCGTGGCGGGAGCGGCCGGACGAGCTGCTCGACGGCGCCAAGCAGATCGTCGCGCACATCGCCGAGCAGACCGGCCCGCTGCAGGAGTCCGTCGTGGACGAAGCCGTGCTCGCCGGTGCGGTGGCGAAGCTGCGGCAGGAGGCGGATCCGGTCAACGGCGGGTTCGGCGGCGCGCCGAAGTTCCCGCCGTCGATGGTGCTGGAGTTCCTGCTGCGGCACCACGAGCGGACGGGCTCGGCCGACGCGCTCTCCCTAGTGGAGTCGACCGCCGAGGCGATGGCCCGGGGCGGTCTCTACGACCAGCTCGCCGGTGGCTTCGCGCGGTACTCCGTGGACGCTTCGTGGATCGTGCCCCACTTCGAGAAGATGCTGTACGACAACGCGTTGCTCCTGCGGTTCTACGCCCACCTCTGGCGGCGCACCGGCTCGGCGACGGCGTTGCGCGTCGCTTCCGGGACCGCGGAGTTCCTGTTCGGGTATCTGCGGACGGCCGAAGGTGGCTTCGCGTCTTCACTGGACGCGGACACCGACGGCGTCGAAGGCCTGACGTACGTGTGGACACCGTCGCAGCTGCGTGAGGTCGTCGGTGACGATTCCGCGGCCGCGCTGTTCGGGGTCACCGAGGAGGGGACGTTCGAGGAGGGCGCGTCGACGCTGCGCCTGTTCGGGGACCTGCCGGAACCCCTTCGGGTCAAGTTGCTGGAGGCACGCGCGAAGCGGCCGCAGCCCGGCCGGGACGACAAGGTGATCGCGTCCTGGAACGGTTTGGCGATCACGGCGCTGGCCGAGGCCGGGGTCGCGCTGGATCGTCCACAGTGGATCGAAGGGGCGGTCTCCGCGGCGGAGTTGCTGCTCCGGGTGCACGTCGTCGACGGCCGGTTGCGGCGCAGTTCGCGCGACGGCGTCGTCGGCGAGTCCGCCGGGGTGCTGGAGGACTACGCCTGCGTCGCCGACGGGTTCCTGGCCCTGCACCAGGCGACCGGCTCGCCGGAGTGGCTCACCGAGGCGACCCGGCTGCTCGACCTGGCGTTGACCCACTTCGCGTCCCCGGACGTCCCGGGCGCGTACTTCGACACCGCCGACGACGCCGAGACGCTGGTCCAGCGTCCGGCCGACCCGGGCGACAACGCGAGCCCGGCCGGAGCGTCGGCGCTGGCCGGGGCGTTGCTGACGGCGTCCGCGCTGGCCGGGCACGCCGACTCGGCGCGGTACCGCGAGGCCGCCGAGCAGGCGCTGAGGCGCGCCGGCGTGCTGGCCGGGCGGGTGCCGCGGTTCGCCGGGCACTGGCTGTCGGTGGCGGAGGCGCTGCAGGCCGGCCCGGTGCAGGTCGCGGTGGTGGGCGCGGACCCGGCGTTGCGCCTGGCGGCGGCGCGGGGCGTGCACGGCGGCGGCATCGTCCTGGCCGGCGAGCCGGACGCCCCGGGCGTCCCGCTGCTGGCGGAGCGCCCGTTGGTGGACGGGTCGCCCGCGGCTTACGTCTGCCGCGGGTACGTCTGCGACCGGCCGGTGACGACGGCCGAGGAGCTGGCCGCCCAGCTCTGATCGCCCTGGGTGAACGCGGTGCTCTTCCGCGGGGATTCGGCGTAGCGTCAGCAGCGTTGTAATCATGTAATCGCGGAGGTGGAGTCATGGGACGAGGCTGGAAGGGCAGCCGAGGCTGGCAGCAGGCCGAAGTGCCCCCGGCGGACGACGCGGCGGCCTGGTTCGGCGGGCGGCTGCCCGACGGGTGGTTCACCGGCGCGCCGGAGGTGACGGCCGACCGCGAAGAGATCATCGTGGTGGGCGAGCTGCCCGCGTTGACGGAGGAGTACGCGGACGACGCGGCCCGCGCGGCGGCGGAGGAGGGCCGGATCAGCCGCTACCGCGAGGAGACGCGCGACGAGCGCATCGAGATCGCGCGCCAGGCGGAGCACCGCTACCAGCGCAAGGTGTCGTGGGGCGCGCGCCTGGGCGGGACGACGGCGCTGTTCACGACGCATTCGGCCCCGGTGATGACCCGGCTGCGCCAGCCGGAGCGGCTGGTGCTGGACACGCTGGTGGACGCGGGAGTGGCGCGGTCCCGTTCGGACGCGCTGGCGTGGGCGGTGCGGCTGGTCGGCGAGCACGCGGACAGCTGGCTGGGCGAGCTGCGGGAAGCGATGACCAAGGTCGACGACCTGCGCGCGAAGGGCCCCGACCTCGCCTGAACGCGGCAGGGGGGGGGGGGGGGGGGGAGGGGGGGGGAGGGGAGTTCGCCCCCTCACCCCGCCCCCCCCCACCCCCACCTCCCCCCCCCCCCCGCGCCACACCACTCCCCCCCCCCCCAA
>NZ_JBVHUL010000001.1:1557676-1558169 GCF_055565395.1 Amycolatopsis sp. NPDC028719
GGAAAAGAACAACCAGACCCGCCAACGTCGCCGAACCCCCCCCCCCCCCACGAGGACGCGGGGGGGGGAGAGGGGCACACCCCGCCCCCCCCCCCCCCCCCCCCCCCACGACCGGTCCGCCGCCCAACCTCGGCTTCGCCGCGCGCCCGGCTCGGCCCAGCGGCCTGCTACGCGGCGTGCTCGGAACGCCGGCACGCGTGATCGCGGAGTCGACACGCGTGATTGAGCAGCCGACACGGCGGGCGCGGCCGCCTCGCCGCCGTGTCGACCCTCCTGATCACGCGTGTCCACCTCCTGATCACGCGTGTCGACCGTCCGATCACGCGCATCGTCGGGTGCGGCCTGTCGGCGGCGGCTCGCGGTCCGTTGGTCGCCAGGATCGTGGGGGGGGGGGCCCCCCGCGGCACCCCCCCCCCCCCCACCTGTGAGTAGCCCCAACCCCCCCCCTTCAAAACGTCCCCCCGGCCCCCCAAAAACCACTGCCTCCCCCTTC
>NZ_JBVHUL010000001.1:1558179-1595053 GCF_055565395.1 Amycolatopsis sp. NPDC028719
CCCACCCCTCTTTCTCCCTTTCCTCCTCTCGTGGTTTGTGGGTTTTTTTTTGTTGGTGTTTTTTACCGGTCGTGTTCCCCCCCCCCTCCTCCCCCCCCCCCCCCCCCCCCCCCCCCCACGCCCCTCAGTCGGCGATCAGCACCGGCCCACCCTGGTAAAGGCTCGCCCCGGCCCGCCGGAAGCCACTGGCCTCCCGCTGCCGCCGCACGATCCAGCGGCCCGGCGCGATGCCCGTCGCCCCGTGCTCGGGGTGCACCAGGTACACCGGCGCCGCGTTGTCGATCGCCGCGACCGCGAGTCCCTCCGGATCCACGATCTGGGTCGTCAGCTCGCACGAGCCGACCAGCGTGTGCGGGTTGGTGCCGTCGCCGCCGCGCACGAGTTCGGCACCCTCCGCCGGCAGGGCGTGCCAGCCGCCGGGGGAGCGCACCGTGCCGGCCATCGCCGACGGCACCACGATCAGGTCACCTTGGGCCTGGAGGCCGTCGATCACCGGGACGTCGACCTGCCGGTCCAGGTGGGCGAGGACGTCCAGCCCGGTCCGGTCGAGCAGTTCTGCGAGAAACATGGGATCACCTCGAGGAGTTCAGGTCCGGCGCCGCAGCTGCGCGTACTGGGCTCCGGTGAGCCCGTACGTCCAGCCGGCGGCGTCCAGAGGACGGTCTATTTCGGTGGGGACGCGCAGCCCGTAGTGCCGGCGCGTGCCGTCGCGCTCGACGGAGCCGTTGACCACCAGCAACAAGCGGGTCGTCGAGCCGTCGTAAAGCCGCAGTTCGCACCCGGGGTTGCCGGGATCGCCGATGTGGTCGAGGAGCTTCAGCCCCGCCCCTTCGACGAACGCCGGCCAGCCGACGCGTTCGATCGCGCACCGGCGCACCTCGACGTTGCGCTCCACCAGGATCCGGTCGGCCGCCGGCGCGTCGATCACCCAGGACGGCACTCGCGTCCCGTGCCACGCGTGCACGGTCCAGCCGTCGGGGAACGCCACCGCGGGGCCGGTCGCGTGGTGCAGCCGGACCGGGCCGTGCGGGTCGTCGACGCGTTCGGTGCGCAGGACGAGCGGCCGTTCGGCGACGACGCAGACGCCCTCCCGCGGCCACCACCAGCCGCACGACCGCGCGAGCGTGGCCCACAGATCCAGTTCGAGAACGTCGTCCGGGTCGAACCGCGCGCCGTCCAGCCGGCGGTGGAGGTCGTACAGCGCGACCCAGTGGGCTTCGTGCTGACCGCGCCAGTGCAGCCCGGCTCCCGTCTTGAGCTCACCGCGCACGACCCCGGCGACGCAGTCCCGGATCGACCGCCGCAGCGCGGGTCCCAGGCTGTCGTTCAGCAACGCCCGCACGGAAACCGCCGTCGGATCCGGCGGTGGCCGGTACCGGTCGCTCCAGGCGCCGGTCCGCCGGTCGAGCCGCTCGCGCAAGGACGTCACCCTGGTCGCGAGGCGCGCTTCGACCGGCGGATCGCCACCCAGGGAAAGCGCTTGCGCAGGCGGCATCACCGCGATCGCGGCGGCCGGAGAAGCCTTCCACGAAAACGTCGGCGGCGACGCGCCGGCCAGAGCGTAAAGGCGGGTGATGGCCGCTTCCGCGGCGGGACGATCGGCAGGCTCGGTGCTCAGCGCGTGGCTCAGCCAGGAATTCCGGATTTCGAGGGCCCGTGACCAGAGTCCGGGATCGGGGAAGCGGCGGCCGGGCCGCCGCGAGGCGCTCAACGCGCGAGGGCGCGCACGCCCTTTCGAATCGACATGATCCGAGGATGGCAGGTGTTCCGTGCGCCACGCAAGTGCGAACTGAACCTGCGGGATCGACGCGGCTGCGGCAGGCTTACTACCAACGAGTAGGAAGTCCTTTCCGGAGGTAGCCGTGGACATCCCCGAAGTGCCGTCGAAGGTGGATCCGGACGCGCTGACCACCGTCCTCGACGGCCGCTGGGCCGAGCTGCGCCGCGGGGTGCGCGCGGAGATGAGCGACGCCGAGTTCCGGGACCCGGTGGACCTCGGCGTCGAGGACCACCGCGCCCAGGTGCTCGACCAGCTGCGCGCCCTCGCCGAAACCGACCGGCCCGCCCTGGGCTTCGACCCGGCGTACGGCGGCGGTGGCGACGTCGGGGGCTCGGTGACGTCGTTCGAGCTGCTCGGTTACGGCGACCTGTCGCTGATGGTGAAGGCCGGCGTCCAATGGGGACTGTTCGGCGGCGCCGTCCAGCTGCTCGGCACCGAGCGGCACCACGCGGCGCACCTGCGCGCGATCATGGACCTGAGCCTCCTCGGCTGCTTCGCGATGACCGAGCACGGCCACGGCTCCGACGTCCAGCACCTGCGCACCACCGCGACCTTCGCGGACGGAGGTTTCGTCGTCCACACCCCGGATGCCATGGCGCAGAAGGAGTACATCGGCAACGCGGCCCGCGACGGCCGGCTGGCGGTGGTGTTCGCCCAGCTCGTCACCGGCGGCGAATCCCGTGGCGTGCACGCGTTCCTGGTGCCGATCCGGGACGACGGCGGCGCGCCGATGCCCGGAGTGTCCATCGAGGACTGCGGGCCGAAGGCGGGCTTGAACGGCGTCGACAACGGACGCCTGAGCTTCGACCACGTCCGGATCCCGCGCGAGGCCCTGCTGAACCGCTTCGGCGACGTCGCCGAGGACGGGACGTATTCGAGCCCGATCGAGAGCGACAGCCGCCGGTTCTTCACGATGCTGGGCACGCTGATCCGCGGCCGGGTGAGCGTCGGCGGCAGCGCGGGCAGCGCGACGAAGCGCGCGCTGGCCCTGGCGATCCGCTACGGCGAGCAGCGCCGCCAGTTCATGACGCCGGACGGCGACGAGGTCGTCATCCTCGACTACCTCGGCCACCAGCGGAAGCTGCTGCCGGCGCTGGCGAAGACGTACGCGCTGTCCTTCGCGCAGGAAGAACTGGTCTCCAAGCTGCACGACATCGACTCGTCGGCGCCCGAGGAGGAGCAGCGCGAGCTGGAGTCGCGCGCGGCCGGGATGAAGGTGCTGAACACCTGGCACGCGACGGCGACGATCCAGGCGGCCCGCGAGGCGTGCGGCGGCTCGGGTTATCTCGCGGAGAACATCCTGCCGGGCCTGAAGGCCGACACCGACGTCTTCACGACGTTCGAAGGCGACAACACGGTGCTGCTGCAGCTGGTCGCGAAGGGCCTGCTGACCAACTACAAGCAGGAGTTCGAGGACCTGTCGCCGCTGGCCACGGCCCGGTTCTTCACCGATCAGGTGATGAGCGCGATCCTGGAGCGGACCTCGGTGCGGAAGGCGCTCGAGTCGCTCACCGAGGGATCCGACGCGGACGTCTTCTTCCGCCGCGAGTGGCAGCTGAAGCTGTTCGAAGACCGCGAGGAGCACGTCGTCGAGGGGGTGGCGAAGCGCCTGCGCAAGGCGGCTTCGGACCCGTTCGGGGTGTTCAACTCGGCCCAGGACCACGTGCTGCGCGCGGGCCGCGTCCACGTGGAGCGGCTGGTGCTGGAGGCGTTCGCGGCGGCCATCGAGCGGTGCGAAGACCCGGACGCCCGCACGCTGCTCGACCGCGTCTGCGATCTCTACGCGCTGTCGGCGATCGAAGAGGACCTGGCGTGGTTCCTGGGTCACGGCCGCCTGACGGCGTCGCGCGGAAAGGCCGTCACCGCGGCGGTGAACGGCCTGTGCGCCCAGCTGCGCCCCCACGCGCGGGCGCTGGTGGACGCGTTCGCGATCCCGGAGCAGTTCCTCGCCGCGCCGATGTTGCGGTCCTGACCGGTGGGTGGCCGGCGTCGGGGACCGGCCACCCACCGAGGTCCTACTTGCGGTGCTTGCCGTCGTCGTCGGCCACGTCGAACTGCTCCTTGCGGACCTTGCCCGAGACGGTCTGCTCGTCGGTGACCGTCTCGGTCCGCAGGCGCGCCCGCTCGACCGGCACGGTTTCCTTGCGCACCACGGGCTTCTCGGCGTGGAGGACGACGTCCTGCTCGGCCTCGCCGATCTCGGCGCCGCGCTGGCCGTCCTTGATCGGCTCGCGCTCGACGCGCACCTCTTCGTGCCGCACGGGGACGGTGACCTGCTGCTCTTCGGTGACAACGTACTTGCGCAGCCGCACGTGCCCGGTCTCGACCTGCTCGGTGCCGACGTTCAGCCGCTCCTCGGAGCGGGTCATCGTGCGGTCTTCGTCCATTTCGGACCGGCCCCGCCCCGCGGCCGCCTTACCACGGCCGGCCATGCCCTGGCCCGCGTCGGCCATTCCGGCCTTGCCTTTGCCGGTGCCGCCCATCGCCGGGTCGCGGCCCTGCGTCCGGTCGCCCATCCGGCCGTCCGCCGAGGTCCGCGGCACGGGCAGGCCGTAGTGCTGGTAGAGCTGCGTGCTTTCCTCGGGCGAAAGGTGCCCGTCGGCGTCGATGCGCGGCGCGTCGGAGACGGCGTCCTTGTCGACCTGGACGTGCACGCCGTCCTTGTCGGTGTGCGCGCCCGAGAGCGGGACGAAGCTCTCCTTGGTGCCGAACAGGCCGGTCTTGACGGTGATCCACTCGGGCTGGTGCGTGGCGTCGGCGAGGTAGACGTTGCCGACCTTCCCGAGCTTGTTCCCGGCCGGGTCGACCACGGCACTGTCGATGAGCTCCTGGGGCTGCATGGTCTTGGCCATCGCGGTGCTGCTCCTTTCGCGCGTCGGATCTTCGGTTGAGCCCCACCGTCGGCCGCGCTGGTGATCACGGCAACCGTCGTGGTGCTCCCGTGGGTGACCCCGGAAAGTGGTGGTTTGGCCCGTCGCCCGCTTGGCAAGGCGAGGCGGGTCCCCGCAGGTCGCGCGGGGTGTGTACGCCGTGATCGGCCGCGCGGGTGATGGCGCGAAGGTGTACATGTGACCGGCGCCACGTCCGGTGCTGTCACACCGCGAGCGCGCGGGTCGTCAAGGGGGTGAAAGCGGACGACGGAAGGAAAGCACCATGGAAGCGCGACTCAACATGTTCGAGAACGAGGTCACCACCAAGTTCTTCAAGCGCCTGATCGCGGCGTCCCGCCCGATCGAGGAGTCGTCCCTCCCGAAGGCGACGCAGGAGCTGGTGAAGATCCGCGCGAGCCAGATCAACGGCTGCGGAATGTGCCTGGACATGCACACGAAGGACGCGGCGGCGGCGGGCGAGACGGCGGTCCGCCTGGCGATGGTGGCGGCGTGGCGCGAAGCGGTGGTGTTCACGGAGGCGGAGCGCGCGGCCCTCGCCCTGGCGGAGGAGGGAACCCGCCTGGCGGACAACCACACCGGCGTGACGGACGAGACGTGGGCCGAGGTCCGCAAGCACTACGACGACGAGCAGATCGGCGCGCTGGTCTGCCTGGTGGCGGAGATCAACACCTGGAACCGGCTGAACGTGATCGTCCGCAACCCGGCGGGCGAGTACCAGCCGGGAATGTTCGGCTGAGTGGTGCGAGCTGGGGACTTCCCGGGGGAGGTCCCCAGCGGCGGCCTAGGCGTACATGGCCAGCCAGATCGCGATGTAGTGGGAAATCGCCGCGAGCACGGTGCAAGCGTGGAAGTACTCGTGGTAGCCGAAGGTGTCCGGCCAGTGGTTGGGCCACTTGAAGCCGTAAAAAGCCGCACCCAGCGTGTAAAACAGGCCACCCACGCACAGCAGCACCAAAGCCGCGACTCCGGCGTGCGTCAGCAGCTCCGGGAACACGAACACCGCGACCCAGCCCAGTGCGATGTAGATCGGCACCCCGAGCCACCGCGGCGCGTGCGGCCACAGCATCTTCAGCGCCACGCCGGCGATGGCGCCGCCCCACACGATCGACAGGATCACGTACCCCGTCGGCTTGGACATCGCCAGCAACGTGAACGGGGTGTACGTGCCCGCGATGAACAGGAAGATCATCGAGTGGTCGGCGCGCTTCATCCACTTGTACGCGCGCGGGCTCCACAGGCGGCGGTGGTACAGCGCGCTCACGCCGAACAGCCCCAGCACCGTCAGGCCGTACACCGACGTCGCCAGGGTCGCGATCGGGGACACTGTGGCCGCCGCCATGCTGATCAGCGCCGCCGTGGCCGCGAGGGCGCCGAAGAACGTCCAAAAGTGGATGTGCCCGCGCAGGCGGGGGCGGGGGTCCACCAGGGGCCGGGGTTCGGTCGTCGAGCTCACCGTTCCAGGTTACGGCGACGTAGGTTGCCCGGCAGCGGTCAAGTCACGCGCCTCACACCGGGTGCGTACTCTTCCTCGACGTGAGTGTTCGCTCGTTCTTGTCCGACGTCGTGTACAGCGCCTACGGCCGGCGCCTCATCCAGCAGGCGGCCGGGCGGCATCCCCGGCACATCGCCATCATGCTCGACGGCAACCGCCGCTGGGCTCGGGAAGCGGGCTTTTCGGACGTGGCGGACGGCCATCGCGCCGGGGCGAAGAAGATCGCGGACTTCCTCAGCTGGTGCCAGGAGGCCGACGTCGAGGTCGTCACCATGTGGCTGCTCTCGACCGACAACCTCAACCGCGATCCGGACGAGCTCACGCCGCTGCTGAAGATCATCACCGACGTCACCGACGAGCTCGCCGCGCCGGGCAAGACCTGGCAGCTGCGCATCGTCGGCGCCCTCGACCTGCTACCCGCCGAGGTCGCGAAGCGACTCAGCGAAGCCGCCGCGCGCACCGAGGGCCGGACCGGGATGGAGGTCAACGTCGCGGTCGGTTACGGCGGGCGCCAGGAAATCGCCGATGCAGTCCGCAAGTTGCTGCTGCAGCACGCCGACGAGGGCACGACCATTCACGAGCTCGCGAAAATCCTCGACGTCGACCACATCTCCGAACACCTCTACACGTCGGGGCAGCCGGATCCGGACCTCATCATCCGCACCTCCGGCGAACAACGGCTTTCCGGATTCCTGCTCTGGCAGTCCGCACATTCGGAATTCTGGTTCACCGAAGCGTATTGGCCGGCCTTCCGCCGCGTGGATTTCCTGCGCGCCATCCGCGACTACGCCTGGCGCCACCGGCGATTCGGTTCGTGAAACGCCGAAGGGCCCCGGAGTGAACTCCGGGGCCCTTCGCGACCCACACTCAGTGGTGGTGGTGCTCCAGCGAGTGCAGGATCAGCGCCGGGGTGGTCGCGATGCCCGTGTAGGCACCGGCGACCAGGGAGGCCGCACCGTAGCCCAGGGCGCCGCCGCCCTCGATGAACGTGGCGTAGGCGTCGCCGAACGTCGGGTCCGGGGTGCCCGTCGTGTCGCCCGTCGCGGCGAACGCGGTGCTGCCGACCATCATGAGGCCCGCAGCGGTGGCGGCGACGAAACCAGCCTTCTTCAGCACTTGGCACACTCCTAGATAGAACTGTTGGGGTCCGGGCACCGGATGAACCGGCGGTGTGTCCCGTAGTGAGAAAATTACGCGCCTATCGGGCGGCTCGTACGGCTTGTACGCCGATTGTGTGAGCCGGATGCAGGTGCTTTCACTCGGACCGGTCCTCTATCGGTGAAGCAAAATGCATGCTGGGGAAAAACGTGGTAAAAGCCGTTCAGTCGATCTTGTGAATACAAGGGGTCAGCAATTTCGCCAAGATCATCCCGGCGGGTTGGTATCGATCGAGGGGTCGATGACGCGGAGTGACTGTCACGGGGCGTCGATGTCGGGCGACCGACAGTGAGGTGACGATCTGGCGAATCACCGTGTTGGCTCCCTGCGCGATCCGGCATTCGTGGGTACCTTCCGAAGTGAGGGCGCGCGATCAGTGCGGGTCCTCGCGGGAGGCCCTGGTCGTGACGGTGATCGAGGGGGCGGCGCAGCCGCCCACGAGACGCACGAGGGGGCCGGCATCCGGCCCTCGTGGCCGCGCCACCTGACCCACCGGTCAGAGGGAGTGGTCCAGCCAGGGAGGTGCCCGGCCCAGCGAGTGCGGGCGTGAGGTGCACACGCCCTCGAGGGAGATGCCGTCGTGACTGCGCAGCGTTTGCCCCGTAAGGCCTCTGGCCGTTCTTCGACCGGTGCCGTTCCTGGCCCGGAGAAAGCCTCGACCTCGCCCGAATCCCAGCAGCACATGTACGTGCTCGACACGTCGGTCCTCCTGTCGGACCCGTGGGCGGTCACTCGGTTCGCCGAGCACGCCGTCGTGCTTCCGCTGGTCGTCATCAGTGAACTGGAGGCGAAGCGCCACCACCCGGAGCTCGGCTGGTTCGCCCGGGAGTCCCTGCGCATGCTCGACGACCTGCGCCGGCAGTACGGCAGGCTCGACGCGCCGCTCCCCATCGGGGACCACGGCGGCACGCTGCAGGTGGAGCTGAACCACTCGGACCCGACGGTGCTCCCGGTCGGCTTCCGCACCGACTCCAACGACCACCGCATCCTCGCCTGCGCGCTCAACCTGGCGGCGGAGTTCCCGGCGGTCACCCTGGTGACGAAGGACATCCCGCTGCGGGTCAAGGCGGGTGCCGTGGGCCTGGAGGCCGACGAGTACCGCGCGCAGGAGGTCACCCCGTCGGGCTGGACGGGCATGGCGGACGTGGACGTCGAGCAGGACGTGCTGGACACGCTGTTCGGCGGCGGCACGGTCGACCCGGTCGAGTACGGCATGGACGAGCTGGCCGCACTGCCCTGCCACACCGGGCTGCGCCTGCTCGCGGGCACGTCCAGCGCGCTGGGCCGGATCACGGCGGACAAGCGCATCCGGCTGGTCCGCGGCGACCGCGAGGCGTTCGGCCTGCACGGCCGCAGCGCCGAGCAGCGCGTCGCGCTCGACCTGCTGCTCGACTCCGACGTCGGCATCGTCTCCCTCGGCGGCCGCGCCGGCACCGGCAAGTCGGCGCTCGCGCTGTGCGCCGGCCTGGAAGCGGTGATGGAACGCCGTCAGCACCGCAAGGTCGTGGTGTTCCGCCCGGTCTACGCGGTCGGCGGCCAGGACCTCGGCTACCTGCCCGGGTCCGAGAGCGAGAAGATGCAGCCGTGGGCGCAGGCGGTGTTCGACACCCTCGGCGCGCTGGTCAGCCAGGACGTCCTCGACGAGGTCTTCGACCGCGGCATGCTCGAGGTGCTCCCGCTGACCCACATCCGCGGCCGCTCGCTGCACGACACGTTCGTCATCGTCGACGAGGCGCAGTCACTGGAACGGAACGTCCTGCTCACGGTGCTTTCGCGGCTCGGCACGGCGTCGCGGGTGGTGCTCACGCACGACGTCGCCCAGCGTGACAACCTGCGCGTCGGCCGGCACGACGGCGTCTCGGCGGTGATCGAGAAGCTGAAGGGCCACCCGCTCTTCGCGCACGTGACCCTCACCCGCTCGGAGCGTTCGCCGATCGCCGCCCTGGTGACGGAGATGCTGGAGGACCACGGCTAGACCCCGGTCCGTGAATGTCGCATTGAGGGACTTCAAGTCCCTCAATGCGACATTCACGGCTTTACCAGCCTGCGGGGAGGGGGCGGCCCTCCGCGAAGCCCGCCGCCGACTGGACGCCCAGCAGGGCCCGCTCGTGGAACTCCTCCAGGGTGCGCGCGCCCGCGTACGTGCACGACGAGCGGACGCCCGAGCCGATCGAGTCCAGCAGGTCCTCGACGCCCGGGCGCTGCGGGTCGAGCGCCATCCGCGACGACGAGATGCCCTCCTCGAACAGGGCCTTGCGCGCGCGGTCGAAGACGTTGTCGGTGCGCGTCCGAGCTCCGACGGCCCGCTTCGACGCCATGCCGAACGACTCCTTGTAGGGCCGGCCCTGCTCGTCGAACCGCAGGTCGCCGGGGGATTCGTAGGTGCCGGCGAACCACGAGCCGACCATCGCCGCGGACGCGCCCGCGGCCAGCGCCAGCGCGACGTCGCGCGGGTGGCGCACCCCGCCGTCGGCCCAGACGTGCTTGCCCAGCTCGCGCGCGGCGGCCGCGCACTCGGCGACCGCGGAGAACTGCGGGCGGCCCACGCCGGTCATCATCCGCGTCGTGCACATCGCGCCCGGCCCCACGCCGACCTTGACGACGTCGGCGCCGGCCTGGATCAGGTCGCGCGTGCCCTCGGCGGTGACGACGTTCCCGGCGACCACCGGGACCTGCGGCGACACCGACCGGACGGCCTTGAGCGCGGCGATCATCTTCTCCTGGTGCCCGTGCGCGGTGTCGACGACCAGCACGTCGACGCCCGAGCCGAGCACGGCTTCGGCCTTCGCCGCGACGTCGCCGTTGACGCCGACCGCGGCGGCGACGCGCAGCTTGCCCGCGCCGTCGACGGCCGGGGTGTAGATGTCCGCGCGCAGCGCCCCGACGGCAGTCAGCACGCCCGCGAGACGGCCGTCCGCGTCCAGGCCGAGCGCCAGGGTCGCGCCGTGGCTGTGGAGCTGCTCGAAGACCTCGCGCGCCGGCGTGGTCAGCGGCACCGCGACGGCCGGGGGCTGCGCGACGTCGGCGAGACGCGCGAAGCGGTCGACACCCGCGCAGGCCGCTTCGTCCACGATGCCGACCGGGCGGCCTTCGCCGTCGACGACCACGACGGCGCCGTGAGCGCGCTTGTGGACGAGGTTGAGGGCGTCGGCCACGGCGTCGCCGCCGGTCAGCACCAGCGGGGTGTCCCAGACGGTGTGGCGGCTCTTCACCCAGCCGACGATCTCGGCGACGGCGGCGCTGTCCACGTCTTGCGGGAGCACCACCAGCCCTCCGCGGCGGGCGACCGTCTCGGCCATCCGGCGGCCGGCGACCGCGGTCATGTTGGCGACGACGATCGGGATGGTCGCACCGGTGCCGTCCGCGGTGGAGAGGTCGACGTCGAAGCGGGACTCCACGTCCGAACGGTTCGGCAGCAGGAACACGTCGTCGTAGGTCAGGTCGTGAGCGGGCCGGTGGCCGTCGAGGAAACGCACGAGTCCCCAGGCTACGTGGCCCGCCGCGAGACGGCGAACGCGGCCGGGCCCGTGGCAGGATCGGGGCATGAGCCGCCGCGACCGGGACACCGAGGGACGGGCACGCAACGCACGGCCGCGCGACGGCCTCGGCCGCCCGCTGCCGTACGGCGCCGACGGCGTCGAGCGCCAGCCGGAAGGCATCGCGAGGACCCCGGCGCAAACGCTTGCGGAAGCTCAGCAGCTCCTCGACGACGGCAAGCCGTTCCACGCGCACGAGGTCTTCGAGGACGCGTGGAAGACGACGGACGGGCCCGACCGCGAGCTGTGGCGCGGGCTCGCCCAGCTCGCGGTCGGGCTGACGCACGCGGCGCGCGGCAACCTGGCGGGGGCGGCGTCACTGCTGGAGCGCGGAGCGGCGAACATCGAGCCGTTCCGGCGCGAGCCGCCGCACGGCATCGACGTCGCCGGCCTGCAGCAGTGGGCGCTCACGCTGGCCGAAGAGGCGAAGCGGCGCGTACGGGTGTCGCCGAGCGCGCCGCGGTTGACGTGCTGACGGCCGTCGGCGCCGCGGGCATCGCCGCGGTGGCGTCGCTGGTCGGTGTGACCCTGGGTGCGCTGCTCGAGCCGCTGAAGCTCAACGCCGCCCGGCGGGCGAAGCTGCGTCAGGACCGCGCCGACCGCTGCGGCAAGTACATCGAAGCCGCTGCCCGGGCGCGCCAGCACCTGGTCAGCATCAACGTCAGCCACCGCCAGGGCGCGGACGCCGAGCGGATGGCGGGCTACGAAGACGAGTACTACACGGTGCGGGCGGAGATGCGGTCCCTGCTCGGGCTCCTGGTGATGAGCGGGCCGGACGAGCTCGTGGAGGCGGCCAGGGGCGTGCGGCGCAAGGACATGGACCTGCACCACGTGCGGCACGAGCCGGACGACGGGGGCGAGTTCACCCGGGTCGTGCTGCCGGCGGCCGTCCGGGACGCCGTGGTCGAGCTGGACCGGGCGATCGAGGAGTTCGCCCTCGTCGCCCGGAAGCACACCTCCTAGGCCGCGTCCCAGCCGCTCGAAGCGGCCTTCTCCGCGCCGAGCGTGGTGCCGTCGCCGTGGCCCGTGTGGACCCTCGTCGCCTCCGGGAGGACGAACAGCTTCTCGCGGATGGACTTCACGATCGTCGGGTAGTCCGAATAGGACCGTCCGGTGGCGCCGGGGCCGCCGTGGAACAGCGTGTCGCCGGTGAACAGCACGCCCAGCTTCTCCGCGTACAGGCACACCGCGCCCGGCGCGTGCCCCGGCGTGTGGATCACGCGCAGCGCCGTGCCGGCGATCGTGATCGTCTGGCCGTCCGCCAGCTCGCCGTCCGGCGCGCGGTCCGGGTGGGTCTGGTCCCAGAGGACGCGGTCGTCCGGGTGCAGCAGGATCGGCGCGCCGGTGGCGGCGGCGAGCTCCGGGGCCGCGTTGACGTGGTCGTTGTGCGCGTGGGTGCAGACGATCGCCGCCAGCTTCCGCTCGCCGATGACGTTTTCGATCGCCTTCGCGTCGTGGGCCGCGTCGATCACGATCACCGCCGTGTCGTCGCCCACGATCCACACGTTGTTGTCGACGTCCCAGCTGCCCCCGTCGAGCTGGAAGGTGCCGGACGTCACCAGGTTCTGCACGATCGCCGTCATGTGCCCGACCCTAACGTGGTGCGCAGCCGACGGTCGAGCAGGAGCGCGCCGAGGGCGAGCGCCGTGAAGAACAGGCCGATGACGAGGCAGTTGAGCGTCACGCGGCCGTAGCCGAGCGCGGCGGCGTCGACGAACGGGTACGGGTAGAAGCCGGTGACCGCGCCGCGCGGCAGCGTGAACGCGAGCCAGGCCAGCGGGTAGAGCAGCGACCAGCCGGCCGCGCGCCAGGTCAGGGCGCCGCGCGGCCCGGCGACGAGCCAGCCGAGCACGAACAGGATCGGCGTGACCTTGTGCAGCACGATGTCGGAGAACAGCGAAAGCCCGTGCAGCTCGTACAGGCCGGCGAGGGCGACCTGGTAGACGATGCCGGTCACGATGATGCCGACCAGCGCGTCGAGCCAGAGCACGGCGAACAGCGTCTTGCGCGGGGTGCCCGAGGCCACGAGCGCCGAGGTGGCGGCGACCAGCAGGTTCGAGTCGATGGTGAAGAAGCAGAGCAGGTTGGCGACCCGGCCGCCGGGATCCGTCGCGGTGGCGACCACCTGGGCGACGAGCCCGGTCAGCGCGACCACGGCGGTGACCGCGAACCAGGCGCGGGTGAGCTTTTCGCTGCGCATCACCGGAGGATAGTTCCACTGTGGACAAATCGCCCGAGTCGAGCCGGTCACGGAGGCGCCCCGGTGCTGTCCGGCACCGGGGCGCTCGACGCGAGTTCCGCGTCGAATGGTCAGCGCAGTGCTTTCACCAGTGCGGGAACGAAGACCGACGCGTCGACCGTGCCCCAGCCGCTGGCGATGTCGAAACCCTTCGCCGCGGTGAAGCCGGTGACGCCGTCCTGGCTGTTGTCGCCTTCGGTGACGTCGACGATGCCCGCCTTCGGGCCGGCCGGGCCGAGCTTCGTGTACAGCGCCGGGTTGATCTGGCCGAGCTTGCCGTGCTTGGCCTGCACCGCCAGCGCGAGCACGCCGGCGAACAGCGGCGCGGACTGCGACGTGCCGTAGACGCCTTCCATGCTGATGTCCGGGAACGAGCGCATCTTGCTGCCGGTGATCTTCTTGACGCCGTCCTGCCAGTTCGGCCGCGCGTAGGCCTTCGACAGCCCGGCGCCCTCGGAGAAGCCGTTGTCGGCGACGTTCACGACGTCGTCCGCCTTGGTGCGGTCGCCGTTCGCGTCGAGGTGCAGCTGCGTGCCGCCCAGCGTCGTGACGCGCGGGTCGGACGCCGGCCAGCTCGCGACGCGGTACGGGTAGTTGCCCGGGCCGTAGAGGTAACCGCCGGTCGGGCCGTCGTCGCCGGAGGAGGCGACCATCGTGATCCCGGCCTTGCTCGCGCGGTCGAGCGCCGGGTCGAGCGTCTTGATCGAGTCGAACGACGGGAAGTTCTCTTCGGTCGTGCCGAAGCTCATCGAGATGACGTCGGTCAGCTTGTGCTCGGTCAGGTAGTCGACGGCGTGCATCATCTCGGGCAGGCCGGTGAAGCCCTGCGTCTCCGCGACCGGCGTCGCCGCGACGATGATCTTCGCGTTCGGCGCCATGGCGTGCATCATCGTGACGTCGAGGTCGGTCTCGCCGCCCCAGCCCTGGCAGGTGGCGGTGTCGACGCCGGGGTCGGTGCACGCGGGCACCGCGCCGGACGGCTCGATGACCTCGACGTTCGCCGGCGGCAGGCCGTGGTTCTTCGAGTACGTGTCGAGAACCTGCTTGACCTGGTCGTCGCCGAACGACACCAGCGTCGCGACGGTGCTGCCCGCGCCGGTGATGCCGGCGTTCCACAGCTTCGTCGCGTTGTACGCGGTGCTCTCCTTCGGCAGCGTCGCCATCGCCGCCTCCAGCTTGGCGACGCGCTTCTGCACGGTGTCGGCGCCGACGAACGACTGCGCGGCCGCCGAGAAGTGGTGCTTCGACGGCTGGTGCCCGGCGTCCGGCGTGCTCCGTACCGGTGTCGCACCGGCGGGTGCGCCGAACGCGGTCACGAGCAGAGTGGTGCTCGCGAGCAAGCCGGACACAGCACGCGATCTCATGCTTTTCTCCCCTGGCCGAAGGAAATTCCGTCAGCCACTCTGCTCACGACGGGGAGGAGGCAACATCGACTTTCGTCTTTCCTTTTACGAGGAAAGCACCCCGAAGACGCGCGATGTCGTGATCGAGACCTTCGTAGTCAGCTCCCTTCCGTGCGGTCGCCGTGGAGGAGGCCGCGGACCGTGTCGATCGTGTCCGCGTCCGCCGGGTCCTTGTCCGGGCGGTAGCGGACCACCCGCGCGAACCGCAGCGCCAGGCCGCCGGGGTAGCGCGTGCTCACCTGGGCGCTGTCCAGCTCGATCTCCACCACGATCTCCGGGCGGACGTACACCGTCCAGTCGTCGCGGTGGGTCTCGATCTCCTGGAACGTCCTCGTCTGCCACGCCAGCAGCTCGTCGGTCATGCCCTTGAAGGTCTTGCCCACCATGATCGGCGGGCCGCCGTCCGGGTCGCGCGCGCCCAGGTGCAGGTTCGACAGCGTGCCCGTGCGCCGCCCGTGGCCCCACTCCGCCGCGAGCACCACCAGGTCGATCGTGTGCACCGGCTTGACCTTCAGCCACGCCCGCCCGCGCCGCCCCGCCGCGTACGGCGACGCCAGGTCCTTGACCATCACCCCTTCGTGCCCGGCTTCCATCGCCGCCTCCAGCACGGCGGCCGCCCCCGCCACCCCGACCTCGCCGGGGATCACGTGCGCCCCGGCGACCTTGCGCAGTGCCGCGTTGCGCTCGGACAGCGGTGCGTCCAGCAGGTCGACGCCGTCGAGGTGCAGGCAGTCGAAGAAGTACGGCCGCAGCAGCAACGCCTTGACCTGCTCCTCGCGCGTGCTGCCGAACCGGCTCATCGTGTCCTGGAACGGCCGGGGCCGCCCCGCGTCGGTCAGGGCGAGGGTTTCGCCGTCCAGCACCACCGATTCGCACGGCAGCGCCCGCACGAGCTCGACCAGCTCCTGGACGCTCCCGGTGATCTCGCGCAGCGTCCGCGTCCAGACGTGCACCTCGTCACCCTGGCGGTGCACCTGGATCCGCGCACCGTCCATCTTGTACTCGACGATCGCCTCGGCGTGCTCGGCGACCGCCTCGTCCAGCGACTCCGCCGGCGACGCCAGCATCGGCTTGATCGGCGTACCCAGCGTGAGCCGGAACTCCGCCAGCGCGGCCGGCCCGCCGGTCATCGCCGCGACCCCGGTGACACCCAGCTTCCCGGACAGCATGAACGCGCGCCGCACGTCCTCGGCCGGCACCTCGGCCGCCGCCGCGACCGCGTCGACCATCACGCCTTCCAGCGCGCCCTGCCGCAGTTCGCCGGTGACCAGCCGGAACAGGAACTGCTGCTCGTCCTTCGTGAGCCGCTCGAACAACGCCCGCAGGACCTCTTGCCGCCGCGTCGCGGAGCCCGTGCCCGCCGCGACGCCGGCCGCCGCGGTGAGTGCCGCGTCGACCTCGGTGACCGTCACCTCCGGCGCGGAGACCGAGCCTGCGCCCAGCCCGGCCAGGGTGCGCCAGCCCGCACCCAGCCGGTCCTGCGCCGTCTGCCCGGTCAGGTACGCGATCACCACCGGCAGCTCACCGACCTCGGCGGCGCGCAGCACTTCGGCCAGGAGGGCGATCTTCACCTTCCTGGACCTCGTCGCCGCCAGCTCGGCGGACGCCCGGACCAACTCGCTCAGCAACACCCGGACATCATGACCCGGACCACCGACAATTTCCTGTCGGTCGGATGTCCGGCCTGGTGCGGACGGGGTGAAGCCCTCACCCGGAGTGGGATCGCGACGACCGGGTGTTCACCGGTCGGTCATCGGCGGCGATCCAGCTGGCCAGGAGGCCGAGCGCGCGTTCGGTCTCGGAGCCCGGCTCGGCGTGGTAGACGACCATGCCCTGGTCGGGGTCCTGGGGCAGGCGCAGCGTCTCGTAGCGCAGCCGCAGCTCGCCGACGACGGGGTTCCGCAGCACCTTCCACCCCTGCGCCTTCTCCCGCACCGCGTGCTCGGCCCACAGCTTCCGGAACTGCTCGCTCGCCAGCGACAGCTCGCCGATGAGCTGGGCGAACCGCGGGTCGCCGGCGTGGCGGCCGCTCTCCGCGCGCAGGTTCGCGACGAGTTCGCGGCAGACGGCGTCGTACTCCGGGTGCAGTTCCTTCGCGCGCTCGTCGGTGAAGATGAGCTTGGGCATGTTGCGCTCTTCGAGGTCGGCGAAGGCGAACGCGACCGCGCCGCCGAGCGCGTTCCAGGCGAGCACGTCCAGGTATCGCCCGAAGACGAACGCCGGCGCCTGGATGGCGTCGAGCAGCTGCTGCAGTTCGGGCCGGACCCGCTGCGGCGCGCGCCCGTCACGGCGCTTCGGCGCGGCGAGGTTGCGCAGGTAGGACTCCTCGCCGGCGCTGAGGCGCAAGGCGCGGGCCAGCGCGTCGAGGACCGCGTCCGAGACGTTCTTCGCGCGGCCCTGCTCCAGCCGCGTGTAGTAGTCGACGCTGATCCCGGACAGCTGCGCCAGCTCCTCGCGGCGCAGGCCCTTGACCCGCCGCTGCGTGATCCCGGGCGGGAGGCCCAGGTCGGCGGGGTCCAGCGCGGCGCGGCGCGCCTTCAGGAAGGCGCCCAGCTCGGCTGCGTCACTCATGCCTCCAGTATCCCCGGCTCTCGGCTCCCCGCCTGGTACTGGCAGACCCAGGTTGAGCGTGACCTGGTCCGGCCGTCTCGCGGCTTCCAAGGTGGTGGCATGAAACGACGAATTCTGGGCGGCACGGGCATCTCGGTCAGCGAATACGCGTTCGGCGCGATGATGCTGGGCAAGTGGGGCAACCCGGACCACGAAGAGGGCGTCCGGATGCTGCACACCGCGCTCGACGCCGGCGTGAACTTCTGGGACACCGCGGACATGTACAGCGACGGCGAGAACGAGCGGATCGTCGGCAAGGCGCTGAAGGGCCGCCGCGACGAGGTCGTGCTGGCCACCAAGGGCTTCTTCCCGATGGGCGCCGACCCCAACCAGGGCGGTCTTTCGCGGCGCTGGCTGACCCGGGCGCTGGACGACAGCCTCCGGCGCCTCGACACCGACCACGTCGACCTCTACCAGGTCCACCGGCCCGACCCGGCGACGGACATCGAGGAAACGCTTTCGGTGCTGACGGACTTCGTGCGGTCCGGCAAGGTGCGCGCCATCGGGTCGTCGGACTTCCCGGCCGAGCAGATCGTGGAAGCCCAGTGGGTGGCGGAAAAGCGCGACCTGGCGCGGTTCCGCGCCGAGCAGCCGCCGTACTCGATCTTCAACCGGGCGATCGAGGCGGCCGTGCTGCCGACCGCGCAGAAGTACGGCATGGGCGTGCTGACGTGGAGTCCTCTGGCCAGCGGCTGGCTGTCGGGTCGCTACGGCAAACCGTCCGATGTGGACCTTTCCGAGGGGCGCCGGACGCTGCAGGCGCACAAGTTCGACCCGGCGCTGCCCGCGAACGCCGTCAAGTTCGAGGCGATCGCACAGCTGAAGAAGATCGCCGACGACCTCGGCCGCCCGCTCACGCACCTGGCGACGGCGTTCGTCCGGGCGCACCCGGGCGTGACGTCGGCGATCATCGGCCCGCGCACGCCCGCCCAGCTCGACGACCTCCTGGCGGGCGCCGACCTGGTGCTGGACGACGAGGTGCTGGACCGGATCGACGAAATCGTCCCGCCGGGCACGGACCTCAACCCGGCCGAGAAGGACTACACCCCGCCGGCGCTGGCGGACAAGCGCCTGCGCCGGCGGTAGCGGGTCACTTGCCGCCGCGGGCCATGCGGAGGACGTCGAGCGCTTCGTCGAGCTGCTCTTCGGTGAGCTTGCCGTCCTTCACGTACCCGCGCTCGAGGACCACCTCGCGGATCGTCTTCAGCTCCTTCAACGCCTGCTTCGCGACCGCTGCGGCTTCCTCGTAGCCGATGTACTTGTTCAACGGCGTCACGATCGACGGCGAACCTTCGGCGTAGGTGCGCGTGCGCTCGGTGTTCACGGTGATGCCCGCGAAGACCTTGTCCGCCAGCAACCGCGACACCGCCGCGATCAGGCGCGCCGACTCGAGGACGTTGCGGGCGATCACCGGCAGGTTGACGTTCAGCTGGAAGTTGCCCGCGGCGCCCGCGAAGGCGACGGCCGCGTCGTTGCCGATCACCTGCGCCACCACCTGCAGCGTCGCCTCCGGGATCACCGGGTTCACCTTGCCCGGCATGATCGACGAGCCCGGCTGCAGGTCCGGCAGCGCGAGCTCGGCCAGGCCGGTGCGCGGGCCGGAACCCAGCCAGCGCAGGTCGTTCGCGATCTTGTTGAGCGACACGGCGATCGTGCGCAGGTGCCCGGAGGTCTCGACGACGCTGTCCTGCGTCGCCTGCGCCTCGAAGTGGTCGCGGGCCTCGGTCAGCGGCAGCCCGGTCACCGTGGCGAGCTCGGTCGCGACGCTCGAGCCGAAGCCGTCCGGCGCGTTGAGCCCCGACCCGACAGCGGTGCCGCCAATCGGCAGCTCGCCCAGCCGCGGCAGGCCCGACTTCAGCCGTTCGACGCCGAAGCGGACCTGCGACGCCCACGCGCCGGCCTCCTGGCCGAGGGTAATGGGCACGGCGTCCATCAAGTGCGTGCGGCCGGACTTCACGACGTCGGCCCACTCCGCCGCACGCACCTCGATGGCGCCGGCGAGGTACTCGAGCGCCGGGATGACGTCCTTGAGGACGGCTTCGGTGGCGGCGACGTGGATGGTCGTCGGGAAGGTGTCGTTGGACGACTGCGAGGCGTTGACGTGGTCGTTCGGGTGCACGTCGCGGCCGAGGGTGCGGGACGCGAGCGTCGCGATGACCTCGTTGGCGTTCATGTTCGACGACGTCCCCGAGCCGGTCTGGAAGACGTCGATCGGGAAGTGCGCGTCGTGGGCGCCCTCGGCGACTTCGTCGGCGGCGGCCGCGATGGCGTTCGCGACGTCGGCGTCGAGCACGCCCAGCTTGAGGTTCACCCGCGCGGCGGCGGCCTTGAGCAGGCCGAGCGCGCGGATCTGGGCGCGCTCCAGGCCCCGGCCGGAGATGGGGAAGTTCTCGACGGCCCGCTGGGTCTGCGCGCGGTAGAGCGCGTCGGCCGGCACGCGGACCTCGCCCATCGTGTCGTGTTCGATCCGGTATTCCTGGTCAGCCATGCCCCCGATTCTGGACCTCTTCCGCCGTGCCCGCGTGGTGGCGTCGGCCACCTCGGGGGCCCGGCGACGCTAGGATCGGCTGTGTTCTCGATCACCGCCATCCACCACTGGCTGGAGCGAGCATGACTGAAGCTTCTGGGGACTCCTACGACCTCGTGATCATCGGCGCGGGCCCGACCGGCCTGTTCGCCGCCTACTACGCCGGGTTCCGCGGCCTCTCCATGGCGGTGGTCGACTCGCTGCCCGAACCCGGCGGCCAGGTGACGGCGATGTACCCCGAGAAGATGATCTACGACGTCGGCGGCTTCGCCGAGATCCGGGGCCGCGACCTGGTCGACGGCCTCGTGCAGCAGGCCGCGCCGTGGAAGCCGAAGTACCTGCTGGGGCGCAAGGCCGAAAAGCTCGAAACCCTCGGGGACGGCGTCGAGCTGACCCTCGACGGCGGCGAGACGCTGCGGGCGCGCGCGGTCCTCGTCACCGCGGGCATCGGTGAGTTCACCCCGCGTCCGCTGCCGGCCGGCGACGGCTGGCTCGGCCGCGGCATGGTCCACTTCGTCCCGTCGCTGCAGGCGCACGCGGGGCAGCACGTCGTGGTCGTCGGCGGCGGCGACTCGGCGTTCGACTGGATCCTCGCCCTGCGCCCGGTCGCGGCGAGCGTGACGCTCGTGCACCGCCGCGCCAAGTTCCGCGCCGCCGAGTCGATCGTCCGGCAGGTGCGCGAACTCGGCACCCGGATCATCACCGACGCCGAAGTCACGCGGTTCGTCGAGGACGCGGATGGCGCGCTCGAAGCCGTCGACGTCTCGATCAAGGGCGCCGGCGAGGAGCGGCTGCCCGCCAACGCCGTCGTCGCGGCGCTCGGGTTCACCGCCGACCTCGGCCCGATCGAGAGCTGGGGCCTGGAGATCGACCACCGCGCCATCGCCGTCGACTCGACGATGGCGACCGCGCGCGAACGCGTCTACGCGGCCGGCGACGTCGCCGCGTACCCGGGGAAGGTCAAGCTGATCGCGACCGGTTTCGGCGAAGCCGCGACGGCGGTCAACAACATCGCCGTCGCGCTCGACCCGGACGCCCACCTGTTCCCGGGCCATTCGAGCAACGCCGAGTAAGTCAGGCTTTCGCCTTCTCCGCGATCCACGGCGCGTACGCGACGACGGACGTGTAGATCGACGGCGCCGACGCGCACACCGGGTCGTTGTTGCCCGGCCGGCTGGTGACGCCGACGAGCAGCCAGTGGTCGCCGTCGCGGACGATCTCCGGACCGCCCGAGTCGCCGAAGCACGCTCCGGACTTGCCGCCGGGGTTGTCGGTGCACAGCTCGGCCGTGCCGTCGAACCCCGCCGTGCACTTGGCGCCCTCGACGATGTGCGTGTCGAGCTGCTGCAGGTTCGCCGGGATGTCGCCGCAGTTGACCTTCGGGCAGGTCTGGCCCCAGCCGAGGATCCGGGTGGCCGTGCCCGGCGCCGCGGCCGTCGCGAGCGCGATCGGCGTGGCCGCGGCCGGTGCCGCCAGCCGCAGCAGCGCGATGTCGCCCGCCGGGTTCCGGGTGTTGAACGCCGGGTTCACGACGATGCCGGCGACCTGGGCGACTTCGCCGCCCTGGCCCACGTCGTTCGTGCCCGCCCGCACGGAGATCCCGGCCGGGGTCTTGTCGAACGCGCAGTGCGCGGCCGTCACCACCCAGGTGGGGGCGATCAGCGCGCCGGCGCAGAACAGCTTGCCCGACGAGGAGTGCAACGACACCGTGAACGGGTAGGGCTGATCCGCGACGGCGCCCCCGACGATGGCGGGTTCGGCCGACGCGGTGGCGGGGACCAGGGCGAACACCAGGACCAGCAGGGCCAGTAGTCGCCTGGGCACGGAACTCCTTCTACGGCAGCGGGGGAACGACGTCGTCGTCGGGCGCGTCCAGGTGGCCGTCGAAGTTGACGGAGGAGTACGCCCGCAGCTTGTTCAGCCGGTGGTAGCCGTCGATCATTCTGACGGTCCCGGACTTGGACCGCATCACGATGGACTGCGTCGTCGCGCCGCCCTCGCGGTAGTGGACGCCGCGCAGCAGGTCGCCGTCGGTGACGCCGGTCGCGCAGAAGAAGACGTTGTCGCCACGCACGAGGTCGTCGTTCAGCAGCACGCGGTCGAGGTCGTGGCCGGCGGCGAGGGCCTTCTCGCGCTCGGCGTCGTCCTTCGGCCACAGCCGGCCCTGCAGCTCGCCGCCGAGGCACTTCATCGCGCAGGCCGCGATGATGCCCTCGGGGGTGCCGCCGATGCCGATCAGCATGTCGACGCCGGTGGTGGGGCGGGCCGCGGCGATCGCGCCCGCGACGTCGCCGTCGGAGATGAACCGGATCCGCGCGCCGGCGTCCCGGATCTCCTTGATGATCTGCTCGTGGCGCGGGCGGTCGAGGACGCACACGGTGACGTCACCGATGCTGCTGTTCTTCGCCTTGGCGACGCGCCGGATGTTCTCCGCGATCGGCGCGCCGAGCTCGACCTTGCCCGCCGCGTCCGGCCCGACGGCCAGCTTCTCCATGTAGAACACCGCGGACGGGTCGAACATCGCGCCGCGCTCGGCGACCGCGAGCACCGCGAGGGCGTTGGGCATGCCCTTGGCCATCAGCGTGGTGCCGTCGACCGGGTCGACCGCGACGTCGCAGTCCGGCCCGTCGCCGTTGCCGACCTCTTCGCCGTTGAACAGCATGGGCGCTTCGTCTTTTTCGCCCTCGCCGATCACCACGACCCCGCGCATCGACACCGTCGACACCAGCTGGCGCATCGCGTCGACCGCCGCGCCGTCGCCGCCGATCTTGTCGCCGCGGCCGACCCAGCGGCCCGCCGCCATCGCGGCGGCCTCGGTCACCCGGACCAGTTCCATCGCGAGGTTGCGGTCGGGCGCTTCACGACGACTCTCTGCGGTGGACATCATTGCCTCCCGGATCGTGGAACTGGCGGGTCAACAGTCTGTCAGATACCCGCCGAATTTCCCGATGCCGAAGGCATGGCAAACGTCACTGACCGTCGCCGGTTTCGTCCTCCGAAGACTCTACGGACGCCAGAGCGGCCTCGATGCGTTCGCGGGCGCCTTCGAGATGGCGCTCACAGAGCTTCGCGAGCTTCTCGCCCTTCTCCCACAGCGCGAGCGACTGCTCGAGGGACAGGCCGCCGGCTTCGAGCTCGCGGACGACCTCGACGAGGCGGTCCCGGGCCTGCTCGTAGCCGAGTTCCTCGCTGGCTGCTTCACTCACGCTGGGCGTTCTCCGACCTTCCGGCTTGGGCTGTGCGCGCACACTACCGCGCTGGCCATGGCGTGGTCGTACCCGACGAACGCCAGCGCGAACTCCTGCCCGTCACCCTCCGCGATCGCCTCTTCGAGGTTCTCCTGCGCGCCCGCGACCCGCTTGCGGTGCCCGGCGCCCTCGGCGAACCACCAGCGCGAGCCGACCTGCGTCGACGTCGCTTCGGACAGCCGGCGCAGCTGCGGCCCCAGCTCGCGGCGGGCGGCGCCACCGCAGCCGGCGAGCAGCGCCGTCCAGCACTCGGCGGCCGCCCGGTCCGTGCGCATCGCCTGGTCCAGCAGGGGCCGCGCGCCCAGGCGCCGGGCCGCGTCCATGGTGAGGGGGAGGAACGTCGCCGCCTTCAGCGTCACTCCAGTGCTCCTTCCGCCACCGCGCCGATCGCGCCGTCACCCACGCGCACGCGCAGCTGGGCACCGGCCTCGACTTCGGAGACGGAGCGGAGTACCTGGAGGTTGCCTTCGGAATCGAGGAACTGCACGACCGCGTAGCCGCGGGCCAGCGTCGCGGCCGGGCCGAGCGCGGTCAGCCGGGCCCGCGCGCTCGCGAGCTCCGCCTGGTCCTTGGCGAGCAGCGTCAGCATGGCGCGGCGCGCGCGTTCACGGTGGACGTCGACGTCGTCCTGGCGCCGCTGGACCGGGCCGAGCGGGTCGGCCAGCGACGGGCGGCTGCGCAGCTGCGTCAGCAGGCGCGCCTGCGTGTCGACCCAGCCGTGGAGGGCGCGGCGCCCGCGGTCGCGCATCTGCCGGACCCGCTCGGTCTCCTCGCGGTGGTCCGGCACGATCCGCTTGCTCGCGTCGGTCGGCGTCGAGCAGCGCAGGTCGGCGACGTAGTCGAGCAGCGGGGTGTCGGGCTCGTGCCCGATGGCGCTGACCACCGGCGTCCCCGCGGCCGAGACCGCGCGGCAGAGCGCCTCGTCGGAGAACGGCAGCAGGTCCTCGACGCTGCCGCCGCCGCGGGCGATCACGATGACGTCGATGTCGGGGTCGGCGTCCAGGATGCGCAGCGCGCGCATGACCTGCGGCACCGCCTGCGAGCCCTGCACGGCGGTGTTGAGGACCTTGAACCGGACGTGCGGCCACCGCGTCTGGGCGTTGACCAGGACGTCCCGCTCGGCCGCCGACGCGCGGCCGGTGATCAGCCCGACGCCTCGGGGCAGGAACGGGATCGGCCGCTTGCGCTGCGCCGAGAAGAGCCCTTCGGCGGTCAGCAGCTTCTTGAGGCGCTCGATGCGGGCCAGCAGCTCACCGATGCCGACCGCGCGGATCTGATCGGCGCGCAGGCTGAGCGTGCCCCGGCCGAAGAAGAACGACGGCTTCGCGTGCACCACGACGCTCGCGCCCTCGCGCAGCGGCGGTTCCATCTCGCGGATCAGCCAGTTCGGGCAGGTCACCGACATCGAGACGTCCGCCGACGGGTCGCGCAACGTCAGGAACGCGGTCTGCGTGTTCGGCCGGGAGTTGACCTGCGTGACCTGGCCTTCGACCCAGACGCTGCCGAGCCGGTGGACCCAGTCGCCGATCTTGCGCGCGACCGTGCGCACCGGCCACGGCTTTTCGGCGGTGCTCGCTTCGGTTTCGGTCACTGGCCGTTCTCTTGGCCGTCTTCCCCGGCCTGTTCGGCCTTGCGGGCGTTGGCGATCCGGCGCGACAGCATCCCGGTGAAGGACGAGCGGTCGGCGTGCGCGCGCTCGTACTCGAGGATCGTCTCGAGCTGGGCGATCGAGAGCTGGCGCAGGCGGGCCCGCAGCTGCGGCAGGGTGAGCTGGTCGTAGCCGGTCAGCCCGGCCGGGCCGTCGTACCCGCCGGCGCTGGTCCGGGGAGTCTCGCTCTTGGTCTTCTTGTCGACCTTGGGCGTGCCCGGCTTCGGCTTGGTGTCGTCTTCGTGGGGGCGTTCCGGGGCGTCTTCCTGGGCGTCGTTCTCGCCGTCGGCGTGGTCTTCGGCGAGCGCGCGTTCCTCTTCGGCCCACGGATCGCCCAGTTCCGCTTCGAGTTCGGCCGCTGACGGAATGTGACCGTTGATCTCCGAGCGCGGCTCGGGAACGTCGGCGACGGGCGCGGGGGCCGGCCGTGCGGGCGGGGCGTCGGACGGAAGGTCCTCGTCGAAGGTCGCCCAGCTGGGCGTGTCTTCGACGGGGCGCAGGCTCGACAGGGCGTTGTCGCCCTTGATCGCGAGCTCGGTGACGTGCTGCTGGACGCGCATGGAGGCCTGCAGCACCTGGCTGACCACGGTCACCGGGAGCCCGGCGAGCTGCCGGGGAAGCTCACGAACCCGCTCGGCGGTGGAGACGGCGAGGCCCGCGGCGACCCGGAGGGGGAGCGGGAATGGCTTCATGCGTCCAGCCTGCCGTATTTACGCCATCCTGCCCAACCGAACGAGTGGGTTCAGGCGCAATGCGTGACCCCGCGCACAGCACGGTAGAGGGACGAAGCTCACCCGAAAGGGACTTCGAGTTCGCTGCCGGGCTGCCCGTACCCTGGGTGGCATGAGTTCAGCGAGTCCCGGAATCGAGCCCGCGGGTACCCCGACGATCACCGGCACCGCTTCCGGCAAGCGGGTGCTGCTCGCCAAGCCCCGTGGTTACTGCGCCGGCGTCGACCGCGCGGTGATCGCCGTCGAGAAGGCCCTCGAGGTCTACGGCGCGCCGGTGTACGTCCGCAAGGAGATCGTGCACAACCGGCACGTGGTCGACACGCTGCGCGAGCGCGGCGCGATCTTCGTCGACGAGACGTCCGAGGTGCCCGAGGGCGCGCTCGTGGTGTTTTCCGCCCACGGCGTCTCGCCGATGGTGCACGCGGAGGCCGCCGACCGGAACCTGCGCACGATCGACGCGACCTGCCCCCTGGTGACGAAGGTGCACAAGGAGGTCAACCGGTTCGCGAAGGACGACTACGACATCCTGCTGATCGGTCACGAAGGCCACGAAGAGGTCGAGGGCACGGCCGGCGAGGCACCGGACAAGGTCCAGCTGGTCGACAAGGCCGAAGACGTCGACAAGGTCGAGGTACGCGACCCGTCGAAGGTGATCTGGCTGTCCCAGACGACGCTGTCGGTCGACGAGACGATGGAGCGCGTCGACCAGCTCCGCGAGCGCTTCCCGGGCTTGGCGGACCCGCCGAGCGACGACATCTGCTACGCGACGACGAACCGCCAGGTCGCGGTCAAGGCGATGGCGGCGGAGTGCGACCTGGTCCTGGTGGTCGGGTCGACGAACTCGTCCAACTCGAAGCGCCTGGTCGAGGTGGCCCTGAAGGCGGGGGCGCGGGCGTCGTACCTGGTCGACTTCGCGCACGAGGTCGACGAGGCGTGGCTTTCCGGCGTGACGACGGTGGGTGTCACCTCGGGGGCGTCGGTGCCGGACGAGCTGGTCATGGACCTGCTCGCTTGGCTGGCCGAGCGGGGTTACGGCGACGTCGACGAGGTGACGACGGCGAACGAGAAGATCACCTTCGCGCCGCCGAAGGAGCTTCGGAAGGTCTGAGGTTTACGTCGGTTCGGCGGTGGGTCGCGGGTGCGGCTCGCCGCCGAACTGCGTTGGGGGACTGCGGCGGCGGAGTGCGGTCGTCGATCACGCGAGTTCCGCTCGTAGTCACGCGAGTGCGGTCTTCGCGCACGCGAGTTGCGGCTCTGATCAGGCGAGTTCGGCCTTCGACCACGCGAGTTTCGCTCGCAGTTGCGCGAGTGCGGTCTTCGGTCACGCGTGTTCCGCTCGCGGTCACGCGAGTGCGGTCTTCGCGCACGCGAGTTGCGGCTCTGATCAGGCGAGTTCGGTCTTCGACCATGCGAGTTCCGTCGGCGATCACGTGCCCTCGAATCGCGGAAAGGCGGTCACCTTCCGCGGAAGGTGACCGCCTTTCCGGTGGTCGTCAGCGCTCTTCTTCGTCCCAGGGACGGTTCCGGCGCGGTGGGGCACCTCGCCCGCCGGACGGGCGGCGGGGCGGGGGCGTGTCGCGGCCGTCTTCCGCGGGCGGGCGCGGGCGTCGGCGTGGGGCGTCGCCGCTGCGTCGGCGGGGGTCGCTCTCCGCCGGGGGCGGTGTGCGGCGGCCGGCCGGTGGTGGCTTGCGTGCGCCGCGGTCGCGGTCGCGTTCGCGTTCGGCCGGGGCGCCGGCGCGCGGGGTCCGGCGTTCGCCGTCCGCGGGCGGGCGCGGGCGACGGGGCGGTTCGCCGTCCCGGCCGCGGCGCGCGCCCTGGGGCAGCGGGGTCTGGCCGGTGCGGTTCGACCCGGGCGGCCGCGGACGGCCCCCGGCCGACGTCGCCGCAGCGCGCGTCGACGGCTTCTCGTCGTCCTCGTCCGCGGGGCGGCGGGTGGCCGCCTTGCCCTTCTTCGGGGCCTCCGGGTCGCGTTCGCGGTACATGCGGACGAACCCGATCAACAGCGTGATGCCGGTGGTGATCGCCATGGTCGGGAAGCCGTTGATCAGCGGGGTGCCGATGTTCAGGGCCTTGGACAGCATGTCGTCGCCCTGGGATCCCGAGGTCAGCAGGATCACGCCGGGCACGGTCACGGCCAGCACGAGCGGCGGCATCACCATCGGCCCGAACAGGCCCCGGCGCCGCACCGCGCAGACCGCGATGACGGCCCCGCCGATGTAGCAGACGGTGAAGATCAGCGGGATGTTGCCCTGGGTCGGCTTGCCGATGAGGGCACCCACGATCGCCAGGCCGAAGCCGACGAGCACTGCCGCCCACCACGGAAGCCCGCGCCTCGAACCGACGACAGGACGCTCGTCCCACGGTACGGGGACGTCGTCGGCATCTGGATCGCTCTGGCGATCGCGAATCGCGGTCACAGCACAACACCGTATCTCGTGGTTGTGAAGATCTTGCCAGCACCGCCGCCGACGTGGGTGTATCGCCACCCGGCGGCGTGACCCGAGTGGCCCGCCGGGTGCTGCTGTGATGTGGTCCAGTCCTTTGCCGCCGGTTCCGGTTTGTCTCCTTTCCGTGGCGGGAGTGCGCGAGTCGTCGCAGGTCGGGGGCTTGCCGGGGAGTCGTGGTGCCGGTTCGGCGGAACGGCTGCCAGAGGACCCGGATCCGGCGGACGCATCGACCGCAGCCGGTCCCCGAGGCCCACGATTGTGACCAGGTCGGTTCACAGCTCGTCGGTGGGCGGTCGTCTCCGGGCGGAGGAGGGCCCGGGCCCGGCGGACTGCCGGTCCGGTGGGCATCGACCGCGGGCATCATCCGGCGGCGCTGCGGAGCGCCCATACGGCCGCCGTCGCAGCCGGACCGACGCGCGAGCACTCCGCCGACGGACCACCGCTGCGGTCCGGGCTACGCCTTACGGCCGGACGACCCGTCGCAGCCGGATTGCGCCTTGCGGCTGGACCACCCCTTGCCGTCGGCCAACCCGTTGCCGCCGGACGCGCCTCGGGGCCGAACTGCCCGCCGCGGCAAGGCTGCCCATTGCGGCAGGACCAGGCCTTTCCCGCCGGACCACCCGTTGCTGCCGGACCCGCCCTTCGCTGCCGTCCAGCCTCCCACCGGCAGTCCCACGCCGGCGCACTCAGCTTGCCGCCAGTTCGTCTCCCTTCCGGACCTGGGGAACCTGCGCCGGGCTGCCCGCCGCGTCCGTCAGCGGGGCCACCGTTGCCCGGAACGTCTCCAACGCCTCCAGCTCCCGGCGTCGCGCCGACAGGAACCGTTGGAGGTGCGTGCTCGACAGGTTCAGTGCGTCCACCGCGCCGCCCGCCGCTCGGTGGGCGGCCGCCGCGCCGGCTCGGACCTGCTCGACGTCCGCCTCCAGAGTCCGGTCGCTCGCCGCGAACAGTGCCGCCGACGCCAGCACCCCGAACCCGGTCGGCCCGCACAGGAACACCCGCCGGTCGATGAGCCAGCGCAGCAGCTCCGGGTCGGTGTCCAGGGCCGCGACCACGGCGGCGTCCGAGGGGATGAACATGATCGTTCCGTAGATCGCGTCGGCCCAGCGCTGGTAGCCCTTGCCCGCCAGCTCGGCCGCCCGGGAACGGACCTGCCGGACGTGCGCCCGCAACGCGTCGATCCGCTCGGCCGGGTCGTCGGTCTCGACCGCCTCGGCCCAGATCGCCATGCTCGCCTTCGCGTCGACCGGCACCGTGCGGTCGCCGCCCACCCGCAGCACCATGTCCGGTTTCGCCGAACCGCCGCCGCCCACGTCCGTCTGCAGGGTGAAGTGCAGGTTCTCGCGCAGCCCGAGCGCCCGCGCCGTCTCCACCAGCACCTGCTCGCCCAGCTCGCCGCGGCCGCTGATCGAGGCGAACGCGACCTCGTAGCGGCGCAGCGCCAGCTGCTGCTGGTCCGACTTCGCCCGCTCGGCCGCCACCTGCCGGGCCGCCGCGTCCGCCCGGCGCATCCCGTCGTTGTAGAGCCGCCACAGCACCGCGACGGCGAACAGCAGCAGGACCGCGAGCACGATCGCCGCGGTGGTCAGCACTGTCGCCACTTCGCCTCCTCCCAATCGGCCGCCTGGATCCGACCGCGCAGACATCATGGCGGACCCCACCGACAAAAACCGCACCCGATCCGTCGCTGTGGGTAGCTGACCTGCGAACAAATCGAATCCACGCAGGGCGTGTCCGCACCGGCACTCTCGTGTTAGTACACACGTTCGAGTGAGGAGACGGCGAGCCTTCGCCTTTTCGTCGGGGCCGGGTCGTACCTTGGCCACCGTGAGATTCCTGCACACCTCCGACTGGCACATCGGCCGCACGTTCCACGGCGCCGATCTGCTCGCGGAACAGGAAGCGGTGCTCGGGCACCTCGCCGACCTCGTGGCCGGCGAGGCGATCGACGCCGTCCTGGTGGCAGGCGACATCTACGACCGCGCGGTGCCGTCGGCGGAGGCCGTCCGGGTGGCCACCGCGGCGGTCGCGCGGATCCGCGCCGCCGGTGCGCAACTGGTCGTCACGCCCGGGAACCACGACTCCGCACCGCGGCTCGGCGCCTTCGCGGAATTCGCCGCGGCGGGCGGGCTGCACCTGCGCACCACCGTCGGCGGGCTGGCCGAACCGGTGCTCCTGGACGACGGCCACGGCCCGGTCGCCGTCTACGGAATCCCTTACCTGGAACCGGAACCGGCGCGCCACGCGCTGGGCGTGCCGGAGGCGCGCGGCCACACCGGCGTGCTCACCGAGGCCATGCGCCGGATCCGCGCGGACCTCGGAACCCGGCCGGGCACCCGGTCCGTCGTGCTGGCGCACGCGTTCGTCACCGGCGGCGAGCCGACCGAATCGGAGCGCACGATCGCGGTCGGCGGGGTCGAGCAGGTGCCCGGCTCGGTCTTCGACGGCGTCGACTACGTCGCCCTCGGCCACCTCCACGGCCCGCAGAAGCTCGCCGAGCACCTGCGGTACTCCGGGAGCCCGCTGGCGTACTCGTTTTCCGAGGCGCGGCAACGCAAATCCGTCTTGCTGGTCGAGCTGGACGCGAGTGGGCTCGCCGAAGTCCGTAGGCACGAACTACCGGTGCCGAGGCCGCTGGCCACCCTCCGCGGCCGGCTCGAAGACCTGCTCGCGGAGCCGGCGCACGACGAGTTCCTCGAGCACTTCCTGTCGGTCACGGTCACCGACCCGGTCCGCCCGGTGGACGCGATGCGGCGCCTGCGCGAGCGGTTCACGCACGCGGTGCACCTGGAGTGGGAGCCCGAAGGCGGCTACAGCGGCGCCCCGCTGCGGTACTCCGACGCCGTCCGCGGCCGGTCGGACATCGAGATCTCGCGCAGCTTCCTCGACGACTGCCGTGGCGCCGCGCCCACCGAAAGCGAAGAGCGGCTCCTGTTCCTGGCCCTGGAAGCGGCCGACCGGGAGGCCCTCGCGAAATGAGGCTGCACAGGCTGGAGGTCGAAGCCTTCGGGCCGTACTGCGCACGCGAAGTGGTCGACTTCGACGTGCTCGGCGCCGACGGCCTCTTCCTCCTGCACGGCGAAACCGGCGCGGGCAAGACCACGCTGCTCGACGCGATCGCGTTCGCGTTGTTCGGCGTGGTTCCCGGCGCCCGCAACGAGGCCAAGCGGCTGCGCTGCGACCTGGCCGAGCTTGATCAGGTCACCGAAGTCGCGCTCGAGCTCACCGTGCAGGGCCACCGGCTCAAGATCGTGCGCAACCCGGAGTACCAGCGGCCGAAGCGGCGCGGCGAAGGCACGACCACCCAGCAGGCGCGGGTGTCGCTGAGCTGGGTCGGCACCGCGCCGGCCGGGCTCCCTCCGGAGGGCCTGATCCGCATCGAGGAGGTCGCGCGCACCGTCGAGCGGCTGCTCGGGATGACCGCGGCCCAGTTCTTCCAGGTGGTGCTGCTGCCGCAGGGCGAGTTCGCCCGGTTCCTGCGTTCGGACACCGCCGAGCGCGAGAAGCTGCTCGAACGGCTCTTCGGCACCGAGCGCTTCGCCGACGTCGAACGCTGGTTCGCCGACCTGCGCACAGTTCGCGGTCGCGAACTCGAGCAGCAGCAAGGAAAAGTGCGCGAGCTGCTGGCGCGCTACGCGCAGGAGGCACAGCAGGACCCGCCCGAGACCGGCGTCGCCGAGTGGGTCGCCACCGTGCTGGCGATGTCCGCCGAACGCGCCGGGCAGGCCACGGCCGAGGAAGAACGCACACGCGCGGCGGCTCAGCGCGCGGACGGCTACCTGCAGGAGGAGCGAGCCGGTGCGGAGAAGATCCGCCGGGTCCGCACCGCGCACCTGCGGCTCGTCGAGATCACCGAACAGGCGCCGCAACGCGCCGAATGGGCCCGGGAAGTCGCGGCCGCGCGGCGGGCCGCCGGGGTCGCCGTGGAAGCCGACCTGCTGGACAGGCGCGCGGCGGAGCTGGCCGAAGCCGAGCAGGTGGAGAAGGCGCGCGGCGCGGAGTTGCGGGAGTTCGGCACCCGGGCGACCGGCGACCTCAAGGCGCGGGCGGCCGCAGCACGGGAAGAGGCCGGCGCGGTCGCGGAGCTCGTCGCCGAGGCCGAGCAGCAGCAGCTCGACATCATGCGGCGGGACGACCGGAAGCTGGCCGCCGTCACGGCCGGGCAGCAGGTCGAAGAGCTGACCGCCGAGCTGGCCGCCATCCCCGGCCAGCTGGCGAAGCTGCGGGCGGACGCCGTCGAAGCGGCCGAAGCCGAGGCGAAGCTCGATGGGGCGCGCGCCCGGGTGGACGAGCTCAGAGTTTTCGCGCGTGACGCGGCGGAGCTGCCCGAGGCCCGGGCGAAGGTCGGGCGCGGCGAGGCGAAGCTGCGCGAGGTCGTCGACACGCACCAGGCGGCCCGGCAGCACCGGCTCGACCTGCGCGAACGGCGGCTCGACGGGATGGCGGCCGAACTGGCCGCCGCGCTGCCGGACGGCGCCCCCTGCCCCGTCTGCGGGTCCGCCGAGCACCCGGCGCCGGCGAACCGGAACGTCGAACTCGTCGACCCCGCCGAGGAACGCGCCGCCGAGGAGGCCGAGCAGGCGGCCGACGCGGTGCGGCAGCGGGTCGTCGTCGCGCTCGAAGAGGCGAAGGCGCGGCTGGCCGGCTTGCTGGAGCGGCTGGGCGAGCGCACGGCCGAGTCGATCACGGCCGAGCTGGCCGAAGCCCGCGCGGCGGTCGCTTCGCTGACGCAGCAGGCGGCCGGGAAGGCGAAGCTCGGCGAGCAGGTCGTCCTCCTGGAACGCGACCTCGAGCGGCGGACCGAACGTCGGCGGCAGGCCGAACAGGCCGCGACCGAAGCCACGACCGACGTCCGCGCCCTGGAAGAACGGCTGGCCGAGCGCGAACGCCGGCTCGTCGCCGGGCGCGGCGAGTTCGCGGACGTCGGCGCCCGGCGGAAGCACCTGGTCGGGCTGGCCGAAGCTCTCGAACGGGTCTCCGAGGCGCGGACGGCCGTCGCGGGCGCCCGCGAGCGCGTCGCCCAGCAGCGTGCGCTGGTCGAGGCGGCGGTCAAGGCGAAGGGGTTCACGTCGCTGAAGAAGGCGCGCGCCGCGATGCTGCCGGACGAGCAGATCGAGAAGCTGGAGCAGGGCATCGCCGACGCGGAGGCCGCCGCGGCGGGGGCCCGGGCGCTGCTGTCGGAGCCGGACCTGTTCGGGATCTCGCCGGACGACGTCGCGGACGTCGGCCGGGCGGCCGACGCCGCTCAGCTGGCGCGGGCGCGTGCCGACTCGGCGTACGCGGCGATGCGGGTGGCGACCGCGCAGCACGAGGAGCTGACCCGGCTGGCGGGCCTGCTGGGCAAGGCCCTCGCCGGCCTCGCACCGGCCGAAGCGGCGTACGCCGAGCTGCGCGCGCTCGCGGACGTCGTCAACGGGCGGGGGCAGAACAGCCGGAAGATGTCGCTGCGCTCGTACGTGCTCGCGGCGCGGCTCGAAGAAGTGGCGGTCGCCGCCACCCACCGGCTCCGGACGATGAGCCAGGGGCGGTACTCGTTCGTGCACTCGGACGCGGCCGGCGCGCGCGGCACCCGCGGCGGGCTCGGCATCGACGTGCTCGACGACTACTCGGGCACCATCCGCCCGGCGAAGACGCTGTCCGGCGGCGAGTCGTTCCTCGCGTCGCTGGCCCTGGCGCTGGGGCTCGCCGACGTCGTCGCCGGGGAAACCGGCGGCGCGCTGCTGGACACGCTGTTCGTCGACGAGGGTTTCGGCACGCTGGACGCCGAGACCCTCGACGTCGTGATGAACATCCTCGACGAGCTCCGCGCGGGCGGCCGGGTGGTCGGGCTGGTGTCCCACGTCGAGGAGCTGCGGCAGCGCATCCCGACGCGGCTGCGGGTCCGGAAGTCCCGCAGCGGCTCGACAGTGGAGGTGCGCGCCGGTTGACGATTCGGACAAGATGAGGTCATGACGGACCAGCCGCCCGACGACCTGCCCCGCTACCGCCTGCTCACCGGCCCGGACGACGCGAAGTTCTGCCACCGCGTCAGCGAGGCGCTCGATCTCGGCTACCACCTGCACGGCTCGCCTGCCGTGACGTTCGACGGTGCCCGGGTGATCGTCGCGCAGGCCCTGCTGTGGCACGGCGAGCAGGGCTGACGCGGCGTCAGCCGACCCGCCGGAGGTACATCCCGGCGTAGGAGCACCACGGCGTCCACTCCCGGGCTCGCTCCGGCAGCGAACCCGGCGAGATGCCCAGTGCTTCGGCGCCACGCAGAGCGGCGGTGTCCGTTGCCAGGAGGATGTCCGGTGCGCCGAGCACGCGCATCACGACGTAGTCCGCGGTGGCGCTGTCGATGCCGGGGCACTCGAGCAGCTCGGCGCGCAGCTCCGCCGCGTCACGGCCGACGTGCACGTCCAGGCGCCCTTCGGCCAGCGCGACGATTCCCGCGTGCTCGGGCATGGCTGCCGCGATGGTGGCCGCGGCCGGGAAGAGCCGCGTCACGCCCCACTCGCCCGGCACCTCTTCGCCGAGCGAAGCCGGGATCTGGCCGCCGAGCAGGGCTCGAACCACCAGCTCTTCGCTGTCGACGGCGCCCGGGACCCGGATCCCGGGCACGGCCGCCACGACCGGCGCCAGCGCCGGATCGGCGCCGAGGACCCGGGTGACCGCCGCCGGGTCGGCGTCGAGGTCGAGCAGCCGGCGCACCCGGCTGACCGCGCTGCCGAGGTCGCGCAGGTCGGTCAGCAGCAGCTCGCAGCGCACGTGGTCCGGCTCCGGCGTCAGCCGGACGACGCCGGTGCCGTGCGCAAGCCGCAACGTCCGTGCGTAGGACGCCGAAGTCACTTCCTCGACGCCTCCAACCGCGTGAGCCGCGAAGAAGCGAAGCAGCCCGACAGCGTCGAAGGGCGGCCTGAACGGCAGCCGCAGGCTGAGGCGCGTCCCACCCACGTCGCCCTGACGTCCACGCCGTGACGCGGCGAAGGCGCGAAGCTGCGACGGCGTCGTCGCGAACACCTCGCGGATCGTCTCGTTGAACTGCCGGACACTGGAGAAGCCCGCCGCGAACGCGACGTCCGTCAGCGGCAGCCCGGACATCTCGATCAGCAGCCGGGCCGAGTGCGCGCGGTGCGCCCGGGCCAGCGCGAGCGGACCGGCGCCCAGTTCGGCGGTCAGCACCCGGCCGAGCTGGCGTTCCGAGTAGCCGAGCCGTCGCGCCAGGCCCGGGACGCCTTCGCGCTCCACGGTCCCGTCCGAAATCAGGCGCATCGCCCGCGCGGCGAGGTCGGCGCGCACGTTCCAGTCGGGCGAGCCCGGCACGGCGTCGGGCAGGCAGCGACGGCAGGCGCGGAAGCCGTTGGCCTGCGCGGCCGCCGACGTCGGGAAGAAGCGGACGTTCTGCACCTTCGGCGTCGAGGCCGGGCAGGACGGCCGGCAGTAGATGCCGGTGGTGCGCACCGCCATGATGAACTGGCCGTCGAAGCGCGGGTCGCGGGCGGTGACCACGCGGTAGCAGCGGTCGGCGTCGCGCCAGAGTGCGAGCGTTTCGGTGACCATGGATTCGAGCATGCCAGCAGGTCAGCGCGGTCGCTGGCGGAAATCCGACGCGGCGTTGGGTGCGTGGGGCCCGAGCGGGGTAGCCACGTAGACTGCGGGGTCGTGAGCCTCACCCTCGGTATCGTCGGCCTGCCCAACGTCGGCAAGTCCACCCTGTTCAACGCGCTGACCCGCAACGACGTGCTCGCCGCGAACTACCCGTTCGCGACGATCGAGCCGAACGTCGGTGTCGTGCCGCTGCCGGACCCCCGGCTGGACAAGCTGGCCGAGCTGCACAAGTCGGAGAAGATCGTCCCGGCCGTGGTGTCCTTCGTGGACATCGCGGGCATCGTGAAGGGCGCGTCCGAGGGTGCCGGGCTGGGCAACAAGTTCCTGGCGAACATCCGTGAGGCCAACGCGATCTGCCAGGTCATCCGTGTGTTCGACGACCCGGACGTGATCCACGTCGACGGCCGGATCGATCCGCTGAGCGACATCGAGACGATCAACACCGAGCTGATCCTGGCCGACCTGCAGACCCTCGAGAAGGCCGTCTGGCGGTTGGAGAAGGAAGCGCGGACCAAGAAGGAAGCGAAGCCCGCGCTCGAGGCCGCGCAGAAGGCGAAGGAGATCCTCGACAGCGGGCGCACGCTCTTCTCGGCTCAGAAGGACGTCGACCTCGAACTGCTTCGCGAGCACAGCCTCCTGACGACGAAGCCGTTCCTGTACGTCTTCAACGCCGACGAAGGCGTCCTCACCGACGAAGCCCGCCGCGAGGAGCTGACGAAGCTGGTCGCGCCGGCGGACGCGGTGTTCCTCGACGCGAAGGTCGAGGCGGAACTGCTGGAGCTGGACGACGAGGAGTCCGTGCGCGAGCTGCTCGAGTCGGTCGGCCAGCCGGAGCCGGGCCTGTACTCCCTGGCCCGCGCGGGTTTCCACACGCTCGGCCTGCAGACGTACCTGACGGCGGGCCCGAAGGAGTCCCGCGCGTGGACGATCCCCCAGGGCGCGACGGCCCCCCAGGCGGCGGGCGTGATCCACACGGACTTCGAGCGCGGCTTCATCAAGGCGGAGATCGTCTCGTACGACGACCTGATGGCGGCGGGCTCGATGGCGGCCGCCCGGGCGGCGGGCAAGGTCCGCATGGAGGGCAAGGACTACATCATGGCCGACGGCGACGTGGTGGAGTTCCGCTTCAACGTCTGAGCCGGGTAGCGGAAGCACCACGCTCGGCGCGAGCCGCTCTGCCACGCTCGGAACTGTGACTGCCTACGTGATCTCCGAGGTCGAAATCCTCGACGAAGCCCCGGCGCAGCGCTACCGCGAACTCGCCGCGGCTTCGATCGAAGCCCATGGCGGCCGGTACCTCGCGAGAGGCGCGATCCCGGCCGCGCTCGAAGGGGAAACCCAGCCGGGTAAGCGGATCATCGTCGTCGAGTTTCCCGATCGCGACACCGCCGAGCGCTGGTACCGCTCCGACGAGTACGCCGCCGCACTGGAGATCAGGGCGACGGCGCTCGATCGACGGCTGCTGCTGATCGACGGGGTCGACTAGCTGTATTGCCCCGTGAGGTTGGGGACGCGACTGGCGGGTGATTGGCCTGCGAGTGCGGTGTGTCCGCGGTGGTGATTGTAGGTATGCAGCC
>NZ_JBVHUL010000002.1:0-328306 GCF_055565395.1 Amycolatopsis sp. NPDC028719
CGGCCTAGCAGCGCCCCAAGGTGGCCTTGGTTGCGTCTGACGCACCCAAGGCGGCCTTCGGTGCGTCAGACGCACCGAAGGCCACCTTGGGGCGCTGGGTGTTACGCGTCGAGGTCCTGGGCGATCAGCTCGGCCAGGGCGTCGACCGACGTCTGGGCGTGGTCGCCGTCGGCGGTCAACTCGACTTCGTCGCCGAAAGCCGCGCCGAGGGTCATCAACCCGAGGACGCTCGCGGCGTCGACCGGGTCGCCGGCCACCCCGCCGGTGATCTTGGCGATCTTCACCTTGGCCGGCTGACCGGCGGCCGTTTTCGCAACCAGGCCCGCGGGCCGGGCGTGGAGCCCGACACTGCTGGCGACGAGCGTGCGGCGTTGGTACACGGTGGACTCCTTCAGGCGTTGACGGGCTGGCCGGAAACGGCGGCGGAACGTTCGGAAGCGCGGAAGCGCACCTGCTTCAGCAGGATCACCGCACCGGCGGCGACCGCGGTGCCGGCGACCAGCGCCACCAGGAACAGCAGCGGGTTGCCGATCAGCGGGAGCACGAAGATCCCGCCGTGCGGGGCGCGCAGGGTCGCGCCGAACGCCATCGACAGAGAGCCCGTCACGGCAGAGCCGAGCATGATCGACGGGATCACGCGGAACGGATCCGCCGCGGCGAACGGGATCGCGCCCTCGGTGATGAACGACGCGCCGAGCAGCCAGGCCGCGCGGCCGTTCTCGCGCTCGGCTTCGGTGAACAGTTTCTTCCGCACCGTCGAAGCGAGCGCCAGCGCCAGCGGCGGCACCATGCCCGCCGCCATCACCGCGGCCATGATCTGCAGCGACGCCGTCGCGCCGGTGGTCAGCCCGCCGACCGCGAACGCGTACGCCGCCTTGTTGACCGGCCCGCCCATGTCGAACGCCATCATCAGGCCGAGCAGCGCGCCCAGCAGCAGCGCGCTGACGCCGCTGAGGCTGTTGAGCCAGTTCGTCAGTCCCGTCGTCGCCGCCGCGATCGGCTTGCCCACCACGACGTACATCAGGACACCGACCACAATGGACCCGAGCAGCGGGTACACTACCACCGGCATGATGCCGCGCATCGCCTTCGGCACCTGGACCCGCTTCAGCGCGAGCACCACGCCACCGGCCAGGAGGCCCGCGACGAGGCCGCCGAGGAACCCGGCACCGACCGTGACGGCGATCGCGCCGCCCACGAAGCCGGGGGCGATCGCCGGGCGGTCGGCCATCGCGAAGGCGATGAACCCGGCCAGCACCGGCACCAGGAAGTCGAACGCGGCGCTGCCGATCTGGAACATCAGCGCCGCCCAGCCGGCGACGGACCCCGGGTCGAACTGCTCGGTGACCTTCGGCGCGTCGACGATCTGGTAGCCACCCAGGGCGAAACTCAGCGCGATGAGCAGTCCGCCCGCGGCGACGAACGGGATGAGGTAGCTGACGCCGGTCATCAGCCACTGGCGGACCTTGGTGCCGGCCTTGTCGTTCGTGCCGACCTTGGAAGTGAGCGCCGGTGCGGCGGGGGCGGGTTCCCGGGCCGCGGCCTTCGCGCGTTCGAACAGCCCGGCGGCGTCGTTGATCGCGGCCTTGACCGGTGCTTCGACGATCGGCTTGCCGGCGAAGCGTTCGCGGCCCTGGACCGCGAGGTCCGCGGCGAAGATGACGGCGTCCGCGCTCGCGATGTCCTCGGCGGACAGGGGTTCGGACCCGGCCGAGCCCTGGGTCTCGACGACGATCGTGTCGCCGTTGGCCTTCGCGGTCTGCTCCAGCGACTCGGCGGCCATGTAGGTGTGCGCGATCCCGGTCGGACAGGCGGTGATGGCGACGAACTTCATGGTCAGGACACCTCCTGGCGGATGTACTCGGCGACGGCCGCCGCATCGGTGGCTGCCAGGAGGTTCTGCTTGAACTCCGCCCGGACGAGCCGGCGGGCGAGGGCGGCCAGCACCTTCAGGTGGTCGCTGCCGCCGCCTTCCGGTGCGGCGATGAGGAAGATCAGCGTGGCGGGGCCGTCCGGGGCGCCGAAGTCGACGCCCGCGGCGCTGCGCCCGAACGCCAGCGTCGGCGCGGTCACCGCGGCCGAGCGGCAGTGCGGGATGCCGATGCCGCCCTCGAGCCCGGTGGCCATCTGCTCCTCGCGGGCGGCGACGTCCTTGAGGAAGAGGTCGAGGTCGGTCACCCGCCCGGCATCGACGAGCCGCTGCGCGAGCCCGCGCGTGGCGGAGTGCTTGTCGGCGGCGTCGAGGCCGAGGTCGACCAGGTCGGCGGTGATCAGGTCCGGGGTGGTCATGCGGCGGCTCCGCTGAGGGTGAGGGTGGGGTCGGCGTCGAGCACGCGCACCTGGTCGGGGTGCACGTCGTGCGGGGTGGGCATGCGGCTGCCCTCCTGCGTGACCGCGGCGGTGCCGTAGGCGACCGCGGTCCGCAGGGCTCCGGGGCCGGTCCCTCCCGCGTGGAGGAACCCGGCGAGTGCGGCGTCTCCGGCGCCGACGGTGCTGCGCACGGCGACCAGCGGGCCGAGCGCGTGACAGGTGGCGGTCTCCTCGACGAGCACGGCGCCGCGCGCGCCGAGGCTGACCAGCACGCGGCCGACGCCGCCGGAGATCAGTTCGCGGCAGAAGGCGACGACGTCGCCGAGCCGCGGCAGTGGGTGCCCGGCGAGCTCGGTCAGCTCGTCGAGGTTCGGCTTGAGCAGGTCCGGCCCGCCCGCGCAGGCGGCGGCGAGCGGCGCGCCGGAGGAGTCGACGGCGACCTTTGCCCCGGCGTCGTGGGCGAGTTTCGTGAGCCGCGCGTAGAAGTCGTCGGGCACGCCGGCGGGGAGACTGCCGCAGCACACCAGCCAGTCCGCGCGCGCGGCCAGTTCGACGGCGCGGCGTTCGAGGGTGGCCAGTTCGGCGGGGGAGATCTCCGGGCCCGGTTCGTTGATCTTCGTCGTGGTCCCGTCGGCTTCGACGAGCGTGATGTTGCTGCGGGTCGTCCCGGCGATCGGCACGGCGACGACGGGGACGCCTTCGGGGGCGAGCAGGTCGGCCAGCCGTTCGCCGACGAGACCGCCGGCAGGCAGCAGCGCGACGGTCGGAGTTCCGGCGGCGGCAAGCGCGCGGGCGACGTTGACGCCCTTGCCGCCGGGGTCGAGCCGCACGGCCTCCGCACGGATGACCTCGCCGCGCCGCAGCTCGGCCAGCCGGGCGGTCCGGTCGAGGCTCGGGTTCGGGGTCACGGTGACGATCACGCCAGCACCACCTCCGGGCCCGCCTCTTCGAGCTCGGCCACGGCGCCCGCGTCGAGGCCGCTGTCGGTGACCAGGACATCGATCTCGGCCAGCCGCGCGAACCGGCTGAGCTGGTCGGTGCCGTACTTGCTGTGGTCGGCCAGCAGCACCCGCTTGCGGGCGGCCGCGACCACGGCGGCCTTCACCGCGGACTCGGCCATGTCCGGCGTCGTGCAGCCGTGTTCGGCGGAAAAGCCGTTGGCGCCGAGGAAGGCGACGTCCACGAGCAGGCCGTCGAGCGCGCGCAGCGTCCACGCTTCGACGGCGGCGAGCGTCGTCCCGCGGACGCGGCCGCCGAGGATGTGCAGCGTGATCCCCGGGCGGGTGGCCAGGATCGACGCGACCGGGATCGAGTTGGTGATCACCGTCAGCTCGCGCTCGGCGGGCAGCAGCGTCGCGAGCCTGCTGGTGGTCGTGCCCGCGTCGAGCAGGATCGAGCCGCGCTCGGGCACCAGGTCGAGGGCGGCCCGGGCGATCGCGTCCTTCTCGGCGGCGTTGGTCTGGTCCCTCAGGGCGACCTCGGGTTCGAAGTCGAGCCGCTCGACCGCGACCGCGCCGCCGTAGACGCGGCGGACGACGCCCTGGCGTTCGAGGACGCCGAGGTCGCGGCGGATGGTCTCGGGGGCGACACCGAGTTCGGTGGCGACGTCGTTGACGTCGATCCGGCCGTCGCGCCGTGCGCGTTGTGCCAGGAGCTGATGCCGTTCGGCGGCGTACATGCCCGTTCCTCTCCGATGTTTGCCCGTTGTCGTTTGATTGTGCCCGTTGTTACCGTACTGTCAATCCCCCGTTACGAGATCCTTTGCGCTCGGAGGTCCCGCCATGCAGTTGTCCGGAGTCGGAGTCAGCCCCGGCCGGGTCGCCGGTCCGCGCCTCGTCGTGGTCGCTGACCTGCGCGAACCCGACGCTTCGGCGCTCCCGGGTGATCTCGCGGTGGAAGCGGGCAAGATCGGGCCGGCCGCGGCATCAGTGGCTGCGGCGCTGTCCGATCGTGCCCGTTCCGTGTCCGGCGATGCCCGGTCGGTGCTGGAGACGACCGCGGCGATGGCGTCCGATCCGGCGTTGATCGCCTCCGCGGAACGCCTGGTTTCGGAGCGCTCGCTGGCCGCGCCGCGCGCGGTGTGGGAGGCGGCAGGGGAGTTCATGACGGCGTTGCGGGCCGCCGGTGGGTATATGTCCGAACGCGCCGCCGACGTCGCCGATGTCCGCGACCGGATCGTCGCTTCCCTGTCGGGGCTGACTCCGCCCGGCGTCCCGGAGCTGACGTCGCCGAGCGTCCTGGTGGCGCGCGACCTCGCGCCGGCCGACACCGCCGGGCTCGACCCGGACCTCGTGCTCGCGCTGGTGACGGAGGAGGGCGGGCCGACGAGCCACACCGCGATCCTGGCCCGGGCGCTGGGCATTCCCGCCGTCGTCGCGTGCGCCGGTGTCCTGGAGCTTTCCGGCCCGGGGCTCGTGGTCGACGGTTCCGCGGGCACGGTTTCGCCGTCCGACGGCCGGGTGGTGGCGCCGGCCCGGACGTCCCGCCCGGTGTGGGACGGCGTGGGCCGGCTCGCCGACGGCCACCGCGTGAAGCTGCTCGCCAACGTCGGCTCGGCTTCGGACGCCCGCGCGGCCGCCGCGGCCGGCGCCGAAGGCATCGGGCTGTTCCGCACGAAGTTCTGCTACCTGTCGGCGACTTCGGAACCGACGGAGTCTTCGCAGCGCGCGGCCTACGCGGCGGTGCTGGAGCCGTTCGGCGGGAAGCAGGTCGTCGTCCGGACCCTGGACGCCGGTTCGGACAAGCCGCTCGCGTTCCTGCCGATGGGGGCGGAGCCGAACCCCGCGCTCGGCGTCCGCGGGCTGCGGGTCGCGTTCGACCGGCCGGACCTCCTGGACCGTCAATTGGCCGCGATCGCCGCGGCGGCGGCCGACACGGAGGTCGAGCTGTCCGTGATGGCCCCGATGGTCGCGACGGCGGCGGAGGCGGCTTGGTTCGCGTCGCGGGCGCGTGCCGCCGGAATCGCCCGGGTGGGCGTGATGATCGAGATCCCGGCGGCGGCGTTGTGCGCGGCGGAAATCCTCGCGGAGGTCGATTTCGTCTCCCTGGGCACGAACGACCTGGCGCAGTACGTCTTCGCCGCGGACCGCCAGCTGGGCGCCGTGGCCGCGTTGAACGACCCGCGCCGGCCGGCGTTGCTGCGGCTCGCCGGCCTGGTCGCGCAAGCCGGCACGGCGGCGGGGAAACCGGTGGGGGTGTGCGGCGAGGCGGCGGCGGATCCGACGCTGGCGCCGGTGCTGGTCGGGCTGGGAATCACGTCGTTGTCGATGAACGCGGCGGCACTGGCTGGCGTCGGAGCGGCGTTGCGTGCCGTCGACCTGGCGGCGTGCCGGGCGTTAGCTTGACAGTCATGGAGAGCGACAACAGCCAGAGCGTCTTCGACGTCCACGCGGAGGCCGCGGCGCTGCCGGAATCCGCGGAAACCATGCTGGTGGACAAGTACTTCGTCGACAAGCCGTCGGCCAGCGCCCGGATCTTCCGCATCTACCGTGAGGTTCCGCTGCACTACCACGAGGAGTGCGACGAGCACCTGTACCTCCTCAGCGGCGGTGGCACGTTCCACCTCGACGGCGAGGAGTTCGAGGCGCGGCCGGGGATGTTCCTCTGCTTCGAGCGGCGGAAGGTCCACGGCTTCCCGCGGATCACCGCCGAACCCCTCGTGGTGCTGGCGATCGACGTACCGCGGCGGCGGCCGGACGACATCGTCTTCGTCGACCCTGCCGCGGGTGACGCCCGGACGTTCATGGCCCGCAACGCCTGAGTCTCAAATTGCGACAGCCGTGCGGCCGCCGCGGTCCTAGCGTCGAGGGCGGCGGGCCCGGTCGCGAGAGCCGGGCGGCCGACGGAGGCGACGATGAAGGCGCTGGTCTACCACGGTCCGGGTGCGAAGGCTTGGGAAGACGTCCCGGACGCCGTCGTCCAGGAACCGGCCGACGTGGTCGTGCGCGTCGACACGACCACGATCTGCGGCACCGACCTGCACATCCTGCAGGGCGACGTCGCCGCGGTCACCGACGGCCGCGTTCTCGGCCACGAAGCGGTCGGCACGGTGACCGCCGTCGGCGCCGCGGTCCGGGCGTTCGGGGTGGGGGACCGCGTGCTCGTCCCGGCCATCACCCAGTGCGGCCGCTGCGAATACTGCGGCCGCGGGATGCCGTCGCACTGCCGGACGGTCGGCGGGATCGGCTGGATCTTCGGGCACCTCATCGACGGGACGCAGGCCGAGTTGGTGCGCGTGCCCTTCGCGGACACGTCGCTGTACGCGGTCCCCGACGGCGTCACGAACGACCAGGCGATCTTCCTGGCCGACTCGCTGCCCACGGGCTACGAGGTGGGCGTCCTGGGCGGTCGCGTCCGCCCGGGCGACACGGTGGCGGTGGTCGGCGCCGGTGCGGTCGGCCTGGCGGCGATCCTCACCACGGGCCTGTGGGGCGCGTCCCGGGTGATCGCGGTGGACTCCAACAAGTTCCGCCTGGAGAAGGCCCTGGAGTTCGGCGCGACGGACGCGTTCGAGGCGGGGCCTGATACCCGCTCGGACGTCCTGGGGCTGACCGACGGCCTCGGCGTGGACGTGGCGATCGAGGCGGTCGGCTACCCGGAGACGCTGCTGACCGCGGCGTCGCTGGTCCGCCCGGGCGGCCGCATCGCGAACGTCGGCGTGCACGGGGTCCCGGTCGAGCTGCCGATGCAGGAGATGTGGATCCAGAACCTGACGCTGACGATGGGCCTGGTGGACACGGTGTCGATCCCGACGCTGCTGAAGATGGTGGCGTCCGGCCGCATCCCGGCCGAGCGGATGGGGACCCACCGGTTCACGTTCGCGCAGATGGAGGAGGCGTACGAGGTGTTCGCCAACGCGGCCGCGAACTCGGCGCTGAAGGTGGTCATCACGCCTTAGGTCACGGTCGGGTCCCCGAGGGCGAGCTCGGGCGGCCGTCCTCGCCGCCGTGTGATGACGACGGCCGCGGACCCGAACGGAGACGCCGCGACCCCCGGGCGTGACATCTCGAGCCGCAGCTTCAGCGCACCGGTGACGTCGAGATCGATCGCGGCCGGCTTCCCGATGGTCACTTCGTGCTCGGACCGGGGACTGCCGTCCACGAGCACGCGGAACCGGCCGACCTGGAAGCGGTCGGCCGCGTCGTCGAGCACCCCGGCGACGGTCGAAAACCGCTGGTAGTGGCCGCCGAGATCGACCTCGACGTACCCGGGGTCGGCATCCGAACGCAGCACGATGCTGTCCTCGTACCGCCGGCCGTCGATCGAGGCCGCCGCCCGGCGCACCCCGGCGCTGGTGCCGGTCCACCGCAGATCGCTCGCGAGGATCGGCTGCGGCTCGGAGGATCCGCCGAGCCACCGGCCGCGCGGCGGCATGGGGTGCTTCCCGCGCCCGGTGATCGCGGCGAGCAGGTCCGCGACGCCTTCGTCGGTGAACTCCGCGATCTCGTACCGCGTCATCGAGTACGGGTTGAGGAACTCGGGGATGTCGTCGATCGAGCCGCCGGGCAGGACGACGGGCAGCACCCGCCGGGTGCCGTCCTCGAGGTCCTTGGTCAGCTTGTTGCGGATCATGGCGGTCTCGTACTGGGCGCCGCGTCCCTCGTGCGGCGGTGCGTCGCCGTCGGCTCGCTCCCGGTACAGCGGAGACGCCACCACGATGATGAAGTCGGCCGCCTTGATGTTCCGGGTCGCCCACAGCGACCAGTCGATGCGGATGTTGTCGTGCCACTGGTCGAGCACGACCTCGAGGCCGATCCGGCTGCGCAGGAGGGTCGCGAACCGCCGGACCTGGTCCTTGTGGTCCTGGGTGTCGTGCGAATAACTGAAGAACACCCTGGGTACTTCGCGGTCGGACATCGGGTTCCCCTCGAGATCGGTCGGTGATTCACCGATCCGGGAGATCGGTATTCCGGAAAGGCTTCGCGGCGGCTCCCGCCAGGTACGCCTGTCATGTATAGGTGCCCGGAAGATTTGTCAAGATGCGTTTTCCGGCACTGCATCGAGGGTGGCCAGTTATTGTCCTGGATCTGTCAGGTTTCCCGCCTTCTTCGCCGGTGCCAAGCGGATCTAGGATGACAGCTGCCTGGTGGGGAGCGGTGAGGAGCGTCGGCACGCGTGTACGAGTACGACGTGTTCATCAGCTATCGGCGCACCGCGAGCGACATATCGGCGTGGATTCGCCACCATTTTCACCCGCGTCTCCTGGAAGTGCTCGACAACAATCGGTACGAAGACGTCAAGATTTTCTTCGACGACCAGGTGCGCGTCGGAGCCGACTGGCCGGCCGAACTGAGTTCGGCGTTGCAGCGCTCCCGGGTGCTGCTCCCGGTCTGCTCGCCGAAGTACTTCCGGGACGAATGGTGCCTGGCCGAGTGGGCGTCGATGGAGGAACGGGAGGCGCTGACCGCCGGCCCGCGGCGGGAACACGGGCGGCCCCTGATCTACCCGGTGATCTTCTGCGACTCCCGGAACTTCCCCGACTGGGCCCACGCGCGGCGCCCGCGTGACCTGCAGCAGTGGAACCACCCCTTCGAGCACTTCCAGACCGCGCCGGCCTACCTCGACTTCAACCAGCAGATCAAGCAGATCGCCGCGGAGCTCGAGGAACTCATCGAACGAGCGCCGGAGTGGCGGGACGACTGGCCGGTGCGCACCCCGGCCCCGGAGCCGCCGAAGCGGGCGCGGATGCCGAGGTTCTGACGGATGCCGGGATCGGTCTTCACTTTCTACTCCTACAAGGGCGGGGTCGGCCGGAGCTTCACGCTGGCCAACATCGCCGTGCTGCTCGCCCGGTGGGGCCACCGCGTGCTCTGCCTGGACTGGGACCTCGAGGCCCCCGGCCTCGGCGACTACTTCCGGCCGCGGCTGCCCGCGCGCCCGAGCGGCGGGGTCGTCGACCTGGTCGACGACTTCCGGCACGGCCGCTTCCAGCCGGAGACGCACGTCCAGCGGCTGGCGGACGTCGGCGTGCTCGACTTCGTCGCGGCCGGCCGCGAAGACGCGAGCTACATCGGACAGGTGCAGGAGATCGACTGGGACGGCCTGTACGAAGCCGGGTTCGGCGAATACCTCGAGAAGTGCCGCGAGCAGTGGGTCGAGCGCTACGACTTCGTCCTCATCGACAGCCGGACCGGGATCTCGGACATCGGCGGGATCTGCACGGCGCACCTGCCGGACCACCTCGTGCTGCTGTTCACGGCGAACCGGCAGAGCATCCTCGGCGCGATGGAGGCGGCCCGCCGCGCCGACGCGGCGCGCAACCTCCTGCCGTTCGACCGCTCGCGGCTGACCGTCCTGCCGGTGCTGTCGCGGTTCGACAACCGGGAGGAGTACGACCGGTCGGAGACCTGGCGCGGCATCGTCGTCGACGAGACGGCCGAGCTGTACCGGCCCTGGCTCGACCAGGCGGTCGAGCCGGCGACGATGGCCCGGCACCTCACCCTGCCGTACGTGTCCTACTGGAGTTTCGGCGAGCAGCTGCCGGTGCTGTCGGAACAGACGCCGAGCGCCGACCAGATCGGGTTCGCGCTCGAGACGGTCGCGGCGGTGATCGCGTGCCGGCTCGACCGCACCGACCTGCTGGCCGAGAACCGCGACGCGTACGTCGCCTCGGTGCGCACGAGCCGGCGCGAGTTCAAGCACGAGCTGCGGATCAGTACCCCGCGCTCGGCCGTCGGCACGACGGACAAGCTGATCGCCGAGCTGAAGAAGCGCGACGTCCGCGCGGTGAAGTCACTTTCGGGCGACCGTTCACTGCTCGCGCGCGCCGAAGACGACGCCCGGCACCTCTGCCTGGTCGTCGACGGCAAGGTGAGCCGCTGGCAGTCCGCCGAAGTGGAGCTGTTCCTGCACCGCACGCTCGGGCAGGACCGCCGCGTGATCCCGGTGCTCACCGCGGGCACCGACGCGGCCGGGCTGCCGGGCTACGTCGGCAACCTGCGTTACTTGCGGCTCAGCGGCTCGCGTGGCCCGGCCGAGGTGGCCCGCGAACTCGTCGGCCAGCTGAAGGGCTTCACGTCCCTGGTCGACGCGGCCGACGACGACCTCGACCTCGCGGCGGTGCTCGGCCAGGCCCGCGGATCGCGGCTGCGCCCGTCCCGCTGGGACCTCGTCGACGAGCTGGTCCTCGCGTTGCAGTCGGCCGTCGGCGCGGGCGACGGCGGCCGGACCCGCGACCTCGCGACGGACCTGGCGGTGGCGGTGAAACCCCGCCCCACCCACGGCGACGACCACCACGCGGCACCGCCGAGGGTCCGCCGGTCGATCGACTGGCTCCTGCGCACCCTCGACGCCCGCGCCCAGACCACGACGAAGCCGAACCACCGGAGGAATCTCGGATGACCGACCGCTTGAACCACAAGCAGACCGCGGCGATGTTCACGCTGATGGTGCTGGGACGAGAAGTGCCCAACCAGGAACTGCAGGAAGTCGTGGGGTTCACGCTCACCGGCAAGGACCGCACGAACCTGAACAAGCTGGGGTATGTCGAGAGTGAGCCGTCCGGGCCGAGGAAGAGCTTCGTGCACCTGCTGAGCGACAGCGGCTGGGCCTGGTGCGAAGAAGAGATCGCGGCGGACGGGCCGCCTCCGCCGCGAGGGCAGAGCACGCTCGCTTCCGCCCTTTACGTGCTGCTCGGCGGTTTGAACGGATACCTCGAGCGCGAAAACAAGCGGCTGTTCCACGTCTTCGGGCCTTCGGTCGAAGATCCGGTCGCACCCAAGCAGGAGGGGGACCTCGAAACCCGCATTCGCGTCGCCTACCGCGAGCTCGTGCGGGAACCGCGTGGCTGGGTGGCGCTGGTGGACCTGCGCCCGAAGCTCGGCGCGCCCGCAACCGAGGTCGATGCCGTTCTGAAGGAACTGAGCCGCGCGGGCAAGGCACACCTCGTCCCGGAGGACAACCGCAAGGTGCTCACCCCGGCCGACCGCGAGGCGGCGATCCGCATCGGCGGTGAGGACAACCATCTGCTCTCGATCGAGGCATCCTGATGGACGAGCTGAAGGCTCTCGCCACCCTGAGCTTCAATTGGGCCGATGCACCCGGTCACGTCTGGAAAGACTCGCCGTACCACGTGGACGGCTTGCACGCTGACGCGCTCGCCGCGCTCGACACCGGCATTCGCGATGCCGCCGCCAGCGACGGAACCAGCCCGATAGGGCTCGTCCTGCGCGGGCTGAAGGGCGTCGGCAAGACTCACTTGCTGGGCCTCGTCCGGCGCCGGGTGCACCGGGCGCGGGGCTACTTCTTCTTGGATGACGTCACGGCGGCGGAGGCGTTCTGGGAGAACACGGCCGAGGCGCTGCGCCGAGGGCTGGCCCGTCCCGACGATTCGGGCGAGTCCCAGTTGAGAAGCTTCCTGCGGCGCGTATGCCTGCGAGCCCACGTCGACGCCGAGGTCGAGGCGAGGATCCGGCGTGGGCGCGGGCTGACCGTGGACGACGTCGAGGCGTTCGTCGACGGGGTGACCTCTCTCGACGAGGTGGTCGCCGACGAGTGCGGTGACACCGCGCGCGCCCTCGTGCTGATCGCGAGTCGGGACCGCGGCGTCAAGTACGTCGGTGAGGACTACCTGGACGGGGACGACGTGCTCACGCCGGACTCCCGGCAGTGGAACATCTTCTCGCGGCCCAAGCACTCACGCGCACTCGTGCAGGAGATCACCCGGTTGCTCGCCCTGACCGGACCGGTGGTGATCGCCGTGGACCAGCTGGACACGCTCATCGCGCAGTCGATGAAGCGCACCGAAGAAACCGGTGACAGTACCGAGGAAGATGTTCTCGTAGCGCAGATCGCCGACGGGCTGATGGGACTGCGCGAGGTCACCCACAAAACCCTCACCGTGCTCGCCTGTCTCCCCAGCACCTGGAACCAGATCAAGGTGAAGGCGGCGGGCACCGTGCCCGACCGCTTCCGTGAATCGGTCCCTCTCGGCCGGATCACCGATGCCGCGCTCGGCCGGGCGCTGGTGGAGAAGCGTCTCGGAGTGGCTTACCGTGCCGCCGGTTTCGTCCCGCCGCACCCGACCTGGCCCGTGGCACCCGAGGCGTTCAGGGAGCCCTGGGAGGAGTGGACGCCAAGGGAACTGCTGAAGCGTATCGGCGCGCACATCGAAATGTGTCTGCGCACCGGGCAGGTCCGAGAGCTCACCTCCTTCGACGAGAAGGCGCAGGTGCCGGTCGCCCCGGTGCGCACCGCGGTCGAGGACGACCGGTTCGCCGATCTCGACGCGGAGTTCGAGAAGCTGCAGGAGGAGGCCGATCCCGCGAAGCTGCTCGTCGAAAAGTCCGTGGACAAGGTGATGCCGGATCTGTTGTCGGCGGTCCTGCGCTGCTGGGTCACCGAGGTCGGTGACGACAACTTGGAATGGACCTGTGAGCGGCAGAACGAGAAGAGCGAACTGCACGCCTGGCTCACCCGGACTCTCGACGAAACCGCTGATCTGCAGGAACACTGGACGTTTCGAGCGATCGCGGCCCAGGATCCCCGTGCCGCACTGAGCCGGTTCCGGAAGGCCCGGTCCGCGGCGGGGCAGTTGCAGGGGGCGGACAACCGCCACCTCATCATCCTTCGGGACGCGTGGCAGGGCGGGATCAAGACGAAACAGGAGGTTGACAAGTTCACGGCGGCGGGCGGGCGGACGATCCGGCTCACGGAAGGCGATACCAGGACCTTCTGGGCCTTGCAGAAGATGCTCGGCAACGGCGACCGTGAACTGCACGAGTGGCTGATCGATCGCCGCCCGGCCAGCAGGTCCGAGCTGCTGTCCGCCGTGCTTCCGGAGAAACCATCGGAGAAGCCGTCGGGGCAGCCCGCCGAAGGGACGCACCCGCCGCCCGCGGATGGCGAGATCACCCTCGGGACCGTCGTCGGTTCGGGGGAGCCCGTGCGGGTCGGGCTTTCCGCGCTGCGCAAGCACGCCGCCGTCTTCGCCGGATCCGGTTCCGGGAAGACCGTGCTGCTCAGGCGGATCGTCGAGGAATGCGCCCTGCTGGGTGTCTCCGCGATCGTCCTGGACCCGAACAACGACCTCGCCCGGCTCGGCGACGCCTGGCCCGCGCCGCCCGACGGCTGGGGGCCCGACGACGCTCAGCTCGCGAAGCGGTACCTCGCCGAAACCGACGTCGTCGTCTGGACGCCGGGGCGGGCCACCGGGCGGCCGCTCGCGTTCCAGCCGCTGCCGGACTTCGGCGGTGTCCTCGACGACTCCGACGAGTTCGCCGCCGCCGTCGAGGTGGCCGTCGCGACGCTCGCGCCACAAGCGAGGCTCACCGGGAGCACCGCGAAGACGAACATCGGGCTCGCGGTGCTGCGCCAGGCGGTCGTCCGGCACGCGCGGACCGGGTCGCGCAGCCTGCCCGAGCTCATCGAGCTGCTGACCGAGCTGCCCGAGGACGTCAGCAACCTCAACGACGCCCCGCGCATCGCGGCCGGCCTGGCCGAGGTGCTGAAGGCGGCGATGGTCAACGACCCGCTGTTCGCCGGCGGCGGCGAACCGGTCGACCCGGGCGTGCTGCTGACCCCGGCGGCCGGCAAGCGGGCCCGGGTGTCGGTGATCAGCTTCGTCGGCCTGCAGGCCGACGAGCAGCGGCAGAACTTCGTCAACCAGCTGCAGATGGAGCTGTTCGCGTGGATCAAGCGCAACCCGGCGGGCGACCGGCCGCTGGGCGCGCTGTTCGTGATGGACGAAGCCCAGACGATGGCGGCGTCGGGCACGCTGACGGCGAGCACGCGCAGCACGATCGTCCTCGCGTCGCAGGCCCGCAAGTACGGCTTGGGCCTGCTGTTCGCCACCCAGGCGCCCAAGGGCCTGCACAACCAGGTGGTCGGCAACGCGATGACGCAGTTCTTCGGCCGCCTCAACAGCCCCGCTCAGATCGCGGCGGCCAACGAGCTGGCTCGGGCGAAGGGAAGCCCGGTCGCGGACATCTCCCGGCTGGAACGGGCGCAGTTCTACGTGGCGGGCGAGGCGTTCGGGTTCCGGCAGGTGGCGACGCCGCTGTGCCTGTCCCACCACCCGGCGAGCCCCTTGCGCCTGGAAGAGGTGATCACCCGGGCGCGCGGTGAGGGGGAGTAGCCGACGCCGCGACGCCCGCGCTGTCGATCCGGGCGCCTCCTGTTCGACGCACTGGTGACCACGACACAGAGGAGGCGGGGCGGCGATGACCGGACCGATCAGGGTGTACATGACGACGTCGCTCGACGGCTTCGTGGCGGGGCCGGACGATCGCCCCGGGCAGGAGATGGGGCGCGGCGGCTTCCGCTTGTTCGACTGGCTGGACGACCGCCACGGCGACGGGCCGAGCGGGCAGGTGTTCGCCGAGGCGATGGCGACGGGCGCGCTGATCTCCGGCCGGCGCACGTTCGAGCTGGCCGGCCGATGGGGCGGTGACCACCACGACGGCGTTCCGATCCACGTGCTGACCCACCACGTCGACCCGTCCGACACCGCGCCCGGGAGCGCGCGGTTCTTCACGGATGTGGTGGCGTGCGCGGAAGAAGCGCGCGCCGCGGCGGGCGACCGCGCGGTGATGGTCCACGGCGCCGGTGCCACGCAGGCATTGCTGAAAGCCGGTTTGGTGGACGAGCTGGAACTGCACGTGGTGCCGGTGCTGCTCGGCGCCGGCCGCCGGTTGTTCGGGGAGGGGACACCCGTCGAGCTGGAACCCGTGCGGCAGCTGGCGGATCGCGACGTACTCCACTTGCGGTACGCCGTGCGCCGGTGAAGACGCCCGGTCCCGGGCGCGACACCCGGGACCGGGCGAGGAGATCAGTCGGCGTCCGGGAAGTGGATGTCGGCGACGTGGACGTCCACCGAGGCGACCTCGAGGCCCAGGTACTGTTCCACGGCTTCGACGACCTGGATGCGGATCTGCTCGGCCAGCGTCTTCACCGCGCGCCCGAACTCGACGACCAGCGTGACGGCGATCGTGGCGACCTCGCCCTCGACCTCGACCGAGGTGCCCGCCTCGTCGAGCTCGTAGACGCCTTCGGCCTTGCGGGCGACCCGGATGACGATCTTCGAGACGACGCCGTCGGCCACCGTGGTGCTGCCGCGAGCGCCGGCGGCGGCGCGGGATCCGGCTTCTTCGGCGGCATCGGTTTCCGTGGCGACGACCACCGGAACCTCTTCGGCGGCTTCGGTCTCCTCCGCGACCGCTTCGTCGGCGGTGCCGGTGTCCTCGCCGGACTCGTCGGACTCTTCGGATTCGATGGCCTCGTCGGCTTCGATCGTCGAGTCCGCGACCGCTTCACCGGACGCGTCGTCGGTGGTGTCCACTTCGGCTTCGCCGGTGGCGCCGGCTTCGTCCACGCCGGCGGTTTCGTCGACAGCGTCCTCGGTCCCGGTCGTGTCCTCGACGGGCTCGACCGTCGCGGTCTCGGCGGCGTCGACGGTCGCGGGGGCCGCGTCGCCGTAGCCGTAACCTTCTGAACTGGGCGTTTCGTTCTGAGCGCGACCGAAGATGCTGTTGATGACGTCGGACATGTTTCCCCTTTTCGGGAGCGACGAACACGGATGGGGACGAGCGGAGACGGCGACACTATAGGGGCATCGACCATGATCCCCGTCACAGACCCCCGGGTTCGAGACTCGCTTGTGTCCCAACAGATATCCGGCGCTGGACAACGCTCTCCCGGTTGACCGGACCAGTGATCACGGTCCGTCAGACAAGGGTGAGCGATCAGTGATGCCGGTGCGGAAATGACGTCCAGGAATTGTCCACTTTCCGTCCGGCGGAAATTCCGTCAGCCATTCCGGAACAGGCTCGCGGGAACGCTCGTCCCCAATGCGCGGTACCCGGCGGGGTTGAGGTGCAGGTGGTCACCGACGTCGTAGGCGGGCAGCAGCCGGGTCGGCGCCGCCGGGTCGCGGACCACGCGGTCGAAGTCCAGGACCGCGTCGAAATGACCGCGGATCCACGCGTTCACCGCGGTCCGGGCCGCTTCGCGCAGCGGGTCGTCGTACGCCTCGTTACCGCCGAACGGGGTCAACGTCGCTCCGTACACCCGGATGTCCGCCGCGTGGGCGCGGGTGAGGATCTGGTCGTACGCGTCGATCAGGTCCGCCGCCGTGGACGCGGCGGCGGCGGGCGCGGCCGTGCCGATGTCGTTCACGCCCTCGAACACGATCGCCCACGAAACCCCGCTCTGGGCCAGCAGGTCGCGGTCCAAGCGTGCCAGGACGTTGGGCCCCAGCCCGTCCTGCAGCACCCGGTTGCCGCCCGCGGCCTGGTTGACCACGGCCGACGACAGCCGGGACGCCAGCACGTCCGGCCAGCGGTCGTTGCCGTTGGTCGTCGAACCCCGGCCGTCGGACAGGGAATCGCCGATCACCGCCACCGCCGACGCGGGGGAGAGAACCTCGACGCCGCTGAGGAAGTACCAGTGGTCCACCGGCGTCGCGCCGGCCAGGTCCGCGGCGGTCACCTGGTCGCCCGGCACCAGGTAGGACGTCGTGCGCGAACCCGGGTGGGACGTGATCGACAGCGATCCCTGGCCGTGCGCCAGGTACGTCGTCACCGTGAGGTTCTCGAAAGGACGCACCGGGAACGGCAGCGGGTCCGACACCACCTGCGCGCCCGCCGGGATCGTCGTCGACGGCTTGCCGTGGAACGTCACCGGCAGCACACTGCCGGGGACCACCGACGAAACCCCCGCGCGCCCGTCGAGAGGCCGGCCCACCGAGACGGCCGAAAGCGGCAGCGGCGCCCCGCCGAAGGCGTTCGAGAACCGCAGGCGGATCCGGGGCCCGCCGGCGGACACGTGCGCGGTCTGGCGCAGGGAAGCGTTGTCCAGCACCCGGTCGGCACCCGTGTACGGCGCCGGCGGCAGGTTGGCCGGCTCGGTCAGTTGCGGCATCGACGTCCAGGTCGCCACCCAGTGCGACGCGGGTGGGTGCCCGGAGGCACCCACCACCAGCGCGGTCAAGACGGCCAGGACGGCGACCACCGCGGTCCGTTTCACCGCCCGAACTCCGGCGCCAGCACGCGGTCGAAGCCGACTTCACGGCGAGGCCCGCTCAGAGTGCAGTGCAGGGTCGCCTCGAACCGCTCGCTCGACGTCCCCACGCGCAGCTCGACGTCGCCCGGCTCGACCAGGCGCCGGCCCGACCGGCCCGTGTACGACGTCAGGTCCGCGTGCAGGCCGATGTCCACGACGACCGTCTCGCCCGGCTCCAGCGCGACCCGGCGGGCCGCGATCAGCTGCCGCTCGGGGCGCACGACCTCCGCCACCGGGTCGTGCAGGTACACCTGGACCACTTCCGACGCGGGCCGGGAGTGGTCGTTCCGCAGCGCCACCCGGACCCGGCACACGCCGTCGGTCGGCCACAGCGAACCGGTCGCGCTCACGTCGACCCAGGTCGCGGGCGCGTAGGACAGCCCGTGCCCGAACGGGAACAACGCTGTCGGGTCGACCGTGCTCACCTCGCTGCGGCGGCCGAGCGGCGCCGCGAGGTACGTCGAGGGCTGGCTCGCGCCGGCCGCCGGGAAGCTCACCGGCAGGCGGCCGGACGGGTTGATCCGTCCACTGAGGACACCTTCGAGCGCGGGCCCGCCTTCTTCGCCGGGGTAGAAACCGGAGACCACCGCCGCAAGCCGGTCGATCTGCCGGGAAAGCTCGTACGGACGGCCGGAGAGCAGCACCAGCACGACCGGCTTGCCCGTGGCCAGCAAGGCCTCCAGCAGCTCCTCCTGGCGGCCCGGCAGCCGCAGGTCCGGCGCGTCACAGCCTTCGCCGGACGTCCCGCCGCCGAACAACCCGGCCTGGTCGCCCAGCACGGCCACGCAGACGGACGCGGAAGCGCACGCCGCGACCGCTTCCGCGATCCCGTCGTCGTCGCCACCGGTGACCGGGCAGCCCAGTGCGTAGGTGACGTCGAACGACGACCGCAGCGCCTCCACCAGCGTCGGCACCGAGACACCGAACGGGACGTCGGGGTGGTGGACGCCGACGTGCAGCGGGAACGAGTAGCAGCCGAGCATCGCGCCGGCGGCGTCCGCGCGCGGCCCGACGACGGCGATCGAGGCGCCGGCGGACAGCGGCAGCGTCCCGTCGTTGTGCAGCAGCACGATCGACTTCTCCGCCACCTCGCGCGCCAGCGCCCGGGAAGCAGCGTCGTCGAGGTCGACCTCTTCGGGCACTTCCGGCGCCCAGTCCGCGTCGAGCAGCCCCAGCTCGCACTTCTGCCGCAGCACCCGTTCGAGGGCGCGGTCGACGGCGGCGGCATCGACCGCGCCCCCTTCCACCGCGGCGAGCAGTGGCTCGCCGTAGCAGTCCATGGTGGGCAGTTCCACGTCGATGCCCGCGGTCAGCGCCTGCGCGGCCGCGTCGCCGCGGTCGGCCGCGACGCCGTGCAAGCGGTGCAGGAAGGCGACGGCGAAGTAGTCGGCGACGACCGTTCCGGTGAACCCGTAGGTGTCGCGCAGCAGGGCGGTCAGCAGCGCCGGGTCGGCGGCGGACGGGACGCCGTCGGTGTCGGTGTAGGCATTCATCACCGACCGCGCGCCCGCGTGCAGCGCCAGCTCGAACGGCGGGAGCAGGACGTCCGCGATCTCGCGCGGCCCGGCCGAAACCGGCGCCAGGTTGCGTCCGGCGCGCGAAGCGGAGTACCCGACGAAGTGCTTCAGCGTCGCGACCACGCCGGCCGACTCGAGCCCGGCGACGTACGCCGACCCGATCGTCCCGACCAGGTACGGGTCCTCGCCGATCGTCTCCTCGACGCGGCCCCAGCGCAGGTCCCGCGCGACGTCCAGGACCGGCGCGAGCCCTTGGTGCACGCCGAGTCCTCGCATCGTCCGCCCGATCTGCGAAGCCATCCGGTGCACCAGGTCCGGGTCGAACGTCGCGCCCCAGGACAGCGGGGCCGGGTAGATCGTCGCCTGCCACGCGGCCAGCCCGGTCAGGCATTCCTCGTGGACGACGGCGGGAATGCCGAACCGGCTGCTCGAGACGATCTGGCGTTGCGTGCGGGCGAGGCTGTGCGCCCCGATCAGCGGATCGACCGGCCGGGTGCCGAAGGCGCGGGTCAGCTGCCCGATGCCGTGGCGGACCAGGTCGTCGAGGTCGACGGCGGCGTCGACGAAGTCGTGCTGGTGCGGCGCCATCTCCCCGCCGGCGTCGATGCCGACCCAGACGCCGTAGAGCTGGGCGAGTTTTTCGCGCAGCGTCATGCGCGCCATCAGGGCGCGGACGCGTTCGCCCGGGTCGGCCGCGGGGTCGCGCCACGGCTCGGTGGCCGCGGCAGGCTGCGTGGTCAAGGCTTTCCGCCCTTCGTCAGGAGGGGAGCTTTCGGGGTTCCGGGTGGCGAAGCCCGGATGTCACAGCGAGTTCAGGCGAGGGCCCGGGTCGAGCTTCGCACCACCAGGCCGGTGTCGAGGGTGACGTGGGTGCGCCCGACCTCGTCGCCGTTGATCAGCGCGATGAGCATGCTGATCGCCCGGTGGCCCATCTCGCGGATCGGCTGGTCCACTGTGGTCAGTGGCGGGCTGCAGAGCGCGGATTCCGGCACGTTGTCGAAGCCGACCACCGAAAGGTCGTCCGGCACCGAAAGCCCCAGCTCGCGGGCCGCGCCGACGGTCGCGATGGCCGAGATGTCGTTCGCGGCGAACACCGCGGTCGGCCGGTCCGGGCCGGTCAGCAGGTCGTGCGCCGACGCCGCGGAAACCTCCGGGTCGTAGGCGCCGACCCGGATCAGGCTCTCGTCGGCGGGTACGCCCGCCGCTTCGAGGGCACGCAGGTACCCGGCCTTGCGCAGCGACGCCGATTCGAGGTCGGGCCGGCCGGCGAGGAACGCGATCCGCCGGTGGCCCAGGTCGAGCAGGTGCTCGGTCGCCAGCTGCGCGCCGCGCAGGTTGTCCGAGTCGATGGTGGGCAGGTGCGACGGCCCGGTGTGCGGGTCGACCGCGACGACCGGCGTGCCGGGGACGGCTTCGAGCGAGACGGCCGGCGTGACGAGCACGGCGCCGTCGACGAGCGTGCCCGAAAGTCTGGAGAGGTACCGCTTTTCCCAGCCCACGGGGTCGCCCGTGCGCCCGCCCGCGGAGTAGACGACGAGCTCGAACCCGCTGCCGCGGATGGCGTCCGCGGCACCCTTGAGCAGCTCGGTCGAGAACGGTTCGAGGTCGGCGACCAGAATCCCGATCACGTTGGTCCGGTGGTTGCGCAGGCTCTGCGCCACGAGACTGGCTTCGTAGCCGAGCTCTGCGATCACCGCGCGGACCTTCGCGAGCGTCGCGGCGGAGACGCCGTAGCGCTCGTTGATCACTTTGGAAACCGTGGCCACCGAGACGCCGGCGTGGGCCGCGACGTCACGGATGGTCACCCTGGAACTGGGCTGCATCGGCTCAGACTAGCCATGTAAAACGTTATCGACAACGATTGACATCCGATTTGCCCGGGAGCAGACTCTTCGCCACCCGGGCGCTGTCACGCCCCGTCCAACTCGGCCGAAGTCGTCAGGAGTGGACCCACGATGTCTCTGAAACGCCGGATCCCCGTACTCGCCGCCCTCGTGGCTGTCCTGCCACTTGCGCTTTCGGCGTGCAGCGGGGGGACCGACACGCCCGCACAGCCGAGCGGCCCGGTCACCCTCACCTGGTGGCACAACGGCACCACCGACCCGATCAAGTCGATCTGGGAGAAGGTCGTCACCGACTACCACCAAGCTCATCCCGATGTCACGCTCAAGGCCCAGCCGCTGCAGAACGAGGACTTCCCCACGAAGGTGCCCCTCGCCCTGCAAGGGGCCGAGCCGCCGGACGTCTACCAGTCCTGGGGCGCCGGAGATCTGGCCTCCCAGATCACGTCGGGCAAGGTCGCCGACATCACCGACGCCACGAAGCCGTGGATCAGCCAGACCACCGGGAAGTTCGGGGAGAACTGGCAGGTCGACGGCAAGCAGTACGGGGTGCCGTTCGAGCAGCACTTCGTCGGCTTCTGGTACCGCAAGGACCTCTTCCAGCAGGCGGGGATCACCACCCCGCCGAAGACGATGGACGAGCTGAACGCCGCCGTCACGCAGCTGAAGGCCAAGAACATCGCGCCGATCTCGGTCGGCGGCAAGGACCGCTGGCCCGACGCCTTCTACTTCAACTACTTCGCCATCCGCGAATGCTCGGTCGACGTGCTCAAGCAGTCGGTGAAGGCGGTCAAGCTCGACGACCCGTGCTGGACGAAGGCCGGCCAGGACCTGAAGAACTTCCTGGCCACGCAGCCTTTCCAGACCGGGTTCGCCGGCACGCCGGCCCAGCAGGGCGCGGGCAGCTCCGCCGGTCTCGTCGCCAACGGCAAGGCCGCGATGGAACTGCAGGGCGACTGGGAGCCCGGCACGATGTCGGCGCTGACCGACGACAAGCAGCTGGATTCGAAGGTCGGCTGGTTCCCGTTCCCGTCCGTGGCGGGCGGTCAGGGCGACCCGGCGGCCGTGCTCGGCGGCGGCGACGGCTTCGCCTGCACGACCCGCGCGTCGAAGGCGTGCGCGGACTTCCTGCAGTACCTGGGCAGCGAGCCGGTGCAGACGCAGCTCGCCGCCCAGGGGGCCGGCCTGCCCGTCAACACCGTCGCCGCGAAGGCGTTGAAGACCGACACGCTGAAGGCCGTCTACGACTACGGCACGAAGGCGCCGTACCTGCAGATGTACTTCGACCGGGCGTTCCCGACCGCGGTCGGCGCCGCGCTGAACGACGCGGTGGCCAACATGTTCGCAGGCCAGGGCACCCCCGAAGGCATCGTGACCGCCGTCAACCAGGCCGCGGCGGGCAACAAGTGACCACGGCAACCACGCCGGTGCGGACGGCGGCGCGGCCGTCCGCACCGGCGGCCGGCCCCCGGGCGAAGCGCTCCAGCCTCGGCAAACGGCTGGAACTGGCGTTCCTGCTCGGGCCGGCGCTACTCCTGTTCGCCGGGTTCGTCCTGGTGCCGATCGGGATCGCCGCCTTCTACAGCCTGTTCAAGTGGAACGGCTTCGGCCCGCTGGACGACTTCATCGGCTTCGACAACTACGCCGACGCGTTCGCCGGCGACGTGTTCCAGGGCGCCATCGGGCACAACCTGATCATCGCCGGGCTGTCGATCGTGGTGCAGCTGCCGCTGTCGATCGGGCTGGCGATGCTGCTCAACCGGAAGCTGCGGGGCCGCGCGGTGCTGCGCGCGCTGGTGTTCGCGCCGTACGTGCTGTCCGAGGCGATCACCGCGGTGATCTGGGTGCTGATGCTGCAGCCCAACGGGTTCGCCGACCAGGTGCTCAAGGGCGCCGGGCTCGGCGGGCTGGTCCACAACTGGCTGGCCGACCCGGGCATCGTGCTCTACACGCTGTTCGCGGTGATCACCTGGAAGTACATCGGCTTCGGCATCATCCTGCTGCTGGCCGGGCTGCAGGGCGTGCCGGCCGAGCTGCGCGAAGCCGCCGCGCTGGACGGCGCGTCGGCCTGGCAGACCACCCGCCACGTCGTGCTGCCGCTGCTCGGGCCGACGATCCGGATCTGGATCTTCCTGTCGGTGATCGGCTCGCTGCAGCTGTTCGACGTCGTCTGGATCATGACGACGGGCGGCCCGGCGAACGCGTCGACGACGATGGCGACCTACCTGGTCGACCACGGCTTCAAGCGCTACGAGTTCGGGTTCGGCTCCGCCGTGGCGGTGATCCTCTTCGTCATCTGCTTCGTGTTCGCCCTGCTGTACCAGCGGTTCGCGCTCCGCCGCGACACCCAGGGCGCCCTGACGAGGATGGTGGGCTGATGCGTTCACGCCGGTTCGGCCTGTCGGTCGGCTACCTCGCGGCGATCGTCGTGCTCGGGGTGACCGTCGTGCCGCTGCTGTTCGTCGTGCTCGGTGGGTTCCGCAGCAACGCCCAGCTCAACAACGACCCGGCCGGGCTGCCCAGCCCGTGGATCTCGGACAACTACGCCTCGGTCCTCGGCTCGGGCGCGTTCTGGACGTTCCTCGGCAACAGCGCGCTGATCGCCGTGATCGCGACCGGGGTCGCCGTGGGACTGGGGTCGATGGCCGGGTACGCGCTGTCGCGGTACCACTTCAAGGGCCGGGAGGCGTTGTACACGCTGTTTACGCTCGGCCTGCTGTTCCCGCTCACCGTGGCGACGCTGCCGCTGTACCTGTGGCTGCGCCAGCTCGGCATGCTGGAGAGCTTCTGGGGTGTCGCGATCCCGGAGGCGGCGTTCTCCCTGCCGGTGACGATCGTGATCCTGCGCCCGTTCATGCACGCCATCCCCGGTGAGCTCGAGGACGCCGCCGTCCTCGACGGCACGACCCGGCTCGGGTTCTTCTGGCGCATCCTGCTGCCCCTGTCGGCGCCCGCGCTGACCACGGTCGGCGTGCTGGCGTTCGTCACCAGCTGGAACGCCTACCTGCTGCCGCTGCTGGTGTTCAACGACTCCGCGCACTTCACGCTCCCGCTCGGTGTCGCGACGTTCCAGTCCCAGTATTCCCAGGACACCGCCAAGGTGCTCGCGTTCACCGCGCTGTCGATGATCCCGGCCCTGGCGTTCTTCGTGCTCGCCGAACGGCGCATCGTCGGCGGGCTGACCGGATCCGTGAAGGGCTGACTCAGGAGGTCTCCCGTGCCGTCCGAGGTCCACCGCCGTACCTTCTTGCAGTTGCTGGCCCTGGCCGGGGCGGGATCCGCCGCCCTGCCGGGGCTGGCCGAAGCCGGGACCGGGTTCCCGTTGGCGTCGCGGGGAAAGGTCGCGACGATCGTGGTGGATCCCGGGGACCTGCCCGGGGTCCGGCGGGTCGCCGGCGACCTGGCCGCCGACGTCGAGCGCGTCACGGGCGTCCGGCCGGTCGTGACCGGCGTGGTCCCCGCCCACGGGCCGGTGGTGCTGGTCGGCACGCTCGGCCACAGCCCGGCGGTCGACTCGCTCGTCGCGGCCGGTCGCCTGGACGTGCGGGGGATCGCCGGGAAGTGGGAGACGTCGCTGAGCCAGGTGGTCGACGGACGCCTGGTCCTCACCGGGAGCGACCAGCGGGGCGTGATCTACGGCGTCTACGAGGTCTCGCGGCGCATCGGCGTGTCGCCGTGGTACTGGTGGGCCGACGTCCCACCGGCCCGGCGCGCGGAGCTGCACATCCCGGGGGAGCGGTTCAGCCTCGGGACGCCGCACGTGAAGTACCGCGGGTTCTTCATCAACGACGAGAACCCGGCGCTCGGCACCTGGGCTCCGGCGTACTTCGGTCCCGGGAAGGCGCCGGGCTACCCGGGCGGCTTCAACCACCTCTTCTTCGCCAAGGTCTTCGAGACGATGCTGCGGCTGCGGGCCAACTACCTGTGGCCGGCGGTGTGGGGCCGCGCGTTCGCCGAGGACGACCCGCTCAACCACGCCACCGCCAAGGAGTACGGCGTCGTGATGGGCACCTCGCACGAGGCGCCGATGATGCGCGGCATCGAGGAGTGGAACCGGCACGCGGTGCCGGCGGTCCGCGACGCCGCCGGGACCATCACGACGCCGGGGCACGACCCGTACGGCGGCACCGGGGAGTGGAGCTTCCGCCGCAACGGCGAGGCGATCAAGGCCTACTGGGCCGACGGCATCCGCCGGATGGCCCGCGAGGACTTCGAAGGCGTCGTCACGCTCGGCATGCGCGGCAACGGCGACGTCAGCCTGCCGGACGGCGACGGCATCGAGCTGATGCGGGAAATCCTCGCCACCGAAAGGGAAATCCTCGCGCGCGAGCTCAGCACGGACGTGCCGCAGGTGTGGACGCTGTACAAGGAGGTGCAGCGCTACTGGGCGCAGGGCCTGCGCCCGCCCGACGACGTCATCGTGGTCTTCACCGACGACAACTGGGGCAACATCCGCAAGCACCCCGACCTCGCGCTGCCCCGGCATCCGGGTGGGTACGGGCTGTACTACCACTTCGACTACGTCGGCGGCGGCCGCAACTACAAGTGGGTCGACACGACGCTGATCGCGAACACGTGGGAGCAGCTGCACCAGGCCGCTTCCTACGGGAACGACCGGCTGTGGGTGGCCAACGTCGGCGACATGAAGGGCAACGAGCTGCCGCTGCAGTTCTTCCTCGACTACGCGTGGGACCCGTCGGCGCTCCCGGCCGAGCGACTGTCCACTTGGGAGCGTGAGTTCGCCTCGGCGAACTTCGGATCCGCGCTGGCTTCCGACATCGCGTCGGTCCTGCACGACTACGGCCGGCTGCAGTCGCGCCGGAAGCCGGAGCTGCTGAACCGGCTGATCACGCTCCAGCCGGACGGCACGATCGTGTACGACGACCAGGCGACGCCGTTCAGCCTGGTGAACTACCGCGAGCTGGACCGGGTCACCGAGGAGTGGCAGGACCTCGCGGCGCGCACGTCCCGGATCGCGGCGCGAGTGCCCTCGGCCTACCGGGACGCCTTCTACGAACTGGTTTCCTACGCGGTCACGGCGTCGGCGAACCTCTACGCGCTGCGGCGCGCCGAGTTCACGAACCTGTTGTACGCGGCCCAGGGCCGGGCTTCGGCCAACGGGCTCGCCGCCGTCACCGAAGCCCGCTTCGCCGACGACCTCGCGCTGGCGGAGAAGTACAACACCGGCATCGCGGGCGGCAAGTGGCAGGGGTTCCAGACGCAGCCGCACATCGACTACGGCGACGTCGCCCGCTACGGCCCGAATGCGCCCTGGCAGCAGCCGGAGCTGAACAACGTCGCGATACCGGACGTCATCTTCCCCGCGGTGCGGCGGCTCGACCTGCCCGCCGCCGCGGCGCTGGGGGTCGCGGTCGACGGGTCGCCGGAGGCGTGGCCGGGTGCCGCGGGACGGCCGGTGCTGCCGGAGTTCAGCCCGTACCAGACCGCGCCGGCGCAGTACATCGACGTGTTCAACCGAGGGCGGACGCCGTTCCGCTGCACCGTATCGGCGGGCGCGCCGTGGGTGCTGGTCGAGCCGCGTGGCGGCCGGGTGGGGGAGGAGCTGCGGATGACCGTGCGGATCGACTGGAGCCGGGCGCCTCAGGGAGTGACGACCGTGCCGGTCACGGTGTCGGGCGCGGGCGAGTCGGTGGTGGTGGACGCCGTCGTGGCGCATCGGCCGGTGCCTTCGTCGTGGCGGCGCGGGTTCGTCGAAGCCGGCGGGTACGTGTCGATGGAGGCTTCGCACTGCAGTGCGAACGTCGACGCCGCCGGAGCGTCCTGGCGCGCGATCCCGGACCTGGGCCGCACCGGCGCGGGGATGACGCCGTTCCCGGTCACCGCCGCGAGCCGGGCGGTGGGTGCCGGGCCGCGGCTGGAGTACCGGATGACGTTGTTCACGGCCGGGCCGGTGACGGTGTGGGCGTACCTTTCGCCGCGCAGCAACGTGCTGCCGGGTGACGGGCTGCGGTACGCGGTGTCGTTCGACGACGCGGCGCCGCAGGTCGTGAACATCACGAAGGCCACGGGCGCCGATGACATGACGATGAACCGCCAGTGGGAGCGGACGACCTCCGACAACGTGAACCTGACGTCGACGCGGCACGTGGTGACCGAGCCCGGGCCGCACGTGCTGAAGGTGTGGATGGTCGACCCGGCGGTGGTGGTCCAGAAGCTGGTGGTCGACACGGGGGGCCTGCGGCCGAGCTACCTGGGCCCGCCGGAGAGCAAACGGTGGCCGGGATGAGCGGGTCGCCGGAGTCCTCGCGGCGAGAGCGCTCCTTGCGGCCGGGCGAGCTGCTCGAGCGACCGCCCGCGGGGGCGCCCCCCGTCTTCCACGCTACCGGTGGGCACCGACAGTTCCGGTGCCCGGACGTCCGCTCATCCCCGGCCGGCGGAAACCACCCGAGGTGCCTCGTGCGCCGGGGCGGCCGTGCTGTGCCGGACCACCAGACTGGTCGCCAGCTCGAGGCGGTGGCTCTCCGGATGCGTCCCGCGGGCCAGCGCGATCGCCAGCCGCGCTCCCGCGGCCGCCATTTCCTGCAGGGGCTGGCGGATCGTCGTCAGCTCCGGGGTCAGCCAGCGGGCCACCGGCAGGTCGTCGAAACCGATCACGCTCAGGTCGTCCGGGATCCGGAGCCCCGCGTCGCGCGCGGCCTCGTACACGCCCAGAGCCTGCAGGTCGCTGCCCGCGAACACCGCCGTCGGGCGGTCGGGGAGGGTCAGCAGTGACGCCAGCTCCCGGTAGCCGGACCGGACGTGGAAGTCGCCGCGGCGCACCAGCGCCGGGTCGAACGCCAGCCCGGCCGTCTCCAGCGCCGTGCGGTAGCCGTCGATCCGGGCCCGGCTGCACAGCACCCCGTCCGGCCCGCCGATCATCGCGATCCGGCGGTGTCCCAGCTCCACCAGGTGCCGGGTGGCGGTCAGCCCGCCCTGCCAGTTCGTGGCCCCGATCGAGGGCGTCTCCGGTCCGGGCGCGCCGGCCGGGTCGACCACGACGAGCGGGATGTCGCGGGCCCGCAGCTTCGCCAGCTGCCCGCCGGTGAAGTCGGAGCACACCGAGACGATGCCGACCGGCCGCCGCGCCAGCACGCTTTCCAGCCAGCTCTGCCCGGGTGTGTGCCGGCCCGACGAATCCGCGAGCACGACCGCCATTCCGTTTTCGCGGGCCACGCACTCGACCCCGCGGATGATTTCGAGCGCCCACGTGCTTTCGAGTTCGTGGAACATCAGTTCCAGCAATCGCGAACGACGGGACCGTTCGTCGGCGCGCCGGCGGTAACCGTATTTCCCGATGACCGCTTCCACCCGGGCTCGGGTGCTTTCGGCGACGTCGGGACGGCCGTTCAGCACTTTCGAAACAGTCGGGACGGAAACCCCCGTCTCGGCGGCGATCCGGGCGATGGTGACCCGGGAGGCGATCGGCTCGGAATCGTCAGACTTCGTTGTCATGAAGGAGATTCTAAGTCATCGAAACCCGGTTGGACACACTTCGAAAGTTTCGGAAATCGGAGGAAAGAGATGCTGAGAAGTATTCCTATTAAACGTGCCCTGCTGACGGCCGCGGTCGTCGCGGGCATTGCCGTGTGGCAGGCGCCGGCGGCTTCGGCGGCCGTTCCGCTGAAAGACATCACCCACCGCTACGTCGGGAGTGCGGTGGCGGCGGCGTACCTGGCGGACGAAGCCGATTACCGGGCCGTGCTCACCCGTGAATTCGACAACGTGACGCCCGAGAACGAGATGAAATGGGGCACGGTCGAAGCGGTTCGCGGCCAGTACGACTGGTCGGGCGCCGACGCGATCGTCCGGTACGCGCAAACGCACCACAAGACCGTCCGCGGCCACACGCTCGTCTGGCACTCCCAGCTGCCGGACTGGGTGGCGGCGCTGCCCGCCGGCGAGCTGCGGCGCGTCCTGCGCGACCACATCACCACGGAAGTCAAGCGGTACAAGGGAAAGATCCGCGCCTGGGACGTCGTCAACGAGATCTTCAACGAGGACGGCACACGGCGTGACACGGTCTTCCGGCAGAAGCTCGGCGACGGGTTCGTCGCGGACGTCTTCCGCTGGGCGCACGCGGCCGACCCGTCGGCGACGCTCTACATCAACGACTACAACATCGAAGGGATCAACCCGAAGAGCGACGCGGTGTACGACCTGGTGAAGACGCTCCGGCGCCAGGGCGTCCCGATCGGCGGCGTCGGGGTCCAGGCGCACCTGTCGATCCAGTACGGCTTCCCGGCGGAGTACCGCGAGAACCTCGCCCGGCTGACGAAGCTCGGCGTGGACGTGGCGATCACCGAGGCGGACGTCCGGATCCCGACCCCGCCGGACGCGGCGAAGCTCGACACGCAGGCGACCTACTTCGACCGGCTGTGGGACGGCTGCCAGGCGGTCCGGCGGTGCGTGGAGTTCACGACGTGGGGCTTCACCGACCGGCATTCGTGGGTCCCGGATGTGTTCCCGGGTGAGGGAGCGGCCTGCCTGTTCGACGAGAACCTGCGTCCGAAGCCCGCGTACCTGCGCATCAACCCCTGAGCCGACGCCGTGAAGGGCACCTTCAGGGACGCGAAGTCCCTGAAGGTGCCCTTCACGGCATTACGTCGGGCACCGGACCCGGCCGCAGGCCGCGCGTGGCGAGGTCCGCGAGGATCCGGGGGACCGCTTCGACCGTCGCCGGCCGGCCTTCGTGCATCAGCACGACGCCGCCCGGCTCGGCGCGCGACGCCGCGGCCACGATCTCGTCCGCGGAGGCGCCCGCCCAGTCGCGGGTGTCGACGGTCCACAGCACCTCGGTGAGCCCGTGCGACACGGACGACACTGTCGCCCGGACGGCGTCGTCCGTGTCGCCGTAGGGCGGCCGGAACAGCACCGGGCGCACCCCGGTCAGCGAAACCAGGAGGTCCTGCGTCCGCCGGATCTCCTGGTCGCGGGCGTCGGCGGAGAGGCCGGTCAGGTACGGGTGGGTCCACGTGTGGTTGCCGATCACGTGCCCGGCGGCCGCGATCTCCCCGACCAGCGCCGGGTGCGCGGCGGCGTGCTCGCCCCACAGGAAGAACGTCGCCCGCACCCCTTCGAGCGCGGCCAGCAGCGCCGGCGTGGTCGAAGGGTACGGGCCGTCGTCGAAGGTCAGGGCCACCGCGTCCATGGGGCCAAGATCACCCGGCGCCGCCGCGGAGGCAAGGACTTTCGGCGGCCTTTCGTCAGCGGGCCAGCGCGGCCAGCCGCTTGGCGGTCGGCCACCGGACGTTCCACGCCCAGCCGAGCTTCTCGAACGCCCAGATCACCCGGGCGGAGATGTCGATCTGCCCGCGCTGCGCGCCGTGGCGGGCCGACGTCGGGTCCGCGTGGTGGGTGTTGTGCCAGGACTCGCCCATCGACAGGATCGCCAGCGGCCAGAAGTTCGCCGAGCGGTCGCGGCTGGCGAACGGGCGTTCGCCGATCATGTGGCAGATCGAGTTCACCGACCACGTCACGTGGTGCTGGAACGAGATCCGCGCCAGGCCGGCCCAGAGGAACGCGGTGAGGGCGCCCCACCACGACAGCGTGATCAGCCCGCCGAGCAGCGCCGGGAGCGCCAGGCTCACCACCACCCACACCGGGAAGAGCCGGTCGACGACGCGGATGTCGTGGTCGGCCTCGAGGTCGGGGGCGAACCGGTCGACGTTCGTCTTGTCGCGCCCGAAGAGCCAGCCCATGTGGGCGTGCCAGAAGCCGCGGGCGAGGGCGACCGGGGACGTGCCGAACAGCCACGGCGAGTGCGGGTCGCCCTCGCGGTCGGAGAACGCGTGGTGACGGCGGTGGTCGGCGACCCAGCCGATCACCGGCCCCTGCGCCGCGAGCCCGCCGGCGATGGCCAGCGCGATCCTCAGCGCCCGCTTCGCGCGGAACGCGCCGTGGGTGAAGTAGCGGTGGTAGCCGACGGTGATGCCGAGCGTCGACACCACGAAGAACGCGCCGCCGATGGCGAGGTCGAGCCAGCTGACGCCCCAGCCCCAGAACACCGGGACGGCCGCGGCGAGCGCGAGGAACGGGACCAGCAGGAACGTGCGGATGGTGATGAGCTCGGCGACGGTCTGGCGGCCGGAAAGCACGGGTTTGGCGACGGGTCGGCGAGCCTTCAGGGAGGCTGTCATGCAGTACTCGTTTCGAAGTCGAAGTCAGCGCGCGCGGAGCGGGAGTCCGGGCTCACGCGCGGCGGCCGGGGAGCGGGAACACTCAGGGCCGGCGGTCTTACGGTGTGCCGGGCGCTTCGCCACTCCTGCGGGCGATCGCCTGGACGGGCCACCGGTCGGGAGCGGGACCGGCGGGACACCGGCATCCGAGGGGCTCTCGACACCACCCACGTTACAGGAATGTTGTGAACCCGCAGTGTGGCGCCAACGAGAAAGGCCCCCGCCCCGGTGAGGGGGCGAGGGCCTTCGGTGCCTCGTGGCTCAGATGACGCTCACGCGCTGGGCCTGGGGGCCCTTCTGGCCCTGGCCGATTTCGAACTCCACGCGCTGACCCTCGTCCAGCGACTTGAAGCCGCTGCCCTGGATCTCGGAGTAGTGGACGAACACGTCCGGACCCCCGCCGTCCTGCGCGATGAAGCCGAAGCCCTTTTCACCGTTGAACCACTTGACACTGCCCTGAGCCATACCCATACCTACTCTTTTTTAGTGAGCCTGGGCGTCCCGTTCGGACGCCCGGTCTCGGGACCATCCTCCCATTCCCGGTCCGGACTTGGCCAGCCCCGGTGGTCAAACTCCCCAATCGGGGCGCAGCGGCATGCCCATCCCGCCCTCGCTGTCGGTCCGGACGCCCAGGATCTGGTGCAATTCGATCTCGCGGCGCTCGAAGGCCAGCCGGCAGGCCGCCAGGTAGAGCGCCCACACGCGGCTGCGGCCGGCGCCCGCCTCGGCGACCGCCTCGTCCCAGTGCTCGTCGAGGTTCGCGCACCAGCCGGCCAGCGTCAGGGCGTAGTGCTCGCGGAGGTTCTCCGAGTGCCGGACCTCCAGGCCCGCGTCGTGCATGGCCGTGACGAGCTCGCCGGGCGCCTCGAGCTCGCCGTCCGGGAAGACGTAGCGGTCGATGAACCCGCGCGAGCGGTGCGCGACGCTGGTGTCCGGGTTGGTGATGCAGTGGTTGAGCAGGCGCCCGTGCGGCTTGAGCTTGGCCGCGAGGAACCGGAAGTAGCCGGGCACGTTGCGGGCGCCGATGTGCTCGGTCAGGCCGATCGACGAGATCGCGTCGAAGCCGGTCTCGGTGACGTCCCGGTAGTCGAGGTGGCGGATCTCGGCGCGGTCGGCCAGGCCGAGCGAGACGATGTTCTTCTGCGCCCACTGGGCCTGCTCGCGCGAGAGCGTGACGCCGAGCGCCTCGACGCCGTAGTGCCGGACGGCGTGCGCGACCATCCCGCCCCAGCCGCAGCCGACGTCGAGCAGCCGCATCCCGGGCTTGAGGCCGAGCTTGCGGCAGACCAGGTCGAACTTGTGTTCCTGCGCCTCCTCCAGCGAGGCATCGGCCTCGGGGAACACCGCGCACGTGTAGGCCATCGACGGGCCGAGGACCAGCTCGTAGAACCGGTTGGACACGTCGTAGTGGCTGGCGATGGCCTCGCTGTCGCGGCCCTTCGAGTGCCGCAGCGCGGTCATCCCGCGCCGGAGCCGGCTCGGGTGCTCCTCGGCGGGCGGCTTCACGACCCGCAGGTGACGGGCGCCGAGCTTGCGCAGCAGCCACAGCCGGTCGGCCGGCGTGAGCTGGTCGACCTGGGCCGACAGCGCGTGCAGCGCCGTGTAGAGGTCACCGGTGACGTCGAGCGCGCCGGCGACGTACGCGCGGGCGAGCCCGAGGTCCCCGGGGGAGGACATCAGGTAGTCCAGCGCCAGGGGCGAACGCACCTGGATCGCCACCGGCGCGTCGGCCGGGCCGCTGCTGCTGCCGTCGTAGGCGCTGATCGACACGGTCGCGCGGGGGCCGAGCAGGCGCTCGAAGACCTCGCCGACCGGGGTGCTTGCCTGGTTCACGTTCGTTCCTTTCACCGGCGGCGGACACATTTTTCGTAGAGGCCGAGCAGCCGCCCGGCCGGGTCGTAGGTCCGCTTGAGCTCCCGGTAGGTGTCGCCGTTGTAGAGCCGCCAGAACTCGTCTTCGGCGTAGAAGCTGTCCGAATAGAGCGACTTGTGCCCGCCCAGGCGGGTGACCTCGCTCTCGATCATCCGGTTGTGCACGCCGTCGCGCTCACCGGGGTCGAGCGGCACGGCCGACCAGAACCCGAAGTTGACGTAGAGCGCTTCGGGGTCCAGCTCGTAGAGCGGCCACCGCACGCCGCCGGGCCGCTGCCGCAGCGGGCAGACCCACACCGGGCTGATCGGGATCTCCCGCTCGAAGAACTCGAGGAACTCCGCGGCGCGGCCGACCGGCACCTCGATGTCCTGCACGATCGTCTCTTCCGGCGGCAGGCGGCGGAGCTTGAGCAGCCGCTGCGCGATCTTGAACCGGCGGTCGAGCGCCACGGCCTTCCAGTAGACGGAGGACCGCAGGAACCGGCGGCCGAGCAGCAGCCGCGGCAGCCGGTGCTGGACGCCGAACGCGCGGGAGCACCAGAACCAGTCCGTGTCCCAGCGCCAGAGGTAGTCGCGGACGGTGAGGTGGTCGGTCTCGCGCGTCCGGATCGAGCGGTAGTAGATGTCGAGCCAGGTGTAGTCGCTGGTCGCGGGCGCCGTGTCGGCGAACTTGGCGAGGGTCAGGTAGAGCTCGCCGGGACCGAACACGGTGCCGTCGACGAAGTCGTGCTCGCCGCTGTCGCAGGCCTCGGTGAGGGCGCGGAAGTAGGTGTCCCGGTCGTGGTAGCGCACGTGCCGCAGCTCGACGAACGGCTTCACCGGTTCGAGGACGATCTTCAGGCGCAGAGCGTAGCCGAGGGTGCCGTAGGAGTTCGGGAAGCCGCGGAAGAGCGCGGCGTGCTCGTTGTCCGGGGTGGCGACGACGATCCGGCCGTCCCCGGTGAGGATCTCCAGTTCGAGCACCGACTCGTGCGGCATGCCGTTGCGGAAGGACGAGGACTCGATGCCGAGCCCGGTGACCGCGCCACCGAGGGTGATCGTCTTGAGCTGCGGGACGACCAGCGGCATCAGGCCGTGCGGCAGGGTGGCGTCGACGAGCTGTTCGTAGGTGACCATCCCTTCGACGTCGGCGGTGCGGCTTTCGGGGTCGACGCGCAGTACGTGCGTGAAGCCGGAAACGTCCAGTCCGGGGTGTTTCGCGGCGGCACGGGAGCGGAAGAGGTTGGAGGTCCGCTTCGCGAGCCGGACGGTGGCTTCGCCGCTGATCGCGGTGAGCTGCCGCCGCAAGGCGTCGACGCGGGCTTCGTGTTCGGGGAAGGCCGGGCTTGGCCGGGCTTCGGGCACCCCGGCCTGTTCGATGGTCACGTCTCGATCCTGCCTCACGGGGAGGGCAGGCGCACTGTGCTGTCGGGCATGAACATCGGATCTTCGCGATTGACCACGGCGGAGGTGGGTATCCGGAGGACGGACCGCGGGGATCCCGCGGCGGCCTGGGGAAAGCGAGGCGGCGTTGAGCATTCTGATCGATTTCGGACGCGACACGGAGTTCTCGTTCGAGCGGGGGTTGCGCGGGTACCTGGCGGCGGTGGCCCGCGCGGTGGGGGTCGGGCTCGAGTCCTGCACCCTCGACGCGGGAACGCCCGCGGCGGCGTACATCGCGCTCGACTGGCGCCTGACCCGGTTCCCCGGAAACGACCTGGCGCTGGTCTGGGACGAGTCCCACGGCTGGGCGGCGGCGATCGAGGACCGCGACGGCGCGACGGTGCTGGCCTACCTCGGCGGCTCGGTCCTGCCCGAACCGCGCGCGGTGGTCCGCTTCCTGGCGGCGGTCCGCGCGGGCGACCCGGACGCCGGAACGCTCGAGGCGCCGGCGCTGCGCGAGCCGGGCGACCACGAGGAACTGCTGGCGGCGCTCACTCCCACACACGGTTAGGTCCACTTCCGGCACACTGGGGCCCACGAGACGAGTGGGGGGCCGAGCGAGTGCTGACGGCGGAAACCGTGGTGGACCGGCTGGTGCCGCGCGAGCCGAGGATGTCTCCGGACGGGCGATGGGTCGTGTACGTCGTGGCGCCGGTGGGCCGGACGGGAGAGCACCCGGTCAGCGGGTTGTGGCTCGCCCCGGCCGACGGGAGCGCACCCGCCCGGGAGCTGGCGGGCGGCCCGGCCGAGCACCGCGCACCGCGATGGGCCGCGGACTCCGGTTCGGTGTTCTTCCTGTCGGACCGCGACGAGCGCGGAACGGCGCAGCTGTACCGGATCGACATGGCCGGCGGCAGCCCCGAGCGGCTGACGCAGTGGAGTGCGGGGATCAGCGATCACGCGCCGCTGCCGGGCTCGGAGTCGGTCGTGGTGATCGCGCCGGACGCGGCCGACCGGGCCGCTGATCCGCGGGTCCGGGTCGTCCGGCCGCGCGAGGACCGGCCGGTTTCGAGCTTGGCGTCGGCCGGCTCGCCGGCGGGAGGATCGGAAGCCCGTCCCGACCGGCGGGCCACCGGAACCGGCTTCGACCGCCCTCGGGGTGGTGCTGCCGAGACCGGCGCGGATCGACCCGGTACCCCGGGCACCGAGGGCCCTCGCGACCACCCGAGCCCGTCTCCCGTCTGGGACACCCAGGCCCGCCCCGACCGGCTCTGGCTGCTCGACCTCACCACCGCCATCCTCCGCCCGCTCGGCACCCTCGGTGACCGGCACGTCCGGGAGGTCGCCGTGCGCCCGGACGGGGCAGCGCTCGCCGTCTTCACCTGGTCGTGCGCCGATCGCGAGCCCGGGGTCTTCGAACCCGGCCGCCACGTCGTCGACCCCGGCACCGGGGCGACCCGCGACCTCGGCACCCCGGCCCTGGAAGCCGCCGACCCGGTCTGGTGGCACGACGGCACCGCGTGGCACCTCGCCTACCTCGGCCTGACCCCGCCCGGCCTGGTCGGCGGCTCCGCGGTCTTCGACGGCGACGAGAACCTCACCGAGGGCATGACCATCTGCCCGACCGGGCTCGTCCAGGTCGACGACGGCCCGCCCCTCGCGCTGTTCGCCGAAGGCCTGGACACGACCGTCCGCCGCCTCGACGTCACCTTCACGGAAGTCGCCCGGGTCCACGGCACCTCGCTGACCGCCAGCCGCGACGGCCGGGTGATCGGCGTGGTCGCGAGCACCGGGACCGAACCCGACGAAGTCCACGCCGGCCCGCCCCACGACCTGCGACGTGTCAGCAGAATCGCCCCGGAGGGAACCTGGGGCACCCAGCACCGGCTGCAGTACCGGGCCACGGACGGCCTGGACCTCGACGGGATCCTGATCCTCCCGCCGGGAAGGTCGAAGACCGACGGCCCGTTCCCGCTGGTCACCCTCGCCCACGGCGGACCCACCGACCGGTACGCCGACCGCTTCCAGCTCGGCTGGTACCCCTCGGGCCAGTGGCTCGCCGCCGCCGGCTTCGCGGTCTTCCTCCCGAATCCTCGGGGCAGCACGGGCCACGGCCACGCATTCGCCGCCAGTGTCGCCGGAGACGTCGGCGGCGCGGAGTTCACCGACCTCCTCACCGGGATCGACCTCCTCGTGCGAGACGGCGTCGCCGACGAAACCCGGCTTGGGATCGGCGGCGGGAGCCACGGCGGATTCCTCGCCGCCTGGGCCGTCACGCAGACCGACCGCTTCGCCGCGGCCGTCGTGCTCGCGGGCGTCATCGACTGGCCGCTGCTGGCCGCCACCGGCGAGCACTCCCGGTTCGAAGCGGCGCTCGGCGGCACGGAGAACAGCCCCATCACCCACGCCGACCGGATCCGCACGCCCGTGCTCATCCTGCACGGCGAGGACGACACCAACGTCCCGCTTTCGCAGGCGGAACTCCTGCACCGCGCCCTCGCCGACCGGGAGCACGAGTTCGTCGTCTACCCGCGCGAGGGCCACTCGTTCCGTGAACGCGGCCACCAGATCGACGTCCTCGACCGGTCGCGCGCGTGGTTCTCACACCTGCTCGCCTAACTTGAACTCGGCCTTCCCGGCGCCGAAGGAGAATCCGTCCGCGCCGACGGTGACGTCGGCTTCGCGCGGCTCGGCCCGGGCGACGACCTCCTGGACCGCGCCGTCGAGGTCCAGCACCACCGACGCGTCGGTGTACCAGCTCGGCACCACCGGGTTGCCCCACCAGTCGCGGCGCTGGCTGTCGTGCACGTCCCAGGTGATCACCGGGTTGTCCGGGTCGCCGGTGTAGTAGTCGTGCGTGTAGATCTCGACGCGGTGCCCGTCGGGGTCGCGGACGTAGAGGTAGAAGGCGTTCGACACGCCGTGGCGGCCCGGGCGGCGCTCGATCAGGCGCGGCTTGCGCAGCGCGCCCAAGTGGTCGCAGATGTGCAGGATCTGGTGCCGTTCGTGGGACGCGAACGCGATGTGGTGCAGCCGCGGGCCGTCGCCGCCGGTCAGGGCGACGTCGTGCACCGTCGGCTTGCGGAACATCCACGCCGCGTACACCGTGCCGTCCTCGTCCTGGATGTCTTCCGACACGCGGAAACCCAGACCCTCGTAGTACTTCCGGGCCGCCGGGACGTCCGGGGTGTCGAGGTTGAAGTGGTCCAATCGCGACAGCGCGCCCGCGCCGTGGACGTCGTAGCGCTGCGTGAACCGCTCGACGTGCTCGGCCGCGTGGAAGAACTCCACCGGGAACCCGAGCGGGTCGACGACCCGCACCGCCTCGCCGATGCCGCGCGTCGCGCCCGCCGGCCTCCGCTCGACCCGGCAGCCGAGCGCGCGGTAGTACGCCTCGGCCAGATCGATGTCCGCGGCGCTTCGCACGCGATAGGCCAGCACGGCCAGCGCGGGCGTGGGGCCGTTGCGCAGCACCAGGGAATGGTGCAGGTACTCCTCGAACGCCCGCAGGTACAGCGCTTCGGAATCCTCGTGCGTGACCACGAGCCCGAGCACGTCGACGTAGAAGGCCCGCGACGCCGCGAGGTCGGTGACGACGAGCTCGGCGTACGCGCAGCGGAGGACGTCCGGGGGAGCCGCGGTCATGACTGTCCTTTCCGGACGCTGCCGAACCGGGCCGTGTGCACCGGCCCGAGCGAGACGTGGATGGCCTGCTGGTGGGTGTAGAAGTCGAGCGAGCGGTAGCCGCCTTCGTGGCCGAGGCCGGACGCCTTGACCCCGCCGAACGGCGTCCGCAGGTCGCGGACGTTGTGCGAGTTCAGCCAGACCATCCCGGCCTCGACCGACTGCGCGAAGGTGTGCGCCCGCTCGAGGTTCGACGTCCACAGGTAGGCGGCCAGCCCGTACTTGACGTCGTTGGCCAGGGACAACGCTTCGGCTTCGGTGTCGAACGGGGTCAGCGCGACGACCGGCCCGAAGATCTCCTCCTGGAAGATCCGCGCGTCCGGCGCGACGTCGGCGAACACGGTCGGCGCGACGTAGTTGCCCTCGTCCGAACCGGGTGGACGGCCGCCGCCGGCCAGCAGCCGGCCCTCGGACTTGCCCAGCTCGACGTAGCTCATGACCTTGGCGTAGTGCTCGGGGTGCACCAGCGCGCCGACTTCGGTGGCCGGGTCGTGCGGGTCGCCGACGACGATGTTCTTCGCGCGCTCGGCGTACCGGGCGCAGAACCCGTCGTAGATCGGCCGCTCGACGAGGATGCGGCTGCCCGCGGTGCAGCGTTCGCCGTTGAGGGAGAACACGCCGAAGAGCGTCGAGTCGAGCGCGGCGTCGAGGTCGGCGTCGGCGAACACGATCGCCGGGGACTTGCCGCCCAGCTCCATCGACATGCCCTTGAGCCCGGTGGCGCAGTTGCGGTAGATCGTCTGCCCGGTCGTGGTCTCGCCGGTGAACGAGATCAGCGGGACGTCCGGGTGCTTGACCAGCGCGTCACCCGCTTCCTCGCCGAACCCGTTGACCAGGTTGAACACACCCTCCGGCAGGCCCGCGTCGGCGAAGATCCCCGCCCACAGGCTCGCCGACAGCGGGGTGAACTCGGCCGGCTTCAGCACCACCGTGCACCCCGACGCCAGCGCGGGCGCGAGCTTCCAGCTCTCCAGCATGAACGGCGTGTTCCACGGCGTGATCAGCCCGGCGACGCCGACCGGCTTGCGGTGCACGTAGTTCACCTGCCGCCCGGGCACCTGGTAGGTGTCGTCGGCCTGGGCGACGACCAGGTCGGCGAAGAACCGGAAGTTCTCGGCGGCGCGCCGCGCCTGCCCGAGCGCCTGGGTGATCGGCAGGCCCGTGTCGAACGTCTCCAACTCGGCCAGCCGGGCGTCCTGGGCTTCGACGGCGTCGGCGATCTTGTTCAGCACCCGCGCGCGGGCCCGCGGCAGCATCCGCGGCCACGGCCCGCCGGTGAACGCCCGGCGCGCCGCGGCGACCGCCCGGTCGACGTCCTCGGCCTGACCGGCGGCCGCGGTCGCATATGGCGTGTTCGAGACGGGGTCGAGCACGTCAAATGTTCTGCCGGAGCCGCTGTCGACGAGCTCTCCGCCGATGTAATGCTTCAGCTCGGCCGGCAGTCCTTCCGGGACGTAGTGGGTCATGCCTTCCCCTCCACGGTGAAGCCTTCGGTCGGCGAGAGGTACTTCTCGCCTTGCGCCATGAACTCCCGGATCCGGGCGAGACCGGCCTGGGTCGGCGGGATCAGCGGCGGCCGCACGTGCCCGGACGTGATCAGCCCGCGCTGGTCGAGGACCCACTTCCCGGGTGCCGGGTTCGTCTCGACGAAGAGCAGGTCGACGAGGGGGTGCAGGCCGTAGTGGATCTCGCGTGCGCGTTCGTGGTCGCCGGACTGCCACGCGGTGTACATCTCCGCGCAGGCGGCGGGGGCGATGTTCGCCGTCGCGCTGACGAACCCCGCGCCGCCGAGTGCCAGCAGCGGCAGGCAGAGCAGCTCGATCCCGGACCACACCAGCAGCTCGCGTCCGCACAGGTGCAGCACCCGGGAGAAGTGCTCGAAGTCCTTCGTCGTCTCCTTGATGCCGACGAAGTTGTCGCACGAGCGGTGGAGCTTCGCGACCGTCTCCGGCGCGAGGTCGACGGCGGTCCGGCTCGGCACGTTGTAGGCGACGATCGGCAGGTCGGGGAACTCGCGGCAGACCGTGCGGTACCAGACGAACAGCGCGTCCTGCGTGGGTCGTGCGTAATACGGCGTGATGACGAGCGCCGCGTCGATCCCGGCGTCCCGCGCGGCGGCGGTCAGCTCGAGGGTCTCGTCGAGCTTCGCGGAGCCGGTCCCCGGGACGAACGGCACACGGTCACCGACCTCCGCGGCGACCGTGCGGATCGCCTCGGCGCGTTCGGCGACGGTCTGCGAACCCGGCTCACCGGTCGAGCCGCCGATCGAGAGGCCGTGCGAGCCGGAGGCGAGCTGCCAGCGCACGAGGTTCTTCAAACCGGCGTGGTCCACCGCGCCGTCGGCCGTGAACGGCGTGATCAGCGGCGCGATCGACCCGCGGATCGCCTGGGGATCGGAGCGGAATCGCATGGGTGTCCTCCGGTCAGTGGTGGTTCGCGAGCCAGGCGGCGTACTTGCCGCGCCAGTGCTCGTCCATCGGGTAGAGGCCTTCGACGCGCTCGCCGGCGGCGACCTGCTCGGCGATGAACGTCTCCTGCCGCTCCTGCTCGATCGCCGCGTCGGCGACCTCCTCGACGAGGTCGGGCGGGATCACGAGGACACCGTCGGAGTCGCCCACGATGACGTCGCCGGGACAGACGGCCGCACCGCCGCAGGCGATCGCGACGTCGACGTCCCACGGCACGTGCCGGCGGCCGAGCACGGCCGGGTGGGGCCCGGCGTGGTAGGTGGGAATGTCCAAAGCGGACACGGCCGCGAGGTCGCGGACCCCGCCGTCGGTGACGATCCCGGCGGCGCCGCGCACCTGCGCCCGCAGCGCGAGGATGTCGCCGACGGTGCCGGTGCCGCGTTCCCCGCGGGCTTCCACGACGAGGACGTCGCCGGGGCCGAGGCCGTCAATCGCGCGTTTCTGCGCGTTGTAGCCGCCGCCGTGCTTTGCGAAGAGGTCCTCGCGGTAGGGCAGGTAGCGCAGGGTGCGGGCGCGGCCGGTCAGCCGGGTGCCCGGCCGCGTGGAGGTGAGCCCGTCGATCGATACGGCGTCGTACCCGCGCTTGCGCAGCTGGGCGGACAGCGTCGCGGTGCCGACGGACTCGATCTTCTCCCGCAGTTCCGGGGTCAGCTCGAAGCGTGGCTTGATGGTGCCGTAAGCGTCTGCCTGTTCTTGTTCGTCGGCGCGGGGGAGCGCACCGTACGGCCCGAACGGGACGGTGCCCGCGGTGATCGGCGTGACCAGCCGCCCGGTGGTGCGCCCGGCGGAGTCGACCTCGACCTCGACGACGTCGCCCGGGACGGCGACCGAAGCGCCGGCGGGCGTGCCGGTCAGGACGACGTCGCCGGGTTCGAGGGTGATCAGCTGGGAGAGGTCGGCGACCAGTCGGCCGAAGCCGAACAGCAGGTCAGAGGTGGTGTCTTCCTGGACGAGTTCGCCGTTGAGCCAGGTACGCAGCCGCAGCGCGTCGGGGTCGACGTCGGCGGCGGGCAGGACCGAGGGGCCGAGCGGCGTGAAGCCGTCGCCGCCTTTCGACCGCAGATTGCTGCCCTTGTCGGCATAGCGCAGGTCGTAGACGCCGAAGTCGTTGGCGGCGGTGACGCCCCCGACGTAGGACCAGCCGTGTTCAGGACTGACACGGCGAGCGGTGCGGCCGATGACCAGCGCGATCTCGCCTTCGAAGCCGAGCAGTTCGGTCCCGGCCGGCCGTTCGAGCGCGGTGCCGCTCGCGGCCACGGACGTCCCCGGCTTGAGGAAGTAGGACGGCTGCTCGGGGAGACGTCCCCGCTGGGCGGCGCGGGAGCGGTAGTTGAGGTGCAGCGCGATGATCTTGCCGGGCCGCGCGATGCTGGTCATCCGTGTTTCCTGTCTGTTGAGACGGGAGGATATTTCAAATGATATACGATTTAAGGCGCGGGGAAACCCCTGCGAGTCACGTCAGCCCAGGTGTGCGCTCCCGGGGCTTCCGCGCGCACCGGTTCGCAGGCGTGGATCCTGGCTTCGGCGGCGGAAATGGTGCCAAGGTCGCCGAGGAGGGCCCGGCCGAGGCTGGGCTCGGGCATGGTGCCGAGGGCGGCGAGACCGGTAGCAGGCGTGGTGGTGTCGGTGTTGCCGAAGGCGGCCGGACCGGCAGCGGAGGTGGTTGCAGTGTCGCCGAGCATGGCCTGGCCGATGCCCGACTTCAAGTCCGCCAACGACACCGCCACCATCACGTGGGCTCGTTCACCGGCTTGCATCGGCAGGTCTGGGGAATTGAAAGCCAAGTCGATCGCGTCGGAAAAGGCGTCGCCGTAGCGTTCCAACGGCGAACGTAAGTCCGGGCCCTCGTCGGTGCTGTGACGCTCGGCGAGAGCGTCCAGCAGGGCGCTGGCTCGGGCGCCGGTCTCGTCATCGAAACGACCGTTCAGCTCCCAGAACCCGGTTCTCTTGCGGCGCAACGACAACTCGCGACTGGGTGTGGCCGGTTCGGTCTCGTCCGGTTCGGCGCCATCGGGATCCAGGTGAGCCAGGATGCGGGCGCCCAGGGCGGCGACCTGTTTGTGCCCGGCCTCGGAGGCGAAGGACAGCAGGTGCTGTTCGGCGTCGTCGCGGTGCTCGGCAGCGATTTGGGTCATCACTCCGACGATCGTGTCGATCATCGGGGTGCTCAACCTGCCGTCCGAGGCGGCAGCGCCGGTGGCGGGAGCCAAGGCGGGGATGGGAGTGCCGTCGAGGGTGTGGCTCGGGGTGAGGGCGCGGGCTCGCTTGATCACGGTCTCGGCGGCAGCCTTGGGAACGTCGGCGAGGTGTTCGAAGAGTCGTGCGACAGAACGGTATCCGAAGAGTTCCATCACGCCGCGGGACTCGATTTCCGCCAGCAGAGAACCGATTTCGGCCTCGGCAGACCGCACGACAGTGAGCAGTGCGGAGATGCGGTCGGCCAAGGTCACCGCATCCGCTTGCCACACCGTTTCCCGGTCCATACAACGAGATTACCGAGATTCGAACGTATGTCATCACTCGATCAGGTGCGAACAAACCCGCGGCAGGGACATCGTTGCGTGGGGAATCGGCGCTCCGGCACCGAGCGGCAAGCAAGGACAAGAAGCGCCGATTTCCCACGCCCCGGCGAAGCCGTATCTCCAGAAACGCACCGCCCATCAAACCAAGCCACCGAAAAGCGTCCCGATCAAGAACTCCTGGCGCCCACCCGCTCCGGCATGTGACCCTTGTCCGTGGAGGAGGGGCTCAAGCATGGATTCATTCGGCGCTCGGCTGCGCCACCTCAGGCGGACCGCGGAGCTGACCCAGGAGGCGCTGGCCGAGAAGTCCGGGCTGAGCAGCCAGGCGATCGGCGCGCTCGAACGCGGTGACCGCCGCTACCCGCACCGCGACACCCTCGACCGGCTCGCCGACGCCCTCGGCCTGGCCGGGGACGACCGCGCCGAGTTCGCCGCCGCGGCCGCGCGGCCCGGCAGCCCCGCTCGCACCGAGGCCGTCCCGCGGGAGCTGCCCGGCGGGATCGCCGTGTTCACCGGCCGGGACACCGAGCTGGACCGGCTACTGGGACTGCTCGGCGAACCCCGTCAAGGCGTCGTGGTGGCGATCGCCGGGATGGCGGGCGTCGGCAAGACCGCGCTCGCCCTCGAAGCCGGCCACCGCCTCGCCCGGCGCTTCCCCGACGGCTCGCTGCACCTGGACCTGCGCGGGCACGCCGCCGATCCGCCGGATCCCCTCGACCTGCTCGACCGGCTCATCCGCGAACTCGGGGGCGAGCCGCCGACACCGCTGTCGCTCGACGCCGCGTCGGCCCGCTTCCGGACGCTGCTGGCCCCGAAACGGGTGCTGCTCCTGCTCGACAACGCCCGCGACGCCGCCCACGTCGCGCCGCTGTTGCCCGGCGCCGGGGGCTCGGCGGCGATCGTCACCAGCCGCGTCGCGCTGACGGATCTGCCGCAGGCGCACCAGGTGCTGCTCGACGTCCTGCCCGAGGCGGACGCGCTGCGGCTGCTCGCGGCCGAGATCGGGGCCGAGCGCGTCGCGGCCGAACCCGCCGCCGCCCGGAACGTGGCACGCCTGTGCGGCTATCTGCCGCTCGCGCTGCACCTGGTCGGGGCGCGGCTGGCGACCCGGCCGCGCTGGCCCGTCACCCACCTCGCGCACCGGCTCGAGGACGAGCGCCGCCGCCTCGACGAGACGGGCGTCCGGACCAGCTTCGCGCTCGCCATCGGGGCGCTGGACGATCCGACGGCACGTGCGTATCCGCTCCTGTCCCTGCTCGACGTCCCGGAGCTGTCGGTGCCCGTCGCGAGCCGGCTGCTCGACGCGCCCGAGCCGGAGACGGAGGCGTTGCTGGAGCGGCTCACCGACGAGCACCTCCTGACCACGCCCGCCCCGGGCTGGTACCGGCTGCACGACCTGCTCCGGCTCTACGCGCGGGAGCAAGTGCCGGCCGGGGAGGGGGCCGCGGCGATCACCCGCGTCGTCGAGCTCTGCGCGGCGATGGCCTGGCAGAGCATGGCGCTCGTGTCGGCGGCTTCGCACCGCCACGACTGGGCGGCCGGCCGGTGGGCGGCCGCGGGACCGGCGTCCGCCGAGGAGGTGTTCGCCTGGCTCGACCGGCACCAGGCGCACCTCGTCACGGTCGTGCGGCAGGCCGCCGCCACGCCCGGGGTGCCGCGCGAGGCGATCGCCGCGGTCGGGCTCGGCCTGTACGAATACCACCGCGCGCGGGCACGCTGGCGGGACGCCATCCAGGTCGACGAAGTGGCCCTGGAGCTGGTCGACGGCGTCGACCCGGTCGCGGCCGCGACGCTGCGCAACGACCTCGGGGTCGCCGAGGCCGAGCTCGCGCACGGCGGCGAAGCGGCCGGCTACCGCCGCTCACACGCGTTCCTGCGCCGGAGCCTCGCGGACTGGGAGACGATCGGCGACGAGCGTCAGCTGGCGGGCACCCTCAACAACCTGTGCTTCGTGTACGGCCTCGGCGACGACGTCGACGCGGCCATCGGCTTCGGTGAGCGGAGCCTGACGCTCAACCGGTCGCTCGGGCTGCGGCACGTCGAGACACTCACCCTGGTCAACCTGGCGGTGTTGTACGGGCGCCAAGGCGACCGCGCGCGTGAGCTGGCGTACGCGTCCGAAGCGGTGACGGTCGGCGAGGAAACCGGCGACGTGCGCGGGATGGCGTACGGCCGGATGCGGATCGGGATCGTGCACCGGGAACTGGGCCGGTTCGACGTCGCGGTCGAGGAGCTGAGCCGGAGCGCGGACCTCTGGCGCGCGGCCGGCGTCCGGCTGTACGAGGCGATGACGCTGGCCGAGCTGGGCCGCGCACACCTGGGCCGGGAGGAGCGGGAGCGGGCGCGCGAGGTGCTCACGGACGCGCTGGAGCTGTTGCGGGAGTACGGCGGTGCGGAGCGCGTGGCCGAGGTGCGAGCGGAGCTGGACCGGTTGTGACCACGGCCGTCAGGTAGGGCCGTGCCCGGTGCGCGGGAACGCAGGTGATCTTGCCGCCGTGGTGCGCGCAGGCGAACGTGACGGTGTCGCGGACCCGCTCGACCAGGACGACGTGCGTCTGCTCGCCCGCCGCGGCGGCCGGCACCCCGGCAAGGGAGGACGCCGCCACGAGCACGGCGAGCAGGATTCTCCAGGCGGCTCTCACCGGTGCCCTTCTCATCGGGAGTGGCGGCACGGGTGATCCTCGCGGCGGCCGGCCGGGCGCGACAGCGACAACCTCTACGAAGGACCTCTACAAACGGAGACGTGCGGAGCCGGCCCGCCGCCGGTGTCCGGAGGCGGAACTCGCGTGATCCGGGACGGGACTCGCGTGATTGGACGCGGAACTCGCGTGTCTGGAGGGGCATCTCGTGTGATTGGGCGGGCATCTCACGTGATTGGAGGGGCATCACGGCTGATGCCCGCCCAGTCACGGGTGATGCCCGCTGAATCACGGGTGATGCCTGGTTGAGCACGGGTGATGCCGGGTGGGTCAGGCGACGGTGTCTTCGGCCAGGGTGCGGAGGAGGGCCGCGAGGCCGTCCGGGGCCCGGCCGCGCAGCCGCGACGACGCCCAGCGCCGTGATTCATCGGCGCCTCAGCACGTGCAGCAGGAACTGCTCGTCGGCGTGCTCGGCCAGGGGCTCGAACGCCGGGTGCGCGAGCAGCCGCGCGTGCGCGTCCCCGTTCCAGCAGGGAGAGCCCGGAGCAGAACCGGACGGTACCGGTCAGTACGCCTTTTTCAGGACCGCGCCGGTGCCGCCGGACTTGGCCGCCCCCACGCCGTAGAGCGCGCCGGCGGCGGGGGAGCGGCCGGCCTCGGCGAGGATGGCGACGGCGTCGGCGTGTCCCTCGGCGAGCCGGGCCAGGGTCAGATCGCGGCGGCCGAACGCGGCCAGCGCCGCCCAGCGTGCCGCGGTCCGCTCGCCGCCGGGCAGCGGGAGGTCGAGTTCACCCGCGGCGCGCAGCGAGCGCAGCTCGGCGCCGACCACCGCGGTGGTGCGGGGCGAGGCAGGGGCTTCGGCGGGGTCTCCGCGAGCAGTGCGTTCACAAGATCGTCTGCTACCACGTTCCCGACGAATGACGCGGGCGTGTGAAGGCTTTCACCGCCGGGCATCCTCCGGCCATGACGAAAACCCGCGCCTACCGCGACGGTGAGCTGCTCAAGGAAGACTTCCCGATGGCGGACGTCTCGGACTTCCTGGCCGAACCGGGCACCGCCGTGTGGGTCGACCTCTGCGCACCGTCCGAAGGGGACCTCGCCGCACTCGCCGACGAGCTCGGCCTGCACCGGCTCGCCGTGGAGGACGCCGTCCAGGAGCACCAGCGGCCCAAGCTCGACCGCTACGACGGGCACGCCTTCCTCACCGTCTACGCGGTCCGGTTCGACGCCGCGGCCGAACGCACGGCGACCTTCGAGCTCGCCGTGTTCATCACGCCTCGCGCGCTGGTGACCGTCCGCAAGGACGACGGCTTCGACATCGACGCGGTCACGCGCCGCTGGGACCAGGCACCCGACCTCGCGAAGTCCGGTGTGCCCTTCCTGGTGCACGGCCTCCTCGACTACGTCGTGGACGGGCACTTCGACGCTGTCCAGGCCCTCGACGACGAGGTCGAGCAGCTGGAGGACCTGGTGTTCGACGACCGCCCGGACACCGGCGAACTGCAGCGGCGCTCGTTCCGGCTGCGCAAGAACCTGACCGCGCTGCGCCGGGTCGTGGGCCCCGTGCCCGACGTCCTCGGCTCGCTGATGCGGCGGGACCTGCGGCTGGCCGACGACACCACGCGCCCGTACTTCGAGGACGTCCACGACCACGCGCGGCAGGCCGCCGAGCACGCCGAGGCGCTGCGGGAACGCCTCACGACGATCCGGGAGACCCAGCTGAACCTGCAGAGCGACCGGCTGAACCTGATCATGAAGAAGGTCACCGGGTGGGCGGCGGTGATCGCCGTGCCCACCGCGGTGACCGGGTTCTACGGGCAGAACGTCGCCTATCCGGGCAACGGCACGACGGCCGGGTTCTGGGTTTCGACGGCCGTGGTGCTGGTGCTCTCGGTCGGGTTGTACCTGCTGTTCAAGAAGCGGGACTGGCTATGACTCCGGCGCCGGTTCGCCGCGCCGGATGAGCTCCCGGCCGTGCTCGTAGTCCTCGTCGGCCTCGTGGGTGAGGACGCCGACCGCCTTGCCGTCGCGTCCGTACCAGACCACGAAGCCGCCGCCGTCGCGCGGCAGCGGGCGGGCGCGGTCGAAGCCGTCACCCCACGCGGCGTACTTGAGGACCCGGTCGCCGATCACCGACCAGAACCCGGGCACCTCGTCCCACGCGGCGTCTTCGCCGGCCGCGGTCCGCCCGGCCACCTCGCCCATCGCGAGGCCTTCGCCCCAGTGCTCGACGGCCAGCGCGCGGCCCGCCGCCGGGTTGTGGGCGAACGCGACGTCGCCGGCCGCGAGCACGTTCGGCGCGCTGGTGCGGAGGTGCTCGTCGGCGCGGATGCGGCCCTGGTCGATCGTCAGCCCGGCGGCTTCGGCCAGCCCGATCCGCGGCCGGACACCGGTGGCGAGCACCACCAGCCCCGCGTCGAGGATCGGCACCAGGTCGGTGCGGACCCGGTAGCCGTTCTCGACGGACAGCAGCTTGGTGCCGCGAAGGACGCTCACGCCCTCGGATTTGAGCCAGTGCAAGAGGAATTCGCCCGCTTCCCGGCCGAGCCGCTTCTCCTGCGGGACGTCGTCCGGGCAGACGACCGTCACCTGCAGCCCGAGGCGGGACAGGGAGACCGCGGCCTCGCAGCCGATGAACCCGGCACCGACGACGATCGCGCTGCGCACTCCGGACGCGGCCGAACGCAGCTCGCGGGAGTCGGCGGCCGACCGCAGCGTTCGCACGTCCGGGTGGTCGGCGCCGGGGATGCCCGGCCGGACCGGCTCCGCGCCGGTGGCGAGCACGCACGTGGTGAACCGGTGCTCCGCCCCGGCGGCCGTGCGGACCAGGCCGTCACCCAGCTCGGTGACCGGGTCGCCGAGCGTGACTTCGACTTCGTGATCCGCCAGGAAGTCCTTCTCCAGCAAGGGGAGGGCGGACTCGCCGCGCAGGAACTCCTTCGACAGCGGTGGGCGTTCGTAAGGCGGGTGGGGGTCCGCGGTGAGCAGGCGGACCGGCCCCGCGCCGCCCGCTTCCCGGTAGGCGCGGGCAGCGGACACGCCCGCCGGCCCGCTGCCGACGACGACCAGGCTCTCGGCATCCATGCCCGGGGCATACCCGCTCGGCGCGCGCCGCACACCCCGACACAGGCATTCCACAATGGAGTGTCCACAATGGACGCAGCACGAAGGCCGGCGGCACGGACGTCGGACGGCGTTCAGCCGAACGGGTCAATGCGGCCGGATGGCCTGGGGGAAAAGGAAAGGCTGGGAGCACCACCTGGAGAGCGCGCACGGACACGGGTGCGGCTGGTTGCTCAACCGATGCGCCTCAGCATAGTTCAGCTGCACTATGCTGAGCCATCCCGGTGGGCACACCGGACGGCGCCCGGGGTGCCGGCAAGCGAAGGAACGGGTGGCGGATGGGTGGGGCAATGGTCGAGGGGACGCGCCCGGGTGCCAAAGGCGCAGTCGCAGGCGTGGGCGAGGCGGGGGAGCAGGAGCTGCGCCGGTTGCTGGCCGGCCTGACCGCCGTGCGCGACGGCGACTTCGGCATCCGGCTGCCCGGCGGGGCCGACGGCCTGCTCGGCGAGATCGCCACCGTGTTCAACGGCATGGCCGACCAGCTGTCGCTGTTCACCTCGGAGGTCACCCGCGTCGCGCGGGAGGTCGGCAGCGAGGGGCAGCTGGGCGGGCAGGCGAAGGTCCCCGGCGTGTCCGGCACGTGGAAGGACCTCACGGACTCGGTGAACGCCATGGCCGGCAACCTCACCACCCAGGTCCGCGACATCGCGCAGGTGGCGACGGCGGTCGCGAAGGGCGACCTGTCGCAGAAGATCGACGTCGACGCGCGCGGCGAGATCCTGGAGCTGAAGGACACCGTCAACACGATGGTGGACCAGCTGTCGTCGTTCGCGGACGAGGTCACCCGGGTGGCACGGGAGGTCGGCAGCGAAGGCCGGCTCGGCGGCCAGGCCCAGGTGCCCGGCGTCGGCGGCGTGTGGCGCGACCTCACCGACTCGGTGAACTTCATGGCCGGGAACCTGACCGACCAGGTCCGCAACGTCGCCCAGGTGACCACGGCGGTGGCGAAGGGTGACCTCTCGCAGAAGATCACCGTCGACGCCCGCGGGGAGATCCTCGAGCTCAAGAGCACGATCAACACGATGGTCGACCAGCTGTCCTCCTTCGCCGACGAAGTCACGAGAGTGGCCCGCGAAGTGGGCACCGAAGGGCGGCTGGGCGGGCAGGCCGACGTCAAGGGCGTCTCCGGCACCTGGCGCGACCTCACCGACTCGGTGAACTTCATGGCGGGCAACCTGACCGACCAGGTCCGCAACATCGCCCAGGTCGCCACCGCGGTGGCGAAGGGCGACCTGTCGCAAAAGATCAACGTCACCGCCCGCGGCGAGGTCCTGGAGCTGAAGGACACGCTGAACACGATGGTGGATCAGCTGTCCGCGTTCGCGGACGAGGTCACGAGAGTGGCCCGTGAGGTGGGCACCGAGGGCCGCCTGGGCGGCCAAGCCGACGTCAAGGGCGTCTCCGGGACGTGGAAGGACCTCACCGAGTCGGTCAACGTCATGGCCGACAACCTCACCGCGCAGGTCCGGTCGATCGCCCAGGTCACCACCGCGGTCGCGCGCGGTGACCTGTCCCAGAAGATCCGGGTCGACGCCCGCGGCGAGATCCTGGAGCTGAAGGACACCATCAACACGATGGTGGATCAGCTGTCCGCGTTCGCGGACGAGGTCACCCGGGTGGCGCGTGAGGTCGGTACCGAGGGCAACCTCGGCGGTCAGGCGACCGTCCGGGGCGTGTCCGGGACCTGGAAGAACCTCACCGACAACGTCAACGTGATGGCGTCCAACCTGACCGGCCAGGTGCGCTCGATCGCCCAGGTCGCCACGGCCGTCGCGCGCGGCGACCTGTCCGGAAAGATCACCGTCGAGGCCAAGGGCGAGGTCGCGGCGCTGGCCGACGTCATCAACACGATGGTGGACACGCTGTCGGCGTTCGCGGACGAGGTCACCCGCGTGGCGCGCGAGGTGGGCACCGAGGGCATGCTCGGCGGCCAGGCCCGCGTGCCGAACGTCGCGGGCACCTGGAAGGACCTCACCGACAACGTCAACTCGATGGCGAACAACCTCACCGGGCAGGTCCGCAACATCGCCCAGGTGACCACCGCGGTCGCGCAGGGCGACCTGACCCGCAAGATCGACGTCGACGCGCGCGGCGAGATCCTCGAGCTCAAGACCACGATCAACACGATGGTCGACCAGCTCTCGGCGTTCGCCGCGGAGGTCACGCGCGTGGCGCGCGAGGTCGGCAGCGAAGGCCGCCTCGGCGGTCAGGCCGAGGTCGAGGGCGTGTCGGGCACCTGGAAGCGGCTCACCGAGAACGTCAACGAGCTGGCCGGGAACCTCACCCGCCAGGTCCGCGCGATCGCCGAGGTCACCAGCGCGGTGGCCGAGGGCGACCTGACCCGCTCGATCACCGTCGACGCCTCCGGCGAGGTCGCCGAGCTGAAGGACAACATCAACTCCATGGTGGAGTCGCTGCGCGAGACGACTCGGGCGAACCAGGAGCAGGACTGGCTCAAGTCGAACCTCGCCACGATCACCGGGCTGATGCAGGGCCGCCGCGACCTCGCCGTCGTCGCGGCCGCGGTGATGGACGAGCTCGTCCCGCTGGTCAACGCCCAGTACGGCGCGTTCTACCTGGCCGACGACACGACAGAGGTCCCCGAGCTGCGGCTGGTCGGCGCGTACGGGCACCCCGAAGGCGAGGGCCCGGTGACGCGGTTCCGGATCGGCCAGTCGCTGGTCGGGCAGGCCGCGCGCAGCCGGCGCCCGATCGCGGTCGACGACGTCCCGCCGGGCTACGCGACGATCTCGTCCGGGCTCGGCAGCACCGCGCCGGCCAGCCTGATCGTGCTGCCGATCGTCGTCGAGGACCAGGTCCTCGGCGTGCTCGAGCTGGCGTCGGTGCACGGCTTCACCGCGGTGCACCGGGCGTTCCTCGAGCTGCTGATGGAGCAGATCGGCGTCAACGTCAACAGCATCGTCGCCAACGCCCGCACCGACGAGCTGCTCGGCGAGTCGCAGCGGCTGACCGCCGAGCTGCAGACCCGGTCCGAGGAGCTGCAGGCGCGTCAGGAAGAGCTCCAGTCGTCCAACGCCGAGCTGGAGGAGAAGGCGGCGCTGCTCGTCACGCAGAACCGCGACATCGAGACGAAGAACCTCGAGATCGAGCAGGCGCGCCAGGAGCTGGAGGCGCGGGCCCAGCAGCTGACGATCGCGTCGAAGTACAAGTCGGAGTTCCTGGCCAACATGAGCCACGAGCTGCGCACCCCGCTCAACAGCCTGCTGATCCTCGCCCAGCTGCTCGCGCAGAACCCGACCCGCAACCTCACCGCGAAGCAGGTCGAATACGCGGGCATCATCCACTCCGCGGGCTCGGACCTGCTGCAGCTGATCAACGACATCCTCGACCTGTCGAAGGTCGAGGCCGGGAAGATGGACGTCACCCCGGAGCAGGTGTCGCTGCGCGGCCTGCTGGACTACGTCGAAGCGACCTTCCGGCCGATGACCTCCCAGCGCAACCTCGACTTCCGGATCACCGTCGCCCCCGGCTCGCCGGTGGAGCTGCTCACCGACGACTCCCGGCTGCGGCAGGTGCTGCGCAACCTGCTGTCCAACGCGGTCAAGTTCACCGAGGTCGGCGGGATCGAGCTGCACATCGAGCCCGTCGACCCGGAGACGCTGCCCCGGCCGCTGCGGGCACACGGGCCCGCCGTCGCGTTCCGGGTCACCGACACCGGCATCGGGATCGCCGAACACCAGCTGGAGTCGATCTTCGGCGCCTTCCAGCAGGCCGACGGCACCACCAGCCGCAAGTACGGCGGCACCGGGCTCGGCCTGTCGATCAGCCGCGAGATCGCCCAGCTGCTCGGCGGGTTCATCACCGCCGAGAGCACGCCCGGCGAGGGCAGCACGTTCACCTTCTCCCTGCCGGTCGCGCGGCCGGACTTCGCGACGCTGCCGGCGGGCGAGCACCCCGGCACGGCCGTCACGATCGGGGAGGCCGGCACCGCCGTCACGACGTCGGCGCCGCGTGCCCACCGGCGGCTGCTGGTCGTGGAGGAGCGCCAGCACGGGCTGCTGACGCTCGTTGCCGAGAGCGCCGCGGCGGACCTGGCCGACAGCCGGGACATGGGGATCTCGCCGGCCGAGGTGGAAGTCGTGACGGCGGTCGGCACGCAGGAGGCCGCGGCCGCGCTCGCCACCGACGCCTACCACTGCGTCGTGCTGGACCTGGACCTGCCGGACCGCACGGCGTTCGGCTTCCTCGACGCGATGCAGGGCGACAGCGCGCTGCGGATGGTGCCGGTGCTCGCGCACAACAGCCGCCGGCTCGACAGCGAACTGGAGCAGCTGGTGCAGTCCCGCGCGGACGTGCCGTCGCTGGAGGTGCTGTCCGGCCTCGACGAGCTGCGCGAGCGGATCGCGCTGCACCTGTCGGCGGAGGAACCCGGGGCGGTGCTGCCGCTGGTCCGCCCGGACGAGCCGGCCGCGCCGGTGCGGGCGGCCGACCTCGACACGACCCTGGCCGGGCGCACGGTGCTGATCGTCGACGACGACCCGCGCAACGTCTTCGCGCTCACCGGAATCCTGGAACTGCACGGGATGCAGGTGCTGCACGCCGAGGACGGCCGCAAGGGCGTCGAGACCGTCGCCACGCACCCGGGCATCGACCTGATCCTGATGGACGTGATGATGCCGGAGATGGACGGCTACACCGCGACGGCGAAGATCCGCGCGATGCCCGAGCACGCCGGCATCCCGATCATCGCGGTCACCGCCAAGGCGATGCCCGGCGACCGGGAGAAGAGCCTCGCGTCGGGCGCCACCGACTACGTGACCAAGCCGGTGGACGCGGACGATCTCATCGCCCGCATCAAGCGGCACGTGACGGCGTGATCGGCGAGGAGCGGCCGGCCATCGAGGAGCAGGTCGTCCCGGTGCCGGCGGCACAGGTGTCGGCCAACCTCGCCCGGCTCGCCGACACCGTCGCCCGCCTGCGCGGCGAGGTCGACCACGCCCACGCCGTCGCCGACGGGCGCGCGCTGATCGAGCTGGCCAAGGGCGTCCTGATGGAGCGCCTGCACTGCACGCCCGCCGACGCCGCCCGGCAGCTGGAGACGCTGGCGGAGCGCGCGGGGCTGACGCCGCTGGAGTTCGCCGCGGACGTCGTCGGCGAAGCGGCCGAGGACCGGATCACCGAGGTGACGCAGGAGTTCCTGGCCCGCGCCGAGGGCGAGGAGTCCGTCGCGGTGCGGCTGCGCACGGCCGAAAGCGGCGTGCTCGCGGCGGGGGACACCCAGCGCGTCGCGGAGTCCATCCTGGAGCACGCGCTGCGGCCGCTCGGCGCGACCGCGGTCGCGGTGTGGCTCGCCGGGCCCGACGGGTCGCTGACGCTCGCCGGGTCGGCCGGGTTCTCGGCCGAGGAGGCGGCTCGCTGGCGCTACGTCCCGCCCGGTGTCGCGACTCCGGCCCGCAACGCGCTGCTCGAGCGCGACACGGTCTGGTACCCGACCCTGACCGGCGGCGGGCTGCCGTCGATCGGGCAGCACACCCTCGCCGAGGGCGGCCGCGTCGCGGTGCCCACCGGCACCGGCGGCCGGATCATCGGGGTCGTCGAGATGTGCTGGCCGGACCCGCTGCCCGCCGAGCCCGGGCGCCTGCGTCGGCAGCTGGAGGCCCTGGCGGAGCTGTGCGCGCACACGCTCGACACCTGGGACGGCGTGGTCGCCCCGGTGGCCGCCGCCGGTTCGGGGGACTTCCTCGGCGAACTGGTGGACTTCGTCGACGGGCTGCACGACCCCGCCGTGCTGCTCTCGCCGTGCCTCGAGGGCGGCCGGCTGAGCGACTTCCGCATCCACCACGCCAACGTCCGGTTCGCCGACCCCGGCGGGCGGCCGCGCAGCCGGATCGTCGGCACGCGGCTGCTGGAGACCTACCCGCTCGCGGCCGAGGAGAGCGGTCTGCTGGACATGATCCAGCGGGTCTACGCCACCGGTGAGCCGTTCCGCGCCGAGAGCATGGCGGTCACCACCCTCGTCGACCAGGTGCCGCTGACCGTCCTCACCGACATCAGCGTGACGCGGTTCGCCGGCAACGTGCTCCTGATCCTGCGCATCCAGGACGACGCGGCCAAGCTCGCGGTGCTGCTGCAGCACGCCCAGCGGCTCGGCCGCATCGGCGGCTTCGAGGAGAACGTGGTGACCGGGGCGATCACCTGGAACACCGAGCTGTTCGCGTTGTACGGCCTGCCGCCGACCGCGACGCCGCTGTCGCTGAACGAACTGGCCAAGCACGCGCACTCCGACGACGCGCCGTCGATCGGCCGGTTCCTGCGGGCGGTGCTGCACCACAAGCGCCCGTCGTCGACGGCCTTCCGGCTGGAGCGCTCCGACGGCGTCGCCCGGCACATCCGGGTGGTCGCCGAGCCGGTCGTCGACGGCCGCGGTGAGCTCGTCGCGGTCCGCGGGGCCTACCAGGACGTCTCGGCGCAGCACTGGACCGAGGTGGCGCTGGCCGCCACGCGGGACAGGCTGGCCGAGACCGAGCAGGAGGCGATCGAACGCAACCGGCTCGCCTTGCAGCTGCAGCACGCGATCATGCCGCCCGCCAAGGGCCCGATCGACATGCCGGGCCTGCGTGCCGCGGTCCGCTACCGGCCGGCGGAGAAGGAGCACCTGGTCGGCGGCGACTGGTACGACGCGGTCGCGCTGCCGACCGGCGAGGTGCTGCTGTGCGTCGGCGACGTCGCCGGGCACGGCATCGACGCGGCCACCGGGATGGTGAGCCTGCGCAACGCCCTGCGTGGCCTGGCGGCGACCGGCGCCGGGCCGGCGCAGCTGCTCACGTGGCTGAACCTGGTGGCCTACCACCTGACCGACCACGTCACGGCGACGGCGGTCGCGGCGGTCTACGACCCGGCGACCCGCAAGCTCCGCTGGGCGCGGGCGGGGCACCTGCCCCCGATCGTCCGCCACCGCGACGGCGGCGCGAAGACGTTGCCGCTGCTGCGCGGTTCACTGCTGGGCGCGGTCCGCGACGTGGCTTACCAGGAGGAAGAGCTCCAGCTCGACGAGGGCGACATCCTGCTGATCTACACCGACGGCCTGGTCGAGCGCCGCGACCGGCCGGTCCAGGAGACGGTGTCGCGCCTGGTGAGCCTGGTGAAGGGCCACGACGGCGGGCTGGAAAACCAGCTGGACACGCTGCTGACCTACAGCACGGCCGACACCGACGACGACACCTGCGTGGTGGGGATCGAGGTCATGCGGGGAAGGTGACGCACTTTCACGGGAAAGTGCGTCAGGGGTTGACGGCCAGGACGAGGAATCCGGCCACCAGCACCAGGTGCACGCCGCCCTGCAACCGTGTCGCGCGGCCGGGCACCACCGTCAGCACGCTCACCACGACGGTCAGCGCCAGCAGCACGATCTGCGTCGAGCCGAGGCCGAGCAGCAGTTCGCTCGGCAGCCAGATCGAGGCCAGCGCGATGGCCGGGATGGTCAGGCCGATGCTCGCGATCGCCGAACCGTAGGCGAGGTTGAGGCTGATCTGCATCCGGTCGCGCCGCGCCGCGCGCGTGGCCGCCAGCGTCTCGGGCAGCAGGACCAGCAACGCGATCACGACACCGACGAACGACTGCGGGAACCCGGCGGCGCGCACGCCCGCCTCGATCGCCGGCGACTCCACCTTCGCCAGCCCGACGACCGCGACCAGCGCCACCAGCAGGAGCGCGAGGCTGCCCAGCGCCGCCCCGTTCGACGGCGGTTCGGCGTGCTCGTCCTCCTTGACCTCGCCGTCGGCGGCCACCGGGAGGAAGAAGTCGCGGTGGCGCATCGTCTGCGTCAGCACGAACGTCCCGTACAGCACCAGGGACGCGACGGCGGCGAAGGCCAGCTGCGCCGGCGAAAACGCCGGGCCGGGGGTGCTGGAGGTGAACGTCGGCAGCACCAGGCTCAGCGTGGCCAGGGTCGCCACCGTCGCCAGCGCGGCGCCGCTGCCCTCGGAGTTGAACAGGGTGACGCCGTAGCGGCGCGCACCGACGAGCAACGAGATGCCGACGATGCCGTTGGTCGTGATCATCACGGCGGCGAACACGGTGTCCCGCGCGAGCGACCCGGCCTCCGGGCCACCCGAAACCATCATCGTGACGATCAGCGCGACCTCGATGACGGTGACCGCGACCGCGAGCACGAGCGACCCGAACGGCTCGCCGACGCGGTGCGCGACGACCTCCGCGTGGTGCACCGCGGCCAGCACCGTCGCGCCGAGTGCGAGGGCGACGAGGGCCACGAAGACGGGGCCGAGGTCGCGGCCCCAGGCGAGCGCCAGCACGAGGAGGCCGAGGACGGGGGTTACGGAGGTCCAGGACGTCAGGAAGGATCTCAGCGCAGCGACCATGTCACCACCCTGTCACACCGGCAGTCACTTTGCGTGGTCGTAAGGTGGTTCTCACATCGTCCCAAGTGGACGGTCGAGGTCGGCGGCGAGGACGTGCCGCCGGAAGGTTTCGCTCAGTGGCGGGAGAGTCCGCCCGGCCGCCCAGGCGAGGCCGATGTCGCGGGCAGCGTCCACATCGGTCAGTGACAGGTGCGGTGCCGGGAAGGCGGCCGGGTGCGGCAGGGGCAGCACGGACACGCCGAGCCCGGCGGTGACGAGCCCGCGCAGCGTCTCGACCTCGTCGCCCTCGAAGCCGATCCGCGGCGCGAACCCGGCCTCGGCGCACAGGCGCTCGGTGGTTTCGCGCAGCGCGTAACCCGGCCGCAGCAGGATGAACGTCTCGTCCGCGACGTCGGCGAGGCGGACCCGCCGCCGCCCGGCGAGCCGGTGGTGCGGCGGCACCGCGAGCCGCAGCGGCTCGACGAGCAGGCGTTCCCAGTGCAGCTGCGGATGCCGCGGGTCGCCGCTGGTGACGACGAGGTCCGCGGTGCCGTCGAGCAATTCCGCCTCGAGCCCGGCCTCGCCGTGCTGCCGCAGTTCGAACCGGGCGCCGGGGTGCTCGCGCAGGAAGCCTCGCAGGATCGACGGCACCAGCCAGGTGCCGAACGTGTGGAGGAAGGCCAGCGGGACGACCCCGGTGCCCGGCGCGACGATCTCGCCGACCTCGCGCAGGCCCTGGTCGAGCTGGTCGAGCACGACGTCGACGTGCCGCTTGAAGGCGTGCCCGGCCGGGGTCAGCCGCAGCACCCGCCCGGACCGGCGGAACAGCTCGGCCCCGGCGTCGTGCTCCAGCCGCCGCAGGGCGCGGGAGAGCGCCGGCTGGGTCAGGTGCGCGCCGGCCGCGGTCTCCGTGACGGTCGCGCCGCCGGCGACCTCGCGGAAGAGGCGCAGCGTCTGGACGTCCATGTCTCCAGTGTATGGATTTTCATCCAATCAGGCATTGGACGCATCGGTCGGCACGGGCCACGCTGGAGGTATGGCAACCGTGGCAGAACAGCTGGTCAGGACCCTGCGGGACGCGGGCGTCGAGCGCATCTACGGCATCGTCGGCGACAGTCTCAACCCGATCGTCGACGCGGTCCGCCGCACCGACGGCATCGAGTGGGTGCACGTCCGGCACGAAGAGACCGCCGCCTTCGCCGCGGCGGCCGAAGCGCAGGTCACCGGCAAGCTCGCGGTGTGCGCGGGCAGCTGCGGGCCGGGCAACCTGCACCTGGTCAACGGCCTCTTCGACGCGCACCGCTCGGGCGCGCCGGTGCTCGCGATCGCGTCGCACATCCCGTCGAACCAGATCGGCACCGGCTTCTTCCAGGAGACGCACCCCGACCGGCTCTTCGCCGAGTGCAGCCACTTCAGCGAAGTCGTCGCCGACCCGGCGCAGCTGCCGCGGCTCCTGCGGATCGCCACCCAGGCGGCCGTCGGCAAGGGCGGCGTCGCGGTGCTGACCATCCCGGGCGACCTCGCCGACCGCAAGGCCACCGGCCCGCTGACCGAGCGCCTCCCGCTCGTGACGCCGTCGCCCGCCGTGCCGCCCGCCGAAGTCGTCGAAGAGCTGGCCGGCCTGCTGAACTCGGGCGAAAAGGTGATGCTCTTCGCCGGCGCGGGCGTCCGCGGCGCGCACGAGGAGGTCATGGCGCTGGCGGACAAGCTGGGCGCGCCGGTCGGGCACTCGCTCGGCGGCAAGGAGTGGATCCAGTACGACAACCCGTTCGACGTCGGCATGAGCGGCCTGCTCGGCTACGGGGCCTGCTACGACGCGATGCACGAGGCCGACCGGATCCTGTTGCTGGGCACGGACTTCCCGTACGACAAGTTCCTGCCGCAGGCCCGCACGATCCAGATCGACCACGACGCTTCGCGGCTCGGCCGGCGGACGCCGCTGGAGCTGGCGGTGCACGGTGACGTCAAGGAAACGCTGCGGGCGCTGCTGCCGCTGCTGCGTCCCCGCACCGATCGCGCGTTCCTCGACCGGATGCTGCGCGAGCACGTGCGGAAGCTGGAGAAGGTCGTCGGCGCGTACACGACGAAGATCGAGCACCGCCGGCCGATCCACCCGGAGTACGTCGCTTCGGTGCTCGACGAGGTCGCGGCCGACGACGCCGTGTTCACCGTGGACACCGGCATGGGCAACGTCTGGGCCGCGCGCTACCTGACCCCGAACGGCCGCCGCCGCGTGCTCGGCTCGTTCCGGCACGGCAGCATGGCGAACGCGCTGCCGCACGCGATCGGCGCGCAGCTCGCCCAGCCGGCCCGCCAGGTCGTGTCGCTCTCTGGCGACGGCGGGCTCGCGATGCTGATGGGCGACCTCCTGACCCTGCCCGCCTACGACGTCCCCGTGAAGGTCGTGGTGTTCAACAACGCCACGCTCGGCATGGTGAAGCTGGAGATGCTCGTCGACGGCCTCCCGGACTTCGGCACCGACCACGCGCCGGTGAATTTCGCCGCCATCGCGTCCGCGTGCGGGATCTTCGCCGAGCGCGTCGAGGATCCGGCCGACGTCCGCGGCGCGCTGGAGAAGGCGTTCGCGCACCCGGGCCCGGCGGTCGTCGAGGTGGTGACCGACCCGAACGCGCTGTCGATCCCGCCGCGGATCACCGGCGAGATGGTGCGCGGGTTCGCGTTGGGTGCCACGAAGACCGTGCTCAACGGCGGCGTCGGCAAGATGGTCGACCTGGCGCGCGCCAACCTGCGCAACGCGCCGCGTCCCTGAAGGCCACCTTCAGGGCATCCGTGCCCTGAAGGTGGCCCTCAGCGGCTCGCGGCTCCGGGGTCCGCGACGATGACACCGGTGTCGGCCAGGGCCTCCAGGGCGGCGAGGATCCGCGCCCGGCGGGTGCCGCCCAGCTCCGCGGCGTCGAGTGCGTCGCGCAACGACGCGTGCATCACCAGTGCGCGCACGAACCGCACCAGATCCGGGCAGGCCAGGTAGGACAGTTTCCCGTCGCCCGCGTGGTAGGCGAGCGCCCCGAACGGCTCGGGGCGCAACGCCACCAGCGGATTCAGCCGGTACGCGCCGTCGAGGTCCATTGTGGACTGCGAAGGACCGGCTACGCGGAGTGGACGATGACGCCGCGGATGTTCTTGCCGTCGCGCAGGTCCTGATAGCCCTCGTTGACCTGCTCGAGGGTGTACTTGCGGGTCACCAGCTCGTCGAGCTTGAGCTTCCCGGCGTCGTAGAGCCGCAGCAGCCGGACGATGTCGTACTGCGGGTTCGCCGAGCCGAACAGCGTGCCCTTGATCGTCTTCTCGAACAACGTCATCACGCCACCGGAGACGTGCACGGTCAGCTTCTCGGGGTTGGCGAGCCCGGTGATGACGACGGTGCCGCCCTTGCCGACGACGTTGAACGCCTCGCTCACGACGTCCTCCTCGACCGTGCCGACGGTGATCAGCGCCTGGTCGGCCAGCTGGCCCCAGGTCAGTTCGTTGACCTTCTCGGCGGCTTCGGCCGCGGTCGCGAAGGCATGGGTGGCGCCGAACTTGAGCGCGGCCTCCCGCTTGAACTCGACAGGGTCGACCGCGACGACGTACTTCGCGCCCGCGTGCGCGGCGCCCTGCACGGCGTTGATGCCGATGCCGCCGATACCGTAGACGACGGTGGTGTCCCCGGCCCGGACGCCGCCGGCGTAGTTCGCCGTGGCCCACCCGGTCGGGACGCCGCAGCCGACCAGCACGGCCGTCTCCAGCGGCAGCCAGTCGTCGACCTTGACGACCGAGTGCTGCGAGATGGTGGCCCGCTCGGAGAACGTGCCGAGCATGCACATGGCGCCGAAGTCCTGGCCGCCGCCGTGGAAGCGGAAGGTGCCGTCCGGCATGTGACCGTCGAGGATGGTGGCGCCCATGTCGCACAGGTTCTGGCGGCCGGTGGAGCAGTAGCGGCAGGTGCCGCAGTTGGGGATGAAGCTGCAGACGACGTGGTCGCCGGGCTGGACCTTGGTCACGCCGGGGCCGACGTCTTCGACGACCCCGGCGCCCTCGTGGCCGCCGATGATCGGGAAGCGCGGCACGAGGTCGTTGTCGATCAGGTGCAGGTCCGAGTGGCACAACCCGGCGGCGGTGTACTTGATGAGCACCTCGCCCGGGCCCGGGCCGTCGAGGTCCAGTTCCATGATCTCGAACGGCTTTCCGGCATCGAACAGTACGGCTGCCTTGGTCTTCACGGCCATCTCCTCCACGTGCGGCGGTGCACCCTTGGTGGCTCGATTGTGTGGAGGGGTGGCGTCGGTGGAGTGTCCAAATCCCGGACACCGCAGGTCCGGCCGGGTGAGCCGGGTCCGCTCGCACCCCCCGACGCCGGCCGCCCGCTCGCAGAACCGGCCGGCTCGGTGAGGCGAGGCGAGGCGAGGCGAGGTGTCAGCGGACCCGCAGGGCGCGCATCCGGTTGTAGAGCGTGGAGCGGCTGATGCCCAGCTGCTTCGCCGCCCGCACCTTGTTGCCGTCGCATGCGCGCAGCGTCCGGACGATCACGTCGTACTCCGCCTGCTCCCAGCCGCTCAGTGCCGCTCCCGGGGCCGTGTCCGCGCAGCCCGGTGCGATGTCGGCCGCCGTCAGGTCGCCCGCCGAACGGCGGTCGGCCGCGCCCGCCAAGACGCCCTCCAGCTCGCGGAGGTTGCCCGGCCACTGCTGGGAACTCAGCAGCTCCAGGGCGCCCGGGGTCAAGCGGAGCGAGCCGGGCAGCAGGGCGCGGGCGATCGCCGGGATCTCGTCGCGGCGCTCGCGCAGCGGCGGCAGCTCGATCCGCCGGTGCATGCGCGCCGCCAGGGTCGCCTGCTCGCCGCGCAGCTCTGGCAAAGGTCCGCTGAGCAGTGCGAACCACGCCGTCGTCGTGTCCAGGAGGCGGGCCAGGCGGACCGCCGCCAGCGGGGGCAGCAGCTGGACGCCGTCGATCACCAGCAGGCCGGGCGCCGAAGCGGCGGCTTCGACCCGGGCGCACCATTCGGCCGCGCCGGTGACGATGTCGGACGCGTCGAACTCGTGCACCGGCTCGTCCCCGGCCACGACCCGCGCCGCCGTGCTGCGGCCGGCTCCCGGCTCGCCGGAGATCAGCACGCGCCGCCGGGCGCGGCCCGCGCTGCGGAGCCGCTCGTCGACCTGGGCGGGGAAGAGGCCTCGTGAACTCCGCGGCCGCGACACGACCGGGCTCGACGTCCGCACCGGCGCGAGCTCGAACAGCAGGCCCGCGCTCGCCGACACCGCTTCGACGCGCACCTCGACCGGTGTCCCCGACGTCAGCCGGAGCCGGCCGAGGCCGCGCTGCGTCCGGCCCAGCTCGCGCAGCAGCCGGTGGTCCGCGGTGTCGACCAGCTCGGTCGCCGCGGTGTTCGCGAGCACGACGTCCTGGCCGAGCGCCAGCACCGCGCACGCCCGGTGCTGCACCGACTGGAACGCGGCCAGCAGCTGCTGTTCGGCGAGCTTCGCGCCGTCGAGCAGCCGCCGTTCGAGGTCGGCGACCGCGCGCCGCAGGAACGGCCCGAGCAGCGGGTTCGCGTCGCCGGCGGGGCCGGTGATGTCGAGGACGCCGGCCAGCCGCCGGGTCGTCGGGTGGACGACGGGGTGGCCGTAGCAGGTGAACTGCTTCATGGCTTCGAGGAAATGCTCGTCGCCGTCGACGGAGACGCCGCGGCGGGTCTCGAACGGCGTCGCGAGGGAGTTCGTCCCGGTCCGCTCCTCCAGGAACTGGCAGCCCGGGACGGCGCTGATGTTCTCCAGCGCCAGCTCGACCGACCGCTCCGAGAACCGACGGGCCACGATGCGGCACTCGTCGTCGGCGAGCACGACGCAGAACCGCGTGCCGGCCAGCTGCCGGGCCAGTTCGTCCAGCACCGGCGAGGCGGCCCGCAGCAGCCGGCTGCGGCTGTCGACGTCGGTGACGTTCAGCCGCTCGACGGACGAGGCCGGCGAAAGCCCGGAAAGCTCCGCCCGCCGCCACGACTGCGCGATCTCGGTCCGCAGGTCCACTCGCACTCCTCGCCGAGCCGATCGGTGTCCCCGGCCGTCCATCATCACACGGACCGGGCGCGGGGAGAACCTTCGCGTCGATTCCCGTTGCGGCACCACGGTTACGCCGGACCGCCCCACTCCGGCAGCCGGACGCCGTGCAGGCCCCGGTAGGCCGCGCGCTCCGGCTCGCGCCAGTGTTCCAGCCGGTCGGGGTGCGGTTTGAAGACTTCGACGCCGATCGGGTGGCAGACGTCGATCGGGTCGCGCGCGCCCGGTCCCCAGAGCGGGACGGAGAGGTCGCCGCCCGGGCAGGTGGACAGCGCGCACAGCAGGTCCACCTCGGCGAAGAACTCGAAGTGGTCGCCCGGACGGGCCGGGCAGGCCTTCATGAAGTACCGGTCGTCGTCGAGACCGGTGCACTGGAAGACGTTCAGGACGTCGTGCACGTCGAACTCCGTCAACCCGAACGGCGCGACCGCCCGGACGAGGTTCGAGTGGCAGTGGAAGTCGAAGTCCTCGCCGGTGAGCAGCCGGTTGACATACGGGTCGCAGCGGGTGCCGAGCAGGTCGTGCACGCGGCCGCCGTCCGCGTCCACGCCGTGGTCCTCGAGGGTGTCGGCGGTGATCGTCGCGAGTGGGCGGAGGAAGGGGAGCGTCGACCAGAGCCGGTCGAAGGTGCTGACGTGGGCGCGCTGCAGCTGCCGGGTGCGGGCGGCCCAGAAGCGTTCGCGGGGGTCGTCGGCGTTCCACAGGTTGAGGTCGCCGACCTGCGGACCCTCGACGGTCTTCAAGCGGCAGAGGTGGCCGCGCGGGACCCGCCAGGCGCGGCCCGAGCGGATCGGGATCTGGAAGGCGTCGACGAGTTCACGGTCTGCGTCCTCGGCGAGCCGTCGGTAGAACGGCCGGTCGACGTCGAGCGCGCGGCCTTGGTAGGCGGGTGGGGGCATCGAGTCTCCCTCGTGCTGGTGGTGGGTCCAGCATGCCCTCGGCTACGCACAGTGGCGTTCGATCACTCGTTCGGCTGCTGGGTGGCGGCCCGTCCGGCTCCTACCGTCGAGGGGGCTCTACTCGTGGGAGGAGTGACCGGCGGTGCTCGTGGCTTTCCAGCGCACCGGCGAGGAGCGGCACCTGCCCGCGGCGGCGGCGCACCTCGTGGGGTTGCTGCGTTCCTGGGGTCCGGGACCGGACCACCTGACGGGGCTGGCCCTGACCGGCATCACGGTCCCGAGCCGGCTCGGCCCCCGCTTCGTGGACGCGCTGGTGTTCACCCGGTCGGGGGTGGTGGTGATCGCGGCGCACTCACCGGGCGTTTCGCCGGGCTCGGCCGAGCGGGCGGGCGCGGGAGTGGCGGCGGCGAAGGGAGCGTTGGCCGCACACGACGGCGGGCGGTACGTGACGGGGCTGGTCGCGGTGGTTCCGGCGGGGCTGCCCGAGGCGACGGCGAATGCGCCCGAACCAGTGGTGGAGCGGCCGGATCGACTGGCCGAGCCGGTGGGTCCCGGGTCCGCGGCCGGTCCTCCCGGGCTCGAGACGATCACGGTACCGGCGCCGCGCGAACCGATGGCGGAGTCGCGCTCGCCGACAGGGGATTCCGCTTGGCACGAGCCGGATCCGGTGTGGCATGAGCCGGACCCGGGCGAACTCGAGCCGGGATCTGCCTGGCGGGTGCCGGAGCAGGCCGACCGCGCGCCAGAACAGACGTGGCGTGAGCCGGAGCAGGGCGAGCCGGGCGCGGCTTGGCGTGAGCAGGACCAATCCTGGGGTGGGCGCGACCAGGGAGGGGTGCAGCCGCACCAAACCGGGAGCGAACCGGCTCCGGGCGACCGCGAGCCGGGCTCGGCTTGGCGTGAGCAGGACCAATCCTGGGACGAGCGGGACCAGGATGGCGCGAAGCCGAGCCAAACGCGGAGCGAACCGGGCCCGGCCTGGCGCGAGCCCGACCCGGGTGAACCCGCGCCGGACCAAGCCCGGGACCACCTCGGCCCGCCCTGGCTGGGAACCGATTCCTTCCCCGGTGTGGCCGTCGTGCTCGCCGATCCGCGGGGGCTGCGGCGGATCATCGGGCAGCACAACCGGTGGCGGACCGTCTGGTCGGCCGACGACGTCCTCGACGCCTGCTACGCCCTCTCCCTCGCCCACCTCGCCCCGCCGCGGGCCGCGCTGCTCGCCGATGGCTTCCCCGCCCGCCTGCCGAAGCTCGAGCGGCTGCCCGTGCTCCCCGCCGTCGTGCCGCTGCCGCCCGATCCGCCTCCGGCGGCCGCCGATGATCCCGGCCCGCGGACGCCCGGACCGCGGGGGCACTCGGTCTTCCCTCGGCAGCGGCCGATCCGGCAGGTGCCGTGGGGCCTGCTCTTCGTGCTGACCGTGCTCGTCACCGTGGGGGTGATCGCCGCCGTCTTCGTCGCGCAGGTCTTCCATGGCTCGTGAGTTTCGCGCCAACTAGGCCATCTGCACCGTTTCCCCGGCGCGTCGCCTGGGCACCTCCCGGTAGACGTGAAAGGGGTTCACGATGCCGCGCACCCGAGCGCTCGTCCTGCTGGCTGTCCTCGCGGGCGCGTCCCTCACCGGCTGCAAGGTGCCCGACGGACTGGTCTCCGGCTCCCAAGCCGGGGCACAGCCCACCGGTACCGCCGCCGCGCCGCCGATCGCGCCCGCAGAGGCGAAGGCCCAGCTGGCGCAGCTCAAGGTCGCCGTGCGCGGCACCATGGACGGCTACAGCCGCGAGAAGTTCCCGCACTGGGACAAGGTCGACGGCGCCTGCGACACGCGCGAGCAGGTCCTCAAGCGCGACGGCAAGGACGTCACCACCAACGCCGACTGCGCCCCCAAGTCCGGCACCTGGGTCAGCGAGTACGACGGCGAGACCTGGCGGAAGGCGTCCGATGTGGACATCGACCACATGGTGCCGCTGGGCCAGGCCTGGGTGAGCGGCGCGAAGTCGTGGACCCAGGAGCGCCGTGAGCAGTTCGCCAACGACCTGATCCGCCCGCAGCTGCACGCGGTCACCGACAACCTCAACGAGCAGAAGAGCGACAAGGCGCCGGACCAGTGGAAACCGCCGCTGGTCTCCTACTGGTGCACCTACGCCACCGACTGGATCGTGGTCAAGAGCAACTACGGACTCACGATCACCGTCCCCGAAAAGACGGCCCTCGACAGCATGCTCCAGCACTGCTAGAACGAGCGGGCCGCGGCCACCGCCTGCCCGGCGTACGACCGTCCGAACAGGACGGTGTGCACCAGCAGCGGGAAAAGCTGGTGCAGCCCGATCCGCCCGGCCCAGCCTTCGGCCAGGGGCGCGATCTCCTCGTACGCGCCCAGCACGCTGCCGAGGTGCGGGCACCCGAACAGGTGCAGCATCGCGAGGTCCGTCTCGCGGTGCCCGCCGTGGGCGGCGGGGTCGATCAGCCACGCCTCGCGGCCGTCCCAGAGGACGTTGCCCGTCCACAGGTCGCCGTGCAGCCGCGCCGGGGGCTCGGCCGACGGCGGGATGCGGTCGCACGCGCGCTCGAACAACGCCGCCTCCGCCGCGTCGAACGTCCCCGCGTCGACCGCCCGGCGGACGTAGGGCAGCACGCGGTCCGACGCGTACCAGGAAGCCCAGTCCTCCCCGGGGACGCAGCTCATCGGCGCCCGGCCGATCCACGCGTCGGCGGGCCCGCCCGGGGGAGCCGCGCCGAACGCCGGCGCTCCGGCCGCGTGCAGGCGCGCCAGGCCGCGCCCGAGCCGTTCGGCCGCCGCGGCCGACGAGCGCCCCTCCGGGATGCGGTCGATGACCAGCCAGTTCTCGTCGTGGCCGGCCACCGACGGCACCGGGACCGCCGCCGCCGAAGCCAGCCAGCGCAGGCCCGCCGCCTCGGCCGCGGTCGCCCCCGGCGCGTGCCCGCGCTTGAGCATGACGACGCGGCCGTCGTCGAGGACGGCTTCGCGGAGGTCGCCGGCCATCGGGCGGGACTCGGTGACGCTGTGCCCGGTGAGCCGGGCCACGGGCTCGGTCATGTCCCGCACGGTACCGGCGCGCTACGGTAAGCCGGTGCAGGACTTCGAACGGGTGCTCGGCGAGCTGGCGGACGTCGAACGGTCCGAAGCGCGCGACTACTCGTCGTTCAGCGTGCGCGGAAAGCGGTTCGGCTACTACTGGCCGCGGACGCGGACCCTCGGCCTGAAGCAGACGATCTCCGAGCAGCTCGCCCTGGTCTCCGAACGCCCCGACGTCTTCGAGGTCCAGTTCACCGCGGGTGGCTTCGGCTGGGTCGTGGTGTACCTCGACGGCGTCGAGCCCGACGAGGTCGCCGAGCTGATCTACGAGGCCTGGCGGCTCTCCGCGCCGGAAGAGCTCGTCGCCGAGGTCCCCTTCACCAGGATCGCCCGCGCGTAGAGCAGGTCGAACCCCATCCGCTGCACGTTCTGCTGCGACTTCGACCCCGGCTGGGTCGTGACGACGGCGAAGTCGCAGCCGAGGTCGGTGGCCGCCGCGAGCCGGGCGCGCACCAGCGCCGTCTGCACGCCGCGGCGGCGGTGGGCGGGCAGCGTCGCCGCGCCGCCGAGCTGCGCGATCCCGTCGACGACGCGAAGACCGGCACCGCCGGCGAACTCGCCGTCCCGTTCCGCGGTGAACCGCAGCATGCCGGGCATGTCGCGCAGTGCGTTGACGATGGTCTCGCGCGGGAAGTCCTCGTGCGAGGGCAGGCCCTCGGTGTCGGCGGTGGCGGATGCCTCGGCGATGCCGGCCAGCCACGTCTCCAGCTCGTCGGCCCCGGAACGCCGGACGAAATCGGGGAAGCCGGAGTCGGCGACCCGGCGGCCGAGCACGTTCTCGTAGTTCTCCAGCCGGTAGCCCCGGCCGGTCAGGTAAGTGCCGACCGCGGCGTCCGCCAGCTGGGACAGCTCGATTTGCACCGGCGCGCCCAGCTCGGCGAAGGCCGCTTCGATCTCGTCGAGATCATCGGGCAGGCCTGCGAAGCCGATCCCGGCGACCTTGTTGAACGGCGAGTCCGCTTCCGCGAAGCTCGCGATCCCGCCGGCGAACGGCCGCGCGAAGCCGACGTCGTCGCCCCGGCGGGCCCGCGCGGCGTCGCTGCTTTCGGCGATCAGCCGTGCCTCGGCGCGTTCGATCCGCTCGGCCAGCGCGGTGTCGCAGAAGAGCCGTTCCCCGTCCATGCCCCCACAGTGGCGGACACGGACGGGGAACGAAACCCGATTATCAGCCCACAGTGTCATCCCTCGACACGATGCGACGCCCAGAACGACGTCAGGTCGGTCGACCCGGCCGCCGCCTGCGCCGCGGCCTTGAACTCGGCCGTCGTGGACACGCCGTACCAGTGCGACTGGGCGTACGACTTCAGCAGGTTCGCCATCGCCGTGTCGCCGATGGTCCGCCGCAGGTCGTGCAGCGTGCACTTGCCGTAGTTGTAGACCACCGTCGAGTACCGGGACGAATGCGCGTCCCAGTAGGCCATCGAGTTGGTCAGCTTCTCCGCGCTCGACTGCCACGTGATGCCGCAGCCGCTGCCGGTGATCCCGCGGTAGAGGTCGGTGGCGTAGTCGGTGAAGCTCTCGTCCAGCCACGGCGAGGTGTATTCGTCGTCGCCGACGATCCCGTAGAACCACTGGTGCGCCAGCTCGTGGGGGAGTGCCGTGGTCGACACGAGGTCGAGCACGAAGCCCGGGTACTCCATGCCGCCGAACCAGAAGTTGTTGTCCAGCACGACGTCCACCTCACCGTACGGGTAGTCGCCGAAGCGGCCCGAGTGGACGTCGATCGAGTCGGCGGCCAACGTCAGCATCTGGTTCGCGCTGCTCGTGGAGATCCCGCTGACCGAGTAGACGTTGACCCGCACGCCCTTGCCGGACGTCGTGGTGATCTTCGCGAACGGCCCGGCCGCCCACGCGAAGTCCCGCACCTTGTTCGCGACGGCGTGCGTGGTGGTCGTGGTGCCGCTGGTCGTCTCGGTCGACGAGCCGGTGGCCGGCGTCAGCAGCGACGTCGGGTGCACCAGGGTGACGTCGAAGTCGCCGATCACCGTGTAGAAGGACTCGCCGTTGTTGGTGTACGGGTCGAGGTGCCAGCCCGCGCCGTCTCGGACGGCCAGCACCGGCAGCGCGTTGCCGATCATGGTGTACGCGCCGTCGTGGCCGAACCGGTCCGCGCCGCTGGGCACGACGATGCCCAGGTCGAAGCCGATGGTCGCGGACTGGCCCTGGGCCAGCGGGCTCGGCAGCGTGACCTTCATGGCCGTGCAGTTCACGCTCAGCGCGGACGCCGTGCCGCCGGTGACGTTCGTGACCGTGATCGGCGTCGTCGGGCAGCTGCCGTGGTAGTTGTCCCAAAGCCGCAGGTAGACCTCGGGCAGCGCGGTCGCCGAGCCGTTGGTGAAGCTGACGCTCTGGTGCCCGGTCCACGTCGTGCCGGCCGTGTTCGAAGTCAGGTTGACCGTGTAGGCGGGGCTGATCGGCGTGCGCGTGGAGTCCGCGGGCGCGGCCGTGATCGTCCAGGCGAAGGTGGCGCTGCCGCTGTTGCCGGCCGGGTCCTTGGCCGTGACGGTCACCGAGGACGTCCCGGCGGTGGTCGGCGTGCCGGTGATCCGGCCGGTGCTCGCGCCGATCGCCAGCCCGGCGGGCAGGCCGGTCGCGGTCCAGGTCAGCGCGTCGCTCTGCGGGTCGGTGGCCTGGACCTGCAGCGACACGGCCTGGCCGGCGGCGCTCGACTGGGCGCCCGGCGAGGTGACGACCGGTGACTGCGGGTTGCTCGTCCCGGTCGTGGTCAGCGAAAAGTCGTCGAGGAGGAAGTTGGTCGCGAGGCTCGAGTCCTCGGTGCCGGTGATCTTGAGCGTGACGGTCTGCCCCAGGTAGCGCGACACGTCGACGGTGCGCTGGACGTACCCGGTGTTCTTGTCGAGGTTCGAGTAGCTCGCGAGGGTGTCGGAACCCGCCTGCACCACCAGCTTGTCGTAGGCGGTGCCGGTGGTCGTCTCCTTGGTGTCGACGTGCGCCCACCACGACAGCGACGCCGAAGCGCACCCGGCGGGGAGCGTCAGCGCCTGGGAGAGGGTGTCGGTGTGCGTGCTGCCGTAGCCGTCCAGCCAGGCGTCCATCGTCCCGCCGTGCGCGGGCTCCGCCGTGGTGGCGGCGGAGATCACGCCACTGGTCTGGGTCCACGGCGCGGTACCGCTCTCGAACCCGCCGTTGCCGACGACCTGGTCACCGCAGACCGCGGCGGCCTCGGCCGGCGCGGCGACGAGCACTGTGCCCAGCAGGCCGACAGCGGCACTGAGCGCAGCAGAAAGCACCCTCGATCTCATGGGGGGAGTCCTTTCCCGGCCCCGTCCGTCGGGGCCAGGAGAAAGCGTGCGCCGCCGCCGGGGCGGCAACAACCCGCCATGAGTCGGGTTCCGCGTCAGGCCTGCTGGAGCACGTTCAGCAGGATGAAGAGCAGCACGAGGGCGCCGACCACCGCGACCAGAGCCGACACCGCGGACCGGATCATCTCCCCGAACCCCTTGGCCGTGCGGGCCCGGTAGGCGGAGTAGTTGGAGCGTGCCTCGCGGGCGCTGTGGACGCGGCTGCCGACCAGCAGCCCCGCGGCCAGGGCGAGCAGAACGGCGAGGAAAACGGACACGGGAGATCCTTTCGGGGTTCGGGAACGAGGAACGGCCTCATTACTAGACCCGACGGACGTCGCGCGCCATGGCTTTTGGCTGATTCGTTTCCGGGCCGGTCGGCCCTGGTGGGACGCATGTCCCGCGTTCCTCGGAAGGCGGCGGTGCCGACCCGACGGTATCCGCCGTCTTCCGTGTCACGCAAGGAGTTTTCGGTGGTCAGCCCTCGGTCGCGAGTCCTTTGTGTCGCTCGCGCAATTCGCGCTTGACGATCTTTCCGCTCGGATTCTTGGGAAGCCGGTCCGTGAACACGACGTACTTGGGACATTTGTAACCGGCGAGGTGTGCCTTTGCGTGGTCGATCACTTGCGCAGCGTCGAGAACGACGCCTTCGCGCGGCACGACGACCGCGGTCACCGCTTCGATCCAGTGTGGATGACCGATCCCGAACACGGCGACTTCGGCAACACCGTCGAGCAGGTACAGCGCTTCTTCGACTTCGCGGCTCGCGACGTTCTCGCCACCGGTCTTGATCATGTCCTTCTTGCGGTCCACGACGGACAGGTAGCCGTCCTCGTCGACGACACCGAGATCGCCGGAGTGGAACCAGCCGGCGCGGAACGCTTCGGCGGTCTTGGCTTCGTCGCGGTAGTAGCCGAGGGTGGCGTGCGGGCTCCGGTGCACGATCTCGCCGATCTCGCCCGGCGCCACGGGGTTGTCCTCGTCGTCGACGATCCGCGTTTCGACGTTGAGCGAAGGCCGCCCGGCCGAGCCGGCGCGGTCGAGCTGTTCGTGCGGGCGCAGGATCGTGGCCAGCGGCGCCATCTCGGTCTGGCCGTAGAAGTTCCACAGCTCGACTTCGGGCAGGCGCCGGCGCAGCTCGCGCAGCACCTCGACCGGCATCGCCGACGCGCCGTAGTACCCCTTCCGCAGGCTGGACAGGTCGGTCCGGTCGAAGTTTTCGTGGCGCAGCAGGGAGATCCACACGGTGGGCGGCGCGAACAGTTTCGTCGCGCGTTCCCGTTCGACGGCGGCGAGCAGCGCGGCGGGGTCCGGGCCGGGCAGGATCACGCTGGTCGCGCCGAGGTAGACGTCGACGGAGAAGAAGCAGTCCAGCTGCGCGCAGTGGTAGAGCGGCAGGGAGTGCACCTCGACGTCGTCGGCGCTCATGCCCCCGTCGATGACGCACGATGTGCCCTCGTAAGTACAATTAAAAGCCATGAGTGCTGAAGCGGCAAACCCGCAGGTCGCGTGGGATCTGGTCAGGGTGTCCAAGGATCGGTCGGGCCGTGAGAAGTCACCAGACGACCAGCACGCCGACCACGGGCGCACCGCGACGCGCATGGGCTGGGAACTTCGGGAACCGTCCTACCGAGACGTGGGGAGCGCGTCGGCCGGCTCGAAGGAGCGCCCCGGGTTTGTGCGGCTGCTCCGCGACCTGGCGGCCGGGAAGCTGGACGGCGGGATCTTGATGCTCTGGGAGCCGTCCCGAGGTTCCCGTCAAGAGCGCGAGTGGCTGGAGCTGATCGAGCTGGCCGCGCGGCACGGCGTTCGGTTCTGGATCGAGGTGCGCGGGCGGCTGCTGGATCCCAGCTCGGCCTACGACCGCAAGGAGCTGATGAACGCAGCGGTAGACGCTGCCTTCGAGGCCGGGCTACTGAGCGAGCGCACGCGGCGGGGGACCGCTGCCGTTGCTGCCGAGGGACGCCCCCACGGCAAGATCCCGTACGGCTTCGCGCGGCTGTACGACGAGCGCACACGGCGGCTGATCGAGCAGGCACCGCACCCCGAAGAGGCTCCGCTGGTTGCCGAGCTGTTCGATCGACTGGACCGGGGCCACTCGCTGTACGCCGTCGAGCAGGACTGGCGCGCCCGGGGTGTGACCGGACGCGGCGGGAAGCCGTTCCTGGCGCCGAACCTGCGCAAGCTCGCGACGAACCCGAGCTATGCCGGACGCCGGATGCACGATCCGACCAGGAAACGCGGCAGCCACACGCCCACGCCGGACGCCGTCGTTGTGCAGGCCACGTGGGACGCGATCGTCGATCCCACCCTGTTCGACCGTGTCCAGCGACGACTCAACTCCGCGAAGCGTAAGAAGTCGCGCCCTGGCGGGCGCCGGTGGCTGCTCACCGGCATCGCGGTGTGCGGCAAGTGCGCTGGCACCACGTGCACGCGTCGGGGAACGAAGGGCGTGGACGGTCACCGGCCGCTCTACTACGGGTGCCGGCCGAGCGGCTGCGCCCACGTCGACCAGGCCGAGGCCGAGGAGATCGTGGTCGGCGCCGTCCTTGCCTACCTGGCCGCCCCGGAGAACTACGACATTCTCACCCCGGCCGGGGTGAAGGACGGAGCGGACCAGCTGCGCTCGCTCGACGAGCAGCTGGCCGAGCTGGGGAACGACCTTGAGGAGTTGCTGGCCGAGCGGGACGCCGGTCGGATCAAGCCTGCTAGTGCGGCCCGTGGCGAAGCGGCCTTCGAGGAGAGGCGGGAGAAGCTGGAGGCTGACCGGGCCGCGCTCCTGGCGCCCAGTGACCTCGCCGGAGCGCTGGCACCGGGGTCGGATGTGGCTGCCCGGTGGGAGGCTGCCGCGTTCGACACCAAGCGGACGACCCTGCGGGTGGTGCTTCGCGTCGAGCATCTGGGGGAGCTTCGCCTGGAACCGACGCCGCGTGGCCGGGGGAGGAACACGCCTACAGAGGACCGGTTGCACCTCCATCGCGGTGCCGAGTGCCGATCAGGCCCTTGCGCGCTTGGCCGCTGAGCGGTTTGCTCTTCGTGTCCCGTCGTGTTTCGCTGACGGGGTAACCCGCAAGGCTCGCACTGGAGGGCACCGGCTGAAGGGCCCTGCCGTGCCGCCAGTGGATAGTTTGACCGTCGAGGTCGCCCGCCCCGTCGACGAGACTCCTCGCGAGCGCTGGATCCGCCTGGCCGTCGAGCAGGCCGGTCCGCTCAACCCTGAGGCTCGCGCCACGCTTCGCCGCTTGCTCCCGCCTCTCCCCGCCGTCTGACCCTCGTTCCCCTGGCCCGCCTGTCCCATGTGGACGGACGGGCCTTTCGCTGTTCTGGCCAAGTTTGTGGGAACGCACAAATTGGCTGGTCGCAGCCTTGTGTTACACGTGATTACCTGTTATTCCGATCTGGCACCTACCCAAACGGGTTGGTGCGCAACGGATTTGCTTCCCGTACTGTCGGCGTGGCAAGCAAGCGAAGACACAGAGCGCCGCACCGGAGGATCGCCCGTCTTCACGAGACGAGAGAGGTGTATCCGGTGCGGGAGAACGTGACGCTGCCCTGGGCCGTCTTCGAGGACGCGAAGCTCACCGCGTCAGGCCTCCGGGTGATGGCTGTGTTCGCGGCCCACGGCTTCGAAGTGGCCACGCGGGGCCAGGTCGCCGAGCTGCTGCCGATCGACCCGGTCTCCACCTGGCGGGGCCTCGGCAACGCGATCGACGCCGGTTGGCTGACTAAGGCTCCCGAATTCAACGAGGCCGGCCGTGCGGTGGCGCACTATCACCTGACCGAGAAGGCCGCGCGGCTGCTCGGCGGTGCCTCGTGAGCTTCGACTACGACGAGGTGCGCGGCCAGGCTCTGCCTGCGCTCCACTGGGCGCTCAAGTTTCCGTCCATCCGCGATGGCCGGGGAGCGCGCGATCGAGCCGCGCACGAGCTGCTGCACGCCCTCGCGCTGCACGCGGACTTCCAGACCGGCGAAGGTGCCTATCCGGCCATGGAAACCCTGGCTGCCGCCGTCGGCCTGGATCGTTCGGCCACCCGCAAGAAGCTCCGCCGCTTGGAAGACCTCGGGCTGATTCGGCGCATGGAGGTCGAGGAGATCGCCGAGCTGCTTCAGGAGCGCGAGAAGGCCAAGGGCAAGACGGTGCCGACCTCGTGGGCCGAGATGCCGGGTGGCAGGCGGGAGTACTTCGAGCGGCGCTTCGACGAGGAGACCGGCCTGACCGCGTGGGCGCTCGCCATCGACGACGAGGCGTTGTGGAACGAGCTGGCCGAGGCCGAGGAGGCCCGGCAGGCGACCAGCAAGACCAAGACCCGCACCCGGCACAAGCGGCACAACGCCAAGCGGTACGGCACACCGCCCCCTAAGTCTGTCGATCGGACTTCCGTTGCGACGGTCAATTCACCGTCGCACGACGCAGAGAACACCGTCGCACGACGGGCAGATCTCCGTCGCACGGCGGTCGATTCACCGTCGCACGACGCAGAGAACTCCGTCGTGCGACGCCGAGCAGACCCCCAATCTCCAAAAGAACACCCGGCTACCGCCCGGGGGACCGCCAAGGAGCGCCCGGCTGAACGCTCCGCGTCCGCTGCGCGGAGCGCGGACTCCATCGCGCCCGCGAGCGATCCCGATCCCTCGGCCAGGGAGCACGGTGTGCGTCGTCCGAATTTCGGCCGGGGTGGACGGAACGCGCAGCTGCTCGACGAGCGCCTGGCGCACGAGCTGGCCGCCAAGGAGCCGGACAACGCGTCGAAGCCGCCGAAGGCCGACTGGCTGGACCCGGTGCGCGCGCTGGTGGCCGAGCTGGTCGCCGAGGGAGCTGTGACGCGCGCGGACTTCGAAGCGGGCTTCGACGAGCGTTCGACGTCGAGGGCCTTCACGCGGGCCTTGGCGAACGACCTGCTCCCGGACTCGGCCTACCTCCGTTCGGCCTGATCCTGTCCAACCCGCCCCAACTGGCTCGAAGACATAGGAGGGCACGACGTGCCCGGAACGAGAGGACGATCATGATCGACTGGAAGACGCACTACGTGGTCACCGTCGAGCCGGTGGAGTGGTCCGGCATGTCGACGCCGTGCTGGCTCTGGTCCGGCACGCTCGACGGGGGCGGGTACCCGGTGCTGCCGCGCCTCGTCGACGGCGAGCAGCGTGCGCACCGTGCGTACTTCAAGCTCCACACCGGACCGATCCCGGGCGGGTTCGAGGTCGATCACCTCTGCCGTCTCCGGGCGTGCGTGCGGCCGGATCACCTTGAAGCCGTCGAGCCGAAGATCAACAAGGAGCGTGGGCTCGGCAGGGCGGGTGTCGGCCGGGGTGAGCCGATCGACTTCCGCGCGGCGAGCCTGGCCGCGCAGGCGGGTGACTGGGAGGAGTACCGGGGGCTGACCCGCGTCGACGAAGACCCGCGTCCGCTGAAGCCGCTGACTCCGCTGAAGCTCACGCCCGCGCTCGCGCGCCGGTGGGCCTCGGGGCTGCGGGACGACCCGTACGCCGACGGCGAGGGCTTCGAAGGCGAGATGTACACCCGCACGGCGGTCGACGTCCTGGCCTGCGAGATGCCCGGCAAGACCGCCGATCGCATCCGACAGGGCTTCGTGCCCACCATCGAGGTTTCGGCCGTCACAGGACGCCTCAGGCCCGTCGTCGAGCGGGTGGCCGGCGGGGAGCCGCTCGTGACCATCGAGAGCCTGGAGGCCGTGTTGAACTTCGTCGAGCTGGCCGAGGTGATCGAGGACGCCTTCGGCCTGGCGAAGGTGCCGACGTGCTGACCGTGCTCGGCCTCGCCGTGGCCTTCCTCGCCGTGCAGCTGGTCAGGTTCCGCCGGGCGCTGGCCGAGCGGGACCGGGAGGCGAAGGCCGCCCGGTCCGAGTAGCCCCAACCACCCGAGTGCCCCGGGACACACAACGCATCCCGGGGCACTCGCATGGCTAGGCTGACGGCTCGTCGTCCGGGGGAAGCAGCTCGATCAAGTGCTCTTCGGGAAACCATCGCTCCGGTTCCGCGCGTCCCCGCCGCGTCCAACCACGTCCGTCGGCGTCGATGAACTTGATCGTCACGATCGGCAGGGTGGCCGGCGGTTCCGGGCCATCGATGCCGTTGAAGAAGATCGTCAGTGCGTCAGTGCGCGTGTGGGCTCGGATTTCGTTGGTGATCTGATGGGGAAGATCGGCAACGAACTCGCCCGCCGGATCGCTGATGACCCACTTGCCGTCGCGGTACCCGGGAGGAATGGACAGGTTGACGATCGTCGGGTCAAGGATGAAGCCGCCCGACCGATTCGCGACCTGTACGTCACCGATGGTGAAACCGCTCGGTCGGGTGAAGTACTCGCCGAAGACCAGCCGTGCCTGGATCTTCTCGTTGTCCTTGCGCTCCTTCGCCGCTTCGCGTCGCCCTAAGTCCGCCACATACAGCGCGACGCCGGCCGCGATGATCGTCCCGACCGCGCCGAACCACTGGCCGACGGCACCCCACCAACCCGAAGAGACGTCGCCGAACCAACCGACGACGATGAAGGCCACGAGTACGACGGCGGAGCCGATGCCGCCCCAGAACACGAGTTTCCGCATGTCCGGAGATCGTCCCAGCTTTCGGTCTGGTTACACGAACACGGACTCATGCGTCATGCATAACCGCTCAACATCAGACATCGGTTACCCTGATCATGGTCAGTTCCGCAAGTAGGGGTGTGGTGCCGTGGCTTCCTGTGCGTGCGATCGTCCAATCCGGAATTTCGAGTCGGCTTGCGCCGCGTGCGTCGAGTCCATCCGCGATCGGCTGGACGAGCTGGTGGACTTGCTGGTGGACCTCGACGACGCCGTGACCCGGCAGGCCAGGCCGGGACGTTCGAGCCCGTACGCACGCTCTGGGCCCCGGGAACAACCGCTCCCGTACGACGACGCCGCGTCCGAGATGATGCGAACCGTCCGCCGGGTCGTGGCCGCCTGGTCCTTCGACTTCTCCTCCGCGTTCCCGGCGCTGCCGGTCGCTTCGATCCCGACGCCGATCGCGAGAGCACGCTGGCTTGCGGATCACCCCGCCGAGCTGGCGCGCTACTCCGAGGCCTCGGCGTTGCTCGGAGCGATGACCGAACTCGTCGACCGCGTCCGGCGACTGGTCGACCGCCGGCCCGGCGACCGGACCGTGTTCGCCACCTGCTCGTGTGGGCAGCCCGTGTCCGGGTCTCCGCTCGCGACCACCGTCGTGTGCCGTGGCTGCGGGGTTCTTCACGACGTCGAGGAGATGCAGGCCGAGCGCAGCGGCGCTGTCGTCGACCTTGTGGCCACCGCCTCCGAGCTGGTGAAGAGCTGGGCCAGCTGGTCCCCACGCCCGGTCTCCCGGCCGACTGTCTTCCGCTTGACCTCGTGGCTCGTCCCGGTCGATCACGAAGGACCGCGTGGGGCTGCCCGCTTCCGGGTCGTCGACGTGGTCACAGCCGCCTCGGTGAAGAGCCGCGCGGCGTAGTTGACAACGGTCGTTGTCCGTCTCTACAGTCTCAGTGATCGGGGCGCAGCGCGCCCTTTGAACCCGCAGTGCGTTCGAGCCTGCGGAGTTCTTCGTCTTCGGTCTGTGTGACTGGGGCTGTTAGGCGTTTCGTCTGACTAGCGTGCCGTTTGCCTCTCGACGCCAGGGGGTCCCGTTTCCGTCGCGGAAGCGAACCTCAAGTTGAAGCCGGTTCAGAAAATAGCGGTAATATGGGACGTTGAGAGCCTCTTCTTCTGGGCAATTCTGGTCGATAAACTCCTTGGCATCTTTCGTTACATTGCCTGCGATCGCCGTGGATTCATTGGACGGGCCCGCGTTCGGGAAAGACTTCAGGTACTTTCGTGCGTCTTTCCACACTAGGTATATGTCTATTTCGTATACGGGCAGTTCTCCGCCATTGCGCATTATGATCCGAGTCTCTTGCTCGCCGTCGATATCCAGCCAGGCTGCGAAGGTCGCAGCGAGCCTGCGCTCTTGATCTTCTTGAATCCTTTGAAGCTGGGTGAACTGTGTACGGTTCGTCTGGATGGTTGCTCTTACCGCGATGGCGGCAGCTATCAGAGCAAGTAGGGCGATCAGCCCGGATCCAAGACTGAACCACACGGATAGCCAGTCGGTGATCTTCGGTTCCTCGGCAAGCAGCATGCCGACCACGTCGCCCCGGCTGGTCCGTTCGTTGCGCCCGTGATCAATCCGTTAGAGATCCTCGCGACTGACACACGGGAGGTTGACGATGGCCGCCCGTAACGAGTCGCGTGCGAACCCCGCCGAGCAGGCCGAGCGCCAAGTGCGCGCCTACGAGCTGACCCTGCGCGGGCTGAGCCTGCGCAAGGTGGCCGAGCAGATGACTGCCGAGGGTGATCCGACCAGCCACGAGACGGTCCGCAAGCTCGTGAAGACCGAGGCTGACGAGCGCGTGGGGCCGCTGGCCGCCGAGTACAGGCAGATGCAGCTCGACCGTCTCGGGCAGATGCGCGAGGCCGCCCTGGCGGTCCTGGAGCGCCGTCACGTGCTGGTGAGTCACGGTCACGTGGTCCGCGAGGGTAAGCCGGTCGTCGACTTCGACGAGGAGACCGGCGAGCCGGTGGCGAAGATCGCGCCCGGCCAGGGCGAGACCCTGGAGGACGACGGCCCCACGCTGGCGGCGATCGACCGGCTGTTGAAGGTCGAGGAGCGCGCCGCGCGGCTGCTCGGCCTGGACGCCCCGACGCGGGTTGAGTCCGATGTGAACGCCACGGTCACGCAGCGGCCGGCTGAACTCGGCGAGCTGATTACGAAGGCGCGCGAGCGGCAGGAAGCTGCCGAGCGGGACCTGAACCGCTAGTCGTCGAGATCGGAGAGCACGTCGGCGAGCGAACGCAGGGTCGCCACGGCGTCGACCTCGGGTATGCCGTCGACGGTGATCTCTTCCACCGGAAGGTGCACCGACACCGTCAGCTCCGTCTTGCCGTCGGGCTGTTCCTGGCGGTTGATGTTGAACGACTTGAAGCCGTGCCGGGCTACGGCAGCTTCGGCCGCAGCATAGGAAATCGGGCGATCCGCGACGACCACGACGGTGGTGCTGCCACCGAGCAAGCTGATCATGTGTACCTCGATTCGAGTGTTCGGTCAGGACAGATGGACGACGAGCGGCGTGCCCGAGGAGATCAGCAGCTCGACCTGGTTTTCGTTGGTCGGGGCGCCGACGATCTCCGCCGAGAGCCAGAAGGGGCCCTTGGCCAACTGCTCCAGGATGTGGCTCTGCGCGTGGTTCGGGTTGAGCGCGTCGATCACGCGGTACTTGGTGCCGTCGTAGGTGATGTGAACCATGCATCGGAGTCGCGGCCGCGAGGTGTTCTGTTTCGTCCCGGATATCACGATCTTGCAACCCGAAGGGGGACAGGGATGACGTACGCCATCGCGATCGCTGTGGGCCTCGCGCTCTTCGCCGGATCCGGCCTGGCTCGGAACGACGGCTTCCGCCTGGTGCTCGTCGCCCTGTCCGTGGCGGCCTTCGTTGTGGGGATCCTTGCGGCGGTGGGGGTCCTCGGATAATTCATCAGGGTCACGGATTGTTATTCCATGCTGGATTATGAATCGATGGATCGATTTCTTCGAGTCGACCACCAGGCCATCGAACCCAACGGTTGCCGTTCATGTCGGAGAATGCGGTAGTTATACGCGAATTAATAATAGGTGGGGACTTTTTCTTGCGGAATGGCGACTTTAGGGTGCGGCGAGCGACATGAATATCCAAGTAGCTTTTAATTGCTCTATTTAGCTCCTCCCAGGCTTGTGGCTCAGAGGTTGGACTCAGTGTGTCTGATCCGGCAAGCATTGTATTAGTGCTCTTCTTGTGGGTTCGTCTTGTCAAGTGTGTAAATTCAACGACTGCTGTCACTTCGAACACTGGTAGTGCTGATACATTGTGGTAAAAAACGCCCTTGCTGACATTGACGTTGTCCACAAGCCATACGACAACCGATGAGGCATGAATTTTTCTCTGAGCCTGAGAGTTCTGTTCCTGCTGTCTTCGGGTCTCCGCGTCGGCTCGCTGCCAGCTTTCGGTCGCGATCCACAGGGCCACAGCTGCGGCGGCGATCGAACCGACGCCGCCGACCCACTGACCCCACGCCGCCCACCAGTCGGTGCCGCGACCGGTCACGGCGCTGAAGGTGACCAGCAGGATCGAGGCGAGCAGGGTCACGCCGCCGAGGTACCGGACGTCCACTTTGCCGAATCGCATCGCAGCAGTATCACGCGCGGTGACGTACACGAGTGCTCGGCGCGCTGAGAGGTGGCGATCGTCGCGTCATCAGAGCTGGGTCAGGGTGCCGTCGTGGTCGGCGCGCCAGCGGTGCTTGCCCTGACGGAAGGTGACGCTGAGTTCGATCTTGCGGATGACATCAAAGGATTCTGATAACGCCGCTCGGGTGATGTCATCGTCCTCGTGTATTTTGTTGCCCCACGCGTCGTTCTCTTCCTTCTCGTAGTACGCCTCTTGGCCGATTCGGTCGAAGACGGCAAACCTTACTGAGTCTTTCAAACGCTGGCCCACTGCCGGTAGGGCGCTACCCGTTCTATCGGTTGGCGACATAATCCCTAAGCGGAATGTGTGGTTGAAGTGTAATATGCGAGTCTTCACGACGACGTCATAGACGGGCAGTGCAGTCGTATTGACGTAGGTGACAACCGGCGTCTCGCTGCCATCTGTAGATACCCACACGGCGAACTTGCGAGCTTCGTTCTCGCGCGCCTCCGTCACGGCGAGCACCCAGCCCCGATGGGCGATCCACAACGCCGCACCTGCGGCTGCGATCGAGCCAACGCCTCCGATCCATTGACCCCACGCGGCCCACCAGTCGGTTCCTCGACTAGTTGCGGCGCTAAAGATGATCAGCAAGGTCGAGGCGAGCACGCTCACGCCACCGAGGTATGCGACCTTCACTCTGCCGGATCGCATCGCGGCGGCTAGCGCTCGCTCAGGTCGTTGTCGCGGATCGCGGCCAGCACCTCGTCGGCAGACAGCTCGTGCTGCCCCCGCGTGGGACGCACGTCGTTGATCCAGCACCCGGTGCCGTCCCCGCGTACGCGAAGCTCCCAGCCGGGGAGGCTCGCTCCCTCGAAGACGCGGGCGTCGCTCTCGTCGCTCATACCCGGAAGTCGCGCACGGCCATGTCGCTGTTTCGCCACGTTGATCACGATCGGGGGACGACTGGTGAAGATCTTCATGTGGGTGGCCGACTACTCGGGCTGCGGGTACTACCGCTGCCTGCTCCCCGGCTCCGAGCTGGCGAAGCGCGGGCACGACGTGATGGCCGACGGCCGCGTGGTGCCGAACGAAGCGAAGAACGGCGAGTGCGACGTGATCGTGGGGCAGCGGGTTTGCCTGCCCGAGGCGACGATCACCTGGCAGAAGCTCGCGCGCGACGGCCACACCAAGCTCGTCTTCGAGACCGACGACCTGCTGTCCGACGTGGACCCGTCCAACCGGATGGCCGCGCGCTTCTACGACGGCGAGACCGTGCGCCGGTACCGCGAAAACATGGCCGTGGCCGACGTGATCACGGTGACGACGGACCGGCTCGCCGAGCACGCCCGCGAGGTCAACCCCACGGCGCAGATCCACGTGCTGCCCAACCAGGTCCCGGCGTGGATGCTCGGGCACGACAAGCCTGCGGCCCCGGACCCCGACCTGGTCACGATCGGATGGCGCGGCGGAGCGTCACATGACCGTGACTTCGGGGAGCTGGCCGCGCCGCTGCGCCGGTTCCTCCAGCACCCGGACTACCGGAACCGAGCGGAGCTGCACTGCATGGGTGCGCCGTACCAGGAGCGCGTCAGCAGCAACCACAGCCGCACCCGCTGGACTGGCTGGCACGAGTCGGTCGGTGACTTCCTGCGTGCGGTGGACTTCGACCTGGCGGTGATCCCGCTGCGGCCGTCGACCTTCAACGAGGCGAAGAGCGACCTGGCGCTGTTGGAGATGTCCGCGCTTGGCATTCCGTCCATCGTGTCCGGTCACCAGGGCTCGCCGTACCGGGTGCTCAAAGGCTACGCCGACCCAGTAGCGCACCTGGCGAGTAGGGCGAGCGACTGGACGGACCACCTGCGGTACCTCGTCGACAACGCCGAGGCGCGCGAGCAGCTGGGCAAGGAGGCTCGCGAGTGGGCAGCCGGCCGGACGGTCGAGGGCAACGCGTGGCGCTGGGAGGAGGCGTACAGCTCATGAATGAGAAGCAGGCCGAGGCGTTGGCCCGGCAGTTCCACGAGACCTACGAGCGATTGGCGCCGTCGTTCGGCTACGAGACGCGCAAGGCGAGCGCGAAGCCGTGGAACGAGGTGCCGGAGCAGAACCGCGCGCTGATGATCGCGGTGGCCGCCGAGGTCCTGAAGCAGGGCATTGGCAGGCAGCTGCACAGCGTCAAGCCGGGTGGTTACCACCCCCTGCCGGACGCGGGGACGGGAGGGCCGTGCTGATGATGCCGCCCGAGGAGTACCGCAACGCGGGGAGCCGGACGGCCGTGATCGTCCCGTTCGGCAGGCCGCCCGGCGAGGCTGGCGTGATTCGCGAAGGCGTGTGGCGTCGGCTGCGTGTCGAGTGGGAGCGCACCGGCTGCGACCTGATCGTGGCCGGTGACCCCCTGCACGGCACGCCGACGGTCTTCGCGCCGGGCGCCCGCCCGTACCCCGAGCCGCACCTGTTCAGCGTGAGCCGCGCGATCAACAACGCGGTTCGCCTGGCGCCGCCGGAGTACGGGCACTTCGTGTGCTTCGGCGCCGACATGCTGCCCTGCCCGGCGACGGTGGCATGGGCGGACGCCGAACTGGACACGCAGCCGTGGACGCTGCTCTTCGATCGGGGCGCCTCGGTGAACGAGGCGGCGACCAAGGGGTGGGTGGTGGCCGGCCACCAGTACAGCCACCCCGAGCCGCAGCCGTTCTCTTCGCCGTGCGTCGGGCCGATCGCCTTCACCCGCGACGCCTTCGAGCGCGTCGGTGGCTTCGACGAGCGGTACGAAGGCTGGGCCTACGAGGACGTCGACTTCTGGTACCGCCTGCAACGGGACGTCCCGCGCACCGCGCCGCAGACGTACCCGGGTACCGCGCTGATCCAGTTCTGGCACCCGCAGACGCACCACGACCTGTCGACGAACAACCCCAACGTACGGCTGTTCGCTGCTACGTGGGGGTGACTTATTCGGTCACCGTCGCAGACCGGTCGTGCTAGGCAGAAGCGGTGCCGCGAGTCTTCGTGACCTTGTACGAATCGGTCTGGGCGCAGTTGTCCCACTTGCCGGGCGCGAAAACGGCGAGAGTCTTGCTTTGCTCGCCGATCACGGTCAAATGGCCGTCGGCGCGAACGTCGGTCTTCTTGCCGTCGGCGAACGTGTAGACCGATATGCCGGCGCGAACTTCGATGGCCATTGAACACTCCTCGCTGAGTCGTTGCCACGTAGATCGACACCGCGACGGCCGCCGTTACAGCTGGCTACTGAACCCGGGGCTGCCGGACTGAGCCCGGTAGAGCCCTCGGCCGAGGCCCGCGCACGGGCGCGACGCGGAGGGCACCATGTTCGATCTCGACGCGTACCTGGGCGGGATCGACGACCGACTGCTGGCCGATCCCGAAGGCCGCCGGATCCTCACGCGACTGAGTCCACTGCTCTTCGCGCTGACGTACCTGCCGCATCACCTGCGTGGCCCGGAGACCGGCGAGGCGATCTCGTTCAGTGAAGCGCACCACGAGTGGTGCGAGCTGGCAAAGCGGTACGTCAAGCCGATCGGCGGCGAACCGGCACAGCTGCGGGACGCGATCATCGCCCCGCGCGGTGTCGGTAAGAGCACCTGGTGGTTCGCCCTCATCCCGCTGTGGCTGGCCGCGCACGGGCACCGGCAGTTCATCGCGGCGTTCGCGAACTCGGCGACGCAGGCGATGGATCACCTGACGACGTTCAAGAACGAGTTGCAGAACAACGCGCTGCTGCGGAGCGACTTCCCGCAGCTGTGTACCCCGGCCCGGCGCCCGTCGGGCGTGACGGTCTCGGACTCGCAGTCGATGTACATCGCGCGCAGCGGCTTCGTGTTCGTGGCGCGCGGGATCGACTCGGCCAACCTCGGCCTGAAGATCGGCACGCGGCGGCCCGATCACCTCGTGCTCGACGACATCGAGGGCACCGAGGGCAACTACAGCCCGACGCAGAAGGCACACCGGCTGGCCACTGTCCTGTCGGGAATCCTGCCGCTCAACATCTACGCGTCCCTGACGATGGCCGGCACCGTGGCGATGCCCGGCGCCATCATCGACGACGTCGCTACGCAGGCCCGGGGCGAAGAGGTCCCTGAGTGGGTCACTGACGAAGGTTTCCGGGCGCGGTACTACCCGGCCATCGTGACTGCCGAGGACGGCTCAGAGCGCAGCCTGTGGCCGGAGAAGTGGTCGCTGGACTACCTCAACTCGGTGCGGCACACGCGGCAGTTCCGGTCGCAGATGATGAACGACCCGATGGCCGCCGACTCGGCGTTCTGGTCGGGCGACGACTTCACGTACCGGGACGACGTGGCCATCACGCATCAGCTGCTGTCCATCGACCCGGCGGTGACCACGAAGGCGAAGAGCGACTTCACCGCGCTGGCTGTGATCGGTGCGTCGGCGCCCGGGTCGGATCGCGTGTGCGTGGTGCGCGAAGCGTGGCAGGTCAAGATCCCGCCCGGCGAACGGCTGCGCGCGCGGGTCCTCCAGATCCTCACGGCCTTCCCGGACATCGCCGGTGTCGTCGTCGAGACGAACCAGGGCGGCGACACCTGGCTGGCGATCCTGCACGACCTGCCGGTGCCGGTGCGCACCGTCCACCAAGACCGGCCGAAGGAAGTGCGCGCCGGGTCGCTGCTGGCGAAGTACCAACGCGGCCGCGTCTTCCACGAGAAGCGGCTGCACCAGGCCGAGGCGCAGATGATCCGGTTCCCGCTGGCCGAGCACGACGACCTGGTGGACACGATCGGCACCGGCGTCGAAGTGTTCCTGAAGTCCGACGCCCCGCCACAGCGGGCTACCGCACGGGAAGGGGCGGCATGAACAGCGATCTCGACGGCGCCCTGAAGGAGATGGCGGACGCGGACGACGCGTACTGCAAGGCCAAGGCTTATAGCGACGGACCGGTGGACGAGGTGTTCACCTCCCGGCGGGTGCGGGCGCTGCTGCGCGACGCAGGCGTGTCGTTCCAGACGCTGCTCGGCGACGTGGTCATCGACGCGGTGGCGAACAAGCTCAAGATCACGTCGATCACCAGCGACACCGACAAGCGCACGGCACTGATCGCCGAGGTCGACGAGGACAACCACATGGGCCGCGTCCGGCCCGCAGTGATGCGTCGGGCGCTCCAGCTCGGCGACAGCTACCTGTCGGCCTGGCCGAAGCTCGACGCCGATGGCGATGTGGTGCCGGGCAAGGTGCGGGTGTCGGTGCACGCTCCCCGGGAAATGCGGGTGATCTACGACGAGGACGAGCCGGAGACGCCGAAGCTCGCGATCCAGCGGTGGCTCACGAAGACGCCGCTGGGGGAGAAGCGGGTCCGGGTGGATCTGCTCTACAGCGACCGGATCGAACACTTCATCGCCAAGGGTCAGCGGTCCAGCAAGGCCGGGGACTTCCGCCCGTACGCCGACGACGGCCGCGAGGCAGTCGAGGTCAATCCGTACGACGAGCTGCCGGTGTTCCACTTCCATGGCACCGGGTTGCCGGGCGAGTACGGCACGCCCGAGCACAAAACTTTCTACGGCACGCAGAACAAGCTGCTGAAGCTGGAAATCAGCGACATGGCGGGCGTCGACTTCAACACGCTGCCGCAGCGGGTGGCCCTGCGGAAGCTCGGCATCTCACCGATGACCCCCGACGAGCTGGACGAAGACGACTTCGCCGTGTCCGCCGACGGCAAGCGCACGATCTCGGCGACGGGGGAGGACCGCCGCTCGAAGCTGTCCAGCGAGCCCGGCTCGGTCTGGGATCTGGCTGGCTACGACGACATCAAGCAGTTGGAGCCGACCACCGCCGCTGTCTTCCTGGATCGCCGCGAGGCGTACCTGCGCGAGGGCTCGGTGGCGTCCTCCACGCCGCTGCACATGTTCGACCGCACGGGACAGATCCCGTCCGGCGAGTCGCTGAAGACGGCGAACGAGCCGCTGGACGACAAGGCCGGCGACCGGCGCGACGCCTTCCACCCGACATGGCGGGCGTTCTACGCCTTTATGCTGAAGATCCTCGGCCAGGAAGATGCACCGGTCACGATCTCCTGGGCGCCGATCGAGTCCACCGACGAGTCCACGAAGCTCGGCCACGCCAAGCAGAAGCAGGACGTCGGCGTGCCGGTGGGCGTGTCGCTGACGGAGATCGGCTACGACACCAAGGACGTCGAGCGCTGGCTGGACGATGGCGACGGTGGCCTGCCGCAGCGGGTGGCCCTGCTCAACCAGCTCGGTGACGCGCTGGGCAACTTCGCCTCGGCGGTCGCGGCCGGTCTCATGGACCAAGCCACGGTGCAGGCGGTGATCACGAAGCTGATGGGCGACGTGACGGGCCCGGACGATGACGGCACCGGCTAGCGTCATCCCGGCTGTCATCGTCGAGCACGACGGCGAAGCGCTGTCCCTGGAGGACGCGGCAGCCCTCGCGACGGCCGGGCCGGTGCGAGACGCGCTGAAGTCCGCCTTGTCGTGGGCTCACGTGGCCTGGTCCAAGCGGTTCGGTAGGCCCCGGGGTCTCCGGTCCGGCGAGGACTTCGACACGTACACGGCCGAACTGGCGGCCCGCATTCGTGCCGTGCAGATCGACCCGGCGCCCGTGCTGCTCGACTTCGCGCAGCGGGCTCGGGTGCTCGGCGTCTCGCAGGGCCTGATCGAGGCCGGCGCCCCACAGCGGGACCTCGGCAGCGATCTTCGCGAGGAGACGCGACGCCACATCGACGAAGCCACGTCGACGGCGCGAGCGAAGCTTGCCCACGCGGCCGATCTCGTCGAGGCGCTGGAGCGCGGCAGCTTCAAAACGATCGACCGGCAGCTGGCGGTCGCGGACCAGGCCGGGAACATCGTCGAGCGCGCCGCGCGCACCGTCACCAACGACGAGCTGAACGAGGGCCTGGCCGCCGCTGCCGAGCACGTCGGCGGGCGACTGGTGTGGATCGCCGAGCGGGACGCCTGCGTGGCGTGCCTCGCGCTGTCCGGCCAAGTGATCGAGCCTGGCGACGCGTTCGACTGGCGCCTGACCTTCGGAGCCAAGGCGTACCAGCCGAAGGACTACAACGACGCGGGCGAGCTCGTCGACATCGAGCTAGAGCGTCCGCCCCGGCATCCGTACTGCCGGTGCCGAGTCTCGCCCTGGCTCGGCCACGACGAGGCCGCTGCCCGCAGGGTGACCCACGACTGGGCCGAGGCGATCAAGGACGCGCAGGCCAACGGCGACCAGGTGGCCGTCGACGCGGCTCGCCGTGCCGCTGCTGCTGCGGCGGACTCGGCGGCGTTCGACCTCCCGGCAGCGCTTCGGCGCGAAGCCGAGCGGTCGATCCTGCGCGGCGATGCGCTGCCCTCCGAGTCGGAGAACGTCCGCCTGGCGGCCGCCGACCGACTGCTGACCCGAATCGGGTCCGGCAAGAACTCTCCCGCGCCCTCGGGGTGGCGGGTGCCCGCGTCGGTCAAGACGCGGGCGGAGCGGGCCGTGAAGCGCGGCCGGTTCACCAGATGGCCCGCTGGCGGGCGTATCCCAGGAAGGACGCCGTGATGGCGATCAAGACGCTCAACAGCCGGTTCCGGCAGTTCGCCCGTGACGCGGGTGGCGACGGCGGGACCGGTGGCGGTGGAGGTACGGGAACCGGCGGTGACGGTGGCCAGGGCACCGGCGGTTCCGGCGACGACAAGGGCTCGGGTACCGGGGACGGTGACGCGTGGAAGCCGCCGACGAAGGCCGAATGGGAGGCGCGCGAGGCCGAGCTGTCTCGCGTCAACGCCGAGTCGGCCAGCCGCCGCGTGAAGCTGAAGGAACTCCAGCAGCAGAACGAGACCGATGCCGAGAAGTCCAAGCGCGAGGCGGAAGAGACCGCAGCCGCGCGGTACAAGCCGACGGCGGTGAAGGCCAGCGCCCGCGCGGCGCTGCTGGAGGCCGACGCCAAGACCGACCGCGTGGTCGCCCTGGCGGGCCTGCTCGACGTGTCCAAGCTGGACATCGACGACAAGGGCGAGATCACCGGGCTCGACGCTGAGGTGAAGCGCGTGAAGGCCGAGTACCCCGAGTTCTTCAAGGCCGAGGGCGAAGGCGAGAAGCCGCGCCCCGGCAAGCTCACGCCCGGCGGCAAGACCACCGCCGCCACCGAGAAGACGGCGGGCGAAATCATCGCCGCCCGCTACGGCGGCTGATCCAGTCCGCCATCCCCCGCACCAAGAGCAGCCCGTGAGGGCAATCCGGCCGCGTCCGTGACCAGTTGTCGCGGCCCTTCCCCTCTATCCCAACAGGAAACGGAGAGCCGTCATGGCTGTCACTTTCACCGGGGCGGGCTGGATCCCGATCGAGACCAACCCCGACGTCATCCAGAAGGTCCAGCAGTCCTCGGCGGTGCTCCGCTGGGGCAACCACGTGCCGATGGGCAGCAACACGAAGTACACCCCGCGCTCGGGTGGCGTCGTCATCGGCCGGTGGGCGAAGTCCACCAGCGCCCCGGCGGACAGCTCGCCGAACGACTCGGTGCTGCTGAACACCGACAAGTTCGGTGGCAAGGTCGTCGTTGCGGCCGAGGACATGGAGGACTCGCTGGCGTCCATCGTGGACACCAAGTCGGGCGACGCCGGTACCTCCTTCGCGAAGCTCTTCGACAACGTCACGCTGGGCATCACCGCCGCGAAGGGCACCAGCGGGTGGGGCTTCGACAGCCTGTACTACCTGCTGACGCAGAACGACACGATCACTGGCTACACCGGCAACGCGAACCTCACGCTGGCCGGCACCGGCGGGATCACCTACGACAACCTCTCGGCGGCGCTGGGCCTGTACGAGGTCGGCGACTTCTTCGACGAGGCGGAGACCATCGTGGTCGCTCACCCGTCGTTCAAGCAGGTGCTGCGCGGCATCAAGGACAGCACGGGCTCGCCGATCCTGAACGAGTCCACCGCCGGTGTCGCGGGCGGTGGCCAGGGTGGCACGCCGAAACTGTTCGGCTACGACCTCCAGTGGTCGATGGGCGCGAAGACATCGGCCACCGGTTCGGCCACGCCGACCGGCAACCCGTTCATCGTGTTCGGCAACCGGCAGTTCCTCCAGGTCGGCGACCGCACCGGCGGCGAACTGGCGGTGAACTTCCAGGACACCGAGACCGGCATCGGCGTCGACACCGACGAGAACCTGCTGTACTTCCGCGCCCGCAAGGCGTTCGCGGTGGGTGCGCCGGGCGCGTTCTCGATGCTGGTCAAGAACTTCTGACCGAGCCCGTGACGGGGCCGCGTGGCGTACTGCTGCGCGGCCCCTGAGCCGGAAGGGAGACGGCCATGCCGGACACCTGGGCGAGCGCCACCGACGTGCTCACCTACACGGGCGAGACGGTCACCGAGGACGCGATGCCTCGCGCGCAGGCCGTGATCGACATCGAGAGCGGCCGGCTCTTCGAGGACGCCGAGCGGATCGGCTCGCGTGACCGGTACTGGCTCAAGCTCGCGACCGCCTACCAGGCCGCGTGGCAGAAGGACCAGCCGGACGAGTTCGTGCGGCTGGACGTCAAGGGCACCGGCTCCGGTCAGGGCTCGCAGGAAGGCAACGACGGCTGGCTGACCCTCGGCCCCCACGCGGCGCAGGCGCTGCGGCGGGTGTCGTGGCTCGGCTCCGGCTCGCTGCACGTGCGCGCGCCGGGGGAGTCGCCTCGGCTTCGTGAGCCGATGGGTGAGGACGGCGACCCGGGGACTTGGCGCCCGATCGGAGGCTGACGTGTACGCGATGGCCTCCTGCCGGGCGTCGATCTTCCGAAACGTGACGTCGTCGGACTTCGGCGACCCCGTGCCGAACAACCTCACCCCGGCGGCCAGCGGCGTGCTGCTCGCGGTCGACGAGCGGGACTCCCGCACGTGGGATCCGGCCACGCAGACCCCGCGTGTCGTGCGCGTGGTCACTGGCACGGTGCCGTCCACCACGGACATCCACACCGGCGACCGGATCCGCGACGACCGCAACGGCGTGCTGTACCTCGTGCAGAACGTGACCCGGCCACGGATACCCGGCCGCGCGCCGGACACCGTGCTGGTGCTCAAGCGCATCGGCGACGACGGGGGGTGAGCCGTGGCGGAGTACCGCGAGGCCCCGGACTGGCGCGAGCAGATCGCTGCCGACGTGCGTGCGCTGTTCGGCCGGCTCGTCGGCGAAGTCCTCGATGACGCGAAGCGGCTGGTGCCGGTGGGCGACACCGGGCACCTCCGTGAGTCGCTGTCGAGCGAGATCAACGGCGACACCGCGCGGATCGGGTCGGACCTGAACTACGCGCTGTACGTCGAGGAAGGCCACCGGGTCGCCTACGCCGGGCCGGACGGCGAGACGGTGTTCACCGGCGACATCGTGCCGCCGCAGCCGTACCTCCGCCCGGCGCTCTACCGCAGGCGGGGGGCGTGATGACGGCCCCGTTCCTCTACGCATCCGACGAGGCGGTGACGCTGGCGTGGCTGGCGCAGTTGAGTGGCCTCTCCGCCGGGATGGTGGGGGAGATACTGCCGCGCGACACGAGCGGCTGGGCAGCCTCAGGGTTCCTCACCGTCGCGGTGGCCGGCGGCGACACCGTGCCGGAGTACCGGCTGGAGTCGCCGGTGATGGATGTGCGGGCGTGGGCGATGACGCCGGGCACGGACGCGCCTCCGTGGAACAAGGCGCGCAACCTCGCGCTGAGCGTGCAGGCGGGGACCTACCGGCGTGAGCCGTGGTTCGTGCCGTTGCCCGCGTGCAGTGAGAACGCCGTCGTGAAGACGGCCTACCTCCTCGGGAAGCCGAGGCGGGCGTACGGCGACTTCGGCGACTACGCCGTGTACGCACTGGAGCTGGTGCTGCACTGGGTCCCGGTCGCCAAGAGCACCCCGTGAGGGGACTGACAACCAACTCTTCGGGCCCCATGGCCCACAGTCCTCTTTGGAGTGATCATGGCCGACACCAACGGCCTGGTGCCCGGAAACCTCGTCATGGGTCCGGCCCGGCTGTACATCTACCGTTTCGCGTTCGACCCGACTCTGAGCTACGAGCCCGCGCTGACCGACATCAACCTGGCCCCGGCGGCGAGCGCCTGGTACGACACGGGCATCACGCTCGGCGGGACCAACACGAGCATCAGCCCGACGTGGACCCCGCTGACCGGTGACCAGCTCGTCGACAAGCTCGGCGCGCGGCTGACCGACCGCGACATCAAGGCCACGGCGAACTTCGCCGAGATGACGCGGCCGAACCTCGCGTACGCGTGGAACATGACCGCTGGGCCGACCGGCGCGAACTACGCGGTGTCCGACCTCAACGCCGGGCAGACCGCCAACCGGGCGCCCTACCGGACGCTGCTGATCGACGGCCTCGGCCCGGACGTCACCGACGGCTCGCGGTCGCTGAAGCGCCGGGCGATCCTGCGCAAGGCGCTGCCCTCGGGTGACACGGCCCTGAACTGGGAGAAGGCGAACCAGCAGGTGCTCGCGGCGGAGTTCCAGGCGTTCTTCGTCTCGGAGTCGATCAGCCCGATCCGGGTGATCGACGAAGTCGCCGCCTGACCCAACCCCTAGACGCAGTCCCGTTCCGTGCGCACCTGACGGCGTGCGGAGCGGGGCTGTCCCACCCTTTGTCCTGTCAGGAGGGCCGCACCATGGCCGCATCCGCGCCCCGCAAGACGACCACCACCCGCAAGGCCGCGCCCCGCAAGCGGGCCGTGGCGAAGCCTGCGCCCGACCTCGGCATCGTGCTCGACGACGACGCCGCGCGCGCCGAGGTCGAAGAGCTGATTGCCGACCGCGAGCCGTTGTTCACCGTCGGCGGCGCGACCTACACGATCCCGAAGCGAGTCCCGCCGTCGTGGTCGATGAAGGCGTACAAGATCGCCACCGAGCAGGGCGAGGCCGAAGCGCTGGCCTTCGCGGCGGAGAAGCTGCTGACCGACGAGGCGTGGGAAGCGTTGCAGGACTGCGAGACCGTGACGCCGACGGCGTGGGAGAAAGTGCTCAACGCGCTGGTGGACCGGATTCTCCCGGACGGGGTGCTCGGCCCAAAAGCCTGACCGACGCTTGGCACGAGCGGCTGTCGGCCGTGGGCTGGTTCTTCGATCATCTCGATGACGTGCTGAGCGACATGTCGGCTTTCCACCGGGTCGACGAGCTGGACCAGCTGCCCGCCGCCGTGTTCCTGCCGCGCATGGTCCGGCTCGCGGTCTATGACGGCGCCGTCCGGCACGCGATGCGTCGCACGGTCGAAGCCCCGTCTTCCGCTCATGCGCCCGTTGACGGACCGACCAGGCCGCCGGAACAGGCCGCGCCGGTGCGGGCGCACACCACCGACGAGCTGAAGGCCCTGAACCAGACCCGTGAGTACGGGCCGCTGGGTGTGAATCAGGCCGGGGTCTTCGACTTCGGCTGACCGAAGGGGGCGCGCGGTGACTGCACCTGGTGGCGACGATTTCAAGTTGGCCGGCGCCTACGTCGAGGTCCACCTGAAGGATGAGACTTCCGGCGACGAGAAGCGCATCCGGGCGAAGATCGAGGGCGAAGAGCCGGTCAAGCTCGACACCGCGCTGAAGGACCCGCGTAACACCAAGCTCGTCAAGGAGAAGATCGAGCGCGAGGCCAAGCCGGTCATCAAGCCGGAGGTCGACGAGAAGTCCACACGCGACTCCGCGCGCAAGGCGGGCAAGTCTGCCGAGGACGAACTCGGCCGCTCTGCGAAGAGGGCGAACGCGCAGTTCGACGCCTTGAAGTTCACCGGACTGACCGTCGGTCTCCCCGCCGCCGCCGCAATCGGCGCGGCGGGTGTCGTGGGGTCGCTGGCTTTGGCTGGTGGCGCTTTCGCGGCACTCGGGGTCTACGCGGCGTTGTCCTCGGAACGAGTACAGAGCAAGGTCCAGGACCTGTCGAACCGGGCCAGCGCCGACCTGCGCGGCTTGTCGGGTGTGCTGGAGAACGAGACGGTCACGGCCGTCGACTCGGCCGGTCATGCCTGGGACCGGCTGGCTCCGCAGATACGCGCGGGAGTTGCGGCCTCCGCCCCGGCGGTGCGCGAGCTGACCGGCGCCGCCACCGACTTCGCCGAGAACGCGATGCCCGGCATGGTCACCGCCGTGCAGTCGTCCGAGCCCGCGCTGAAGGGGCTGCACAGCCTCACTTCGCAGGCTGGTGACGGGCTGAGCCTGTTCTTCACCAATGCCTCCCGGGGGAGCGAAGGCGCACGCCAGGGCTTCGTCATCTTCGGCTCGACCATCGCGCTGCTGGAGGCTCGGCTGGGCACGCTGTTCACGAACCTCGCGAATGGCTCGTCAGGCCCGCTGTCGCAGCTGCACGTGATCGTCGATCAGGTCACCGGCGGCTTGAACGACATGACCGCGCAGGGCTCGGCCGTGATCGGGTTCCTCGCCGGGTTCACTGGCACCGGGACTGGCACCGTCACGATGCTGCGGCTGCTGCTGTCGCTGGTGTCGATGCTGCCGCCGCAGGTGGGGCAGTTCGCCGGATCGCTCACCGCTGCCGGGATGATCGCGAGCCGGTTCGGCATCGACGTCGGTGCCGGGTTCAGGGGCATCGGGAACGACATCAAGGCCGCCGACGGGTTCCGGGGCAAGTTCGTCACGGGCCTGGGAAGCCTGGTCGCTGGGGTCACTCCGGTCACCGCTGCCGTGGGCGTGTTCGGGCTGATCCTCGGTGTCCTCGGGCAGAAGCAGGCCGAAGCGGCCGCACGAGCCGCGAAGCACACGCAGGCGGTCAACGACATGACCGAGGCGTACCGGCGCGACAACGGCGTCATCGGGGAGAACGTCCGCCAGACCGCGCTCAAGGCGCTGTCGGACAAGAACGCCTTCTACTCCAACGACCGTCTCGGCGTGTCGATGGGGACCGTGTCGGCGGCCGGCCTCGGCCAGGCGGACGCGCTCAAGCAGGTCAACGACGGCTTCCGCAGCTATCTGGTCGGGCTGGCACAAGCTCACTCGCGCGGCGGCGATGTCACGGACATGGTTTTGCAGCAGGCCGACGCGTTCATGAAGGGGAGCGAGGGTGCGGAGAGCGTCGCGAACGACATGACCGCCGTTCGCATGGCGTCCTTGGACCTCACCGACGCGCAGAAGGCCGAGCTGGTCACCACGCTCCAGAACGTCCGGGCGATCAACGATCAGGCGGGCGCGTCCGCTGAGGGCGCGAAGCGTGCTGCCGACCTCGAAGCCGGGTTGCGCAAGGTCGAGTCCATCGCGGCGCGGGGCACCACCCCGGCCATGTACGCGGCGAAGGCGGCCACGGCGGACCTGGAGACGGCATTCGCTGCGCTCAACACCGCCGGTGGCGACGTGGCGGCCAAGGGCCAGGCGATCATCGAGGTGATGCTGCGGCTGGCTGGGCAGACACCCAGCGTCGAAGAGGCGTTGCAGGCGTGGAACGACGACCTGCGCGGTATCGGCGACGCGTTCAAGAGCCTCGACATCAAGGCCCATGCCAAGGACCTCGTCGACTCCTCGGGCGCGATCAACACCGTCACCGAGGCCGGGTCGAAGCTTCAAGACACCGTCCAGAAGGGCGTGACCGACTTCGCCAGCTACGCGCAGTCCTTGAAGGACGCGGGCACTCCTGCGGCGGAGATCACGCCGAAGCTGGCGGCGATGCGGGGCGAGTTCGAGAAGCAGCTGCGCCAGCTCGGGCTCAACGACACCCAGATCGGGAAGATTCTCGACCACTACGGGATGCTCCCGGCCAAGGTCGTGACGCAGCTGGGCCTCGAAGGTGACACTGAGACACAGCAGCAGCTGACCGATATCCAGTCCAAGCTCGCAGCGGTGCCGGACGAGAAGGGCATCACGGTCGACACCCTGACCGACCCGGCGATCGCCGCGCTTGCGCAGCTCGGCGAGACGGTGGTCAAGCTCCCGAACGGGAAGTTCGCGGTGTTCGCCAACACCGAGCCTGGCCGGGCGGCGGCGCAGGCGCTGCTCGACAAGGTCGGGAGCAGCAACGCCACGGCGACGGTGTTCGCCAACACCAGCCCGGCGGACGGGGCGGTGACGAACTGGAAGAACGTCACCACGCAGACCTCGGGCAGGACGACGACGTACACGAGCACGGACCCGGCGACGGGAATGGTGCGGCAGTGGAAGTCCACGACGGACGCCACCGGCGCGATGACGCACACCTACTCCGACATCAATCCGGCTACCGGCCAGGTGCGGGTGTGGAAGCAGAACGCTGACGGCACTTGGGCCGAGGTGCACGCGAAGGCCGACACGGCAGCAGCTGAGTCGTCGCTGAACTACGCGGCCCGCGACCGGGACTCCTACATCCGTCAGATCGTCGTCGGGACTCCCGGCGGTGGCAGCAACAGCCGCACGGGCCGCGCGACGATGAACGCGGCGGGGAACATCCTGAAGTTCTTCGCCGGTGGCGGATTCGAGGGGCTGACCCCGATTTCTTCGGTGGCGCGAGTCGTGCCCTCGAACACATGGCGCGTCGTCGGGGACAACCCACAGTTCCCGGAGTCCTACATCCCGCTCGACCCGACCTCTGCCCGCTCACAGCGGATCTTGGACGAGACAAACGCGCGGATGGGACGGACCCCGACGATGGCCGGCGGCGGCGTTGTCAACAACATCACGGTGCACACCGCCGCGATGGAGCCCTATGCCGTCGCAGCGGCGGTGTCGGGCGAACTCGGCTGGGCCATGAGGGGAGCCTGATGTGCCTACCTCGGTGATCCTTCCGGTCTACTCGATCGGCAGCTGGTCGGCCAATGTGGATGACGATTACGGTTGCCGTTGGGTGGTGACGGCGCAGACCCTGCACGCCGGCACCAGCCGGAAGCTGCACACCACGGAGCGGCCGTTCGGGATGGGCGCGTATCGCGCACGTTCATACCTGGCGGCCCGCTCCGACACCGTGCAGGGCTGGTGTCAGGCGCCGGACTTCCCCGGCGCAGCGGCTGCACGAGACCGGCTGCTCGGCCTGTTTCCTGACGGCGCGCAACTCACGCTCGTCAAGGCCGACGGGATCTCGACGCGAGAGCTGCTGGTCGAGCTGGACTCGTCGGCGGTAAAGGTCGAAGGCTGGGCCGACGCCCAGGGCTTCGACTGGCAGCTGGGGCTGTACGCCGCCGATCCGCGTTGGCTCGACACGGCCGTGCAGACGACAGGGGCATTCACCGTCGGCGGTCCGTCGACCGATGGGCTCGACTGGTCTGGTGGCTCACCTGGCGGTTTGGACTGGGCCAACGGCGGCCTGGACTGGGGCAGCAGTGGAAACGGCGGCGTGCTGTCGCTGCCCAACCTCGGCACGGCGCCGACGTGGCCGGTCTTCACGATCGTTGGCCCGCTGGCGAACCCGGCGTTCACCAATCCGGCCACCGGCGACGTGATCGCCTACACCGGCACCGTCGAGTCCGGACAGACGTTGGTGATCGACACCAGTCCGTTCACCCGCTCGGTTGCGCTCAACGGCGTCGACCGCTTCGGGTTCCTCGCCTCGGCGCAGTGGATCGAGATCCCGCCCGGCGGTCAAGTGACAGTCCAGTTCTCCGGCACCGGCGCGGGAACCGTCACCGCCACCTGGCAGCACGCCTACAACTGAGAGGGGGCCCGGATGCCCACCAACGCAGCAGCGACCGGCTTTTGGACCGCGATGCCCGGCGGCTCACGCGTCAACAACGCGCGCCAGGGCCGTGCCCTGCTCCAAGCCGTCTACCAGAACAACGACACCACGCCGATGAACGGCACCCGGTCCGGGGTGCTGCCGACGACCTGGGACGCGGCCAATGCTCGGTTCACCGACCTGGCTGTCACCGTCACCTCGGGGCTCAACATGAGTGTGGCGCCCGGAGCGGCGGCGGCGCACCGGTCCGGCCAGGGCCCGTACGAGGGCTGGCTGACCTCGGCAGCGGCCATCGCGTGTGACCCGGCACCGGCCACCAACCCGCGCAACGACATCGTCCTGATGCGTTGGTACGACTCGGCGCAGGGCGACACATCACCGGACGGCAACCCTTGCCGCATCGAGATCATCACCGGCACGCCGGGCGCCGTCCCGGTCGACCCGATCACGGTCAACGGCCTCGGCGTCTACACCAGCTTCCCCACCACCGGCGGCGGCATCGGTATCCCTCTCGCACGGGCCCAGGTGTCGACCGGCGGGGCAATCACGCTGACCCGGTTGCGCCGCTCGGTCGGCGTGATCGGCGCGACGCGCGCGCTAATGGAGGGGGACAGCGACACCGCAGGCAGCGTCGGGGACACGCGCTACAACCCGACGACCGACGTGTTCGAGGTCAAGGACAGCGGTGGCTTCTGGCAACGGATGGCGTTCGGCGACAGCATCCCCCGGGGCACGGTCGGTCAGACGAACCGGGCTACGACGGACGCGGTCAGCGTCACCGAGATCATGATGGACACCCGTTCGGTCTCTGTCGTCAGCGGGCGTCGCTACAAGATCACCTTCTCGTGCCTGCAAGCGGCGAACATCGCTGCCGGGCCGCCGAACGCGACCGTCAACATCCGGTCCGCTTCGGGTGCCTCAGTAACCACGAGCAGCAGTGTGCTGCGCGCAGCCAACATCCGCGTGTTCAACGGCACCAACGAGCTGTTCGAGATGACGGCCACTTACGTGGCGACCGCGACCGAGACGCGAACCTTCGGAGTCTCGGCGACCAGCAACGGTAGCGGGTCGACCGTCACCTTCCAGGGCGGCGGCGGCCGGTTGCTGCTGATCGAAGACATTGGGGTCTGATGACGACTGAGCGTGCGTACACCGCGCTGGCCTACGACACCGTGACCGGCCGCGTGCTGTTCGAGCTGGACCTGGCGAAGGAACCGGAGTGGTCGGCTCGGATCAACGACGTGGGCGGCTGGAAGATCACCGTTCCGCTGCACGGGCAGGTGCGCGCGGCGAAGGTCCGGGAGTGGTGTGTGCCGTGGCGGTTTTCCGTTGCGATCGTCCGTGGGCGCGGCGTGCTGACGGACACCGTGTGTCAGGCTGGCCCGATCTTGCCCTACGCGCCGGACGATGACAGTCCGGAGCACACGGTGTCCGGTAAGGGATTCTGGGAGAACCTGAACCATCGGGTGCTGCACCACCGCAACTGGAACCCTGCTACCGCGCGCATCACCGACAACTCGGCTGACCTGACGATCAACGACAGCTTGCCGAACATCGCACGCGGCATCGCCGACCACGCCACGTCGATGACGTACCGGGCGGGTTCGGCGCTGCCGCTCGATCTGCCGACGCCGACGGCCGTCGGTACGAACACCCGGACCTACCACGGCTATGAAATGGCGTTCGCCGGGCAGCGGTTGCAGGAACTGACGCAGGTGGACAGTGGCCCGGACGTGTTGTTCCAGCCGTACCTCACCGTCGCCGGTGGGCTGCGCTACATCCGGCACCGGATGCTGATCGGCAGTCCGTACCTCGTGCAGCCGGGCGTTCCGCTGCTGTTCGACTACCGCTCCAACCTGGTGAAGCTCACCATCGCCGGGGACGGGTCGGACCAGGCGAACACGGCGTTCGTGAAAGGGACCGGGAACGAGGCCGGCCAGCTCTACGGCTACTCCACCGACACATCGTTGGTGTCGGCGGGCTGGCCGATGCTGGACATGGTCGACTCCGCACACACCTCGGCGTCCGAGCAGTCCACCTTGGACAGCTGGGCGTCTGCTGACGTGGCGCTGTGCAATTCACAGCCTGAGCAGTGGCAGGCCACGGTGCTCGCCGACGCGGATCCGCAGCTGGGCTCGTACCTGCCGGGGCACTTCGCCGACTACAGCGTGAAGAACCACCACTGGCTGAAGAACGGCAAGTACTCCTATCGGATTTTGGGCGTCTCGAACGGCCCGGAGCGAGACAAGGTGCTGCACCAGCTGCAAGCGGTGAGGGGGTCCTAGTGGTCGCGAATCCACCAATCGAGCGCCCCGGCTCGCCGGACTTCCTGGTGAACAAGCTGAACCGGCAGCAGCGCCAGGCGGACGAGCAGGGCCGGCAATCGAAGTACCCGTTCTCCATCTCGCACGGCGGGGTGCCAGACTTCACGGTGCTGCCCAACGCCGACAACTCCGGCGCGATCGTCAGCATCTACGACGGCGCCGGGCACGTGCTGTTCCAGACCGACCCGGACACGAAGTACGGCTTGGCCGCACCGGAGCAGCCGGTGCCGCTGTACCAGGCGATCCCGGGTGTGGTATTCACCCCGAACACCAGCTTTACGCAGCTGTGGACCGGGCAGTTCACGATGCTCTCGTCGAGCTTCATGGGCAAGTGGGTGGTGAGCACCGGCTACGGCGGGGTCGCACCGTCGGCAATCAGCGAGTCGTACATGCGCTTGGCCAACGTGGACAGCAGCTACGCGCAGGTGTCGCCGACCTTCACATCGGCCACGGTCGGTTCCGGCTCGGTTGTCGAGTACGTGACGCCGTGGGCTCTCACGGTTCCCGCGAACGTCATCGGGCAGCGGCTTTACGTCGACATCTTCGCTCGCATGAAGCAGGGCGGCATGTCGTCGTCTGTGGCACTCGTCCCGCAGTTCGCCACCGGGGTGTCTCGGGCAACCGCAGTCGCAAACGGCGCCACCTAGGGAGAAACGCAGCATGAGCGAAGTCAGCTTCGAGCCTGTCAACGACGGCATCGGCAAATTGGTGGTCGGCGAAACCGAACCCGTGCAGTACGACAACGCGCGCGTGACGATGGGGCGCGACGCCGACGGCAACATCGTCGAGATCTGGTTCCTCAAGTCGCCCTGATGCCCTCGACTGCCGTCGTGGACGGCGCTTCATAGAAAGGGGTGTCCGTGTTGACGAGTACCCGAAACCCGTTCGAAACCCTGATCGTCACCGCCTTCGGGCTGTACTGCTGCGTGGGGCTGGTCGCCTTCGAGAAGGTCGCTACGACGACGTTGCGCGGCTATCCCGCCCCGTTCGGACACGTCTTTCTCGCGATCGGGTTGGTGACGTGCTCGGTCGCGCTGACCGGGATCATCCGGGCGGCCACCGTGAAGGGCGTGCTCTGGGAGCGGGCCGGGCTGACCGGGCTTGCCGGTGTCGGCTTCGCCTACGCGTGCTGGGGATTGGGCAGCACCGGCTTGCGGGCGCTGGCGTTCTGCCTGTTCCTCTTCGCGATGTCGGCGGCTGCGGCCTGGCGGGCGGTGCAGATCTCCCGTGCTCGGAAGGTGGCGTTGGCATGAACGACATCCTGACGTGGCTTGGCGCCGGAGGTGGAGCAGCGGCCATCGGCAAGGCGCTCTTCGACATCGTCAAGGCCCGCTCGGACGCCCGCAAGGTCAGCGCCGACTCAGCCGCCGTACTGGTCCAGACGGCTGCCGAGTCCAATAAGGACCTCGGCGAGGACCTGAAGGAAGTCCGCACGGAGCTGCGCGAAGTACGCACGACGCAGCGGCGTCACGACGACGTGCTCCGGGTGCATCACCGCTGGGACGAACAGGTGGTGGACGAACTCCGCAAGCTCGGCGGGTCGATCGCCGATCCGCCGCCGCTCTACCTCCCGGAGGTGCCGTGATGTCCTGGTACGTCGCTCGCAGCCTGGACGTGCTGCTCGGCCAGCTGAACGCGAAGGCGCCGAAGCGCTCGAAAGCGTCCGACGGCTCGATCGGCGACGCGTCGCACTCCGCGCGGGAGAGCGACCACAACCCGACGAGCACGGGCCAGGTCTGCGCCCGTGATTTCACCAACGACCCGGCGGGCGGGCTGGCCGGCCAATGGCTCGCTGACGCCCTGGTGGCGAGTCGGGACCCGCGCATCAAGTACGTGATCTGGAACCACCGGATCATCGACAGCCGCGCCGGAAACCACCCGTGGCAGTGGATGCCCTACAGCGGCATCAACGCGCACGAGCACCACGTCCACGTCTCGGTCTTCGCCGGGGCGCTGGGCGACCAGACGACGCCGTGGAGCCTCGGCGGCACCTCGACTTCCGTGGAGGACGACATGACCCCCGACCAGTCCCGCAAGCTCGACGAGCTGGTGGAGCAGTTCACCGCCAGCCGGGACGCCGACAAGTACCCGGGCTGGGCGCGGCTGGCGCCGGCCACCGTCACGAAGGCCACGCTCGTCGACTTCGTGCGGCAGTCCTACGAGGACCTTCAGAAGGTGAAGACGCAGCTCGACGCGCTCAAGCTCGGCGGCGTCGACATCGACGTGCTCGCCGCGAAGGTGGGCGAGAAGCTGGCCGACCAGATCGCCGACAAGCTGGCCGCGCGACTCGCGGCCTGAACGAAGGGAGCCCGCCCGTGAGCGAGCAGGAGTATCACCCGAGCGCCCAGTTCAACCCGGCTCACCCGGACAACGCCGGTTGGGCGAACGTACCGAAGCCGCCTCAGCTGCCTGCCGAGGCGCAGATCGTCCGGGACTTCACGGATCCGGAGCAGGCCCCTCCTGCCGAGGCCGGGATCGTGCAGGCGCACCAGGACGGCGCGTTCGCGGAGGAGCACGTGGCCATCCCGACGGCTCAGGACGTGCCGAAGCCCGAGCAGGAGCCGGCCAAGGCCGAGCCCGACGACAACACGCAGGGCAAGACGACCCGCAAGCGTTGACCGCTTCGATCTCGGCGCTAACGAAGACGACCCGCCCTGACGCGGGTCACCAAGGCCCCCGCGCTCCCTGGCACTCGATTGCCGGGTTGAGCGCGGGGGCCTTCTTTGTGTTCGATGAGGGATCGGTCCCCAACGGAGAAGGAGTGCCCGTGTCGAGGCAGATCGTCGAGGGCTATCACGAAGCACACCCGCAAGCCATCGCCCTGAAAATCACCGAGATCCTGAACGGACACCCTGATCTTCAGCTGGAGTCGATCTCCATGAGCGAGGGATCGTCCGATGGTGACAGCTGGGTCAACGCGCTGGTGGTGTACGAACTCGGTGACTGACAGCACAGAGCCCCACGGCGGCACCTTGGACGGGGGGATGCCGTGGGGCTCTGGCCTTCACCCGGAGGTGAAGTGGAACCCAGTCGACGCGCGAGGGGAGGCAGACGCGCCGACCGGGAGTCAATCAGTCCTCGTCGTCGGGGTTGTCTGTTCGTCGTGGGTCGTCATCGATGATCCACCAGTTGAGCGCCACGGGCTGTCCTCCTCTCCGGATGAGGAGTCGTCACGTTCCGGTGGCAGTTCAAGCCGCTCACGCTCGACGGGACTCACGATCGGTCCGCCACCTGAGTTCGGCATGAACGTCGTCCAGCTCATCGGCGGCGCGCCTTCGCTCCGCACCACGGGCACCGGTGCTCCTGCCCGATCTCGTCTGCGTCGTGCAGCTCTTCGGCGAAGAAACGGGCAGTGGGGTAGTCCCGGTTCTCTTGGCACCGTGGCACGTACGTCACGTTGGGACCCACCGGTTTGAGGGTCGATAGGGCGAAGTCGTGTATCTGGCCGTCCGCGCTGACGTACCGCTGCACGTACCGAGCCCCGCTCGATCGCGTCTCAGTGACTCTCGTCGTCATCGCCTGCCTCGAACCAGTCCTCGCGTCCCGTGCATGACTCGATCCCTATGCGTCGCGCTCCGCCGCCACTTATCATGACGTCCTGACGAGTTAACTGTCACACGAGGCGGCGAACTGGTCAAGACGAGTTGGCGAGTAGAGAATGGTGGTCATGGTGGACCGCACGAGTGGAGTTCCCGCGTTCCGGCAAGTCGCTACCGATTTGCGGAGGAAGATCAACGCCGGTGAGTACGCACCCGGCTCGAAGCTTCCGAGCGAACGCGAGCTGATCGACGCCTATGGTGTTTCGCGGCCGACCGTCCGCGAGGCGGTGAATCTGCTGAGGTCCGAAGGCGTGGTCAACGTCGAGCACGGTCGTGGCGTGTTCGTACGTCCGCCGTCGAATATCCAGCGGCTGGCTCGGTCCCGCCTCTCACGGGAAGCGCGAGGGCGGAACGAAGGTGCCTTCCTCGCCGACGCCAAGGCCAAGGGCTTCACGCCGTCGAGCAACGTCAAGGTCCGCTTCGAGCGTGCCGACGAACGGGCTGCCGGAATCCTTGGCATCGAGGTCGAAACCGAGCTGACTGTGAGGGACCGGGTGATGCGGGCCGATGGGCTGGTGGCTCAACTCGCGGTGTCCCGGCTGCCTCGCGAGATCACTCGGGGCACCGCGATCGAGAAGGTCAACACCGGCGAAGGCGGCGCGTACGCACGCCTGGAAGAGGCCGGCCACGTCATCGCCTCGTTCGCCGAGCACGTTGGCGCGCGGATGCCGTCTCCGGATGAGGTGACGCTGCTTCAGCTCACCGGCGGCGTGCCGGTCTTGACGATCACGCGCGTGGCCTACGGCACCGACGGCCGGGCGCTGGAGATGAACGACATCGTGGTCCCGGCCAACCTGTACGAGCTGACCTACGAGTGGCCCGCCGACTGACGTCAGGCAGAACGATGCCCCCGGAACCGCGAGGCTCCGGGGGCATCGTCGCGTACCGGCTACGCCGTTGCAGCTGGCGGACGTCCAGCCTGCTCGGGGCGACGCACCACCAGTGCGCCGACGAACACGATCCCGCTAAGCGCGAGCAGGCCCCACCCGAAGCCACGCCGCGTCGACAGCGCGCTGTCGCAGGCCGCCTGGTAACCAGCGGTGCCGTCGGACAACCTCCAGCTAGCCCCGGCGTCGGCCGCGTAGGCGTTGGTCAGCGCGTTGACGTTCGCATCGTGCGCGGCCTGGCTCGTGTCGGTGTGGAACCCGCTCCCGCACGTCACGGACTGCCCGCCGGAGGCGGTCGCCTTCACCGACACCCCGAGCAGGATGAGCGCGCCGAGGGCGACGACGAAGGCGGCGACGGCGACGAACGTGCGGGGCGTCATGACAGGTCTCCAGCGTGATCGAGGACGTTTCCCGCACAGGTCGTGTCGGCGGGCAGCTGTGTTACGCGGCTGGCAGGCGTCAGCGCGGTCATCATGCCCGCCGACGCTGCGCGGGTCCGTTCGGCGCCGATGTCCTCTGCCGTGAACAGCACGGCATCGTGGCCGTCAAGGGCGGGCCGCCATTCCAGCTCGTCGCTGTCTTCGCTGATGCTGAAGAGGCGCCACTGGCCGGGCGTGGGGCGCAGCGCGGCGGCCTGGTCGCCGAAGAAGTGCCGGGTCGCCTCGTCGGCGATCGGCTGGGCCCGGCCGGCGTTGGCGGTGCCGAGGACGAGGACGCCCCGGCCGCTGAGCTGGTGGGTGTTGTCCCAGTCGTCGGCGAGCAGGCCGCCGTCGGCGTAAATCACGCCTGACCTGGTGCATCGCAAGGCCGGCGGTGGGGCCGTCCCCGGCCGGTTGGTGCCGTTCGCTTCGCTGACGAGCATGGCTACGCCCCTATCACTCAGGAGGGCAGCGCTAGATTGTCACTAGTGGTGCTTCACGCACGAGACGTACTGCGCGATGAGCGACCGGCTCGACAGCAGCACCCCCTTGGGGCGCGACTCGGTGCCGGAGGTGTACATGATCCGCACCGGGTCGTCGTCGGCGACGAGGACGTCGGGGGCGGTGCTGTCCCCTTCGGACAGCCAGGGGCCGATGTCCTCCCACTCGCCGCCGCCGCTTTTCAGGATGCGGCCTTTGACCACGTCTCCTCGCTCGGCCAGTTCGAGGGCTCGGGCCGCGGTCGCTTCGAGGGCGTCCTCGGCGACGAAGGCTTTGACTTCGGCGTGGCGGAGGAGGTAGGCGATCTCGTCGGCGCCGAGCATGAAGTTGACGGGCACGAGGAGGACGCCGAGCTTGGCGGTGGCGAAGGCGAGGGCGCCGTACTGCCAGCAGTTGTGGCTCAGCAGGGCGAGCCGGTCACCTTTGCGCAGCCCCCGCGCGGCGAGCGCGCGGGCACAGCGGTTGGCGGCGGCCTCGAACTCGGCGAAGGTGAGCTTGACATCTCCGTCGACGATCGCGAGCTTGTCCGGCAGCCGCAGAGCGGTCCGGCGAAGCAGATCACCGAGCGAGTGCTGCCGGGCGCGGTCGACGAGGTCCTGATCCATCCCGGCAGTCTCGGCCGGGGCGGGGAAACTCGCAAGCTTCAGGCGCGCTGCAGCCAATCGGCGAGGGCGAGGTAGTCGGCGTCGGTGAGACCGCGGCGGGGGTCGACCCGGTGAAGCAGGGCTGGTCCGCGGTGGTGGGCCGCCACCCAGGCCCGGTCCGTGCCGGTGATCTCGTCGTCGACCCAGGCGAACGGGCGCCCTCCGGCCCACGCGACCAGGGCGCGGGTCTTCCAGTGCAGCCCGTGGCGTTCGTCTTGCTCGTCGGCTTCGGACGGTTCGGGCCAGTCCACGAAGGCGAGCGGCGGGAGGCCGATGCGGGGCGCGACCGACTCGTTCGCGTCCGCCATCCACGTCGTCGCCCAGACCGGTTCACAGGGAAGCGCCGCCAGCCGACGGCCGTGGGCCGGGTCCAGCCGGGTCAGGAGCGGATGCGCGTCGGGCGGGAGGTTGTCTCCGTAGGACGGGTAGCTTCCCGCGCCGAAGGGGATGAGCGGTCCGTCGACATCGAGGAAGAGCAGCGGAAGCCGGCTCGGGCTGGACACCATCGCACCGTAGCCGTCAGCCGTGTCGTTTCGACGTCGCCGCTTCGCACCACGTGAAGCTCAGCGGGCGCTGTCGTCGATCTGCACGGGGTAGCCGGCGCGCAGGACCGCGATCGTGGCCGGTGGGGTCAGTACCGGGACGGTTCCTGCCTTGGGCAGCTGCTGCTTGCGGCCGTAGCCGCCGGTCGTCCACGTGGTCAGGTGCCCGTCGACGACGAGTTCCGGGTGGTCGCCGCGGAGTACGAAGACGCCGTCCGGGAGATCTGCCCAGCTCAGGTCGTGGAGCCGGCGGGTGTGGGTGCCGCGGAGCAGGCGTTCCGAGTGCAGCCGCCGGTTCATCTCGGTGGCCGACGGCGTGCCGGGCCAGGCGTCGCGGTAGGCGGTGTACGCGGGGCGGCGGCACTCGCCGCAGGGCCGGTGCCCGGCCGCGAACGAGACGGCTTCGTCGTGGAAGTACAGGTGCGTGTAGCGGTTCGGCAGCCACTGCTCGCGCCACCTGCCGCCGAACGTGAGCGCGCAGGTGATCCACAGGTCGCCGCCGTGGAAGCGGACGATCTCGTGGCCCCGGTGCAGGACGCCCCGGTTGCCGGTCCACGCGCCGCGCAGCGGGATGTCGGCGATGTCACCGGTCGGCGTCACGCGGTTGCGCACCGGAGTCCTCGCTTTCCGGAGTGGCGGGGCGCGCGGGCGCGCCGCAGAATGCGCGCATGCAGCCGACGGTCGTCCGGGTGGCGCGGCTGGCCGACCCGGCCGGGCCCGCCGACGGCGTCCGCGTGCTCGTCGAACGCCTGTGGCCGCGCGGGACCGCCCGCACGGCGGTGGTCCTGGACGGCTGGTACCGCGGGCTGGCGCCGTCCGACGAGCTGCGCACCTGGTACGGCCACGATCCCGGGCGGTTCGCGGAGTTCGCCGAGCGGTACCGCGCGGAGCTGCGCGAACCCGATCGGGCGGCGGCCTTGGAGCGGCTGCGCGCGCTGGCGGCGGGTCGGCCGGTGACGCTGCTGACGGCGAGCGGGTCGCCGCGGATCAGCCAGGCGGCGGTCCTGGCCGAGGTCCTCGCCGGCGAGGGGTGACGCGGGCGCGGGGTGACACCGGCCGCGATGGTTGCCGGCGAAGTTCTGATCCACCTCCCCGCTCATGACCGGGACCCGCCTTCCGAGCCACTCGCGGTCGTCGTCACCGTCGCGGTCGCCGTCCCCAGCGTGTCATGGCGGGCGGTCAGCGTCAGCACCCCCGGCGGTCCCGCGAACGGCCGCAGCCACACCGCCGCCGCGCCGCCCGTCGCGCCCAGATCCATCGTCGTGTCACCGACCAGCTCCGCAGGACCGGTCAGCGCCAGCGTCACCTTCCCGGTCGCGCCGGCGCGCAAGGTCCCGAAGCGGTCCGAAGCGGACACCACGACGCGAGTCGCGTCGCCGCCGTCGGCGCGCAGCTGCGGGTCGTCCGGGACGCACGCCAGCACGTCGTGGCTCCGATCGCCGCTGAAGCGCCGGGACACCACCAGCCGGTCACCCACATATCCGTCGATGCGCAGCTGGGGACGCCGCCCGCGCGGCACCGTCAGGTCGGCGGCGAACGGTGGATACCGGAGGTGCGGGAACTCCGCGCGACGGCTGCGCGCCGAACCCACCGGCCGGTCGTCCAGGAACAGCTCGAGCCGGTCGCAGTTGGACCAGATCGTCGCGGCCCGCCCGGGTCCGGCCGGCGACGCGGTGAAGTCCCAGGCGAACCCGGGCTCGACGACCGCGCGCGCCCGCGGATCGCCCTGCGAGGCGTAGAACGCGGCGGCGGGCTTGGGGATCCGGAAGAAGTCCGAGACGCCGCAGAACTTCGACCCGCCCAGCGAGCGTTGCCAGCCCGACGGGTAGTCGAACGCGCACCACGCGAGCAGCCCGCAGTAGCGGTCGTCGGCGGCGGCCAGGTCGTGGGCCTTCGCGTGCAGCTCGGCCTGCAGCTGCTGGGCCGCGGCGGGGTCCGTCCGGCGGTAGGTGCGGGGGCCGGCCAGGGTGCCGATCGTCTCCGTGACCAGGTACGGGACTCCCGCGCGCGGCGGGCGCAGCTGAAAGGGCGCGCCTCGGCGGGCGGTGTAGTCGTTGTAGGCCAGGACCTCGACGTCACTGCCGGCGAACCGCGCGCCCGTGGAGCTGGCCAGCGCGCCGCTCGTGGGCCGGGACGGGTCGAGCTTCCGCGCGAGCCGCCCGGTCCGGCCGTACATCGCCGTCGTGCCGTTGGCCTCGTTCACGCGGGTGCCCCACACGACGATGCTGGGGTGGTTGCGGTCGCGGATGATCATGCCCGAGACGTCCCGGAAGTTCTGCTGCTGCCAGGCGGCGTCCCCGATCCGGCCCCAGCCGGGGATCTCCTCCCACACCAGCAGGCCCAGCTCGTCGCACGCGTCGAGGAACGCGCTCGACTGCGGGTAGTGCGAGCAGCGGACCATCGTGCAGTTCAGCTCGCGCCGCAGGATCTCGGCGTCGCGACGCTGGACGCGATCCGGCATCGCCCCGCCTGCGAACGGGTACCACTGGTGCCGGTTGAGGCCGAACAGCTTGAGCCGCCGCCCGTTGAGGAAGAAGCCGTCCGAGGTGAACGCGGCTTCGCGGAACCCGACCCGGACGACCTGCTGGTCGAGTGCCCGCGGCCCGGACCGGACGCTCACCACGACGTCGCAGAGCGCCGGGTCCTCGACGTCCCACAGCCGGACCGCGCCCAGCCCGCCGACGTCGAACTCGACGGTCTTCGTGCCGACCGGCATCGGCGCGACACCGGTGCTGCCGCGCGCGATCTCCCGGCCTGCCTGCCGCACGGACGCGGTCACCTGCAGCGGCTCCCCGATCGCGACCGTCGTGTCCAGTTCGCAGGTCAGGTGCAGCGACCGAGCGGGACCGAGGACGTCGACCGGGCGGGCGAAGACGTCGGCGAGCCGGGTGCGGGGCACGGTGCCGATCGAGGCCGGCCGGTAGATTCCGGCCGGCTGGTAGAAGTCGATCGCCGAAGGACCCGCGGTGCTCGGCAGGTTGGGCGGGACGTCGAGCTGCCAGCGCCCGTCGACGACCACGGCGAGGACGTTGTCGCCCACCGTCACCTGCGGCAGCTCGACCTCGAAGGGCAGGTACCCGCCTTCGTGGGTCGCGACGAGCGCGCCGTTCAGGTACACCGACGCGTTCGTCATGACGCCGTCGAAACGCGCTCGCACGCGTTCGGCGGTCATCGCCGCGGTCACGGTGAAGTGCTTGCGGTAGATCCACCGGTCCTGCCACGACGACGGTTGCCAGCCGGTCCACGAAAGCGGCGTCACGCAGTGGGGGAGCTGCACCGGCGAGAGGTCGACCTCGTCGAAACCGAGGTCCGCGCAGCCGTCTTCATAGCGCCCGAACAACCAGAAATCGCCCAGCCGCACGGCATCCGGATCCGGCTCGCCGAGTCCGGCCGACCCGGCGACGGTGCCGACGGCGGCGACCCCGAGCAGCGCGGCCCCGCTCGCGGCGAGGAACCCGCGCCGCGACACGCGCGGCTTCTCCTCGGCCATCGACGACCTCCGTGCTCGGTGTCCCACCCGGGGAATCGCTCCCGACGGCTAAGACGTCACAAGCGATCAAAGGGTTGGCTCTTCCTGTGCCGATCGTTACCGATCCGACCACAGTCACGGCCGAATGACTTTCGGAGCAACGGTTACGTGCCGCTCGGGGGCCGGCCTACTTTTGGTCGGATTGGTAGTGCAGAGTCGAAGCCCGGACCACCAGCTCGGGGGTGAAGACGACCTGCCGGTGCTCGTGGCCCGGTTCGGACTCGTCCAGCAGCAGCTCCGCCGCCGTGCGGCCCAGGCGCCGCCGGGGCTGGCGGACCGACGTCAGCGGGACCGCGGCCGCCGCCGCGAACTCGATGTCGTCGTAGCCCACGATCGCCATGTCCCGGGGGACGTTCATGCGCAGGTTCGCGCACGTCTGCAGCAGGCCGAGCGCCACCAGGTCGTTGGCGCAGAAGGCCGCGGTCGGGCGGACCGACGCCGGCAGCCCGGCCAGCCGCTCACCCGCGCCGCGGCCGTCGGCCACGGTCAGGGCCGTCGTCGTGAGGTCGACCAGGTGATCGGGACCGAGCCCGGCCGCGCGAAGGGCCCGCAACGCGCCCAGCCGCCGGTCGCGGACCTGGCCGACCGTCGTGTGGTTGCCGATGAACGCGATGCGGTCGTGCCCCTGCTCGATCAGGTGCCGCACGGCGATCTCGCCGCCGTAGACGTCGTCGACCGCGACCGAGCAGTGCGCGGTTCCGCCGGGCGTGCGGTCGACGACCACCACCGGCGTCCCGCGGCGCGCGATCTCGCCCAGCAGCGGGGCGTCCGGGTCGACCGGCGTGATGAGGATGCCCTGCACCCGCTGCTGTTCGAGGCGGCCGAGGTAAGCCTCCTCGCGCGCGGACTGGTGGGCGCTGTTGCAGAGGAACAGCGAGAGGCCGCCCTCGCCGGCGGCGTCCGCGGCGTCCTCCATGCCGGCCGCGACGTCGGTGAAGAACGGGTTGCTGCCGTCGAGCATCACGTACGCGAGCACGCGGCTGCGCCCGGCCCGCAGCTGGCGCGCGGACTCGTTGCGCACGAACCGGAGCTCGGCCATCGCGGTCTCGACCTTCGCGCGTGTGGCGGGGCTGACGCGGTCGGGCCGGTTGAGCACGTTGGACACCGTGCCGAGGGAGACGCCCGCGGCCGCGGCGACGTCCTTCATGCCGGCCGCTCTCGGCTCGGCACCGGACTCCTGGACCGTCATGGATCCCCCTTATTGAAACGTAACATCGCCACGAACAGTCCGGCCGTGAAGACGTTGGGCCACGGTTCGATGGATTCATTGACTTGCTCTTCGCTCGCATAGTAGCGTCACCGCACCAGATTTGTGAAACCTTTCAATCCGGAGGTCGCGATGACGCGGCAGGACTCGGACCGGCCGCCTCTGCTGGAGGTGCGCGGCGTGACGAAGTCGTTCGGCGCCGTCGCGGCGGTCGCCGGGGTGAGCTTCGGCCTGTACCCCGGCGAAGCCCACGCGCTCGTCGGCGAGAACGGTGCCGGCAAGTCCACGATCGTGAAGATGCTCGCCGGGGTGCACAAGCCCGACGACGGCACGCTGCTGCTGGACGGGCGCCCGGTGGAATTCGGTTCGCCGGCCGACGCCAAGGCCGCCGGCATCGCGGTGATCTACCAGGAACCGACGTTGTTCCCGGATCTTTCGGTCGCGGAGAACATCGTGATGGGCCGTCACCCGCGCAAGAGCCTCGGCCGCATCGACCGGGCCGCGATCCGCGCCGAAGCCGACCGGCTGTTCACCCGGCTCGGCGTCCGGATCGACCCGGCCCGCCCGGCCCGCGGGCTGTCGATCGCGGACCAGCAGATCGTGGAGATCGCCAAGGCGCTCAGCGCGGACGCCCGCGTGCTGGTCATGGACGAGCCGACCGCCGCGCTGAGCCGCGTGGAGGTCGAGCGGCTGTTCACGGTCGCGCGGACGCTGCGCGAAGAAGGTGCGGCGATCATGTTCATCTCGCACCGCTTCGAGGAGATCACCGAGCTGTGCCAGCGCGTGACGATCATGCGCGACGGCAAGCACGTCTCCACCGACCTCGTCGCCGACGTCACGGTCGACGAGATGGTGAAGCGCATGGTCGGCCGGGATCTGGATGCGCTGTTCCCCAAGCAGGACGTCGAGCCCGGCGCGGTGGTCCTCGAAGTCGAAGGTCTGGCGCGCGAAGGCGTCTTCCGCGACATCTCCTTCTCCGTGCGCGCGGGGGAGATCGTCGCGTTCGCCGGGCTCGTCGGGTCCGGCCGCTCCGAGGTCGTCCAGGCCGTGTTCGGAGTGGACGAACGCGACGCCGGAACCGTGCGGGTGAACGGGAAGAAGCTCAAGGCGCACTCGTCGCGGGCCGCGATGAACGCCGGGATGGCGCTGGTCCCCGAGGACCGGCGTCAGCAGGGCCTGATCATGGACCTGTCGATCGAGCGCAACGTGACGCTGCCGCGCTCCGGCGCGCTCGCGAACTTCGGGTTCCTGAGCGGCGGCAGCGAACGGCAGGAGGCGCGGCGCTGGACCGAGCGGCTGCGCACCAAGTACCGCCGCCTCGGTGACCCCGTCGGCACGCTTTCGGGCGGCAACCAGCAGAAGGTCGTCCTGGCGAAGTGGCTGGCGATGGCGCCGAAGGTGCTGATCGTGGACGAACCGACCCGCGGCATCGACGTCGGCACGAAGGCCGAGGTGCACCGGCTGATGTCGGCGCTCGCGGCCGAAGGCGTCGCCGTCGTCATGGTGTCGTCCGAACTGCCGGAGGTGCTGGGGATGGCCGACCGCGTGCTGGTGATGCGGGAGGGGCGGATCGTCGCCGAGATCCCGCGCGCCGAAGCCACCGAAGACTCGGTCATGTTCGCCGCGATGGGACAGGGGGCCGCCGCGTGAACGCGACCAAGGTGGCCGCGCCGCCGCGGGAATCGTCGGTGGACCGGCGGTCCTGGACCGCGAACGTCTTCAAGGCCCGCGAATCCGGCATCGTCCTCGCCCTGATCGTCCTGGTCGTGTTCACCGCGACGCAGAACTCCCGGTTCCTGTCCGGCCAGAGCATCCGCGACATCCTGCTCGGCACGGCGATCCTCGCGGTGCTGGCCGTCGGGCAGGCGGTCGTGATCATCACCCGCAACATCGACCTGTCGGTGGGGTCCGTGCTCGGCCTGTCGGCGTTCGCCGTCGGCTCCCTGATGCGGGACAACCCGGGCCTTCCGGTGCTCGTCGCGCTGCTCGCCGGCCTCGCCGTCGGTGCGGTCTGCGGGCTGCTCAACGGAGTGCTCGTCCGGTACGGGCAGGTGCCCGCCCTGGTCGTCACCCTCGGCACGCTCTACGCCTTCCGCGGGGTCAGCTTCTTCTGGGCCGGTGGCCAGCAGATCAACGCCGACAAGCTGCCGGCGTCCTTCCTGGACTTCGGCACGGCGTCGGTGCTGGGGATCCCGTGGCTGGTGCTGATCGCGCTGGTCGTGCTGGTGATCGCGGGGATCGTGCTGCGCAGCTACCGCGCCGGCCGCGAGCTGTACGCGATGGGCTCGAGCCCGCAGGCGGCCCAGCTCGCGGGCATCAAGGTCGGCCGCAACACCAGCGCCGCGTTCCTGGTCAGCGGCGCGCTCGCGGGCCTGGCCGGGGTGCTGTTCGCCGCGCGGTTCGGCACCGTCGACGCCGCCGCGGGCACCGGCTACGAGCTGAACGTCGTCGCCGCGGCCGTCGTCGGCGGGGTCGCGGTGTTCGGCGGCAGCGGCTCGGTCTGGGGCGCCGGCCTCGGCGCGCTCCTGCTCACGGTCATCGGCAGCGCCCTGGCCGTGCTCGACATCAACCAGTTCTGGCAGCAGGCGATCGTCGGCGCGCTGATCCTGCTGGCGATCGGCGCCGACCGGCTGGTCGCCGTCCGGATTGAGAGAACACTGCGAAGGCGCTCAGGAACGCAGGAGAGGGATTCCCATGTCTGACCCCGGGAACCGGTTCGGCCGGCTGTTCAGCTGGGACGCCGCCGTCGTGCTCGTGACGGTCGTCGTGGTGCTGGTGGCCTCCGGCGCCGTCGAAAACTTCGGCACCAGCCGCAACTTCACCTTCCTGCTGCTCGACCTGCTGCCGATCGCGCTGATCGCGCTGCCGATGACGTTCATCATCGTCACCGGCGAGATCGACCTCTCGGTGGCGAGCACGCTCGGGCTGACGTCCGCGGTGATGGGTTCGCTGTGGGACGCGGGCCTGTCGATCGAGACGATCATCCCGCTCTGCATCCTGCTGGGCGCGGTGCTCGGCGCGGTCAACGGCTTCTTCGTCACCGTCCTGAAACTGCCCGCCCTCGCCGTCACGATCGGTACCCTGGCCCTCTACCGCGGCCTGGCCTTCGTCGTCCTCGGTGACGGCGCCGTGGCCGACTTCCCGCGGGCCTACACGGGCTGGGTCACCGGGACCATCGGCGACGGCCCGATCCCGAACGTGCTGATCCCGCTGATCGTGGTCGCGGCGCTGTTCGGCCTCGTGCTGCACGCGACGCCGATCGGCCGCAGCGTCTTCGCGGCCGGCGCGGGCGAACAGGCGGCGCGGTTCGCCGGGATCCGCACCGGGCGGCTCAAGTTCTGGCTCTACGTCGTGAGCGGCGCGGTGGCCGGGATCGCCGGGGTGCTGTGGACCCTGCGTTATTCCAGCGCCCGCGCCGACAACGGCTTCGGCCTCGAACTGGCCGTCGTGGCCGCCGTGCTGCTCGGCGGCGTGTCCATCTTCGGCGGCAAGGGCACGCTCCCGGGCGTGCTCGCCGGAGTGGTCCTGCTGGCGTCGCTGCAGAACGCGCTGCGTCTGCAGGACGTTTCGAACGAAGCCCTCAACATCGTGACCGGCGTGCTGCTCATCGTGTCGGTCCTGCTGCCCAACATCGTGTCCTCGGCCCGCACGGCACTCCGGCGCCGGCACCGAGCGGCCACTCCCAGCGCGGTATCCCCAGAAAGGTGACAAAGATGTCCCGACGGTTCCTCACCGGCGCAGTGTCGGCCGGGCTGGTGCTCGTGCTGGCCGCCTGCAGCGGCACGACGAAGAACGACGACAGCGGTGGGTCCGGCGCCCAGCAGCCGACCGCCGCGGCGAACCCGAACGCCGCGGCCAAGGAGGGCGTCAAGATGGCCTTCCTGCCCAAACAGCTCAACAACCCCTACAGCGACATCGAGGTCAGCGGCGGGAAGGAGGCGCTGGGTGAGCTGAAGGGCGAGTACAAGCTCGTCGGGCCGAACGACGCCAGCGCGTCGTCGCAGGTCAGCTACATCAACACGCTGATCCAGCAGCAGCAGGACGTCATCGGCATCGCCGCGAACGACCCGAACGCGGTGTGCCCGTCGCTCAACCAGGCCCGCAGCGCCGGCATCAAGGTCGTCGCGTTCGACTCCGACGCCGCCAAGGACTGCCGCGACGTCTTCATCAACCAGGCCACCACCCAGGGCATCGGCGAGGCGCTGGCCAAGCAGGCCAAGGACCTTTCCGGCGGGTCCGGTGAGATCGCTGTCCTGTCCGCGACGCCGAACGCCACCAACCAGAACGCCTGGATCGAGGTTCTCAAGAAGGAACTGGCGAAGCCGGAGTACGCGAGCCTGAAGCTGGACAAGGTCGCCTACGGCAACGACGACGACCAGAAGTCGTTCCAGGAGGCCCAGGGCCTGCTGCAGTCGTTCCCGAACCTCAAGGTGATCGTCGCGCCGACCACGGTCGGCATCGCGGCCGCCGCGCGCTACGTCAGCTCGTCGAGCTACAAGGGCAAGGTCGCGGTGACCGGGCTCGGCACGCCGAACCAGATGCGCGCGTTCGTCAAGGACGGCACCGTGAAGCAGTTCGCGCTGTGGAACCCGGCCGACATCGGCTACCTCGCCGCCTACGCGGGTGTCGCGCTCAAGTCCGGCCAGATCTCGGGCAAGGAAGGCGAGACGTTCAAGGCGGGCAAGCTCGGCGACTACAAGATCGGCGCGAGCGGTGAGATCGTCCTCGGCCCGCCGACGACGTTCGACGCGAACAACATCGACAAGTTCAACTTCTGACGAGTCCCCGCGGCCGGGCCGGATCGCCGTCCCGGCCCGGCCGCGGGATCCACAAAGGATGGCCAGTGCCCCGATATTGCTTCTGCCTCCAGGTGAAGCCGGACCGGAAAGCCGAGTACGCGCGGCGGCACCGCGCGGTGTGGCCCGAGATGCGGCAGGCCCTGCTCGACACCGGCTGGCGCAACTACTCGCTCTTCCTGCGCGACGACGGCCTCCTGATCGGGTACGTCGAAGCCGACGACCTCGACGCCGCGCAGGCGGCCATGGCGGAGACCGAGGTCAACGCCCGCTGGCAGGCGGAGATGGCGGAGTTCTTCACCGGTCTCGACGGCGGCCCGCCCGACGAAGGTTTTCAGCTCCTGGACGAGGTCTTCCACCTCGAACCCTCCACCGTCGCGGAAGGACAGTGATCGCCGTGGGCGACTTGACGGCCGTGAAACAGGCCCTGCGGGCCCAGCGCATCGAGACGCCGTCGTGGGCGTACGCGAACTCGGGCACCCGGTTCAAGGTGTTCCCGCAACCCGGTGTCCCGCGGACACCAGAAGAGAAGATCGCCGACGCCGCGACCGTGCACCGGTTCACCGGGGTCGCCCCGAGCGTCGCGCTGCACATCCCGTGGGACCGCGTCGACGACTACGGCGCCCTGACGGCCTACGCGCGTGAGCAGGGCGTCGAGATCGGCGCGATCAACACCAACGTGTTCCAGGACGAGGACTACAAGCTCGGCTCGGTCACCAACCCGGACGCCGGCATCCGCCGCAAGGCCACCGACCACCTCCTCGAGGCCATCTCCATCATGGACGCGACAGGCTCGCGCGACCTCAAGCTGTGGTTCTCCGACGGCATCAACTACCCGGGCCAGGACGACATCCGCGACCGTCAGGACCGGCTGGCCGCGGCGCTTCGCGAAGCGTACGACCGGCTGGGCCCGGACCAGCGGATGCTGCTGGAGTACAAGCTCTTCGAGCCCGCCTTCTACGCCACCGACGTCCCCGACTGGGGCACGTCCTATGCGCACTGCATCGAGCTGGGGGAGCGGGCGACGGTGTGCATCGACACCGGCCACCACGCCCCGGGCACGAACATCGAGTTCATCGTGGCGTTCCTGCTGCGGGCCGGGAAGCTCGGCGCGTTCGACTTCAACTCGCGCTTCTACGCCGACGACGACCTGATGGTCGGGGCGGCGGACCCGTTCCAGCTGTTCCGGATCATGTACGAGATCGTCCGCGGCGAGGCACTCGACCCGTCCTACGGGATCGCGTTCATGCTCGACCAGTGCCACAACATCGAGGCCAAGATCCCGGCGATCATCCGTTCGGTGATGAACGTCCAGGAGGCCACGGCCAAGGCGCTGCTCGTCGACCGGACCGCGTTGCGCGTGGCCCAGCAGGCGGGGGACGTGCTCGGCGCGAACGCGGTGCTGATGGACGCCTACAACACCGACGTCCGGCCGCTGCTGGCCGAGCTGCGCGAGGACGCCGGGCTCGACCCGGACCCGGTCGCGGCGTACCACCGCAGTGGGTACCAGGAGAAGATCGTGGCCGAGCGCGCCGGCGGCACGCAGGCCGGATGGGGAGCATGACGATGACCGTGCCGGAGCAGCTCATCGCGCGCAGCAACGCGCTCGGAGCCGACCCGCGCAACACCAACTACGCCGGCGGCAACACCTCCGCCAAGGGCGCCGTCACCGACCCGGTGACCGGCGCGCCCACGGAGGTCTTGTGGGTCAAGGGCTCCGGCGGCGACCTCGGCACGCTCACCGAGCCGGGCCTCGCGGTGCTGCGGCTCGACCGGCTGCGGGCCCTGGTGGACGTCTACCCGGGCGTCGAGCGTGAAGACGAGATGGTCGCCGCGTTCGACTACTGCCTGCACGGGCGGGGCGGCGCGGCGCCGTCGATCGACACCGCGATGCACGGCCTGGTCGAGGCCCCGCACGTCGATCACCTGCACCCGGACTCCGGCATCGCCCTGGCCACCGCGGCCGACGGCGCGGCGCTGACGAAGGAGTGCTTCGGCGACCGCGTCGCGTGGGTGGACTGGCGGCGGCCCGGGTTCCAGCTGGGCCTGGACATCGCCGCGGTCAAGGCGGCCAACCCGCAGGCCATCGGCGTCATCCTCGGCGGGCACGGCATCACGGCGTGGGGCGCGACCTCCGAAGAGTGCGAGCGGAACTCCCTCGACATCATCCGCACCGCGGAGAAGTTCCTGGCCGAGCGCGGGGTCGCCGAGCCGTTCGGGCCGGTCGTACCCGGGTTCGAGGCGCTTCCCGAAACCGAGCGCCACGCGCGTGCGGCGGCGTTGGCGCCGGTGGTGCGCGGGCTGGCGTCGACCGACCAGCGTCAGGTCGGGCACTACACCGACAGCGACGTCGTGCTGGAGTTCCTCTCGCGGGAGAAGCTTGCGCCGCTGGCCGCACTCGGGACCTCCTGCCCGGACCACTTCCTGCGCACCAAGGTGCGTCCCCTGGTCGTGGACCTCCCGGCGACCGCGCCGCTGGAAGACGTCGTCACGCGGCTGAAGGAGCTGCACGCCGAGTACCGCGACGCCTACCGCGCCTACTACGAGCGGCACGCCGTCGCCGATTCGCCCACGATGCGCGGCGCCGACCCGGCGATCGTGCTCGTCCCCGGGGTCGGGATGTTCTCCTTCGGCAAGGACAAGCAGACCGCGCGGGTGGCGGGCGAGTTCTACGTCAACGCCATCAACGTGATGCGGGGAGCGGAGGCGGTTTCCTCCTACGCGCCGATCCCCGAGAGCGAGAAGTTCCGGATCGAGTACTGGGCTCTCGAAGAGGCCAAGCTGCGGCGGATGCCGAAGCCCAAGCCCCTGGCCGGGCGGATCGCCCTGGTGACCGGGGCGGCGTCGGGCATCGGCAAGGCGATCGCCCAGCGGCTCGCCGCCGAGGGTGCCTGCGTCGCCATCGCCGACCTGAACGCCTCGGCCGCCGCGGAGACGGCGTCGGAGATCGGGAACGCGGACAAGGCCATCGCGGTCACCGCCGACGTCACCGACGCCGCCGCGGTCCAGGCCGCGATCGACGCGACCGTGCTGGCCTTCGGCGGGATCGACCTGGTCGTCAACAACGCGGGGCTGTCCATCTCGAAGCCGCTGCTGGAGACCACCGAACGCGACTGGGACCTGCAGCACGACGTGATGGCCAAGGGCTCGTTCCTGGTCGCGCGCGCGGCAGCGAAGGCGATGATCGACCAGGGCATCGGCGGCGACGTCGTCTACATCTCGTCGAAGAACTCGGTGTTCGCCGGCCCGAACAACGTCGCCTACGGCGCGGCCAAGGCCGACCAGGCCCACCAGGTCCGGCTGCTGGCGGCCGAGCTCGGCGGGCACGGCATCCGCGTCAACGGCGTCAACCCGGACGGCGTCGTCCAGGGCTCCGGCATCTTCGCCGGTGGCTGGGGCGCCCAGCGCGCCGCCGTCTACGGCGTCGAGGAGTCGAAGCTCGGCGAGTTCTACGCCCAGCGGACCATCCTCAAGCGCGAGGTGCTGCCCGAGCACGTCGCGGCCGCGGTGTTCGCGTTGACCGGCGGCGACCTCACCCACACCACCGGCCTGCACGTGCCGGTGGACGCCGGGGTGGCCGCCGCGTTCCTGCGTTAAGGAGGATCGATGACCCTCGATCGCATCACCCCGCGCAAGACCCGCGTCGGCCTCGTCTCCGGCGGGCTCGGCGCGTACTGGCCGCAGTTCCCTTCGCTGTTGCCGCAGCTGGAGGCCTCGGCGCGGCGCGTCGCTGCCCGGCTGTCCGAAATGGACTGCGAGGTGGTCGACGCCGGGTTCGTCTCGGACGCGGTCGAAGGCGCCGCCGCGGCCGAGAAGCTCCGGGTGGCCGGGTGCGACCTGATCGTCGGGTTCCTCACGACGTACCTGACCTCCAGCATGCTGGCGCCGGTCGCGCAGCGCTCGGGCGCGCCGGTGCTGCTGCTGAACCTGCAGCCGACCGAGGCGATGGACCACGAGTCCTTCGACACCGGCGCATGGCTGGCCTACTGCGGGGCCTGCTCGCTGCCGGAGATGGCCAACGCGTTCCGCCGCGTGGGCGTCGAGTTCCGGTCGGTGTCGGGGTACCTCGAGGATGCCCGGGCGTGGGCGCGGATCGAGCGGTGGATCAAGGCGGCCGGCGTCCGGGCGGCGCTGCGGCACGGGCGCCACGGCCTGCTCGGGCACCTGTACCCGGGCATGATGGACGTCTCCACCGACCCGACCCTGGTGTCCGGCCGGCTCGGCGGGCACGTCGAGATCCTGGAGATCGACGACCTGCGGGTGCGCGTGGAGAAGGTCACCGACGACGAGACCGCGGCGCGCGTCGCCCTGGCGCGTGAAGTGTTCACGGTGGACTCTTCGGTTGTCGACGAAGACTTCGCTTGGGGCGCGCGGGTTTCGGTTGCGTTGGACCGGCTGGTTTCGGACTTCGCGCTGGACTCCCTGGCCTACTACCACCGGGGTCTCGACGGCGAGACGCACGAGCGCGTCGGCGCCGGGTTCATCCTCGGCGCGTCCCTGCTCACCGCGCGCGGCATCCCGGCGGTCGGCGAGTACGAGCTGCGGACGTCCCTGGCGATGCTGGTCATGGACCGGCTCGGCGCGGGCGGCTCGTTCACCGAGCTCCAGGCGCTGAACTTCCGGGACAACGTGGTCGAGATGGGCCACGACGGCCCGGCGCACCTCGGCATCAGCGCCCGCAAGCCGCTGCTGCGCGGCCTCGGCGTCTACCACGGCAAGCGCGGCTGGGGCGTGTCGGTCGAGTTCGACGTCAAGCACGGGCCGGTGACCCTGTGCGGGCTCGGGCAGCGGCGCGACGGCACGTTCTCGCTCATCGCGTCCGAGGGCACGGTCGTGCCCGGGCCGCTGCTGCGGATCGGCAACACGACGTCCCGCGTCGACTTCGGGTGCGACCCGGGGGAGTGGACCGACGCGTGGTCGGCCAGCGGGATCGCGCACCACTGGGCGCTCGGCACCGGCCACCGGGTCGCCGAGCTGACGGCCGTCGCGGACCTGCTCGGGCTGGAGCTGACCGTGGTGAACCCGTGAGGCGAGTGGCGGCCGTCGACCTCGGCGCGTCCAGTGGGCGGGTCATGGCGGGGACTGTCGGCAGCTCCACGTTGAGCGTCGAGGAGGTGCGCCGGTTCCCGAACGGCGGCATCCAGGCGGGACCGACGCTGTACTGGGACGTCCTGGGGCTGTACCGCGAAACGCTCGCCGGGATCCGGGAGGCCGGCGCGGTGTCCGGGGTCGGGATCGACTCGTGGGCGGTCGACTACGGCCTCCTGGACGATCGGGGTGCGCTGCTCGGCAACCCCGTCCACTACCGCGACTCGCGTACGGACGGAGTACCCGCGACGGTGGCTGCTTCCGTGTCCGCGCGCAAGCTGTACGACATCACGGGGCTGCAGCAGCTGCCGTTCAACACGCTGTACCAGCTGGTGTCCGAGGGCGACCGGCTCGACGCGGCCCGGACGATGCTGCTGATCCCGGACCTGCTGAACTACTGGCTCACGGGGTCGGTCGGGGCCGAGCGGACGAACGCGTCGACCACGCAGCTCTACGACGTGCGGGCGCGGACCTGGGCTTCGTCGCTCGCTTCGCAGGTCGGGATCCCGCCGCGGTTGCTGCCGCCGTTGCGCGACCCGGGCACGGTGGTGGGCACTTCCTCGGAGCTGGCAGGACTGCCGGTGGTCGCGGTCGGTTCGCACGACACGGCGTCCGCGGTGGTCGCCGTGCCCGCTTCGCCGGGGACGAACTTCGCTTACATCTCTTCGGGCACGTGGTCTTTGGCCGGCCTGGAGCTGCCCTCGCCGGAGCTGAGCGACGCGGCGCTGGCGGCGAACTTCACGAACGAAGGCGGCGTCGACGGCACAATCCGCTTTCTGCGCAACGTAATGGGCCTGTGGGTGCTGTCGGAGACGCTGCGGACGTGGTCCACTTCGGACTTGCCGGGGCTTCTCTCTGCGGCAGCCGCTTCGCCCGGGCTGTCGGCGGTCGTGGACATCGACGCGCCGGAGTTTCTTCCCCCCGGCGACATGCCGGCCCGCCTCGCGGCGGCCTGCACGGCAACCGGTCAGCGGCCGCCTTCGGAGCGGGGCGAGGTGGTCCGGTGCATCCTGGACAGCCTGGCGCTGGCATACCGCCGCACGCTCCGGGCGGCGTCGTCGATCACGGGCCGCCCGATCGACGTGGTCCACATCGTCGGCGGCGGGGCTCGCAACGAGCTGCTGTGCCAGTTGACGGCGGACGCGTGCGGAGTCCCGGTCCTGGCAGGCCCGGTCGAGGCGGCGGCGCTGGGGAACGTGCTGGTTCAGGCCAGGGCGCTGGGGGAGGACCTCCCGGATCTGGCGGCGATGCGGGCTTTGGTGAGGGAGACCCAGGAGGTCCGCCGCTACGAGCCCTCGGGTTCGAGCGACTGGGCGGCGGCCGAGGCCCGGCTGGCAGGGTGACTTGGCGCGCTCGGCCGGCCAGGTCGGCCCGCTGAGTTGCGCCGGTTCGCTCGCCGGGTCGGCCGGCCCGGTCCGAACGCAGTGAATGACCCATTCCTGTCGTCCAGCGCCAGGAATGAGTCATTCACTGCATCGCGACACCCGCCCCCGGGAACTCGCGCCCCAGCTGTGCCGCTCACCGGACACAACTGCGCGATCTTCCCCCGCTCCCTGCCCCTCCCGGGCACACTCCCCGAAGCACGGTTGCGGGCCCCATCGGCCCGCGGCGAGCCTGAGCCCGGAACCGGCCGAGATTCGAGGGAGTACCGCGATGGCGCACCGAATCCGCACCCTGACCGCGGCGGCCGCGGCGGCCGCAGCGGTCGCACTGTGCGTGGTCGCACCGGGAACCGCCGCCGCCGATCCGCCCGCCGCCCTGCCCGGCAACGCCTCCGGCTTCGAGAAGACCTTCCAGCCCGCCTTCGACTACGACAAGGACGGCTGCTACCCGACTCCGGCCATCGGCCCGGACGGCACCATCGCCCCCGGCCTGTCCCTCGGCGGCGACACCAACGGGCACTGCCGCGACTCCTGGGACCTCGACACCACCAACTCCTACTCGCGCGAGAAGTGCAACAACGGCTGGTGTGCCGTGATGTTCACCCTCTACTTCGAGAAGGACCAGGTCTCCCTCGGCCCCGGTAGCGCCGGGCACCGGCACGACTGGGAGCACGTCGTCGTGTGGGTCAAGGACAACCAGGTCGAGTACGTCGCGACGTCGCAGCACGGCGGCTTCGCGGTCCACGATCGCGCGAGCATGCGCTTCGAAGGCACGCACGCCAAGGTCGTCTACCACAAGGACGGCGGCTCGACGCACTGCTTCCGCGCCGCGAACGGCAACGACGACCCGCCGGAGAACCACCGCGGCACCTGGCAGTACCCGACGCTAGTCGGCTGGGACGGCTACCCGTCCGGGATTCGCGACAAGCTGACCCGGGCGGACTTCGGCAGCGCGACCTTCGGCATCAAGGACGACCAGTTCGCCGGCAACCTCGGCAAGGCCAAGCCGGCCGGGATCCCGTTCGACGAGAACGCCTGACACCGCCTACACAGTGACGGTCAGGGTGCCGGAGTCCGGCAGCCCGGCGTAGTCGGGCAGCTCGACGCCGTTGAGCGCGCGCTCGACCAGCTCGGTGAACGCCGCCATGTCGGGCTCCTCGGCCGGCCCGGCGTCCGGCCCCGGCGCTTCGAGGCTGCGCACGTGCAACCGGCCGATCTCCTGGTTGGCCTCGACGAACGAGCGCATCCGGCGCTCGTGGGCAGCGAACCCGGCCGCCGGGTCCCACCCGGCGGCGGCCAGCTCTCCGGCCAGCAGGTAGGCGCCGACCAGGGCCAGCCCGGTGCCCTGCCCGGACATCGGCGACGCGCTGTACGCCGCGTCCCCGATCAGCCCGACCCGGCCGTCCGACCAGCGGTCCATCACCACCTGGGCGACCTGGTCGAGGTAGAAGTCCGGGGTGTCGTCCAGGTGCGCGAGGATGCGCGGGGCGAGCCAACCCAGGCCGGCCGTCCGCTCGCGCAGCAGCCGCTTCTGGGCCTCGACGTCGCGGTAGTCGACGTCGAAGCCGGCCGAAGGGAAGGAGAACATGGCCATCGCCCGGGTGGCGTCCCGGATGGGCCGCAGGCTCGCCGAGCGCCCGGCCTCCTGGTGGTCGAGCAGCCAGCGGTCCAGCCCGAACTCGTTGGGCACGCTGTAGAAGGCCAGCACGAGCCCGAGGTGGCGGACGAACCGCTCGCGCGGCCCGAAGACCATCGCCCGCAGCGCCGAGTGCAGCCCGTCCGCCCCGACCACCAGGTCGAAGCGCCGCCGGTCGCCCCCGGCGAAGACCACGTCGACCCCGTCGGCGTCCTGGGTGAGCTCGGCGATCCGGTCGCCGAAGACGTACTCGACACCGTCGCGGGTGTCGTCGTAGAGCACCTGGGACAGGTCTCCGCGCAGGATCTCGATCTCCGCGATATACCCGTCGCCGCCGTCGTCGTCCGCGCTGAAGGTCTCCAGCACGTTCCCGTCCGCGTCCACGGTGTGCGCGCCGGCGGTCGCGGTGCGGGCCGCGCGGACCGCCGCGTCCAGCCCCATCCGCCGGATGACCTCCTTGGTCACCCCGCGCGCGTCCACCGCCTGCCCGCCGGGCCGCAGCCCGGGAGCCCGCTCCACGACGGTCACCTCGGCCCCGCGCCGGCGCAACCAGTGGGCGAGCGCGGGTCCCGCGATGCTCGCCCCCGCCACCAAGACCCTGGTACCGCTCACCGTGCCCCCTGCCCGCGTCGGGATTCAGGTCCGGAGTGTACGGCGTGCCTAGAGCCAGCCGCGCTCGTCCGCGATCCGCACCGCGTCGACGCGGTTGCGCGCGCCGGTCTTGGTGATCGCCGCGGAGACGTAGTTGCGGACCGTGCCTTCGGACAGGTACAGCCGCGACGCGATCTCGGCGACCGTGGCACCGGTGCGGGCGGTGATCAGCACGTCCCGTTCCCGCGCGGTGAGCGGCGACTCGCCCGCGGCCAGCGTGGCCACGGCCAGCGCCGGATCCACCACCCGCTCGCCCTGCCGCACGCGGCGGATCGCGTCGGCCAGGACGTCGGCAGGGGCGTCCTTCACGACGAACCCGGCCGCCCCCGCGTCCATCGCGCGGCGCAGGTAGCCGGCGCGCCCGAACGTCGTCAGCATGACGACGCGGCAGTCCGGCACCTGCGCGGCGAGCACCGCCGCGGCCGCGAGCCCGTCCAGGCCCGGCATCTCGATGTCCAGCAGCGCGACGTCGGGACGGTGGGCACGCGCCGCCGCGACGACTTCGTCGCCGCGGCCCACGGACGCGACCACCTCGAAGTCGTCCTCCAGCGCGAGCAGCGCGCACAGCGCCTGGCGGACCAGCTCCTGGTCGTCGGCGAGCAGCAGGCGGATGGTCACAGCGTCACCCGCAGATGCCAGCCGCGCGGCCGGACCGGCCCGGCACGGAACTGCCCGCCGGCGGCCTTGACGCGTTCGCGGAGCCCGGCCAGCCCGGAGCCCTCCTCGGGGGAGCCGCCCACGCCGTCGTCGACGACCTCCACAGTGGACTCGGTCACCGTGACCGCGCACCGCGTCGCGCGTGCGTGCCGGGCCACGTTGGTGAGGCCTTCGCGCACGACCCACCCGAACAGCTCCTGCCGCGCCGGGTCCACGACCTCGGCCGCCGTCGGCAGGTCGGCGGTGACGCCGCACGCGCGCAGCAGCTCGCGGCCGCGGGCGAGCTCGCCGGCGAGGGTGACCTCGCGGTAGCCCGACACCGCCGCGCGCACGTCGGTCAGCGCCTGGCGGGCGAGCGTCTCGACCGTGGTCATCTCCTCGCCCGCGCGGGCGCCGTCGGTGTCCAGGAGCCGCCGGGCCAAAGTGCTCTTCACGGTGATCGCGGTCAGCGAGTGGCCGAGCAGGTCGTGGAGATCTCGGGCGATCCGGGTCCGTTCGGCCTCGGACGCCAGCCGCGCGACCTCGGCCCGGGCCTCGACGAGCGCGGCGTTGGCGCGGACCGCTTCGGCGAAGACGTGGACGACCAGCACGGTGAACACGAGCGCGACCGCCTGCGTCCACCCCGCGGTGCCCCACACCACCCACGGGACGACCAGCGCCGCGAGCGCGGCGACGACCACGAGCGCGCCGCCGAACCGCGGAAGCCGCGGCACGGCGAGGGACACGACGACGGTGGCGAGGAAGAACGCCTCGGCGTGGGCGAAGGGGAGCGCGGCGCCGAAGAGGACGGCCAGCACCCCCAGGAGTGGCCAGAACCTTCGCGGCGCCCGCCGCGCCGCCGCCCGCGCCGCGAGGACGTAGCAGCCCACGAAGACGCCGACGATCACGCAGCCCGCGACCGCGGCGTGCCCGGCCGAGTGCTGCAGCACGCCGGGCACGGTCACCGCCGGGTAGACGAGCATGCCCGCGTCGAGCACCATCACCCGCCAGCCGCGCACCCAGCGCTGCACGTCGGCCGGCTCCGTCCTGTCCATCACCGGCACGCTACCGGGCCCGTGCCCGCCGGCCGTTGACGATCACCGTGACGCCGAGCAGCAGCAGCCCGCAGACGGCCTGCTCGATCCGCAGCCACACCGGGAACAGCCCGGGTAGGGCGACGATGACGACGATCGCCACGAGCATCACGCCGGCGACGATCCGCAGCCTGAGCAGGCCCTTCCGCGACCCGCGGGCCGCGCTGCGGGCGAAGGCGAACGTCAGCAGCGAACTGGCGACGACGAGCGTGGCGCGCACCCAGACCGCGTCGGTCACCATCGTGTGGTCGTTCCGGAAGAGGACGATCGCGAGCAGGGTGAGCACGGAAAGCGTGGCGTAGCCGCCGGTGAGCAGCAGGACGGGCCGGAAGCCCGTGGGCTCGGTTCGGGTCGTGGTCATGCCGGAAATGCTCGTCGCGCGAGGCGCGCGGCGGCAGTGCCGTCCCTCAGCGGCCGCTCATGACATTTGTCAGCGGCATGTCCTCGACCCGAAGCTGGGAGAGCGCTCTCACAGCGTGCTACAAAGGGAGGGTGACGACGCACCCGCCCTCGGCGCCGCCGACCCTGGAGGACGTCGCGCGGGTCGCCGGCGTCTCGCGGGCCACGGTCTCCCGCGTGGTCAACAGCGTGCGCAACGTCGACCCGAAGCTGCGGGAGACCGTCGAACGCGCCATCGCGACCACCGGGTACGTGCCGAACCGCGCGGCCCGGTCGCTGGTCACGCGCCGCACCGGCGGGGTGGCGCTGGTGGTCTCCGAGCCGGAGCGGCACGTCGAAGCGTTCACCGGCGGCGTGTTCGGCGACCCGTTCTTCGGCCGGGTGGTCGAGGGCGTGGTTGCGCACCTGCGGCCCCAGGGGCTGCACCCGTTGCTGATGCTCGTCGACAGCGACGAAGAGCGGGAGAAGCTCGTCCCGAAGTTGCGGCAGGAGCAGGTGAGCGGCGTCCTGCTGATCTCGCTGCACCCGGCCGAGGACCCGCTGCCGCGCATGCTGACCGACGCGGGCGTCCCGACGGCGCTGTTCGCGCGGCCCGGCCGCCCGGCGCCGGTCAGCTACGTCGACGTCGCCCACCAGGACGGCGCCCGGCTCGCCGCCGACCGGCTCGTCTCCCGCGGCTGCCGCCGGGTCGCGACCATCGCGGGCCCGGCGGGGACGCCGGCGGGACAGGACCGGCTGGCCGGGTTCCGCGACGCGATGGCCCGCCACGGCCACGCGTACGTCGCGGTGGCCGAGGGCGACTTCACCGAGCACGGCGGCGAGCGGGCGATGGAGCGGCTCCTGGCCGAGGAACCCGCGCTGGACGGGCTGTTCGTGGCCAACGACCTGATGGCGTACGGCGCGTTGACGGTGCTGCGCGAGGCCGGCCGCCGGGTCCCCGCCGACGTCGCGGTGATCGGCTTCGACGACAGCCGGGTGGCGCTGAGCTGCCGCCCCCGCCTCACGACGGTCCGCCAGCCGGTGGAGGAGATGGGCGCGGCGATGGCCCGGATGGTCCTGGACCGCATGGCCGACCCGGACGGCCGCGCGGAGTCGGTGATCTTCGACCCCGAGCTCGTGGTCCGCGACTCCGCTTGAGCGATAGGTTCGGCGCCATGGCCGAAACTCAGCGGAAACCCGTCCCGCGCGACGACGGTGGCGAGCTCGACACCGCGACGGCGTTCCTGGCTTTCGCGCGCGAGTGCGTCGCCAAGAAGACGGACGGGCTCACCGAGGAGCAGCTGCGCCGGGTCCTGGTCGGCTCCGGCACCACGCTGCTCGGGCTGGTCCACCACCTGACCGGGGCCGAGCGGGTCTGGTTCGGCCACCACGTCGCGGGTGGCGAGGACACCGGGGACCTGGGGATGGAAGTGCCCGAAGGGCTCACCGCGGAAGACGTGCTGGCCGGGTACCGCGCGGCGATCGCGGAAAGCGACGCGGCGATCCGTGCGGCGGGGGACCCGGAACGGCCGGTGGCGGTCGCGGTCGACCGCACCTTCCCCACCCTGCGGTGGGTGCTGGCGCACATGACGAGCGAGACCGCCCGCCACGCCGGGCACGCCGACATCCTGCGGGAGCAGATCGACGGCGTCACCGGCCGCTGAAGGCCCGGTACTCCGTGCGCGTGGCCTGCCGGGCAGACCGCCCGGCCTGTCCGGACAGTTTGGCCCGGTGGTCTGGACATCCGGCCGATGGCTGTGCTCAGATCTGAACGGCCTTTTCCAACGTTGTAAAAACCGGCTGGGTCCCTCTGACCGGAACGGAGTTCCGCCGTGCGGACGAGAACCGCGAAAACCCTCCATCTGACGTGCGCGCTGGCGGTCGCCGCCGCCGTCGTGACCGTCGCGACCCCGGCCGAAGCCGGGCACGCGGCGCGTCAGACCGTCACCGCCGGAAACGCCCGTTTCCAGGTCCTTTCCCCGACGTTGATCCGCACCGAGTACGCGGGCGACGGCCGCTTCACCGACGCCGCCACCTTCAACGCCGTCGGCCGGGGATCCTTCACGCCCCCGCCGTTCACGTCCACGACGGCGAACGGCGTGCTGACGATCCGCACCAGCGCGACGACCTTGACCTACAAGCTGGACTCCGGGCCGTTCGACTCCGGCAACCTCCAGATCCGCACGACGGCCGGCGCCGCGCCGGTGACGGCGGCGCCGTGGCGCCACCTGACCTGCGCGACCGGCGCGCTGTGCGAGGCCGAAGACCTGACCGCCGACGGGCTGGGCGTCGCGACCGACCACACCGGCTACACCGGGGAGGGCTTCCTCGCCGGGTTCGAGAGTGCCGGCAACTCGGCCACCGCCGACGTCGCCGCCGCCACGGCCGGGACCTACAACGTCACCGCCCGGTTCGCCAACGGCCAGGGCGGGGACGGCCAGCACGTCACGCGCACCCTGAGCGTGTCCGTCGACGGCGGTGCGCCGCAGAAGCTCACCCTGCCCGCGACGGCCGACTGGAACAGCTGGGCCACCGCGTCGGTGCCGGTCACCCTCACCGCCGGCCGCCACAACCTCCGCCTCGAGCGGACCGCGGCGGACTCCGGCAACGTCAACGTCGACGCCCTCGCGGTGCTGACGCCCGGCGCGCCCTTCCCGCCCGCGTCGGCCCGCGCGTTCACCGGCTGCGCCCTCGACGTCAGCTGCGAGGCGGAAGCCGGCCTGCGCACCGGCTCGGCCGTGGTCGCGGCCGACCACGCCGGGTACGCCGGACGCGGGTTCGTCGCCGAGCTCAACCGCGGCTCGTCGCTGACCCACCGTGTCGTGGCCGTCCCCGCCGCCGGCACGTACCAGCTGTCCGTCCGCTACACCAACGGCACCGGCGGCGACGGCCGGCACGAGACCCGGACCGCGACGGTCGCCGCGTCCGGCGTGACCCGGACGCTGTCGCTGCCGATCACCGAGAACTGGGACAGCTGGGGGACCGCGTCGGTCCCGGTCGACCTCAAGGCCGGCACGAACGACGTCGTCCTCGGCTGCCCGGACGACACGAGCTGCCACGTCAACGTCGACACCGTCGCGGTCACCCGCACCGGCGCAGCGGCCCCGGCGCCGCACCTCGCGCTCGGCGGCTACCGGCGGGGCCTCGACGGTGTCAACGGTGACAACGGGACGCCGTCGCTCACCGAAGGTCTCCTGCACCGGGACGGCTGGTACCTGCTCGACGACACACCTTCGGCCCTGTACGACACCGCCACCGAGAAGGTGACGCAGCGGCCGTCGCACGGCGGGAACCCCTACCAGGACGGCTATGTCTTCACCTTCGGCCACGACTACAAGGGCGGCCTGCGGGACCTGGCGACCCTGACCGGGCCGTCGGAGCTGCTGCCGCGCTGGGCCTACGGCGTCTGGTACTCGGAGTACATCGACCGCACCGCGGCCGACTACCGCGACACGATCCTGCCGAAGTTCCGCAGCGAGGGCGTGCCGCTGGACGTCCTGGTGACCGACACCGACTTCAAGGCGCCGGACACGTGGAACGGCTGGCAGGTCGACACGAACAAGTTCCCGGACCCGGCGGGGTTCTTCGCCTGGTCGGCGTCGCAGGGCCTGCACAACACCCTGAACATCCACCCGAGCATCATGGGTTCGGACCCGCAGTTCGCCCGCGCGCAGGCGACGGCGAAGGGCAAGCTGGCGAAGTCCGGGTGCGGGACGGACTGCTACGTCTTCGACTGGGGCGACCCCGACCAGCTCAAGGCGTACCTGGACCTGCACGGCGACATGATGAAGCAGGGCAACGACTTCTGGTGGCTCGACTGGTGCTGTGACTCCTCGAAGTCGAGCCTGCCGGGCGTCACGCCGGACTCGTGGATCAACCAGAAGTACGCCGACCTGGCCGCACCGGCGGTCGAGCGCGGCTTCGTGACGTCGCGGGCGTACGGCTCGCTGCAGGCCGGCGGCTACGGCGGCCCGGTCGGGCTGCCGACCGGACCGTGGGCCGACAAGCGCAGCACCGTGCACTTCACCGGCGACACGTCGTCGACGTGGGGCACACTGCGGATGGAGGTCGGGATCACCCCGGCGGAGTCGGCCGCGACCGGCCTGTCGCCGATCAGCCACGACATCGGCGGCCACAACGACACGACCGGCCTGCGCGGCAGTGAGACGTACACCTCGGGCGGGCAGCAGCACCAGACGTTCAAGCTGCCCGACGACCTGTACGCGCGCTGGGTCCAGCTCGGGACGTTCCAGCCGATCGACCGGCTGCACAGCAACCACAGTGACCGGCTGCCGTGGCAGTACACCGGCGCGGCGAAGGCGTCGGCGACGAAGTTCCTCAACCTGCGCGAGAACCTGGTGCCCTACACGTACACGCTGGCGCAGCAGGCGGCGACGACGGGCGTGCCGGTGGTCCGGCCGACGTACGTGGAGTACCCGGAGGAGCCGGCGGCGTACACCGCGGCGCAGAGCGAGTACTTCTACGGGCCGGACATGCTGGTGGCGCCGGTGACGTCCCCCGGGACCTCGTCGACGACGTCGGTCTGGTTCCCGCCGGGGCAGTGGACGGACTACTTCACGGGCAAGGCGTACGCCGGCGGGACGACGCAGCAGGTGACGTCGGACCTCGGGACGATGCCGGTGTTCGTGCGAGCGGGCGGCATCACGGTGACGCGGACGGCGGACGTCCCCAACGACGTTCAGAGCCCGCTGAGCCGGGCGACGGTGACGGTGGCGCCGGGCGCGCCGGGGTCGTTCTCGCTGTACGAGGACAACGGCACGTCGTCGAAGAACAGCGCGACGACCCGGATTTCGTACACCGAGCGGCGCGGAGCCCACACGGTGACGGTCGAACCGACCCGGGGCCGGTCCCAGGTCGCTTCCCGGGAGTGGACGGTCAAGTTCCTCGGCGTGCCGTCGGCGCCTTCCCGGGTGCGGGTGGGCGAGGGCTGGGCGCCGTCGCAGAGCTGGAAGTGGGATGCGGCAACGCAGACGCTGACGGTGACGGCCCCCAGCGGGCGCGGGCCGGTGACGGTGACGTACTGAGACTGCCGGCGGGCGGAGCCGGTATGGCCGTCGAGGTCACCACGTGGGGTGGTGGCCTCGACGGCGCCCGGCTCGGCCACCGTTGTGGGGTCGGTGGCCCCCACGGCCCGATCCGCGGTCACGTCGACCTCGGTCCGGGCCGTAGCTTCTTTGCGGCGGGGGCGCGTCGGTTTCGGGCCGTGCTTTCGGCGGTTCGGACGTCGACCTCGCGGTCGAACAGACCCCGTGCACCTCGCGCCGCGACGGCACCTGAAACAGCCGCCGCTTCTGCCGATGTGGTGCCGGCACGGCTGCTGGTCGGTCGCTCAGGCCGCGTTCGCGAGCGCCTTCTCCTGCTGCGCTCCCTCCGCGCCGACCTCACCGGCCAGCCGCTTCGTCTCCGCTTCCGCCCCCGAGGTCTGTTCCCCCTTCGCCAGCACCACCAGCTGCGCCGCATGAGCCCGCAGCAGCGCGACCAGCCGCCGGTCGAAGTCCGGACCGCTCCCGGTGCGCAACGCCACCAGGTCCGCCGCCGTGACCATCCCCGGCATCCGATGTCCACTGTGGACATCCGCTGCCGGTAGCCCCGCCCGGTCGCGGGCCGCCTTCAACCGCACCAGCAGCTTCTCCTCCGGCGCCGCGACCGATTCCGCGGCCGCGCGCACCGCCGGGCTTGCCGCACGCGAAGGCGCCAGCCGGGCAGCCGACAGCGCGTTCTCCGTCATCGGCACGACCAGCTGCAGCCACGCCACGTCCGTCGGGTTGAAGGGCGAGGCGGGGCCGGCGGTGGGGGCGGGGCCGGTGGTGGCGCACCCGCCCATGGTCAGCGCCACCACCGCCGCCCCCAGAGCCAGCCGTCTCACGGACGGCCGGGCAGCCGGTAGTTCGGCCCGAGCACCGTGCCGCGGTCCGGCTTGTACAGGTCGAACCCGCGCGGGTCGCACTGCAGCCCGCCGTTGATGCAGTGCGTGACCAGCGCGGCGAGGGTCGGCGGGTCCCACGCGTTGAAGAAGTCGTAGTGCCACGAGTACCCGCGCCCGCTGGCCAGGTGCACCCCCGACATGTCCCCGCTGACCGGGAACGCGATCTTGAACTCCAGCATCGGCACCGCCACCGGGTGGCCGGCCGGGCACGTCAGCGTCGCCCGGTCCGGGTAAGCCATGTGGCTCTTGTGGTCGGCCGAATCCAGGTGGACGCCGTCCCAGCAGCTCGGCGCCTGGTAGCGGATGTTGAGCTGGCTGCCGGGCACGCACTGCACCGGGATGTCCCAGTTGTGGAAGCTGTCCCCGCACTCCCAGCCCTCGACGGCGCCGGTCGCGTGCTGGAACTCGTCCTGGGTCGCCGTCACGGTCCCGGCGACGTAGCGCAGGCCGGGCGGGAACGGCACGACCTTCGTGTAGTCGAGGATGCCGGACTTGTAGTAGACGACCTGCGCGAAGTTCGGCAGCACCACCTGGTTGCCGTTGTAGACGGTGGGGAACCAGTACGCGGACAGGTCGTCCGGCGCCAGGCAGGTCGTGTTGCCGACGCCCGCGGCCTGCAGCGACTGCGTGGTGCTGGCCGCGTTGGTCGTCTTGTTGCCGATGAACGTGTGGTCGTGCGACGCGCCGGGCAGCCCGGGGAAGACGATCGGGTCGTCCGGCTGGTGGTGGCTGGGGGAGCAGTTGACCTGGAACTCGTGGTGGGTCACCAGGTCGTCGGCTCCGGCGGGCGACCAGGTGGCCGCGGTCAGGAAGGCGCCTGCCAGCACGGTGGCGGCGGTGCAGGCGAGGAGCGCGGCTTTCGTTGCCAAGGGTCCTCCACGGTGAGGTGCCAAGGATGGGAGAGCGCTCTCCCACAGCATGCGCACCGAGCCGCCGCCGTGTCAAGGAGCACCCGGATCCGCCGTGAGACAGCGATTGTCCGATTCCTCGCCGAATCTTGACAACGCGGGGGCCGGTGCCGTTCCATCGGACGCGCCGGAGAGCGCTCTCCAATCTCCGTCCCCTGTCGTACGGGAGTCATCGTGGACCGACCGTCGCTCCTCCGTGCCGTCCCGGCACTGGTGGCCCTGCTGGTGCTGGCGCTGCTCGCCGGCCCGTCCCCGGCGCACGCCGCCACCTTGCTGTCCCAAGGCAGACCCGCCACGGCGTCGAGCAGCGAAGGCGCGGGAACCCCGGCGTCGGCGGCCGTCGACGGTGACGCCGGCACCCGCTGGGCGAGCGCCTGGAACGACCCGCAGTGGCTGCAGGTCGACCTCGGCGCGTCCGCGGACATCAGCCAGGTCACGCTGAACTGGGAAGCGGCCTACGCGACCGCATACGAAATCCAGGTCTCGGACGACGCCGGTACCTGGCGGACTGTGTACAGCACGACGACGGCGGTAGGCGGCATACAGAATCTCGCCGTCACCGGCAAGGGCCGTTACGTGCGCTTCTACGGCACCCACCGCGTCGGCGGCTACGGCTACTCGCTGTGGGAATTCCAGGTCAGCGGCACTCCGGGGACGCCGACGCAGGACGGTCCCGGCGTCACGCGGGTGACCGGCACGCAGGGCAACTGGCAGCTGACGGTCGACGGGACACCGTGGACCGTGAAGGGGCTCACCTGGGGCCCGCCGGTCGGCGAAGCGGCCACTCGGATGCCGGAGCTGCACGCGATCGGCGTCAACACGGTCCGCACCTGGGGCACCGACGGCTCCACCCAGCCCCTGCTCGACGCCGCCGCGGCCAACGGCATCAAGGTCGTCAGCGGCTTCTGGCTGCAACCCGGCGGCGGTCCGGGCAGCGGCGGCTGCGTCGACTACACCACGGACACCGCATACAAGAACACGATGCTCACCGAGATCCAAAAGTGGGTCACTGCCTACAAAGCTCATCCCGGCGTACTGATGTGGAACGTCGGCAACGAGTCGATCCTCGGCATGCAGAACTGCTACTCCGGCACGCAGCTGGAGCAGAACCGGATCGCCTACACCCGCTTCGTCGACCAAGCCGCGCAGGCGATCCACGCGATCGACGCCCACCACCCGGTCACGTCGACCGATGCCTGGACCGGCGCTTGGCCGTACTACAAGGCGTACGCGCCGAGCCTCGACCTCTACTCCGTCAACTCCTACGCCCAGGTCTGCCAGGTGAAGCAGGACTGGCTCGCGGGCGGCTACACGAAGCCGTACATCATCACCGAGACCGGCCCGGCCGGTGAGTGGGAGGTGCCGGACGACGCGAACGGCGTGCCGGCCGAGCCGACCGACCAGCAGAAGCGCGACGGCTACGCCAGCGCCTGGAACTGCGTGCTCGCGCATCCCGGTGTCGCGCTGGGTGCGACGCTCTTCCACTACGGAACCGAGGGCGACTTCGGTGGCGTCTGGTTCAACATCACCACGGGCAACGAGAAGCGGCTTTCCTGGTACGCCGTCCGGCGGATCTACAGTGGACAGACGGGTGGGAACACGCCGCCGGTGATCTCGTCGATGAACCTCAGCCGCAGCACCGACGTCCCGGCGGGCGGCACGTTCACCCTGACGGCCGGGGTGTCCGATCCGGACGGTGACGCGATCACCTACACCATGGGCTACAACAGCAAGTACATCAACGACGCGGCCGGGCTGATCCCGGCGCAGTTCACCGGGAACGGGACGTTCACCGTCACCGCGCCGCAGCAGCTGGGGGTCTGGAAGATCTACCTCTACGCCCGCGACGGCCACGGCAACGTCGGCATCGAGACGCGATCGCTGCGCGTGGTCGCCCCGCCGGTGCCGGGCACGAACCTGGCCCGCGGCGCGGCGACCACGGCGTCGACCTACCAGGCCGACGGGCCCGGCGCGCCCTACCCGCCGCAGGCCGCGACGGACGGCAACACCGCGACGCGCTGGGCGAGCGCGTGGGCCGACCCGCAGTGGCTGCAGGTGGACCTGGGCAGCCGGCAGGCGTTCGACCACGTCCAGCTGGTCTGGGAGTCGGCCTTCGGGAAGGCCTACGAGATCCAGGTCAGCGACGACGCGGCGAACTGGCGATCGGTGTACGCGACGACCTCGGGCGACGGCGGCGCCGACGACCTGGCGATCTCGGCCACGGCTCGGTACGTGCGGATGTCCGCGACCCAGCGCGGTACCGGGTACGGCTACTCGCTGTACGAGTTCGGCGTCTACCGCCGGTAATTCAACCCGGGAGACAGTTCGACCCTCTCGGCGCCACCAGGCTGGAAGCGCGGCTTGGTGGCGCCGGGCATGCTCGGCATCTCGTCCACTGTGATGCCCCTTCAATCACGCGAGATGCGCGCCCGATCACGCGAGAAGCGCGCCCAAGCACACGCGATGCCCGGCCAACCACGTGCGACGTTCCTCGCCTGCGCAACAGCTCGCCCGCGCGAAGCTCAATCGGCTGAGGTCCGTGCCAGGACGGTACTTTTGCCGGACCACGCCTCGTCCCCGGCGCCCTACGCTCCCCCATGAGCGCTGAGGTGGGGCGGCGCGGCGGGAACGCGGGCTGGGCGCGTGGCCACCCCCAGCGGCCACGTGACTTCGCCCCGCGGCCGCTGCGCCACCCCGGGGTCCGATGTCCTGTTTTCGAAACACCGAACGGGAGTATCGTAGTCTTTCCGGGACAGGCTGTGTCAAGTTTTCGGAACAGCTACGCTGATGGTTGTCACGTTTCCTGGCTGAAGGTGGTGTGTGGTGAGCGAGGAGCGCAGTTTCGCCGAACGACTGGCGCACTTGATCGCGACCGTGCACCCGCCGGACCGCAAGCCGTACTCGTACCGGGAGATCGCGCACGGCGTCGCCGATCAGACCGGCGTGACGATGTCCGCGACCCACGTCCAGCAGCTCGCCGTCGGCGCGCGCAAGGACCCGAAGCGCTCGCACATCCAGGCCCTCGCCCAGTTCTTCGGCGTGCCGGTGACGTACTTCTTCGACGACGAGGTCGCCGGACAGGTCGATCGTCAGGTCGAGGACGTCGTCGCGTGGCGTGACACCGAGGCGCGGCACCTGGCGCAGCGGGCCATGCAGCTCTCGCCGCGCGACCGCGAAACCGTGACGGCGCTGCTCGACCAGCTCGCCGGCTACGACGAAACACGGCGCCGCGACGGCCGGCGGCGGAAGCCGGAGTGACGGCGGGAATTCGGCTACGATGACCTCGTCCGTGATCGCGCCCCGGTGCACCCGGCTGGCGCCAGGTGACCGGGGAGGACCCATCGACGAGCGCGGCCTGACGGACCTCCGGGTCCGCGCCCGGCAGCGGGTGCGGACCGTGCTCGCCGCCGTTCCGGTGCCCCGGCCGTGGTCGATGAACGCCTGGGTCGACGGCCTCGAGGCCTGGCGCGGGCGCGAAATCGACCTCGTGCCGGTCGAGTACCGGCCCGGCCGGCCGTCGGGCGCGTGGCAGGCCCGGCCGGACTACGACCTGATCGCCTACGTCGAGCACACGTCGGCGCTGCACCAGGACCACATCATCGCCCACGAGCTCGCCCACATGCTGTGCGCGCACACCGGGACCTGCCAGATGTCGGAGTCCGAAGCCGCTCAGCTCGCGCCGGACCTGGCGCCGCAGGCGCTGTCGCACCTGCTGACCCGGGTGACGACCGGCACCGACGAGTACGAGGCCGAGCTGATCGCGGTGCTGCTGATGAGTGCGGCGACGAGCGAACCACCCGCCGTTCAGCCGGGCGCGTCCGGCCGGGCGGCGGATCAGGCTAGGCGGCTGGCCGCACTCCTGGGATAGTCGCGTCTCGTGATCGACATACTGTTCGTCGGGGTCGGGCTTTTCGCGTTGGCCATCGGGATCTGGCGGGCGGTCCGCGCCCGGCGCACCGGGGCGGGCACCGGCCTGGCCGTCTCGTTGATCGCGCTCGGCGCGGCGTTCTGTTTCCTCTCGAACCGCGCGCAGCAGTTCGAGAGCGAGCTCTACCCGAGCCTCGGCCGGCTGCTGTCGAACCTCGCGACGATGGTCGCCGCCTACGGGATCGGGCTGACGGTCGCGGAGATCAGCGGCACCCGCGACCGCGGCCGGCGCACGCGGCTGGTCGCGCTGGGCGTCGCGCTGGTGCTGCTGACCGTGATGTTCTTCAGCACGCAGGACCTGCCGCGCGGTGTCGGCGTGTTCGACGCGCTCTACGGCACGCACCCGACGCTGGTCGTCTACGTCTTCGTCTACACGGTCTACCTCGGGCTGGCGGTGCTCGACATCGGCGTGGTGGCGGCGGTGACGGTCCGCGCGAGCGGCGGCGCGTTGCGCGCCGGTCTCGCTTTGTTGCTGCTGGCCTCGGCGTTCGCGATCGCCTACCTCGCGGGCAAGATCGTCTCGACGATCCGGGCGCTGCAGGACGACCACCCGGCGAAGGCGTTGTGCCGCGGACCGTTCTCGACGCTGCCGTGCACGCTCGACGTCGGGTTCCCGGCGGTGTCGGTGCTGCTCATCGTGGTGGGGCTGACGATCCCGTCGATCCCGGGTCTGGCGGCCGGCCGCCGCGACGCGAAGACGCTCCGCCTGCTGCGGCCCCTGCGCGCGCACCTGACGCGGCGGTTCCCGGAGATCGTCCGCATCGACCCGGGCGGCCCGTCCCGCCGCGAGCGGCTGCTGACGGCGATGAGCGAGACGAACGACGGTTTGATCCTGGCGGGGGTGACGCCGGAGCTGGCGGCGCCGGCCGCGGCTCGGCTGGTGCGGGACCTGCCGGACGAGCCGGGGGAGGAGGAACCGCCGCTGGTGGCCCAGGCGGAGCCGTTCGCCGCCGACGTCGCGCGGCTTCGCGCTATCGCGCTTGCGTACCGGAAGCTGGACGGCGAGACAGCGGGCGAGGTCGCCGGCTCGGTGCGGTGACTTCGCGGCGCGCGGCTCACCCGGTGAAAGGCGCGTCCAGCCGCGGCTGCCAGCCGTGTTCGGTGAGCGCCACCAATTGCAACGACGTCGCGCGAGCGGTCAGCGGCAGCAGCGGCCGCACTTCGTCGCCCACCCGCGAAAGCGTCTCCTCGTCGCCACCCATGGCGACAGTCACGTGGGCCGGCGGACGAGGACCGAACCGTCCACCGTAGGGCGCGACCTCCGGCCACCGGTCGCACACCGCATCAGTGATCGGCTGGAGCGAAGGAGCCGGCAGCGCAACGAACTCCGGCGTGGTCAGCAACTCGGCGAGCCGGACAGAAGCGGGCGCCAAAGCCGAAGCGACCGACCGGACCGCGGCCAGCACCGACGGAGTCACCGAGTCGTCCGGCAGGAAGGGGTACAGAGCCGTCACGTGGGCGGGCAACCCGGGACGGACCACAGCCGGATCGACCTGCCGGGCCGCGGCGAGCGCCGGTTCGGCGCCGGGTAGCAGGATCACCAGCGCGGTGGTTCCGGGTTCGGGCACTCCCGCATCATGGCAGTCAGGCGACCACAGCACTCAAGCGGCAGCCGTCTCCGGGAACCTTCCCGAGCGGGCCAGCGCGAGGCTGCGCCGGCACAACTCCACCAACTCCAGGTTCGCGCGGCTTCGCGGGCTGCGGCCGCACAACCCGCAGTGGATCGCCACCTCGCCGGTCAATTCGTCCACCGCGACCAGCGCCTGGTGGTCGCACCTGCGGCACCACCGGTACCCGATCGCCGGGTTCGTGTGCACCGGGGACGAGACGCAGTCGTGCAGCCAGCGGCGGTGCGTGCGGCACGTGACGCGGTCGGTCGCGTCCAGCCGGCCGTCGTCCTCGGCGTGGTCTTCGCCCGCCAGCGTCGAAGCCAGCAGTGGCTGCCGCGCCGCCGCCGGCTGGTCCTGCGGGTTCGGACTGGCCCACGCGTGGTGGTCGCCGCATCGGCACTTCTCGGACATGTCGCCCCCAGTGGTCGGGTCGTACGATCCGTCGAGTGTGACGGCGGCAACAGAGGGTGGACAACCGGGAAAACGCTCAGTTTCGACCAGCGGCAGGGGTTCCGCGGCGGACGGAGAAGCGGACTTCGGCGCCCGCGTATGCGAACATATGTTCTATGACCGACGAGGGGCCCATCCTGCACGCCGACCTCGACTCGTTCTACGCGTCGGTGGAGCAGCGCGACGATCCGGCCCTGAAAGGGCGCCCCGTGATCGTCGGCGGCGGGGTGGTCCTGGCCGCGAGTTACGAGGCCAAGGCCTATGGCGTGCGCACCGCGATGGGCGGCGCGCAGGCCCGCCGGCTGTGCCCGCACGCCGTCGTCGTGCCGCCGCGGATGTCCGCGTATTCGGCCGCGAGCAAGGTCGTCTTCGAGGTCTTCCACGACACCACCCCGTGGGTGGAAGGCCTCTCGATCGACGAAGCCTTCCTCGACGTCGGGGGGTTGACGAGGATCGGCGGACGGCCCAGTCACATCGCCGAACGGCTGCGGGCCGACGTCGCCGAGCGCGCCGGGCTGCCGATCACGGTAGGGGTTGCGCGGACGAAGTTCCTCGCGAAGGTCGCCAGCCGCGTCGCGAAGCCGGACGGCCTGCTGGTCGTCCCGCACGACGCGGAGCTGGAGTTCCTGCACCCGCTGCCGGTCGGCGCGCTCTGGGGCGTCGGCAAGGTCACCGCCGAGAAACTGCGCGCGCGGGGGATCACGACGGTCGGCCAGCTGGCGGAATCCGAGCCGGTGGACCTCGTGAGCATGCTCGGCCGGGCGGCGGGCGGGCACCTGCACGCCTTGGCGCACAACCGCGACCCGCGCCGCATCGAAGTCGGGCGGCGCCGCCGGTCGATCGGCGCCCAGCGGGCGCTCGGCCGCGGCCGGCGGACCCCGGCCGAGCTCGACGTGGTGCTGGTCGCGCTGATCGACCGGATCGCCCGCCGGCTGCGCGCCGCCCGCCGCGTCTGCCGCACGGTGACGATCCGCCTGCGCTTCGCGGATTTCACCCGGGTCACGCGCTCCCACACGCTGCACGATCCGACCGCGGGCACGGGCGTTCTGCTCGCCGCGGCGCGGGAGCTGCTCGTGGCCGCCCTCCCACTGATCGCCGACCGCGGCATCACCCTGCTGGGCGCGGCGCTGTCCAACCTGGCCGACGAAGATCCGTTCCAGCCGGCGCTGCCGTTCGAGCGGCAACGGGCGACCCAGCTCGACACGGCGCTGGACGCGGTGCGGGACCGGTTCGGCAAGGCGGCGGTCACCCGGGCGGTCCTGCTCGGCCGCCCGGACGACCTCGAAGTGCCCCTGTTGCCGGATTGACGGCCGAACGGGCTCCCGTTTCCGCGGCCGCCATTCCGGGCCGCCGGGAATGCGGGCGTGAAAAGCGTGGCCGGTCGCAGCACGTCGGTGTGGTTCCGCAGCCGCGGGGGAGGGGAAGGTGCGCCACAGCTCACGCTGTCCGCCGCGACGGGTGCGACGGCGCCGGCGTAACCGTTTCCGGCCCATTTCGGGTCTGAAACCGCCGGGATCCGTCAATGTGGTGAAAATCGCCTTCCGCGTCAGGTACCTGGTGACCCGAGCCGGCCGACGAACCCGGGGCGAACGGGTCGAGTCCACTCTGGACGAGCCGTTCCGGACCGGGTCGGCTCCGAAGCCGACCGGGATGCGTCCCGATAAGCGAACGAATCGATCCCCGTGCCCAGAATCACATACTGGTCTATACCGGAATGGGGTGAAAGAGGTCGTCTTCGGTGAACAGGCCTGGTACGGGCGTCGGCCGAAGGTGCGGGGACACGATCGGCTCGGCATCGACGAGCAAATGTGCTGCTCGTGCGTCGGCCGTGGTGAACGCCGCGCGGGGAGCACTAGCGGAAAAGTCGACGGGATCGTGTCGAACAGGGTACCGATTCGATTTCGACTGTATCACGATACAAATATCCGCCGGGAGAACGCGCATTCCGGCTCCGTTGCGGTCACTCTGGACGGGGACGACGCGGTCGCCCGGCGGCCATTGTGGACGCTTGCCGGGTGTCGCGCGTGCCGGACGGGATTCGACAGGTTAGGGTCTGTCCGACCGTGTTCTGGAGAAGATGAGGAACGACGAACCATGGCGCAACGGGTGCACGTCGAGATGGTGGACGACCTCGACGGGAGCGAGGCTTCGCAGACCGTCCCCTTCAGCCTTGACGGGGTGACGTACGAGATCGACCTGTCCGAGGACAACGCCTCCGCGCTCCGGGACGAGCTCGCCCGCTTCGTCGCGGTCGCGCGGCGGACCGGTGGCCGCAAGGTGCGCCTCGCGACCGGCCAGTCGCTGTCGGGCTCCTCGAGCTCGGGCACCGACCGCGAGCGCAACCGGCAGATCCGCGAGTGGGCGCAGGCCCACGGCTACGAGGTCGCGGAGCGGGGCCGGCTGTCGAGCGAGATCATCGCGGGCTTCGAGGCGGACCAGGCCGCGGCCGCCGAGCCGGCCGAAGCCAAGCCGGCGCGCAAGCGGGCGTCGCGCAAGAAGGCCTGACGCCGGAACTGCTTGCCGGACAAGGAACTCCGCGCGATCGCACCGGGTGAGCACGACGGTGGCGGAGTTCGGTGGCGGTGTTTCGCGCGCCTGGGATCGGGGAGATCCCGGCGCGCGAAAAGGCACGCCGGCGGGTGTGGTCCGCCGAATCGACGGGCTGGGCAGCCGGGCGTGGTACTCGTCCCGGCTCGCGTTCGTTTGTTTCCCACTGCGCCTTCTTCGCCCGGTGGACCGGGTCTGCCGGGGACTGTCCTGATCGGCTCGTCGCGGGCCGGACGGCCGCTCTCCGTCGCGTGTGGATCTTCCTCCGGCGGCACGCGGACATTTCCCGGCCGGTAAAGCTTGTCGGAGGTGGCTCCGATGGCCAGACTGGCAGTGCTCCACGCGGCCGGTACCGCGCCGGAGCACGGCCCGGTGGCCGCCTCCTCCCTCGATGGCCGCCGGGCCGCCTTTCTCTCCCCTTCGAGAGCGCGCTGTGCGTCGAGTCGCAGCTGACGCCGCGAAGCGCTTCGTGAGGCCGATCGAGCACCCCTGTAGACAAGCGGCCGCGATAGGCGGACACTCAGACTACTTCATACTGCATACAATCTGCAGTCGAGGCGCTGAGGAGGCGGTCACGATGACCGAAGTCCGCGAGCTCCGGGACGTCTACGGACGCCGGTACCGCGTCGGGGAGTCCGACCGGGAGCTGCTCGGCCGCCCGCGGACGTGGATCACCTGGCTGGCCGCCGCGGCGATGCTCGCCGCCGGGGTGCAGCAGTACGGCTTCGGCGCGATCGTCCCCGAGCTGAGCCGGGCGCACGGCTGGACCTTCGGCGGCGTCGTCCTGTCGCTCGCGGTGTGGGCGATCTGCCAGGCCGGTACCGCGTTCCCGGCGGCGTGGCTGCGGGAACGCGGCTTGCTCCCCGCACCCGCGGCGATGGCGGCCGGCGCGGTGCTGTGCGCCGCCGGACTGGTGACGCTCGGGCACGCGACCAGCCTCCTCACCGTGTTCCTCGGCTACTCCGTGCTCGGCGGGCTCGGCACCGGCCTGGTCTACGCGACCTGCGTCGGCGCGGTGCTGGCCTGGTTCCCGGACCGGACCGCGCCCAGCGCGGGCATCGTGAGCGGCGCGTTCGCCTACGGCAGCGTGCCCTTCGTCGTGCTGGCCGCCGCACTGCCGGCCGCGCGGCCGGCGCTCCTGGACGTCACCGCGGCCGTCGTGCTCGTCGTGATCGCCGGGTGCGGCGCCCTGCTGCGCTATCCGCCGCGACACTGGTGGCCCGCGATGCCCGAGCCCCGCGCCTGGGCCCTCGACCGGGCGCACAACCGGCGGCCGGCCGTCCGGCACTACCGGCCGGCGGAGCTGTTCCGGTGTGGCGCGACGCCGGCGCTCTACCTCGTCGTCGTGCTCGCGGCCGCCGTGCTGCTGTTCGATCTCGCTTACCTGGCGACCTTCGTCGCCGAGCGCAGCGGGCCCGGGCTCGCGGCTGCGGCGTTGGCGCTGCTCGCCGGGGCGACCGGCAGCGGGCGGGTGCTCATCGGCCGGCTCGCCGACCGGCTCGGCCGGCATCGGATCCTGCGGTTCGCGCTGCTCGCGGGCGGTCTTGCCCAGTTCGTCCTCTTCTACTCGGGCGAACACCGGCACGCCGTCGGGCTGTTGCTGGGCGTCGCGCTCGCCGGTCTCGGAAACGGCTGCTGCTACACGCTGCTGGTCGGCCTCGTGCGTGAATACTTCGGCGAGGAGTCGGCGGCGCAGAACTTCGGGATCCTGTATTCCGCGAAAGCCGTCGGCGCGGTGGTCGGAATCGGGCTCGCCGCGCTCGTCGTGACGTCGCACGGCTTCTTCGGCGCGTTCGCCGCGGCCGGGGTGCTGAGCCTGGCCGGTGCGGTGCTGTCCGGACGGCTGACCCAGCCGGGCCGGCCCAAGTCGCTGCTGCCGGCGGCCTGACGTGGGGCGGATGACCAGCCGGCGCCGGGTGCTGCGCGTGCGCGACGGCGTGCCGGCCGCGCGCCCGGACACGCTGACCGTCGAGGAACCCCTGGAAATCCGGGTGGCCGGGAAAGCGCTGTCGATCACGATGCGGACCCCGGGCGACGACTTCGACCTCGCGGCCGGGTTCCTGGTCGGCGAGGGCGTGGTGCGGGCGGCCGCGGACCTTCACTCGATCCGCTACTGCGCCGGGGCCACGGCCGACGGCCGGAACACGTACAACGTGCTCGACGTCGTGCTCGCGCAGGGCGTCGCGCCGCCGGACGCGTCGGTGGAGCGGAACTTCTACACGACATCCTCCTGCGGGTTGTGCGGCAAGGCGAGCCTGGACGCCGTCCGGACGACGGTGACGTGGCCGATCGCGGACGACCCGTTCGGCACCGACCCGGCGACGCTCGCCGGCCTCCCCGACGAACTCCGCGCGGCGCAACGGGTCTTCGACCGCACGGGTGGCCTGCACGCGGCGGGGCTCTTCGACGCCGAAGGGAAGCTGCTGTGCCTGCGCGAGGACGTCGGCCGGCACAACGCGGTGGACAAGGTGGTCGGCTGGGCGACCCGCGAAGGCCGGTTACCCGTGTCCGGGACGGCGCTGATGGTGAGCGGGCGGGCGTCGTTCGAGCTGGTGCAGAAGGCGGCGATGGCCGGGATCCCGTTGCTGGCGGCGGTTTCCGCACCGTCGTCGCTGGCGGTGGACCTGGCCGCGGAGCTGGGGCTGACGCTGGTGGGTTTCCTGCGTGGCACGTCGATGAACGTCTACACGCGACCCGACCGGCTGGGACTTCAGCAGAGCTGAGCGAGCAGGGCGGCGACGGCGGCCGAGGAACCACCCCGGTGCACGGCGCCGAGCTGCCACGGCGGCGGCCGGTCGAACCGCCGGACGGTGAGGTCCGGGAACCGCGAGGCCGCCGACGCGGGCAGCACGCAGGCGGCCAGCCCGGCCCGCACGAGCCCGGCGGCGACGGCGGGATCATCCACCTCGAGCGAGCGCCGGCGGCAGGGAAATGCCTGGTCGACGGCTTCGCGAAGGGCCCATCCCGGCGGGAAGTCCACGAGGGGCAGTTCGGAGAGATCGGCGGGTGCGGAAGGTGAGCCGCCGGGCGCGGTGGCGAGGACCAGTTCATCGCACGGGAGCGGAGTGGTGACCAGGTCGTCGGGTGCCGGGCGCGGAAGAGACCCGGAGGCGAGGTCCTTCGTGGCTGACCCGGCCGCGAGGTCGGCACCGCCGTCCGCGGCGGCGTAACCGTTGAGACCCGCCGAATCCGCGACCGGACCAGCGGAAGCGCCGCAGCTCGCGGCCACCGTCAGTACCACGTCCACAGTGGACTCGACCAGAACCGTCTCCACCTCACCGACCGGAACCTGCCGCACCTCCACCGCCAACGCCGGGTGGACGTGCCGCAGCGCCGCCAGCGCCCGGTGCCAGTCCGCCAGCAACCCCGGGCACACCCCGAGCCGGACCCGGCCGCCCACCGGCGAGACGGCGGCCCGGGCTCGGGCCGCCGCGTCCAGGGCCGCCCGCGCGGCGGGCATGAACGCCTCGCCGGCGGGCGTCAGGACCACCCGGTGCGTCGTGCGGTGGAACAACGGCGTCCCCAGGTCGCGCTCCAGCGCGCGGACCACTGTGGACACCGTCGACTGGACCGTCCGCAGCCGCTGCGCGGCCGCCGTGAAGCCGCCTTCCTCGGCGACCGCCACCACCACCGCCAGCTGACGCAGCTCCATCACGGCACCTCGTCGAGCGCGCCGGTCCGTTCGTCGAGGACGTAGCCGCGCACGGCGTCGGTGTGCCGCAGGAACGGGGACGCCCGCAGCCGGGCGATGCACTGGCGGATGTCCTGGACCGGGTCGGTGAACGTCTCCGCCGCCCAGCCCGGCCGCATCCCCGTCGACGACTCGAGCCGCCGCGCGAACTCCGTGTCCGTGAACTTCCGCATCCCGCAGTCCTGGTGGTGGATCAGCACGATCTCCCGCGTGCCCAGCAGGTGCTGGCTCACCGTCAGCGACCGGATCGCGTCGTCGGTGACCGCGCCGCCCGCGTTCCGGATCACGTGCGCGTCGCCGTCGCCGAGACCGAGCAGCCGGTGGACGCTGAACCGCGCGTCCATGCACGCGAGCACCGCCAGCTTCAGCCGGGGCTTCGCGAACATCAGTTCAGCACCTCCCGCACCAGCGCCGCCGTCTCGCTCGGCGTCCGCCCGACGCGGATTCCCGCCGCCTCCAGCGCTTGCTTCTTCGCCGACGCGGTGCCGGCCGAGCCGGAGACGATCGCGCCCGCGTGGCCCATCGTCTTCCCCTCCGGTGCGGTGAACCCGGCGACGTACCCGACGACCGGCTTGGAAACGTTCGCTCGCACGAAGTCCGCGGCCCGCTCTTCGGCGTCGCCGCCGATCTCGCCGATCAGCACGATCAGGTCCGTCTCCGGGTCCTTTTCGAACGCTTCGACGGCGTCGATGTGCGTCGTCCCGATGATCGGGTCGCCGCCGATGCCGACGCACGTCGAGAACCCGATGTCGCGCAGCTCGTGCATGAGCTGGTAGGTCAGCGTGCCGGACTTGGACACCAGCCCGATCCGCCCCGGGCCGGTGATGTCGGCGGGGATGATGCCCGCGTTCGACTTCCCGGGGGAGATGATGCCGGGGCAGTTCGGCCCGATGATCCGGGTGCGCCCGCCCGCCGCGACGGCGTGCGCCCACAGCCGGGCCGTGTCGTGCACCGGGACGCCTTCGGTGATCACCACCGCGAGCCCGATCCCGGCGTCGACGGCTTCGATGACGGCGGCCTCGACGAACGGCGGCGGCACGAACAACACGCAGACGTCGGCCCCGGCGGACGCGATCGACTCCGCGACACTGCCGAACACCGGGAGCGACCGACCGGAGATCTCCACGTTCTGCCCGGCTTTGCGCGGGTTGACGCCGCCGACGACGGTGGTCCCGGCCGCCAGCATCCGCCGGGTGTGCTTGGCGCCTTCGGATCCGGTGATGCCGGAGACGACGATCCGGCTGGTCTCGTCCAGGAAGATGGCCACGGCTCAGACCTCCGCGATCGCGAGCTTCGCCGCCTCGCGGGCGGCGTCGTCCATGGTGGCCACCACGGTGACCAGGGGGTGGGCGGCTTCGGCGAGGATCCGCCGGCCTTCGGTGACGTTGTTCCCGTCGAGGCGGACGACCAGGGGCTTGGTGGCGCGGGCACCCAGGATCTCCAGCGAGCGCACGATCCCGGTCGCCACGGCGTCGCACGCGGTGATCCCGCCGAAGACGTTGACGAACACGCTGCGCACCTGCGGGTCGCCCAGGATCACGGTCAGGCCGTCGACCATCACCTGCGCCGACGCGCCGCCGCCGATGTCGAGGAAGTTCGCCGGCCCGCGCGCGCCGGCTTCCGCGGCGGCGGCGGCCACGACGTCCAGAGTGGACATGACGAGGCCGGCGCCGTTGCCGATCACGCCGATGTCGCCGTCGAGCTTGACGTAGTTGAGGCCCCGGGAACGCGCCTCCCGCTCCAGCGGGTCGCCGTCGTGGGGGTCCTCGAAGGACGCGGAGCGCCGGAAGGAAGCGTTGTCGTCCAGGGTGATCTTGCCGTCGAGGGCGACGATCCCCGTCGAAGTGCTGGCGAGGGGATTGACCTCGACGAGCGTGCAGTCCTCGGCGACGAACACGTCCCACAGCTTCTCGACGACGCCGGCGATCTCGCCGCGGACGTCGGCGGGGAACCCGGCGGCCACCGCCGCCGAGTCGACGCCGGCGAGCGGGTCGACCGGCACGCGCACCAGGGCGTCCGGCCGCGACGCCGCGACCTCCTCGATCTCCATCCCGCCTTCGGTCGACGCCATGGCGAGGAACGTCCGCCCGGCGCGGTCGAGCAGGAAGGAGACGTAGTACTCGTCGGCGATCTCGCTGGCTTCGGTCACCAGGACGCGGTGCACGGTGTGGCCCTTGATGTCCATGCCGAGGATGTCGTCGGCGGCCTGCTCGGCGTCGTCGGCTGTATGCACTGCGCGGACACCACCCGCCTTACCGCGGCCTCCCGTCTTGACCTGGGCCTTGACCACGACCGGACCGCCGAGTTCGGCGGCCGCGGACCGGGCCGCGGCGGGATCGGCGGCGACGCGGCCTCGGGGGACGGGTACGCCGTGCTTCTCGAAGAGGTCTCGGGCTTCGTGTTCGAAGAGGTCCATGCGGGGGCGTCCTTTCCGCGGCGGGGCTGGGCAAGGAGGTCCGCCGTGTCCGGGCACGGAGTGGCGGTCCGCGGGGCCGGGTCGAAGCGCCGGAAAAACCCTGCGGATGGCCCTGGACACGGGCTGCTTGAGGAGTGACTATATGCCTACCCCATACGGTATGCAATCTACAGTCTGCCGCGAAGAGGCCGCTGACCTCGACGGACAGGGGGCGGCGGCGAGCGGACCGGAGTACGGAGCGCCGGACAAGAGAGATCCGGCGGCGGACCAGAGGAGTTGAGCAATGGCGCTGACCACGACCGGCACCACCGCGGGGGAGAGTGCCCGAGCGACGAACGGCGCCGAGCCCGCGCCGGCCGAAATATCGGGCGGCCACCTGGTGGCGAAGGCTCTCAAGGCCGAAGGCGTCGACACCATCTTCACCTTGTGCGGCGGCCACATCATCGACATCTACGACGGCTGCGTCGACGAAGGCATCCAGGTCATCGACGTCCGGCACGAGCAGGTCGCCGCCCACGCGGCCGACGGCTACGCGCGGATCACCGGCAAGCCCGGCTGCGCGGTGGTCACCGCCGGCCCCGGCACGACCGACGCCGTCACCGGGGTCGCGAACGCCCTGCGGGCGGAGAGCCCGATGCTGCTCATCGGCGGCCAAGGTGCCCTCATCCAGCACAAGATGGGGTCCCTGCAGGACCTTCCGCACGTGGACATGATGACGCCGATCACCAAGTTCGCCGCCACCGTGCCGCACACCGCGCGCGTCGCCGACCTGGTCTCGATGGCGTTCCGCGAGGCCTACGCCGGCGCGCCCGGACCGTCGTTCCTGGAGATCCCGCGCGACGTCCTCGACGCGCGCGTACCGCTGGAGCAGGCCCGCATCCCGGAAGCCGGCCGCTACCGCGCGTCGACGAAGAACGCCGGCGACCCCGCCGACATCGAGAAACTCGCCGACCTGCTGGTGCACGCCAAGAAGCCGGCCATCCTGCTCGGCAGCCAGGTCTGGACCACGCGGGCCACCGAGCCGGCCGTCGACCTGGTGCGCACGCTGAACATCCCGGCGTACATGAACGGCGCCGGCCGTGGCACGCTGCCGCCGGGCGACCCGCACCACTTCCAGCTCTCGCGCCGGTACGCCTTCGACAACGCCGACGTCATCATCATCGTCGGCACCCCCTTCGACTTCCGGATGGGCTACGGCAAGCGGCTGTCGAAGGACGCCACCGTCGTCCAGATCGACCTCGACTACCGCACGGTCGGCAAGAACCGCGACATCGACCTCGGCATCGTCGGCGACGCCGGGCAGGTGCTGGCCGCCGTCGCGCAGGCCGCGTCCGGCCGTGGTGACAACGGCGCCGTCGCCCGCAAGGTCTGGCTGGAAGAACTGCAGGCCGTCGAGGAGAAGGCGAAGCAGAAGCGGCTGCCGCTGCAGCACTCCGACGCGAGCCCCATCCACCCGTACCGGCTGGTGCACGAGATCAACGAGTTCCTCACCGAGGACTCCATCTACATCGGCGACGGCGGCGACATCGTCACCTTCTCCGGCCAGGTCGTGCAGCCCAAGTCGCCCGGCCACTGGATGGACCCCGGCCCACTCGGGACGCTCGGCGTCGGCATCCCGTTCGTGCTGGCCGCCAAGCACGCCCGGCCGGACAAGGAGGTCGTCGCGCTCTTCGGCGACGGCGCGTTCAGCCTCACCGGCTGGGACTTCGAGACGCTGGTGCGGTTCAACCTGCCGTTCGTCGGGATCGTCGGCAACAACTCGTCGATGAACCAGATCCGCTACGGCCAGGCCGCGAAGTACGGCCTGCCGCGCGAACGCGTCGGCAACACCCTCGGCGACGTCCGCTACGACGAGTTCGCGCGGATGCTCGGTGGCCACGGCGAAGAGGTCCGCGACCCCGCCGACATCGCCCCGGCGCTGCAGCGGGCCCGCGAATCCGGCAAGCCGTCGCTGATCAACGTCTGGGTCGATCCCGACGTGTACGCCCCCGGAACCATGAACCAGACCATGTACAAGTGAGCGGAGGCCACATGGGTAAGGCACTGGAGGGCGTGCGCGTCCTCGACATGACGCACGTGCAGTCCGGACCGTCCTCGACGCAGCTGCTGGCCTGGCTCGGCGCGGACGTGATCAAGCTGGAGACCCCCGGCCGGGGCGACATCACGCGCGGCCAGCTGCGCGACCTGCCCGGCGTGGACAGCCTCTACTTCACGATGCTGAACGCCAACAAGCGCAGCATCACGCTCAACATGAAGTCCGACGAGGGCAAGGAGGTCTTCGAGAAGCTCGTGTCCGGAGTGGACATCCTGGTCGAGAACTTCGGCCCGGGCGTCGTCGACCGGTTCGGCTACCCCTGGGACAAGCTCTCCGCGCTCAACCCGCGGCTGATCTACGCCTCCATCAAGGGGTTCGGGCCCGGTCGTTACGCCGACTTCAAGGCCTACGAGGTGATCGCGCAGGCCATGGGCGGCGCGATGAGCACCACCGGCTTCGAGGACGGCCCGCCGACCGCGACCGGCGCCCAGATCGGCGACTCCGGCACCGGCATCCACCTGGTGGCCGCCATCCTCGCCGCGCTGTTCCAGCGGACGTCCACCGGCCGCGGCCAGCGCGTCCAGGTCGCCATGCAGGACGCCGTGCTCAACCTCTGCCGGGTGAAGCTGCGCGACCAGCAGCGCCTGGCGCACGGGCCGCTCGGCGAGTACCCGAACGACCAGTTCGGCGACGAGGTCCCGCGCTCGGGCAACGCCTCCGGCGGCGGCCAGCCCGGCTGGGCGGTCAAGTGCGCACCGGGCGGGCCGAACGACTACATCTACGTGATCGTCCAGCCACCCGGCTGGGCCCCGCTCGCCCGGCTGATCGGCAAGGACGAGCTGGCCGAGGACCCGGCGTGGGCGACCCCCGAGGTCCGCCTGTCCAAGCTGGACAAGATGTTCGCGCTCGTGGAGGAGTGGACCGAGAAGCACTCCAAGTGGGAAGTGATGGAGAAGCTGAACGCGCACAACATCCCGTGCGGCCCGATCCTGTCCACGAAGGAACTGATCGAGGACGACACCCTGGCCGAGCTCGGCTCGGTCGTCGAGGTGCCCCACCCGGAGCGCGGCAGCTTCAAGACCGTCGGCTGCCCGCTCAAGCTGTCCGACTCGCCGGTCGAGATCGAGCGGTCGCCGCTGCTGGGCGAGCACAACGACGAGGTGCTGGCGGAACTCGGCTACGGCGAAGCCGAGCTCGAGAAGTTCCGCGCGGCGGGGGTGATCTGAGTGGTGGATCGGGCAGCGGTCGAGAAGATCCTCGACCGGGCGGCCGCCGACGGCCGGTCCTCGCTGACCGCGCCCGAGGGGCGTGCGGTCTGCGAGGCCTACGGCATCCCGACCCCGGCCGAGCGGCTGGCGACCACGGCGCACGAAGCCGTGGCCCAAGCCGAAGAGATCGGCCTGCCGGTCGTGCTCAAGATCGTCTCGCCCGACATCCTGCACAAGACCGAGGCCGGCGGCGTGCTCGTCGGCCTGGAGGACGCCGAAGCGGTGAAGGCGGGCTTCACGAAGATCGTCGACAACGCCAAGGCGTACGACGCCGGCGCGCGGATCCTCGGTGTGCAGGTGCAGCAGATGCTCACCGAAGGCCAGGAGGTGATCATCGGCTCGGTCACCGACCGGACCTTCGGGAAGATCGTCGCGTTCGGTCTCGGCGGTGTCCTGGTCGAGGTGCTCAAGGACGTCACCTTCCGGCTGGCGCCGACCAGCGCCGAGGAAGCGCTTTCGATGATCGACGGCATCCAGGCCGCGGAGATCCTGCGCGGGGTCCGCGGTGCCGAGCCGGTCGACCGCGACGCTCTCGCCGCGGTCATCACCGGGCTCGGGCAGCTGGTCGCGGACTTCCCGCAGCTGTCCGAAGTGGACCTCAACCCGGTCCTCGCGACGGCGACCGGTGCCACCGCCGTCGACGTCCGGATCCTGGTCGACCCGGACGCGGCGAAGGAGCCGATCCGGTTCACCCAGGAAGAGATCCTCGCCTCGATGAACCGGATCATGAAGCCGGCGTCGATCGCGGTGATCGGCGCGTCGGCCGAGGCCGGCAAGATCGGCAACTCGGTGATGAAGAACCTGGTCAACGGCGGCTACGCGGGGGAGATCCACCCCATCAACCCCAAGGCCACCGAGATCCTCGACCGCAAGGCCTACGCCAGCATCACCGACGTGCCCGGTGACGTCGACGTCGCGGTGTTCGCCATCCCGGCGAAGTTCGTCCCCGCGGCACTGGAAGAGGTCGGCAAGAAGGGCGCGGCCGGCGCGATCCTCATTCCCTCCGGCTTCGGCGAGACCGGCAACATCGAGCTGCAGGACGAGGTCGTCGCGATCGCGCGCAAGCACGGCGTGCGCATCCTCGGGCCGAACATCTACGGCTACTACTACACGCCGGAGAACCTGTCGGCGACATTCTGCACGCCGTACGACGTCAAAGGTGGCGTCGCCCTGTCCTCGCAGAGCGGTGGGATCGGGATGGCGATCCTCGGGTTCAGCCGCTCGGCGAAGATGGGCGTGTCCTCGATCGTCGGCGTAGGGAACAAGGCCGACATCGACGAGGACGACCTGCTCACCTTCTTCGAGCAGGACGAGAACACCGAGCTCATCGCCATGCACCTCGAAGACCTCAAGGACGGCCGGTCGTTCGCCGAGACGGCGAAACGGGTGTCACGGCGCAAGCCGGTCGTCGTGCTCAAGGCCGGGCGGACGTCGCAGGGTGCGAAGGCAGCCAGCTCGCACACCGGCGCACTGGCCGGCGACGACAAGGTCTACGACGACATCCTCCGCCAGAGCGGCGTGATCCGGGCCCCCGGGCTGAACGACATGCTCGAGTACGCCCGCGGCATCCCGCTGCTGCCGACGCCGAAGGGCGAGAACGTCGTCATCATCACCGGCGCCGGCGGCTCGGGTGTCCTGCTCTCGGACGCCTGCGTCGACAACGGGCTCGACCTGATGGAGATCCCGCCGGACCTCGACACGGCGTTCCGGAAGTTCATCCCGCCGTTCGGCGCGGCCGGCAACCCCGTCGACATCACCGGCGGCGAGCCACCTTCGACCTACCGCAACACGATCGCGCTGGGCCTCGAGGACGACCGCATCCACGCCCTGATCCTGGGCTACTGGCACACCATCGTCACCCCGCCGATGGTGTTCGCGGAGCTCGTCTCCGAAGTGGTCGAGGAGTACCGCGCGAAGGGCATCCACAAGCCCGTCGTCGCGTCGCTCTCCGGTGACGTCGAAGTCGAGGAGGCAAGCACCTACCTCTACGACCACGGGATCGTCGCCTATCCGTACACGACCGAAAAGCCTGTCGCCGTGCTCGGCGCGAAGTACCGCTGGGCGCGGGCCGCGGGACTGCTCTGAACGTCCTCCACAGGGGCTGGCCCATCGAGACGGAAAGGACGAAGATCCACCGCACGTCGGAATCAGAGGGACATGAGTCAACGGTGACGAAAGAGAACTCTTATGACCGCAGCGACCTATCAGGAGATCGTTGACGAGAACGGACGGGTATACCGAGTAGGCGAGAGCCCGCAGGACATCATGGGGCGCTCGCGGAGCTGGATGGTCTGGCTGCCCTGGATAGCCATGATGGCGGTCAGCGTCTTCGAGTACGGCTGGGGTGCGGTCGAAGGCACCCTGGAAGAGAAGTACGGCTGGTCGTTGTCGGACGCGTTCTGGCTGGCCAGCATCTGGGCCGTCTTCCAGGCCGGGGTGGCGTTCCCGGCCGGGCGGTTGCGGGAGAAGAACATCGTTTCGGCGAAGACGGCCATGCTGGCCGGCGCGGTGTGCAGCGGCATCGGCTACTTCACCATCTCGCACAGCGGCAGCCTGGCGGTGGCGTTCATCGGGTACTCCGTGCTCGGCGGCACCGGCGCCGGGCTGGTCTACGCCACCTGCATCAACATGGTCGGGAAGTGGTACCCCGAGAAGCGCGGGGCGAGGACGGGCTTCGTCAACGGCGGGTTCGCCTACGGCGCCGTCCCGTTCATCTACATCTTCGCGGCCTTCCTGACCCCGAGCAACTATTCGGTGATCCTCGACGTCATCGGCGTCTACATGCTGATCGTCGTCGGGGTGTGCGGGTTCCTGTTCAAGGACCCGCCGAAGAGCTGGTGGCCGAAGGAGGTCGACCCGAAGAACTGGGCGGCCAGCCGGCGGTCGAAGACGGGCGGCCTGGCCAAGAACCCGCCCGCGGTGAAGCAGTTCTCCCCGATGGAGGCGATCCGGACGGGCATGCTCCCGCTGATGTGGGTGTGCCTGGTGATCATCGGCGGGGTTTCGCTGTTCGGCATCAACTTCCAGGTGCCCTTCGCCAAGGAAAGCGGTTTCGGGGCGTTCGTTGCGGCGTCGTCGGCCGGTGTGCTGTCGATCGTGAACGGCACCGGCCGCGCCGTGGTCGGCTGGGTCTCGGACCGGATCGGCCGGCGGCAGACGCTCACCATCGTCCTGGTGATCGCCGGTGGTGCGCAGTTCGGCGTGATGTACGCCGGGAACACGCACAACCTGTTCCTGTTCATGGTGTTCGCGTTCCTGACCGGGTTCGGCGGCGGCGCCTTCTACCCGTTGTTCGCCGCGCTCGTGCCGGACTACTTCGGCGAGAACAACAACGCGTCGAACTACGGCCTGGTCTACAGCGCGAAACTGATCGGCGGCGTCGGCGGCGGCGGGCTCGCCGCGGGGGTCATCAGCGCGTGGGGCTACACCGGCGCGTACATCCTCGCCGGGTGCATCGCGCTCCTTTCGGCGGTGCTGACGCTGTTCCTGCGCCAGCCCGGCCGGACACGCCACCAGCTCGCCGAAACCGAGCTGGTGGCGCGACCCTCCGCCGCGGCGGGCGGTTAGTCCGGTTGCCTGCTCCCCGGTCCTGCCGAAATCAGGATCGGGGAGCTTCCGGACGTTCGTGGTAGGCCTGGCGGGTCCGTTCGGTGTGCTTGGCCATGATCTTCGAAGCGATCTCCGCGTCTTCCCTGGCGATGGCGGTGATCAGCTCCTCGTGTTCGTTCCACGCGTCCCGCCCGCGGGGCCGGGCGATCGGCGTGTAGTACCAGCGGACCCGGCGGTCGACGAGGCCGATCAGCTCGGCGAGCACGGCGTTCCCCGACAGCTGGGTGATGAACGCGTGGAGGGCGGCGTTGGCCGCCACGAGGCCTTCGGTGTCTTCGGCCTTGAGCGCGTCGAGCCCGGCCTTCTGGAGTTCCCAGAGCCGGTCGACGTCCGCCGGGGTGGCGTGTTCGGCGGCGAGCTTCGCGGAGTGCGTCTCCAGCACGCCGCGGACGCTCAGCAGCTGGTCGGCCTCCTCGTCGGTCGGCAGGTGCACGAACGCGCCCTGCGCGGGACGGAGGTCGACCCAGCCTTCGCTCTGCAGGCGCTGGAGCGCTTCGCGGACGGGCTGCCGGCTGACGCCGAGGTACTCGGCCAGGTCGGCTTCGACCAGGTGCTGCCCGGGCTCGAGCGTGCGGTTGATGATCAGCTCGGCGAGGGCCTCGTAGACCACCTGGCGCAGCGGGGCGGGCCGCTCGACGCGCTTGGCGGCGGTCGAGCTGAGCGAGCCCTTGGCCGTGCGGCGGCCGCTGGGACCGCGGTCTTGGAGCGGGGAAGCGGGCTGGCTCACGGGACACCTCGATAGGGAGAGGAACGCGAAGATCTTCGATCAGGATACAGGTTTTGGTATGCAAAATCCCAGAATCTCACCCTGTCGGGAGTTTCACGCAGTCCTCGACCACGAAAACCTGGTCCCGGAAGCGGATCCAGGATACTGTATGCAATCAGGTGCTGGACCGAAGTGGGAGGCACATCATGAAGGTGGCTGTTCTCGGGGCCGGGGCGATCGGCGCCTACGTCGGGGCCGCGCTGCACCGCGGCGGGACCGAAGTGCACCTGATCGCCCGGCGGGCCCACCTCGCCGCGATGCGCGAGCACGGCGTCCGGGTGCTCAGCCCGCGCGGCGACTTCACCGCACACCCGCACGTCACGGACGACCCGGCCGAAGTCGGCCCGGCCGACTTCGTCTTCCTCGGCCTCAAGGCCAACTCCTACGCCTCGTGCGCCCCGCTTCTCGCCCCGCTGCTCGGGCCGGACACCGCGATCGTGGCCGCGCAGAACGGCATCCCGTGGTGGTACTTCCACGGCCTGACCGGACATCCGCTCGAAGGGCGCCGCGTCGAGACGGTCGACCCGGGCGGTTCGGTGACCGCGGTGCTCGAGCTGCGGCGCGCGATCGGCTGCGTCGTCTACTGCTCCACGGTCATCGAAGAACCGGGCGTGATCCGGCACCTCGAAGGCACCCGGTTCTCCCTCGGCGAGCCGGACGGCGAGATCTCGGCGCGCTGCAAGGTGCTCAGCGCGGCGATGATCGCGGGCGGGCTCAAGGCGCCGGTCGAACCCGACCTGCGCAACGACATCTGGGTCAAGCTGATGGGCAACGTCGCCTTCAACCCGCTCTCGGCGCTGACCCGGGCGACCATGGCGCAGATGTGCGAGCACGACGACACGCGCGCGCTCGTGGCCACGATGATGACCGAGACCCTCGCCATCGCCCGCGCGGCCGGCAGCGACCCGGGCGTCTCGGTCGAAAAGCGCATCGACGGCGCCTGGCGCGTCGGCCACCACAAGACGTCGATGCTGCAGGACCTCGAAGCGGGCAAGCCCCTCGAGATCGACGCGATCATCGGGGCGGTCGTGGAGCTGGCCGGCCTCACCGGCGTGCCCGCGCCGGCCCTGCGGCACGTCCACGCCGCCATCTCGCTGCTCGACCACACCAGCAACCCGCCCGTCCCGGTCGGGGCGCACTGAACCGGAGGTGCCCGTGAAGCGCAGGAAGACCGAGCCGTACGTGCGGCTCACCCAGCCCTTGGTGCGCGACTCCGGCGTGCTGCGGCCGGCGACCTGGGAGGAGGCCCTCGACCGGGCCGCCGCCGGGATCCGCCGCACCCTGGAGCGCAAGGGCCCCGAAGCGTTCGGGATGTTCTCGTGCGCCCGCGCGACCAACGAGATGAACTACGTCGCGCAGAAGTTCACCCGCGCGGTGATCGGCACCAACAACGTCGACTCGTGCAACCGCACCTGCCACGCGCCGAGCGTCGCCGGCCTGGCCCGGGTGTTCGACAGCGGCGGCGGGACGTCGTCCTACCAGGAGATCGAGGACGCCGACGTCATCGTCATCTGGGGCGGCAACCCGCGCGAGGCCCACCCGATCTTCTTCCACCACGTGCTCAAGGCGGTCCACAAGGGAGCGAAGCTCTTCGTCGTCGACCCGCGCCGGACCAGCACCGGGAGCTGGGCGCACCGGCAGCTGCAGCTCGAGGTCGGCACCGACATCCCGCTGGCCCACGCGATCGCCCGCGAGATCATCCACTCCGGACTGGCGAACACGAAGTTCATCGAGCGGGCCACCGAAGGCTTCGCCGAGTTCGCGGCGTCGGTCGAGCCGTGGACCCTGGAGGTCGCGGAGAAGACCACCGGCGTCCCGGCCGAGCTGATCAGGGAGCTCGCGCACACCTACGCCCGCGCCGACCGCGGGCAGATGTCGTGGACACTCGGCATCACCGAGCACCACAACGGCACCGACAACGTGCTGTCGCTGATCAACCTCGCGCTGCTGGCCGGGCAGGTCGGCCGCTACGGCGCCGGGCTGAACCCGCTGCGCGGGCAGAACAACGTCCAGGGCGGCGGCGACATGGGCGCCATCCCGGACCGGCTGCCGGGCTTCCAGAACGTCCTCGACACCGGTGTCCGCGCGAAGTTCGACACCGCGTGGGGCTCGTCGATCCCGCCGCACAAGGGGCTCAACCTCACCCAGATGCTCGACGCGATGGAACGCGGCGATCTGACCTGCGTGTACATCATCGGCGAGAACCCGGTGCAGTCCGAAGCGGACTGTGAGCACACGATCAAGCGGCTGGCCACCGTGGACCACTTGGTGGTGCAGGACATCTTCCTCACCAAGACCGCGCAGCTGGCCGACGTCGTGCTGCCGGCGTCGGCGGCCTGGTGCGAGAGCGACGGCACGTTCACCAACTCCGAACGCCGGGTGCAGCGCGTCCGCAAGGCCCTCGAACCGCCGGAGGGCGCGCGCGACGACATCGAGCTGCTGTCGGAGCTGGCCCGCCGGCTCGGCCACGACTGGCACTACACCGGCGGCCAGGAGGTCTGGGACGAGCTGCGCTCGCTGTCGCCGATGCACGCCGGGATGTCCTACGCGCGGCTGGAAGAGCTCGGCGGCATCCAGTGGCCGTGCTACTCCGAAGACACCCTCGAGCCGACCTTCCTGCACGGCCGCCTGTGGGCCGACGACCCGGCCGAGCGTGGCCGCCCGGCGCCGTTCACCGTGCTCGAGCACAGCCCGCCGGTCGACCTGCTCACCGAGGAGTTCCCGATCCGGCTCACCACCGGGCGGCGGCTCGACTCGTACAACACCGGCGTCCAGTCCGCCGGGTTCCCCTCCCCGATGCGGCAGGGCGAGACCCTGGACCTCTGCCCGGAGGACGCGCGGTCGCTCGGCGTCGAGCCCGACGAGCTGGTCCGGATCTCGTCGCGGCGCGGGGAGATCGTCGCGCCGGTCCGGCTCGACACCGGGCTCAAACCGGGGCTGGCGTTCATGACCTTCCACTTCCCGGACGAGGTGGACGTCAACGTCATCACCATCGAGGCGACCTGCCCCATCGCCGGGACCGCCGAGTACAAGGCCGCGGCGATCCGCGTCGAGAAGCTGACCGCGGGAGTCTGACTATGGATCTCAAGCTCCTCGAGGCCGTCGCCACCCGCGAGGAACGCGCCGCCGTCGCCGGGTTCGCCGGCGGCGGCCGCGACCGGCTGTTGCCGGCCCTCCACGCGGTCAACGACCGGGTCGGCTGGATCAGCCAGGGCGCGCTCAACCTCATCTGCGAGACGCTGCACGTGCCACCCGCCGACGCGTACGGCGTGGCGAGCTTCTACTCGCTGTTCGCCCTGGAGGAGCGCCCGGAGCGGGTCGTGCACGTGTGCACCGACCTGGCCTGCCGGCTCAAGGGCTCCGACACCGTGTGCGACGTCCTCACCGAGCACGTCGGCGCCGCGGGGAAGGCGCGCGGCGGGGTCACGTGGCTGCGCAGCCCGTGCCTCGGCGTGTGCGAACGAGCCCCCGCGGCGCTGACGTTCCAGGCCGGCGACCCGGCGACCACCGAGCTGCTCGCGCCGGCGACCGGCGCGTCGGCCGTGCTGGCGGCGGGGCGGGAACCGTCCGCTTCGGACGGTGCCGCTCCGGTGATCCACCAACGGGAGGGGCTGCGGCTGCTGCGCCGGGTGGGCGTGGTCGATCCGGCCAGCTTGGACGACTACCGGGCGGCCGGTGGCTACGCGGCGCTGCGCACTGCCCTGCGCATGGGCGAGGCCGCGGTGATCCGCGAGGTCACCGATGCGGGGCTGCTGGGCCGGGGCGGGGCGGCGTTCCCGACCGGGCGCAAGTGGGCCGCCACGGCCGCCCAGCCCGCCGGGCCGCACTACCTGGTGTGCAACGCCGACGAGAGCGAGCCCGGCACGTTCAAGGACCGGGTGCTGCTCGAGGGCGACCCGTTCGCGCTGGTGGAGTCGATGACGATCGCCGCGTTCGCGATCGGCGCCCGCCGCGGTTACGTCTACCTGCGCGGGGAATACCCGCGGGCGCTGCGATTGCTGCGCAACGCGATCGACGTCTGCCGGGAGCGCGGGTTCCTCGGCGTGGACATCATGGGCCACGAGGGGTTCTCGTTCGACATCGAGATCCGGCGCGGCGCGGGTGCCTACATCTGCGGCGAGGAGACCGCGATCTTCAACTCGATCGAAGGCTTCCGCGGCGAACCCCGCACGAAACCGCCGTTCCCGGTCGAGAAGGGGTTGTTCGGCAAGCCGACCGTCGTGAACAACGTCGAAACGCTGGTGAACGTGCCGCTGATCCTCACCGAGGGCGCGGCCGCGTACCGGGCGATCGGCACCGAGGCCTCGGCCGGGCCGAAACTGTTCTGCCTGTCCGGGAACATCGAGCGGCCGGGCGTCTACGAGGTGCCGTTCGGCACTCCGTTGCGTGACCTGCTCGCTTTGGCCGGCGGCGTACCCGAGGGCCGCTCGCTGCGCGCGGTCCTGCTGGGCGGCGCGGCGGGCGGGTTCGTCCGGCCGGATGAGCTGGATCTGCCGCTGACTTTCGAGGACGCGCGGGCGGCGAAGACGACGCTCGGGTCGGGTGTCGTCCTGGTGCTGGACGACCTGGCCGACCTCGGCGGGTTCCTGCTGCGCATCGCGGAGTTCTTCCGCGACGAGTCGTGCGGTCAGTGCGTCCCGTGCCGGATCGGGACCGTGCGGCAGGAGGAGGCGATCCGGCGCGTTCTCGCGGCCGGTTCGGAGGAGCGTCCGCTGCTGCGCGAAGTGGGCGGGGTGATGCGGGACTCGTCGATCTGCGGCCTCGGCCAGACCGCGTGGAACGCCATCGAGTCGGCCATCGACCGGTTGGGAGCACTGCAGTGACCATTGTGGACATCGGAATTCCGCGCCGGCTGGTCGAGTTCACTGTGGACGGCTCGACCGTCCGCGTACCCGAAGGCTCGACGATCCTCGACGCGTGCACGGCGGCGGGCAAGGAAATCCCGACGTTGTGCTACGGCGACACTCTGGAACCGGCGAACGCCTGCCGCGTGTGCATGGTGGAGGTGGAGGGGTCGCGGACGCTGGTGCCGTCGTGCTCGCGCAAGGCCGAGCCGGGCATGGTGGTGCACACGGACTCGTCACGCACGCGCACGAGCCGCAAGGTCGTCCTGGAGCTGCTGGCGTCGGCGACGGACCTGTCGACGACTCCGGACGTCGACCGCTGGATGGCCGAAACGGGCGCGGATCCGGACCGTTTCGGCCCGGACGCGGCAACTGTCGCGCAACCGGCCTTGGTGGACAACGAGCTGTACGTCCGGGACTACGCGAAGTGCATCCTCTGCTACAAGTGCGTGGACGCGTGCGGTGACCAGTGGCAGAACTCGTTCGCGATCACGGTGGCCGGCCGCGGGTTCGACGCCCGGATCTCGACGGAGTTCTCGAACCCGCTGCCCGACAGCGCGTGCGTGTACTGCGGCAACTGCGTCGAGGTGTGCCCGACGGGGGCGCTGAGCTTCAAGCGCGAGTACGACAAGCGCGAGGACGGCACGTGGGACGAGTCCCGCCAGAAGGCGACGACGACCGTGTGCACGTTCTGCGGGGTCGGCTGCAACCTGACGCTGCACGTCCAGGACAACGAGATCGTCAAGGTGACGTCCCCGCACGACAGTTCGGTGACGCACGGGAACCTCTGCATCAAGGGCCGCTTCGGCTGGCAGCACGTCGAGAAGAAGAAGGACTAGCTCAGCGCGGCCGGACCAAGCCGGTTTCGTAGGCCAGGACCACGGCTTGGACCCGGTCGCGCAGCTCCAGCTTGCCGAGGATGCGCCCCACGTGCGTCTTCACGGTCGCTTCCGACAGCACCAGCTCGCCCGCGATCTCCGCGTTGGACAGCCCGGCGGCCACCTTCTCGAGCACCTCGAGTTCGCGTTCGGTGAGCCGGTGCAGGCCGCGGGCGGTCGGAGGACCGGCGTCCGGCGCGGGGTCGGGCAGCCGGTCGGCGACCGTGTCCAGCAGGCGGCGGGTGACGGTCGGCGCCACCACGGCGTCCCCGCGGGCGACCGCGCGGATCGCCGTGAGCAGGTCGTCGGGCGGCACGTTCTTCAGCAGAAACCCGCTGGCTCCCGCCTTCAACCCGGGGAAGGCGTATTCGTCGACGTCGAACGTGGTCAGGATGAGCACCCGGGAGCGGGGCGAGCCGCGCACGATCTCGCGGGTCGCGGTGATGCCGTCCACCCCGGGCATCCGCACGTCCATCAGCACGACGTCGGGGTCGAGCTCGGCCGTGCGGGCGACGGCCGCGGCGCCGTCGGCGGCTTCGCCGACCACCGTCAGGTCCGGCTGGGACTCCAGGACCAGCCGGAACCCCAGGCGCAGCAACGGTTCGTCGTCGACGAGCAGGATGGTGATCACGCGCCGCCCCCGAACGTCCCCAGCACTCGCCAGCCACCGCCGGGCCGTGGTCCGGCTTCGACGTCGCCGCCGGCGACGCTCGCGCGTTCCCGCATTCCGCTGAGCCCGTGCCCGCCGCCGGCGATCGGGACCGGCGCCGGGCGTCCGTCGTCGAGCACCTCGAGAGTCACCAGCGGCTCGTCGTAGGTGAGGTGGATCTTCGCCGACGCCGGGGCGACGGCGTGCTTGAGGACGTTGGTGAGCGCCTCCTGGGCGACGCGGTAGACCGCCAGCTCGGCGGTCGGCGGCAGCGGGAACCGGCGGCCGGACACCGTCCACGTCGCGGGCAGCCCGGTCGCCCGGACCTGGTTGACCAGTTCGTCAAGGGCGGCGATACCGGGCTGTGGCGCGCGGGGGCTGTCGTCGCCGTTGCTGCGCAGCACGGTGAGCAGCCGGTGCATTTCGTCCAGTGCCTGCCTTCCCGTCGCGGAGACGTGCTTCGCGGCCGCCTCCGCCTGGGCGCCGTTGGTGCGGGCGGCGAACGCGGCGCCGTCGGCGAGCGCGATCATCACCGAGAGGTTGTGCGCGATGATGTCGTGCATCTCGCGCGCGATGCGGGCCCGTTCCCGCGCGGCCGCGATCTGGCTTTCCTGGTCGCGTTCCCGTTCGGCCCGCACCGCCCGGTCGTGCAGCGACGCCAGGTACGCCCGGCGGGTCCGCACGTTGACCCCGAGCGCGAAGGCCGCGGTGACGATCGCGGTGGTGAACACCAGGCGCGCGAAGAACGTCCCGAGCCCGGTGTCCTCACCGATCCCCGCCGCGGTGAGCGCGGCGGCCGTTACCACCGCCGCCGCGACGCGGAACCGCTCGCGGTACGCGGCGACGGTGTAGACGGCGATCAGCACGGCGACCGTCGTCGGCGGGAACTGCGGCTCCAGCAGGTCCTGGGCCACACCGAGCGTGGCCGTGAACACGAGCACGGTCAGCGGGAACCGCCGCCGGAACCCCAGCGCCGCGACCAGCGCGAGCAAGACCACGGTGAGGTGGGGCCCGCTGGCGGACCCTTGCGCGCCGACGACGAGCGAAAGGCCGAGGAGGCCGCACGCCAGCAGGAGGTCGGCGGGCACCGGGTGCCGCCGCGCCCACGCGCGCAGCGGCTCGACGCCCGGCCACGCGGAGCGGAACCCGGGGGCGAGGGAGGTGTCGGTCACCCGCCCATCATCTCCTCCCGCGGGGCACCGAAGGCACGGTTTCAGACATCCCGCCGCTTCAGCACGACGGCAGCCGCGGCGAGCGCGACTACGACGTAACCGCAGAACCACGCGAAACCGGTCCAGGGGGCGAGGCTCAGCGCCGACGGCCGCACCGTGATCAACGCCTGCCCGGCGTTGCTGGGCAGGTACGGCACGACGTGCGGGATCCAGCTCTCGGGGAGCACGCCGGCCAGGCTCGGCACGATCATGACCAGGAAGACGAGCGCCGCGATGGCGCCGGCGGTGTGGCGGATCAGCCAGCCGAGCGCGACCCCGAGCAGCCCGACACCGGTCAGGTAGAGCCCGACCCCGGCCACCGCGCGGAAGACGCCGGGGTCGGCCAGGCTCGTCTCGATGTCCTGGGAAGAAAGGAAAGCCTGACCGCCGAGGAAAGCCGCGAAGGCCGCGACCTCGCCGACCACGAACGTCACCGCCGCGAACACGGCCGCCTTCGCCGCCAGCACCGGCGTCCGGGTGGGGACGGCGGAGAACGTCGAGCGGATCTGCCCGGTGGTGTACTCGCCGGAGACCACGAGCACGCCCAGGACGCCGAACGCGAGCTGGACCAGGACGTATCCCTGGATGCTCAGCGCGGTCGGCTCGAGGCGCGCCCGGCTCTGCTCGGTCATCACCGGCCAGCGGTCGGCGTCCAGTGCGCAGGTGAGCCAGCCCAGGCCGATCATGCCGACGAGGGCCGTGGTGACGGTGATCGGCGTGGACTGCAGGGAGCGGAACTTGACCCACTCCGAACTCGCCACGCGGGGAAAGGTGACGCCGGTCGTCATGCGGGGTGTCCTTCGGTTTCGTGGACGCGGTACTCCAGCGCGTCGTCGGTGAGCTCCATGAACGCCTCTTCGAGCGACGCCTCGACGGGCGCGAGCTCCTCGAGCGGGATCTGGTGGCGGCAGGCGAGCAGCCCGACCTCGGCGCTGCCGACGCCGTGCACCTCCAGGAGCCCGGGCGCGGTGCTGGTGACGTCGATCCCGGGGCCGGTGAGCAGTTCGCGCAGTTCGGCCGCGCGCGGGGTGCGGACCCGGACGACGTCGGCCGAGGCGCGGCTGATGAACTCGCGCACCGACGTCTCGGCGATGACCCGGCCGCGCCCGATCACCACGAGGTGGTCGGCGGTCAGCGCCATCTCGCTCATCAGGTGCGAGGAGACGAACACGGTGCGCCCTTCGGCGGCGAGGCGGCGCAGCAAGGTGCGGATCCACAGGATGCCCTGCGGGTCCAAGCCGTTGACGGGTTCGTCGAGGATCAGCGTGGCCGGGTCGCCGAGCAGGGCGGCGGCCATGCCGAGCCGTTGTCCCATGCCGAGCGAGAACCCGCCCGCCCGCTGGTGTGCGACGCCGGTCAGGCCGACCAGGTCGAGCACCTCCTCGACGCGTCGCCGTGGGATTCCGTTGGTGAGCGCCGAAGCCAGCAGGTGGTGGTAGGCCGACCGTCCCGGGTGGACGGCCTTGGCTTCGAGCAGCGCGCCCACTTCCCGCAGTGGCGCCGGATGGTCCGCGTACGCCTTGCCGTTGACCGTGACCGAGCCCGAGGTGGGCGCGTCGAGGCCCATGATCATCCGGATCGTGGTGGACTTCCCGGCCCCGTTCGGGCCGAGGAACCCGGTCACCGCACCGGGAACGACGGTGAACGTCGCCCCGTCCACCGCGGTCCGCCCGCCGTAGCGCTTGGACACCGCACGTGCCTCGATCATCTGACTCCCTTCGTCGCGGCCGAAGGTAGGCCGGGACGACGGCCGCATCGACCGGCTGAAGGGCGATCTTGACGCGCCACCGGTGCGACTCGCGGCGTAGGCGCTACGCCGGAGGTCGTAGGCGGGTGATCAGGCGAAGCGGACGGTGAACCGGTTCTCCGGTGAGTGCGCGGCGTCGTCGGCCATGACCTCCGTCATCAGCTGGGCGATCTTCGCGAACAGTTCCGCGCCGAGGTTCTCCTCGCTGACCGCGGCATCCGCCCAGACCAGCTCGACCGGCCGTTCGACGTCCCGGTACAGCCGATCCCAGAGCGCGTCGAGGTTCCGGCCGTAGTACGGCCCGAAGTCGAGGGGGCCGGCGAGCTGGTCGTGGAGGTCCGCCTCCGACCGGATGGCCTTCCCGTCGATGACGACGCGCACGGTCTTGTCCTTTCGGCAGCCGGGGAGTGCAGCGCCCAGGTTATCGGGCAGCAGGCCGTTGACCCCGGCGCAGGTCAGCAGCTATTCTCGATATGCGAAAGAAAAATTCCGGATAGTGAAATTTGAGGTCGCGATGCCAGAAGAGGGGCACTCCCTGCCGTACGTCGCCAACCTGTCGATCCTGTTCAAGGAGGTACCGCTGCCCGAGCGCGCGGCCGCGGCGCGGGAGGCCGGGTTCACCGACGTCGAGTACTGGTGGCCGTTCGACACCGCCGTCCCGGCACGCGACGAGGTGGACGCCTTCGTGCGGAGCCTCGACGGGGTCCGGCTGCGCGGGCTGAACTTCTACGCCGGCGACATGGCGGCGGGGGAGCGGGGCCTCGTGTCGTGGATCGGCCGCGAGACCGAGTTCGCCGACAGCCTCGTCGTCGCGCTCGGCATCGCCGAACGCACCGGGTGCCGCAGCTTCAACGCGCTCTACGGCAACCGGCTCGACGGCGAAGACCCCGCCAAGCAGGACGACCTGGCGCTGGTGCACCTCGCGACGGCCGCGGAGGCCGCCGCGAAGATCGGCGCGCAGCTGGTCCTCGAACCGCTCTCCGGCGCGGACCACTATCCGCTCAAGACCGCCGCGGACGCCGTGGCCGTGCTCGACGACCTCGGGCGCGACAACGTGCGGCTGCTGGCCGACCTGTACCACCTGGCAGTCAACGGCGACGACCTGGACGCCTTGGCGACGCGGCACATCTCCCGGATCGGGCACGTGCAGATCGCCGACGCACCCGGGCGCCACCAGCCCGGCACCGGTTCGCTGGACATCACGGGGCACCTCGCGAAGCTGCAGAACGCGGGTTACGACGGGTTCGTCGGGATCGAGTACGTCCCGGAGCCCGACACCCTCGCTTCGCTGGACTGGCTGCCGAAAACCCGAAGGGGACGAGCATGAAACTGGGATTCATCGGACTGGGCGTGATGGGCGCGCCGATGGCCGCGCACCTGGTCGCGGCCGGGCACGACGTGAGCGGCTACGACGTCACCACGGCCGCGGGGGAGAAGCTGGCTGCCGCCGGCGGACGGGCCGCGACGAGCGTCGCCGACGCGGTGGCCGGGGCGGACGTCGTGATCACGATGCTGCCGAACCACCCGCAGGTCGAGGAGGTCGTGCTGGCCTCGGGCGGGGTTCTCGCCGCCGCCGATCCCGGCACGCTGCTGATCGACATGAGCACCATCCGGCCCGAGACGTCGATCGCGGTCGCAGAAGCCGCGCGGGACAGGAAGATCCGTGTCCTCGACGCTCCGGTGTCCGGCGGTCAGGCCGGCGCCGAACAGGCGTCACTGTCCATCATGGTCGGCGGCTTCGAAGAAGACTTCGAAGCCGCGAAGCCGGTGCTCGAAGCCGTCGGGAAGACCATCGTGCACGTCGGCCCGCACGGCGCCGGCCAGGTCGTGAAGGCCGCGAACCAGCTCGTCGTGGGCGGCATCTATGGCCTCGTCGCCGAGGCGATCGTGCTGCTCGAAGCGTCCGGTGTGGACGCTGCCATCGGCCTCGATGTGCTCGCCGGGGGACTGGCCGGAAGCCGGATCCTCGAGCTCAAGCGCAAGTCCATGGTGGGCCGCCAGTTCGCCCCCGGGTTCCGGATCGACCTGCACCACAAGGACATGGGGATCGCGCTGGCCGCCGCCCGGCAGGCCGACGTCGCGCTCCCGCTCACCGGGCTGGTCGCCCAGCTCGTCGCCGCCGGCCGCGCCATGGGCCACGGCTCCCTGGACCACTCGGCCTTGCTGAAGGTCGTCGAACAGTTGTCGGGCCGCGTCCCGGCGGAGGTGTGACATGCCCAGAATCCCCGCCATGCAAGCGGTCGTCGACGTCCTGGAGAGCGAAGGCGTCGACACCGTCTTCGGCTGCCCCGGCGCCGCGATCCTTCCGCTGTATAACGCCCTACAAGGCCGGGCGATCGAACATCTGATCGTCCGCCACGAAGAGGGCGCGACGCACATGGCCGACGGCTGGGCCAGGACGAACGGGAACGTCGGCGTCGCGATCGGCACGTCCGGCCCGGCCGGGACGAACATGATCACCGGGCTCTACACCGCGCACGCGGACTCGATCCCGATGATCTGCATCACCGGCCAGGCCGCGACGACCAAGCTGCACCAGGAAGCGTTCCAGGCCGTCGACATCGTCGAGATCGCCAAGCCGGTGACGAAGTGGGCGGTGCAGGTCAAGGAGGCCGCGCAGCTGCCGTGGATCTTCCGCGAGGCGTTCCGGATCGCCCGCTCGGGGCGGCCGGGCCCGGTGCTCATCGACCTCCCGATCGACGTCCAGAAGCAGGACATCGAGTGGGACTCCTCGATCGACTCGCCGCTGCCGGTGACGGCCGTGAAGCCCGCGGCCGCGCGGGTCGAGCGGGCTCTCGACATGCTGCTGGCCGCGGAGCGCCCGCTGATCCTGGCCGGCGGCGGGGTCGTCCTCGGCGAGGCGAGCGAGCAGCTGCGGGCCGCGACCGAGCGCCTGGACGTCCCGGTCCAGGTGACGCTGATGGGCAAGGGCAGCTTCCCCGAGGACCACGAGCTGTTCGCCGGGATGGCCGGCGTCCAGACGTCGCAGCGCTGGGCGAACGCGGCCTTCCTGGAGGCGGACCTGGTGCTGGCGCTCGGCGCGCGGTTCGGCGACCGGCACACCGGCGAGCTGTCGGTCTACCGGGGTGACCGGAAGTTCATCCACGTCGACATCGAGCCGACCCAGCTGGGCAAGGTCTTCGGCCCGGACCTCGGGATCGTCTCGGACACGCGGGAGTTCCTGGACGCGCTGCTGACGGCGCTGGACAAGCGGGAAGTTTCCCCAAGGCGCGAGTGGGTGGGCCGGATCGCGGCGCTGAAGGAAGCGCTTCCCCGCCGCGACGACTTCGACGCCCTGCCGATCAAGGCGCCGCGAGTCTTCAAGGAGATCAACGAAACCTTCGGCGAGGACACCTACTTCGTCACCGCGATCGGGCTCTACCAGATCTGGTCGGGCCAGTTCCAGAAGGCGCACAAGCCGCGTCACTACCAGGTGTGCGGCCAGGCCGGCCCGCTCGGGTGGGAGATCCCCGCCGCGATCGGGGTGAAGAAGGCGCGTCCGGAGGCCGAAGTCGTCGGGGTGGTCGGCGACTATTCGTTCCAGTTCCTGGTCGAGGAGCTGGCGGTGGCCGCGCAGTACGACGTCGGGTTCGTGCTGATCATGCTCAACAACGAGTACCTCGGCCTCATCCGGCAGGCGGAGACCGGGTACGACATGAACTTCGAGGTCGACATCCACTACGACTCGAACGGCACGGACAACGTCAAGATCATGGAGGCGTACGGCTGCTCGGGCACCCGCGTGCACGAGCCGGCCGAGATCCGGACCTCACTGGAATGGGCCCGCAAGGAGGCCGAGCGCACCAGCCGGCCCGTCCTGGTGGAGATCATGATCGAACGTGAGGGCAACGCCGCCATGGGCGCCGCCCTCGACGCCGTCCGGGAGTTCGAGCCCGCGTAACACCCGCGTGACCAAAGGCCGCCGTACGAGACCCTGACCTCGTACGGCGGCCTTTCCGCGTCCGCGATCAAGGGGTTGTCGGAAAGTACAAACCGGGGCCGTAAATTCACCCGTCTTTCAGGGGTTTTGCCGTGGTCCCGGCCACACCCCAGCGTGTGTACTTCTTGCCGAAGCAGCCCCGAAAGGACGTCCACAGTGGAATTCCTCCGACCCGCCACGCTGGCCGACGCGCTCGCCGCGAAGGCGGCGAGCCCCGGTGCGGTCCCGATCGCCGGCGGCACGGACGTGATGGTCGAGCTCAACTTCGACCACCGCCGTCCCGGCGCCCTGCTCGACCTCGGCCGCGTCGCCGAGCTGCACGAGCACGGCACCGACGGCGGCCGGATCCGGCTCGGCGCGGCCGTGCCCTACACCCGGATCATCGCCGAGCTCGGTACGCGGCTGCCCGGCCTGGCGATGGCCGCGCGGACCGTCGGCTCCCCGCAGATCCGCAACCGCGGCTCGGTGGGCGGCAACCTGGGCGCGGCTTCGCCCGCGGGCGACTCGCACCCGGCCCTGCTGGCCGCCGATGCCGAGGTCGAGATCGCCTCGGTCCGCGGCACCCGGGTCGTCGCGGCGAAGGACTTCTACGTCGGGGTGAAGAAGAACGTCCTCGAGCCGGACGAGCTGATCACGGCCGTGCTGCTGGCTCCGGCCACCGGACCGCAGCAGTTCAGCAAGATCGGCACCCGCAACGCCATGGTCATCGCCGTCGCCGCCTTCGGGCTCGCGCTGCACACGTCGGAAAAGCGCGTCGGGACGGGCGTCGGCTCGGCCGCGCCCACGCCCCGCCGGGCCTTCGCCGCCGAAGAGTTCCTGGCCGGCGAGCTGGACTGGGACGCTCCGAAAGCCCTCGACGACTCGGTGAAGCGCCGCTTCGGCGACCTGGTCGCGTCGGCCGCCGCGCCGATCGACGACGTCCGGGGGAGTGCCGCGTACCGCCGTCACGCACTGAGTGTAATGGCGCGAAGGACGCTGACCTGGGCCTGGAGCGAATACTGCGAAGGGAGCGCGAAGTGCGCGTGAACGTCACCGTCAACGGCGAGCACCGCCGGGCGGACAACGTCTGGGAGGGCGAAAGCCTGCTCTACGTACTGCGTGAGCGGCTCGGCCTGCCGGGCTCGAAGAACGCCTGTGAACAGGGCGAATGCGGCTCGTGCACGGTCTACCTGGACGGCGTCCCGGCGTGCGCGTGCCTGGTCGCGGCCGGGCAGGCCGAGGGCCGGGACGTCGTCACGGTCGAAGGGCTCGCTTCCGGAGACGCCCTGGACCCGGTGCAGGAGGCGTTCGTCGAGCGCGGCGCCGTCCAGTGCGGGTTCTGCACGCCCGGTCTGCTGGTCGCCGCGCACGATCTGATCGAGCGCGTCCCCGACCCCAGCGACGTCGAGATCCGCGAGGCCCTCGCCGGGAACCTCTGCCGGTGCACCGGCTACGAGAAGATCCTCGACGCCGTCCGCGACGCCGCCGCGAAGAAGGTCGTCCGATGAGCGCTCCGGCCCGTTCCCCGCAGGAAATGCAGGACACGATCGCCGGCGGCATCGGCGAGAGCCCGCTGCGCCCGGACGGCACGCTCAAGGTGCGCGGCGAGTTCGCCTACTCCTCCGACCTGTGGCACGAGGACATGCTGTGGGGCGCCACCCTGCGCAGCCCGCACCCGCACGCCCGGATCGTCCGCCTCGACGTCTCCCGCGCGCTCGCCCAGCCCGGCGTGCACGCGGTCCTCACCCACGAGGACGTACCCGGTGAGAACGTCTACGGCCTCAAGTACCAGGACACTCCGGCGCTGGCCGACGGCCTGGTCCGCTACCAGGGCGAGCCGATCGCCATCCTGGCGGCCGACCACCCGGAGATCGCGCGGCAGGCGCTGAAGGAGATCGTCGTCGAGTACGACGTCCTCGAGCCGATCACCGACCCCGAGCGCGCCGCGCACGACGACTCCCTGCCGAAGCTGCACCCGGGCGGGAACCTGGTCCGCCACCAGCGGATCGTCAAGGGCGACCCGACCGCGACCGCGGACGTCGTGGTCTCCGGTGTCTACGAGATCGGCATGCAGGACCAGGCGTTCCTCGGCCCGGAGTCCGGGCTCGCGGTGCCGGCCGAGGACGGCGGCGTCGACCTCTACCTGGCCACCCAGTGGCTGCACGTCGACCAGCGGCAGACGGCGAAGGCCCTCGGCCTGCCCCTGGAGAAGGTGCGGCTGACGCTGTCCGGTGTCGGCGGCGCGTTCGGCGGCCGCGAGGACCTGTCCATGCAGATCCACTCGTGCATGCTCGCGCTGCGCACCGGGCGTCCGGTCAAGATGAGCTACAACCGCCTCGAGTCGTTCTTCGGGCACGTCCACCGGCACCCGGCGAAGATGTACTACGAGCACGGCGCCACCCGCGACGGCAAGATCGTCTACGTCCGGGCGAAGATGTACTTCGACGGCGGCGCGTACGCGTCCAAGACCCCGGTCGTGGTCGGCAACGGCACCACGCTCAGCGTCGGCCCCTACGACGTGCCGAACGCGCACATCGAGGGCTGGGGTGTCTACACGAACAACCCGACCTGCGGCGCGATGCGCGGGCTCGGCGCGGTCCAGCCGACCTACGCGTACGAGTCCCAGATGGACAAGCTCGCTGCCGCACTGGACATGGACCCGGCCGAGCTGCGGATCCGCAACGCGCTGAGCGAAGGGTCCACTGTGGTCACCGGCCAGGTGGTCGACTTCCCGGCGCCGGTCGCGGAGCTGGTCCAGCGCGTCCGGGACCTGCCGCTCCCGCCCGAGCCGACCGGCGAACGCGACATCCGCGAGCTGCCCGGCGGCGCGTCCAACACCACGCACGGGGAAGGCGTCGTCCGCGGGATCGGCTACGGCGTCACGATCAAGAACATCTCCTACGCCGAAGGCCTCGACGACTACTCGACCGCCCGCGTCCGGCTGGAGGTGCTCGGTGGCGAGGCGGTGGCGATGGTGCACACCGCCGCGGCCGAGGTCGGCCAAGGGCTCGTCACGCTGCAGCAGCAGATCGCCCGCACCGAGCTGGGCCTGACGCGGGTGAGCGTGCACCCGGCCGACACGAGCGTCGGCGACGCCGGCTCCAGCTCGGCGTCGCGCCAGACCTACGTCACCGGCGGCGCGGTCCGCAACGCCTGCCGCGCGGTCGCCGAGGCCGTCTACGCCCGGCTCGGGATGTCCTCCGAAGGCATGTCCCTGACGGGCGGGAAGGTCGTCGCGGCCGACGGCGAAGTCGTCGCGGACCTGGCCGAGCTGCTGGGGGAGACCGCGATCGAGGAGACCCGCGAGTTCCACCACCGGCCGACCTACCCCTTGGACCCGGAGACCGGCCAGGGCAACGCCCACGTCCAGTACGGCTTCTCCGCCCACCGTGCGGTGGTCGACGTCGACCTGGACCTCGGCCTGGTCAAGGTCGTCCAGCTCGACTGCGCCCAGGACGTCGGCAAGGCGATGAACCCCGACGCGGTCGTCGCCCAGATCCAGGGCGGCTCGGCGCAGGGCCTCGGCCTCGCCGTCATGGAGGAGATCCTGGTCAAGGACGGCAAGGTGCGAAACCCGTCGTTCACCGACTACCTCATCCCGACCATCCTCGACATGCCGCCGATGCGCGTCGACGTCCTCGAGCGGCCCGACCCGCACGCGCCCTACGGCGTCCGCGGCGTCGGCGAACCACCCACGATCTCCGCGACCCCGGCGATCGCCAACGCCATCCGCGCGGCCACCGGCCTCGAGCTGCCGCGCGTCCCCATCCGCCCCGAACACATCACAGGAGTTTGAGATGACCGCCGTGACCCGCCGGGGCTCCGCCCCGGGCCGGGGGCTCCGCCACCCGGACCCCCGCAAAGACACGTCGATTTCCGCCGAGACCGAATGGCTCGACGAAGCCGTCCGCATCGCGGAGACCAACGTCGCGAACGGCGGCGGCCCGTTCGGCGCGCTGATCGTCAAGGACGGCGAGATCGTCTCGACCGGCGTCAACCGCGTCACCGCGAACCTCGACCCGACCGCGCACGCCGAAGTCGTCGCGATCCGGGCGGCCTGCCAGGCGCTCGGGACGTTCAGGCTGGACGGCTGCGTGCTCGTCTCCAGCTGCGAGCCGTGCCCGATGTGCCTGTCCTCGGCGCTGTGGGCGCGCGTCGGCAAGGTCCTCTTCGCCGCCGACCGCGATGACGCGGCCAAGGCCGGCTTCGACGACCGCGCCTTCTACGAACTGTTCGACCGCCCGCGCGAAACGTGGACGGTCCCAGTCACGCGACTGTCCGCAAAGGACGGCTTCGCCCCCTTCGCGGCCTGGCTCGACAAGGCCGACCGCACCGACTACTGACCCGCCGACTTCTGACCCACAAGGCCAGCTGACCGGAGCACAACCGAATCGAACGTCCCGCTCGCCCAGGCACGGCGCTGTGCCTCGGCCTGGCCGAGCACACCCACCGGCAAGGGCAGGACGCATGACCCAGGTAGAGATCCACGAACCCGAACTCGACGAAGTACCCCCGGAACGCCGATCCCTGCTGGACAAGCTGTTCGAGCTGCGCGCCCGGCAGAGCACCGTCGGCCGCGAAGTCCGCGGCGGCGTCACGACGTTCGTCGCGATGGCCTACATCGTGCTGCTCAACCCGCTCATCCTCGGCGCCTCCGCCGACATCACCGGCGCCCGGCTGTCGGCCGCGCAGGTGACCACGGCGACCGCGCTCGCCGCCGCGGTGATGACCATCCTCATGGGCGTCGTCGGCAACGCGCCCCTCGCGCTGGCCGCCGGCCTCGGCATCAACGGGATCGTCGCGTTCCAGATGGCGCCGTCGATGACCTGGGCGCAGGCCTTCGGGCTCGTCGTGCTGGAAGGCGTCTGCATCGTGCTGATGGCCGTCAGCGGCGTCCGCGAGCGGATCATGAACGCCATCCCGCGGCCGCTCAAGATGGCGATCACCGTCGGGATCGGGCTCTACATCGCGCTGGTCGGGCTGGTCAGCGCCGGGTTCGTGACCCGGATGCCGGACGCGGCGCAGACCACGGTCCCGGTGCGCCTCGGGGCGAGCGGGCACCTGCACGGCTGGCCGATCGTCGTGTTCTGCTTCGGTCTGCTGCTGATGATCGTGCTGATGGCCCGCAAGGGCCCGGGCGCGGTGCTGATCAGCATCGGCGTGGCGACGGTGTTCGCCGTGGTGCTGCACGAAGGGTTCGGTGTCGGCGGCTGGGGCCTCACCGCCCCGGCCCTGCCCGACCACGTCGTCGCGGCACCGGACTTCGGGCTCTTCGGCCACATCGACCTCTTCGGCGGGTTCGCCTCGGCCGGCGCGCTCGCGGCCACGGTGTTCCTGTTCACGTTGGTGCTGTCCGGGTTCTTCGACGCGATGGGCACGATCACCAGCGTCTCCGACGAGGCCGGGCTGTCGAAGAACGGCAAGGTGCCGCGGATGGGCCGGATCCTGCTGGTCGACGGCGCGGGCGCGATCGCCGGCGGAGTCACCGGCTCGTCGCCGAACACGGTGTTCCTCGAGTCCGCGGCCGGGGTCGGTGAAGGTGCCCGGACGGGTCTCGCGAGCGTCGTCACGGGTCTGCTGTTCGCCGGGACACTGCTGTTCACACCCCTCGCCGGGGTCGTCCCGGCCCAGGCCGCGGCGCCCGCGCTGGTGGTCATCGGCGGCATGATGGTCGCGCAGTGCCGGAACATCCCCTGGAACGACCCGGACTACACGATCCCGGTCTTCCTGACCGCCGCGCTGATCCCGTTCACCTACTCGATCACCAACGGCGTCGGTGCCGGCCTGATCGCGTTCGTGCTGATCAAGATCGGCCGTGGCAAGTGGCGCGAGGCCGGCTGGCTGCTTTCCCTGCTGGCGCTGGTGTTCGCGGTGTACTTCGCCGTCGACGGCGTCGAAGCCCTCTTCCGCCAAGGAGAATCCCCGTGGCCCTGATGTTCTTCAACGGCGGCGCCATGCGCGGCGAACCCCTGCACCACCTCCTCGACGGCTCGCCGTTCGTCTCGACGGCGGAGACCGCGCCGAAGTACCGGTTCTACGCCGTCGGCGACCAGTGCCCGGCGCTGTACCCCGTGTCGCACGGCGGCGCGGCGGTGACCGGCGAGGTCTACGACGTCTCGCTGGACGACCTGCGGGACAGGGTGCTGCCGTCCGAGCCGCACGAGCTGGAACTCGGGGTGGTGGAACTGGCGGACGGCAGTTCGGCGTTCGCCATGCTGCTGCGGCGGCCCTACACCTCGCACGTGGCGCTGCGCGACATCACCGAGGTCGGCGACTGGCGGGCCTACAAGGCAAGCGCGTGAAGATCCTCGTCGCGCCGGACAAGTTCAAGGGGTCGCTGACCGCGGCGGAGGTGGCGTCGGCGGTGGCTGCCGGCCTCGCCGACGTCCACCCCGCCCTCGCGGTGCGGGCCCTGCCGGTGGCCGATGGCGGCGACGGCACGGTGGACGCCGCCGTCGCCGCCGGATTCCGCCGGGTGCGAGTACCGGCGCGCGGCCCGACCGGTGTGCCGGTGACGGCGTCCTACGCGGTCCGCGGGGACACCGCCGTCGTCGAGCTGGCGGAGGCGTCCGGGCTGCACCGGCTGCCCGGAGCGCCGGCGCCGCTCACCGCGACCAGCGCCGGCACCGGCGACGTCCTCTCCGCCGCGGTGCGGGCCGGGTGCCGCCGGATCGTGCTGGGTGTCGGTGGCAGTGCGTGCACGGACGGCGGCGCGGGCATGCTGGCCGCACTCGGTGCCCGGCTGCTGGACAGCGCCGGCCGGGACCTCCCGCCCGGCGGGGCGGCCTTGTCCCGGCTCGCTTCGCTGGATCTGTCCCGTTTGGACCTGTCCGCAGTGGACATCGAACTCGCGAGCGACGTCGACAACCCGCTCTACGGCCCGCGCGGGGCCGCGTCCGTCTACGGGCCACAGAAGGGGGCGTCCCCCGCCGACGTCGAGACGCTGGACGCCGCACTACGGCACTGGGCGTCCCATGCCGGGCCGGAGTTCTCCGAACGGCCCGGTGCCGGGGCCGCCGGGGGAGTGGGCTTCGCCGCGATGGCCGTGCTGGGCGCCCGGATGCGGCCGGGCATCGAGCTGCTGCTCGACCTGCTCGGGTTCGACGCGGCCCTGTCCGGAGCCTCGCTGGTCGTCACCGGCGAGGGATCCCTGGACCGGCAGACGCTGTCCGGCAAAGCCCCGGCGGGTGTGGCCCGCGCCGCGGCGGCGAAGGGCATCCCCTGCGTCGCCGTGTCCGGTCGCTGTCAGCTGTCCACTGTGGAGCTGGTCGGCGCGGGCATTTCGGCCGCGTACGCGTTGACCGATCTCGAACCGGACCCGGCGCGGTGCATGGCGGAGGCGGCGCCCCTGCTGCGCCGCCTCGCCCACCGCGTCGCGGTCGACCACGTAAAGCCGTGAATTGCATTGAGGGACGTAGAGTCCCTCGATGCGACATTCACGGACCTACTTCTCGCTGTCCAAGTGGTCCAGCATGGCGGCGGCGTAGCGGTCGCCCGCCGCGGCGCCGGCCGGGACGGCGGCCTCGATCGCGGCCAGGTCGCCGGCCGTCAGCTCGACGTCGGCGGTGCCCAGGGACTCGGCCAGCCGGGCCCGCGTGCGGGCGCCGACCAGCGGGACGATGTCCTCGCCCTGCGCGGCGACCCACGCGATGGCGAGCTGCGCGGTCGTGACGCCCTTGGCCGCGGCGAGCTTGCCGAGGGCGTCGGTCAGCGCCAGGTTGCAGTCGAGGTTCTCGCCCTGGAACCGCGGGCTGTAGCCGCGGAAATCGGCCGCACTCAGCTCGCGCGACGGCGTCCAGTGCCCGCTGAGCAGGCCGCGGGAAAGGACGCCGTACGCGGTGACGCCGACGCCCAGTTCGCGCGCGGTGGGCAGGATGTCAGCTTCGATTCCGCGCGACAGCAGCGAATACTCGATCTGCAGGTCGGAGATCGGGTGCACGGCGGCGGCGCGGCGCAGGGTCTCCGCGCCGACCTCGGACAGGCCGATGTGCCGGATGTACCCAGCCTGGACCAGATCGGCCAGCGCGCCGACCTGCTCTTCGATCGGCACGGTCGGGTCCAGCCGGGCCGGGCGGTAGACGTCGAGGTGATCGGTGCCGAGGCGGCGCAGGCTGTAGGCGAGGAACGTCTTGACGACGTCCGGGCGGCCGTCGTTGCCCAGCCAGCTGCCGTCCGGGCCGCGCAGCGCACCGAACTTGACGCTGATCACCGCCTTCTCGCGGTTGCGGCCCCGGAGCGCGTCACGCAGCAGCAGTTCGTTGTGGCCCATGCCGTAGAAGTCGCCGGTGTCGAGCAGGGTCACGCCGGCGTCGAGGGCGGCGTGGATCGTCGCGACCGACTCGGTCTCGTCGGCCGGGCCGTAGAGGTCGGACATACCCATCAGGCCGAGGCCGAGGGCGCTGACGGCCGGACCGGTCCGGCCGAGGGTGCGGGTGTGCATGAAGATTCTCCCTGTTTCCGTCGATACTAAAACGACCGTATCATCGATACCAAACGAGTGCTACTGGAGATTTGTTATCATTGGAACCATGGCGACGAAGACGGCGACGGACACCCGCGAGCGCATCCTCGAAGCGGCAGCGGCGCTGCTGGTGGCAGAGGGGCGCGACGGGCTGTCGACGCGCGCGGTGAGCGCGGCGGCGGGCGTCCAGCCACCAGCGCTGTACCGCCTCTTCGGTGACAAGGACGGCCTGCTCGACGCGGTCGCCGCGTACGGGTTCGACGAGTACCTGACGAGCAAGCGCGAGCTGGGGTCCACGGGCGACGCGGTCGAGGATCTCCGCCGAGGCTGGGACCTGCACGTCGAGTTCGGCCTATCGCGCCCGGAGTTCTACGTGCTGATGTACGGCGACGCGCGCCCCGGCCGCACATCCCCGGCTGCTCGCGAGGCCGAAGCGATGCTGCGAAGCATCATCGAGCGAGTGGCTGAGGCCGGCCGGCTACGGGTGAGCGTCGAACGCGCGGCGCGGCTGGTCCACGCGACGGGCATGGGCGTGGTGCTCAACCTGATCGCAACACCGGAGGCGGAGCGCGACCCCGAGCTGTCGACGACGGCCCGGGAGACGGTGCTGAGCCGCATCCTCACCGGAACCGAAGAGCCGGCCGGCTCCGACCTGCCGGAGCGAGCAATCGCCTTGAGAGCAGGTCTCGACGGTGCGGCGGTGCTGAGCAGGGCCGAGCGTGTGCTGCTGGCAGAGTGGCTGGACCGCATCGCCAACGCGTAAGCAACCGGCCCCGAAGGGGCTGGAACCCAGACCCTCCCGCAACCCCGATCCGAAGCCAGAACACGGCCGGCGGCACCGGGTCACGGCATCTTTCCCGCCTTGACGCGGTGCTGTCGGCCGTAGTCACCATCAGGCTTCGGGGTGGCGGAGAGCGAGAAAGTATCACTGCCCGTTCGACGCAGGGCTGGATCGATCCAGTCCCATCGGACATTGTCTGTCACCGCCCCACGGCCCAATATGTTGCCGCCCACAACATATTGACGACAAAGCCGTCGGAGGGTCCCGATGATCAGGTGGAAAACCGTCCTGGCCTGCGCCGGAGCAGGAGTCCTACTAGCCGGCGCACTCCCAGGCACAGCACTGGCAACCGGCACCGCAACGGACTGCTGCGGAGGCGGAGCATCCTGGGCGACGGGCAACAAGTCCGCCCTCGGAACCTCGACCACAACAAGCAGCCCGGTCTGGTTCACCGTCGCAGACGGCGTCACATCCGAGGTCTTCTACCCCCGCGCCGACGTCCCCGACATGCAGGACATGCAATTCGTGGTCACCGACGGCAGCAGCTTCGTGGACCTGGAGCGCGACGCCACGAACCACGTCGTGTCCATGCCCGACGAAAAGGCCCTGCAGTACACCGTCACGAACACGGCCAAGAGCGGAAAGTACCGCATCACGACCGACTACGTGACCGACCCGGCCCGCTCGACGCTCGTCCGCAACACCCGCTTCCAGTCCCTGGACGGCGGCAGCTACCGCCTCTACCTCCTGGCCAACCCGTCGATGGCCGGCGGCGGCGCCAACGACAACGCCTGGTGGGACGGCAGCGGCCTGCTGGCCGGCGGCACCGAGACGCTGTTCGGCGGCGTGGCCACGACGGTCGTCTCCGCACTGCGCGTCTCGACCGGGTTCACCGCGCACGACAACGGCTACAGCGGCGCGGCCAGCGACTGCCTGGTCGACCTGCGCGCCGACAAGACCCTGAACAACCAGTTCGACAACATCGCCGGCACCGGCAACGTCGTCCAGTGTGGACAGATCCCGGTCGGCACGGACACGACGTTCACCGTCGCCCTCGGCTACGGCAGTACCGCGGCGGCCGCCACTTCGGCCGCGAGCGGGTCGCTGAGCAGCGGGTTCTCCGCCGTGGCGACGTCGTACCGCGGCGGCTGGAACGCCTATGCGGGCGGCCTGAAACCCGCGCCCGCCAGCGTTTCCGGGGACACGCAACGGCGTCGCGCCTACTACGTCGCGGCGATGGCGCTCAAGACCGCGGAAGACAAGCAGCACCCCGGGGCGAGCGTCGCGGGCCTCGCGACCCCGTGGGGCACCTTCACCAGCGGAGACCAGCTCAACGACGGCTACCACCGCGTGTGGGGCCGTGACCTGTACCAGCAGGCGACCGGCCTGCTGGCCGCCGGCGACAGCGCGCAGGCCAAGCGGATGGCCCAATTCCTCTGGAACTCCCAGTGGATCGGCAGTCCCACCGCGGGCGACGGCACGACCTACCCGGCGGGGTCCTTCCCGCGCTACAGCCCGGTTTCCGGCGTCGCCGGTGCCAGTGCCCAGCAGCTCGGCTGCTGCGAACAGCTCGACCAGGACGCCGACGCGATCCTGCTGGCCTGGCTGACCGGCCTCACCGACGCCTCGACCTACGCCAAGGTCAAGACGACCGCGAACCACATCGTCGCGACCGGCCCGGACACCACCGAGCGGTGGGAGGAGCAGTACGGCAAGTCGCCGTCGTCGGTGGCCGCCGAGATCGCCGGGCTGATCGCCGCGGGCGCCCTCGCCCGGGCCAACGGCGACACCGCGAGCGCGACGTCGTGGGAGTCCACGGCGGACTCGTGGCGCAACTCCCTGGCCGGCTGGACCGTGACGACGTCCGGCTACTGGGGCGGGCACACCTACTACGAACGGCTCGACCGCGCCGGGAACCCCAACGACGGCGCGACGATCTGCTTCGACGAAGGCTGCTTCTACGAACACGACGTGACCGACTTCGGCTTCCTCGACCTGGTGCGGCTCGGCATCCGCCCGGCCGGGGACGCCACGATCGCGAACTCGGTCGCGCCGACCGCGGCGGCGTCCGACGGCAACTCGGCGATGCAGGTGACGCTGCCCAACGGCGACGTCTACTTCCACCGCTACCCGCACGACAACTACGGCGAGAGCACCTCGGCCTGCACCGGCTGGCCCGCCGGCGGCAGTCAGCGGTTCGGGCGGCTGTGGCCGGTGCTGTCGGGGGAGCGCGGACAGTACGAGTTGGCCAACGGCCGCTCGGCGGCGGTGTACCTGAAGTCCATGGCGGACTCGGCGAACGACGGCTACTTCGTGCCGGAGCAGGTCTGGGACCGCGCCGACGCGGGCTGCTTCGGCCTGGGCCGCCCGACGGGCAGTGCGGGTCCGCTGATGTGGGCCGAGGGCCAGTACCTGCGGCTCGCGCAGAGCATGGACGCGGGCCACAACCTCGACACGCCGTCGATCGTGAAGTCCCGCTACGGCACCTGAGCGGCCAGGATGCGGGCCCGGGTCAGCAGCTTCTCGACCCGGGCCCGCAGCTCCGGGGTCTCCCGGCCGAGGTCCGGCAGCAGGTTCGCGTAGTCCGACACGAGACTCCGGTAGTTCCGGGCGAACTTGCTCGTGCCCGTCTGCCGGGCGTAGCGCCGGTCCAGGTCGATGATCTCCTGGGCCAGCACGGCCGCGGCCGCCGCGAGCTCGGTCCGCTCGTCCGCTTCCGCGTCCCGGCGTTCGCGCCGTGCCAGTGACGCCCGGGCGGCCCGGCGCGCGGTGAGGTAGAGCGCCGCAGAGCCCAGGAGCACCGCTCCGATCGCGGCCGCGGCGACCAGGTACCGCGGCAGCGAGGGGCTGACCGTGCGGCCGCCGTCGGGAATCGCGCCGGAGCGCACCAGCAGGTCGTAGTTGACGACCATCACCTTCAGCGCTTCCACCGGGCGGTCGGCGAAGGCGTCGATGCCGTTGCCGATCATCGACTCCGCGACGAACGCCTTCCCGAAGTTCTCGTCGTCGCTCCCGGGCAACCGCGAACAGCCGTACTTCTCGAAGTCGTCGCCGTCCCGGCTGAGCATCACGGCGAGGGTGCCGTCGGCGGCGCTGCCCAGGCTGTCGCACGCGTCGCCGAGGTCCGCGCCCGGCTCGAGGAAGCCCACCACCAGCCGGCGGTTGCCGATCACGCGTTCCGCGGCCGGCCGGTCGAGGGTGATCCCGGGCGCGGCGTACACCGACGCCGACCGCAGCTGCCGGGCGACCGGGCCGTCGAACACACCCGCCGACCACACCGCCCAGCCCGCCAGCACCAGGCAGCCGAGCACCGCGATCCCGAACGCGGAGCGGAAGATCCGTTTCACGCGAGCCTCCCTCGCAGGTACTCGGCCGGCCGGTACTCGGGGCGGCCCAGCAACCCGGCCGTGCTGTCCAGGTCCGCCTCGGCCGCGTCGAGCAGACGGTGGACGTGCTGGTCCGGCAGTTTTTCGGTGAAGGCGTCCGGAGCCGCCGTCAGCTGCGTGATCCCGCGGGTCAGGGCGGCGGACGACGCGCCGCCGGTCAGCCCCGAGATCTCGACGGCGAGCGCGGTCAGCCCGGCCAGGCGCGCCGGCACGCCCGTTCCGGCGGGCCGGTCCGGGCGCACCACCCGGCGGGCCGAGAGGACGAGGAACCCGACCGCGCAGGCGGCGAACAGCCACGGCAGCGCGGGCAGCGTGACCCGGAGCGGGTCGAACGGGGTGTAGGGCAGCGGGCGGTCGAACAGCCCGGCGTAGCGGATGGCCGTGACCCGGTCGAGCCACGCTCCCAGGACGTTGCGCTGGGGGTAGGCGTACGTGCTGAGCCGGTCCGCGAACTGGCCGTAGAAGCTCGCCGTCGCGACATCGGCGAACGCGTCGGCCGACGGCCCGTCGTACTCCACCCACTGGCCGTACATCGCGACGATCGGGCGGCCGGGGAATTCCTTCGCCAGCGCCGGTCCGAAGTGGACCAAAGACTGACCGGCCGGTTGTTGCGGCAGGGCCACGTACAACGGCTGGGCGCCGGGGAACGCGGCGGTCGTGGCGGGCACGTCCGTCAGCGTCGCTCCCGGGGCGACGTACCGGCCGGTGCCGCGCAGCGCCGCGGTGACCTCGGCCAGTTCGCCGGCGGCCGGGTCGCGCCGCGCGAGGGCGGGCTGATCCGGGGCGTCCGGCTGGTGGTTCAGGTGGGCGACCAGGGTGGTCAGCGACTCCGTGACGTCGCCGGTGGCGAACTGGCGGATCCACTCGGACGCGCGGTCGGCCGACGCCTGCAGGACGCCGCCGGTCACCTCGGTGCCGATCACCTGGACGGTCGCGTCCTCGACGTCCTTCACGCGGGACCGGGCCTCCTTCGGCAGTCCCGGCGGGGCCACGAGGATGCGGGCCCCGGCGCTCCCGGCCGCCGCCTGGACGGCCTTTTCGTCCCAGGTCGCGATCGCACCCGGCAGCCGTACGACCGGGGAAGCCTTGACCATCGCCGTCAGCTGCTCGGCCGAGGGGACGGTCGCGCCGCTCAGCTCGCCGGCCGAACCCTCCGGGATCGGGTCGCCGCTCGCGGGGGCCCGGCCGTAGCTGACGCTGGTGCTTTGCTGCTGCACGAGGAGGAACGTCACGAGCACGGCGCCGGCGGCCGCGAGCAGGACCCAGCGAATCCGGTCAGCCACGGGCCGCCGCCCGCCAGAGCGCGTCGGCCCGCCGCGCGTGGTCTTCGGCGGTCCGCGCCGCTCGCGTGCCGCCGTGCGCGGCCGCGATCGTCTCGGCACGGGCCAGCAGCTGCTCGGCCTCGGGCCGCGGAGCGGACGCGGCGTCCCGGCTGACGGCGGCGCTGTCGATCGCCGCCCGCGCGGCCGACCAGGCGGTCCGCCGGCGCAGGTCCCGGTCCCGCCACCACGGCCACGCGGCCACCCCGACCCCGGCGGCGGCGAGCACCACCGCGCCGAGCACCCACACGAGCCATGTCATCCCGGTCACCTTCGCACTTCGATCTTCGGCGAGAAGGTCATCTTGACCGCCCGGGCCCGCGAATGTGACGACGTTGCCGCATTGTGTCCCAGTCGAGCACCGGACGAAGTGGACGGACGACATGCCCCCTCGGCGTGTCGTCCGTCCAAGTGCGCGAGGCCGCGATCACCGGACCAAATGGACCGTCTTCGCGGCGGGGACGAACGTCGCGGTCTGGCCGCGGGTGAGGGCGACCTTGTCGGCTTCGAGGCCGTCGCCGAACGCGACCAGGCGGTCGGACTCGACCTCGACCGTCAGCGGCGCCGACGTCAGCTCCCCTTCGGTGCACGTGGTCCCGGTCGTCGGCGACGGCCACGCCTCGCGCACGAACCAGACCAGCCGGGCCTCGCCCGGTGCCGGCAGCCGGATCCCGCTCCCGCGTTCCCGCCACACCGACCCGCACCAGCCGGTCGCGCCGGTGCCCGTCCCGACCAGGATCCCCGACGACGCCTGGCGTTCCGCCGGCCCGCCACCGACCCCCAGCCGGTAGCGGGCCGTCTGGTGCCCGGCGTGGCCCAGGTAGATCTCGTTGAGCGCGAGCAGCCGCTGGCCGTCGTCCGCGGTGAGCTCGGCCATCGTGCGGTGCTCGACGTCGCCGGTGGACCGCACCAGGTCCGCGACGGCGGCCGGCGGGTGGCGCACCAGCACGCCGGGCGCGCCGGGCGTCACGCCGATCACCGGCTGGCCGGCGAGGTACTTGGCGACGTTGGCGATCAGCCCGTCCTGGCCGACCACGACGATGATGTCTTCGGGGGTGAACAGGAACCGGTCGAGGTCCGCCCGTTCGACCTCGCCGCGGCGCCAGTCCAGCGGGATCGCCGCCGAAGCCGTGGCGAGCGCCGCGCGCACGGCGGCGTCCGCCTCGGTCACTTCGGCCAGGTCACGGCCGCGCGTGCGGAGGAAGAACTCCGCCTGGCCGCGCGTGCCGTGCCGGGCGAGCAGCTCGTCCAGTTCGGTGCGCCGGTGCACCAGCACGACGCGCGGGGCGAGGCTCACGACCGCACGCCCAGCTTCGTCAGCAGCGGCGCGAGCAGGTCCGGCGTCACCGTCAGGCTGTCGATCTGCGGCAGGTTGCCGGCCAGCTCCTTCAGCGCCAGCCCGGTGAGGACGCCCTCGGGCAGGTCGCGGTAGGCCGCCAGCCGGGCGGCTTCACCCGCCGCCTTCGCCTCGCCCAGCGCCCGCTTGCCTTCGGCTTCCACGAGCGTCAGACGTTCCTTGCGCGACGCCAGCGCCTCCGTCTCGATCCGGTTCGCCGCCGCGGCTTCTTCGGCCTGGCGCCGGGCGTTCGCGCCGCGCTGGGTGACGAGCTGCTCCTCGCGGCGGGCCAGCTCGATTTGGCTCTGCAGCTCGTTCTCGCCGATCGCCCGTTCGCGTTCGACGGCGAGCGCACGCCGTTCGAACGTCGCGCGGTCGGCCTCCTGCTGCACCTTCTCCCGCGCGGTCGTCTGCAGCGCCTTCTCGACCTCCGGCTCGGCCCGGATGGCGACGACGCGGACGTCGACGACGGCCGAGCCGGTCTGCGCGAGCCGGGTGTCCTCCTCGGCGAGCCCGGCACGGATCCGGTCGCGGACCGCGCGCACGCCGTCGACCAGCGCTTCCTCGAGGGGCGTGCGGGTCAGCACCTCGACGGCGTACTGCTGGACGTTCTCGGTGAGCAGCCCGCTGATCTGGCCGAGGGGATCGCTTCTCCAGCGTCCGGTGTCCGGGTCGATGGAGAAGTCGATCCGCTGCGCGGCCAGCGCCGGGTCCTCGATCCGGAAGGTCAGCGCGAGCTGCACGGTGACGTCCTGGAAGTCGGCCGTGCGGGCGTGGAACAGCAGCGGCAGCTCGCGGTCGTCGACCGGGACCTCCGAGACGACCGCGGTCAGCGGCCGGTACCAGAACGACAGCCCGACGCCGTCGTGCGCGAGCTTGCCGCGGCGGTAGTGGCGGATGTGCACGGTGGGTGCGCCCCGCAGGTGCCGGAACCCGAAGCGGCGGTCGATGTCGGCCATGAGCCCTCCTCTTATCGTCGGGGTGACGATATGCGGAGGACGCCCTAATCGTCAAGCTGACGATTAGCGGGTAGGGTGGTGGCATGGGTCACCCGCCGTTCGCCGTCACCGTCGACCTCGTCGTGCTCACCCTGACCGGGGACGAGCTGTGTGCCCTGGTCGTGCGCCGGGGCGTCGAGCCGTACCGGGGGGAGTGGGCGCTGCCCGGCGGGTTCGTCCGGGCGGACGAGGACCTCTCGGACGCCGCGCGCCGCGAGCTGGCGGAGGAGACCGGCCTGGCGCCGGGGACCGTCCACATCGAACAGCTCGCCGGCTACGGCGCCCCGGACCGGGACCCGCGGATGCGCGTGGTGACGGTCGCGTACCTGGCGCTGGCACCGGACCTGCCGACGCCGAGTGCGGGCACCGACGCGGCGGAAGCCCGCTGGGCCCCGGTGCGGTCACTGGCCCGCGAGCACCTGGCGTTCGACCATGACCGGATCCTCGCCGACGGCCTCGAGCGGGCTCGGGCGAAACTCGAGTACTCCCCGCTGGCGACGGCGTTCTGCGCCCCGGAGTTCACCGTCGCCGAGCTGCGGCGGGTGTACGAGCTGGTCTGGGACACGCGGCTCGACCCGCGGAACTTCCACCGCAAGGTGACCGGCGCGGAGGGGCTGCTGGAGCCGACCGGCGGCACGACCACCCGCGACGGCGGGCGCCCGGCCCGGCTGTACCGGCGTGGGAAAGCCGAAGTGCTGTACCCGCCGATGTTGCGAGCGTGACGTTCAGGCCGCGCCGAGCTGAAGGGCGGGGCTCAGGCTGTCCGGGTCGGCACCAGCCGTCGCGCGGCCGTGACCAGCGGCAGCAGCCGCGTGCCGAAGTTGCGGGCCGCGAGGCCTCCGCGCGTGGCCGGGATCAGCAGAGCCGCCGCGGTGGAGACGTTGCGCTGCTTGGGTTCCACGAGCTTCCGGTGTGCGCTCTCGTACCGCCGGAACGCCGACGCCGCGTCACCGGGTGTCCGGCCCAGCTCCTCGGCGAGGGTGTACGCGCCCGCCATCGCCAGCGTCGATCCGTCCCCGAACAGGGACACGCACGACGCCGCGTCACCGGCCAGCGCGATCCGCCCCGACGCCCAGCCGGCCATCCGCACCCGGCTCACCGAGTCCAGGTACAGGTCGTCCGCCTCGCGGACGCGCTCCAGCAGCTCCGGCACGCGCCAGCCCGCGCCCTCGTACGCCTCGGCGAGCATGCGCTTGTGCAGCGCCGCGTCCCGGTGGTCGAACCCCGGCACGGCGTCGCCGCGGAACATGAACGCCGCGATCCCGGTGCCGCGCGCCGGGTGCACCGCGACCGCCCGGCCGGGCGAGTTGTACATCACCAGCTCCGTGCGGTCGGCCGGCGGCTCGGCCAGCGGCAGCGTCGCGATGTAGACGCCCATGTGCTCGACGAACGCGTGCTCCGGCCCGAACGCCAGCCGCCGCACGGCCGAGTGCAGCCCGTCCGCGCCGATGACCAGGTCGAACCGGCGCGGTGCGCCTCGGTCGAACGTGACGTCGACGCCGCCCTCGTCCTGGTGGAGCTCGGTGATCGAGTCGTGGAAGACGAACTCGGTGTCCGCGCGGGCGGCGTCGTGCAGGATCGCCGCGAGGTCGGTGCGCGGCAGTTCGATGCCGCCGTCGCCGCTCATCGCGACCCGGCCGGTCCGCCGTCCCGCGTCGTCGACGAACTTCAGCGACGTCACGGCCGTGCTCGCCGCACGCAGCCGGGCGGTGATGCCCATCCGGTCGGCGACCCGCGCGGCCGGCCCGCGGACGTCGACCGGGCTGCCACTCGACCGCAGCCCGGCGGCGCGCTCGACGACGGTCGGCCGGAAGCCCGCGCGGGCCAGCCAGTACGCCAGCGTCGGCCCGGCGACGCCCGCGCCGGAGATCAGTACGGTCTGCTCGGTCATGGTTTCTGCCCCCATCATGGTCCTGACCATCGGTCAGGACCGACCGTACGCTCCTGTCCGGCGGTCAGGCAAGGCGGGTAGGCTCCGACGATGACCGACGACACCCGCGCCCGGATCCTGCGCGCCGCGCTCGAGGAGTTCTCCGAGCGCGGCTTCCACGTGACGTCGGTCCGGGAGCTGGCCGAACGCGTGGGGATCACCAAGACCGCGGTGCTGTACCACTTCCCGGGCAAGGCCGACATCGTCACGGCACTGGCCGAACCGCTCCTGGACGACCTCGAAGCGGCCATGACGAAGGCCGCGGCGGCCGCCGACCCCCGCGCGGCGGCGATCGAAGGGCTCCTCGACGTGTGGCTCGGGCATCGCTACCTGCTGCGGATGAACCTGCGCGACCTCGGCCTGACCGCATCGAAGGCGGTGTTCGACCGCTTCCGCGACGGCATGCTCTCGGCGAACCACCTGGTGGCGGGCCCGGACGCGGACCTGGCCGGCCGGGTCCGCGCGGCGCAGGCGATCGCGATGCTCAGCGACCCGGTGGTGCTGTTCGCCGACGCCCCGGTGGCCGAACTGCGCGCCGCGGTCCTCGACGGCGTCGACCGGCTGTTCGCCGCGCCGGAACCCGAGGGCAGGCCCCGCGCCCGCCGCGGCCGGCCGACGGTGATGAGCCCGGAGACGATCGAGGAGGCCCGGCGCCTCTACGACGCGGGCGACGCCCCGGCCGAGATCGCGACCGCGCTCGGCGTCTCGCGCGCCACGATCTACCGCCACCTGCCCGGCGTCGAATAATGAGACTCACTAATGAGACTTATTGAGACTCGACTTCGATGGCGGGCAGTGCCTCCAGCTGGGCGGAAGTCAGCTTCGAGGCCGCCTCGAAGACTTTCGCCTGGTGGTTCTTGATCCGCTCGTCCACCAGGCGGCTCAGCTCGAAGGCCAGCCGCCCGGTCTGCCGGACCGTGACATCGTCCACGAGCGGCCGGACGGCGGACGTGATGACCACTCCCGACGCCTCTCCGGCCGGGGATTGTGAGACGCCCACCGAGTAGGTTTCGCGGGGGTTGACCGGCCCGTCGATCGAGAAGTCGCGGATCCGGCCGAGCAGCGCGTGCCACTCGGCGACCTCACCCGGCACTTCGGTGGCCTTGACGTCGGCGACCGTCAGGCCCATGCCGCGGTCGCCGGTGCGGAAACACCGGGCGTACGAGTTGAGCGCCGACACCCACAGCGCCTCGACGAGCACGGCGTCGACCCGCGGGTGGGCCAGCTCCGCGACCAGCCGTTCGCAGCACTTGAGGGTGAACTGGAGGTCGTCGAAGATCGCGACGAGGTCGGCCAGGCCCAGCGCGCCGGGCGTGGCCAGCTGCCGGGCACTCGAAGGGGTCGTCGTGGAAGGGGTCATCCGGGACGCTCCTGTCCTGCGGCCGTCTGGACCTCAACGACACCGCATCCGGGAGCGTCCCGGGGTCTCAATTTGCGACACCACCCGCCACGGGCCGCAGCGACAGGGTGAACGACGTCTTCCGCGGCACCAGCCGGTACCGCGGCAGCACCCCGGGCCCGCAGGCCGCGGTCCCAAGACCGTGCTGGGCCACGTCCAGCGTGAGGTGCACCAGCGAACCGGACTCCAGTTCGTCCGTGTGCCGCGCCGCCTCCAGAGCCGCCGCCGTCCAGCGGCGGGCCGTGAAGTCGAAGGTCGGTTCCCCGTCGACGCGGATGCCCGTGCCGTCCGGGTCGGTCAGGCGGGCCCAGCGCACGGCCGTCCGGTTGCCGTTCTCCTGCGGGAAGACGTACGGCGTCTGCAGGCCGTCGACGCTGCTCGAGAACCGCCCGATCCGCACCGCCTGCCGGCTGTCCGGGTACGCCTCGCCGGGACCGTCACCGAACCACTCCGCCGAACCGAACGTGCCCGGGACCGCCATCGCCAGGCCGAGCCGGGGGAGCGTGCCGGGGAACTCGCCGTCCGGGGTCACGTCCACGCGCAGCCGCAGGCCGCCGTCGAAGGCCGTCCACGTGTAGTCCGCGAACAGGCCGAACGGCTGCCCCGGCGGGGCGACGCGGGCGTGCACGACGAGCTCGTCCCCGTCGGCGTCGACGGCGATCACGCGGTGCTGCATCCGGTGCAGCCCCGCGTCGAGCCACTGCGAAGCCTCGGACGGCCCGGGTGACGAGCCGCGGTCGTTGTCGGTGGTCGCGCGCCAGACGTCGAGCCGGGGGCCCTGCACCGCGTGCCCGCCGAGTGACGTCAGCGTGCCTGTCACGGCGTCGAACTCGCCGGCGCCGAGGATGAGCTGCCCGGCCGTGCGGAACACCGGCCCGCGCGTCGGGGGCGAAGGCCGGGTGGGCGCCGGAGACACTGCCACCTGGCCCCAGCCGACGACGTGCCCGGCGGGCGCCCACGCGGTCGAGGAGGTCAGCGATGCCGAGACGGTCAGCCACGATTCGCCGTCGGTGGGCGGCAATGGCGGCAACGACAGGGAAGTGCCTTGTCCTGAGTGGATGGTTGGTACATCGAGGACACCCCGGGCGACGGCGGTTCCTTCGTCCTCGAGCACCCAGGTGAACTCGAGATGCTCGGTGTCGGCGAAGTCGTAGTGGTTCGAAACCCGCAGGCCGGAAGGATCGGCGTCGATCCGGATCGGCTCGATGATCTTCGCGAACTCCGTCAGCCCCGGCGACGGCGTCCGGTCCGGGAAGAGCAGGCCGTCGATGACGAAGTTGCCGTCGTGGAGCGGTTCGCCGAAGTCGCCGCCGTACGCGAAGTGGCCGGGCGCGGCCAGGCCGTGGTCGATCCACTCCCACACGAACCCGCCCTGGCAGTTCGGGTATCGCTCGAACAGCTCCCGGTACTCCAGCAGCCCGCCCGGACCGTTGCCCATGGCGTGCGCGTACTCGCAGAGGATGAACGGCAGGTCGCGGCGACGCTCGTTGTCGTCTTCGCGACGCCCGATCTGCTCCACTTCGGACGGTGTCGCGTACATGCGGCTGTGGACGTCCACATAGGAGCAGTCGTGGTCACCCTCGTAGTGCACCGGCCGGGTCGGGTCGCGGTGGCGCACCCACTCCGCCATCCGCGCCAGGTTGTCCCCGGTGTGGCTTTCGTTGCCCAGCGACCAGAGGATCACGCTGGGCCGGTTCTTGTCCCGTTCGACGGTGCGCCGCATGCGGTCCAGGTAGGCGTCCGTCCACATCGGCTCGGAGCTCGGGTTGCGGTCCCAGCCGAGCGGCCCGAACCCGTGGGTCTCCAGGTCGCACTCGTCGATCACCCACAGGCCGTACTCGTCGCACAGCTCGAGGAACGCCGGGTCCGGCGGGTAGTGGCTGGTCCGGACGGCGTTGACGTGGTGGCGCTTCATGAGCAGGACGTCGGCCCGCGCGGTCTCGCGCGACACGACGCGCCCGGTACGCGGGTCGTGTTCGTGCCGGTTGACCCCGCGCAGCAGCAGGCGCCGCCCGTTGACCTTGAGCTGACCGCCCTCGATCGTCACGGTCCGGAAGCCGATCCGCACCGGAACGCGTTCGGCCACTGTGGACAGCGTCCCGTCGTAGAGGCGGGGTGTCTCGGCGCTCCAGGGCTCGACGGGCAGCTCCAGCGGCTCACCGGCCGGATGGCCCGCGACACCCAGCGAAGGGATGTCCAGCACGACGTCCGCGCCGGTCTCGACCCGGATCATGCCCAGCCCGGTCGTGTGGTCGTAATCCGCGCGGATCCAGTAGTCGCCGATGCCGCCGGAGGGCCGGGCGAGCAGCGTCACGGACCGGAAGATCCCGGACAGCCACCACATGTCCTGGTCTTCGAGGTAGCTGCCCGCCGACCACTGGTGCACGCGCACGACCAGGACGTTGTCCCGCGGCCGCAGCAGCGTCCCGACCTCGAACTCCGACGGCAGCCGGCTGCCCTTCGTGACGCCGAGTTCGGTGCCGTTGAGCCAGATCCTGCCGCACGAGTCGATCCCGTCGAAGCGCAGCAGCGCGGACCCGGCCGGCCAGCCGGCGGGCAGGTCGAACCGCAGCCGGTGGTCGCCGGTCGGGTTCTCCGACGGCACGTGCGGCGGATCGACCGGAAACGGGTAGTGCACGTTCGTGTAGGCGGGCCGGCCGTGGCCGTGCAGCTGCCACAGCGACGGCACCGGCAGCTCGCCCCACGCCGAGTCGTCGAACGCGGGATCGGCGACGTCCGGAGGAGCGGCGGCAAGGCTCGGTGAGAGCCGGAACCGCCAAGTGCCGTTCAGCGACAGCGACGGGGCGTCGGAGGTGAGGGCCGAGCGCGGAGCCACTGAGCCGTAGCCCGGTCCCGGGTCTTCGACGTACGCCATGGCACCTCCCGTGAGCGTTCCCGTGAACGTTCACGGGCCCGGCTGCAGTGTGCGGACCGCCGCGTCGGCGTGTCAAGGGATCAGGCGGATTCCCGCAGGTGGAGGCGGGCGCGGACGATCAGCTCACCGGGCTCGAGGGGCGTGGCCCCGGTCACGAGCCGCATCGTCTGCTCGACGGCCAGCGCGCCGAGCGCCCGGGTGTCGATGGCGACGCTGGAGAGCTCCGGGTCGACGAGGGTGCCGAGGGCCAGTCCGTCGAAGCCGATCACCGCGAGGTCGCCCGGGACGCGCAGGCCGAACCGGCGGGCTTCGCGCAGGGCGCCGATGGCGATGACGTCGTTGAAGGCGAACACGGCGGTGACGTCGGGGTGGGCGGCGAGCAGGGTCGCGAGCGCCGCGCCGCCGCCGTCGACGGTCTGGGCGGCCCGCGCGATCCACCCGGGCGCGACCGCGATGCCGTGCTCGGCGGCGGCCCGGACGAACCAGGTCTGCCGGACGCTGGGTTCGCGCCCGTCGTCGTCGAGCATCCCGATCCGCCGGTGGCCGCGCCCGACGAGGTGGGCGACGGCCTCCCGGACGCCGTCCTCGCCGTCGACCGAGATGCCGCTGAACCGCGGGGTGCGGGGATCGCGGCCGATCAGCACCGCGGGGATGCCGGGGGTGAAGCGGTCGAGGTCCTCTTCGGACCGGCTGAAGTAGCCGACCACGGCGTCGACCTGCGAGCCGATGACCCGGAGGGTGGCGAGCTCCTGCTCGGCGTCGCCGGCGGTGTCGTAGACGACGACGTGCCAGCCGCGCGACCGGGCGGCCGCCAGGGCCCCGGAGGCGACCTCGGTGAAGAAGGGGTTGAGCAGGTCCGGCACGACCAGGCCGATGGTGGTGGTGTCCGGCCGGACCAGGCCGCGGGCGAACCGGCTCGGCCGGTACCCGAGTTCCCGCGCGGCGTCGAGGACGCGCTGCTTGGTCGAGCCGTCGATCTCGGCCTTGTCGTTCAGGGCGCGCGACACGGTCTGCCGCGAGACCCCGGCCGAGCGGGCGACGTCGTGGATCGTCACCCGCCGGGGTTCCGTGCTCGAGGACACCGCCCACCTCCTGTCGGAGGTCGAGTATGCCCGCCCTCGGCCCCGGCGCTACCCGGGGCAGGCGCCTCAGAAGATCGACCAGCCGGTGAGCGTCGTGAAGCGGTCCAGCGCCGACACGCCCGCCACGGAGTTCCCGCGCGCGTCCAAACCCGGGCTCCACACGCACACCGCGCACCGGCCCGGGACCACCGCGACGATGCCGCCGCCGACGCCGCTCTTGCCCGGCAGGCCGACGCGGTAGGCGAACTCGCCCGCCGCGTCGTACGTGCCGCACGTCAGCATCACCGCGTTGATCCGCTTCGCCGCGGTCGGCTCGAGCAGCCGGGTGCCGTCGTTGCGGATGCCGTGGCGGGCCAGGAAGAGCGCCGACCGCGCGACGTCCGCGCAGCTCATCGCGATCGAGCACTGGCGGACGTACTGGTCGAGCACCGCCGGCACCGGGTGGCGCATGTTGCCGTAGGACGCCATGAAGTACGCGAGAGCGCGGTTGCGGTCGGCATGACCCGCCTCCGACGCGGCCACCTCGGGGTCGACGCCGATGTCCGGCCGGCCGCTCTCTTCGCGGAGGAACGTCAGCAGCGCGTCGACCGCGTCGCCGTGGCGGGCGAGTTCGTCGGTCACCACGAGCGCGCCCGCGTTGATGAACGGGTTGCGCGGGATGCCGTCCTCGTGTTCCAGCTGCACCAGTGAGTTGAACGGGTCGCCCGACGGCTCGCGCCCGACGCGCGCCCACACGCCGTCGCCGCGGGAGAGCACCAGCGCCAGCGTGAACACCTTGGACATGCTCTGCACCGAGAACGGCCGCTCGAAGTCGCCGACGCCGTGCAGCGCACCGTCCACTTCGGCCACTGCCATGCCGAACCGGCGCGGCTCGATCCGGGCCAGCGCGGGAATGTAGTCCGCGACGGCGCCGCGGCCGACCTCGGGCGCGACGTCATCGGCGATCCGGTCCAGCAGCGCCGCGAGGTCCACGGCCGTAGCGTAGAAGCCGCGTCCGGCCGGGCGCGCGGCACCCCTGTCGAATCGGTCCTGTCAAATCGAAACGGGGGGAAAGTCCGCGGTGATCTCCGGCACACCTTAAGTCTTCCTTAGCCCGCTTGGTGACCTGCCGCACACGCTTTAACGTCTGGCAACCATGGATTCCTCGCTGCTCACCGAAAAAGGTGAAAGCTACTCGAAAGCACTGGGCAACCGCCAAGTGCAGATGATCGCCATCGGCGGCGCGATCGGCGTCGGGCTGTTCCTCGGCGCCGGCGGCAAGCTCCACCAGGTCGGCCCGTCGCTGGTCCTCTCCTACGCGCTCTGCGGGGTGGCCGCCTACTTCGTGATGCGCGCGCTCGGCGAGCTCGTCCTGCACGAGCCGAGCTCCGGCAGCTTCGTCACCTACGCGCGGAAGTTCATCGGCCCGTGGGCCGGCTTCGCTTCGGGCTGGATGTACTGGGTGAACTGGGCGATGACCGGGATCGCGGAGATCACCGCGGTCGCGATCTACGTCCACAAGTGGCTGCCGGACGTCCCGCAGTGGATCACCGCGCTGGTCGCCCTCGGCGTGCTGCTCGCGGTGAACCTCTTGAGCGTCAAGCTGTTCGGTGAGCTGGAGTTCTGGTTCTCGGTCGTCAAGGTGCTGGCCATCGTCGTCTTCCTGGTCACCGCGCTCGGCCTGGTGTTCACCAGCGCCGACATCGGCGGCACGCCCGCCGGCGTGCACAACCTGACCGGCCACAGTGGATTCTTCCCGGCGGGCATCGGCATCGCGCTGATGACGCTGCAGGCGGTCATCTTCGCCTACTCGGCCATCGAGGTCGTCGGCATCGCGGCCGGCGAGACGAAGGACGCCCGCAAGGTGCTGCCGAAGGCGATCAACGGCGTCGTGTGGCGGATCGGCGTGTTCTACGTGGGCTCGGTGCTGATGCTGGCGATGCTGCTGCCGTGGCCCTTCTACAACGGCGACGAGAGCCCGTTCGTGACGGTGTTCAGCCGGCTCGGCATTCCGGGCATCGGTGACGTGATGAACGCGGTCGTGCTGACCGCGGCGCTGTCCAGCGTCAACTCCGGCCTCTACTCCACGGGCCGGATCCTGCGCTCACTGGCCGAGAAGGGGGAGGCGCCGTCGTTCGTCAGCCGGATGAGCAGCCGGCACGTGCCCTACGGCGGCATCCTGTTCACCTCGATCGCCTACCTGCTCGGCGTGGTGCTCAACTACCTGGTGCCCAAGGACGCGTTCGACATCGCCATCGCGATCGCCTCCCTCGGCGTGATCACGACCTGGGCGACGCTCGTCTTCTGCCAGATGCGCCTGCGCCAGGCCGCCCTGCGCGGCGAGCTGGAGCGCCCGTCGTACCGGATGCCGTGGGCGCCCTACTCGGGCTGGGCGACGCTGGCGTTCCTGGCCCTGGTGGTCGTGCTGATGGGCTTCTCGGACGGTGCCGAGAAGGTCGCGTTCTACTCGATCCCGGTGCTGGTCGTCGTCCTCGCGGTGGGCTGGCGCGTGCTCTCGAAGCGGCGAGAAAGCGCCCCGGTCGAGTAGCGGCCGGGTGGAACGGCCTCCCCGAACTCCCGGGGAGGCCGTTCGTCTCAGCGCAGGTAGTTGTAGACGCTGGCCCGCGAAATCCCGAGCAGGTCGGTCAGCGCCGGGACCGCGTTCTTCACCTCCAGGAACCCGCGCTCCTTCAACGTCCGCACCAGGTCCTTCTTCCCGGTGGCCGGCAGGCTGCGCGGAGTGTGGCCGCGCTCGGTCGCGTAGTCCTCGACCAGCGCGCGCAGCTCGTCGGCCGTGCGGGCGCGCAGCGACTCGGTCAGCGGCGCCGGTTCGTCGGCGCGGGCGAGCCGGGTGAGCGCGCGGGCGGCGGAGCCGAGCAGAGAGACGTCGAGGTTGAGGCACAGCGCCGCCACGTACTCACCGCTCGAATTGCGGAGGCCGATCGAGGTGCTCTTCGCGGGCCGGCCGTCGGGGAAGCGGTTCGGGTAGTTCTGCAGCACGTCCGGGAACCCGGGATCGGCGATCCGGGCCAGGCCCAGCTCGGTCGCCGGGTCGCCGACGGCGCGCCCGGACAGCCCGCCTTCGATCGCGCGGACGGCGTGGGCCGGGTCGCGCAGGTCGTGCAGCACGACCTCGCACAGCCCGGGGAACATCCGGGCGACGGCCTGCGCGATCTTCTCGGCCTCGCGCAGCAGGAGCTCGTCTTCGGTCATCCGAGCAGTTCCCGCAGCTTGTCGGGCGCCTTCAGCCCGGAGCCGGTGAGGACGACGACGGTGGTCTCGCCGGGCCGGATCGCCCCGCGCTCCCGAAAGATGTCGATCGCCGCGGCGGCGGTCGCGCTGGTCGGCTCCGCGTAGAGGCCGAGCGAGGCCAGCCGGCGGGCGGCCGCGGCGATGGCGTCTTCGGAGAGAGCGGCCGTGTCGCCACCGGATCGGCGAATGGCGGCGACGACCTCGCGAAGCCGGACCGGATGCCGGATGGCGGTTCCCTCGGCGACGGTGGGCGCGAACTCGGGGGGCCGCCGGTCGTGGACGGCTGCGTCGATGGGCGAGCAGTTGCGCGGCTGGGCGACCAGCAGGCGCGGCCGGCGGGTGATCGACCCGGCGGCCAGGAGCTCGCCGAACCCGAGGTCGCAGCCCAGCACGATGCTCCCGGCGCCGGCCACCGTGACCACGGCGTCCGGCGCGCGGAAGCCGAGGTCCTCCCAGAGTTCGTAGGCCAGCGTCTTGGTGCCCTGCAGGAAGAAGGGGTGCCAGTTGTGGCTGGCGTAGGTCGTGCCGGAGGAGCGGCGGACGGCCTCGGCGGCGGTGTCGTCACGCGTGCCGGGCACGAGCTCGACCTGCGCGCCGTACGCGCGGGCCTGCAGGACCTTCGCCGCCGATGTCCCTTCGGGAGCGAGGATGGTGGCCGCGATCCCAGCGGCCGCGCTGTAGGCCGCGACCGACGAGCCGCCGTTGCCGGAGCTGTCCTCCAGCAGTTCCTTGACCCCGGCGCCAGCCAGCGCGGAGATCATCACGCTGGACCCGCGGTCCTTGAAGCTGCCGGTCGGGCTGAACCACTCGAGCTTGAACCGGACGTCGCCGTCGCCCCACGGCCGGGGGACCAGCGGCGTGCAGCCTTCGCCGAGCGAGACCGGGCGCAGGTCACCGGGCAGGGCGGCGCGATACCGCCAGAGTGACCGGACGCCGGTGTCGACGTCGCCGGGAGCGAGCCCGGCCAGTGGGGCGACGGTCAGGGGCGCGCCGTCGTCGCCGCGCCATCGCAGCGGGTCACCCGGGTAGCGCGTGCCCGACCGCTCGTCGGCGTACCAGTACTCCACGACCACCTCCAGGATTGGACAGATAAGTCAACTATAGACGATATGTCCAAGGTTACCGACTGGTACGCGAAACGCTTTCAGCTTCTTCTAAGGAAAATCTGTCACCGGAGAGTGGAAAATTCTTGTCGACGTGCCGTGTCGTGCAAGAGTGGAGGTACCGATGGTGTCCGGCCGAATACCCGCAGTCGTCCTCGTCGCGGGCGGTCTCGCCCGGTGTGGGCGTTCCGGGTTCGGTGCGCGGTGGGTCGTGTGAGCACGAGAAACCCGGAACTCCCGGGAATCCACAGTGGATCCGTCGGTTCCGGCGGGTGAATCGGGCGGGTGCCGGACACTACTTTCGGCTGTGGGTAAAACTGCCGGGATAACCGCCGCCGCACAATACCGAATTCCGCGCGTTCCGCGTTGGGGGACGGTCCGGAAGTCGTGGCCGGTTTTGCCGCCACGGCGCTTTGCTGCGCGCGCGAAAAGGGGCGGGACCGCCGAACGGCGTGGTCCGGTGTGGTCAGTCACACTGCGTCCGCCGGGTGAGAACGCTTGCCCCATCTGGTGGTGTGTGCCAGGCGGGCCGCAGGTCCGGGCCGGTGCGGCCGGCGGGATCGCCGCGCCGGGCCTATCCGGTGCGTCTTCCCGGCGGGCGGAACGTGACGGCGACGTTAAATTCTTGCGTCTCACGGCTGGTCCATCCCGAATTTTATGAACCGGAACGACTAAATCGCGGTGGGTTGTTGACGGCAGCGGTGCGAACCCGCTTAAGTACTCCCCGTTGTCGTCCATCACCCTTTCGTGCGTCGCGGGAGTACCCATGCGTGTCTCGAAAGCCGACCGTGGATCGGCTGACCTGATCGTCGCCGTGTCCCCTGTGCGGTGGCCGTCGGCGCGCGGAGTCGCAGCCGCCGTGCGCGGGGGCGGGCTCGGCGTCCTCGACCTCACCGGGGGAGCCGCCTCCGACGAGCTCGCGCTGCTGGGCGAGTGGAACGTCCCGGCTTACGGCGTCCGGCTGACCGGGCCGGTCGCCGACCTGCCCGAAGCCGCGACGACCGTCCTGCTGACCGAGGATTCTCCGTGCACTGCGGCAGACTTCCCCGGCCGCCGGGTGCTGGCGGAGGTCACCAGCCGGGCGTCGGCGGCGCGGGCCGTCGCCGCCGGTGCCCACGGCCTGATCGCCCGCGGGCATGAATGCGGCGGCCGCACGGGGGAGCTGAGCACGTTCGTGCTGCTCCAGGCCCTGCTCGCCGACCAGACCCTCGACGTCCCGGTGTGGGCCGCGGGCGGGATCGGCCCGCACACCGCGGCCGCCGCCGTCGCGGGCGGCGCGGCCGGCGTGGTCGTCGACACCCAGCTCGCCCTGCTGCCGGAGGCCGAACTGCCCTCGGCGCCCACCCGCGCGCTCACCGGGCTGGACGGTTCCGAAACGACGGTCGCCGACGGCGTCCGCCGCCTGGCCAGGCACGGGTTCGAGCCGGTCGAGGCCGGCCAAGACGTCTTCCTCGCCACCCGCTTCCGCGACCGGTGGGGCACGGTGACGGCGGCCGTGCGCGGCCTGGCCGACGCGATCGGTGACGCTCTGCGCGCCGAAATCCCGGTGCTGGGGCCCGGCAGCGCGGGCAGCCGCGCGCTCGGCACGGCGCTGCCGATCGCGCAGGGACCGATGACCCGGGTCAGCGACCAGCCCGCGTTCGCCGCCGAAGTCGCCGCGGCCGGCGCGCTGCCGTTCATCGCGCTGGCCCTGTCCGGCCGCGAGCAGACCCGCAACGTGCTGGAACGGACCCGCGAAGCCGTCGGCGACGCGCCCTGGGGCGTCGGTGTCCTCGGGTTCGCCGCCGAAGACGTCAAGGCGGCGCAGCTCGAGGTGATCCGCGAGCTGCGGCCGACGCACGCGATCATCGCCGGCGGCCGGCCCGCGCAGGCTGCGGCGCTCGAGGACGCGGGCATCGCCACCTTCCTCCACGTGCCGTCGCCGGGACTGCTCAAGCAGTTCCTCGAAGCCGGCGCCCGCAAGTTCGTCTTCGAAGGCTCGGAGTGCGGCGGCCATGTCGGGCCCCGCACCAGTTTCCCGTTGTGGGAAGCGCAGCTCGGCGTCGTCACCGACTTCCTCGCGTCCACTCCGGACGCGGTCGCGGGCCTGCAGCTGCTGTTCGCGGGCGGGATCCACGACGAGCGGTCGGCCGCGATGGTGGCCGCGCTCGCCGCGCCGCTCGCCGCGCGCGGTGCCGCGATCGGCGTGCTGATGGGCACCGCCTACCTCTTCACGCGCGAGGCCGTCGACGCCGGCGCCGTGCTCCCGCTGTTCCAGCGGAGCCTGCTCGGTGCCGAGCACACCGACCTCCTCGAGACGGCGCCCGGTCACGCGACGCGGTGCGTCCGCAGCCCGTTCACCGAGGAGTACGCGGCGATCAAGGCCGGGCTCGCCGAGCAGGGCGTGCCGAGCCGCGACGCCTGGGAGCGGCTGGAACAGCTCAACGTCGGGCGGCTTCGCCTGGCCAGCAAGGGAATCGAGCGCGTCGGCGCCGAACTGCGCGACGTCGGCGAGGACCGGCAGCTCGCCGAAGGCATGTTCATGGCGGGCCAGGTCGCCGTGCTGCGCTCGGCCGTCACCACGATCGCCGACCTGCACCACGCGGTCGGGGAAGGCGCGAACGCCGTCCTGCGCGACCGGGCCGCCGCCTTCGGGATCGCGACGCCGGAACCCCCGGCGCCCGAGCCCCTGGAGATCGCCATCGTCGGGATGGCCTGCATGTTCCCGCAGGCGCCCGACCTGGCCACCTTCTGGGCGAACGTCCTGGCCGGCGCCGACGCCGTCACCGAGGTGCCGCCGCAGCGCTGGGACACCTCTCTGTACTACGACCCCGACGGCCAAGGCGAGAAGACGCCGTCGCGCTGGGGCGGGTTCCTGCCCGAAATCGGCTTCGACCCGCTGAAGTACGGCATCCCGCCGTCGTCGCTGGCCAGCATCGAACCGGTGCAGCTGCTGGCGCTGGAAGCGGCGCACCGCGCGCTCGTGGACGCCGGTTACGAAGACCGCGCGTTCGACCGGACCCGGACGTCGGTCGTGTTCGGCGCCGAGGCGGGCAGCGACCTGTCGAACGCGATGAGCCTGCGGACCGTGCTGCCGTCCTATGCGGGCGAACTGCCGTCCGAACTGGACGACCGGCTGCCGCGGATCACCGAGGACTCCTTCCCGGGCGTCCTGGCGAACGTCATCGCCGGGCGGATCGCCAACCGGCTCGACCTCGGCGGCGCCAACTACACCGTGGACGCCGCGTGCGCGTCGTCGCTGACCGCGGTCGACGTCGCCTGCAAGGAGCTGACGGCCGGCACGAGTGATCTGGTGTTGTGCGGGGGCGCGGACCTGCACAACGGCATCAACGACTACCTCCTGTTCGCCTCGGCGCACGCGCTCTCGCCGACCGGCCGCTCGGCTACGTTCGACAGCGCGGCCGACGGCATCGCGCTGGGCGAAGGTGTCGCCTGCGTCGCGCTGAAGCGGCTGGCCGACGCCGAACGGGACGGCGACCGCGTCTACGCCGTGATCAAGGGCGTCGGAGCGGCTTCCGACGGCCGGGCGCTGGGGTTGACCGCGCCCCGGCCCGAGGGGCAGCACACCGCGCTGGCCCGTGCCTACCGCAACGCCGGTGTCTCGCCCGCCCGGGTGGGGCTCGTCGAGGCGCACGGCACCGGGACCGTCGTCGGCGACCGGACCGAGCTGGGCACCCTGACCAAGGTGTTCACCGAGGCCGGCGCCGCGCCGGGCGGGTGCACGATCGGCTCGGTGAAGTCCCAGATCGGGCACACCAAGTGCGCCGCGGGCCTGGCCGGGCTGATCAAGACCGCGCTGGCCCTGCACACCGGCGTCAAACCGCCGACGCTGCACCTTTCGGCGCCGAACGAAGCGTGGGACGCGTCGACCAGCCCGTTCGTGTTCCAGACGGCGGCGCAGCCGTGGGCCGCGCCGGCGGCCGAGCGGATCGCCGGCGTCAGCGCGTTCGGCTTCGGCGGGACCAACTTCCACGTCGTGCTCGGTGCGCACGACAGCGTCCCGCCCGCTCTCTCCGCCGACGAGTGGCCGGCCGAGCTGTTCCTCTTCACGACGGACGTGGCTGTCCGCGACCTGCTTTCGCTGGCCTCGGACGTCCCGGCGGGGCGGCAGCCGTGGCGGCTGCGGGATCTCGCGCTTTCGGCGTCGCTGCGCGCGCAGGGCCGGCCGATCACGCTCGCGATCGTCGCGTCCACTGTGGACGAACTGAGTGGACTGCTGCGGCAGGCGCTCGCAGGCCAGGACGCGCCCGGCCTGTACCGGGCCGGGGACGGTGAGCCCGGCGAGGTCGCGGTGCTGTTCCCGGGCCAGGGCAGCCAGCGGCCGGGCATGTTCGCCGAGCTGTTCGTCGCCTTCCCGGAGCTGCAGCGGTACCTCCGCCTGGACCCGACGACCGCCGACGTCGTGTTCGGCCCGGCGGTGTTCGGCGAGCGGGCGCGGCAGGACCTGGCCGGCCGCGTCACCGACACCCGCGTCGCCCAGCCCGCGCTCGGGCTCGCGGGGCTGGCCGCGTTCCGCCTGCTGACCCGCGCGGGCGTGCGGCCGGCGATGCTCGGCGGGCACAGCTACGGCGAGCTGACGGCGCTGGCCGCGGCGGGCACCTTCACCCCCGAGGCGCTGCTGCACGCGAGCCATGCCCGCGCGGCGGCGATCCTCGATGCCATCCCGGCCGGCGACCCGGGTGCGATGGCCGCGGTCGCGGCTTCGGCGGCTGTGGTGGATTCGGTACTCGCCGGCTCCACTGTGGTCCTGGCCAACCACAACTCGCCGGAACAGACGGTGATCTCCGGCCCGACCGCCGACGTCGAGGCCGCGGTCGCGCAGCTGCGCGCGGCGGGGCTCGGCGCGAAGCGGATTCCGGTCGCGTGCGCGTTCCACAGCCCGTTGGTCGCCGCGGCGGGGGAGACGTTCGGACGGGCCCTCGACGCGATCGGCGTCGTGCGGCCCGCGGTGCCGGTCTACCGGAACCGGACCGCGGCGCCGTACCCGGCCTCGCCGGAGGAGATCCGCGGCGAGCTGGCCGCGCAGGTGGGGTCGCCGGTCCGGTTCGTCGAGCAGGTCGAGGCGATGTACGCGGCCGGGGCGCGGGTGTTCGTCGAGGCCGGGCCGGGTGTGGTCCTGGCCAGGCAGGTCGACGCGATCCTGGGTGACCGTCCGCACCGGACGGTCGGGTTCGAGCAGCCGGGCCGTCGTGGCCTGCCGGGCTTCCTCGGCGCGCTGGCGCAGCTGGCGGCGGCCGGGGTCCCGGTCGAGACGGGCTGGCTGTTCCGCGGCCGCGACGCGGTCGACGCGGCGACGGTCCCGCGGCCGAAGCGTCCCGGGTGGACGGTGGACGGTCACCTCCTCCGCACCGCGGACGGCACGATCCCGGCAGGTGCCCTCCGGCCGGCTTCGCGGGTTTCCCTCGGCTTGCCCGTTGCCGCGCCGGATTCCACGGCGGAGGCGATGGTCACCGACTTCCTGCGGACGAGCCGCGAGATGATCGCGGCCCAGCGTGACGTGTTGCTGAGCTTCCTCGGCAGCGAGGCACCTCCGGCTTTGGTGGTCCCGGAGCGCCCCAATGTGGCCTTGGTTGCGTCTGACGCACCGAAGGCCGCCTTGGGTGCGCTAGACGCACCGAAGGCCACATTGGGGCGCTCGGTGCTGGAGACCGTGGTCGAGGTCATCGGGGAGCGGACGGGTTATCCGGTGGAGATGATCGAGCCGGACCTGGATCTGGAAGCCGACCTGAGTGTGGACTCGATCAAGCGGGCGGAGATCGCGGGCGAGCTGGCTTCGCGGCTCGGGTTGGCCGGCGGTGACGTGGAGGAGTTCGCGAAGGCTCGCACGGCCGCGGCGATCGCCGGGTTGATCGGTGAGCAGCGCCCCAATGTGGCCTTGGGTGCGTCTGACGCACCGAAGGCCGCCTTGGGTGCGTTGGACGCACCGAAGGCCACCTTGGGGCGCTCGGTGCTGGAGACCGTGGTCGAGGTCATCGGGACCCGGACCGGTTATCCGGTGGAGATGATCGAGCCGGACCTCGATCTCGAAGCCGACCTGAGCATCGACTCGATCAAGCGCGCCGAGATCGCCGGCGAGCTGACGGTTCGCCTGGGCACCGGCGAAATCGAGGAACTCGCCAAAGCCCGCACGGCGGCCGGGATCGCCGAGTTGCTCGACGCCGGTTCCCCCGCGGTCGGCGCAAGCCTGATGGCGAACCTTCCGGGGGCAGAGCCGACGGCCGGTCTCTCCGCGAACGGCTCCGGCACGGAGTCAGCGGTCGGCCCGGTCGCCGCGAACGGCGGCGGACTGCCGCCGGTGGTGGGCAGGCCCACGGTGGATCTATCTGAGCCGCGGCCGGTGATCGTCGCGCCGAAGCGGTATCTCATGACCGAGTTCGACCTTCCGCCCGCCACCACGCCCGACATCGCCGGACGCCGGTTCCTCGTGCTCGGTGTCGGGCCGCGAGCCGAAGCCCTCCGCGCGGAACTGGCCGCCCACGGCGCCGAAGCCGAAGTCGGCGACGACGTCCGGCCCGGCTTCGACGGCTACCTTCACCTCCCCGAATGCGACTCCGTCCTGCCCGCCGCGTTCCCGATGTATCAGGCCGCCCTCGCCGAAAACCCCCGGTGGCTGCTCACCGCCGGACCCGCCGAAGGCCTCCGCGGCCTCTACCGCAGCGTCTCGCGCGAATACCCGGACACCCTCGCCCGGGTCGTCGAAGGGGCGCAACCAGCCGAGTTCGTCGCCGAGCTGTCCGCAGTGGACCGCGAACCGGTCGTGACCCGAGACGGCCAAGCGAGGCGCGGACTCCGACCACAGGCACACGACCTCGGCCTCCTCGGCAGCAGCGGCGCCGGCCCGGCCGGTGACGGCGCCGCCGAAGCCGCCGCGATCGGACTGGACCGCGACTCCGTCGTCCTGCTCGTCGGCGGCGCCAAGGGCATCACCGCCCGGTTCGCCGCCACCCTCGCCGGCGCGACCCGCTGCCGCCTCGAACTCCTCGGCCGGACGCCCGTCCCCGCCGGTGAGGACGACCACCCGCACGCGAAGGACGCCGGAGAACTGCGCACGGCACTCATCGCCGCCGGCCTGAAGAGCCCTGCCGAGATCGAGAAGACCGTCCGGCGCATCGAGAGCGAACGCGAAGTCCGGCACACCCTCCGGCAGCTCGAAGCCCTCGGCAGCCCGGTGCGCTACCAGTCCGTCGACATGCTCGACGCCGAAGCCGTGCACCGCGCGATCAAGGAGATCCACGCGGAATACGGCCGGCTCGACGGCATCGTCTACGCGGCCGGCGTGATCGAGGACAAGCTCGTCGCCGACAAGACGCCGGAGTCGTTCGCCCGCGTCTACGGCACCAAGGTGGACGGCGCCAGGACGCTCCTCGACGCGACCGCCGACCTGCCCGACGAGCCGAAGTTCGTGGTGCTCTTCGGCAGCATCGCCGCCACCCTCGGCAACCGCGGCCAGTCGGACTACGCCGCCGCCAACGACGCCCTCGAAACCCTCGGCCGGCGGTGGCCCGCGGGGCGCGCGGTGACCGTCCACTGGGGACCGTGGGCGCCGACCGGCGACCACGACGGCATGGTGAGCCCCGCGCTGATGCGCGACTACGCCCGTCGCGGCATCGGGCTGATCGATCCGGAAGAGGGCACTCTCGGCCTGCTGCGTGAGCTGGCCTGGGGCCGCCCGGACGTCTCCGCGGTCGTCCACACCGCCTCGGGGTGGTGACCGGGATGCGCGTGGCGATCGTCGGGATGTCGGTGCTGCTGCCCGGCGCCCCGGACCTCGCGACGTACTGGCGCAACCTCGCCGGCGGCGTCGACGCGATCACCGAGGTGCCGCCGGCGAAGTGGGACAGCCTCCACTACGCGCCGGACGAGCGGCGCGCCGATCGCGTCTACTGCCGGCGCGGCGGGTTCGTCGACGACCTGGCCGAAGTGGACGTCACCGGGTTCGGGATCATGCCGAACTCCGTGCCCGCCACCGAACCGGACCAGCTGATCGCGCTGCGGGTCGCGGCGCAGGCCGTCGCGGACGCGGGCGGTCCCGGCCGCCTGCCCGCGGACCGGGCCAAAGTCGGCGTGGTCCTCGGCCGCGGCGGTTATCTGACGCCCGGGCTGGTCCGGCTCGACCAGCGCGTCCGGACCGCGAGCCAGCTCGTCCGCACCCTGGGCGAGCTGCTGCCGGACCTCGGCGAAGAGCGGCTCGACGCCGTCCGGCAGGCCTTCACCGACCAGCTCGGGCCGGAGGCCCCGGAGTCCGCGATCGGGCTCGTGCCGAACCTGGCCGCCTCGCGGCTGGCCAACCGCCTCGACCTGCGCGGCCCGGCGTACACAGTGGACGCCGCGTGCGCGTCCTCGCTGATCGCCGTCGACCACGCCGTGCGGGAGCTCGCCACCGGCCGCTGCGACGTCGTCCTCGCCGGCGGCGTCCACCACTGCCACGACATCACGTTCTGGAGCGTGTTCACCCAGCTCGGCGCGCTGTCGCCGTCCGAGCGCATCCGGCCGTTCCACCGCGACGCCGACGGTGTGCTCATCGGCGAAGGCACCGGTGTCGTCGTGCTCAAGCGCCTGGCCGACGCCGAACGGGACGGCGACCGCGTCTACGCCGTGATCACCGGCACCGGCGTCGCCTCCGACGGGCGGACCGCGAGCCTGGCCAGCCCGGATTCCGGCGGTCAGGTCCGCGCGGTGCGCCAGGCGTGGGCGGCCGCGGGCCTGGACCCGGCCGCCCCGGATTCGATCGGGCTCCTCGAAGCGCACGGCACCGCGACCCCGGCCGGCGACGCGGCCGAACTCACGACCCTGGCGGAGGTCTTCGGCAGCGCGGGCGCCGCGGTGCTCGGCTCGGTCAAGTCGATGATCGGGCACACGATGCCCGCCGCCGGGATCGCCGGCCTGGTCAAGGCGGCGCTGGCCGTGCACCACGGGGTCCTGCTGCCCACCCTCCACTGCGACGATCCGCACCCGCTGCTCGAGAAGACCCGCTTCGCCACGGTGGACACGGCCCGGCCGTGGGACGCCGAAGTGCGCCGGGCCGGGGTCAACGCGTTCGGCTTCGGCGGGATCAACGCCCACGTCGTGCTGGAACAGGCCCCGGGCCGCGCCGTGCCGGTGGTCGTCCGCGAGCCCGAGCGGGTGCTGCGGCTGGCCGCGCGGTCGGTCGGCGAGCTGCGGGACCTGCTCGACCGCCCCGGAGCACGCGGGACCGGCACCGGACCCGTCCGGCTCGGCATCGTCGACCCGACGGAGAAGCGGCTGGCCCTGGCCCGCAAGGCGGTCGCCCGCGGCCGGGCCTGGCGGGGCCGCAACGACGTCTGGTTCACCGACCGCCCGCTGCTCGGGCCGGGCGGCGGCAAGCTGGCCTTCGTGTTCCCCGGCCTGGAGTCGGAACTCGCGCTCAACTGCGGTGACGTCGCCCGCCACTTCGGCCTGCCTTGGGAGCACGACGACGTCGAAATCGGTGACGTCGGCCGCCAAGGCACCGCGGTGTTCGAACTCGGCCGCCTGCTGAACTCCGCGCTCGGCCGGCTGGGCGTCACCCCGGACGCCGTCGCCGGCCACAGCCTGGGGGAGTGGACGGCGATGGCCGTCGCCGGCATCCACGCCGAAGCCGAGGTCGACGCGTTTCTCGCCGGGTTCGACCCGGACGCGCTCGTCGTCCCCGGCCTCGCCTTCGCCGCGATCGGCGCGCCCGCGCCGCGCGTCCTCGAAGAGCTGGCCGGCCGCGACGACGTCGTGCTCTCCCACGACAACTCGCCCAACCAGGCCATGGTCTGCGGCCCGGCGGCGGCGGTCGGCACGCTCGTGACGCGCTTCCGGGACGCCGGGATCGTGGCCCAGGTGCTGCCGTTCCGGTCCGGGTTCCACACGCCGATGCTGCGGCCGTACCTCGACCCGATCCGGAAGGCGGCCGCCGGCTTCACGCTGCACCCGCCGACGCTGCCGATCTGGTCGGCCACCACGGTGTCGGAGTACCCCGCCGCCGAGGCGGACGTCCGCGAGCTGTTCGTGCGGCACCTGCTGGAGCCGGTCCGCTTCCGGCCGCTGGTGCGGGCGATGCACGCGGCCGGCGTCCGGGCGTTCGTGCAGGTCGGCGCGGGCCAGCTCGGCTCGCTGGTCGGCGACACCCTGCACGGCGAGGACCACCTGGTGGTGGCGGCGCACTCCGCGCACCGGCCCGGCCTGGCCCAGCTGCGCCGGGTCGCGACCGCGCTCTGGGCCGACGGCGCCGAGATCGATTTCACGCGGTTGCCCGGCGACCGCCCGGCCCCGCACCGGGCCGTCAAGCTCGACCTCGGGGGCCACCTGATCTCCCTGGACGACGAGGTCCGCGCGAAGATCGCCCTGCCGGCCGTCCGGAAGTCCACTGTGGACGAGCTGGCCGGGAAGGGGCCGCTGGCCGCGGAGTTCGCCGCCCTGCTGGCCGACACCGCCGACCTCGCGTCCACTGTGCTCTCCGGCCGCGCCGAGGCCGCACTTTCCCGTGAAAGTGCGGCCCCAGGTCGGAGCTTTCACGGGAAAGTGCCGCCGCCGAAGGAGCTGGACACGACCTTGACCGTGTCGGTCGAGGAGATGCCGTACCTGCTCGACCACTGCTTCTTCAAGCAGCCGCCGCGGGCCGATCCCGGTGACCGCTGGCCGGTCGTGCCGGCCACCACGGTGATCGACCACCTGATGGGCTTCGCCGAACAGGCCGCGCCTGGCCGCCGCGCGGTCGCCGTGCACGACGTCCGGCTGTCCCAGTGGATCACGGCGGTGCCGGCGGTCACCGTCGGCGTGCGCGTGCGGCCGCAGGGCCCGGACCGGGTGCTCGCGGCCCTCGACGGCTACTCCCAGGCCACCGTCGAGCTCGCCCCGGCGTATCCGGCGGACGCACCCGCGCCGTGGCGGTTCCCGGCGTCGGCGGAGCAGGTGCCGGAGACCACCGCGGCCCAGCTCTACGACGAACGCTGGATGTTCCACGGACCTCTCTTCCAGGGCGTCGCCGAGCTGACCGCGGTCGGCGAACGGCACGTCCGGGCCGTGCTCACGACCCCCGCCGCACCCGGCGCGCTGCTCGACAACGTCGGCCAGGTGCTCGGCTACTGGATCATGTCCCGGCTGACCGGACGCACCACCGTCTTCCCGGTCGGCATGCGCGAGATCCGGTTCCACGGCCCGCACCCGGCACCGGGGGAGCGCCTGGAGTGCCTGGTCAAGATCACGGCGCTGACCGAGGAGTTCCTCGACGCCGACATGCAGCTGGTCCACGACGGACAGGTCTGGGCCGAGCTCACCGGCTGGCGCGATCGCCGCTTCGACAGCACTCCGCACATCCGCCAAGCCGACCGCACGCCGGAGCGTTCGACGCTGTCGCACGAGCAGCCGGGCGGCTGGGCGCTGGTGCACGAGCAGTGGCCGGACCTGGCCACCCGCGAGCTGATCATGCGCAACTACCTCGCGGGTGCCGAACGCGACGCCTACGACCGGCGGCCGCCGCGCGGGCGGCGCCAGTGGCTGCTCGGCCGGATCGCGGCGAAGGACGCCGTCCGCCAGTTCCTCTGGGCCGGCGGCGAACCCGAGATGTTCCCGGCCGAGCTGCGCATCGGCAACGACGACGCGGGTCGTCCCCACGCGACGGGGGCGTACGGCCGCGAACTGCCGCCGCTGACGGTTTCGCTGGCCCACCGCGGCGAGGTCGGCGTGGCGATCGCCCGGCACGGCCGGTGCGGCATCGACGTCGAAGAGGTCGTCCCGCGCGCCGAGTCCACGGTGGACGCCGCGCTGGGCGCCGGTGAGCAGGCCCTGTTCGCCGGGCTGGCCGGCGATCCGGAACGCTGGTTCGCCCGGTTCTGGACGGCCAAGGAAGCCGTGGCGAAGCTGCTCGGCACCGGCCTGCGCGGCGAACCCCGGGACTTCGAAGTCGTCGCCGCGGCGCCGGACGCGCTCACCGTCCGCGCCGCCGGGACCGACCACGCCGTGCACTGCGCCGACATCGAGAGTGTTCCCGGCGCGCCGCCGCGCCGCTACGTCGTCGCCTGGACCGAAGAGACGAAGGAGACCGCGGAATGAGCATCGAGACCACGGCCACGAACGAAGCCACCGTGCTCGCTCAGCTCGCCGGGATGCTGCAGGAGCTGATGGAGGAGTACGGGCTCGACGACGCCGAGATCACCATGGAGACGACGTTCCACGACGACCTCGAACTGGAGAGCGTCGACCTGGTGGCCCTGTCCGGGCAGCTGCGCGAGCACTACGGCGAGCGCGTCAACTTCGCGACGTTCATCGCCGAGCGCGACCTCGAGGAGATCATCGCGCTGACCGTCGGCGAGCTCGTCCGCTACATCGTCGCGTCGCTGCGGGCCACGGCGTGAGCCGGATCCGTGCGGGCGAGCTGGACGTGCACGTCCAGCGCCTGACCCCGGAGGTCCCGCTCGACGGGGACGCGCCGATCGTCGTGTGCGTGCACGGGCTGCTCACCGACAGCCTCGCCAGCTACTACTTCACGCTCGGCCCGGCGTTCGCCGAGCGCGGGCTCGACGTGCTGATGTACGACCTGCGCGGGCACGGCCGCACGACGCGCCCGGAGTCCGGGTACCACCTGGAGGAGTTCGTCGGCGACCTCGTCGCGGTCCTCGACGCGTCGGGGATCACGCGGCCGGTGCACGTCGTCGGCAACTCGTTCGGCGCGTCGGTGGCGTTCGGGCTGGCCGCCGCCCGGCCGGACCGGGTCGCCAGTGTCGTCGTGATCGAAGGCGAACCGCCGACGGAGGAGTGGACGCGGCACATGGCCGACGGGCTGGCCGACGCGAAGACCCGGCTGGCGATCGACGAGGTGATCGGCTGGATCGCGGACAACCACGGCGCGCACACCGCGCGGCTGTCGAAGGCGGCGAACAAGATCCTCCAGACCACCACGATCGCCGAGGACATCCCGCGCAGCGCGACGATCGCCGCCGACCTCTCGGCCGTGCGCTGCCCGGTCTTCGCGATCTTCGGGGGCGACTCGGGTCTCGCCGCGCAGGTGCCGCACTTCGAGACGCACCTGGACGTCTGCCGCTGCGTCGTGCTGCCCGACCAGGGGCACTCGGTGCTGGTCGAGCGGACGGCCGAGACGATCGAGCTGATCTTCGAGTGGGTCCGCGACACCTCGCGGGTCCCGGTGCGGGCGCGGTAGTGGCCCGGTTCCTGTTCGTCGTCCCGCCGCTGGTCGGGCACATCAACCCGGCCGCCGGCGTCGCGGCCGAACTCGCCGCGCGCGGGCACGAGGTCGCCTGGGCCGGGCACGAGGAGCTGCTGTGGCAGCTGGCCGGGCCGGACGCACTGGTCTTCTCGTGCGGCCTGCCGGCCGGGGCCCCGGCGCGCCCGGCCGGGCTCAAGGGCCCGGCCGCGCTGCGGTTCCTCTGGGAGGACTTCCTCGTCCCGCTGGCCGACGCGATGGCTCCCGGCGTGAGCACGGCGATCGACGCGTTCGCGCCGCACGTGGTGGTCGCCGACCAGCAGGCCCTCGCGGGCGGGCTGCTGGCCGAGGCCCGCGGCCTGCCGTGGGTCACGTCGGCGACGACGTCGGCCGAGCTGGTCGACCCCCTCGCGGGCATGCCGAAGGTCGCCGAGTGGGTCGGTTCGCTGGTCGCCGGCCTGCGCGCGCGGATCGCCGATGGCCGCGGCGCGGCGGACCCGCGGTTCTCCCCGCACGGCGTCCTGGCGTTCACCACCCGCGAACTGCTGGGCGCGGCGACGCTCCCGCCGCGGGTGCGGCTCGTCGGGCCGGCGCTGGGTTCGCGTCCGTCCACAACGGACTTCCCGTGGGAGTGGCTCGACCCGCTCCGGCCGACCGTGCTCGTGTCGCTGGGCACGGCCAACACCGAAGCGGGCGCGAGCTTCCTCGCGACCGCGGCGGAGGCGTTCGCCGGGATGGCCGCGCGGGCCGTCGTCGTCGACCCCGGCGAGGTGCTCGGGGCGGTGCCGCCGAACGTCCTGGTGCGCCCGCGGGTCCCGCAGCTTTCGCTGCTGCCGCGAGTGGACGCGGTGCTGTGCCACGCGGGCCACAACACGGTGTGCGAAGCGCTGTGGCACGGCCTGCCGCTGGTGGTGGCCCCGATCCGCGACGACCAGCCGATCGTGGCGGCGCAGGTGGTGGCCGCGGGCGCGGGTATCCGGCTGCGCTTCGGCCGCGCGGGGGCGGACCGCATCGCCGCGGCCGTCGAGGACGTGCTGACCGACCCCTCGTACCGGCGGGCGGCCGAGACGGTGGCGACGTCGTTCCACGCGGCGGGCGGAAGTACCGCGGCCGCGGGCCATTTGGAACAGCTCGCGCTCGAAAACCTGGCCCATTTGCCGCCGTGAAAGCAGTAATTTACTTCGATTAATCACGCGGTTACCGTGCTGGGTATGACTGTTTCCGTCGGTGTCACCGAAGAAGTTCCGGAACTCGTGAAGTCCGCCGAAGCATTGTTCGCCGAAGACGCGGGAAGTCACGACCCCCGCATGGATCTCGGCTGGCCGGCCCGTGAGGGTGCGGCGTACTACCAGGGCCTCGTCGCCGACGAGGACGCCCTCTGCCTGCTGGCCCGTTCGGACGGCGAGGTGGCGGGCCACCTGATCGGACGGTTGCGGCCCGTCAGCACCCTGCGTCCCGGTGCGGTGCGGGCGGTGCTGGAAAGCATGCGGGTCGCGGCCGAACGACGTCGCGAAGGTGTGGGACAGGCCCTCGTGTCGGCGTTCGTGGCGTGGGCGCGGGACCGCGGGGCGAACGAGTTGACCGTGCAGGCCTACGCGGACAACGAGGGCGCGCAGGCGTTCTACCGCGCGCAGGGGTTCCGGCCGTTCGAGGTGACGCTGGCCCGGGAGGCCTGAGCGCTGCGGTCCGGACCATACCCGGGCCACACTGGGGAGCATGGCACTCCTGGGCGGCCGGGCCGTCGTCATCACCGGGGCCGGACGCGGACTCGGGCGGGCGTTCGCCCGGCACGCGGCGGAGTCGGGCGCCGCCGTGGTGGTCAACGACGTCGACGCGGAACCGGCGCGCGAGACCGTCGCCGCGATCGAAGCGGCCGGCGGTACCGCGGTGCCGAGCATCGGTTCGGTGGCCGACGCGGACTACGCTCGTGCGCTGATCGCGCTGTGCCGCAACCGGTTCGGCAAGCTCGACGGCCTCGTGAACAACGCCGCGATCGGGTACCACGCGCGGCCGTGGGAGGACGACGACGCCGAACGGACCCGGGCCCTGGTCGAGACGAACGTCCTCGGCCCGCTCCACTGCGGCACCGCGGCCGCCAAGGTGATGGTTGCCCAGGGCAACGGCGTCCTCGTCAACGTGACCTCCGGATCGATGATCGGGCAGCGCGGGGCCGCCGCCTACTCGGCGTCCAAGGGCGCGGTGGCGTCGATGACGTACTCGTGGGCCGCGGACCTGGCCCGGCACGGGGTGCGCGTCAACGCCGTCAGCCCGATCGCGTGGACCCGGCTGATGGCCGCCGACCCGAACGGGAACCGCGAGGCGCACCCGCCGGAGCGGGTGGCGCCGTTGGTCACCTACCTCCTCAGCGATCTTTCGGCCGGGGTCACCGGGCAGGTGCTGCGGCTGGCGGACGGGCACCTGCACGCCGTGCGCCAGCCCGCGATCATCCGGCCGGTCCTGCACCGCGACGTCTGGACGCCCGAGGAGATCGCCGCGGCCGTCGACGGCGAGCTCGTCCTCGAGTCGCCGCCGCGGGATCGCTGGACCCTTTGACCGGCCCGGACCACCGGAACGGGTGGCTATCCACAGTGGACTGCGCGCACTAGCCTCGGAGGCCGAGCGAGGAGGGCGCGGATGACGGCCACCGCGGAGATCGCCCAGGAGCCGGGGCCCGCACCGTTGAGCAAGGCGCGGGTCAACGCCGTGTTCGGCGCGGTGCTGCTCGGGATGCTGCTGGCCGCGCTGGACCAGACCATCGTCGGCACCGCGCTGCCCACCATCGTCGGCGACCTCGGCGGCGCCGGGCACCTGTCCTGGGTGGTCACGTCCTACCTGCTGGCCGAGACGATCATGACCGTCGTCGTCGGCAAGCTCGGCGACCTGTTCGGCCGCAAGCTGATGTTCCAGCTGTCGGTGATCGTGTTCGGGATCGGCTCGTTCTGCGCCGGCTTCGCCGACAGCATGGTCTGGCTGATCGTCTGGCGCGCGGTGCAGGGCCTCGGCGGCGGCGGGCTGATGGTCACCTCGACCGCGCTCATCGCCGACGTCGTCCCGCTGCGCGAGCGCGGCAAGTACCAGGGTGTCCTCGGCTCGGTGTTCGGCGTCGTGACCGTCGCCGGCCCGATGCTGGGCGGGTTCTTCGTCGACCACCTGTCGTGGCGGTGGGCCTTCTACGTCAACATCCCGCTGGTCGTCGTCGTGCTGGTGGTCGCGTCCTCGGCGATGCCGAACGCGCGCGCGGCGATCAAGCCGGTGATCGACTACGCCGGGATCCTGCTCATCGGTCTCGCCGCGACGGGCCTGACGCTCGTCACGAGCTGGGGCGGCACGCAGTACGCGTGGGGTTCGCCGACGATCGTCGGGATGGCGATCGGGTCGGTGGTGCTGCTGGCCGCGTTCGTCTTCGTGGAGCTGCGGGTGAAGGAACCGATGCTGCCGATGCGGCTGTTCCGGAACCCGGTCTTCACCGTCGGCGGGATCATGAGCTTCGTCGTCGGCTTCGCGATGCTCGGTGCACTGTCCTACCTGCCGACGTACATGCAGTACGTCCAGGGCACCTCGGCGACGACGTCCGGGGTCCGGCTGCTGCCGATGGTGCTGGCGCTGCTCGTCGCGTCCATCACCGCGGGCAACGCGGTGAGCCGCACCGGACGCTACAAGATCTTCCCGCTGGTCGGTGCCGCGGGCATGACGCTCGGGCTGTACCTGCTTTCGAGGCTGGACACCGACACCGGGTTCTGGGAGGCGTCGGCGTACATGGCGGTGCTCGGTCTCGGGATCGGGCTCGGCATGCAGGTGCTGACCATCGCCGTGCAGAACACCGTGGACTACGCCGATCTCGGCGTCGCGACGTCCGGGGTGACGTTCCTGCGGTCGATCGGCAGCTCGTTCGGCGCGGCGATCTTCGGGACGGTGTACGCCAACCAGCTGACCCCGAACCTGGCCGAGGCGGTCGCTTCGCTGCCTCCCGGCGTCGACCCTCGGGCTCTTCAAGTACCCACGGCCCTGCACGCGCTGCCGGACGCCGTGTCCGCACCGGTGATCAAGGCCTACAGCGATTCCCTGCACGTCGTGTTCCTCGCCGCGGCGCCGGTCGGGCTGGTGGCGTTCGCGCTGGCGTTCTTCCTGAAGGAGGTTCCGCTGCGCGACACGGCGCGGGCGGCGGCCCCGGACCTCGGCGACGGCTTCGCGATGCCGGAGGCCCGCACGGACGACCGTGAGCTGGAACGGGCGGTCGCGACGCTGTTCTTCCGCGAGCGCCGCAAGGTCGCCCCGGCGATCGTCTCGCGGGCGGGGACCGAGCTCGACGAGGGCGGCATCTGGTGCCTGCTGCAGGTCCACCTGCGCGAACGCCGCAGCGAGCCGGCGACGCTCCGGGCGATCGGGGAGTACTTCGCCGTGCCGGCGCCGGTGCTCGAACCGGCGTTCAACCGGCTGGAGCTGACCGGGCACCTGCGTTACGCCCGTGATCACTGGGAGCTGACGGGCGCGGGCCGCGAGGAGTTCGCCAAGGTGGTCCGCGCCTGGCACGACTGGCTGGCTTCCCGGCTCGAGGACTGGGGCACGGGCGACCGCGCCGAACTGGACGCGGCAATCGGCCGCGTCGCGGCCCGGCTGCTGGACCAGAGCGCGGAGTCCCGCCCGCACGGCCGCCACGCCCTGACCTGACCCCCACTTCCGAGTGAGGGTTTGCGCCGCAAAGCGCCACTTTCTCCAGGAAAGATGCGTCCGGGCGGCCCTCAGACGCATCTTTCCTGGAGAAAGTGGCGTCCGGGCGGTAACCGGGAGCGGGCACTTTCGGGTGACTGTGTGCGTCAGCGGCGCCAGAGGTCGTGGGGGGTGTGGCCCGGGCGGAAGCCGGACGATTCCACCAGGGCCGCCGCCTTCGCGAAGCCGTGGCCGACCAGGCTCGGCTCGTGTGCGTCGCTGCCGAACGTCACCGCGTCGCCGCCCGCCTCGAACCACCAGCGCACCACCTCGCCCGGCAGTGGCACCTTCGTGTTGACTTCCAGGGCCCGCCCGCTCGCCGCCAGTGCGCGCAGGACCGTCCGGAACTCCTCCTCGAAGTCCGCCGCGACGAACGGCGGTCCCTCGCCCGGCCACGAGCGCAGCGCGTAGTCGATGTGCGCGAGGACCGCGAAATCGGCCGTCGACTCGACCAGCCCGAGCACCTCTTCGAGGTACGCCCGCAGGACGTCGCCCGGGGGCCGGCCCGTGAGCACGGTGACCTCGTGCTGGTGCCCGTCGCCGGGCAGGGAGTGCACCGAGCCGAGCACGCGGTCGAAGTCGTGGGCCGCGAGCAGCGCGTCGGCGCGGGGGCGGTGCCAGTGCGGCTCGCTCAGCTCCACGCCCGAAAGGATCCGCAACGTCGGAAACCGGGCGCGGCACTCCTCGACGCACGTCAGGTACCCGGCGACGTCCAGGTCCGGCGGCTCGAGGACGCCGTCGGGCCGCAGCCGCACCCGGAAGTGGTCCGGCAGCAGCGGCCGGACGGGCTCCGGGATCAGCCACGGCGTCAGGTCCGCGTGCTCGGTGAACGCGACCGACGGCAGCCCCAGCTCCAGCGCCCGCTCGCACGACCCGGCCATCGACCCGGTGACGGTGTCCCAGGACCATTCGGTGTGGACGTGACCGTCCGGCGGCAGGCTCACTAGGCCACCGTAACGCCGGTTTCGGGCTAGGGTCGGTCCATGGCGCAGAAGTCGGCGGCGGTGGAGCTGGAGGTCGGCCCGCACACCGTGCGGATCTCGAACCCGGACCGGGTGTACTTCCCGGCCCGCGGCGAGACGAAGCTCGACCTGGTCAACTACTACCTCTCGGTGGGCGACGGGATCGTCAACGCGCTGCGCGAGCGGCCGTGCATGCTGCACCGCTTCCCGTCCGGCGTGGCGGGGGAGAAGGTCCACCAGAAGCGCGTCCCGAACGGTGCGCCGCCGTGGCTCGAGACCGTCCGGGTGACCTTTCCGCGCTACCACCGGCACGCCGACGAGCTGTGCGTCACCGAGCTGGCGCACGTCGCCTGGGCGGTCCAGATGTCCACTGTGGAGTTCCACCCGTGGAACTCGCGCCGCGCCGACACCGAGAAGCCGGACGAGTGGCGCATCGACCTCGACCCGATGCCCGACTGCGGCTTCGACCGCGTCCGCCGGGTCGCCCACGTCGCGCACGAGGTCCTCGACGAGCTCGGCGCGGTCGGCTGGCCCAAGACCTCCGGCGGCCGCGGCCTGCACGTCTACGTCCGGATCGAACCGAACTGGGGCTTCAAGGAGGTCCGGCGCGCTGCCCTGGCCTTCGCCCGCGAAGTCGAGCGGCGTGCCCCGGACGACGTCACCACGACCTGGTGGCGCAAGGACCGCGACCCGCGCACCCTGTTCGTCGACTACAACCAGAACGCGCGCGACCACACGATCGCGAGCGCGTACTCCGTGCGCGGCAACCCGGAAGGCACGGTGTCGACGCCGATCCGCTGGGAGGAGATCGACGACGTCGAGCCCGGCGACTTCACCATCGCCACCGTCCCGGCCCGCTTCGCCGAACTGGGCGACCTCCACGCCGGCATCGACAAGGCCGTGTTCTCGCTGGACCCGCTGCTGGAGTGGGCCGACCGCGACGGCGTCGAGGAACCGCCCGAACCCGACTGACGTATTTCCGGCCGGGTTCGCGGATCTGACCGGCGTGAAGATCGTGCTGTCCGGGGTGGACGAAGCCGCGTGGAGCCTGGTCGCGCTCCAAGTGGTGCTGGAACGCGAAGGCCACGCCGTGTGTGTGGCGGCCGAAGCGGTCGGTGCTTGCCGCCGTGAGCGGCCGGATTGCCTGGTGCTGTCCACCGCGCACGGCGCTACGGGTGTGGATGTACTCCGTCGCGTCCGTGCCGATCCCGCGCTGGCCGGGCTGCCCGTAGTGCTCGGTGGCCGGCTGGCCGGCACGCGCGCGGAACTCCTGGCGCTGGGCTTCGATGAAGCCTTCCCCGTCGCCGCCACGGATCCCGGGAGAGCCGTGGCGGCGCTGCGGGCGTATCTGGCGCGTCAGTCCAGGCGCTCGATGATCGTCGCGTTGGCGAGGCCGCCCGCTTCACACATGGTCTGCAGGCCGTAGCGGCCGCCGGTCTGCTCCAGCACCGACAGCAGCGTGGTCGCCAGGCGCGCGCCGCTGCCGCCGAGCGGGTGGCCGAGCGCGATCGCGCCGCCGTTGACGTTGACCTTCGCGAGGTCGCCGCCGATCTCGGCCTGCCAGGCGAGCACGACGCTCGCGAACGCCTCGTTGACCTCGAAGGCGTCGATGTCACCCACCGAAAGTCCCGCGCGGGCCAGGACCTTGCGCGTGGCCGGGATGACGCCGGTCAGCATGTACAGCGGGTCGTCGCCCACGACGGCGAAGCTGTGGATCCGGGCGCGCGGGCGCAGGCCGAGCGCCTTCGCCGTCTCCGAACTGGTGATCATCAGCGCGGCGGCGCCGTCGTTGATCGGCGAGGAGTTGCCCGCGGTGACGTGCCAGCCGAGGTCCGGGAACCGCTGCTCCCAGACGTCCGCCCGGAACGCGGGCTTCAACCCGGCGAGGATCTCCGGCGTGGTGCCCGGCCGGACCGTCTCGTCGGTCGTGACGTCGACGAGAACGCCGTCGGCGCCTGGGGCCTTGAGCGGCGCGACTTCGCCGGCGAACTTCCCGTCGGCCCACGCCTTCGCGGCCCGCTGGTGGCTTTCGGCGGAGAACTCGTCCAGCTGCGCGCGGCCGAAGCCCCACTTCGCGGCGATCAGCTCCGCGCTGATGCCCTGCGGCACCAGGCTATCCGGGTAGCGCGCGGCGACCTGCGTGCCGAACGGGTCGCGCCCGGCCACCTGGCTGCCCATCGGCACCCGGCTCATCGACTCGACACCGGAGGCGAGCACGACGTCGTACGCGCCGGCGATGACCCCCTGCGCGGCGAAGTGGACGGCCTGCTGGCTGCTGCCGCACTGCCGGTCGACGGTCACGGCCGGCACCGACTCCGGCAGGCCCGCCGCCAGCGCGGCCCAGCGGGCGGTGTTCATGCTCTGCTCGCCGATCTGGCCGACGGCGCCGCTGATCACGTCGTCGATCCGGACCGGGTCGACGCCGGTGCGCTCGACGAGCGAGCGGAGCGCGTGGGCGTGCAGGTCGACCGGGTGCACCCCGGCGAGCGTTCCGTTCGGCTTGCCCTTGCCGATCGGGGTCCGTACCGCGTCGACGATCACCGCGTCCGTCATGGCGTCTGCCTCCTCGCAGATCGGGGATGTCTTCGGTATACGCCCGGTAAGTTGGATTCCACAACTCGCTTGTTCGTCAGGTCACACCCGGTAGACGTGCTAGGTTGGATTTTCAACCCCATGGGAGGTGGCATGGTCCGGCGTGGTCGGGAGTGTTCGGTCGCCGAGGCCCTGGAGGTCGTCGGCGAACGCTGGAGCCTGCTCGCGCTGCGCGAGATCATGCTGGGGGAGCGGCGCTTCAACCAGATCGCCGAGAACACCGGCGCCAGCCGCGACATCCTGGCCGCGCGGCTGCGCAAGCTCGTCGACGCGGGTGTGCTCGAGAAGGTCCAGTACGAGGCCCACCCGCCGCGCCACGAGTACTACCCGACCGAGGCCGGCCGCGCGCTGCAGCCGATCCTGCTCGGCCTGATGGCCTGGGGCGACAAGTACGTCCACCAGGGCGAGCCGCCCACGCTGTGGCGCCACGCCTGCGGCGAAGTGCTCGAACCGGCGGCCGTCTGCGCCCACTGCGGCGAGCCGGTCAACGCCCCGGGCACGCATGCGATCCGGCTCGGCGCCGTGCGCTGACGCTCTTCGGACTCCCAAGGCCGTGAAGGCCTCCTTACCGGCTCTCAAGGCCGTGAAGGAGGCCTTCACGGCTTTTGGGCGTTGACTTGAGACGGCCGTCACTGTAACTCTTGAACGAATCAGTGCAAGAACCTGACAGCGGCGCGAGAAATTGCGGCAGTTGGCAGGAAGATCCCGCCCAGCTCCTCGACGAAGAGGTGCCCATGACGGCTGTCCCGTGCTGCCCGCGCGCGCCCCCGGACCGGGTCTGCGTGTCCCCGTTCCCCGGTTTCCGCCGTCCTGCCGCCCACGGGACGTGCGAGCTCGAGTCGTCTCCCCTCCCTCCCCGGATCAGAGGAAACCCATGAGAACGAAGCGACTTCTGTCGCGCGCGGCGACCTACGCCGCCCTGTCCCTCCTCCTCGCCGCACCCGCCGTGGCCGCGAGCGGCGCCCCGGCCGTTCCCGCGGCCGCGCCGGCCGTCCAGCCCGCCGCCCAAGCCGCCGCCGCGACCTACACCGCGAGCAGCCAGGTCGCCGGCTACCCCGTGTCGAACGTCGGCGACGGGAACCAGGCCACCTACTGGGAGAGCACCAACAACCAGTTCCCGCAGTGGGTCCAGGCCGACCTCGGCGCGGCCACGAACGTCGCCCAGCTCGTGCTCAAGCTGCCGGCCGGCTGGGAGGCCCGCACCGAGACCTTCAGCGTGCAGGGCAGCACGAACGGCACCGGCTTCAGCGACCTGAAGCCGTCGGCGGGCTACCGGTTCGACCCCGCCACCGGCAACACCGTGACCGTGGACGTCACCGGCAGCCCCCGCTACGTCCGGCTGAACGTCACCGCGAACACCGGCTGGCCGGCCGCGCAGCTGGCGGAGTTCGAGGTGCACGGCCCGGCCGGCGGGGACACGCAGCCGCCGTCCGCGCCCGGCAACCTCGCCTACACGCAGCCGGCGAGCGGCCAGATCCGGCTGACCTGGTCGGCCTCGACCGACAACACCGGGATCGCCGGCTACGACGTCTACGCCAACGGCCAGCTCCGCGGCAGCGTCGCCGGAACCGTCCTCACCTACACCGACAGCCAGCCGGACGGCACGACCGTCGCCTACTACGTCCGCGCGAAGGACGCCGCGGGAAACCAGTCGGGGAACAGCAACACCGTGACCCGCACCGGCACCCAGGCCGGCACGAACCTGGCGCCGGGCAAGCCGATCACGGCGTCGTCGACGGAGTTCACCTTCGTCGCGGCCAACGCCAACGACAACTCGACCAGCACGTACTGGGAGGGCGGCGGCGGGACCTACCCGAACCTGCTGACCGTCGCGCTCGGCGCCAACGCCGACCTGAACCAGGTCGTCGTGAAGCTCAACCCCGACGCCTCGTGGGGTCCGCGGACCCAGACGATCGCGGTCGAAGGCCGTGACCAGGCTTCGAGCGCGTTCACCACGCTGTCGGCCGCGCAGGCCTACAGCTTCGACCCGTCGTCCGGGAACACCGTGACGATCCCGCTGAGCGGCCGCGCCGCCGACGTCCGCCTGCGCGTCACGGTCAACTCCGGCGCCGGCGGCGGGCAGGCCGCGGAGTTCCAGGTCTTCGGCGTCCCCGCGCCGAACCCCGACCTGACGATCTCGGGCGTGTCCTGGTCGCCGCAGAACCCCGTCGAGACCGACGCGATCACCGCGTCGGCGACCGTCCGCAACGCCGGGACGGCGGCCTCGGGCGCCACGAACGTGAACCTCTACCTCGGCACGACCAAGGTCGGCACCGCGAACGTCGGCGCGCTCGCCGCCGGCGCGTCGGCGACGGTGTCGGCGAACATCGGCACCCGGGACGCGGGCAGCTACCAGCTGACCGCGAAGGTCGACGAGGCCAACGCCGTCCTCGAGCAGAACGAGGCCAACAACTCCTACACCGGTTCGGCGGCGCTGGTCGTCAGCCCGGTGCCGAGCTCCGACCTCGTCGCGGCCACCGCGTGGTCGCCGAACAACCCGTCGGCGGGCAACGCGGTCACCTTCACGACGACCCTGCGCAACCAGGGCACGGTGGCGAGTGCGGGTGGCGCCCACGGCGTCACGGTGACGATCGCCGACCAGAACGGCACCGTCGTCAAGACGCTGAGCGGGACGTACACGGGCGCCATCGCCGCCGGGGCCACCGCGGCGCCGGTGACCGTCGGCACCTGGGCCGCCGCCAACGGCCGCTACACGGTCAAGACGGTCGTCGCGAACGACGCCAACGAGCTGCCGGTCAAGCAGGCCAACAACACCAGCAGTCAGGCGCTGTTCGCCGGCCGAGGCGCGAACATGCCCTACGACATGTACGAGGCCGAGGATGGCGTCGTCGCGGGCGGCGCGTCCGTGGTCGGCCCGAACCGCACGATCGGCGACCTCGCGGGCGAGGCGTCGGGCCGCAAGGCCGTGACGCTGAACTCGACCGGCTCGTCGGTGGAGTTCACGACCCGCGCGTCGACCAACACCCTGGTCACGCGGTTCTCCATCCCGGACTCCGCGGGTGGCGGCGGGCAGAACTCGACCCTGAACGTCTACGTCGACGGCACGTTCCTCAAGGCCATCGACCTGACCTCGCACTACGCGTGGCTCTACGGCGCCGAAACCGGCCCGGGCAACTCGCCGGGCGCCGGGCCGCGCCACATCTACGACGAGGCCGGCGCGATGCTCGGCACGACCGTGCCCGCCGGGCACAAGATCAAGCTGCAGAAGGATGCGGCCAACAGCACGAACTACGCGATCGACTTCGTGAACTTCGAGCAGGCCACCGCGACCGCCAACCCGGACCCGGCGCACTTCGCGGTGCCCACCGGGTTCACGCAGCAGGACGTGCAGAGCGCGCTCGACAAGGTCCGGCAGGACACCACCCTGACCGGGGTCTACCTGCCGGCCGGGAACTACCCGCTGTCGAGCAAGCTGAACGTCTACGGCAAGGCCGTGACGGTCACCGGCGCCGGGCCGTGGTTCACGAAGTTCTCCGCGCCCGCGGGTCAGGAGAACACCGACATCGGCATCGACGTACAGTCGAGCGCCAACGGCTCGACCTTCAGCGGGTTCGCGGTGTTCGGGAACTACACCTCCCGCATCGACGGCCCCGGCAAGGTGTTCAACCTGACGAACGTCGCGAACCTGACGATCGACAACATCTGGGTGGAGCACCAGGTGGTGATGGTGTGGGGCACCAACGTGGACAACACCACGATCAAGAACTCCCGGATCCGCGACACCTTCGCCGACGGAGTCAACCTCACGAACGGGAGCACCGGAAACCACGTCACCAACATCGAGGCCCGGTCCACCGGGGACGACAGCTTCGCGCTGTTCGCCGCCACGGACCTCAACCCGGGCAACCAGTATGACAACGTGTTCGAGAACCTGACCTCGCTCACTCCGTGGCGCGCGGCCGGGCTGGCGGTCTACGGCGGGTACAACAACACCTTCCGGAACCTCTACATCGCGGACACGCTGACGTACTCGGCGATCACGATCAGCTCGCTCGACTTCGGCTACCCGTTCCTCGGGTTCGGGCCGCAGCCGACGACGGTCCAGAACGCCTCGCTCGTCCGGGACGGTGGTCACTTCTGGGGCCAGCAGACGTTCCCGGCGATCTGGCTGTTCTCCGCGTCCAAGGAGTTCCGCGGCATCCGCGTGTCCGATGTGGACATCCAGAGCCCGACCTACAGCGGGATCATGTTCCAGACCAAGTACAACGGCGGTCCCGAGCACCCGGTCGAGGACACCGTGCTGACGAACGTGTCGATCACCGGCGCGCACCGCAGCGGTGACGCCTTCGACGCCAAGTCGGGGATCGGCATCTGGGCCAACGAGCTGCCGGAACCGGGTCAGGGCCCGGCCGTCGGATCGGCGACCTTCACGGGGCTGACGCTGAGCGACAACGACCAGGACATCCGCAACACGACGTCCACGTTCACGATCAACCGCGGCTGATCGAAGAAAGCCGTCAAGGCCACCGTGCGGGTGTCTGTCGCCCGTAAGGTGGCCTTGACGGCTTCAGAGCGGGAGGCGGGCTCGTGCGAATCCTGGTCACCGGTGGCACCGGACAGCTCGGCAGCGTGGTCGTCGAACGGCTGCGCGCGGCGGGGGAGGAGGTCCGTGTGCTCAGCCGCCGGGCGGGCCCGGACGTCGTCCCGGGTGACCTGCGGACCGGGCGCGGCGTCGACAGCGCGGTGGCCGGGGTGGACGTCGTCGTCCACTGCGCCACCGACTTCTTCGGCGGGGAGACGGACTTCGCGCGCACGCTGGTCGAAGCGGCGCGCTGGGCGGGTGTCCCGCACCTGGTCTACGTCTCGATCGTCGGCGTCGACCGCGTCCCGCTCGGCTACTACCGGGCGAAGCTCGAAACGGAGGAGTTCCTCGCCTCCTCCGGGCTGCCGTACACGATCCAGCGGGCCACGCAGTTCCACGCCCTGGTCCGGACGCTGTTCGCCGGCGCGTCCCGGCTGCCGGTGCTGCCCGTTCCGCGGCTTTCGTTCCAGCCGGTGGACGTCCGGGACGTCGCCGGGCGGCTCGCGGACCTGGCGCTGGGCGATCCGGCCGGGCGGGTGCCCGACTTCGGCGGTCCCGAGATCCTCGCCGCGGCCGAGCTGGCGCAGGCGGTCGCCGAGGCGAGCGGACGGCGGCGGCGGATCGTGCCGGTGAGCGTGCCGGGTGCGACGTTCCGGGCCTACGCGAGCGGCGGTCACCTGGCGCCCGGGCACCTCGACGGCACGATCACCTTCGGGCAGTACCTGGCCGGGCAGGCCGACGCGGGTCTGCTGCGCTACCGAAAGCGCTGACCACGCGGATGTATTCGGAATAATTCCGAAGAATCTTGACCTCGGATCCGGATAGGTCATATGTTTGACGGGCTGCACGCCGGTCCCCGCCGTCAACGCCGAACGGATCCGACATGTCGAACCCTCCCTCTCGTCGTACCTTCCTCAAGCTCGGTGGCGCGGTCGGCGCCGGAGTCGCCCTCGGTGGCGTTCCTCCTTTCACGGCAAACGCAGACGTCGTTCGTCCAGTGGACGCGGAGCTCGTTCCCGACGGCCGGGCGACGACACTGTGGTACCCGGCTCCCGCGGCCGAGGACAAGATCATCGAGCAGGGCCTGCCGATCGGCAATGGTCGGATCGGTGCTCTCGTCGGCGGTGACCCCGCCGCCGACTTCCTGTACCTGGCCGACGCCTCACTGTGGACCGGCGGCGCCAACCAGGTCCTCGAGGACGACGGCCAGTTCCCGTACGAGCGCGAGAAGTTCGGCACCCTCGGCCTGCTGGCGAAGGTGCGGATCTCGGTGCCCGCGCACACCGGCGTGACGGACTACCGCCGCACGCTCGACCTCAGCAACGGCGTGGTCGTGATCACCTACCGGCACCAGGGGGTGCGGTACCGGCGCGAGTACTTCGCGAGCCACCCCGACGACGTCGTGGTGATCCGGCTCAGCGGCGGGCCCGTCACCGGGTCGGTCTCGCTGGAACCGACGCGCGGCGAAACGATGCCGGACGCGGCGGCGTTCACCGGCACCTTCGACAACGGCTTGAAGTACGCGTGCACCGTCGCCGGGGGTGTGACCTTCAGCGGGAGCCGCGAAGTCGTCATCGTCCTCAGCGGCGGGACGAACTACGTACCCGACGCGGCCCGGAAGTACCTCGACGCTTCGCTCGACCCCCTGGCGCTGGCGCAGCAGAAGGCGTCGAAGGCCCTGCGTGCCGGGGGAGGGGCGCTGCTGGGCACGCACGTTGCCGACTACCGGCGGCTCTACGACCGGATGACCGTCGACCTGGGACAGTCGCCGCCGGCGAAGCGGGCCCTGGACTCGTGGTCGCGGCTGCTGGCCCGCCACGACGACCCGGCCACGCCCGACCCCGAGCTGGAGGCGAGCTACCTGCAGTTCGGGCGGTACCTGACGATCACCGGCTCGCGCGACGGCCTGCCGATGGGCCTGCAGGGGTTGTGGCAGAACAACAACACGCCGGACTGGATGAGCGACTACCACACCGACATCAACGTCCAGATGAACTACTGGCTGGCCGACCGCGCGGCCCTGCCCGGGAGCTTCACTGCCCTGGCCGACTACTGCCTCGCGCAGCTTCCCGTGTGGACGGACAGCACGAAACGGCTGTTCAACGACCCGCGCAACCGGTTCCGGAACACCAGCGGCAAGATCGGCGGCTGGGCGGTCGCGTTCTCGACCAACATCTACGGCGGCTCCGGCTGGTGGTGGCACCCCGCCGGCAACGCGTGGCTGTGCAACTCGCTGTGGGACCACTACGCGTTCACCCAGGACAAGGCGTACCTCGCGCGGATCTACCCGCTGCTCGAGGGAGCGGCCGAGTTCTGGGAGGCGCGGCTGGTCCCGATGACGGTCGACGGCCGCGAGGTGCTCGTCGACGACCACGACTGGTCGCCCGAGCACGGTCCGCAGGACACGCGCGGGAACACCTATTCGCAGGAGATCGTCTGGGATCTGTTCGAGCACTACCGCGAAGCCGTCGCCGTCCTGGGCCGGGATCGCGCGTACGGCGACCGGATCGCCGGGCTGCAGAAGAAGCTGTACCTGCCGAAGGTGAGCCCCACGACCGGCTGGCTCGAGGAGTGGATGTCGCCGGACAACCTCGGCGAGACCACGCACCGGCATCTGTCCCCGCTGATCGGCTTCTTCCCCGGCGACCGGATCGCCGCGGACACCTCGCCGCCCGAACTGCTGGCCGGCGTGCGTGAGCTGCTGATCGCCCGCGGGACGGACAGCTTCGGCTGGGCGTGTGCGTGGCGCTCGGCGTGCTGGGCCCGGCTGAAGGACGCCGACAAGGCGTACCAGCTGCTGCTCACGGTCCTGCGGCCGTCGGTGGCCAATGGGAACGGCACCGCGCCGAACTTCTTCGACATGTACAGCCAGGGCGGCTACACGATCTTCCAGATCGACGCGAACCTCGGCGCGCCGGCGGCGATGGTGGAGATGCTCCTCTACTCGCGGCCGGGAGTCCTGGAACTGCTGCCCGCACTGCCCTCGGCGTGGGCCCGGTCCGGCCGGGTGACCGGCATCGGCGCGCGCGGCGGGTTCGAGGTCGACCTGTCCTGGCGCGACGGGAAGGTGACGCGGGCGGTGGTCCGGAGCGTCGGCGGGACCCGGACCGAGGTGCGCGCCGGCGGCTGGCGCCGCACGATCACCCTGCGGCCGGGAGAGTCGGTCACGGTCCAGCCGAGTTGAGAAGTAACCTCCGGAAACCGAGGTGGTGTTCGGCCACCTCTTCCGGACCAGGAGTGACGGTGAAGATCGCCCGGTGGATCGCTGCGGGCTTCCAGGCAGCGTTGTCCGTCTTCGACCGGGGATGAAGCTCGCCACGCCGCGGGAGAAACTGCTGGAGAACCCCAACACGGGGTGGACAGCGGACTTCTCCGCGGCGGCGTGAAGGGCATCGGCGGGATCGGGATCCTGGCCGCGATCGGGCTGATCCTGCCGCAGGCCCTCGACATCGCGCCGGTGCTCACCCCGCCGGCCGCCACCGGACTGGCAGTGGTCCAGATCGGTGCGATCATCGTGCACGCACGGCGCAAGGAGACCAGGGCGCTGCCGATGAACGTCGTGCTGCTGGTGCCGGCGGTGTTCGTGGCGGTGGGCCGGTTCGCCGGCTGAGAGTCCGGCGGAGGACCCGACAACGCTTCCCGGTCGCACGGGCCACGGCGTGACGGCCCCGTCGCCCCGCAGCTCGCAGCGACCTGCCGCCGAACGAGGTGTGCCTGGCGCGGGTCGCGGCGCGGCGGTCGCCGCTCGTCTTCGCGTTCCCGGAGATCTTGCTTTCGGTATAACCGTATATCAGACTGACGGTATGACTCGCTGGGCGACGTTCGACTGTTTCGGCACCCTGGTGGACTGGCGCCACGGCATCGCCACCGGGATCGAGCTGCTGTTCCCGGGCCGGGGTGCGGAGCTGCTGGAGGTCTACAACCGGATCGAACCGCAGGTGCAGGCCGAGCAGCCGGTGCGGCGGTACCGGGAGGTGCTCGCGGAGTCGCTGCGGCGGACCGCGGCCGAAGCGGGCGTCGAACTGGTGCCCGACGACGCGTCCGTGCTCGGGACCGGGCTGCCGTACTGGCCGGTGTTCCCCGATGTCCGGCCGGCGCTCACCGCGTTGCGCGAAGCGGGCTGGCGGATCGCGTTGCTGACGAACTGCGACCGCGACCTGATCGGCGAGACCCAGCGGCGGCTCGTCGTGCCGATCGATGCGACCGTCACCGCCGAGGACGTCGGTTCGTACAAGCCCGGGCACGCGCACTTCACGCGGTTCGCTTCGTCCTTCGGTGCTTCGCGCGAGAACTGGGTCCACATCGCGCAGAGCCACTTCCACGACATGGTGCCGGCGCAGGCGCTCGACATCCGGCGGGTCTGGATCAACCGGCACGCCGATCCGAGCGACCCCTCGATCGCCGACGCGGTGCTGCCCGGTCTGGACGGCCTGGTCGAGACGGTGGAGCGGGTGCACGCGTCCTGATGGTGCTGCAGACGACGAACACCCGCGACGCGCTGGTGGCGGAGGTGCGCCGCCAAATCCTCAGCGGCTCGCTCGCGCCGGGGTCGCCGCTGACGGAGCAGGGCTTGGCGACGACGTTCGGGGTGGCGCGCCCGACGGTGCGGTCGGCGCTGCAGGAACTGGTCGCGCGGCACCTGGTGGAGCGGTCCGACGGCCGGTCGTTGCGGGTGCCGGTCTTGACGTCCGCCGATGTCCGGGACCTGTTCACGGTGCGGCTGCCGTTGGAGCTGACGGCGGTGCGGCTGGTCGCCGGACGTTCCCTGGACGGCGTGTGGGCAGCGTTGTCGGCGCTGGAAGCGCTGCCGCCGGGGGCGGGCTGGAGCGAGCGGGTGGAGGCGCACACGGCGTTCCACCTGGCCCTCGTCGACGCGGCGGGCAGTGTCCGGCTGAGCCGGATCTACCCGCCGCTGCAGGAGGAGATGCAGCTGTGCCTGGCCCGGCTGCGCGGGTCGTACCCGGACCCGGCCGAGCTGGCGGCGGAACACCGGCGGCTGCTGACGGCGATCGCTTCGGGCGATCCGGCGAGCGCGGAGGCCGAGATGCGGGAGCACCTCGAGCGCGCTCGGAGCGGACTGCTCGACCTCTGAGCGCGGTCGGTCGCCGGGGTTGCGGTGCCGGATGGTCTTGAATGAGTCATTCAGGTCGTCCGAAGACCTGAACGACTCATTCAAGACGTGGGGGAGCAGCGCCGACCGGCCCTGGGGTTGTTGCGCTTTGGCCGGATCCCGGCGAGCTGGCTTTCAGCAGCCTGCCGCGGAACTTTCGTGCCGCACCTCGGCCCGGTGTCCCGCGAACAACCCCGCCCACAGTGCCGCCCAATGGCGCGGCGCCGGGCGTACCTCGCGCCTCCGGTGGACCGGTGGCGGTCCCGCACGGTAGTCCAACTCCACCCGTACCCAGTCGTAGATCCAGTCGCCTCGCATGTCATTCCTCACCTAGTCCTCCGAGGAACCCCACGTTCGTCCTGAGGGGACCGCCGCCGCATCGGGTGATCACGCCGTTCGCGCCGGCCCGAGCCCTTACCCGCGCAGCTCCCTCAGTGCGTCCAGGTGCCGGGCGTCCGGCCCAGCTCGCGCCGCGCCCGGGCCGGCGTCAGCTGCTGGTCCAGCGCGAACGCCTCCGCGATCGGGCCCATCCGCGCCACGGCCCCGGCGAGGGTGAGACGAGTGATCGGACCCCCGGCCGCGAGCACCGAGACGATGTCGCGAGCGGCACGTTCTGGCCGCTCACTCCGGCGTACACGGACTTCGCCGGCGCCCGCAGGGCGAGTGCGTACAGCTCGGCGATGTCGGAAGCGCGGACAAGTGCCCAGTGGTTGGCGCGGTCGCCGATGAGGGGCACCGGTGCGCGGAAGAACGTTTCGATGAGCCCGCCGCCGAGGCCGTAGACCAGGCCCGGCATGACGAGCACCAGGTGCTCGCCGTGGGACAGCACGTGTTCCTCGTTCGTCCGGCGCCACGCCGTGATCGCCGGTGGGTTCTGCGGCGCGTCCTCGTCGACGACCCCCGCCGTGTCGCCGTACACCCAGACCCCGCCCGTGTGCACGTACGGCCCGCGGTCGCCGGGGCCCTCCTGCAACGCCTCCGCCGCCGTGAGGCCGACCTCGCCGTGTCGTCGCCGTAGTGCCGGCCGAGGTGGATCACCCCGTCGGCCGCCGCGGCGGCCTCGCGCAGGACCTCTGTGTCGGTCAGCTCGCCGGAGACCGGGGTCGCGCCCAGGCCGGTGAGCACCCGCGCCGAAGCGTCGCTGCGCGCCAGGACACTCACCTCGTGACCGTGCCGCCTGAGCGCCTGGACCGTCGGCCGGCCGACGTACCCGGAGCCGCCCGTCAGGAACACCTTCATCAGAGCATTACGCTGAGGCCGTGCCCGCGACCACGTTCTGTTCGTGCCCGGCGACCGTCCCGACCGCTTCGGCAAGGCCGTGGCCAGCGGCGCCGACGTCGTGATCCTGGACCTCGAAGACGCCGTCGCCCCGGCAGACAAGGTCTCCGCGCGCGCCCACGTCGAAACCTGGCTGCAGGACAACGAAGCCGTCGTCCGGATCAACGCCCCGGGCACGCCCTGGTTCGACGCCGACGCCGCCCTGGCGACTTCCCGCGGCGTCCCGGTGGTCGTGCCGAAGGCCGAGACGCCCGAAGTGCTCGCCAGGTTCCGCGAGGTCGTGGCCCTCGTCGAGACCGCGCGGGGTGTCGAACGCGCCGGGGAGCTGGCCGCCGTCCCGTCGGTGAAGCGCCTGGCGTTCGGCAGCGTCGACCTGGCCGCCGAGCTCGGCGTCGCGCCCGAGGACCGCGAGCCGTTCGCCTACGCGCGCTCGCGGCTGGTGTTCGCGTCGGCGGCCGCCGGGTTGGCACCGCCGGTGGACGGCGTCACCACGGACCTGCGCGACGACGAAGCGCTCGAGTCCGACGTCCGCTACGCGCGCCGCATGGGCTTCGGCGGCAAGCTGTGCGTCCACCCGCGCCAGATCGCGCCGGTCCGCGCGGGCTTCGCGCCGACGGCCGCCGAGCGGGAATGGGCCCGAAGCGTGCTCACGGCGGGAGAGTCGGCATCCACCGTGGACGGCCGGATGGTGGACAAGCCGGTGCTGGACCGCGCCCGGCGGATCCTGGGTTACACGACGCCCTGACGCCGCAACGCTTCCGCGTCGAAGCCGAACTCCGTCAGCACCGCGTCGGTGTGCTCGCCCAGCGCCGGTACCGGATCCATCCGCGGCTCCCGGCCGGGCACCGTGATCGGCGGCAGCGTGGCCCGGATCGGCCCACCGGGCGTCGAGACGTCCGCGAAGCGATCGCGCTCCGTCAGCTGCGGGTGGGCCAGGACGTCGGGCAGCTCCCGGCGGCGCGCGTGCGCGATCCGGCCCTGACGCAACCGTTCCTCCAGTTCGGCGCCCGTCAGCTTCGCGAAGATCGCCTCGACCTCACGCTCTAGGGCTGCGCGATGGGTGACGCGGGCGCTGCCGGTGGCGAACCGCTCGTCGGTGACCCACTCCGGCCGCTCGGCGGCGTGCTCGCAGAACGCCGCCCACTCCCGGTCGTTCTGCACCGCCAGCACCAGCTCGGTCTCGTCGCCGGCGGCGAAGGTGCCGTAGGGCGCGATCGCCGGGTGGCTCGTGCCGGTGCGCGGCGGGGGCGTGCCGCCGTAGCCGGCGTAGTAGAGCGGGAACCCCATCCACTCGACGAGCGAGTCGAAGAGGCTGACCGCCAGCTCGGTGCCCTGCCCGGTGCGCTCGCGGTCGTAGAGCGCGGAGAGGATGCCGGAGAACGCGTACATCCCGGCGCCGATGTCCGCCGCCGGGATGCCGCTCTTGGCCGGCTCGGTCTCGGACCCCGTCACCGAGACCAGGCCGGCTTCGGACTGGATGAGCAGGTCGTACGCCTTCGCGTCGCGGTACGGCCCGCTCGAGCCGTAGCCCGACACCGAGCACGTGATCAGCCGCGGCCGCGTGGCGCGCAGGGAAGCCGCGCCCAGTCCGAGCCGCTCCGCGACGCCGGGCGCGAAGTTCTGCACGAATACGTCGGCCCGGTCCAGCAACGCGGCCATGACCGGCGCCGCCGTGTCGCTCTTGAGGTCGAGGGTGACGCTCTCCTTGGACCGGTTCAGCCACACGAAGTGGCTGGACTGGCCGTGCACGGTCTCGTCGTACGCGCGGGCGAAGTCGCCGCTGCCCGGCCGCTCGATCTTGAGCACCCGGGCGCCGAGGTCGGCCAGGTGCCGGGTGGCCAGCGGCGCGGCGACCGCCTGTTCGCAGGACACGACCGTGACGCCGTCGAGGGGCAGGGAGCGCATGGCCGCATCCTGCCACCCGGGTCAGACCGCGCGGGCGATGGCGATGTTCCCGGCGAGCCGTTCCCCGGCCTCGTAGATCATGTATTCGCGGCCTTGGTAGGTGCCGAAGCTCGGCGCCGCCGACCGGCCGTTGTCCGGCGCGCCGGCGAGCGGCGTGTGGAAGACGCCGAGGTGAGTGCGCTTCGAAAAGTCGTTGCCGACCTCGGTGATCATCAGCCTCCCGCCGTGCGCGATGTCGGTGTTGTAGACGACGTAGGTGCTGTTGTTGCGGTACAGCAGGTGCGGGCCGCCGATGTCGTTCGCGCCGACGTCGGTGTGGCGCACGAGCGGGGTCTGCGAGAACGTCCAGTTCAGCGCGTCGGGGGACCAGCCCCAGCCGATGTCGCGGTGGTTCGTCGTGTTGTTGAGCATGAACACCATGACGTAGCGGGCGTTCTTCGCCGGCAGATCCTGGCGGAACACGCGCGCGTAGGACGTCTCGGTCGTGCCGGCGGGCTGGAGGCGCGTGGACAGGACCTCCTTCTCGTAGGTGAAGTGGATGCCGTCGGCGGAGCTGGCGAGGCGGGTGACGGTGTTTTCGCCGTGGAAGTAGAGGTAGATCCGGTTGACGTCGTCGTTCCACAGGGCGTGCGGCGAGGAGACGTGGCTGACGGAGTACTCGCCGGGCCAGGAGTTCTTGATGATCGGATTGCCCGCGTACTCGGTGAACTCTTCGTCGAGGGAGTTCGCGTAGGCCAGGCAGATCCCGCCCGGCGCGTCGTGCGGCGCGTAATAGAGGTAGTACGCGCCGAGCGCGTCCGGGATGCGGCCCTTCGTGCCGCGGACGCAGGGGAAGATCAGCTCGCCGGTCGGGTTGTAGCGCAGCTTGCTCTTGACGAGGGCGAGCCGCTGGTACCGGTAGTCGGGGAAGCCGGCGGGCGCGGCGGTGGCGACGGCCGGGATCATCGCGCCCGCGCCGAGCGCGGCGGCGCCGGCCAGCAGGCCGCGTCGGGTGAGGGTCATGACCGCTCCTTCGAGGTCTCCGATGCGGCGACGGTGCCACGCGTCCATCGACGTGGTCAAGAGAGTAATACGTATTAGTACGGTCGGGACAGGTTTGCTGGAGTTTCGGGCAAAACGATTGACCGGGCCCGGGGCGGCTTGCACGCTGAACCGGATCGGCTGACTCCGAGCGAGGTGGCGATGGGCAGGGTCCGGCAGGCCGACATCGCCCGCGTGGCCGGGGTTTCGCAGGCGACGGTGTCGGTGGTGCTGGGCGGCAACCGCACCGGGGTCCGGCTGTCGGAACGCACGCGGCTGCGGGTGCTGGAGGCGGCCGAGCGGCTGGGGTACGTGCCCGACCCGGTGTCTTCACGGCTGGCGGCCACGGGCAACAACCTGCTCGGGGTGTACACGTTCACCCCGGCTTTCCCGGACATCGCCGACGTGTACTACCCGATCCTCGCCGGCGTCGAGGCGGAGGCGGCAGCGCTCGGCAAGGACCTGATCGTGTTCACGGCGTCCAGCGCGGCACCGGACCGGATCCGCCGTACCCGGCTCGCCGACGGCTGCCTGTTCCTCGGCCGGCACGTCGCGGTGGACGCGATCGCCGACCTGCTGGCCGCGGATTTCCCGATCGTCCACATCGGACGCCGCACGGAACTGGACGGCCGCATCCCGCACGTGGGCGCGGACTACGTGTCGGCGTCGGCGGAGGTGATCACCCGCCTCGCGGGGGCGGGCCACCGGCGCGTGCGGTACTTGCGCGAGCCGGACGACGCACCGTCGTCGGGCGACCGGGAGCGCGGAGTGCGCGCGGCAGCGGCCGACGCGGGACTGTCGGTCGCGGTCACCCGCACGCCCGGCCCGGACCTCGACGCGGCGGCGATCACCCGGTGGCTCGACGACGGCGTGACGGCGCTGGTGGTGGAGGAGACCGACACGGGCGCGGTGTTCCAGGCGACCTGGCAGGGGCTGCGCGCGGCGGGGGTTTCGATACCGGGCGACGTCTCGCTGGCGGTCCTGGGGCGGCCCCCGGCGGGGGTGGAGGGGCCGGTGGTCAGCGGGTTCGAGGTGCCGCGCAGAGCGCTGGGCCGGGCAGCGGTGCGGCTGCTGGCGTCGCTGATCGCGCCGGGGACGGGCGAGCCGTCACCGCACCGGTTGCTGACGTGCCCACCGGTGGCGGGGGAGACGATCGCGCCGGTCGCCTGACCGCCCCGCCGGACTGCCGCGAATGACTCATTCGGGACCCCAGACGCCGCGAATGAGTCATTCGCGACGCTCGACCCGGCCGGAAGTCCCGCACGCGGCGGTACCGGCCGGGCGAAGGATGGGAATGGCCGGTGACCGAACCGAACTGATCGAGGCCGCTGCAGCCTGCGCGGCGGCGTCGGAGTCCGGGAATCGATTCCGGATTGTTCCCAGGCGCAACCAGCGAAGTGCGGCAGGCCCGGATTCGCCGGACCTTTCCCTTTGTGGCCATCGCCGAGAAAACCGATCAGGTAACACCCAGCCGGCGACACCCGGACCGGGCATCCTGGTTTGAAGAAGGTGAGCTCTACATTGTCCGAGCCAAGCCGGACGCCGTGCGGCGCCGGCCACCACATCGTTCGCGCACTGGCGAGTCCCCCTTGAGCCTTGATTTTCCCCTCGGCTCGCGCTCAGCGGCGTCGGCCGCGGTCGCGGGGAATGGCGACGGGTTCGCGGGTGAAGACGGGGTCGACCGCGACGTCGGCGCGTTGTTGGTCCTGGGGGCGCGAGGGGTGGCTGAGCGGCATTCGCGTGCTCCTTACCGGTCTTGCTGCGTGGCGGCGGCGTGCGCGCCGAGGTCGTCGAGGGTCAGCGGGTGCCTCGGCGGGTGCTCCAGGATGGTGCAGCGGGTGACGACCTGGTCGGCGGCGACGTGCAGCAGCTGGCCGGACTGCAGGTTCTGCCAGCCGGGGTCCTCGTCCATGCGTTCGCTGGCGACGACGACGGCGCGGTGGTGGGCCAGCGGGCCGGAGCGGGCACGGATGCGACCGGCGGCGCTGGCGTGTTCGAGGTGGCGACTACCGTGCGGGCCGCCGGGTGCGCGTTGCAGGACGTAGAGGTCGTGCGTGTCGGGGTAGCGCAGCGCCCAGAGCTCGGTGGGGGTGGTGAGGATGAGGTTGATCGCGTAGATCGGCAGGTGGTCGGCGGCCCACCGGGCGGCGGCGGTGATCCCGGCGCTGATGTCGCCGTCGTGGGCGTCGATTTCCTGGGTGACGAGGGCGAAGAAGCGTTCGGAGTCGGTGTCCCCCTCGACGAGGTGCCGGTAGTCGCCGAGCCGCTGTTCCAGTGCCGGGAGGTCGCCGATGACGCCGTTGTGGGCGAAGAGGCGGTCGTGCTGGACGAAGGGGTGGGTGTTGGCGGTGTCGAGGCCGCCGGTGGAGGCGTAGCGGATGTGCGCCAGGAATGTCGTGGATTCACGCTGTTTGGCCGCGTACGCGAACTTTTCGTCCTGGTAGGCGGCCAGCGGCTGCTTCGAGACCAGGGGTTTGCCGTCGCCGTCGAAGACGCCGAGCCCGGTTCCGTCCGGCTCGCGGCGGCTCTGCGCGGCGAGGCTGTCCGGGGCCTCGAGCAGCCAGAAAGTGGCGTGCACCCGCTGGGGCGCGGCGGACAAACCGAACAGACGACACATCCTGGGCTCCTTCCCGATCCCGGTCGTCGCGCGGATACCCCTGCGGACACGCGCGAACCGTCCGTTGTAATACGGAACACTTTGATAATGCAATTGAACAGTGTGGTCCGCGCGCCGGCGGGTAACCCCGCCGGGTGAACGCCAAGACCTTCATTCGCGAGTTTCCGGCCGTGCACCTCGCCATCGGGGTGATCGGCAACGTCATCTTCTTCGTCGGCAGCGTGTTGTTCATCTGGCACGCGACCGAGGTTGTCGCCATCTGGTTGTTCATCATCGGCTCGTTCGGGATGATGCTCGGCGCGGTCGGCCAAGCGTTCTACACCTACGAGCGGCATCGCCTCAACGGCGCACCCGGTCAGTCCGCCCGCCCCCGCCTGCCTCGCTGACCGCGGGCGGTGGCTCAGGACGCGCTTTCGCGATCTTCGAGCCCCACTGCCTTGCGCAGCTGGGCGCAGTCGCGGTGCAGCTCCGGGTGTCGTCGGCGAGACGAGCCATCAGGTCACTCAGGCCCAAGGCGATGGCGTTGAGCTTGTGCTGGGTGGCGTCGCCGGAGCGTTTCCGTGTTTTCTGCAGCAACGCTACGGGCGGGGAAGTCGCGATCGTGGTCGCGGTGCTGATGATCAGCTGCCAGGTCTCGATGTCGGGCAGGAACAAGAATGATGGCGCCCACAGTATGACCACCAGGACGCGGTCACGTCCGAGGGCATTGTGGCCGGATGGGAGGAACCTGTGCCCGGGCCGCCGACAAAGCTGTCGCCGGAGGTCTTTCTTGGACGGCTACCGTGAGGCGACCGGCAACGCATCGCTCAACCCGGTGACCCGCAGCAGACGGGACAACGCAGCCGAGGGCCGGATGCCCAGTCTCGAGCGTGCGTCTCCCGCAGCACGGTGCAGGATGAGCAAGGCGTTCACGCAGGCAGGCTGCACCGTCGGGGTGGCTGTCGGGACCGGAGTGGTGATCGGGCTCGGCTCGTCTTCGACCGACACTCCGCAGCCGGCCAAGCACAGTGGTGCCAAGAGTGCGCAAACCAGGTATTTCACGGGGCCTCCGGAAGTTCTCCGACGAAACGAGCGCCGCCGCCGGGGCGCTCGTCGACCCGGACGGTCCCGCCGTGGCGGTGGACGTGGTCGGCGACGACGGCCAGGCCCAGGCCGCTGCCGTCGTCCAGGCCCCGGCGTCCGGTGTGCAGTCCGCGGGAGAACCGCTCGAAGATCCGTTCCCGCCGTTCCGGTGGCACGCCGGGGCCCGCGTCGTCGACTTCGAGCCGGGCGCGGCCGTCGCGGCGGCCGAGGGTGATGGCCACAGCCCCGCCGCCGTAGCGGTCGGCGTTGTCGAGCAGGTTGGCGACTGCCCCGTCGAGGCGGCGACGATCGGCCCGAACGAGGGGCGTGTCCGGTGCGGCTTCGACCGGGACTGCGCGGCCGGGCCGGCCGGCCACGACGTTGCGGGCCAGTTCACCGAAGTCGACCAGTTCGGTCTCGTCGTCCCCGGGGTGCTCGTGCCCGGCGACGGAGATCTCCAGCAGGTCGACGACCGTGTGCCGGAAGCGGTGCAGTTCCGAGCGCGACCGGCGCAGGGCCTGCTGAGCGGGAGCGGGCATGGCGTCGCGGCGCCGGTCGAGCACGTCGGCGACGTTGATCATCGTGGTCAGCGGGGAGCGCAGTTCGTGGCTGACGTCGGAGGCGAAGCGGGCGGTTGAGCAGTTCCACCGGCTCGTCGCGCGGATCCGGCCCACGTACTAGGTCCGTATGGAAGTCGGCGTCGATGTCCGGCTTGGACTGCGGGGACCGTCGGGGCCTCGGGAGCCGGGTCGCGGTTGGCGAACGGCTCTGGCCGACTTCGATACCGGCCCTGGGCGCTCCCCGCGCGACGTGACGACGCTACGGACGAACTCGGCGACGACCCGTGGCGCCGGACGAAGCTCCTCCGGCCGGGGCGGCGAGGCCGGCGCTGAACTCCGCGAGCAGACGTTCGCGCCGGCAGGTCGACAGCGCCGCCGAGGTAGATCTTTCTCGAGCCGTTGGCGGCGGTCTCGGTTCGCGCCACAAGTGGTCCGGCCGACCCCGGAATGGGTGCTTTGGTGTCCATGGTCCGGTCCTCGTTGCTTTTCGCGGTTCTGGGGTGTTTCTTCAGACGGCGGGTCTGATTCGGCGTCTGGCGAAATCACGAGCGCTGTTCGTCTCCCGTGGCGTCGGTGGTGGTGCGGGCGCCGGAGAGGTGCCGTGCGGTGTTGACGAGCCCGACCATGCTGAAGGCCTGCGGGGTGTTGCCGACCTGTCGATGACGCTTGATGTCGTATTCCTCGGCGAGCAGGCCGACGTCGTTGCGCAGGCCGAGGAGCTGTTCGAACAGCTCGCGTGCCTCGTGGGTGCGCCCGGTGCCGTGGAGGGCGTCGGCGAGCCAGAAGCTGCAGACGAGGAAGCTGCCTTCGCCGCCGGCGAGGCCGTCGATGCCGCCGTCGGCTTCGGGGTCGTAGCGGCGGACGAAGCCGCCGTCGGCCAGTTCGGTGCGGACGGCGTCGACGGTGCCGCGGACGCGGGCATCGCTGCCGGGCAGGAACCCGACGCGAGGGATGAGCAGCAGCGCGGCGTCGAGGCCGCGGGAGCCGTAGAACTGGGTGAAGGTGTTGCGGTCCGGGTCGTAGCCGTGGCGGCACACGTCGTCGTGGATGTGTTCGCGCAGCGCCCGCCACCGGTCGACCGGACCTTCGAGGCCGTGGTGTTCGACGGTCCGGACGGCGCGGTCGAGGCCGGCCCAGGCCATGACTTTCGAGTGGACGAAGTGGCGGCGCGGGCCGCGCACTTCCCAGAGGCTGTTGTCGGGCTGGTCCCAATGGCCTTCGAGGAAGTCGAGCAGGGCGCGCTGAAGGTCCCACGCCGTGTGCGAGGTGGGGACGCCGGCTTCGCGGACGAGGTGCAGCCCGTCGAGGACTTCGCCCCAGACGTCGAGCTGGAACTGGTCGGCGGCAGCGTTGCCGACTCGGACGGGTGTGGAGTTTTCGTAGCCGGAGAGCCAGCCGAGAGTGGCTTCGGGCAGCCGACGGGTGCCGTCGAGCCCGTACATGATCTGCAGGTCGGCGGGGTCGCCGGCGACGGCGCGGACGAGCCATTCGCGCCAGGCGCGGGCTTCGTCGTGATAGCCGGTGCCGATCAGGGCCTGGAGGGTGAAGGTGGCGTCGCGCAGCCAGCAGTAGCGGTAGTCCCAGTTGCGTTCCCCGCCGAGCTGTTCGGGCAGCGAAGTGGTTGCGGCGGCGAGAATGCCGCCGGTCGGGGCGTAGGTCAGTGCTTTGAGGGTGATGACGGCGCGGCGGACCGCGTCCGGCCACTGCCCGTCGTAGCGGCACTTCCCGATCCAGTCCGCCCAGAACTCCTCGGTCTGCCGGAGCGCGGTTTCGGCGTCGACGTGCTTCGGCCGCGGCAGGTGGGAGGCGCGGTGGGTCAGCACGAACGGGATCCGGTCGCCGGCGGCCACGGTGAATTCGGCGTGCGTGGCCAGGTTCTCGCCGTGTAGGGGGACGGACGTGCGCAGCCAGATCGCGTCGGGGCCGGCGACCGCGGAAAACCGGCCGTCGTCGTGGTGGCGGACCCAGGGGACGACACCGCCGTAGTCGAAGCGCAGCCGCAGCAGCATGCGCATCGGCACCCGGCCGGACACGCCCTCGACGATGCGGACGACGTCGGCGGCCTCGCCGCGCGGCGGCATGAAGTCCAGGACACGAACGGTGCCTTCGGGGGTGTCCCATTCGGTCGCCATGATCAGCGAGTCGCCGCGGTAGGCGCGGCGGGACGCCGGTCCGCCGCCCGCCGGGGACAGGCGCCAAGTACCGGCGTGCTCGTCGCCCAGCAGCGCGGCGAAGCAGGCGGGGGAGTCGAAGCGGGGCAGGCACAGCCAGTCGATCGCGCCGTCGCGGGACAGCAGCGCGGCCGTGTGCAGGTCGCCCAGGAGGGCGTAGTCCTCGATCAGGGAAGCCATGGACGTCCTCGTGAGTCAGTCGGAAAGGGAGATGACGACCTTGACGTCGTCGTCGCCCGCCTCGAAGGCCTCGGCGGCGCGGTGCAGAGGTACGCGGCGGGTGATCAGGCCGGTCAGCCAGCCGAGGTCGGCTTTCGCGAGGGCTTCGGCGGCGGCGTGGTAGTGGCGGAGGTTGGCGTTGACCGAGCCGACGACCACGTCGTTCTCGAGGACGAGGTCGCGGTTGATGGTCCCGGCGTCGACAGTGAGAGTCCGGCCGGCCGGGGACACACCGGTGAGGCAGACGATGCCGTAGGACCCGGTGCCGGCCATCGCGTCGAACACCAGGCTGCCGACACCGGTGGCCTCGACCACGACGTCGGGGGCGAGCGCCGGCAGCACCTTCTCGACCGGGTCGTGGTGGTAGGTCGCGCCCAGCTCCTCGACCAGGGCGGGTTTCGGGCCGTCGGCCAGGCGGTCCAGGACGTGGACGTCCAGTCCGCGCTGGACGCCCAGCAGGGCGGCGAGCAACCCGATCGGGCCCGCGCCGGTCACCAGTACCCGCCGTGGCTCGAACCAGGCCCGCTCGCCGACGCGCTGGATCTGCTCCCACGCCTTCGCGACCACCGTCGTGGGCTCCATCAGCATGCCGACGTCGGCCAGCCGGGGATCCAGACGGACGGCGTAGTCCCGTTCCACCGTCCACAGTTCACTGCCGTAGCCGTCGATCTCCTTGATCCCGCGCTCGGTGTAGCGGCCGTTGCGGCACATGTCGAACTCTCCGGCCGCGCACGCCCCGCAGGGCACCGGATCGGGTCGCCGCACGACCCCCACGACGAGGTCACTCTCGGCGAAGCCCGCGGCCGGGGTGACCACTCGGCCGAGCGACTCGTGCCCGAGCACGAGCCGGTCGCGCCCGGGCGGCGCCCAGCCGTAGTCACCGCGGACGATCTCCTTGTCCGTGCCGCACACACCCAGTGCGACACCCTGCACCAGCAGCTCGCCCCGTCCCGGCTGCGGGTCGGGCACCGAGCCGACCTCGAGCGTCCCCTGCTTCTTCGGCACCACGGTCAGCGCTTGCACGTCACATCTCCTTCGGCGGTGGACAAACGGTTGCAGGTCAGCCGGTCCGGCTGCCGATCCCGACGGTGACCTGCTGGTGGTTGGTTCCGCGGACGAACTCGAGGCCGACCTGGGTACCGGGGTCGTGGGCGCGCAGGGCCGTCAGCATGTCGTCGGCGGTCCGTACCGCCTGGTCGGCGAACTTGACGAGGACATCGCCGGGGCGGATTCCGGCGGCGTCGGCCGGGCCACGAGGATCGACGCCGAGCACCAACGCCCCCTGGTCGGTCCGGACGCCGAGGCGTTGCCGGATCGCCGGGGTGAGCCGGCCGAGGGAGGGATGATCGCGAGGTCGGTGATCTGGTCGGTGGCCGGTACGGTGCCCGCGGACCGCGTGCCGTCGGCGTAGGTGATCGCGACCTGCTTCCGGTCGGTCACGACGTGCCGGTCGGTGACGACGACATCGGGCTTGAGCACGACGCCGCTGCCCAGCCCGGTCGCGACGGTGACGGTGACGACGCTCGGGCCGAGCTGGTCCACCAGATCGGGAAGAGAGCCGGCCGGTGTCGCGGTCGGCGCGTTCGCCGGGGCGGCCGGGGTCGGGGTCGGGTCGGGGTCGGATTCGAGGTGGTTCCGCTGCGGCCGCCGACGAGCACGAGCACGGCACCGGCCGGCGCGAGGGTTCCGAGGTTCGGCATGGCGACGAAATACCCCGGCCGACGACGGCGACACGTACCTGACGGAATCGTAAGCTGCCGGCTCGTCTGCCTCTGTCCGGTACGGGTATTCGGCGGTCGATCCGGACTGTCGGCGATAGGGGAGACCGCATGAAAAGGAAGATCGTGGTGAGCGTGCTGGTCGCTGCCGCCTTGGCGACGAGCGCCTGCTCACCCAGTGACCGCCCGGCGGCGGGCCAGGGCGGCACACTTCGGGCTCCTGCCCCCGCGCCACTGGTGAACAAGCCGTTGGAGACCCTGGGAAGCAACGTCGAACTCGGTCCGATGTCGGTCCTGAACGTGTTCGTGGTTCCACCGCGCGCCCAGCATCACCAAGCGGGCCAGGACGCCGATGTGCGGCTGACGCTGGTGAACCACGGCGGCGAAGACGCTTTGACGGCCGTGACGAGCCCCGTAGCGCAGTCGGCGTCGATCCAGTGGGACGGCAACTGCGACGGAACAGTCGAGCAGGTCGACCGGTTACCCGTGACGGCCGGCGGCCTTGTCCCGCAGCCGACCTCGGCGCCGCAGGCACGGCACAGTGCCTACTTCGTCCGGCTTCACGACCTCAAGCAGGAAGTGCTCAGCCCGACGATTCCGGTGACCTTCACCTTCGCGCACGCGGGGACGGTGACGGTCATGGTCAAGGTGCAGCCCCGCGAACGCGCCGATGCGGTCACTCCGCCGGCCTGTTCGCACTGATCGAACCTGCCTGCCGGCTTGCCGACGAGAGCGGAGCGCTCGTTCGCTTGCGGTGCCGGTAACGGGGGCTCCCGTCGAGGGAGACGGCTGCACGAGTGCCAGGCGTACAGCCGGGGATCAACCGCGTTGTCGAGGGGTACCCACCCGCTGCCCGACGCTGACCGCTGCGGCTCACGACCTGCGGCAATCGCCGATTGCCGCAGTGTAGCCAGGGCTCGAGGGCGGCGTAGCTGGTCGGCGGTCGCGACGAGCACGAAGTGGTGACGAGGTGGCCGCAGCACCATCCGGCCCGGTCCGCATTCGGCGACCCGGGCTTGTAAATCCCGGGTCTACCCGCACGCGAGACGTGTCATGGCGACTCGGAGGGCGGTGTCGCGACCGCGCGACCCGGTCGGACGATTTGCTTCCGCGGCTGCGACGCCTAGGACTCGTCGACCACGACGATCGGCTTCCCGCCACCTTGCCGTCCGGCACCGAAGGCTTTCGGTGCCTCCTCCAGTGAATGGCGCGTTCCGACCAGCACGCGCAGGCTGCCTTCGCGCACGAGCGTGGCCAGCTGGGCGAGCCGGGCGCGGTCCGGTTCCACGACGAAGAAGACCGACCGCCCGTAACGCGGCTCGAACTCCGGTGGGGCGGCGATGGTGACCAGCGTGCCGCCCGCACGCACCAGGCCGGCGGATCGCACGCCGATCTCCTCGCCGAACACGTCGAACACCACGTCGACTTCGCCGACGTCTTCCAGCTTGTCGTGCTCCAGGTCGACGAACGCGTCGGCGCCCAGATCGACGGCGACGTCGCGGTTGCGGGCACGGCCCGTGCCGATCACGGTCGCGCCCGCCCGCTTCGCCAGCTGCACCGCGATCGAGCCGACTCCGCCGGCCGCGCCGTGGATCAGCACCGTCTGGCCGGCCTGGAGGCGGCCGTGGTCGAACAACCCTTGCCACGCCGTCAGTCCGGAGATCGGCAACGCGGCGCCGACGGCGTGGTCGACGTCGGACGGCAATGGCGCGAGGTTGCGGGCTTCGACGGCGGTGAATTCGGCGAGCGAGCCGTCACGGGTCCAGTCGGCGAGCCCGAACACGCGTTGCCCGACCGTGAGCCCGGTCGTGCCGTAGCCGAGCTCGGTGACGACACCCGACAGCTCGTGACCGGGCACGCTGGGTGTCCGGTCACGGCCCGCCCGGTCGGTCCAGGTGCCCGGCCACTCCAGCTCGCCAGGGGTGAAGCCGGCCGCGTGCACCCGCACGATGACGTCGTTCTCCGCGGCGTGCGGGGCCGGCCGCTCGGTCAGGGTCAACCCTTCGACTCCGGCGGCGGGGTCCTTGACGATGATGGCTTTCATGCTGAGTCCTTGTGGTGAGCGGGCAACGGGATGGCCGCGGGCGTTCGCCGGCCTGTCCGCGAGGCTAGTTCCGGTTCGGCTCGGCACCTGGGGCCACTTGGGACGCGCGAGCGGGGACCAGTCGGCTCACGCGAGCGCGCGGACCAGTGCGTCGAGCACCGCCGACCACCCGCTCGGCGACGGCGCGGCGAACCCGATCACCACGCCGTCGCGGTCCGAGGCGGTGTCGGGATGCCGGAAGAAGCCCAACGGCTCGACCGTCAGCCGTTCGGCGGCGATCCGCCGCACGAGTTCGGTGCCGGCGCGCCCGGGTTGTTCGAGCAGTACGTGCAAGCCGGCGGCCGTCCCCGCCACCCGCACGTCCGGCGCGTGCTCGGCGAGCGTCTCGACCAGGTGCCGGCGTCGGCGGCGGTACTGTGCGCGCATCGCCCGGATGTGCCGGTCGTAGGCGCCCGACTCCACGAACTCGGTCATCGCCAGCTGGTTCACGAACCCGACGGTTTCTTCCGTTTCCCCCTTCTGGGCGACGATGGCGTCGACGAGGTGGTCCGGCACCACGAGCCAGCCGAGGCGCAGGCCCGGCGCGAGCGACTTGCTCGCGGTGCCCAGGTACAGCACGTGATCGCGGCCGAGGCCCTGCAGGGCGCCGACGGGGGACCGGTCGTAGCGGAACTCGCCGTCGTAGTCGTCTTCGATGACCAGCGCGCCGCGCCGGCGGGCCCATTCGACGATCGCCGCGCGCCGGTCGTAACGCAGCCTGACCCCCAGGGGGAACTGGTGTGAAGGGGTGAGGAGCACGGCACCGATCGCCGGTGACCCGTCCAGCACCGACGGGTCGACGCCGTCGGCATCGAGGGCGAGGGGCACGGTTTCGAGCCCGGCGTCGGCCAGCGTGCGGTGCTGGGTCGGCAGGCCGAACTCCTCGACCGCCACCCGCGTCACCCCGGCCGCCGCGAGCGCGGCCGCGACGAGCCGCAGCCCCTCCGCGGCGCCACTGCACACGACGACGTTGCCGGCGTGCGCGCGCAGCCCGCGGGCCCGCGTGAGGTACCGGGCGAGAGAATCGCGGAGCTCGCCCCGGCCGCGGGGATCCGCGTAGCCGAACGCCTCGAACGGCGTGGTGCCGACCGTCTTCTTCACCGCGCGGATCCACTCGTCGCGGGGGAACGACGAGAGGTCCGGGTGCCCGGGCCGCAGGTCGTGACCCGGCCGCGAGCGCGTGTCGGCCGGCCGCGGCCGTTCGCCGGCGAACTCGGCCACCCGTTCCGAAACCTCGGTGCCGGAACCCTGCAGCCCGGTGAGCCAGCCCTCGTTGATGAGCTCGGAGTAGACCCGGACGACGGTGTTGCGGGCCACCTGCAGGTCGGCGGCCAGGGCGCGGCTCGAGGGCAGCCGCGTCCCGGGCGCGAGCCGGCCGGCGCGGATCGCCTCGCGGACGGCGTCCGTGAGGCTGGCCCGCACGTTCCCGTCGAGCCGCCCCAGGTGCAGGTCGAGGCTCGTCGTCCGGGTTCGGCGCTCGGCCGTTCGGTCGCTCACGGGTCAACGATAATGGCTGCTCACGATGCCGCTAGGCCAAGCTCGGGTCCAGCCACGGACCTTCGGGCAGCGCCGGGAGCGCGAACTGCTCGTCGAAGGAGCACAGGGGGAGCCGTTCGCCGAGGAAGCGCAGCACGACGGACCCCAGCACCGCCGAACAGAGGGATCCGGCGAGGACGCCGACCTTGGCCTGCTGCTGAAGCCCGGGATCGGCGAACGCGAGATCGGAGATGAACAGCGCGATCGTGAAGCCGATACCGGCCAGCATCGCGCCGCCGATGAGGTGGCTGTAGCGGACGCGGCCGGGCAGCGTCGCGATGCCGGTGCGGAGCGCGATTCCCGCCCCCAGGGAGATACCGATCGTGTTGCCGGCGACCAGGCCGACCGCGACACCGAGGGTGACCGTCGAGGACGTCGCCGCCCGCAACGCGTCGCCGTCGAGGTGCACGCCGGCGTTGGCCAAGCCGAACGCGGGGATGATCGCGAAGGCGCTGATCGGGTGCAGGATCGCCTGCAGGCGCTCGTTCGCCGAAAGGGTGGCTTTCATCGCGGTGGTGGCGAGCCGCACCCGCGTCGAGTCCGCGCGCTCGATCACGGCCCGCCCGTAGAGGCGGAGGCGTTCGCGGGCGTGGCCGTCGACCTCGCCGGCCGGCACGAGCAGACCGATAAGCACCCCGGCCAGGGTCGGGTGCACGCCGGACGCGTCGACCGCCACCCACAGCCCGGCGCCGACGACCAGATACGGCGTCAGCCGCCACACGCCCAGCGCCCGCAGGGCGAGCAGCGCCAGGACCAGCACCGTCGCCACGGCGAGCGCCACGACGGACACGTGATGCGTGTAGAACACAGCCATCACCGCGATCGCCCCGATGTCGTCGCCGATCGCCAGCGTGAGCAGGAAGAGCCGCAGCTGGTCGGGGCAGCGGGGACCGAACAGCGCCAGGACGCCGATCAGGAACGCGGTGTCGCTCGACATCGGGATGCCCCAGCCGGCGGCGGCCGGGCCGGGGCCGGTGAAGGCGAAGTAGATGATCGCGGGCAGGGCCAGCCCGCCGAGCGCGCCGCAGGCCGGGACGATGATCGAGCGCAGGTCGTGGAGCTCGCCGACGGACACCTCGCGGCTGATCTCCAAGCCCACCACGGCGAAGAACACGACCATGGCCACGTCGTTCACCCAGCCGCGAAGGTCCAGGGTGAAGTGCGCGCCGCCGGCTTCCACGCCCGCTGGGGTTCCCCAGAACGCGTCGTAGTTCGCCCCCGCCGCGTTCGCCCACACGAGGGCGGCCGCCGTGGCGGCGAGGAGCAGGACCGCGCTGCCGGCTTCGGTGAGCAGGAACCGGCGCAACCCGGCTGTCACGTACGGCAGCGGGGTGCTCACGCGGCGGGTCATGGCCGGCAGGTGGGGGAGGAGTCCTTCGGTGAACCGGCTCGAGTCGGGTTTCACAGGCCGAGTATGCCTCACGGGCAACGGGGTAACGTCGGGCGAGCACTGTCCCGATTGGACCTGTCGTGCGGAGGGATAGCCTGTGACGACACCGAGTGAGGTCGATCTGGACCGCCACGTGTACGGCAATCCCGCGGCTTCGGTGACCGTGGTGGAGTACGGGGACTTCGAGTGCCCGTACTGCGCCGCGGCGGCACCCGAGCTGCGCAAGCTGGTCGACGGCTCGGACGGCACGATCCGGCTGGTGTTCCGCCACTTCCCGATCTTCACGATCCACCCGTACGCGCTCACCGCGGCGCTCGCCGCCGAGGCGTCGGGAGAGCTGTTCTGGGAGATGCACGACTTGCTGCTCACCCACCAGAGTGAGCTGAAGGACGTCCACCTGCGGGCCTACGCGGCGCGGATCGGGGCGGGCGACGTCACCGGCGCCGCCGTGCAGCGGTTCCGGCCCGCCGTGGTGGCCGACTACACCTCCGGTGCCGAGCTGGGGGTTCGTGGCACCCCGGCGCTGGTCATCGACGGCCGCGTCTACCGGGGCCGGGTCAGCTTCCCGGCCCTCCGCTCGGCGGTGCGGCCGCAGTCGTGACCGGGCTCTTCGTCCGAGGCTGATGGACCTTCTGGTCCGATACTCGTCGTGGTCTAACCGCGGTAACCAGGTTTTGGTACCGAGACTGGACTATATGGTTCTCTTTGAGGCATGATGAGCGCCGGAGAACGAAGCGCGCCGAGCGATCGCGAGAAGGGCCACCACGGTGACTGAACAGCTGGGTTCCGCGGCGAGGTCGGCGGCCGACGGGGCCTTGAAGCTGTCCTCGGCCGTCGTGACCACCGACGGCGGTGACCCCCTGCTGCCGTGGGAACTCTCGATCAGCGCACAGGTGCTGGGCGAAACCGAGATCATGCTCGCCACGACCCACCGGCAGGGTGGGAGCACGAAGGACGGCCACCACGAACTCCACGTCAACGCGATCCTGCTGAGCATGATCCCGGACGTGATCCACCTCGCCGGCCGCGGTACGCCCCGGAGTGCAGCCTGCACCCTGACGTTGACTTTTTCCGAGGGCGACGCGGCCGGGAGCGAGTGGGCCACGACGTTCGAAGTGCCGAGTGCGCCGCTCGAAGAGTCCACCTGGCACCTCACCGTGCCGTTCGGCCGAAACGCCGGAAGAAGACCTCAGGAGAAGTGACATGACCGCCGAGATGGACGTCCGACGCAACGGCGACACCGGATCGTACGAAGCCGTGGCCGACGGACAGGTCGTCGGCATGATCGTGTACCACGTTCCGCGCGGTGCGCAGCGGGTGACGTTGAGCCACACGATCGTCGAGCCCGGGTACCGGGGCCGGGGCATCGCGACGCGGCTGGTGAAGCACGCGCTGGACGATCTGCGCGCCCGTGAGCAAAAGCTCACCAACTACTGCACCTTCGTCGCGGACTACATCGCCGACCACCCCGAATACAAGGACCTGGTCGACGGCCGGTTCCCCGGGCGGGCGACGGTGCCCGAGCGCGCGCCACGCGATCACCGAGGAGTGCGGAGTTGACCGGGGCATCGCACGCGGTCGAAATCGACGGACCGCTGATCCGGGCCGCTCGCCTGCACCTCACCCCGTGGACGTCCTCGGACGCCGACGCGGCTCTGGGCATCTTCGGTGACGGGGAAGTGGCCCGGTGGCTGGCGCCGGCGATGGCGCGGGTTCCGGACCTGGCCGCCATGCGGCAGCTTCTCGACGGCTGGGTTTCGGCCGCCGAGCCGCCGATCGGCCGGTGGAAGGTCGCCGAACGCGCCGGCGGGCGGGTGGTGGGCGCGGTCTCGCTGCTGCCGCTGCCGCCCGGCGACATCGACCTCGAGATCGGCGTCCAGATCGCCCGAGGCCGGTGGGGCAACGGTTACGCCGGAGAGGCCGGCAACGCGGTCGCCCACTACGCGTTCGACGCCGGCGTGGACGAGATCTTCGCCGTCTCGCGTCCCGCGAACCGGCGCGCCGCGGCCGCCGCGCGCCGGATGGGCATGGAGTGGGTCGGGCAGACCGGCAAGTACTACGACACGAGGCTCGATGTGTTCCGCCTGCGCCGGTACGACCTCGACGTACCAGCGCGCCTGGCGCCGCCGGACGCGGAGCCGCCGGGCGAGCTCACCGACATCTGATCCCCGCCGATACGGACAGACCACGCGCGAAAGAGAAACGACCATGCCCGGAACCCTTCCCGACCGATGCGGTACTTACGCGATCGGCGGACACGAGATCACCCGGCTCGGGCTCGGGACCGCCCAGATGAGCGAGTCCGGCGTCTGGAGCCATCCCGAAGACGCCGCCGAAGCGAAGCGTGTTCTCCGGGAGGCAGTCGATCTCGGAGTCAACCTCATCGACGTCGCCGAGTCGTCCGGGCCCTTCGACTACGAGGAGCTCATCGCCCAGTCGCTGAGCCCGTTTCCGGATGACCTGCTGCTCATGGTCAAAGGCGGGCTGCTCCGGACGCCCCAGGGGGAGTGGGAGCCGTTGCCGCGGCCTTCGTTCCTCCGCAAGCAGATCGAGACGCGGCTGTGGTACCTGAAGCTCGACCGCATCCCCCTGTTCCAGCTGCACGGGTTCAGCCCGCACGCGCCGATCGCCGACCAGCTCGGCCTCCTCACCGAGCTGCAGCGCGAGGGGAAGATCGGGCGGATCGGCCTGGCGGAAGTGACGCCGGCCGAACTGCGGGAAGCTCGTGAACACGCCGACATCGCGACGGTCCAGGCCGAGTACAACCTCGTCAACCGCGCGGCCGACCCGCTCGTGGACTACGCGGAATCGGTGCACATCGGGTTCATCCCGTGGCTCCCGCTGGCGACCGGGGCCCTGGCCGGCGAGGACGGCCCGGTGGCCGAAACGGCCCGGCGGCGCGGTGTCTCGCCGGCGCAGATCGCGCTGGCCTGGCTCTTGAACCGCTCGCCGGCGCTGCTTCCCACCCCCGGCACGCTGAGCGTCCGGCACCTGGAAGAGAACGTGGCCGCGGCCGACATCCGGCTGACAGCGGCCGAAGTCGCCGACCTCGACCGGGTGGTGCCCCGACCGTAACCGGCAGCGGAAACCGCCGGCACGTGGAGGGTGCTCACGGTGGCCGCTTCGGAAGTCGTCCTGCCACGACCGGTGAGCTTTCCGGTGCGGTCCCGGCGAGGCCGGCGGATTCTGGTCGCGACGCTCCTCGGCGCCAGCATCGCTGGCATCGACGCGAGCGTCGTGACCTTCGCTCTGCCCGACATCGGCCGGGATCTGGGCGCGCGCTTCGCGTCACTGCAGTGGACGGTGACCGGGTACACCCTCAGCCTCGCCTCGCTCATCCTGCTCGCCGGCGGGCTGGGGGACCGGTACGGACGCCGGCGGGTCTTTCTCGCCGGCGTCACGGTTTCACCCTCGCCTCGGCGCTGTGCGCGGCCGTGCCCGACGTGAGAGCCCTTGTCGGGGCCCGGATCCTGCAAGGCGTCGGCGGCGGGCTATGGCGCCGGCGAGCATGGCCATCCCGCAGTCGACGATCGCGCCCGGCGACCGTCCGGTGGCGATCGGCACCTGGTCCGGGTTCGCCGGGATCGCGGGAGTGCTGGCGCCGTTCGCCGGCGGGTGGCTGTCGTCGTGCTGGTGATCAGCCTGCTGCCGGCCGATCCCACGCGGCCGTGGGCTGGGGGAGCGCGGCCGTCGCCGTCGGCGCGGGGGCCGGGTTCGCTTGGCACGAAAGGCGGACGACGTCGCCGATGCTGCCCGCGACCCCGGTTCGGTCCAGGCCGTTCGCCACCATCAACGTGCTCACGTTCGTCATCTACGGCGCGTTCGCCGTGTCCTCCATGATCTTCACGATCGCGCTCGAGACGGTCGCCGGGTACGCCCCGCCGAGGGGGGCAGCACCGTGGTCCCGATCACGGCCCTCAGCCTCGCGCTGTCGAGGCTCAGCGGCAGGCTCGCGGCCCGGATCGGGCCCGGCCCGCAGCCGGCCATCGGTCCGTGCTGTGAGGCACGGCGGCACTGCCGGCCTTGCGGGTCGGGCCGGAGACCGGTTACTGGAGCGTCGCGATCCCGCTCGAGTGCGTGTTCGGCCTCGGTACCGCGATGATGGCGGCGCCCTTGACGTCCGTCGCCCTGTCGTCCCTGCCGGATGGCCACGTCGGCGTCGCGTCCGCGGTCAACAACGCCGTGGCGCGCACCGCCGGCTTGCTGTGGGTGGCGGGTCTTCCCTCCGCTGGTCGGGCTCACCGGTGAGGCGTACCCGCGGGTCGGGGTGTTCCTGCCGGGCTACCGGGGGGCGTGCGTGGTCCGCGCCGCCGCCATGTCCGTCGCGGCCGCCCTCGTCGCGGCGGTGAGATGGCCGCCATAAACTGGACTTTTTGGTCCTGTTTTGTTAGGAAGGTAATAGCCAGAGGAGAGGAGGCGGCATGACGTCAGGTGTCTTCCACGTCCGGTCGAGACGCACCACCGGCCCCCGGTTCGCATGACCACCTCGGAAGTCGGCGAACGGGTCCTGGTCGACGGACGCAGCTTCGACCCCGAGTCCGCCACCTGGGTCCGGGAACTCAGCCCGGGCAGCCCGGCCTTCGAAGCCGCCTGCCGCCGGCTGTACGAGATGCTCTTCAAGATCGCGCGGCGAGAGTCCGTCCGCAGGTCGCCGACCCTGCGGCTGACCGGTCCGGAACTCGAGGACCTGGCCCACCAGGCCGCGGCCGACGCGCTCATGCGGATCACCCGCAAAATCGGTGAGTTCCGCGGTGACGCGCAGTTCAAGACCTGGGCGTTCAAGTTCGTCATCCTCGAGGTGTCGACGAAGGTCGGCCGGCATTTCTGGCGCGACCACCGCGTGTTCCTCGACGGCGGCGAGACCGACCGCACCCCGGCCGCCGCCGGCGACGAACCGCTGCGCCAGGTGGAGGCCAACGAGCTGCGGGCCGCCCTCGGTCACGCCATCGAAAGCGCGCTGACCGAACGCCAGCGGACCGTCTTCGTCGCCTTGGCCATCGACAACATCCCGATGGACGCCCTCGCGGCCAAACTGGACACCAACCGCAACGCCATCTACAAGGCGATGTTCGACGCCCGGCGCAACATCCGCGCCCACCTCGTGGCCCACGACTTCATGTCCTGAGCGGATCCGCGCTCCCGCTACGAGCGCACGCGGATGACCGTCTTCCCCTTCCGGCGTCCGGCCGGGTTGAAGGCGGCGACGGCGTCATCGAGGGACGCGATGGTCCCGATGTGGGGCCGCGCCCGCCCGTCGCGCACCCGCTGCACGATTTCCCCCAGCCGGGTCCGGTCGGCCTCGACCACGAAATCGATCGCGCGGCCGTCGGCGGGCCGGACGCCGGGCGGGCCGGCGATCGTGACCAGCGTTCCGCCGGCCCGGACCAGGCGCGCCGAGCGCGCCCCGAGGTCGCCGCCGAACACGTCGAACACCAGGTCCACGCGGCCGACGTCCTCGAGCTGGTCGTTCTCCAGGTCGACGAACTCGTTCGCCCCGAAGTTCCGCGCGGTCCGGGTGTCGGCCGCGCGCCCGGTGCCGACGACGTAGGCGCCTGCCTCGCGCGCGAGCTGCGTCGCCATCGAGCCGACGGCGCCGGCCGCGCCGTGCACGAGAACCCGTTGTCCCGCCTCCAGCCGGCCGTGCACGAACAGACCTTGCCACGCGGTGAGGCCGGACATGACGACCCCCGCGCCAGTGGTGAAGTCGACGTCGCCGGGCAGTGGCGCCAGGTTGCGCGCCTCGACGACCGCGTACTCCGCCAGGGTTCCGTCGCGCGTCCAGTCCGTCAGGCCGAGCTCGACGACCACATCGCCGTAGTTGGCCCCGGAGAGGTCGGCGAGCTTCGCCACGTCCGGATCGGGGCGCTCCGCCAGTGTCATCCCCGTCCTGTCTGCGGCCTCGTCCGTCACCACGATCGCCTTCATTCGGTCCACTTCCCTGCACAATGGTTTGGGTATAGCTAATATGGACTACTTAGTCCATTGAATTCCAGTCCCGAAGGAGCCGAACACCATGGAAGCACTGGAGCTGCAGCAGATCGCCGGTGACTGCGCCGCGGGTCTTCCGTGCGCCGACCTCGAGCGTCGATCCGCACCCGACTGGGACCTCTACAAGGTGCGCGGCAAGGTCTTCCTGCTCATGACCGACCTCCCGGGACACCCGGTCGTGATCCTGAAGGCCGACCCGGACCACGCCGCGACGCTGCGCGGGCAGCACTCCGACATCACCCCCGGCTATCACATGGACAAGAAGCACTGGATCACGCTGACCGGCGGAGGCACCGTCGACGAGGACCTGCTGAACGAGCTCGTGCTCGACTCCTACCGGCTGGTGGTCGAGGGGCTGCCCCGGTCGCGGCGGCCGGTCGTCCCCGAACGCGGCGCCCGGCCGTCGCCCGCCGAGAGGTAGGACGACGCGCGCGGCGGTACTCCGGTCAGATGGCCAGCCCCGCGCCGCCGGACACGACGATCTCCTGGCCGGTCACGTACGCGGCCTCGTCCGAAGCCAGGAACGCGACGGTGCCGGCGATGTCTTCGGGCCGGCCGAGGCGGCCGAACGGGTTCTTCTCCGCCATCGCCCTCATCGTCGCCGCGACGTCGTCGGTCTGCGTGCCGAGTGCGGTGCGGGTCATCGGGGTGTCGGTGAAACCCGGGCTCACGGCATTGATCCGGATGCGGCGCGGGGCGAGCTCGAGGGCGAGGGTCGGGAGCATGGCCAGCATCGCGCCGTGCGAGCCGGCCGCGACGCTGTTGCCGGTGAGGCTGCGGGTGGCACCGATGCCGACGGTGACGATGACCGAAGCGCCGTCGGACAGCAGCGGCAACGCCTTGGCGAGCGTGAAGAACTGACCCTTGGTGTTGACGGCGAACACCTCGTCGTACGCGGCTTCGTCGCAGTTGTCCAGGGTCATCGGAAGGCTGACGCCCGCGTTCAGGAACAGCGTGGTCAGGCTTCCGAACCGGGCGCTGACTTCGGCCACGACCTCGTCCGTGTCCGCGAGCGAGCGCGCGTCGGCCCGCAGGACCAGAACGTCCTCTGGCAGTTCTTCTCTCGCGCGGGCGACGCTTTCCGGACGTTGCCCGGTGACCGCGACGCGGTATCCGCGGCGGTGCAGGGCTTCGGCGGCGGCCTTCCCGATCCCGCTGGTGCCGCCCGTGATCAGTACCGTACGTGCCGACATGAGGTCACTCCAGTGTGGTTGGTCGTCTTGCCGGGCATCATGCCGCAAAGAGGACTGTAAGGTCCACTTGTGTGACGGGTTCGGGTCTGCGACGCTGGCGACGTGAGCATGACTCGCGCCGGCAAGCGTGCGAGACGCGCCGGCCCGGCGAGGTGTGCGGCCCGATCGAGTGGTTCGCTTTCGCCATCACTTCGCGGCAGCTCAGCGGGGCGAGCGCCGTCGCGATCTACCAGCGGCTCGTCGAGGACCTCGGCGGTTCCACCACCGCCGAGCGAGTCATCTCGGCCGACGAACCGGCCCTGCGCGAGGTCGGCTTCTCGCGCCAGAAGGCCGAGGCGATCCGGTGTTCGCCCAGCGCGCGGACGACGGCCTGCTGGAGCGAGCCAGGCTCGCGACGATGGCGGATGTCGAAGTCCAGACCAAGATCGAGGCCGGGCCGTCGTCGGCGCGGGCGATCACTGACGCCGTGAAAACTGCACGAATCACCGCTGGCATTAGCGGACTGTATAGTCCAACTGAAGATGGCGATCCCGGAACGAGCCGCGCGGCCCGACCCGGTCGAGAGAGGCGTGACCTGATGCGAGACGTGGCACCGGGACTCGACGTCGGCCGGCGCGGCGAACGGCTTTCCCCGGCGTTCGCGGCCGGGGTGGTGTCGCTCGTGACGGCGTTCGCCGCGGTGGGCTCCACGATCCCGCTGTTCAACGTCTACCGGGCCGAGGAAGGCTTCACCAGCGCCGACATCTCGATCACCGTCGTCGCCTACTCCGTCGCCACCCTCGGCACGTTGCTGGTGCTGGGCCGGGTTTCCGGCCACCTGGGGCGGCGGCCCACCTCGATCGCTAGCCTCGGCCTGCTCCTGCTGGGCTGCGTGCTCCTGCTGAACGTGCACCACCTCGGCGTCCTGATCGCGGGGCGGCTCCTGATGGGCTTCGGTGCCGGCCTGGCCAGCAGCAGCCTCACGTCCTACATCGTCGACGCCGCACCGGCCAGACCGGCCTGGCTGGCTTCGGTCGCGTCGAGCCAGACGGTCATGCTCGGCCTCGCGGTCGGCGCCATCGGTTCCGGTGCGCTCGTGCAGTTCGGTCCTTGGCCGCGCGAGCTGATCTACCTCGTGGTGATCGGCCTGCTCCTGCTGTCGGCCGCGCTCGTCTTCGTCAGCCCGGAAACCGTGACCCCGGCGCCGGGCCTGTGGCGATCGCTGCGTCCCCGGGTCCGCGTTCCCGCTGGGGTCAAGCACCTGGTCCCCGCCGCGGCGGCGGTGTTGCTGGCCACCTGGGCGACCGGGGCGTTCTACCAGGCGTTCGTGCCGGCGCTCGTCGAAGACCAGCTCCACACGCGCGGCCCGCTCGCCCTCGGGCTGGTGTTCGCCGCCTACATGGGACCGAGTGCACTCGGTGCGCCGATCAGCGGCCGGTTCGCGCCCGCCGTGGCGCAGCGGGCCGGCATGCTCGGGTTCCTGGCCGGCATGATCGGCATCATCGCGGCGATCGCGACCGGTGCGCTGGTGCTGTTCTTCGCGGCGACCGTCGTCGCGGGGGCGAGCCAAGGCATCGCGATCAGCGCCGCCACCCGCGGCCTGCTGGCGGGCAGCGGCGTGGCCGACCGGGCCCCGATCTTCACGGTCGTCTACCTCTTCTCCTACTGCGGCGCGACGATTCCCGCCCTCGTGGCCGGCCGGCTTTCCACGACGTTCTCCCTCCCGCAGATCGCCGTCGGGTACGGCGGGCTCGCCCTCGTCGCCACCGTGTTCACCGTGGTCGCCGCCCGCGATCCGGAAGCAGGGCCGCGGCGCTGACGCGCTCGTCAGCGGAACGGCCGCGCGCGGCGCCCGGTGGCGGCAGCGCGCGGGGCGTGAGCTCGAGAACGCGGACCAACCGGTGCCGGCGCGGCCGCCACAGCCGGTAGAACGCTTCGACCTCCTCATCGGCCAGGGGCCGGCCGGCCGGCGCCGGGCCGGCCATCCGGCCGAGGTCGAAGCCGCCGAGCGGGAGCGCGTCGGCGAGCGCGGTGCCCGACCCCCGTCGCGGTCCGCACCCCGGCACCCGGCATCGCGGGCATCAGCCGGTAGACCCGGGCGGGGTCGGCGGCGGCACGTTCGAGCTCGCCCGCGTGCCGGGCGTCGAGCACGACGGTTCCGAGCACCGCAGGTCGACTCCGGCTCGCCGCCAGTCCCAGATCGAGATCTTCGCCCACAGCCGGGGGAGGCACGGCCCGCGTCGCCGCGGGAGCGGGACCCGGCGCGGGGCTGTCGTGGTGCGGAGCAACCGGGGTCAGGCGGCCTGGGCGTCCAGGCTGACGACCCGCTGCTCGAGGACCGCGGGCACCAACGCCTCGAGCACCCGGCCCGTGCGGGTACGCGCAGGCCCGGCAGCCCACGCCAGGCTCGTTCGAGAACGGGGTGGGCGGGCCGGAACTCCTGGGTGGTCGTGGGACGCAGCTCGGCGGGGATGTTCCCGCCGGCGCCCGGTCTCCACACGCGTCGACGTCAAGTCGTCGAGGCGGTGTTGCCGGTTCCGGTAGGTGACCGGTCCTCGGCCGATCCATGGACGATCTAGTCCAAAGTAGGCCGTAAGAGCCGGCGCCGGCCCGACGCTCAAGACTCACACACCATCGGAGGGTGATTCACCGTGTCACGATTGGCCGTTCCCGAGGACATCCCCGTCGATTCGCGGCAGATCCTCGAAGGGGTCGGCGCACAGCTCGGCTTCGTCCCGGAGATGGTCAAGGTCATCGCGTCGAACCCGACCGTGCTCGAAGCCGTCACCACGTTGCAGGGGAAGCTGAGCCGGGTGCTGGACCCGCGGACCCGGCACAGCATCGCGCTGGCGGTGTCGGAAGCGAACGGCTGCGACTACTGCCTGGCCATGCACACGTACGTGTCGTCCGAATTCGGCGGCATGTCGGCCGAAGACATCGCCTTGGGTCGCGCCGGCAGTTCGGTCGACCTCAAGCGCGCCGCGGCCGCGCGGTTCGCGCACCGGCTGGTGGACAGCCGCGGCCGGGTCGGCGACGAAGACCTGGCCGATGTGCGGACGGCCGGGTACACCGACTCGCAGATCCTGGCGATCGTCGCGGTCAGCGTGCAGGCGTTGCTCACCAACTTCATCAACAACGTCAACCAGACCGGCATCGACATCCCCGCCGCCTGAGCGGCCGAACCAGGAAAGGTGCGAAATGCCGGGCTCCGCGCTCTATGAGGAATTCATGGCGCTGCACACCCGCGAAGGTGGCCTCGTCCTGCCGAACGCCTGGGACGGCCTCTCGGCTCTGTTCCTGGCCGACGCGGGTTTCGAGGCCGTCGCGACCTCGTCGGCGGCGCCGGCCGCCACGCTCGGCCGGCCCGACGGCAGGCACGAAGCCACCCGTGGCGAGCACCTCGAGCACGCCCGCCTGCTCGGCCGGCTCACCGGGCTGCCCGTGAACGGGGACTTCGAGGACGGCTACGGCGACACGTCCGAAGCCGTCGCGGTGACCGTCGAAGCGGCCGTCGAGCACGGCTTGGCCGGCATCGGGATCGAAGACACCTCGGGTGATCCCGGCCGGCCCATCCGCGACTTCGACGAGGCTGTCGACCGCGTGCGGGCCGCGGTGCCCGCGGCGAAGCGGCGCATCGTCGTCACCGGCCGCACCGACAACTTCATCCAGGCCGGCCGGATCTCGGTGACACCATCCGGCGCGTGACGGCCTTCGCGGAGGTCGGGGCGGACGTGGTGTACGCGCCGTTCCCGCCTGACCTCGACGCACTCGGCGCGATCGTCGCGGTCGTCGCGCCGACGCCGGTCGACGTTCTCGTGTCGCCTTCGGACAAGGTGCTGACCGTCGCGGAACTGCGGCAGGCGGGCGTCAAGCGCATCAGCTTGGGCCCGTTCCTGTACGCCGGCGCGATGGCCGCACTGGAACGAGCCGCCAAGGCGCTCGTCGCGGGCGATCTCGCGGCCGCCACCGGGGGCATGCGCTTCGACCGGATCGGCGAACTGGTCGCCGGCGCCAAGAACTGACGTACCCACCGATCAATCGGAAGAAGAGGCAGATCGCCATGGATCTCGACAAGCTCATGAACCAGCACCTCACGAGGGCGTTCGACGGCAGCAAGACCATTCCGGAAGAATCCCTCCAGCAGCTGCTGCGGTTCATGCGGTCCGCGCCGACGTCGACGAACATCCAGCCCAGCCACTTCTACGTCCTCGCGTCGGCCGAGGCCAAGAGGCAACTCGCGGACAACCTGGGGGAGCGGTTCAAGGACAACAGCGGGAAGATCCTGAACTCGTCGCACACCCTCATCCTCACCACCCGGGCGGAGGTGCCGGACAGCCACCTCGACGAGGTGTTCGGCAAGGAGGACGCAGACGGCCGCTTCCCCGATCCGGCGAAGCGCGCGATGTGGCAGTTCATGACCCGGGACTTCCTGAACCTGCGCAGTTACGCCTACAAGGATCTCAACCACTGGATGGAAAAGCAGACGTACATGGTGATGGGGATGACCATGATGGCGGCCGTCGAACTCGGCTTCGACGCGACGCCGCTGGAAGGGTTCGACCCGACCAGCGTCGACAAGGCGTTCAAGATCCGTGAGACCGGGCACACCACGACCGTGCTGATGGCGCTCGGCTACCCCGACAAGGAAAAGGCCTACCAGGGCCCGATTTCGCGGTTCGACGCGGATCGGCTCTTCACCTTCATGTAGACCGGGACGCACCGGGCTGCTCGACCTGCCTCGCGGGGCGCGCAGCCCGGTCTGGGCTCAGCCCGGAAAGCGTTCGTGGCTGAGGGAACCGCGGAAGACGGCCACCTTGTCGCAGAGGACCCGGGCGCGTTCGTTGTCCCGCCGGGTGAGCCAGTAAAGCGGCGCCGCGCCGCGCCGCGCCGTGGTCGCGGGCGACCCGGGCGACGTACTCGATCAGGGCTCCGCCCGATGCCGCGCCCGCGCGGTTTCGTCCACGTACCAGTCCTGCGGGTAGCACGAACCGGGCCGCCCACGGATTGTTCGGCTGCACCGCCCGGATCACGTTCGCTCGTGACCCTCGTCCGGAACTTCGGCGCGGTAGAACTCCTTGGAGCCGCGCGCCAAGGTACCCCCGCGGGCTCAGTCACTCCCTTCGAGCTGACTGATTTCGATCATTCGTCCATCGTCGACAGTGAATGCGCGTAGAGCGAGGAACTGTCAGCCGGAACGACCCGCAAATGCTCGAGCGACACATCGAGCACCGTCGCCAGCTGCCCGGGGTCACGCGTGGTCCGGGCGAGCAGGAACCCGCCCTGCAGTGCCCCCATGACGGCCGTGGCGATCGTGCCGGGGTCCACGCGGGAGCCGAGTTCCCCGCGCTCCCGGATGCGCCGGAAGGCCCCGGCGAGGAGGCTTTCCCACGCCGCGAACCCGGCGGCGAGGGCGCGGTGACCGCGGTCGTGGCGCCCGGCGAGCTCGCCGATGAGGGACCCGATCGGGCAACCGCCGACGCCACCAGTGACCTGGTTGTCCTCGACGAGCTTGTCGCGCCACGCCCGGAGGTCCGAGAGCGAGCGCACTCCTTCGAGCAGCGCCTTCTGGACGGCCAGCACGCCGGCCACCTGCGCGTGCACCACGGCCTCGACGAGGGCTTCCTCGTTCTCGAAGGTCTGCCGGAGCCGCGGCTCGGAGACGCCGCTCACGGCTGCGACCTCGGCGAGGGTGATCTCGCACAGCGGACGGTCGCGCAACAGGTCGATCGCCGCGATCACGGCCAGCCGGCGCGCATCCTCGACGTGCCTCCCCGTCTGATCACCCGACATACCCCGGACACTAGCGGACGGGCGTGGCGCGGTACACCTCGACCCGGACAGGTTTGGACGCTATCGTCCACTGCGAGCGCGTGAAGCGGCTAGGTGGCGCGGAAGGTGCGGACGTGGTCGATCGCCAGATCGAGGGTCTGCTTCATCGGCTCCGCCGAGCGGGCCATCCGAGCGAGGAGGTAGCCACCCTGCAGTGCGGCCACCAGAAAGGTGGCGAGCTTCTCCGGAGCGGCGTCCGGCCGGAGCGCGCCGGAAGAGCGCATGCGGATCAGGCCCTCGGCCAGCAGTTCTTCCCAGATCTCGAAGTACTCCGCGAGCAGCACGCGGGCTTCTTCGTCCCGGTCGGCCAATTCGGCGGCGAGCGAGCCGAGCGCGCAGCCGTGGACGCCGTTCGGGAGGCCGGCGCGCCGGACGATCGCGTTGCGCCACCGTTCGAGGCCGCGGATCGAGTTCAGCCGCCGCAGCTGGGCCTCCTGCTGCCCGATGAGCCGCGTGCCCTGCGCCGCCACGACCTCGCGCACGAGGGCGGTCTTGTTCGGGAAGTGGTGGTACAGCTGTGACTTGCTCGTGCTGCTGGCGGCCCGGACGTCGTCGAGCGTGGTCGCGGCCACCCCGTTGGCCTGCATGAGGTCGACGGCCGCCCGCACGATGCGGGACCGGGTCGCCGCGCCACGCGCGGTCAGCCGGGTTGTCAGCGTCGTGCCCTCCGGTGCGTCCACGGCCGTCAGGTTACCGCACCGAATGCCTCGAGCACGGTCAACGACTGGACCAGATGGACCACGGTGGATCCGTGGTGCACCGATAGGCAATGCCTTATGACAGGGTTACGGCTGAAGTCTGCGTCTCGCATGGACACTATGGTCCACTATGTGGGAGTTTCATGGTGGATCCACCCGGACACGGCCGGAGCCCCCGACGCGACGACCCGTGACGTTCGCGGTGGCGGACCTGCGGTGCCGACACGGGCTGCGGGCGGCGTCGTCGGCGCGGTGGCCGCGATGGCGGGCGTGGACGAGTCTTGACCGTGCGAGTCCTTCGCGGACGTCGGGGGAGCTCGTCGCGGAGGTGGTGCGCAGCCAGGTCCACGGAGTCTTCGCGGCCGCCGGCCTCGACGGTCTGTGCCGGTGGCGGCCGCGCGATCGGCAGGCGCTCGCCCCGTGCGTGCCGACGGCAGGGCAGGCGACCGCGGTCATGGGGGCGTTCGTCGGCGCGATGGGCCGGGTCTCGCGACGCCGATCGGCCGGACCGAGTGCTGGAGCGTTCGCCGTGGTGCTGCGCCACGCCAGGTCCGTCTTCGCAGGTCCGGTGGGGTAGGCTGACGGCGTGGCAGAACCGGAGCGCACGCGGTTGACGGCCCGAGGCGCGGCGACCCGAGCCCGGATCCTGGACGCGGCGGTCGAGCTGATGTCCGTGCAGGGCGCGACCGCGACCACGTTGGACGACGTGCGCGCGGCCAGCGGCACGAGCAAGTCGCAGCTCTACAACCACTTCCCGGACAAAGACGCTTTGGTCCAAGAGGTCATCGGCCGCCGGGCGCAGGACCTGCTTTCCTGGCACGAAGGACAGCTCAAGCGGCTGAACTCGATGCGTGGTCTCGAGCGGTGGCGGGACGCGGTCGTCCAGCACAACGCCCTGCACAACGGCGCCTACGGCTGTCCCCTCGGTTCGCTGGCGAGTGAACTGTCCGATCGCAACGAGCGCGCACGCACGGAGCTGGCCGCGCATTTCGCGACGTGGGAAGACCTCATCGCGGATGGCTTGGAACGGATGCGAGCCGCGGGCAAACTGAGGCCGGACGCCGACCCGCGGCGGCTCGCGGTCGGGCTGATGGGCGCGCTGCAGGGCGGGTACCTGCTCGCGCAGACCAAACAGGACGTCGCCCCGATGAAAATCGCCCTGGACATGGCGCTCGACGGCATCCGGGCGTTCCTGGCCTGATCCCGCCCCGGGCGCAAGACGCGCGCACATCGAACGCAGAAGCTGTGGCCGACCCGGGTCGGCCACCGAACTCGGTGGCTCGCTGCTCGATGTGGGGCGGAAATCGTGGTGCTGCCGCTGGTGTGCGGGAAATCGGTGGCCGGGGTCGAGCCGCTCGACCTGCCGGAGCCGGCCGGCCCGGGGCCGGGCGAAGTGGTGATCGACGTCGCGGCGGCCGGCGTCGGCAGCGGGGACGACATCGTCCGTTCGGGCGGGTGGGACGTCGGGCTGACCCCGCCGATGGCGCTCGGCGTGGAGGTGGCCGGGACGTGGTCGCGGTCGGTTCGAACGTGACGGGCTTCCGGCCGGGCGACGAAGTGCTCGGCCATCCGCTCCGCTGCGTCACCAGGGCTGCTGGGCCGAACGGGTGCCGGTCGGCGCCGCACTGCTCGTGGCGAAGCCGCCGGGCGTGCCGTGGGAGGCGGCGGCGGCGTTCCCCGTGCCCGCCCTGACCGCCGAGCAAGTGCTTTCCGACTGGCTTCGCGTCGCCGAGAAACGCTGCTCGTCCACGGCGCGGGCGGCGCGACCGGCGGGCTGGCGGTGCAGCTCGCCGTCCTGCGCGGCGCCCGGGTGATCGCTACCGCCGGGACCGGCGAGCGCCGATCGAGTGGCGCGGGCCGGCGCGATCGAGGTCGTCGACCACCGCGACCGGAGCCGGCCAGACCGGGTCCGCGAGTGGGCCGGCGTCGACACCGCCCCTCAGCGCGGTACCCGGCAGCAGTGCCGACGCAGTCCGGGCGGTGCGCGAACCCGGCCGGCGGCGACAATCACGGCCGGCCGGCCGGGTGGGGCGTCAGCTTTGCGGACGTCTCCGTGTGCTCGGACTCCGCCCAGCTTGCGAAGCTGAGCGCGCTGCTCGGCGAGGGCAGGCTGACCCGGTCGGTGGGCGCAACCCTGCCGCTGGCCGAGGCGGCGGCCGCGCTCGAGCGCGCCGTCCGGGGCGCCAACGGCGGTCCGGTCGTCCTGCTCACGGACCTGCGTCCGTCGAAGAGCCGAGTCCGCCGATCCGCCACCACGGGCAAGGAACCCGTACGAGGATGGCAAGACACCTGATCACCCGCGCGCCGTCGGCGCCGGGTCGGTGCCGTTCGGCCGCGACGGCCGGGTCCTGCGCACGGAAGCGCGCCCGAACGCGCTCGCCTCGGCGCGCCTCGGCCGGACCGGGTGCGACGCCCTCGGCCCCGTGGCCACCGGCCAGCAAGGGACCTGCGGGATCGCCGACGTAGTCGACCACGCCTACGTCGCCGACACCGGCAGCGGAACCATCACCACCTACGAGGCGGGCCACGGCCAGCTCGCCGTGCTCGGCCAGGCGGCCGCCGTGGCCGGAACGATCGACCTCATGTCGGCACGACCGCGGTGCCGGACGCGGTCGGTGGTGAAGGGATCGCCGCGTCCTGACCGGTGACAGGTCAGCACGCCACGGCCCTGGAGAGAACCGCGTCAGCACAGCCTGTTCCCGGTTCCGGCTCGTCCCGATGGACCGCGCGACCGGGCCGACCGGACGGGCAGCGTCCACTTCGGAGCATTTCTCCGACTCGGGCCGGCAACACCGTTCTGCCGCTGGCGGGAATCCTCGCCGTCCTCGTCCGGCGGCGGACTTTCGAGCTCGAGGCGTAAGACCGGCCCCGCCCGCGACACCAATGCAGCATGAGCTCACCGACCACGCCGACCAGGGGCACCGGCGCGCTTGAACGACGCCTCGGGGAGGCCGCCGACAACGCTGATCGGCGGTACCACCCGGCCAAGGGCCTGCGGCATCAGATGAACAAGGTGTTTCCGACCCACTGGTCCTTCCTGATCGGCGAGGTGGCGCTGTACAGCTTCCTCCTCGTCATCGCGACCGGCGTGTACCTGACGCTCTTCTTCGACCCCTCGATGCAGGAAGTCGTCTACCACGGCAGTTTCACGAACATGCAGGGCCTGGAGATGTCCCAGGCCTTCCGCACGACGCTGGACATCTCCTTCGACGTCCGCGGCGGGCTCTTCGTGCGGCAGCTGCACCACTGGGGTGCGCTGATCTTCATCGCCGCCTCCCTCGTGCACACCTTCCGGATCTTCTTCACCGGTGCCTTCCGGCGCCCGCGGGAGGCCAACTGGGTCGTCGGCGTGCTGCTGCTCCTGATCAGCATGTTCGAGGGCTTCTTCGGCTACTCGCTCCCGGACGACCTGCTGTCCGGCACCGGTATCCGCGCGACGCTGTCGGGCATCGTGCTGTCGGTGCCCGTCATCGGCACCTGGATCCACTGGGCGCTGTTCGGCGGGGAGTTCCCCGGCGACCAGATCATCCCGCGGCTCTACACCCTGCACATCTTGGTGCTGCCGGGCATCCTCCTCGCCCTCACCGGCGTGCACCTGGCGCTCGTGTGGTACCAGAAGCACACGCAGTTCCCGGGCGTGCGCCGCAAGGAGACCAACGTCGTCGGCATCCGGATCGTGCCCGAGTTCGCCCTCCACGGCGGCGCGCTCGCCGTGCTCGTCACGGGCGTGACCGCCCTCATGGCGGGGCTTTTCCAGATCAACCCGGTGTGGAACTTCGGCCCGTACAACCCGGCGCAGGTGTCGGCGGGTTCGCAACCGGACTGGTACATGGCCTGGGCCGACGGCATGCTCCGGATCTGGCCGGCGTGGGAGGTCTACCTCGGGAACTACACGATCCCGGCGGTGTTCTTCCCCGGCGCGGTCGGCATGCCGCTGCTCTTCGGCATCCTGATCCTCTACCCGTGGATCGAGCGGAAGCTCGCGAAGGACACCAGTCACCGCAACCTGCTCCAGCGGCCGCGCGACGCCCCGGTCCGCACCTCGCTGGGCATGATGGCGCTCGGGTTCCTCCTGGTCATCGAGCTGTCGGGCTTCAACGACGTCATCGCCGACCAGTTCCACATCTCGCTGAACGCGACGACGTGGGCGGGCCGCATCGGCGTGCTGCTCGTGCCGCCGATCGCCTACTACGTGACCTACCGGATCTGCCTGGGCCTGCAGCGGGCCGACCGGGAGGTGCTGGAACACGGCGTCGAGACGGGCATCATCAAACGCCTGCCGCACGGTGCGTTCATCGAAATCCACCAGCCCCTGGCCACCACCCCGCTCGACTACCAGGGTGCACCGGTGCCGAAGAAGATGAACAAGCTCGGGTCCGGCGGCCGGGCCGTGCCCGGTTCACTGTGGACACCGGACCCGCCGGAGGAGACCGCGGCGCTGGAAAAGGAACAGACGAAGTGACCGAAGACAAGTCCGACCGGCTCCACGCGCTCAGCGACGCCGGCGTTTCCCTCTGGCTGGACGAACTCTCCCGCGACATCCTGGAAGACGGCGAGTTCGAACGCCTGGTGCGGGACTGCTCGGTCACGGGCGTCACCACGAACCCGACGATCTTCGCGAACGCCGTCGCCCGCGGCAGCCGTTACGCTGTCCAGCTGGAACGCCTTGCTGCGAACGGCATCGACGTCGAGGAGGCCGTTCGCGCGGTGATGATCTGGGACGTCCAGCGCGCGGCGGACGTCCTGCGTCCGGTCTGGGAGAAGACCGGCGGCGTCGACGGCCGGGTGTCGCTGGAGGTGAGCCCCGAACTCGCCGACGACACGGCCGCGACCATCGCGGAGGCCGTCCAGCTGTGGGAGCTCGTCGACCGGCCGAACCTCCTGGTCAAGATCCCGGCCACGCGGGCCGGCGTCCGAGCCGTCACCGGAGCCCTCGCCGCCGGGGTGAACGTGAACGTCACCCTGGTCTTCTCGGCGCGGCGCTGCGCCGAGGTCGGAGCCGCCTACGTCGACGGGCTCGAGCAGGCCCGCGAAAACGGCCACGACCTCACGTCGATCCACTCCGTGTCCTCGCTGTTCGTGTCGAGAGTGGACACCGAGGTCGACAAGCGTCTGGACGCGAAGGGCGTCCGGGAGCTGCGGGGCCGCGCCGCCTTGGCCAACGCGCGGCTCGCTCACCAGGCCCTGGCGGAAGTGTGGGAAGGCGAGCGGTGGCGGAGCCTGGCCGAGGACGGCGCCCGCCCGCAGCGGCTCCTGTGGGCCTCCACGGGGGTGAAGGATCCGTCCTTTCCGGACACCAAGTACATCACCGGGCTGGTCACGCCCGGAACCGTGTTCACGATGCCGCCCGCGACGCTCTCGGCGTTCGCCGACCACGGCGAAATCGCGGGGGACCAGGTCGCCGGGCGCGGCGAAGAGGCGGCGGCGGACATCGCGGCCCTCGCCGCGGCCGGGATCGACCTCGATGACGTCGGCGCCACGCTCGAGCAGGAGGGCGTCGCGAAGTTCGCGGCCAGCTGGGCCGCCCTGCACACCTCGGTCGGCATCCGTCCCTGAAAGGAGTCCCATGCCCCGTTCACTGGAGTCACTCAGCCCCGTCGATGGCGAGCGAGTGGCCGCGAAGAACCTGGTCGCCGCCCTGACAGCCGGCCGGATCGTCTACGACGACGGCGCCGAGCAAGTCTTCGACGCCGACGGCGTCACCACCTACGTCGAGCGGGGCCACCCGACCCGCGGGGAGTGGTACGTCGACAGCCACGGCCGCTTCGCCTCGTTCTGGCCACCCAGCTACCGCGCCTCGTACGACTTGCGGTGGCTGGTCGAGGACGGCTCGGTCGTCGGCCTGCGCTTCACCCACGCCGGAGACGGTTCGGAGTTCTCCGGCCGCTACGCCTGAGAGCGGGCCGCACGAACCGGCGGTAAGAAGTCCGGCCGGCCCGGCGCCAAGCAACCATGACGAACGCAGTGAACGGCAAAGCGGTGCTCCGCCTGCCCCGGTTGGCCGGGAAGCTGGACCGGGTACTGGCGGCCGTGGTCACGGTGCAGGCCGTACTCGTGCTGGCGGGCTTCCTGCTGCTGGGGGTGCTCTCCGGAGGTGTCGCCCTGCTGGAAGGGGCGTGCCTCGCCGTGTTCGGCATCGTCGGTCCCGCGATCGGCATCACGCGCCACTTCCGGGTCGCGGCACGGGACGGAGCGGCTCTCGTCCTGGCCTCGGCGTCCGGCTCGCTGGTCCTGGGCGTGCTGTTCCACATCGTCCTCGGTGGGCCCGCCCGCGTCCGTGTCGTCGTGCATTCCGGGGCGACCGTCCTGGCCCGGGTTTTCGAAGTCTCCGTGACGCTCCAGGTGGCCGCGAGCGCGGTGGCACTGCTCGTCGCCGCGCTCGCCGTGCGCCGCCGGACGTCGATCTTGTCCCTCGGCCGGCTTCCCAGGTGAGGCGAGACAGTATGCGCAGGATCTTGATCGTCGGCGGCGGTTACGCGGGCTTCTACGCCGCCTGGAAGCTCGAGAAGAAGCTGCGGCGGGGACAGACCGAAGTCACCGTGGTCGACCCGCGGCCGTACCTGACCTACCCGCCGTTCCTGTCCGAGGTGGTGGCCGGCTCGGTCGAGGCCTGGCACGCCGCGGTGTCGCTGCGCCGCCACCTGCACCGCACGCGCGTCATCACCGGGATGGTCACCGCGATCGACCACGAGCACCGGGTGGTCACGGTCCGGCCCGCCGACGGCGACGCGTTCGAACTGGGCTACGACCTCGTGGTGGTCACCGCCGGCGCGGTCACCCGCAAGTTCCCGGTGCCCGGCATCGCGGAGCAGGCGATCGGGCTCAAGCACGTCGAGGAGGCGGTCGCGATGCGCGACCGGCTGCTCACGTCCTTCGACCGCGCGGCCGTCACCTTCGTCGGCGGCGGCTTCTCCGGCGTCGAAGGCTTCGCCGAGCTGTTGTCGCTGGCGGCGTCGCTGCTGCGGCGCTATCCCGAACTGCACCGCGACGAGCTGCGGTTCCACCGGGTCGAGGTGACCGGTTCGCCCGGCCGCTGGGTGGTGCGCTTCCTGCGAAAGCGCGGTGGGCAGGTGCACCTGGACACCCAGGTCGAGTCGGCGACCGGCGGGCGAGTGGTGCTCTCCACCGGCGAGACGTTCGACTCGGAGCTGATCGTGTGGACGGCGGGCAACGCGGCGAACCCGGTCGTGGGCAGGCACACCGAGCTGCTGGTGGACGAGCGCGGGTTTCTCGTCGTCCGGCCCGATCTCCGGGTCGGGTCCGACCTCGAGTCGGTCCCCGACGCGACCCTGCGCGGCGGAAAGCCGAAGAACTACCGGCACAGCAGCCTCGGCGCGGTGGCGACGCTCGGCATCGGGCGCGGCATCTTCCAATACCGGCGGCTCGTGCTGAAAGGGCCGCTCGCCTGGCTGCTCCACCGGGACTACCATGTGCTGGCGATTCCCAGCTGGGAACGCGAGGTCCGCGTGCTGGCGGTCTGGCTGACCGCCGGGTTGTTCGGCCGCGACGTCGTCTCGCCGGCGTCGGTGCAGCAGCCCCGCACCGCGTTCGCCAACGGTGCGGAACCGCCGGAAAACTCCTTGTCCAGCTGGAGGAAACCATGAAGACCACCGCACCCGGCCCCATCGTCACGCGGCCCTATCCGGTGCGCCGTTCCGTGAAGGGTTCGGCGTTGCTGCGGCTGATGCGCACCACGGACCACAAGCAGATCGGCGTGATGTACCTGGTCACGGCCTTCGCCTTCTTCATGATCGGCGGGGCGATGGCGATGCTGGTCCGCACCGAGCTCGCGCGGCCCGGCCTGCAGTTCCTCTCGCAGGAGCAGTACAACCAGCTGTTCACCATGCACGGCACGATCATGCTGCTGATGTACGCGACCCCGATCCTGTTCGGCTTCGCGAACTTCATCCTGCCGCTGCAGATCGGCTCGCCCGACGTCGCTTTTCCACGGCTGAACGCGTTTTCGTACTGGCTCTACCTCTTCGGCAGCCTGACCGTCGTCTCGGGCTTTCTCACCCCCGGTGGCGCGGCGGAGTTCGGCTGGACCGGCTACACGCCGCTGTCCGAAGCCACGCACACCCCCGGCCCCGGCACCGACCTGTGGATCATGGGCCTGATCGTCAGCGGCCTCGGCACCATTCTCGGCGCCGTCAACATGATCACCACCGTGGTCTCGCTGCGCGCGCCCGGCATGACGATGTACCGGATGCCCATCTTCACCTGGAACATCCTGGTGACGTCGATCCTGATCCTCGTCGCGTTCCCCATCCTCACCGCGGCGTTCTTCGGGCTCGAGGCGGATCGCCGGCTGGGCGCGCACGTGTTCGACCCCGCCAACGGAGGTGTGATCCTCTGGCAGCACCTGTTCTGGTTCTTCGGCCATCCCGAGGTCTACATCATCGCGCTCCCGTTCTTCGGGATCGTGTCGGAGGTCTTCCCGGTGTTCAGCCGCAAGCCCATGTTCGGCTACAAGAGCCTGGTCTGGGCGACGCTGGCCATCGCCGCCCTCTCGTTCTCCGTCTGGGCGCACCACCTCTACGCCACCGGCGCCGTGCTGCTGCCGTTCTTCTCCTTCATGACCTTCCTGATCGCGGTCCCGACCGGCGTGAAGTTCTTCAACTGGATCGGCACGATGTGGAAGGGCCAGCTGTCCTTCGAGACGCCGATGATCTTCTCGATGGGCTTCCTCGTCACGTTCCTCTTCGGCGGCCTGACCGGCATCATGCTGGCCGCGCCGGCGATCGACTTCCACGTGTCGGACAGCTACTTCGTCGTCGCGCACTTCCACTACGTGCTCTACGGCACGATCGCCTTCGCCACCTTCGCCGGCATCTACTTCTGGTTCCCGAAGATCACCGGCCGGATGATGGACGAGAAGCTCGGCAAGTGGCACTTCTGGACCACGTTCATCGGCTTCCACGGCACGTTCCTCGTCCAGCACTGGCTGGGTGCCGAGGGCATGCCGCGCCGGTACGCGGACTACCTGACCAGTGACGGCTTCACGACGCTGAACACGATCTCGACGATCGGCGCGTACATCCTCGGTGCCTCGACGCTGCCGTTCATCTGGAACGTCTTCAAGAGCTACCGGTACGGCGAGATCGTCACGGTGGACGACCCGTGGGGCTACGGCAACTCGCTGGAGTGGGCGACGTCCTGCCCGCCGCCGCGGCACAACTTCACCGAGCTGCCCCGGATCCGTTCGGAGCGGCCGGCGTTCGAGCTGCACTACCCGCACATGATCGAGCGCCTCCACAACGAGGGCGAGATCGGCTTCTTCGGGAAGCAGAAGGTCAACAGTCACGCGGCCCCGTCGCAGGTGCTCACCGAAGCGGTGATCCCGGGTGACCACTCCACGGACAACGCGAGCGAGCAATGACCTGAGCGGTCAATCGCCACCGAATTCGCGGATCGCGCACCAGGGCCTCGTGATCACGGGGACAGGCGCGGCACGACTTCAGGTGCGCGGCCAGCCCGGGGAAAAGCCTTTCCGGGTGCGCACCGGCGGCGGCCATTTCCGAGTAGGTGGGGAGTGCGTCGAGGGCGAGTTCGCACCCGATGTCCCGCGGATCGGTCCGGAGGAGCTCGTTCAGTGCGTCCCAGTCGCTCATGCCCTACCTCGAGAGTTTCGAGCCGCGGTCTTGGACGTTAGCACCTGATCTTTGGCGCTTCTTACGCGCGGGAACACACGCCTCATGCGAAGAAGGTGAAGAAATGCCGACGACACAGCGCCACGCGCGGCTCACCGGCGAGGAGCTGCCGATCGACCTCATCAACACGGTGTGGTCGGGCCCCGGCGGCGTCACCGACGTCCTGGCCACCTCGGAGTCCACGATGGACTGGATCCGGGAGATCGCGCCGAGGCTGCCTCAGCAGCATCCGTCGTTCACGCATTGGCTGGCGTCGGCGACTCCGTTGAGCGCCCGCATGGCCGCCTACGACTTGAGGAGGCTGCGTGACGCGGTCCGCGGTCTGGCGGGGGAACTGACGGTGGACCGGCGCCCGGAGATCCCGCCGTCGGTCCCAGATCGCGCCACGGCGCTGGACGTCCTCAACAGCGCGGTCGCCGGGGCGCCCCACTGGCCGGCGTTGGTGTGGCGGCCGCGGTCCGAACCCGAGCTGGGCGTCCAGGGCGACGTACCGGGCGGGGTCGTGGCGGTCGGCCAGATCGCCCGGCAGGCGGTGGAGCTCTTCGGCGGCCGCGACCGGCAGCGCCTGCGTGCGTGCCCGGCGCCCGGCTGCTCCAACTACTTCCTCGACTTCGGCCGTCGCGGGCGGCGCACCTGGTGCTCGTCCTCGTGCGGCGCGCGTGTCCGGACCGCGCGGAAAAGGCAACCCGGCTGACCTCGCCGTCACCGCGGCCACTGCCAGCCGTCGGGCCGGTAGCGCCGCAGCCCGTCGAGCAGTACCGCTTCGCCCGCGCGGAGATCAGGGGCGACCGGCACGGCGGGAACGTCGCCGCGCCACACCGCGGCCACGAACCGGGCCAGCCGCTGCGGCCCGGGCACCAGTTCGCCGCCGAGGTAGGCGACCACCAGCAAGTCCTGAGTGGAGTCGTGCTCGACCGCGGCCGACCAGCCGTGCCGCTCGTCCCAGAGCAGGGCGACGTCCCGGCCCGGATGGCGCGGCAGCCGCGTGTCGAGCGCGATGTACGCGGACGCGGGGTTGCCGAAGTCGGCCGTGCAGGACTCCACCCCCACGCCGACGGCGGCGCTCACCGCCGCGAGATAGGCCGGAAGGCGGTGGTGGAGGACGAGTTCGCGATCGTTCCCGTTCGTCAGGGAGATCACCGGCGTGACGTCGCTCTGTCGAGCGGGACACCGCACGCGGCGATCAGCGACGACGGGCAGGCGGCGATCCGGAACCGGCAGCGGTACTGGTCGGTGCGAGCCGCGATCTCGAGGGGCTCTTCGGGCAAGCTCACGAGCACGTCGTCCCCTCCCTGCGAGTGATCGCTGGTTTGTGGCCACGGGCGGCGGCCTCTTACCGCTGCCGCGAGGATTCCGGCCGGGGCCGAACGGCAGGCGGCTCGCCCCGGTCATGCGCGGGCGATGGCGGCCTCCACGAGCGCACCGTTCGTTCTTGTGTCGCCCGCGGGTGGCACGGTCCTATCCAGCGGTTTACAGGGCGATCCCGAGGAGCGCGTCGACGGCGGTCCGGATCAACGCAGGAGCGTCGGCATCCGTTCCCCGCTGCCGCAACGCGTCCGCCACCCACGCATCCACAGCGGCGAGCGCCGACGGGGTGTCGAGGTCGTCGGCGAGACGGTCCCGCAGGGTGGCGATCGTGCCTTCGGCCGCCGGGCCCGCCGGTGCCGACGTCGCCGCCCGCCAGCGCGCGAGCCGCTCCTGGGCTTGGTGCAGCAGCTCGTCGGTCCACGCCCGATCGGTGCGGTAGTGCCCGGCGAACAGCGCGAGCCGCATCGCCGACGGGTCCACGCCGCCGGCCCGCAACCGCGACACGAACACCAGGTTGCCCTTCGACTTCGACATCTTCTCGCCGTCGAGCGCGATCATCCCGGCGTGGACGTAGTGCCGGGCGAACGGATGGCTGCCCGTCCGGGCCTCCGCGTGCGCGGCGCTGTACTCGTGGTGGGGGAACACCAGGTCCGACCCGCCGCCCTGGACGTCGAACCCGAGGCCGAGCCGGTTGAGCGCGATGGCGCTGCACTGAACGTGCCAGCCGGGGCGTCCCGCGCCGAGCCCGGAGTCCCGCGACGGCTCGCCGGGCCGGGCGAGCCGCCACAGCAGCGCGTCGAGCGGGTCGCGCTTGCCCGGGCGGTCCGGGTCGCCGCCGCGCTCGGCGAAGAACTTCGCCATGGTCGCTTCGTCGTAGTTCGACTCGGCGCCGAACCGGCCGGTGGACGACCGGGCGAAGTAGACGTCCGGGTAGGCGGGGTCGTCGGCCCGGTAGGCCGAGCCGTTGGCGAGGAGCTCGCCGATCATCTCGGCGATCTCGGGAACGGCCTCCACGGCGCCGACGAACTCCCGCGGCGGCAGCACCCGCAGTGCCGCCATGTCCGCGCGGAACAGCGCGGTCTCGCGTCTGCCGAGCGCCTCCCAGTCTTCGTGCTCCCGCTCGGCGCGCTCCAGCAGGGGCTCGTCGAGGTCGGTGACGTTCTGGACGTAGTGGACGTCGTGGCCGGCGTCGCGCCAGAGCCGGTGGACGAGGTCGAACGCCAGGTACGTCGCCGCGTGCCCGAGGTGGGTCGCGTCGTAGGGCGTGATGCCGCAAACGTACATCTTCGCCTCGCGACCCGGCGCCGTCGGCCTGAGCCGGCCGGTGGCGGTGTCGTGAAGCCGCAACGGGGGCGGGGTTCCGGGAACGCGGGGCACGACGACCGAAGACCAAGTCTGCATGCCCCCGACACTAGGGGAGAACCGCCCCGGATGGACGAGATGGTCCACTTCAGGTAGTGTCCCCTCCGCTCGGGCGAGCCGCGCCCGACCTTCCCGACGACGAAGCCCGGAGTGCAGTTGGCAGACGTTTTGCGCACGGTCGTGGACGAGCTGACATCGGACCCCTCCAACGCATGGGCCCGGGACCTCGGCTACCGGCCCGTGTGGGCCGGGTCACCGTCCGCGCGGATCGCGATCATCGGCCAGGCGCCGGGGTGGCGGGCCCAGGAGAGCGGGATCCCGTGGGACGACGCCAGCGGTGTGCGGTTGCGGTCGTGGCTCGGCGTCCGCGACGACGAGTTCCACGATCCCGGACTGTTCGCCATCGTGCCGATGGACTTCTACTTCCCCGGCAAGGGCAAGACGGGCGACCTCCCACCGCGCCGGGACTTCGCGCCGCGGTGGCATCCGCGGATACTGGCCGGGATGCCCGACGTCACCCTCCGCGTGCTCGTCGGCGCATACGCGCAGCGGTTCTACCTCGCGGGCCGGGCCAAGGCGAACCTCACTGAGACCGTGCGGGCCTACGGCGAGTACCTCCCCGCCGAGTTCCCGCTGGTGCACCCGTCACCGCTGAACTACCGCTGGCACGCTCGGAACACGTGGTTCGAGGCGGAGGTCGTCCCCGCGCTGGCTGGCCGGGTCGCGTTCGCGCTGGGCCGCGGGTGACGGCGCCGGCAAGTGGTCCGGAAGGTCCGTCTTCCGCTCCGCAGAGCCGCCGACCCGGGCTCGGCCGCCGAGCCGCACCGGTGCGATAATGTGATGCCGTGGTGGAACCGGAGAGCTCTGTGAGGCCGGTCCGGCGGACGGCGCGTGGTGAGGCGACCCGGGCGCGGCTCCTGCGGGCCGCTGTCGACTTGATGACGGTGAAAGGGGTCGCCGCCACCACGCTCGACGACGTCCGAGCGGCGAGCAGCACCAGCAAGTCGCAGCTCTACCACCACTACCCCGACAAGGACGCCCTGGTCCAGGACGTGATCGAGTTCCAGGCCGAAGAGGTGCTGTCCACCCAGGGGGAGCAGCTGCGGCGGCTCAATTCGATCCGCGGCTTGGAGCGCTGGCGGGACGCGATCGTCCAACGCAGTGCGCTGCGCAACGGCGCTTACGGTTGCCGCCTGGGTTCGCTGGCGAGTGAGCTTTCGGACCAGAACGAGCGGGCGCGGTCGGCGTTGGCGGGCCATTTCGAGACCTGGCAGGGTCTGCTCACCGACGGCCTGCGGCGGATGCGGGACGCCGGGAAGCTGCGGCCCGACGCCGACCCCGAGCGGCTCGCCATCGGCCTGATGGGTGCCTTGCAGGGCGGGTATCTGCTCGCGCAGACCGAGCACGACGTCAAGCCGATGCGCATCGCGCTCGACATGGCCATCGACCACATCCGCAGCTACCAGCCCTGAGCTCCGCGCCGCGGCGGGAGCTGGGGCAGGTCGTGGGCCGCGGGGGAGCGCACCACGGTGAGCGTCGCGGGACCCACCCGCAGGACCCCGTCGTCGAGAGGGGTGCACCGCACGCCGCCGTGCCCGCGCAACCCGCGGAACGCTCCGGGCGCCAGCACCACGTCCATCCAGGCGCACGGGTGGGCCGGGCGGTAGGCCTGGAACCGGACTTCGCCCGCCCCGGAGTCGAGGCCGAAGACCGCCCCGGTCCCGCCCCGCGGCGCGGCCAGCTGGTCGACCGGAAACCCGCGCACGACGATGTTGCGCCGCGGCAGGTGGGGACCCGGCGCCGCGGGGAGGCCGAGGTCCCGGGCCAGGACGTCGAGCGACTCCGCGGCGAAGAGGGTGACGGCGGCCCGGCGGTGGGCGGGCTGGTTGAAGTACCGGTCACCGACGAGCCCGAGCCCGGCGCGCACTGTCACCTCGTCGCGCTCGACGGGTTCCGGGTCGGGCCGCGGGCCGTTCGCGGGACGGCCTTCGAAGGCGTGCGCGGGGGAGACCAGGAGCGCGACGATCTCCACCTGGGCCGAGATCGTGTCGGGCGGTTCCTGCATGCCTCTCCTCGAACGCGCCGGCGCGCGAACCGGAGTTCGCGCGCCGGCGACGTCACTTGCCGTCGGTGTCGCTCGTGAACAGGGTGCGGTAGTCGCCGTAGCCCGCGTCTTCCAGGTCGTCGAGGTGGACGAACCGCAACGACGCGGAGTTGATGCAGTAGCGCATTCCGCCCTTGTCGAGCGGGCCGTCGTCGAAGACGTGGCCGAGGTGGCTGTCCCCGTGCATCGAGCGGACCTCCGCCCGGATCATCCCGTGGCTGAAGTCTTCCCGCTCGACGACGTTCGACTTGCCGATCGGCTTGGTGAAGCTCGGCCACCCGGAGCGGCTGTCGTACTTGTCGACCGAAGCGAACAGCGGCTCGCCGGACACGACGTCGACGTAGATGCCCGGCTCGTGGTTGTCCCAGTACGCGTTCGCGAACGGACGTTCCGTGCCGTCCTGCTGGGTCACGCGGTACTGCTCCGGATCCAGCCGCGACACGGCTTCCGGATTCTTGTGGTACTTGGCCTGCTGAGGCACAGCTCTCCCTTCCCCGCCTTGCGGCGCGAAGCTGGGCACCAGGTGAAACGCACCTGGACGTGCAGATGTACCGACGCGCTGCACACCCGTGCTATTCCGCTGGACGGCCGGTCGGCGCGGGTGCGTTCTTCTTTCGTAAGGACTGGGACAACGCGGCGGTTCTACTCTGTCCGAGTGGACTGTATGGTCCGTGTTGACGTACGACCACCTGAAGCTCACGTCGTATCTATCATGGACTAAATAGTCCAAACAAGCTAGGGTTACCGGGAACGACGCGGCGGATCGAAGGCGAGAACCCATGAGTGACGACTCCGACGAGTACGACGGCGGTTTCGACCTGGACAACGGTCTGCTGGAGCCCGAGGACAGCCTCGTGGACCGCGGAGTGGCGGACGTGCTGGACGAGGGCTACACCCCGCCGGACCACCCCACCGCGGTCTTCGACTGGGGCACGACGGCGCGAGAGGCCGCCGGCCACGAAGAGCTCGGCAAACGGCTCGCCCGGGAGCTGCCGGACGTCTTCGCCGTCGCGGACCGGGGTGACGGGCTCGGTGACGCGTCCGACACGGACGGCGAACTGTACGACGACCAGGTCGGCGTGGCACGAGCCGGGCGGCTGGTCGAAGACCCGGACGCGGACGAGGTGTACCCGTACCTGTTCGCCTCCGACGTGGGTTTGGACGGCGCCGCGGCGTCCGCCGAAGAAGCGGCCATCCACATCGTCCCGGAATGACCGCCGACGCACGAGAAAGGCAGAGACAGATGGTGATCACCAGAGGCTTCGCCGGGCGCGGGCGCGCCGGCCAGGACCCCCGGCTGCCACCCGGGCAGCACGACGCGGGCGACGACTGGCCGGTCCTGCACGCCGAAGCGACGCCGTCGATCGACACCGCGACGTGGACCTTCACCGTCGACGGCCTCGTCGACACGCCGACCACCTGGACGTGGGACGAGATCCACGCGCTCCCGGGCGACCGGTACGAAGGCGCGATCCACTGCGTCACGACGTGGTCCAAGTTCGGCATGAGGTTTGACGGCGTCTCCATCGACACCCTGCTCGACGTCACCGGGGTGCGCGACGACGCGGCCTACGTCCTGGCGCGGTCGCACACCGGCTACACGACCAATCTGCCGATCGAGGACGTGGTCGACGGCCGGGCCTGGGTGGTGTGGGACGTCAACGGCGCACCGCTGGACGACATCCACGGCGGCCCGGCCCGGCTGCTGGTGCCGCACCTGTACTTCTGGAAGAGCGCGAAATGGGTGTCCGGGCTGAAGTTCATGGCCGAGGACCAGCAGGGCTTCTGGGAACGCAACGGCTACCACGACCACGGCGACCCGTGGCTCGAGCAGCGTTACCAGGGCGACTGATGGCCACGGCTTCGTCCTGGCAGACCGGCGTCGTGACCGCGATCGGCGAGGAAACCCCGCACGCGAAGACGTTCCGGCTGCGGCTCGCCGAACCCCGGACGCACCGGGCCGGCCAGTTCTACGTCGTCCGGCTGACCGCCCCGGACGGCTACCACGCCCAGCGCGACTACTCGGTGGCCAGCGCGCCCGGCGGCGAGGACATCGAGCTCACGGTCGAGAAGCTGCCGGACGGCGAAGTGTCGGCGTTCCTGCACGACGTGGTCGAAGTCGGCGACGTCCTGCGGGTTCGCGGCCCGATCGGCAGGTTCTTCTCCTGGGACGGCGCCGCGCCGATCCTGGGCGTCGCCGGCGGCTCCGGTGTGGTCCCGCTCATGTCCATGCTGCGGCTGGCCCGAGGCGCGGGCCGCGCCGACCTGATGCGGCTGATCGTGTCCGTTCGATCACCCGAAGAGCTTTACTACGCGGACGAAATCACCGGGCCGGAGACCACCGTCGTCCACACCCGCCAGGGCCTCGAGGGAGCCGCTCGGCCCGTGGGCCGCCTCACGGCCGACGACCTGGCGCCGCTGGCCGAGCCGGACCGCGATGTCTACGTCTGCGGCTCGCAAGGGTTCTGCGACGCGGCGACCGGTCTGCTCGCCGACGTCGGAGTCGAAGCGAAGCGGATCCGCGTGAGCCGGTTCGGGCCGACCGGCTGAGCCGGTCGGCGTGGCTGTGACCAATGGATGCAGAACCCATGGATGCGGAGAGGTGCCGGATGAAGGCGATCGTGGTGACGGACCAGGCCGCGGGAACGGCCGGGATGACAGTGGCGGAGCGGCCGCGACCGGAGGCGGCGGGCAACGACGTCCTCGTCGAGGTGCACGCGTCGGGATTCACCCCGGGTGAGCTGACGTGGCCCTCGGCCTGGGTCGACCGGCTCGGCCGCGACCGGACGCCGTCGGTGCCCGGGCACGAGCTGGCCGGGGTGGTCAGCGCGCTCGGGTACGGCACGCGGGGGTTGGCGGTGGGGCAGCGGGTGTTCGGCCTGACCGACTGGACCCGCGACGGCACATTGGCGGAGTACGCCGCTGTCGAGGCGCGGAACCTCGCGCCGTTGCCGGGTGACGTCGACTTCACGGTCGGGGCGAGCCTGCCGATCTCAGGCCTGACCGCGTGGCAGGGGCTGTTCGTGCACGGCCGCGTCGAGGTGGGGCAGAGCGTCCTGGTGCACGGGGCGGCCGGTGGGGTCGGTTCGATGGTGGCGCAGCTCGCGACCGAGGCGGGCGCGTACGTCATCGGCACCGGGCGCGCCGCCGACCGTCAGGCGGCGCTCGGCTTCGGAGCGCGGGAGTTCGTCGACCTCGAGCACGACTCGCTGGACGAGGTCGGCGGAGTCGACCTGGTTTTCGACGTCTTCGGCGGAGACATCCAGAAGCGCTCCGCGGGCCTGGTCCGGGCCGGGGGAACGCTGGTGACGATCGCCGGCCCGCCGGAGGCGCGGCCCGCCGACGGTTCGGCGGTCGACTTCGTGGTCGAAGCCGACCGTGCTCAGCTGGGTGAAATCGTCCGGCGGGTCCGGGAGGGTCGGCTGAGGACGAACATCGGCAGGGTTGCCGCCCTCGACGACGCCGTCGCCGCCTTCACCCCGGCGGAGCGGGTCAAGGGCAAGACGATCATCCGCGTTCGTCCGTAGCGGTCCGTCTCCGGCGGAACCGGAGTGAAGGGCAGGGCTCGCGTCACGGTTCGGGCAGTGACGCGGGCCCCTGCTATGGACTATATAGTCCATTTAGTCGCGTGGAGGCGAACCTGGTCGAACGCCATCTCCAGCGTCGCGCGCAATTGGTCGGCGTCCTGGGTGAGGTGCGCCAGCAGGTGACCGCCTTGCAGGGCGGCGATGAGGCCGATGGCGAGTTCCTCGGGGTCCGTGCCGCGGTCGAGTTCACCGGCGACCCGGAGGCGCGACAAGGCTGAGGCCAGCAATGTCTGCCACTGGGAGAACGCCTTGGCGAGCGCGCGGTGACCCCGATCGTGGCGATCGGCGAGGAGCTGGATCAGCGAACCGAGTGCGCAGGCGTTTTCCGGCGTGGGCGGATCGAGCAGCCACCGTTCCAGGTCACTGAGGTGCTGAATGCCGTCCAGGCGGGGACGCTGAGCCCGGAACACGGCGTCGAGCCGGGTGGACACGATCGCTTCCACGATCGCGTCGGGGTCCGGGAACAACCGCTCGAGTTCGGCTCGGCTCACCCGGGCGGCGGCTTGGATGCGCGCCGGACTGAGCGAGCTGAGGCCGTGGCGCACCAGGAGGGTGGTCGCCGCCGCCACGACGCGTGCACGGGAATCCGGCTCCGAGGTGTCGAGACGCGGGCGGGGCCCGGCGTTCCAGTCCGCCGTCATGGCTTGCACAGTAGTCGTCCCGGTCCTGACCGGGTGCATCCGCCCCGACCAAAGATGGACTGTATGGTCCTTATCTTAGGGCTCCGGTGTGCCCGGTGGCCGCCGGGACGGCGACGGCGAGGGGACCACGACCGCATCGAGAAGGAGCTGGTCGAGCAGTGAAACTCCGCGACGGGTGCAACGGGAGCTCGCAGTGCGACCCAACCCGATCCTCACCATCTACTCCACCAGTGGGCGGGACCAACCCGTAGCATTGGACATCTGGCACTCGCGTTTTCGTGCTGGTAAAGGGTTCCGTGGTCGCGACCACAGGTTACGAGGCCACTTCCGCAGTTCGAAGCGCGCGGCGCATCAACGGCGACGTCTTGCTCGTCAGGACCGGCAACCGAGGACGTGGTCGACGGCTGCGCGCAACGTCTCGGTTTCGCCGGCCAGGATCGATTCCTCGGCCGGCAGGGCTCTCGCGATGGAAAGTCCGTTGAGGACGGTCACGAGGAATCTGGCACTCCGGCGGTGGTCGTCCCCGGCCAGTGCGCCTTCGTCGCTCAGGACGGTCAGCCAGTACTCGACACGGCGCTGCGCTTCCCGTTCGATCGCGAGATACGCCGCGCGGTTCTCGTCGGTCGGCTCGGGCACGATGTAGGTCCTGAAGATCTCACTCCATCCCGCTCGTGCCTGGTCGCCCACCCCGGCGAGCGCCAGCACTTGCCGCAGGCAGTCGAGCAGCCGGTCCCGGGCCGGCGCCGACCGGTCGTGGATCCGGTCGCCGGGGGTCATCACGTCGTAGACGCCGGCGAGCACAGCGTCCTGCAGCGCGCGCTGCGTGGGGAAGTGGTACCGGAGCGAGCCGGTGCTCACGCCGGCCCGCGCCGCCACCGCCCGCACGCTGAGCCGCGTCCCCGGGTCCTCCCCGAACATCGCCATGGCCGCCTGGAGGACCTTGTCCCGGCTACTGGCACCCGTCTGCTGCTCCACTGTCCGCACCTCTACTAACACGCTGTACTAGCACGCTGTGCTACTGTCGTCGTCGACCGCACTAGCACAGTGTATTAGAAGCTGTGTCGAGGTGTTGACCTGCGGCTACTCGACGAACGAAATGGGCGTGAATCCATGCTCCGCCGGCCCTTCCGGATCATCCGCGCCGACCTTCGGGCGTATCTCCTCGTCAACGTCTTCGTCTACGGAGTACTGCTACTCGGTATGGCGCTGGGGGTGCTCTTCCCGGACCTGCACGACTCGCGGGTCGCCTCGTTCGCGGGAGGCGGGCAGGGCGCGCTCGTCAACGCGGTGGTCGGCAACGGATGGGTGTTCGGCGCGGTCATCTTCCTCGTCAACGTCTTTCCGACCGCGCTGCTGCTGATCACCCTCCCCTCGCTCGCGGTTCCCTTCGCCGGGCTCGCGGTCTTCGCGATCAAGACGATCGACCTGGGCATCACGCTCGCCCCCGTCGACGCGACCTCGCGGCTGACGCTCATCCCGCACTCCCTCACGCTGCTCATCGAGTTCCAGGCCTACGCGCTCGTGATGTTCGGCGTCCACCTGCTCGGCAGGTCCTGGCTCCGGCCCGCAACCGTCGACGTTCCCACTCGCCGGCAGGGCTACGTGCGTGGCCTGGCACGGCTCGGGTGGCTTTGGCTCCCGGCACTCGCACTCTTCTTTTTCGGTGCGGTGTACGAGGCTGTCGAGATCTACTTCTTCGTGCCGCTGGTGCTCGGGTCCTGATCGCCGTGCGCTCCCGACCGGCTGCAAATCGCCCGAAGCGTTGCGGCGCAACGCGATCGCGGCCACCTGGCCGGTTCCTGTGCTGACTGGATCGATTCCACCGGGGACGCCGGCGGGCAGAGGAGAAGCTGTCATGCGTGAACGGAGCCGACGCCGCGCGGCGAGGCGGTCGTGCCCGGTACTGGACGGGAACTGAAGCCGTTCCGCTGGTGGCAGCCTTTCTCGCGATCGCTGTACTCGCTCGTGCTCGGCCGCGGCGACGGGCGGTCTACGTGCATCATCGACGGCGATTCTTCGCAACCGACGGCAAGGGTACAGCCGGCCTTTACCTCGATGGTCGGCATCAGGCCGAATCCCGGCTCCCCGCCGTCTTCCCGCCCCCGGCGGCACGATCGAGGTCGCGGAATCTCCGTTCGGGCTGAAGCGCTGCCACTACGTCGAGGCAGGAGGAAAGGAGCGCCCGCTGATCCCGGACCACGCGTCGGCCGAAGGGCGACGCGCGCACCTCGACCGCGAATACCCCGCGCTGAGCCGCGCAATCGGCCTCACCTCGGTCCTCCTGCTCGTGACCTCGGTCCTCCTGATCGTGCCGCAGCTCATCGAGGTCGTCTTCAGGCTGCCGCCTGTCGCAGCGCGCTGCGGGGCCTTCGTCTCGCCCATCTCCTTGCCGGGATGGCTCAGCTCCCTGCTCGGCATCGCCGCCGTGCTGGCCGGTGTCGAACGCGCACTCCGCCAACGACACAACCATTTCCTGGCCACAATCGGCTGGTTGTATGAGGTCATGGCGTCGGTGGGGAGGGTAAAACGAGCGGTGTAGCTCCCGGTCACGGAAGTGCCCTGATGACCGACATGATGTCCGGCGTGGAGAACGCCGAGGACCCGACGCCCTCGACCGTGCTGGACGACCTGGACGGCCCGGACGAGCAGCTGGTAAGCGGCGCCGTGGCCAGTGGGCCGGCGCTGACCGGCGAAGGCGGGGTGCTGGCGCAGCTGACCAAGCGGCTGCTGGAGTCCGCGCGCGAGGGCGAGATCACCGACCACCTCGGCTATGACGAGCACGACCCGGCCGGCCACGGGACCGGCAACTCACGCAACGGCACCCGCGCCGAGACCGTGCTCACCGACGTCGGCCCGGTCCGGATCGACGCGCGGCGGGACCGGGACGCCGGCTTCGAACCCAAGATCGTGGCCGAGCGGCAGAAACGCCTGGGCGGCGTGGACGAACCGGGCCGGACCTGGGCCGGTTCGCGATCGGTTGCAACCGGTCTTCACCGGCCCTGACCAGTAAAAACGCTCAGCCACGGGGTGGACGGGGTTCCCGCAGCGCGGATGGCGAGCCGCGGCGCGGCTACCAGGTCGGCTGGACTGGCCAGTTCACTGGCGTCGGCGTGCACGGCCGGCTGGGGCACCCCGACGCCTCCTGGGGAACGCGTTGCCGGCGATGCGTGGGCGGCGCGCGTCGGTGGTCTCCGCCGAAGACCCACGACGATCTCACCAGGTGCGTGCACGGCGAACTCGGCCATCCGGATGATAGGAAGGGCCGGTGACCGAACCGAACCTGATCGAAGCCGCCGCGGCCGAGGCCGTCACGCTGACCAGCGAGCTCATCCGCATCGACACGACCAACACCGGCGACCCCGACACGCTGGTCGGCGAGCGGGCCGCGGCCGAGTACGTGGCGGAGAAGCTGACCGACGCCGGCTACGAGATCACCTACGTCGAGTCGGGTGGGAAGAACCGGCACAACGTCATCGTGCGGCTCGAAGGCGCCGACCGCGAGCGGGGCGGGCTGCTCATCCACGGCCACCTCGACGCCGTGCCCGCCGACCCGTCCGAGTGGTCGGTCCACCCGTTCTCGGGCGCGATCCAGGACGACTACGTCTGGGGCCGCGGCGCGGTCGACATGAAGGACATGTGCGGGATGGCGCTCGCGTTGGCCCGCCACTACAAGATGAACAACGTCGTGCCGCCGCGCGACCTCGTCTTCGCCTTCCTCGCCGACGAAGAAGCCGGGGGCAAGTACGGCGCCCAGTGGCTCGTCGAGAACCGCCCCGACCTCTTCGAGGGCGTCACCGAGGCGATCAGCGAGGTCGGCGGCTTCTCGATCACGCTCAAGGACGACGTCCGCGCCTACCTGATCGAGACGGCCGAAAAGGGCATCCGCTGGATGAAGCTGCGCGTGCGCGGCACCGCCGGGCACGGCTCGATGATCCACCGCGACAACGCCGTGACGAAGCTGGCCGAAGCCGTCGCGAAGCTCGGGAACCACCGCTTCCCGCTCGTCCTGACCGACTCCGTCAAGGAGTTCCTCGCCGGCGTCACCGAGATCACCGGCTGGGACTTCCCCGAGGACGACCTCGAAGGCTCGGTCGCCAAGCTGGGCAACATCTCCCGGATGATCGGCGCGACCCTGCGCGACACCGCCAACCCGACGATGCTCACCGCCGGCTACAAGTCGAACGTCATCCCGTCGGTCGCCGAAGCCGCGGTGGACTGCCGGATCCTGCCGGGCCGCCTGGAGGCGTTCGACCGCGAGCTCGACGAGCTGCTCGGCCCGGACATCGAGAAGGAGTGGATGGAGCTCCCGCCGGTCGAGACGACCTTCGACGGCGCCCTCGTCGACGCCATGACCGCCGCGGTGCTGGCCGAGGACCCCGGCGCGAGGACCCTGCCGTACATGCTGTCGGGCGGCACCGACGCGAAGTCGTTCCAGGACCTCGGGATCCGCAACTTCGGGTTCGCGCCGCTCAAGCTGCCGGCCGACCTGGACTTCTCGGCGCTCTTCCACGGCGTCGACGAGCGCGTCCCGGTCGAGGCGCTGAAGTTCGGCACCCGCGTGCTGGACCGGTTCCTGCGCACGAGCTGATGACCGCGTTCGCGCTCGCCGACGGCACGCCCCTGCAGGTGGTGCGCAGGGGCGACCCGGCCGCGCCGGTGACCGTGGTGTTCGTCCACGGCTACGCGCTCGACCAGCGCAGCTGGGGCCGAATCGCGCCGCTGGTGCCGGACGCGGCCGACGGGCCGGTGGCCGTGCTGACCTACGACCAGCGCGGCCACGGCGGGTCGGGGCGGGCGCGGCGCGGCACCGCGACGATGGCCCAGCTCGGCGACGACCTCGCCGAGCTGATCGAGCGCGAGGTTCCCGAAGGCCGGGTGGTGCTCGTCGGGCACGACATGGGCGGCCTGGCCGTCATGTCGCTGTCGCAGCGGCACCCGGAGCTGTTCGCCGCGCGGGTGTCAGGCCTGGTGCTGCTCGCGACGTCGTCGGGGACCCTGGCCACCGAGGTGTCGGCGGCTTGGCCGAACGCGCTCGGGAAACTGGCCCGCGACCTCGAAGCGGTGCTCGGCTCGAAGCTCTTCGGCGTGGTCCGGGAGCACACGAGCCGGGCGGTGAGCGCGGGCCTGCGGTGGTGGCTGTTCGGCGACGACCCGGACCCCGACCTGGTCGAGCTGACCGTGAAGATGATCCGCGGCAACTGGCCGCACACGGTGTCGCTGTTCCGCCCGGCGCTGGACGCCTACGCCCGTGACTCGGCCTTGACGCAGGTCAGCGGCCTGCCGGTGACGGCGATCGTGGGGGAGCGGGACCGGATCGTGCGCGCGTCCGACGTCGAGCAGTGGGTCGGCGGCCTCGGCAACGGGACGGCGGTGGTGCTGCCCGGTGTCGGGCACGTCGTGCCGCTGGAAGCCGCGGCGCAGGTGCTGCCACGGGTCGTCGCCCTGGTCAACGCCAGCTACCGACAAGACGAGCGTTCTTGACAACTTCTCTGTTCGGCGTGATCCTGGTGCGATGTTCTCCGTGGCGGTGATCGAAGACGCGTCGGCGGCCGAGGTGTCGCTGGACCCGGTCCGGGCCCGGCTGCTGGCCGAACTGGCCGAGCCGGCGTCGGCCACCATGCTGGCCGCGCGGGTCGGCCTCCCGCGCCAGAAGGTCAACTACCACCTGCGGACGCTCGAGGCGCACGGCCTGGTGGAGCTGGTCGAGGAGCGGCGGAAGGGCAACGTCACCGAGCGGATGATGCGGGCGACGGCGTCGTCGTACGTCATCTCACCGGCCGCGCTGGCCGCCGTCCAGCCCGACCCGGCCCAGTCGCCGGACCGGCTCTCGGCCCGCTGGCTGCTCGCCGTCGCGGGCCGGCTGGTGCGCGACGTCGGGCTGCTGATCACCGGTGCCGCCAAGGCGAAGCAGCGGGTCGCGACCTTCGCCCTCGACGGCGAGGTCCGGTTCGCCTCCCCGGCCGACCGTGCCGCGTTCGCCGAGGAGCTGACGACGGCGATCACCACGCTGGTCGCGAAGTACCACGACGAGACGGCCGGGAAAGGCCGCGACCACCGGGTGGTCGTCGCCGTCCACCCGAGCGTTCCCGAGGAGACCGACGATGGGGCATGAGTTCGAGGCGGTCGACGCCGCCGAAGTCGACGCCACCCCCGAACAGCTGTGGGAAGCCATCGCGACCGGGCCGGGCATCGACTCGTGGTTCATGGGCCGCAACGAAGTCGAAGACGGCACGGGCGGTGTCGTCCGCGGCGCGTTCGGGGGCTACCGGCCGGAGTACCGGATCCGCGAATGGGAGCCGCTCGAGAAGCTCGTCTACGGCAGCGACCCGGCGCCGGACGGACGGAAGATCGCCTATGAGTTCCTCATCGAGGGCCGCGAAGGCGGCAGTTCGGTGATCCGGTGCGTCACCAGCGGCTTCCTGCCGGGCGACGACTGGGAAGACGAGTACGAGGCGATGACGGCCGGCGGCGCGATGTTCTTCCGCACCCTGGTCGAGTACGTCACGCACTTCGCCGGGCGCACGGCGGTTCCGGTCACGGCGTTCGGCCCGCCGGTGGGGGACTGGCCCGCCGCGTGGACCCGGCTCGGCACGGCCCTCGGGCTGTCCGGCCGGCCCGCGGAAGGCGACCGGGTGCGGCTGGAGCTGGAGGGAAGAGTGCCCCAGGACGGCGTCGTCTACGCGGCCAACGACCAGACCGCCGGGATCCGCACGCCCGACGCCATGATCCGGTTCCTGCGCGGCTTCCACGGCCCGATGGTCGCTTCCCACCACGTCTTCACGCCCGGCGCGGACGCCGAGACCGAGGAGAAGACCTGGAACGGCTGGCTGAACCGGGTGTTCGGCTAGGTCGGCAGCCCGCCGGAGAGGCTCTCCGCCGTCTTCTTGCGGCGCAGCCAGACCCGGCGCGTGCCGTCGGCGTAAAGCCGCACGTTCCGCAGTTCCCAGCCCGCGAACTCCGCGTGGATGGAGAGCTGGATCGCCGCCGCACGCCGGGACACACCCGGGGGGAGGTGCAGACGGCGGTACTCCCAATCCCCTTCGACCACCGCCTCGCTGACCGTCGTCATGGCTGGATCACCTGGGTCCCTTCTCCGGCGGCCGAGCCGACGATCACCCGGCCGCTCTGGTCGTCCACCCCGACCGAGTCCGGCTGGCGCACGGTGGGGAACCGGTACTTCTCGACGGGCTCGCCGCCGCGGACGTCGAACCCGACCACCTCGTTGCGCCCGGTCAGCGTCACCCACGCCAGGCTCCGCTTCGCGTCGTAGGCGATCCCGTACACGCCACCCGGCACCGGATAACGCTGCCGCATGATGAGCGGCGAAGCCGAGAACGCGATCAGCGCGCCCGCCCGCGCGTCCGTCACCAGCACCCGCCCGTAGGAATCCGCCACGGCGTTGGCGGCACCGTCACCAGCGCGCAGGCCCTCGTTGACCTTCCCGGCCGCGACGTCGACCGAGAACACGGCCGTGCGCAACCGGTCCAGCACCACGACACCCGTCCCGGCGTCGACGACGTCGTCGGCGCTGTAGAGCTGCCCGCCGATCGTCCGCGCGGGACCACTCGCCGGCAGCAGCTGGATGTCCTTCGCCGCCCCCATCGCGACCAGCCGATCAGCGCCGTAGGCGATGCTCGACGCCGGCTGCCCGCCCGTCTTCGTCTCCGTCAGCTTCCGGTCCGGCAACGTCAGCTGCTGCACCACACCCTGCGCCGGCTCCGCGATCTCGACCCGCCCCGGCGCGACGGTCAGCTTCTCCGCCTTGCCGTATAACGGCATATTCACCGGGGCTGACGCGAGCGCGTTCAAGTCGTAGAGCTGCAAAGACGGCGGTTGAGCAAGCGCCACGACCAGCGTCCCCTGGGCCACGGCGAGGGCCGAGACGGATCCGGTGGTGAGCACCTGACCGGCCGGCTTCACGGTCACGGCGGGGGAGACCGCCGGCTTCGCCGCCACGGGGTTCGCGACGATCTGCAGGTCGTCGCTGTCGGACTTGGCCGAGGAGCATCCGGAGAGCACCAGGACACCGGCGAGCGGGATCGCGATCCACGACACGGCGGCGAACCGACGCACGTTGCTGCCTCCAGGTGTCCCTCGACGAGCGGTCTTCACCAGCATCCTCCACGATCGTCCTGCCGTCACGCGCATGTCACCCAACAGACACCTAACGCGGCCAGCGCTCCGGGTAACCGACCTCGATCGCGCTGACGTCGTCGAGCGCCGAGCGGATCGCCGGCGGCAGGGTGATCTCCTCCGCCGCCAGCGAACCGGTGAGCTGACCGGTGTCGCGCGCCCCGACGACCGGGGCCACGACCCCGGGCCGGTCGCGGACCCAGGCCAGCGCGACGGCCAGCGGCGACGTGCCCAGCCCGTCCGCCGCGGTGGCCACCGCCTGCACGATCCGGGCGGCCCGGTCGGTGCGGTGGTGCTCCACGTAACCGGCGTACGCGCTGTTCGCGCCCCGCGAGTCGGCCGGGGTGCCGGTGCGGTACTTGCCGGTCAGCACGCCACGGCCCAGCGGCGCCCAGGGCAGCAGCCCCACGCCGTGGTGCTCGGCGGCCGGGACGACTTCGCGGTCTACTCCGCGTTCCAGCAGCGAGTACTCGACCTGGGTGGAGACGATCGGCGCGACCGCGGCGGCGCCGGCAGCGGCCGTCGCTAGCTGCCAGCCGGCGTAGTTCGAGACGCCGACGTAGCGAGCCTTGCCACTGGTCACGGCGTATTCGAGGGCGGCGAGGGTCTCGGCGATCGGCACGCAGGTGTCCCAGGCGTGCAGCTGCCACAGGTCGACGTGGTCGGTGCCGAGCCGCTTGAGTGAGCCGTCGAGCGCGGTGAGCAGGGCACCGCGCGAGGCGCCGCCGCCGAACGGGCCGTCGGTGCGCCGGGCGACCGCCTTGGTGGCGAGGACGACGTCGTCGCGGGGCACGAGGTCGCCGAGCAGGGAACCGAGCACCTGCTCGCTCTCGCCCTCGCCGTAGATGTCGGCCGTGTCCACCAGGGTGCCGCCGGCGTCCACGAAGGCGACCAGCTGGCTGGCGGCCTCTTCCGCGTCGGTGTCGACACCCCACGTCATGGTGCCGAGCGCCATCCGCGAGACGCGCAGTCCCGAGCGGCCGAGCAGTCGCTTTTCCACGACCGCCGAGCCTAGTGGGCGGCCCCTGGAGAACCTGACCAAGGTGAGTCGTGTCGCCCACAAGGGCCCCCGTTAGGGTCTGGCCCCGTGCGACTCGGACTGAATCTCGGCTACTGGGGAGCGGGGAACGACCCCGCGAACCTGGCCTTGGCGCAACGGGCGGAAGAGCTGGGCTACGCCGTCGTGTGGGCGGCGGAAGCGTACGGCTCGGACGCCGTCACCGTGCTGACCTGGATCGCGGCCCGGACGTCGCGGATCGACGTCGGCGCCGCCGTGCTGCAGATCCCGGCCCGGACCCCGGCGATGACCGCGATGACCGCCGCGACGCTCGACACGCTCTCGGGTGGCCGCTTCCGGCTGGGGCTCGGCGTGTCCGGCCCGCAGGTGTCCGAAGGCTGGCACGGTGTCCGGTTCGCCGACCCGCTGGGCCGCACCCGCGAGTACGCGTCGATCGTGCGTTCGGCGCTGCGGCGGGAACGGGTCAAGTTCGAAGGTGAGCACTTCACGCTGCCGCTGCCGGACGGGCCCGGCAAGGCGCTGCGGCTGACCGTCCGCCCGGCCCGCAGGCACATCCCGCTCTACCTGGCCGCGATCGGGCCCAAAAACCTGGAGCTGACCGGCGAGATCGCGGACGGCTGGCTGCCGGTGTTCTTCTCGCCGGCGCACGCGGGGGAGCAGCTGGCGCAGCTGCGAGCCGGCGCCGGACGGGCCGGCCGCACCCTCGACGGTTTCGACGTTGCCCCGAGCGTGCCGCTGGTGCCCGGCGACGACTGGAAGGCCTGCGCGGACGCCGTCCGCGGGTACGCGGCGCTCTACCTCGGGGGGATGGGCAGCAAGGAGAAGAACTTCTACAACCGGCTGGCCTGCCGGATGGGCTTCGCAGCCGAAGCCGCCGAAGTGCAGGAGAAGTACCTGGCCGGCGACCGGGCGGGGGCGATGGCGGCGGTGCCGCTGGAGTTCCTCGACGCGACGTCGCTGCTGGGCCCGAAGGAACGGATAGCGGAGAAGATGACCGAATACGCCGAGGCCGGCGTGACGACCCTGTCGGTGTCGCCGTACACCGAAGACACCGCAGACGCGGCGGCCGCGCTGCGCACCGCCGTCGAAGCGCACGAGAAGGCGGGGGTGGCCTGACGTGGGCTGGTTCGAAGCACTGGTGCTGGGCCTGGTCCAGGGCCTGACGGAGTTCCTCCCGATCTCCTCGAGCGCGCACCTGCGGATCGTCGCGGCGCTCGTCGGCTGGGACGACCCGGGCGCGGCGTTCACCGCCGTCACCCAGATCGGCACCGAGCTCGCGGTGATCATCTACTTCGGCAAGAAGATCGGCCGCGTCCTGCAGGCGTGGTTCTTCTCGCTGTACAAACCGGACTGGCGCCGCGACCCGGACGCCCGCCTCGGCTGGCTGATCATCGTCGGTTCGCTGCCGATCGTGGTGCTCGGCCTGCTGCTGCAGGACCAGATCGACAGCGCGTTCCGCGACCTGCGGATCACCGCCACCGTGCTCATCGTGTTCGGCCTGATCCTGCTGTACGCCGACCGGGTCGGGAAGCAGGAGCGGACCCTGGACCACCTGACTGTCCCGCACGGTCTCGGCTTCGGCTTCGCCCAGGCGCTGGCGCTGATCCCGGGTGTCTCCCGGTCGGGCGGCACGACCAGCGCGGGCCTGCTGCTGGGCTACACCCGCGCGGAGGCGGCGGAGTACTCGTTCCTGCTGGCGCTGCCGGCGGTGTTCGGCTCGGGCGTGTACAAGCTCAAGGACATCGGCTCGGGCGACGTACCGGCCCAGTGGGGCCCGACGATCCTGGCGACGCTGGTCGCGTTCGGCGTCGGCTACGCGGTGATCGCGTGGCTGATGGCCTACATCAAGAAGCGCAGCTTCGTGCCGTTCGTGATCTACCGGCTGGCGCTCGGCGTGCTGCTGTTCGTGCTGATCTTCACCGGGGTGTTGGACCCGAACGCGGGTCCCGTCAGCCACTGACCGGCGGCGCGGCTTCCGCCGCGCGGCTGGGGTGCGGTGAATGACCCTTTCACCTCGTCGGACGAGGTGAAAGGGTCATTCATGACGTTCGGGCTGCCGTTCCGCCGGGGACTGTCGGCCCGGTTCGGCACCGTGGGTCCGAACGCGGGTCCCGTGACCACTGATCCGCTTCGCGGTGGTGCCGGGAATGACTCATTCGGGACGCGCGAGGCCGCCAATGAGTCATTCGCGACCTCGGCCTGGTCTCCGGAGGCTCGTCAGCCGCTGATCCGCCCGCGTGGGGACCGCTTGATCGGTTCCCACGTAGGGTGGGGCTCGTGAGTACGGTCATTCTGCTGAGGCACGGCAAGTCGACGGCCAACGGGTCCGGTGTCCTCGCCGGGCGGTCCCCGAAGGTCAACCTCGACGACACCGGTCGTGCCCAGGCGGAGAAGCTGGTCGAACGCCTCGACGGCGTGCCGCTGGCCGAGCTGGTCGTTTCGCCCATGCTGCGGTGCAAGCAGACCGTCGGGCCGCTGGCCGCTGCGCGCGGGCTCGCCAAGCTCGTCGAGCCCGGGCTGTCCGAAGTGGACTACGGGGACTGGACCGGCAAGGAGCTCAAGCACCTCGCGAAGGAGCCGCTCTGGCGGGTCGTGCAGGCGCACGCCTCGGCCGCGGTCTTCCCCGGCGGCGAAGGGCTCGCGGCGATGCAGGCCCGCTCGGTCGCCGCCGTGCGCGAACACGACCGCCGGATCGCCGCCGAGCACGGCGACCACGCCGTCTGGTTGCTGTGCAGCCACGGTGACGTGATCAAGTCCATCCTCGCCGACGCCCTCGGCCAGCACCTGGACGCGTTCCAGCGGATCGTCGTCGACCCGGCGTCGATCTCGGTCGTGCGCTACACCGAGACGCGGCCGTTCGTCATGCGGGTCAACGACCACGGCGGCGACCTGCGCGGCATCGTGCCGCCGGCGCCCAAGCCGAAGCGGGGCAAAAAGGCCGCCGGGAGCAGCGACGCCGTCGTCGGCGGTACCACCGGTCCGTGAGCCTGGCCACCTCCGGAAAGCGCTGACATCCGCACCGGGGGACCACGTAGGCTGGCGGGACCGAGTGTGTTGCACCCCGACCAGGAGCCTGCCCCGATGATTTCGCCGGACAACCCGTTCGCCGCCCCCAGCGAGCTGCCCTACGCACTGCCGCCCTTCGACCGGATCGCCGACGAGCACTACCGGCCCGCGTTCGAGGCGGGCCTGGCCGAGCACGCGGCGGAGATCGAGCAGATCGCGGCGCAGGACGCGGAGCCGACGTTCGAGAACACCGTCGTCGCCCTCGAGCGCGCCGGCGAGCTGCTCGGCCGCGTGGCGAGCGTGTTCTACAACCTCTCCGGCTCCACCAGCACCGACGAGATCCAGGCGATCCAGGCGGAGTTCGCGCCGAAGCTGGCCGCCCACCACGACGCCATCCACCTGAACCCGAAGCTGTTCGCCCGCATCGACACCCTCCACGCGCGGCGCGACGAGCTCGGCCTGGACGAAGAGTCGCGGCGGCTGCTCGAACGGCGGCACCTCGACTTCAGCCGCGCGGGCGCCGGGCTCGGCGAAGCGGAACAGGCCCGCCTGCGGGAGCTCAACGCGCAGCTGTCCACCCTGCAGACGAAGTTCCAGCAGAACCTGCTCAAGGACACCAACGACCTCGCCGTCGTGCTCGACGACCGCGCCGAGCTCGCCGGCTTCGGCGACGGCGCGATCGCCACCGCGGCCGAAGCGGCGGCGGCCCGCGGCGAAGACGGCAAGTACGTCATCCCCCTGACCCTGCCGACGAGCCAGGCCTCGCCGCTGGAGACGCTGCGCGACCGCGAGATCCGCGCCCGGATCCACGCCGCGTCGATGGCGCGGGGCAACCGCGGCAACGAGTTCGACAACAACGCCCTGGTCGCCGAGATCGCACACCTGCGGGCCGAACGGGCCGTGCTGCTCGGCTACCCGAACCACGCGGCGTACGTCATCGCCGACGAGACGGCGAAGACCGCCGAAGCCGCCGCCGGGCTGCTCGAGCGGCTGGCGCCGGCCGCGGTCGCGAACGCCCGCACCGAAGCCGCGGAACTGCAGCAGCTGCTCGAAGCCGACGTTCCCGGCGCGACGCTGCGGCCGTCGGACTGGCCGTACTACGCCGCCCAGGTCCGCCGCGAGCGCTTCGACGTCGACACCGAGGCCCTGCGCCCCTACTTCGAAGCCGACCGCGTGTACCTCGACGGCGTCTTCTTCGCCGCCACCAAGCTGTACGGGCTCACCTTCACCGAGCGGACCGACCTCCCGAAGTACCACCCGGAGGTCCGGACCTTCGAGGTGTTCGACACCGACGGCACCCCCCTCGGGCTGTTCCTGCTCGACCTGTACACCCGCGACGCCAAGCGCGGCGGCGCGTGGATGAACACCTTCGTCGACCAGTCGCACCTGCTCGACCGCAAGACGGTCGTGGTCAACGTCCTCAACGTCGGCCGCCCGCCGGCGGGGGAGCCGACGTTGCTCACCTTCGACGAGGTCGTCACCGCGTTCCACGAGTTCGGCCACGCGCTGCACGCCCTGCTGTCCGCGGTCCGCTACCCGACGTTCTCCGGCACCAACGTCCCCCGCGACTTCGTCGAGTACCCGTCCCAGGTCAACGAGATGTGGATGCTGTGGCCGGAAGTCCTGGCCAACTACGCCAAGCACCACGAGACCGGGGAGGCGCTGCCCCAGGAACAGGTCGACAAGCTCCTCGCCGCCCAGCAGTACGGCGAAGGCTTCTCGACCACCGAGTACCTGGCCGCGTCCCTGCTCGACCAGGCCTGGCACCGCCTCGGCGTCGACGACCGCGTCGAAGAGGTCCAGCGGTTCGAGACCGACGCACTCGTCAAAGCCGGCGTGGCCGTCGAAGCGATCCCGCCGCGCTACCGCACGACGTACTTCGCGCACGTCTTCAGCGGCGGCTACAGCGCCGGGTACTACTCCTACATCTGGAGCGAGGTCCTCGACGCCGACACCGTCCAGTGGTTCCGCGAGAGCGGGGGACTGACCCGCGAGAACGGCGACCACTTCCGCCGCACCCTCCTCGGCAGGGGAGGAAGCATCGACCCGATGGACGCCTTCCGGGCCTTCCGCGGCCGCGACCCCGAGATCGAACCCCTGCTGGCCCGCCGCGGCCTCAACGGAGCCTGACCAAACACTCTTCCAAGTGTATAACGACCTATACTGCGGGGCTGGTTTCTTGAAACCGGCCCCGCAGCGTTGGTTCTCCCCAAAAACCGCACAGAAGACCCCAGGGCCGGGCAGCTGCTGCTGCCCGGCGATCCGCACGTCCGTGACTCTCGCCGAGGTACCCGGAGAACTAGTGTGTTCGTGGTGCCGGCATCGGCGGGGACGGCGAGCACCGCCACCGCGGAGGCCATCTGCACGGGCGCGGGTTGGATCAGGCGAAGTGGACGCTGAACCGGGACGGCAGCGCGTCGTTCGACGCCCGGTTCTTCGACCGGATCAACAGCATGCGGCTGAGCGACAGCTGCTAGCGGACGCTGTGGGGCGGTTCTCCGGAACCGCCCCACAGCGGGTTCGTCAGCTCGTGACGATGTGGTCGACGAACCCGTAGGCGAGAGCTTCGTCCGCGTCGAACCAGCGGTCGCGGTCGGCGTCGGCGGTGATCCGCTCGACGGTCTGGCCGGTCTGGCGCGAGGTGATTTCGGCGATGCGGCGTTTCATCTTGCCGAAGACCTCGGCCTGGATGGCGATGTCGGTGGCGGCGCCGCTGATCCCGGCCGACGGCTGGTGCATGACGATCCGGGTGTTGGGCAGCAGGTAGCGCTTCCCGGGGGCGCCGGAGGAGAGCAGGAACTGGCCCATGGATGCGACGAAGCCGAGGCCGTAGGTCGAGACGTCCGGTTTGACGAGCTGCATCGTGTCGTAGATGGCCATGCCCGCGGTGACCGAGCCGCCGGGTGAGTTGATGTAGAAGGTGATGTCCTTCACCGGGTCGTCGGCGGCGAGCAGGAGGAGCTGGGCGATGATCCGGTTGGCGACCTCGTCGTTGACCTCGGAGCCGAGGAAGACGATCCGGTCGCGCAGGAGCTGTTGGTAGACCGAGTCTTCGGGTGCGGTGCTCGGCGCGTGCATTTCGGGTACGGCGAGAAGGGTCATGGGCCGACGGTAGGGCCGGGGGTCGCGCGTGTGGGGCGATTTCGCTGTGGGCGTGCGGGGTTCGCTCCCGGCGATCATGCGAAGGGCCGCCGCGGTCGTGTCGACTGCGGCGGCCCCCCTTTCGGTGTGTCAGCTTCAGATGAGGCCGAGCTTCTGCACGGTGTCGCGCTCCTCGACGAGCTCGGCGACGGAGGCGTCGATGCGGGCGCGGGAGAAGTCGTCGATCTCGAGGCCCTGGACGATTTCGTACTTGCCGTTCTTGGCGGTGACCGGGAAGGACGAGATGAGGCCTTCGGGGACGCCGTAGGAGCCGTCGGAGACGACGCCGGCGGAGGTCCAGTCGCCGGCCGGGGTGCCGTTGACCCAGGTGTAGACGTGGTCGATGGCGGCGGAGGCCGCGGAGGCGGCGGAGGACAGGCCGCGGGCTTCGATGATGGCGGCGCCGCGCTTGGCGACGGTCGGGATGAAGTCGCTCTCGAGCCAGGCCTGGTCGACCTCGACGCTCTTGCCGCCGACCTCGGCGTGCTGGACCGAGGGGTACTGGGTGGCGGAGTGGTTGCCCCAGATGGCGAGCTTCTTGAGTTCGGTGACCGGTACGCCGAGCTTCTTGGAGAGCTGGGCGAGGGCGCGGTTGTGGTCGAGGCGGGTCATCGCGGTGAAGCGGTCGGCGGGCACGTCGGGGGCGTGCGAGCGGGCGATGAGGGCGTTGGTGTTGGCGGGGTTGCCGACGACGAGGACCTTGATGTCGTCGGCGGCGCCGGCGTTGATGGCTTCGCCCTGGGGCTTGAAGATGCCGCCGTTGGCTTCGAGGAGGTCGCCGCGCTCCATGCCCTTGCTGCGGGGGCGGGCGCCGACGAGGAGGGCGATGTGGGTGCCTTCGAAGGCCTGCTTGGGGTCGTCGAAGATGTCGGTGCCGGCCAGGAGGGGGAACGCGCCGTCGTCGAGCTCCATGGCGGTGCCCTCGGCCGCCTTGACCGCCTGCGGGATCTCGAGGAGCCGCAGCTTCACCGGGACGTCCTGGCCGAGCAGCTGACCGGACGCGATGCGGAAGAGCAGCGCGTAGCCGATCTGGCCGGCGGCGCCGGTGACGGTCACGTTGACAGGGGCTTGGGTCATTGCGGTTCTCCAGCTTGAGACGACTTTGGCTAGTGCAGTGGAGCCTATCTCTCCTCGTGGTTGCGGGCCGGGTGCGTCCAGTCACTCTCGCTGGATCGATCAGGTATCGGTGACGTTGGCGGCGAGGCGGTGGAGGAGGTCGGCGAGCTGGGTGATCTCGGTGTCGGTGAGGCCTTTTCGCATGCGTTCGTCGTGGGCGATGGCGGCGGTGGCGAGGCGGAGGAAGAGCTGTTCGCCGTCGGGGGTGAGGGTGACGAGGTGGACGCGGCGGTTGGCGGGGTCGCGGCGGCGGGTGACGAGGCCGGTGGTTTCCATGGCGTTGAGGTGGTGGGTGAGGGTGGCGCCTTGGATGCCGACGGCGTCGGCGAGTTCGCGTTGGTTGGCGACGGGGTGGGTTTTGAGGGAGATGAGGATCTGCCAGACGGGTTGGGAGCCGCCGGCGGCGGCGAGGGCTTGGTCGAAGGCGCGGGCGGCGGTTTTGGCGGTGCGGGCGAGGACGACGCCGATGGGGGTGGTGGTGGGTGCTGGCACGGGTCGGACCCTACCGCAGATGCCGAGGAGTCTAAGCGTTTGACATCTAATCGTTCGACATCTAACGTTGTGCTCATCGAACCGGAAAGGGGAACGCGATGAGCACCGAAGAGCAGGTCCGCGAGTTCGGCCGGGTCTGGGCCGCGGCGGAGGAACGCGGGGACACCGAGGTCCTGGCCGGTCTGGCCGTCGACGGCTTCCGCCTGGTCGGCCCGCTCGGCTTCGTCCTGGACCGCGACCAGTGGCTGGCGCGCTACGGCGGCGGCGCGCTGGTCACCGAGAAGCTGGACTGGGCCGAGGTCGAGGTCCGCGACTTCGGCGCGACCGCCATCGCGATCGGCGTGCACGCCCAGGTCGCGAAGCACCAGGGGAACCCGGTGAACGGCCGGTTCCGCGCCACGCACGTGCTGGTCCGCGAGGAGGACCGCTGGCGGCTGGCCGGCATGCACCTGAGCCCGATCGGCGGCCCGCCGCCGTTCGCCCCGGAAGGAGCCGGGCGATGAGCGTCGAGCTGAACCACACCATCGTGTGCGCGACCGACCGCGAGAGGTCGGCGGAGTTCCTCGCCGGGATCCTGGGCCTGCGGACCGAGCCGGTCACCGGGCCGTTCGTGCCGGTGCGGCTCGCGAACGGCGTCACGCTCGACTACCTGCTGGTGGACCGCGTGACGAGCCAGCACTACGCGTTCCTGGTCGGCGAGGACGACTTCGACGCCGCGATGGCGCGGATCGAGCGGGCCGGCCTCACCTACTGGGCCGACCCGTTCCACGAGCGGCCCGGCGAGGTCAACGACCTGAACGGCGGGCGCGGGGTGTACTTCGAGGACCCCGACGGCCACAACCTGGAACTGCTGACGAGGGGGTAGCCGTGCGGGTGAGCATCGGGGTCACGGACTTCTCGTGGCCGGGCAAACCGACGGACGAGCTGACGGGCATCGCCGTGGCGGCCGACGACGCCGGGCTGGACACGCTGTGGGTGGCTGATCACCTGCTGCAGGCCGACCCGCACAGCACGCCGGATTCGGCGATGCTCGAGGCGTACACGACGCTGGGGTTCCTGGCTGCGCGGACCGGCCGGATCGGGCTGGGCACGATGGTCTCGGCGGTGACGTTCCGCCCGCCCGCGCTGCTGGTCAAGGCGGTCACGACGCTCGACGTCCTGTCCGGCGGGCGGGCGCGGTTCGGGATCGGCACCGGGCACCACGACGGCGAGGCGCGGGCGATGGGGCTGCCGTTCCCGCCCGTGGGCGAGCGGTTCGAGCGGCTGGAGGAGACCCTCCGGCTGGCGCTGCGGATGTGGGCCGGGGACGACTCGGCGTTCGAGGGCCGGCACTACCGGCTGGAGCGTCCGATCGGGGTGCCGCGGCCGGTGCGCCGGCCGCGGGTGCTGATCGGCGGCGCGGGTGAGCGCAAGACGCTGCGGCTGGTCGCGCGCTACGCCGACGCGTGCAACGTGTTCGACGTCCCCGACGGCGGGAAGACGGTGCGGCACAAGCTGGCGGTGCTCGCGCGGCACTGCGAGCAGGTGGGGCGGCCGTACGGGGAGGTCGAGAAGACGATCAGCACGCGCTTGGAGCCGGGTGAGTCCGCGGAGTCGTTCGCGCGGCGGTGCGGGGAGTTCGCGGAGTGGGGGATCGACCACGCGGTCGTGATCACGGCCGGGCCGTGGTCGCCCGCGGGGGTGGCGACGCTGGGGCGGGCCGCGGGTTTCGTGGCGGAGTGAAACGATCAAGCCCGGACGTCGCGGGGTGATCGCGGACGGCGGGCGGCGGTCCGGGGGCGCGAAATCGTTTTCCGGTCGTATTCTTTCGTTTCCACGGGAATGACGGCCCGAAATTATCGGTATACCGCATGGCGGGACGACTGGGACTTGTTGCTCCGTTCAGCGGGGTTTCGGACCATGATCCATTCGCTACCATGGTCCGCGCCCCCGTACCCAATTCGAATGTATTGGGAAGGATTCCGATGCTGTCTGCGGTCGTTGCTGCCGTAATGGCGCTTTCCTCTGTGGTCACCCCGCATTCGTGGAACACCCCTCCGCCGCCCGACAAAATCGTCATCGACGTCGTGAACGCCAACGGCACGGGCTGCCCGCTCGGCACGTCCGCGGTGGCGGTGTCGCAGGACAACACGGCGTTCACCGTGACCTACAGCGCTTACACGGCGCTGGTCGGCGTCGGCGCCGGGCCGCTGGACGCCCGGAAGAACTGCCAGATCGGCCTGCGGGTGCACGTGCCGCAGGGGTTCACCTACGGAATCGCGCAGGCGGACTACCGTGGATTCGCCCATCTGGAACGGGGCGCGACCGGCCTGGAAAGAGCGAACTACTATTTCCAGGGCAATTCTCCGACGGCCTACATGCAGCACCCGTTGGCCGGCCCTTTCGAGGACGACTGGCATTTCACCGATTCGACGGAAGTCGGCGCGATCGTGTTCAAGCCGTGCGGTGAGGAACGCAATCTGAACGTCAACACGGAATTGCGGGCCGCGGCCGGGACGTCGGATCCGAAGAAGACGACGAGCTACGTGACGATGGACTCGACCGACGGCAGCATCACGACCACGTACCACTTCGCGTGGTTGTCCTGTCCCTGATCGCAGCACTGTGAACCCGGGGCGGCGCGGCCGGCCACCGTGCCGCCCCGGCGGTCACTTCTTCGCGGGGGTGCGGGGGTCGGTGGCCTGGACGTCGAAGACGCGGCCGAGGGAGACGAGGGCCTCGTCGAGGTGGCTGAGGCTGGAGAGGACGGCCCGGGTTTCGGCCTGCTCGACGCGGTCGGACACCGGGGTGCCGTCGTCGCGCACGAGCGTGCCGGGTGTGGGGCCGCCCGGCGCGTCGAGTGCTTTGCGGAGAACGTCGATGTTGGCCAGCAGCCGGCCGGTGAACTGGCGCAGGCGGTCGGCGTTCTCGCCGGCGAGCTGCCCGGGCTGGGCGCGGGCGGCGACGTGGCGGGCGCGGAAGGCGATGGTCTCCAGTGTGGTGAGCACGTGCCAGCCGTAGTCGCGGCGGGCGCTGCGGAGGTTGACCGGGTGGGTGAGCGGTTCGATGGTGGTGCGGACCTGTTCGACGGCGCGGTCGAGGTCGCGGGAGAGCTCGATGATGTTGACGTTCTCTTCGCCGGCGAGCAGGTCGCGGGTGTGTTCGAGGAACTCCGCCAGCTCGTCGAGCACGGCGGAGATGTCGTCGAGCATGACCGAGCGGGTGCGGACGGGGACGATGACGACGGCGGCGAGGATGCCCGCGGCGGCACCGACGGCGGTTTCGGCGACGCGGATCCACAGCACTTCGAGGCTGAACGTGCCGAGCAGGCTGTAGAGCAGGCCGAGCATGCTGGTGACGAAGAAGGCCATCACGACCTGGGAGACGCGGGCGGTGTAGACCATCCCGAACACGCAGACCAGGATCAGCGAGAGCGTGGCGGCGGTGTTCCCGCCGACCAGGAGCGCGAGCAGGACGCCGCCGACGATGCCGATGAGGGTGCCGCCGAGGCGGCGGACGCCCTTGACGAAGGTGGCGCCGGCGCTGGAGGCGCCGATGAACACGACGAAGACGGTGAGGACGGCCCAGTACCAGCGCTGGTGGGAGACGAGTTCGCCGCCGAGCACGGCGAGCCCGCCGCCGACGACGGCCTGGATGGCGCTGCGGGTGCGGTTGTCGTAGGCGAACGCGGGGGTCGGCTCGTCGTCTTCCTCGTCGAGGGGGTCCACTGTGGACTCGGGGGCGGCGGCGCGCTGGGCGCGGTCGTCGGCCAGGGCCAGCTCGGCGAGCGCCTTGCGGACGCCGTCGCCGGGGGCGGCGTGTTCGTCGATGCGGCTGCCTTCGACGAGCATGCGGCTGTACTCGCCGGTTTGGCTGATCAGCGGGAGCTCGCGCGGGTCGCGTTCCATGAGGGCGCGGAAGCGCGCGAGCCGGGCGATGAGGTCGTCGCGGACGTCGGTGGTGAGCTCGTCGGAGCACGTGCGCTGGACGGTGATCGCGAGCCACTGCACGGCGAGCTCGACCTCGATGGCGCGGCGGCGCAGCCGGTCGGCGGCGCGGGCGTCGACGACGTCGGGGGCGGCGTCCTCGATCAGCAGGACGCACTCGTGGAGGCGGCTGATCGCCGAGCGGAGCTGCTTGCGGGTGCGTTCGCTGCCGTTGACGGCCAGGTGGGCCTCGGTGGCGCGGACGACGGCGGCGAGGCGGGCACGGAAGGCCCGGCGCACGCGCAGGAACTCGGCCTCGGCGTTGTGGCGCAACAGGACGAACCGGACGACGGCGTTGGCGAGGACGCCGACGCCGAGCGCCATCAGCAGCTGCGGGACCTGCGCGAGGTGGGCCTGCAGGAACATCGGGAAGAAGAACAGGAAGAAGCCGATCGAGCCGAGTGCGGTGCCGCGGGCGCCGAAGCGCTGGGCGTAGACGGCGACGAAGATCAGCAGGACGAACACGATGCTGTCGAGCGGCGGCATGGCCGAGCCGAGGCTGGCGACGGTGATCGAGGCGGCGCCGGTGAGGAACGCCAGGACGAGCGTGCCGGCCTGGCTGCCCGGAGTGGGGTCGTTGACGGTGAAGGCCGTCATCATCGCGGCGATGGCGCCGACGAGCATGACGGTCAGCGGCAGGTGGGCGGGGAGCAGCGCCCCGACGGCGAGGACGATGCCGAGGACGGCGGAGCCGGCCAGCCGCAGCCGGACCAGGCCGGGGTCGGCCGCCGCGAGCCGGTCGAGGGCGGCGGTGCGGAAGTGGTTCATCGGGCGAGCAGCTCCCACTGGGCGAGGGTGGCGCGGCGGCCGCGGGTGGCGGTGATCCGCAGCCGGTAACGGGCGTGGGCGGCCGGGGTGGCCAGGACGAAGGGCCGGGTCTGGCGGCGCCAGCGGAACTGCTCGCCGGTGCGTTCGTCGAGGGTGGTCCAGTCGTCACCGTCGTCGGAGCCTTCCAGCACCCAGGCGCTGGGGTCGCCGCCGCGGCCGCCGGAGGTGAGCGTGTACATCGTGACTTCGCGGGGTTCGCCGGTGACGGTGAACTCGATCGCCGGGGTGGCGCCGCGGAAGGTGACCTCGGTGCGGGTGGTGTCGTCGAAGAGCGCGCCGACGCTCTTGGCGTCCTCGCTGGCGGCGGTGCCGGTCAGGTCGGAGATCGGGTCCGGCTGTTCGGCGGGCGGCGGCGGGGCACTCCAGGCGGTGGGTTCGGTGGTGAGGTCGAAGACCAGCTCGGCGCCGCCGGCGAGGGTGGCGTGGGCGATGGTCGTCGCGTCGTGCGGTTCGCCGTCGACGGTCAGGCCGCGGACGTAGACGGTCTCGTCGGTGTTGCCGGGGGCGCGGACGACGAGCTTCTTGCCCTCGCCCAGGTGCACGGTCGCCTTCTCGAACAGCGGTGAGCCGATCGCGTAGCGGGGGCTGCCGACGGCCAGGGGGTAGAAGCCCAGGGCGCTGAACACCCACCACGCGGACATCTCGCCGTTGTCCTCGTCGCCGGGGTAGCCCTGCCCGATCTCGCTGCCGAGGTAGAGCCGCCGCAGCACCTCGCGCACGACGCGCTGGGCCTTCGCGGGCGCGCCGGCGAGGTTGTAGACGTACGGGATGTGGTGCGAGGGCTGGTTGGAGTGGCCGTACTGCCCCATGCGGACGTCACGGGCTTCGGTCATCTCGTGGATCAGGCCGCCGTACGCGCCGGGGCGGCGGCCGGTCTCCGGGGTGGCGAAGAACTCGTCGAGCTTGGCTTCGAGGCCGGCGTTGCCCCCGTGCAGCGCCGCGAGGCCGGGGCCGTCGTGGGGTGCGGTGAAGGCGGTGTTCCAGGCGTTCGTCTCGACGAAGTCGCCGCCCCAGGCGGCCGGGTCGTAGCCCTCGGGGGCGAACTTGCGGCGGCCGTCGCGGTGGCGGCCCTGGAAGAAGCCGATCTTCGGGTCGAAGTGGTGGACGTAGTGCTTCGCGCGCTCGTGGAAGTAGGCGGCGTAGTCCGCGTACATCCGCGCGCGGGGTCCTTCACTTTCCCGGGAGAGCGCGTCGGAGAGGTTGGCGAGGCCGAAGTCGTTGATGCACCCCTCCAGCGCCCAGGACAGTCCTTCGTGGACCGACGTGGGGGTGTAGCCGAGGAAGATCGACTGCTCGAGGCCCTTGCGCCCGACCGAGCGGTGCGGCGGGGTGACGGTGGCGTTCTTGAGAGCGGCGTCGAAAGCGGCCTCGACGTCGAAATTGCGGACGCCCTTGAGGTAGGCGTCGGCGAAGGCGACGTCGGAGCTGGTGCCGGTCATCAGGTCCGCGTACCCGGGTGAGGACCACCGCGGGATCCAGCCGCCTTCGCGGTACTGCTGGACGAACCCGTCGACCATCCGGCCGCACTGCGCCGGGCTGAGCAGCGCGTACGCGGGCCAGGTGGTGCGGTAGGTGTCCCAGAACCCGTTGTTGACGTACAGCTCGCCGTCGACGACCTTCGCGCCGGTGCGCCGCCGGGTGCTGGGCCACCACCGGCGCACCACCGGGCTGGCGTGCCGGACGCCCTTCGGGGTGTTCTCGTGGGCGACGTTCGGGTAGAGGAACAGCCGGTACAGGTTGGAGTAGAGCGTGGTCCGCTGGTCCTCGGTGGCGCCTTCGACCTCGATCTTGCTCAGGTGCTCCTGCCAGAGTTCGCGAGCCTGGTCGCGGACCTGCTCGAACGTCGTCCCGGCGGGGATCTCCAGCTCGAGGTTGCGCTTGGCCTGCGCGAGGCTGATCAGCGACGTCGCGATCCGCAGCGTCGCGTCGGGACCGTCGAACTCGAAGTAGCCCGAGACACGCCGCCACGGCGGCACCCGGACCTTGGCGCCGCGCGTGGCCGGGGCGTCGGTCACGCCGTAGACGAACATCCGGCGCGCACCGGCGGACAGGCGGCTGCGGACCCGTGTGTACCCGCTGATCTCGCCGGTGTCGGCGTTCAGGCGGAGCCGGCCGCGGTTGGCGGCGTTGTCGAACAGCAGCCAGCCGTGCTTCTCGGGGAAGGTGAAACGCAGGATCGCCGCGTGGGACGTCGGGGCGAGGTCGGCGGTCATGCCGTTGGCGAACCGGACGCCGTAGTGGTGCGGCGAGTCGGTCTCGTCGTCGTGGGAGAAGGCCAGGGCGCGCTTGCGGCGGTCGCGCTGCAGCGGGCCGGTGCCGGGCATGACGTGGAAGGTGTGCCGGTCGCCCATCCACGGGCTCGGCTGGTGGCTCAGGGCGAGGGCCTGCAGCGCCGGGCGGTTCTCCGCGTCGTTGTGGCGGTGGTAGGAGTAGATCCAGTTGGTGACACCGGCGTCGGTGACCGGGGTCCAGAAGTTGAACCCGTGCGGCACGGCGGTCGCGGGGAAGTTGTTGCCGCGGGAGAAGTCACCGCTGGAGTGCGTGCCGCGGGTGGTGCGGACGAAGTCGACCGGGTCCCGGGGTGGCTCGCGGCGTTCTGCGACGCGGACGTCGTCGATCCACCCGGTGATCTCGCCTTCGGGAGAGGCGGTCCGCAGCACGATCCGGCTGATCCGGCGGCCCGCGAACGCCCCGAGCGGGCGGCGGACGAGGTTCCACTGGTCCACCCACAGCGTCTTGTCGTCCACCGGAGCGAACCCGGCGGAGGTGCCGTCGGCGAACTCGACGTCGAGGCTGACCCGGGTGGCGTGGTAGGCGGGGATCTCGCCGTCGGCCTGCGGGAAGACCACATAGGACAGCTCGGTGTTCCCGGTGACGGGCACGTCGAGGGTGAACAGGACGCTGCTCGGGCGGGCGGTGTAGCGCAGGGCCTTCGCCCCGGTGAAGCCGACGCCGGTCTTGGCCGTGGGGGAGCGGTCCGGGCCGCTGTCGACCGTGAGGGCGGGGTCCGCGGGCTGCGGGTCACCGGTTTCGAAGGAGGAGGAGAACACGGCGTCGGACATGCGCTTACCGTATCCGCCGAACGGCGTAGCGTGCGCTCGACGCGGGGAGAGGTGGCCGGTGAGCACGCACACCGTCCGGCACGAAGGCGCCGAGCTGCGGGACGAGGGCCTGCTCCTGCTGCTGATCCCCGGCCGCGGCGGCCGCCGCACCCGGTACGCGGGACCAGCCGAGCGGCGATGAAGAACGCCAGACTCAGGCCGGACGTCCGCCGAACTGCCAGCGGTGGACCTCGATCCCCGGATACCGACCCGGGGTCAGCACCGCCCGCGCTGTCTCCGCGTCCGGTGCCCTCAGCAGCACCGCCGTCCCAGCCACGCCGCACCATCATCCGACAGCAACGGCCCGCAGGCGATCAGCTCGTCTCGCGGGCCCACCACCTCGGCCGGCTTCCCCGAACCGAACCCGAGGACCAGGTAGCGGTCGCCGTCGTCGCGCCCACCCGGGAAGGCCCACATCGTGCGGCCCAGCGCGTTGTGCCAGCGGCGCAGCAGCACGTCCCGGTACGCCCCCGCCTGGTAGCCGGGCTCGTCGAACGCGAACGCGCGCGCCGCCGCCGGGTCCGGCAGGTCGACGATGTGCACGCTGCCCGTCGGGGTGTCGCCGTCGAACGTCGGCCCGCGGGCGATCATCCCCGGGAACCGGTCCATGTAGGCCCAGTGCTCTTCCCGCAGCTGCTCGCGCAAGGCGGCCGAGCCCGGCCGGTCGCGGTGGTAGCAGAAGAACTCCATGACGCGAGGATGCCCTCCCCGCCGGACCGCGGGGAGGGCATCCACTCGGGCTACGGGACTAGATCTTCGCGCACTGCCCGGCGGCCGGGCCGCGGACGGTGTTCGGGAGGTCGTAGTCCGTCGGTACCGGCGAGTTGGCCGCGCAGGCCAGCGGGCCGCCGATCGTGCTGGACGTCAGCACCGGCCCGTGGTTGCCGGTCAGCGCGACCGGGCCACCCACCTGCGTCAGCTCGATCGACACCTGGCCGGTCGCCCCGGTGATCGCCACCGGGCCGCCCACCTTCGTGCGGTTCAGCACGACCTGACCCGCGCCCGTGGCGGCGAGCGGGCCCTTGATCTCGCCACCGCGGACGATCAGCGACGCGCCGCCACCCACGGTCACCGGACCCGACACCGTCGCGTCCTGCAGGCACACCGTGCCGGACGAGACCGTCAGCGGACCGTTCGAAGCACCGGTGATCGTGCGGGTGCAGGCGGCGTCCGGCTTGCCCAGCAGCTCGAACTCGGCCAGCTGCGCCGGGGCGCCGGTGCTGGTCGCGGTGACTTCGAGCTTGTAGTAGGCGTAGTGCGCCGGGTTGGCCACCTTGAACGCGCGGGTCTGCTGCCGCCAGCTGAACGCCTGGTTCGCCTGCTGGTCGGCCACCGCCCACGTCTTGCCGTCGTAGGAGCCCTTCAACGTCCAGCTCTTCGGGTCGCCCGCACCGGTCTGGGACGTCAGCGTGTAGTTCGTGACGGCCTCGTCGGTGTTGTTCAGCTGGTACTGCACGGCCCCGGTGACGGCGGCCTGGGTGCGCGAGGTGTTGTCCACCAGCGCGCCGGCGTTGGATCCGTCCGAAGTGGACAGGGTGCCCTTTCCGGGGCCGGTCTCGTCGTGCAGTGGCGCCGGAACGGCGTCACCCTGGGTGATCGACTTCGGTGCGTCGTTCGGGCCGGTACCCCACGAGGAGGGGTTCGGGCCCATGTCGAAGTCGATGACCCCGCCGCGCGCGATCAGGTCCTGCGACAGCGACGTCGAGCTGTACGCCTTGCCGTTGACCTTCACGCCCTGGACGTAGACGTTCTTCGCGTTGTTCTTCGGCGCGTTGATCACCAGGTCCTTGCCGCCGGCCAGGTGGATCGTCGCCTTCTTGAACAGCGGCGACCCGATCGCGTAGTTCGGGCTGCCCATCTGCAGCGGGTAGAAGCCCAGCGCGCTGAACGTCCACCAGGCCGACTGCTCGCCGTTGTCCTCGTCGCCGGCGTAGCCCTGCCCGATCTCGCTGCCGGTGTAGAGCCGCGAGAGCGCCTCGCGGACCTTCGCCTGCGTCTTCGACGGCTGACCGGCGTAGTCGTACATGTAGAGCGTGTGGTGCGAGGCCTGGTTGGAGTGGCCGAGCTGGCCCATCCGCACGTCCCGCGCCTCGCGCATCTCGTGGATCACGCCACCGTAGGAGCCCGGGAAGTTCGCGGTCTCCTGGTCGGCGAAGAACGCGTCGAGCTTCTTCGCCAGGCCCGCCTTGCCGCCGTAGAGGTTCGCCAGGCCCTGACCGTCCTGCGGCACGGAGAACGCCATGCCCCAGCCGTCGGTTTCGGTGTAGTCGATGCCCCACACCCGCGGGTCGTAGTCCTGCGTCGACCGGCTGAACTTGCCCGCCGCGTCCCGGCCCTGGAAGAACCCGACGCTCGGGTCGAACAGGTTCACGTACTGCTGGGCCCGGCTGGTGAAGTACTCGTAGTTCGAGAGGTACTCCTGCTTGCGCGGATCGCTCGCCGGAGCCTCGTCGTAGAGCTTCTTCGACAGGTTCGCGATGCCGAAGTCGTTGACGTACCCCTCGATCGACCACGAGAACCCGTGGTCGGCGGTGTTCGGCGCGTACCCGAGGAACATGCCCTCATCGACGCCCTTGCGGCCGACCGCGTTGTTCGGCGGCGTCACCGTCGCGTCCTTCAGCGCCGCGTCGTAGAACGACTTGACGTCGAAGTTCTTCACGCCCTTGAGGTAGGCGTCGGCGAACGCCACGTCGGCGCTGGTGCCGGTCATCAGGTCGGCGTAGCCCGGCGAGGACCACCGGGAGATCCAGCCGCCGTCGCGGTACTGCTGCACGAACCCGTCGACCATCTTCCCGGCCATGTCCGGGATCAGCAGCGAGTACGCCGGCCAGGTGGTGCGGTAGGTGTCCCAGAACCCGTTGTTGACGTAGGTCTGGCCGTCGACGATCTTCGACCCGGTCTGCGTCGGGGTGTCCGCGCCGACCTTCGGTGAGACGAAGCTCGCGTACTTGTAGACCGGCTTCTGGGGCGTGCCGGTGTTCTCGAACCCGGAGTTCGGGTAGAGGAACAGCCGGTACAGGTTCGAGTAGAGCGTCGTGAGCTGGTCCTTCGACGCGCCCTCGACCTCGATCACCTTGAGCTGGTCGTCCCAGACCCGCTGCGCGGCGTCGCGGACGGTGTCGAAGGTCGCGTTCGGCGCGATCTCCTGCGCCAGGTTCTTCTTCGCCTGCTCGACGCTGAGCAGCGACGTCGCGATCCGCATGTTCACGGTCTTGTCGGCGCCGGCGGTGAACCGCAGGTAGCCGGCGACGTCGTCGTGACCCTGCCCGGTGAGCTTCCCGCCGGCGGTGACCGGCTTGTCGAAGCTCGCGTAGACGAACATCCGGCCCGCACCGGCCGACAGGCCGCTCTTGACGTCGGTGAAGCCCGACAGCGTGCCGGTCGCGGGGTCGAGCGTCAGCCCACCCTGGTTCTTGAAGTTGTCGAAGATCAGGCTGGAGTCGGCGCCCGGGAAGGAGAACCGGAACATCGCCGCGTGGTCGGTCGGCGCGATCTCGGTCTTGATCCCGTTCTCGAACTGCACGCCGTAGTAGTGCGCGCGAGCGGTTTCGTTGTCGTGCTTGAACGCCAGCGCCCGAGCATCACTGTTCGCGTCCGGCACCCCGGTGGCCGCCGACGGCATCACCTGGAAGGTCTGCCGGTCGCCCATCCACGGGCTCGGCTCGTGGCTGACGCTGAACGCCTGCAGCTCCGGCAGGTTCTGCTCGTTGTTCTGGCTGTGGTAGTTGTACATCCACCGCACGTCGTCGTTGTCGGCGTTCGCGTCGGTCACCGGGGTCCAGAAGTTGAACCCGTGCGGCACGGCCGTGGTCGGGAAGTTGTTGCCCCGGGAGAACGAGCCGTTGGCCATGGTGCCCCGCGTGGTGAGCACGTTGTCGGTCGGGCGGGTGCTCGCCGGCGGCGTCGGCGTGGCGGAGATCTTCACGTCGTCCAGCCAGCCCTGCAGCGAGCCGGGGCCGTCGGGGTTGTCGTAGCCGACGAGGATCCGGTCGATCGTCTTGCCCTTGGCCACCGTGCCGATCGCCGAGCGCACCAGGTTCCACTGGTTGGTGTAGAGCACCTTGCTCGCGCCCTGGCCCTCCGGCGTCAGCGGGAAGCCGTACTGGTCGGTCGCGCCGAGGTCGCGCAGCCGGGTGCCGTCGGTGAACACGAGGTCGATCGCGACGTTCGTGCTCTGGTACTTCAGGTCACCGGTGATGAACTGCGGCTGCACCTTGTAGGACAGCTCGGTCGAGGCCACCACCGGCACGTCGACGTCGAAGACCTTGTTGTACGACCAGCCGTGGCCGTCCACGGTCTGGCTGCCGGAGTAGCGGAACGCCTTGAGGCCGGTGAAGCCGACGCGGTTCTTGTTCGTGTAGCCGCTGGTCGGGCCGGAGTCGGTGAAGGTGCGCATGTTCGGCAGCGGCGGTGGCGCCGGTTCGTCGTTGGCCAGCAGCAGCTCCGACAGCTGCAGGATCGGCCCGCCGTTGTTGCGGGTGACGTTCAGCCGGAAGAACTTGTACGCCGCGCTCGGCGCGGCCAGCTGGTAGTCCTTCCGCTGGAACCGCTCGGTGAACGCCTGGTCGGCCTGCTTGTCCAGGTCCGTCCAGGTCAGGGCGTCGGTGGAGCCCTGCAGCGTCCAGTCCTTCGGGTCGCGGTTGTCGAAGTCGTTGGCCGACGACAGCGCGTAGTGCGTGATCGAGGTGGGCTCCGACAGCGTGATCTGCGCCCACGCCGTCGGGTCCCAGGACAGCCACTTCGTGTCCGTGGTCCCGTCGACGAGGTTCGACACCACCTCGCCGCCACTGGCGTTCTCGCTGCTCGCGCTCGTCTCGGTCACCTTGCCGCGGATGTCACCGGGGATGGCGGTGCCGTTCGCGCCGTTGATGCCGGACGCGCGAGGCTTGCCCGCCGCGTCGGTGTCGACGGTGTCGGTCCAGGTCGGCTGGACGTCACCGGGTTCGAAGGAGGACGAGAAATCGGCGGGGAGGGCGTCTTCGGCGGCGGACGAGGCCGCGGGGAGGGCGACCAGGCCGGCGGCGACCACGGCGGCGGTCACCAGGAAAGCGACCGGCGGTCTGGCGCTTCGGGGCATCGTTGCTCCAAGCTCTGGAGGGTGAACGGGGGACCGACGGACGGGGACCGGCGGTGCCCAGGAAGCGAAACGCGCGGGTGACATCGATGTCAAGACCGGTCGGCAAACCTGACCAGAACTGGACAACCGAGGGGAACGGGACCCGAATGAGCACAGTCCGGATCTTCACCGCCGTCGTCACACTCTTCCTCGCCACGGCCGGATTCGGCCCCGCGACCGCCACCGCCGCGCCGGACACCGCCATCCGGCCCACGACCACCTGCGGCGACCTGGTCCGCGGGTTCGCCCTCCCGGGCGCCACCACCCACGTCACCTCGGCGGCCGTCGTCGCCGCGACCGGCACCGACCCCGAGTACTGCGGCGTCCAGGGCTACGTCGAGCCCGCCGTCCGCTTCGAGCTGCGGCTGCCCACCAAGACCTACGCCGGCCGCTACCTGCAGTACGGCTGCGGCGGCTTCTGCGGCGTCGTCACCCCGCCCGCCTTCGCCGACTGCGACCTCCCGCACGGTGGCGACGTCGCGGTCGCCGCCACCGACGACGGCCACGTCGGCCGGACCCCCGCCGTCGTCGACGACGGCAGCTGGGGCGCGCACGACCAGGCCGCCCGCGACGACTTCGAGTTCCGCGCACCCCACGTCGTCTCCCGCGCCTCGAAGGCGATCATCCACGCGTTCTACGGCTCGCCGCCGAAGAAGTCCTACTTCACCGGCTGCTCCGACGGCGGCCGCGAAGGCCTCCTGCTCGCCCAGCGCTACCCGGCCGACTTCGACGGCATCGTCGCCGGCGCCCCCGCGAACTACTGGTCACCGCTGCTCGGGGTGTACCAGACGTGGCTCGCGCGGGTGAACGACGCCGCCGACGGCAGCCCGATCCTCACCGCGGCGAAGCTGCCCGCGCTGCACGCCGCCGTTCTCGCCGCCTGCGACCGGATCGACGGGCTGACCGACGGCCAGCTCGACGACCCGCGCGCCTGCCGCTTCGACCCCGCCACCTTGACGTGCGCCGGCCCCGACACCCCGGCGTGCCTGACTCCGGCGCAGGTCGGCGTCGTGCGGAAGCTGTACGCGCCGCCCACCGACGCCCACGGCACCCTGCTCTACCCCGGCGGCCAGGAACCCGGCTCGGAACTGTCCTGGGCCGGCTGGATCATCGGCGTGCCCGAGACCGGCGGCGTCGGCTTCGCCCGCAGCCTCGCCGACAACTACCTCAAGTACCTCGGCTACCCGATCGGCGCCCCGGCGTCGAAGGTCGACGACTTCGCCTTCACCCGGCGCGAGTTCGACCGGCTCACCCCGGTCGGCGCCCGCTACAACGCGATGAGCCTCGACCTCTCGGCGTTCCAGCGCCGCGGCGGCAAGCTCGTGCTCTGGCACGGCTTCGCCGACCAGGCCATCCCGCCGGCCGGCACGCTCGACTACTACCAGCGGCTCACCCACGGCCGCGGCCAGGACTGGGCGCGGCTGTTCATGGTCCCGTCCCTCTACCACTGCGGCGGCGGCACCACGCTCACCGAGTTCGACCCGCTGAAGGAACTCGTCGCCTGGGTCGAACGCGACACCGCGCCTGCCAAGGTGACCGCGACCGGCCGCGACGACGCCGGCAACGTCACCCGCACCCGGCCGGTGTTCGCCTACCCCCAGCGCGCGGTCTACGACGGCACCGGCAGCGTCGACGACGCGGCCAACTTCCGGCCGGCGCCGCCCACCTCGCCGGTCCGGGACGTCGTCGACTGGGCGGGCAACCGGCTGTATGCGATCCCGGGGCCGGTCGCCCGGTAAAACCGGTCACGCGGGTCCGGCGTCGTCGCTAAGGTCACGATCATGACGACGCCGGAACCCGCCGACCGTGTCCTCGCCCGCGCCTCCCTCGCCGACGGCAGCCCGACCCGCTGGTTCGACGAGCTCTACACCGCCGCCGCCCGCGGCGAGGCCGAGGTGCCGTGGACCCGCGGCAAGCCGAACGCGGCGCTCGCCGGCTGGCTGCGCCCCGGCGAAGGCCACCGCGCGCTGGTCGTCGGCAGCGCCCTGGGCGACGACGCCGAACTGCTGGCGTCGGCGGGCTGGGAGGTGACGGCGTTCGACGTCGCCCCGTCCGCGGTCGAAGCCGCCCGCGCCCGGTTCCCGCAGTCCACAGTGGACTACGTGGTGGCGGACCTGCTGACGCCGCCGGGGGAGTGGAACCAGGCGTTCGACCTGGTCGTGGAGATCATCAACATCCAGGCCATGCCCCGCGACTTCCGGGCGGCCGCGATCACGTCCCTGGCCGGGTTCCTCGCCCCCGGCGGCACGATGCTGGTGTCGGAGGTGGCGGCGGAGAACGTGGCCGCCGAGCCGGGACCGCCCTGGCCGTTCACCCGGGCGGAGATCGAGTCGGCCGCCCAAGGCGGCGTGCGGCTGGTCAGCCTGGAGACCATCCACGACGGCCTCCGCTACTGGGCCGAGTTCACACGGTAGCGAGGAACCGGGACAGCACCCGCGTCCCGAAGTGCAGGCCCTCCACCGGGACCCGCTCGTCCACCCCGTGCGCCATCGCGCGGTACGGGAAGCCCTTCGGCAGCCACAGCGGCGCGAACCCGTAGTTGGCGATCCCCAGCTGGGCGAACGCCTTCGCGTCCGTGCCGCCGCCCAGGCAGTACGGCACCACGACGGCCTCGGGGTCCTCGGCGCGCAGCGCATCGGCCATCGCCGAGAACCACGGCGAGTCCACCGGCGCCTGCACCGGCGGCTGGTGCGCCACGAACTCCCGCGTCACCCCGGCACCGAGCAGCTCGTCCAGCGCCGCGAACAACGACTCCTCGGTGCCCGGCAGCACCCGGACGTCGACCTGCGCGGTCGCCGTCGACGGGATCACGTTCACCTTGTACCCCGCGTCGAGCATCGTCGGGGTCGTGCTGTTGCGGACCGTCGGCAGCACCAGCCCGCCCGCCGGGCCCAGCGCCGCCACCGCCGCGTCCACCCCGTCCGAAGAGGACAGATCCACCGGCACCCCGAGCGCGTCACCGGTCCGTTCCAGGAACGCCCGCACCGCCGGGGTCAGCGTCACCGGCCAGCGGTGCGCGGCGATCCGGTGCAACGCGCCCACCAGCCGGGTGACGGCGTTCTCGTCGTTGGGCCGCGAGCCGTGCCCCGCGCGGCCGCGGGCGGTCAACCGCAGGTGCGCGGTGCCGCGCTCGGCCGTCCCGACCGGGTACAGGTGCACGTCACGGCCGTCGGCGGCCGGCACGTGGTAGGTGTAGCCGCCCGACTCGCTGATCGCCGCTTCGCAGCCTTCGAACAGCTCCGGATGCGTCGCGACCAGCCAGTGCGCGCCCCACTCGCCGCGGTCCTCCTCGTCGGCGACGAACGCCAGCACCAGCTCCCGCCGCGGGCGCACCCCGCTCGCCAGCGCGGCGAGCACCATCGCCACGAAGTCCTTCATGTCGGTCGCGCCGCGGCCCCACAGGTAGCCGTCACGCACCTCGCCGGCGAACGGATCCACCGACCAGTCCGCGGCATCGGCCGGGACGACGTCGAGGTGGCCCTGCACCAGCAGCGCGGGCAACGACGGATCGGTGCCGGGCACCCGCGCGATCACGCTGGCCCGGCCGGGTGCGGCCTCGAGGATCTTCGCCGGGATGCCGAGCGAGTCCAGGACCGCCGCCACGTACTCCGCGGCCGGCCGTTCGGGCTCGGCGTCGTTGTTCCCGCGGTTGGTCGTGTCGAACCGGATCAGGTCCGCGCACAGCCCGGCAGCGTCCGCCACGTCAGCCATAGATGCCCTGCACCGCCCCGCCCGCGATCGCGGTGACGACCTTGAACGCCTTCATCGCCTCGGTCATGTTCACCGCGTCGAAGCCGACCCGCCGGGTGCCGATCTGCTCCACCGTCGGGATCACCGCCGTCGCCTGGGCCAGGTGGCTCGCGTCGAACTCCACCTCGATCCGGTGGCCGCCGACCTGGCGTTCTTCGCGTCCGGCCCGTGCCATCGCGTCGGCCGCCGCGCCGGTCAGCAGGTCCGCCGTGCGCGCCGGCGGCAGGCAGATCGCCGCGTACCGGCTGACGCACTCCTTGACCTGGACCAGCTCCGCCTCCGGAGCGTAGTCACGGGCGTCGTCACACGTTTTGTCGTCACCCGAAACGAGCAGGACCGGGACGCCGTACTCCGCGGCCATCGCCGCGTTCAGCCGGCCCTCGCTCGCCGGGACGTCGTCCAGCCACACCCCGGTGATCTGGTTCTCCAGGTAGGTGTGGGAAAGCACCCCGTCGGCCCCGGCGCCGGCGTGGTAGCCCAGGAACACCACACCGTCCACACCGGAATCGATGCCCTGCATCATCGAGAGCGGCTTGTGCCGCCCGGTCAGCATCCTCGCCCGCGGGTCGAGGTCCTCCAGCAGCAGGTTCCGCTGCGACGAATGCGCCTCGTTGACCAGCACGTCCCCGGCCCAGGCCTCGTACAGCCCGGCCAGCACCGCGTTGACGTCGCCGGTGAACAGCCGCCGGAAGCGGTCCCACTGCGGCGAGCCGGGCACGACGTCGTCGGTCCAGGTGACACCGGTGGCGCCCTCCATGTCCGCCGAGATCAGGATGCGCATGCCCGGCACTCTAGCCAGGCCGCCGCGGCCCCGGACACGGATCCCCGATCACGGTGCGTCACCGAACTCGATCGATAACGATCGGACACCTGCCGAGGCGGCAACATATTGCGCGGTTGTCGGGGTATGTGGTTACTTCTCGTCCTTGGGGAGGCTTCACAGCGAGAACGATGGGGTGGTTTTTGGTGCATTTCCCACGCAGAACCGGCCGGTTCGGCCGCGTCGGCGCGGTCGTCGCGGCCGCGACCTTGGCGGCGATCCCGCTCGCGGTCCCGGCCCAGGCCCAGCAGGGCAAGGTGCTGCGGGTCGCGCTGACCACCGGCATCGACCACCTGAACCCGTTCACCGCCGTGCTCGCCGCGTCCACGCAGATCGGCCGGTTCACCTACGAGTTCCTCACCGTCCCGAACGCGGAGAAGGCCGAGGCCTCGCCCGCCCTCGCCGAGTCCTGGACGCCGTCGCCCGACAAGCTGACCTGGACGTTCAAGATCCGCAGCGGCGCCAAGTGGAGCGACGGGCAGCCCGTCACCGCCAAGGACGCGGCGTTCACGTTCAACCGCATGCTCACCGACGAGAACGCCCGCACCGCCAACGGCAACTACGTGGGCAACTTCGAGACGGTCACCGCGCCCGACGACACCACCCTCGTCATCAAGACGAAGACCGTGCAGGTCAACATGAACCTGCTCGACGTGCCGATCGTGCCCCAGCACATCTGGGAAGGCGTCAAGGACCTCAAGGACCCCTCGACCGACGACCTCAAGATCGCCGGCGTCTCCGACGGGCCGTTCCAGGTCACCGAGTACAAGCCGAACGAGTACGTCAAGCTCAAGGCCAACAAGGACTACTGGCGCGGCGCCCCGAAGATCGACGAACTGCAGCTGCTGCAGTTCAAGGACACCGAAGCCGCGGTCAACGCGCTCAAGCAGGGCGAAGTCGACGTCATCAACCGGCTCAACCCCAACCAGTTCGCCGCGCTGCAGGGCCAGGACGGCATCACCACCAACGCCGCCCCGGGCCGCCGCTACGACGAGCTCGCGTTCAACTTCGGCGTCACCGACAGCTCGAACAACCCCATCGGGGACGGAAACCCGGTCCTCAAGGACATCAACGTCCGCAAGGCGATCACCCAGGCCGTCGACACGCAGTCGCTGGTGGACAAGGTGCTCAAGGGTCTCGGCCAGGTCGGCGGCGGCATCGTGCCCCCGGTCTACAGCGCCTACCACTGGGACCCGAGCGACAGCGAGAAGATCAAGTTCGACCTCGCCGCCGCCAACGCCACCCTCGAGCAGGCCGGCTACAAGAAGGGCCCGGACGGCGTCCGCACCGCCCCCGGCGGCGCCAAGCTGGAGCTGCGCCTCACCGGGCACGCCAACCGCAGCTACGACCAGGGCGTCGCCCAGTACGTCAGCGGCTGGCTCAAGGACATCGGTATCACCGTCAAGCAGGACCTGGTCTCCGACGACGAGCTGTCCGACCGCACCGCCACCGGCAAGTACGACCTCGCCATCGGCGGCTACGGCACCAACCCCGACCCCGACTACGCGCTCTCGCTGCACACCTGCGCCGCGCGGCCCAGCGCCGACGGCAAGGGCGGCAGCACCGACACGTTCTTCTGCGACGCCGCCTACGACGAGCTCTACAAGAAGCAGCTCACCGAGACCGACGACGCCAAGCGCGCGGACTACGTCAAGCAGGCCCAGGCCCGGCTCTACAGCCAGTTCCCGACGATCGTGCTCGACTACCAGAACGCGCTCGAGGCCTACCGCTCCGACAAGTTCTCCGCCTTCACCACCCAGCCGCAGCCCAAGGGCGCGATCCTCGAGCAGACCGGCTACTGGGGCGTCTACGGCGCCACCCCGGCCGGCACCGAGGCCACGGCCGACTCCGGCAGCAGCGGCACCGTCGTGTGGATCGTCGTCGGCGCCATCGTCGTCGTGATCATCGTGGTGGGCGGCGTCGTCATCAGCCGCCGCAACAAGACCTCGGAAGACCGCGAGTAAGGATGACCGCCCCCGAACAAGCCGCGGTGCTCGTCGACCCCGACGAGCACCGCGGCGGGACCGGCACCGCCCGGTTCTTGCTCAAGAAGATCCTCGAAGCGGTCATCAGCATCGTGCTGGTGGTCGTCCTGTTCTTCTTCCTCTTCCGCATGCTGCCCGGCGACCCGGTCGCCGCCATGACCCGCGACCGCGCCACCAGCCCCCAGCAGATCGCCGAGCTGCGTGCGCAGATGGGCGTCGACAAGCCCGTCTTCGTCCAGTTCGGCCAGTACTTCTGGGACCTCCTGCACGGCGACCTCGGCGAGTCCCGGCTGCTCAACAACGGCCGCCCGGTCGCCGACATGATCGGCGAACGGCTCTGGCCGACCATCCTGCTCGTCGGCAGCGCCACCGTCCTGGCCGTCATCATCGGCCTGTGGCTGGGCATCCGCGCCGCCTGGCGCCGCGACAGCTTCTTCGACCGCGCCCAGACCGGGATCGCCCTGACCCTCTGGTCGGTCCCGCAGTTCTGGCTCGGCCTGATGCTGCTCGTGGTGACCAACGGCCTGTTCCCCAGCCGCGGCATGCACTCCCCGGACGCCGCGCCCGACGTCCTCTCCCAGACCCTCGACGTCCTGCACCACCTCGTGCTGCCGTGCGTGACGCTGCTGGCGGTGTTCTACGCCCAGTACATGCTGATCATGCGGTCGTCGCTGCTGGGCGAAATGAACGCCGACTACCTCACCACCGCCCGCGCCAAGGGCCTGCGCGACGACCTCGTCCGCAAGCGCCACGCCGTCCCCAACGCCCTGCTGCCGACCACCACGCTGGTGTTCATGCAGTTCGGCCAGGTCGTCGCCGGCGCGGTCACCGTCGAGGCCGTGTTCAGCTGGCCCGGGCTCGGCCAGCTGACCTACGACGCCCTGCACGGCCCCGACCTCCCGGTGCTGCAAGGCGTGTTCACCGTCCTGGCGAGCGCGGTGGTGTTGATGAACCTGTTCGCGGAGCTGCTCTACCGCGTGCTCGACCCGAGGGTGCGTACCTCATGACCACCGCTGAGACACCACGGCAGATCGCCTGGGCCCGCCGGCGCGCGTCGATCACCCGCACCTGGCGCGAGTTCGCCGGGCAACGGGCCGCGCTCGCCGGGCTGGTCCTGCTCGCCGCCACCGTCGTCGTCGCGCTGCTGCTGCCGCTGATCAGCGACGAAAGCGGCCTCGACGTCACCAAGGCGACCGGCGAGCCGCTTTCCCCGCCCACCGCCGAGTTCTGGCTCGGCACCGACAACTTCGGCCGGTCCGTGCTGCTGATGACCGTCTGGGGCAGCCGGATCTCCCTGCTCGTCGGGTTCTCCGCCGCGCTGCTGTCGGTCATCATCGGCACGCTCATCGGCATCGCCGCCGCCCACTTCGGCGGCTGGGTGTCGGCCACGCTGCTGCGGTTCACCGACTTCTTCCTGGTCCTGCCGTCGCTGATCCTCGCGATCGCCCTGTCGGCGGTGCTGCCCAAGGGCGTCGGCACGATCATCGTCGCCATCGGCCTCACCGCCTGGCCCAGCACCGCGCGGCTCGTCCGCGCGCAGACGCTGACCATCGAAAGCCGTCCTTACATCGAGCGGTCCCACGCCCTCGGCGGCGGCCACCTGCACGTCATCGGCAAGCACGTCCTGCCCGGCGTCATGCCGCTCGTGCTGGCCAACACCACCCTCGTGGTCGGCAACTCCGTCATCGCCGACGCGACCCTGTCGTTCCTCGGCGTCGGCGACCCCAACTCCGTCACCTGGGGCCTGGTGCTGGAGAGCGCGCTCAACAACGGCGCCATCAGCCGCGGCGCGTGGTGGAACGTGCTCCCGCCGGGCATCGCGATCGTGCTCGTCGTCCTCTTCTTCACCCTGGTCGGCCGGGGCCTGGAGACCGTGCTCAACCCGAGGTTGAAGAAGTGACCACCCCGCTGCTGCAGCTCAAGGACCTCAACGTCACCTACGTGGTCGGCGAGCAGGACGTCCCCGCCGTGCGCGGGGTCGGCCTCACCCTCGACCCCGGCGGCACCCTCGGTGTCGCGGGGGAGTCCGGTTCGGGCAAGTCCACCGTCGCGATGAGCGTCCTGCGCCTGCTGCCCCGCACGGCGAAGATCACCGGCGAGATCCTCCTCGACGGCGAAGACGTCACCGCCATGAACTGGGGCCGCCTGCGCGCGGTCCGCTGGGCCGAGGCGTCGGTGGTGTTCCAGGGCGCCATGCACGCCCTCAACCCGGTCCGCAAGATCGGCGACCAGATCGCCGAGCCGCTGCGGCTGCACCCGCCCGAGGGGGGCAAGGCCCTCACCGACGCCCAGGTCGACGCCCGCGTCGCCGAACTGCTCACCCAGGTCGACCTGCCCCCGGGCCGCGCCGGCGCCTACCCCCACGAGCTCTCGGGCGGGCAGAAGCAGCGCGTCATGATCGCCATGGCGCTGGCCTGCTCACCCCGGCTGATCATCGCCGACGAGCCCACCACGGCCCTCGACGTCATCGTCCAGGCGCAGGTCCTCGACCTGCTCTCGCGGCTGGTCGCCGAACAGGACATCGGCCTGATCATGATCAGCCACGACCTGTCCGTGCTGGCGGCCACCTGCCGGCGCATCGCCGTGATGTACGACGGGCAGATCGTCGAAGAAGGCCCCAGCGCCGAGGTGATGGGCTCGCCGAAGCACGAACACACCCGGGCGCTCGCGGCGGCGTTCCCGACGGTCGGCGACCCGGTGTCGCGCTTCGCGCCGGCCACCAGCACCCCGCTGCCGCCCGAACCCGAGGGCCGCGTCCCGGGCGGCGAGCCGCTGCTGGCCGCGGAGAACCTGCGCGTGTCCTTCCGCGACCGCACCGGCAAGCGGATCGACGCCGTCGCCGGGGTCGACCTCGCGATCGCCCGCGACGAGATCGTCGCCCTGGTCGGCCAGTCCGGCTCCGGCAAGACCACGCTCGCCCGGACACTGCTCGGCCTGCAGAAGCCCGACTCCGGCGTGGTCCGCTACGCCGGGAAGCCGGTCCCGTCCGGCGGCGCCGGGCTGAAGGCCTACCGCCGGCAGGTCCAGCTCGTGCTGCAGGACCCGACCAGCGCGCTGAATCCCGCCCACACGGTTTACGAGGCCGTCGCCGAGGGCCCGCGCATCCACAGGCTGGCCGACGAGCGCACGGTCGTCCACCGGGCCCTGGAGGCCGCGGAGCTGCGGCCCGCCGGGAAGTACGCCGACCGGCTCCCGCACCAGCTCTCCGGCGGCCAGCGCCAGCGCGTCGTCATCGCCGGGGCGCTCGCGCTCGATCCGTCGGTGGTGGTGGCCGACGAACCGGTCGCGTCCCTCGACGCGTCCGTCCGCGGCGAGATCCTCGGTCTGCTGCTGAGGCTGCGGCGCGAGCTCGGCCTCGCCGCCCTGGTGATCACCCACGATCTGGGGCTGGCGTGGAACATCGCCGACCGCGTCGCCGTGATGTACCGCGGCGAGCTCGTCGAAACCGGGACGGTGGAACAGGTCCTGCTCGACCCGCGGCACGACTACACGAAGTCCCTGCTGGCCGCATTGCCCGGCGGCACGGCCCAGCGCCGCACCGTCGGCACCTGACCCCGCCATGACCGCGAATACCGGCACTGCGGGAACGCCGCCCGAGCGCGGTGTGTAACCTCCGAACGGAAATGGCGACCACCACCGACCCCGCGCAGACGCCCTCGACCACGCTGGCCGAGCGGCTCCTCACGCCTTCGCGATTCCCGTACCGCACGATCGCGATGGGCACGGTCGGCAGCACCCTGCTCATGATCGCCGCGTTCGGCGCCGGCGGCATCCTGATCAAGGACCCCGTGCTCGGCCACGGCCCGCTCTCGTGGATCCGCTACGGCCACGGGCGCATGCTCGCCAACGCCGTCCTCTACACCGGCTTCGGCCTCGTCGTGTGGGCCTGGGTCCGGCTCGGCCGCTACGTGCTGCTCGGCCGCGTCGGCAGCCGGCCTGTCCTCATCGCCGCCGGCTGCTGGATGGCGCCGCTGCTCATCTCGCCGCCGCTGTTCACCCGCGACGTCTTCTCCTACCTCGGCCAGGGCGCCCAGCTGCTCTACGGGCTCGACCCGTACGCCAACGGCCCCGCCGAGCTCGACGTGCTGCCGAACGTCGTGCAGAACGTCCACCCGCTCTGGCAGACGACCCCGGCGCCGTACGGGCCGCTGTTCCTGCTGATCTCCAAGGGCGTCGTCTCGGTCAGCGGCGACAACATGATCCTCGGCGTCATCCTCATGCGCCTGGTCCTGCTGGTCGGCCTGGTCGGCACGCTGTGGGCGCTGCCGCGGCTGGTCAAGCACCTCGGCGGCAAGCTCCCGGTCGCGCTGTGGCTCGCGGTGGCCAGCCCGATGATGGTCATCCACCTCTTCGGCGGCCCGCACAACGACCTGATGATGCTCGCGTTCCTCACCATCGGCGTCCTGGCCGCCCTGGAACGCAAGCACGTCGTCGCGGTCGTCCTGGTCACGATCGGCATGCTGATCAAGCCCACGGCCGCGATCGCGCTGCCGTTCCTCGTCTGGATGTGGGCCAACCACCTCGAAGGCGAGTCGAAGGTCCGCAACTTCCTGCGCGCCGGCGCCGCCTCGGTGGGGCTGTTCCTGCCGGTGTTCGTCGCCGGCACGTGGATCTCGCTCGGCTCGCTCAACCTCGGCTGGTGGTCCGGGCTCAAGGCCCCGCAGCTCATCGCGAACTGGCTGAACATCCCCACGGGGATCGGCGAGGTGTTCTACAACCTCGTCCACATCGTCGTGGACGTCCAGGTGTCGCCGTTCGTCACGGTCGCCCGCGCGGCCGGCATGCTCGTGCTGATCGCCTTCGGCGTCCGCCAGTGGTGGCTCGGCCGCAGCGGCGGCACGGAAGCGGTCTACCGGGCCGGGATCTCGCTGCTCGCGGTGGCGATCCTCATGCCGCCGACCCTGCCGTGGTACCTGACCTGGGGTTTCGTGCTCCTGTCGGCGTTCAAGTGGCAGCCGCGTCACCTGGCGCTGGTGGTGGCGGTGTCGGTGTTCGTGACGCTGGTGTACTACCCGACGGGCGAGCAGGCGCTGTACGACTGGTGGTTCATCGCCCTGGTCGTGGTGGCGAGCCTGTACTCGGCGGCTTCCCTGCTGCGCCCGGACCCCCTGGGCCTGATCGACGCGTGGCGCCGCCCGGAGAAGTTCCTCCGCGACTAGCCGGTCCAGCCACGCCAGGTGTGGATCTCCGTCGCCACCACCGCGTGCTCCGGTGGCCGCTCCCGGTACTGCTCGTACTTCGCCACCAGCCAGGAGATGGGCTCGGCGCGCTCGGCGTCCGGAAGTATTCGCGCGGAGCCGTCCGCGCGGGCCCACCACAGCTGCGACCAGTCCTCGTCGTAGGCGTCGGCCAGGAAGCACACCGCCGGGTTCTCCGCGATGTTGCGCAGCCGCCGCAGCGACGTCGTCGACTTCGGCTTGTGGTCCACCGCGAACACCACCGTGTCGCCGTGGACCGCGAACGTCACCGGCACCAGGTGCGGCACCCCGGACGCCGACACCGTCGCCAGCCGCGCGACCCGCGCCGCCGCGAACCGTTCCCGCGCCTCTTCCGGCGTCACGACAGCGCGGGGGAGCCGAACGTCAGCGTCCCCAGGTCCGCGTCCAGCGCCACCGGCACCCCCAGCGGCAACGTCGGCGACGACGCCACGTGCCCGAACCCGAACCCCTCGATCATCGGTACCCCCAGCGGACCCAGCCGTTCCACCATCAGCGCCCGCACGTCCGCCGGGTCGCCGCACGCCGCCCACGACCCCAGGACGATCCCGCGGACCCCGGCGAACCAGCCGCTGCGCACCAGCTGCGTCAGCATCCGGTCCAACCGGTACACGCTCTCCGTGACGTCCTCCAGCAGCACCACCGCATCGCGCGCCGAACCCTGCTCCGGCGTCCCGAGCCCCGCCGCCAGCAGCGACAGGTTCCCGCCGGTCAACGTCCCCGACGCCCGGCCCGGCACCAGCGCAGAACCGCCGCGCACCACCAGGTTGCGCTCCGGTTCGAACAGCGCCTGCCGCAGGTGCTCCACCGCGAAGTCGTCGAACAGCACGCTCGCCGGCATCGGCGAGAACAAACTGGACAGTCCCAAGTGGACATTCACCGCCCGGTGCAGCGCGGTGACGTCCGAAGACCCGGCCAGGACCTTCGGACCCGCTTCGCGCAACGCCGCCCAGTCCACCAGGTCCAGCATCCGCTGCACCCCGTAGCCGCCGCGCGCCGCCAGCACGCACCGCACGCCCGGATCCAGCCACGCCTCGGTGAACTCCGCCGCCCGCGCGACGTCCGGACCGGACAGGTAGGGCGGCGACCCCGGCTCGGCCGTCACGCACGGCCCGACGCGCACTTCGACGCCCCAGCCACGCAGCACCGGCAACGCCTTCTCCAGCAGGTCCGCCGGCACCGGGCCGGCCGGCGCGACGACCGCCAAGGTGTCGCCGGCCCGCAGTCGTGGTGGCCTCATCGCGCCAGCTCCAGCCGCGCCACGCCCGGCGTCTCGAATTCCAGGACCTGCCCGTAGAACGACAGCTCCGCCTCCAGCGCCGCCACGATCGTCGCGGCCTGCCGGAACCCGTGCTGCTCCCCGGGGAACCGCTGGTAGGCGTACGGGATCCCGCGCCCGGCCAGCCCCGCCACGAACCGGTCCGCCTGCTCCGGCGGGCAGATCCGGTCCTCCAGGCCCTGCTGGAACAGCACCGGCCCGGCCAGCGACGCCGAGTTCGCCAATGGCGACCGCTCGACGTAGCGCTGCCTCGCCGACGGCAGCGGCCCGACCAGCCCGTCGAGGTACCGCGACTCGAAGTCGTGCGTGTCGCCCCCGGCGCCGGTCCACCCGGCCAGGTCCAGCACCGGGTACATCACCGTGCCCGCCCGGTACGTCTTGGTCGTGGTCAGCGACGCCGCCGCGGTGAACCCGCCCGCGCTGCCGCCACGGACCGCCAGCCGGTTCCCGTCGGCCAGCCCGGCCGCCACCAGCGCCTCGGCCACCGCGACGCAGTCCGCCACGTCCACCACGCCCCACTGCTCCCGCAGCCGCTCCCGGTAGGCCCGCCCGAACCCGGTCGACCCGCCGTAGTTCACCGCCGCCACCGCGATGCCCCGGCTGGTGAAGTACGCCAGCTCCAGGTCCAGCACCGGCAGGTGCTGCCCGGTCGGCCCGCCGTGGACGTGCACCAGCAGCGGCGGCAGCTCACCCTCGGGCGCCGCGAAGTCCGGGTTCACCGGCCGGTACAGCACCACCGGCACGGTCTCGCCCTCGGCCGTCGTGAACACCCGCTCCTCCGGCACCGGCAGGAACGCCGCCGGCAGCTCCGGCTGCGGCGTCAGATCGGTCACCCCGCCCTCGAGGGAGACGTGTACAACGGCCGCCTCGCGGACCGGGCCACCCGCGACCCCGGCGATCCCACCGCGGTGCACGCCGAACCCGGTCGACGACCACGCCGTCAGCTCCCCGGCCACCGGGGTCACCGAGCCGTCCGCCTCGTCCAGCACGGCCAGCCGTCCCGACGCCAGCACCGCGTGCCGCCCGCCCCCGAGCGGGACGAACCACCGCGAGCCCGCCTTCCACAACGGCCCGCCCAGCTCCCGCTCGACCGGCGCGAGGTTCGCCGTCGTCCCGTCGAGCCCGATCCGGTGCAGGTTCCACCAGCCGTCCGGGTCGAGCAGCGCCAGCAGCGTCGCCGGCGTCTCCCACTCGACCTGGCACACCGAGACGTCCGCGCCGCCGGCCAGCACGCGGTGCGGCCCGAAGGAACCGTCCCCGTCGACGGGAGCCACACAGAGCTCGGTCCCGTCCCACGGCATCGCCGGGTGGTCCCAGCCGAACCACGCGGCGTGCCGCCCGTCCGGCGACAGCTTCGGCACGGTCAGGAAGTGGTGGCCGGCGGCGAGCACCCGCTCCGAGCCGCCGTCGAGAGCGATCGCCACGAGCTCCCGCTCGATGTCGGCCGGCCGGGGTCCCGTGCTGCGTTCGCGCACCGCGAACACCTCACCGGGCCGGCCCGCCCGCAGGTCGCCGTAGCGGACGCCTTGGGGCTCCGCGGGGGAAGGTGTCAGCGGCACCACACCGGTTTCGCTCACCGCGTAAACCCGCTGATCCGCCCAGTGCGTGAACACCACCACACCGTCGACGACGGCCCACGGCCGCCCGCCGTACTCGTGCAGCCGGTTGCGGACGTTCCACGGCGCCGGCAGCACGTCCTCCGTGCCCCCCGGCACCGCCCGGACCAGGGCGACCCGGCCCTGCTCACCGGGCCGCGCCTCGGCCCACCACACCTCGTCCCCGACGACGTCGAGCCACTGCGGGCCGCCGCCGGCGGCGGCCACCTCGGCGGCGGTGATGGGCGAGGACCAGGTTCCGTACGGGGAGATCCGAGACACCCCCAGAGGCTAGCGGCCCGCGTAGGTGGGGCGGCGGATGCCGATCATGCGCCGGTGGCCTAGGGTCGACACTGCTATGTCTCGCGTAATCCACGTCTTCCGCCAGCCGGATCGGTTCGTCACCGGCACCGTCGGCGAGCCCGGCGATCGCACGTTCTACCTCCAGGCCTCCGAGGACGTGCGCACCATCAGCGTCGCCATCGAGAAGCAGCAGGTCGTCGTCCTCGCGGAGCGCCTCGGCTCCCTGCTCGAGGAAGTCGCGAGCCGCTTCGGTGCCGACGTCCCCGACGACGTCCCCGACGACCAGCTCGACGTCGACCCCCTCACCGTGCCGGTCGAGGAGGAGTTCCGCGTCGGCACCATGGGCCTCGGCTGGGACGCCGACAGCAGCGCCGTCGTCATCGAACTGCTCGCCATCACCGAGGGCGAGGTCGACGAGACGGTCGTGCTCGACGACACCGAGGAGGGCCCGGACGCCGTCCGCGTCTTCCTCACCCCGGCCGCCGCCCGCGCCTTCGCCGAACGAGCCGACCGCGTCGTCAACGCCGGTCGCAAGCCGTGCCCGCTGTGCGGGGAGCCGCTCGACCCGGCCGGGCACATCTGCCCGCGGCAGAACGGCTACCGGCGCGAAACCGACGCGGACGAAGACTGACCATGGCCGACACGCCGGCGGAACAGCCGGACCCGGCCGACCCGGCGTCGCGCGAACTCGTCACCCACGGCCGCATCGACGTCGAAGGACGGCTCGTCGACGCCTCCAACGTCACGCTCTTCTGCGCCATCGAGCTCGACGGCGTCACCGGCCGCGTCGTGTACAAGCCGGTGTCGGGGGAGCGGCCGCTGTGGGATTTCCCCGACGGCACCCTCGCCGGACGTGAGGTCGCCACCGCGATCATCAGCGAAGCCGCCGGGATCGGCGCGATCCCGCCGACCGTCCTGCGCGACGGCCCGTTCGGCCCCGGCATGGTCCAGCTGTGGATCGAGACCACCGAGGACGACCTCGTCGAGGTCCGCGCCCCCGACGACCTCCCCGACGACTGGCGCGTCGTGCTCCACGCCCACGACCGGCTCGGCGAGCCCGCGGTGCTGGCCCACGCCGACCACCCCGGGCTGCGCGACCTCGCCGTGCTCGACATCGTCGTCAACAACACCGACCGCAAGGGCGGGCACCTGCTGCCCGGCCTCGACGGCCGCGTCTACGGCGTCGACCACGGCATCTGCCTGCACACCGACCCCAAGCTGCGGACCGTCCTCTGGGGCTGGATCGGCGAACCGGTGCCGCCGGACACCGTCGAGAAACTGCGCAAGCTGCGCTCGGAGATCGACGGCGGCCTCGGCCAGACCCTCGCCGAGCACATCACCAAGTTCGAGATCCGCGCCCTGGCCGAACGCACCGACCTGCTGCTGGCCGAAGGCATCTTCCCCGAGCCCGGCGACGACTGGCGCGCCATCCCATGGCCGCTGTTCTGATCGACGACGCGGCCCGCGCTCGGCTCGTCGACCGCTTCGGCGCGGAGCTGGCCGAACCCTGGTGCGACGCCCTCCCGGAGCTGGTCGCCCGGCTGACCACGCGGTGGCGCCTCGAAGTCCGTGAGGCCCGGCCGGGCAACACCGGCCGCACCCTGCTGTGCACCGGCCCCCGTGGTGACCTGCGAGTCCTCAAGCTGACCCCGGACCCCGAGGTGGCCCGGCTCGAGGTCACCGGGCTGCGCGCCTGGGCCGGCTGCTCCCGCGTCGTCCAGGTGCTCGACGCCGACCTCGACGCCCACGCGATCCTCCTGGAGGGCCTCGTCCCCGGCACCCAGCTGGACGGCGACGTCCCGTGGGCCGAGCTCGGCGAAATGCTCGACCAATTGCACTCCGCCGCACCGGTCGGCGACTTCGGGCGCCTGGCCGAGGGCATCGAGTTCATCTTCACCCTCTCCGAACGCCGCCGCCGTGAATCGCCGGCCGCCGCGCACCTGAGCGCCGAAGTCCTGGAGAAGGGCCGCGAGCGCGCGCTCGCCCTCGCCACCAGCGGGCCGGTCACGCTGATCCACGGCGATCTCCACCCCGCGAACGTCCTCGACGCCGGACCGGGCCGCGGCGCCGTCGCCATCGACCCCCGCCCCGGCCTCGGCGACCCGTCGCTCGACGCCATCGACTGGATGTTCGTCCCCGTGGCGAGGGGCGGCACGATCGACGACGGCCTCGCCGCGCTCGCCCCGCACGTGGCGGACTTCGACGCCGAGCGCGTCCGCGCCTGGTGCGTCGCGATGGCCCCGCTGGTCGCCCTCTCGCCGTTGCGCCGAGGAGAGCGGTCGCCGTTCACCGACGCCGTCCTGGAGTTGGCGCGCTGACCGGCGTGGCATGACCCGTCCGGGCGCCGCGGACCACTAGCGTGCCGGGTCGTGCGCTCCCATTCCTATGACGACGTGCTCGCCGGCCCGCGCCGCAAGAAGGTGCCGGAAGTCCCCGCCGAACCCGGCCTGGTCGTCGAGGACCCGGCCAGCGGCTACTGCGGCGCGGTGGTGAAGATCGAGTACGGGAACGTCGTGCTCGAGGACGCCAAGGGCCGCCACCGCGTGTTCCCGCTCGCCCCCGCCGGGTTCCTGCTGGAGGGCAAGCCGGTCACGCTGGTGCCGGTCAAGACGGTGAAAGCGCCCGTCAAGCAGGTTTCGGCGTCCGGGTCGGTGAAGGTGCAGGGCCTGCAGGCCCGCGTCGCCCGCGACTCGCGCATCTGGGTCGAGGGCAAGCACGACGCCGAGCTCGTCGAACGCGTCTGGGGCCACGACCTGCGCGTCGAAGGCGTCGTCGTGGAGCCCCTCGATGGTGTCGACGTCCTTTCCGACCGGATCGCCGAGTTCGGCACCGGACCCGGTCGCCGGCTCGGCGTGCTCGTCGACCACCTCGTGCCCGGCAGCAAGGAGTCCCGGCTCGTCGAGGCCGTCCACGACGAGAACGTGCTGGTCACCGGCCACCCCTACATCGACGTCTGGGAGGCCGTGCGGCCCGAGGCGGTCGGGATCAGGGCGTGGCCGAAGATCCCGCGCGGCACCGAGTGGAAGCAGGGGATCTGCGACGCGCTCGGCTGGGGGCAACCTTTCGAAGGCTGGCAACGTGTGCTGAGTGGGGTGAGCAGTTTCCGCGACCTCGAGACCCCGCTCATCGGGGCCGTGGAACGGCTCATCGACTTCGTCACCGAGCCGACGGAAGAGGGCTGAATGTCCGAATTGTCCAAGGTCACGCAAAGGTCACGTCCCTTCACTGTCCCGGTGCGAACCGGCGCGATCTGAGAGCATTGAGCCATGGCATGGGCAGTGGTCTGGTTGATCGTCGGCATCGCCCTGATGATCGCGGAAGTCCTCTCCGGCGACTTCGTGCTGATCATGCTGGGCGTCGGCGCGCTGTTCGGCGCCGGAGCCGACGTGCTCACCGGGAACATCTTCATCGACGTCGCCGTGTTCGCCGTCGCCTCGGTCGGGATGCTCGTGCTGGTCCGGCCCGCGCTGAAGCGCCGCTTCCTCGCCGGCACCGGCCACCGCACCGGCATCGAGGCCCTCATCGGCGCCCGCGCCGTCGTCGTGTCCACAGTGGACTACGAGGCCGGGCAGGTGAAGCTGGCCGGCGACGTCTGGTCCGCGCGCAGCCTCTCCGAGCACCACGAACCGATCAAGCCCGGCACCTCCGTCACGGTCGTCGAGATCTCGGGCGCCACCGCCGTCGTGTCGGCCGAACCGTGAGCCTGGGGCTCGTCGTGGTTCCCGAAGGCCGGGCCGCGGTGATCGAACGCGGTGGGCGGTTCCGCGCCGTGCTCGGCCCCGGCCGGCACTTCGTGGTGCCGTTCGCCGACACCGTCCGGGCGCGCGTCGACCTCGGTGAGCAGATCCTGTCCGCGCCGCCCCGGGCCGTCGAGGCCGGCGACGGGCGGGAAGTCCACATCGGATTCGAAGTCCTTTTCGCCGTCACCGACCCGCGGCTGGCGACCTACGAAATCGGCAACCCGGCGCTCGCGATCGAGCAGCTGACCACCACGGCGCTGCGGCAGGAAGCGAGCCTGACCACGGCCGAGCGCGCCGTCACCGCACCGGAGGACCTGCACCGTACAGTGTGGACGGTCCTGCACGACACCACGGGCCGCTGGGGCATCACCGCGAAGGAGCTGACGCTCGCGGTGCACCCGCCCGAGGCGCCCGGACCACCGTCAACCGCGCAAGAATGGTACTAGGTAAGGGGAAGATCTCTTGACCTCCACAGTAGCGATCGTCGTGGTCGTCTTACTGGCTCTCTTCGTGATCATCACGGTAGCCAAGGCGATCATGGTCGTACCGCAGGCGCAGTCGGCGGTGATCGAACGGCTGGGCCGGTTCCGCACGGTGGCGTCGCCGGGCCTGACCTTCCTGGTGCCGTTCCTGGACAAGGTGCGCGCCCGGATCGACCTGCGCGAGCAGGTCGTCTCGTTCCCGCCGCAGCCGGTCATCACCGAGGACAACCTGACGGTGTCGATCGACACCGTCGTGTACTTCCAGGTCACCGACTCGCGCGCCGCGGTCTACGAGATCTCGAACTACATCGTCGGTGTCGAGCAGCTGACCACGACCACGCTGCGCAACGTGGTCGGTGGCATGAGCCTCGAGCAGACGCTGACCTCGCGCGACTCGATCAACACGCAGCTGCGCGGCGTGCTCGACGAGGCGACCGGCCGCTGGGGCATCCGCGTCGGCCGCGTCGAGCTCAAGGCGATCGACCCGCCGCCCTCCATCCAGGACTCGATGGAGAAGCAGATGCGCGCCGACCGTGAGAAGCGCGCCATGATCCTCACCGCGGAAGGTCAGCGGGAGTCCGCGATCAAGACCGCGGAAGGCCAGAAGCAGAGCCAGATCCTCTCCGCCGAAGGTGCCCGCCAGGCCACCATCCTCGCGGCCGAGGCCGAGCGGCAGTCCCGCATCCTGCGGGCCCAGGGTGAGCGCGCCGCGCGGTACCTGCAGGCGCAGGGTCAGGCGAAGGCGATCGAGAAGGTGTTCGCCGCGATCAAGGCCGGCCGCCCGACGCCGGAGGTGCTGGCCTACCAGTACCTGCAGACGCTGCCGCAGATGGCGCAGGGTGACGCGAACAAGGTCTGGATGATCCCGAGCGACTACGGCAAGGCCCTCGAAGGCTTCGCCCGCGCCCTCGGTGCCCCCGGCGACGACGGCGTGTTCCGCTACGAGCCGCCGAAGGAGGACGACGTCCCGGACAAGCCCGAGCTCGAGGACGAAGAGGTCGCCAGCTGGTTCGAGACGAAGAGCGACCCGAAGGTCGCCGAGGCCGTGGCGGCCGCGGAAGCCGTGGCGCGCCAGGAGGTCCCGGCGCTGGGCACCCCGTCGGCACCGCCCGCGCGGCCGGCGATCCCGCGTCCGGTCCAGCAGCAGGTGCAGCAGCCCGAGCCGGAGCCGGCCGACGAGGAGCGGGGCACCGAGGTCGCGCCCGCGCCCCAGCAGCCGCCGACGCCGCAGAGCGGCCAGCCGCTCCCGCAGCCGCAGTCCCCGGCCGGCCCGCCCCAGGGCGCCGGGTACCAGGGCCAGCCGCCGCCGCAGTCCCCGCCGCCGGGCCAGTTCGGCGGCCCGCAGAACCCGGGCAGCGGACCGTTCCCGCAGCAGCCCCCGTTCGGCGGACCCCAGGGCCCGCGCCGCTGACGCACGCATGAAGGGGGCCTCCCACCGGACTTCGGTGGGAGGCCCCCTTCATGCGTCGGCCGGGTCGTGTCGTCCATTCCCGCACGCCGGCTCGCCAGCGCGGCCCGAGGTTTCGAGCGCCCCAATGTGGCATTGGGTGCGTAGGACGCACCCAATGTGGCGGGGGGGGGGGGTGGGGGGGGAAAAAAAAAAAAAGGGGGGTGTGGGTGGAGGGTACCAACCGGGGGGGGAAAAAAACCAGGGAGAGAACCGTACGAGCCCGAAAAGGTCTTGCC
>NZ_JBVHUL010000002.1:328316-547813 GCF_055565395.1 Amycolatopsis sp. NPDC028719
CCGTCCCACGAGCGGGCCCGGGGGTTTAGAACACCCAAGTGGGGCGTGGGGGGGGGAGGAAACACCGCGTGTGGGGTTCGGTGCGTCTGACACACCGAACGCCACATTGGGGCGCTGGCCGGTGGCCAACAGGGACCCTCAGGTGCGTTGGTAGACGGTCACGTCGTCGATGTCGGCCTTCGAGCGGTCCTTCAGGAAGATCACGCACAGCACCGTGACCACCGCCGACAAGATGATGTACCCCGAAATCGAGTACGGCGTCCCGGTCTGGTGCAGCAGCCACGTCGCCAGCAGCGGCGCCGGCCCGCCCGCGAACACCGACGCCAGCTGGTAGCCCAGCCCCGCGCCGCCGTAACGCAGGTGCGTCGGGAAGCTCTCGCCGATCAGCGCCGCCTGCGGGCCGTACTGCAGCGCGTGCGGGATGAACGACACCACGACCGCCACGAACACCAGCGCGTGGTCGCCGTGCGCCAGGATCGTGAAGTACGGGAACGCGATCACGCCGGTGAACACCGCCCCGGCCAGGTACACCCGCTTGCGGCCGATGCGGTCCGACAGCGTCGAGAAGAACGGGATCATCGCCAGCTCGCAGGCGGCGCCGACGAGGACCGCGTTGAGCACGAACGTCTTGCTGAACTCGTGCCGTGAAACGACGTAGACCAGCACGTAGCTGGTGAACAGGTAGAACGGCATCTGCTCGCTGAACCGCACGCCGGCCGAGAGCAGGATTTCGCGCCAGTGGTGGCGGATCGCGTCGAGTACGGGCGTCCGCGCGGTCCGGCCGCTTTCGACGAGCTTGGCGAACATCGGCGTCTCGAGGATCTTGAGCCGGATCACCAGGCCGACCGCGACGAGGACCAGGCTCGCCAGGAACGGCAGCCGCCAGCCCCAGGAGTCGAAGTCCTCGGGGGAGAGGGTCGCCGACAGCAGCGTCATGCCGCCGGTGCCGAGCACCAGCCCGACCGGGACACCGATCTGCGCGAAGCTGCCGAGCAGGCCGCGTTTCTTCTGATCGCCCCACTCCATCGCGAGCAGCACCGAACCGCTCCACTCGCCGCCGATCGCGATGCCCTGGACCAGCCGCAGCAGCACCAGGATCAGCGGCGCGGCGAACCCGATCGCCGCCGTGCCGGGCAGCATCCCGACGATGCCGGAGGAGATACCCATCAGCAGCAGCGTGACGATCAACGTCGTCTTGCGGCCGATCCGGTCACCCCAGTGCCCGAAGATCGCCGCCCCGACCGGGCGCGCGGCGAACCCGACCGCGTAGGTCGCGAACGACTGCATGGCCCCCGCGTAGGCGCTCGACGCCGGGAAGAACAGGTGCGGGAAGACGAGAGCCGCCGCGGTGTTGTAGAGGAAGAAGTCGTACCACTCGATGGTCGTGCCGATCGCGCTCGCCAGCGCCGCACGCCGTACCTGCACTCTTCCGTACTTGCTGTCCGGTTCCACCTTGTGAGTGACTCCGTTGTCGCCCAAGACCATCTCGCAACACCTCCGGTGACTGATGTCACACAACAGTGTGACGCCCGTCGACGGTTTCGGCGATCGATGACCACTATCTCGTCCGGTCGGTGAGGACCAAAGTGCAGAATCTGCAACTTTGCAGACTCTGCAAGTTCCGCTATGGTGGACCCATGGACGCCCAGGGGCTGCGGGAGCGCAAGAAGCGGGAGACGCGGATCGCGTTGAGCTGGGCCACCATCCGGCTGGTGGTGGAGCGGGGACTGGACAACGTCCGGATCGAGGACATCGCCGCCGAGGCCGGGGTGTCCACCCGCACCTTCAGCAACTACTTCACCACCAAGGGCGAGGCCATCGTCGCCCGGCACTTCGAACGGGCCCACGCGATCGCCGAGCAGCTGCGGCACCGGCCGGCGGACGAACCGATCTGGACCGCCGTCACCGAGGCGGCGCTGGCCGGATTCGCCCTCGGGGAAGGCGATGCCGAGACCGTCGTCCCGGACGACCAGTGGCTCAGCGGGGTCCGGCTGATGGTTTCCGAGCCCGCGCTGCAGAGCGAGTTCGCGAAAGCCGGCGCCGCGGCCGAAGCCGAGTTCGCCGCGGCCATCGCCGAGCGCACCGGCACCGACGCCACGAACGACCTCTATCCGCGGCTGGTGGCGGCCACGGTGAGTGCCGCGCTCACCGTGACCATCCAGCAATGGCTCGGCACCGAACCACCGGCCTCGATGGCCGCGCTCCTGCGCGACGTGTTCGGGCAGGTCGCCGCAGGACTGCCCGCACCGCGCTGACCCCTTCGCACTGACCTCTCGCACCACTGAGGGCGCCCGGCACCCGCCGGGCTGATTCGTCCTGCCCTTTTCCGTTCTTTCCCCACGCCCGAGGAGTTTCGTCATGCACGACGTCGTCATCGCCGGAGCCGGCCCGAACGGCCTGATGCTCGCCTGCGAGCTCAGCCTCGCCGGTGTCCGGCCCCTCGTCCTCGAAAAGCTGCCCGAACCGACCACGGAACACCGCGCCAACGGCATGGTCGGCCAGGTCGTCCGGATGATCGACCGCCGCGGCCTGCACGACCGGCTCGCGGGGCCGCTCGGCCCGCCGCGGCCCCGGTTCGTCTTCGGCGCGTTGCCGCTCGACCTCACGCTCGCGCCGGAGACCGCGTTCCACCTCCTGCCCGTGCCGCAACGGCGGATCGCGGCGATGCTCACCGAGCGCGCCACCGAGCTCGGGGTCGAGATCCGCCGTGGGCACGAGCTCACCGGCCTCGAGCAGCACGCCGAAAGCGTCACCCTCCAGGTCGCCGGCCCGGACGGCCCCTACACCCTCGAAACCCGGTACCTCGCCGGCGCGGACGGCGGCCGCAGCGTCACCCGGAAGCTGTCCGGCATCGGTTTCCCGGGTGTCACCGAGGACCGCAGCGTCTCCCGGTCGGCGCACGTCACCATCCCGCCGGAGGTCCTCGACCCCGGCACCGGCGGGTTGCGGGTGCCGGGCCACGGCGTCGTCCCGCCGTTGTTCCACTACCGCACCGAAACCGGGCTGTTCATCTACGCGCCGCTCGAGACCGGCACGTCGGTGACGACCATCGAGTGGGTCGAGGACGACACCGGCGACGACATCGCCATGACCCTGGACGAGCTGCACGCGAGCATCCGCCGCGTCCTCGGCGCCGACGTCCCGCTGAACCCGCCCACGGGCGACGGCCCGCACCTCACGCGGCGGCTGCACGGGCGCAACACCCGGCTGGCCGAACGTTTCCGCGACGGCCGCGTGCTGCTGGTCGGCGACGCCGCGCACGTCCACTCCGCGATCGGCGGTCCCGGGCTCAACCTGGGCATGCAGGACGCGATCGGGCTCGGCTGGAAGCTCGCGGCCGAAATCCGCGGCTGGGCGCCGCCGGGACTGCTCGACACCTACGAGGCCGAACGCCGCCCGGCCGCCGAACGCGTCGTCATGCACACCCAGGCCCAGTCCGCGCTCATCGCGCCGGGCAGTGAGGTCACCGCACTGCGGGAGCTGTTCGGCGAACTGCTCCGGCTGCCGGGCACCGTCCGGCACATCGCGGACCTGATGTCCGGCGCCGACATCCGCTACGACGCGGCCACCGACCATCCGCTCGACGGCCGGTGGGCCCCGGACGTGGTGCTGGACAACGGGATCCGGCTGGCCGGGCTGACCAGGACGGCCCGGCCGCTGCTGCTGGACCTCACCGGCGGCTCACTCGGTGCCGAGCTGCGCGGCTGGACCGACCGCGTCGACCTCGTCGCCGCCCGGCCCGCGGGGGAGGCGCCGGCGACGGCGATGCTGCTGCGGCCGGACTGCTACGTCGCCTGGGCGACCAGCTCGGCCGAGCCCGACGACACCGAGCGGAAGGCGCTGCGAGCGGCGCTGGAGCGGTGGTTCGGCAGCCCGGTTGACATGTAGGAGATCTCCTACGTAATGTCGCGGGCATGACGATCACCCACGTGCAGTTCCTGACCCTGCCCGTCGCCGACCACGCCCGCGCGCGCGACTTCTACGTCGGCAAGCTCGGCTTCGAAGCACTCGTCGACCGCCGCACGCCCGAAGGCGGCCGGTTCGTGATGGTCGCGCCGAAGGGCGCGAAGACGGGCGTGGTGCTGACCGACCAGCAGGTCACCGGGATCGAGCCCGGTCCGCGCCACTTCCAGCTGCAGACCACCGATCTCGACGCCGACGTCGCCACGCTGCGGGCGGCCGGTGTCGAGGTCGCCGACCCGGAGCAGCGGCCGTGGGGGCGCGCGACGTCCTTCAAGGACCTCGACGGCCACACGCTCGGCCTGCTGCAGCCGTCGGACTTCGGCAGCGTCCCGAACTGATGCCGGTCAACGACGACGTATTCGCCGCCCTCGCCAGCCCGGCGCGGCGGGAAGTCCTGCGGCTGCTGCTGGACGGCCCGATGGCCGCGGGTTCGATCGCCGAACGGTTCGAGATGGCCCGGCCCAGCCTCTCGGAACACCTTCGGGTGCTCCGGGAGGCCGGCCTGGTCAGCGAGCAGCGCCAAGGCCGCAACCGCGTCTACCGCCTCGACGCGGCCCCGCTCGAAGAGGTCGCCGACTGGCTCACGCCGTACGAGCGGTTCTGGCGGAGCAAGCTCGCCAACCTGCGTGACCTGCTCGACGAAGAGGACGACCTGTGACCGACGACGACCCGGCCGCGATCCACGTCGACCAGTTCCTCGCCCACCCGGCCCGCAAGGTGTGGCGCGCGCTGACCGAGCCGGACCTGTTCGAGCGCTGGATCAACATGCCCAACGACATCAAACCCGTGGTGGGGCACCGGTTCCAGCTGCTGGCCCAGCCGGTGCCCGCGGCCGGGTTCGCCGGCGGGCCGGTGGCGTGCGAAGTCCTCGAAGTCGAGCCCGAGCGCAAGCTCAGCATCCGCTGGGGTCCTCGGTGGACGGTCACCTGGCGGCTGGAACCGGAGGGCACCGGCACCCGGCTGTTCCTCAGCCACACCGGTTTCGACCCGGACGACGAGTTCGAGCGCGTCTCCCGGCGCATCATGGGCGGCGGCTGGCGCTCCCACGTGCCGCGCGCACTGGCCCGGCTGCTGGAGACGCTGCCGGACCCGTCCCCGTTCCCGATCCGGCCAGAAGCAGGCCGCCCCCCGAGCGGCACGTAACCGTTGCCACGGCCGGATCCGGCCGTGCATGTGGTCGGATCGGGAACGAACGGCGCAGTACCATCGGGAGGTGACCCCCGCCGCTGATGCCGCCGAAACGAAACCCCTGCGCGCCGACGCCCGGCGCAACCGGGCGCGCGTGCTGGAAGCGGCCGAGAGCGTGTTCGCCGCCAGGGGCACCGGGGCGCCGACCGAAGAGGTCGCCCGCGTCGCCGGTGTCGGCATCGGCACCGTGTTCCGGCACTTCCCGACGAAGGAAGCCCTGCTGGAGGCCGTGCTCGTCGCCCGGCTGCACCGGTTCGCCGACGAGGCCGAAGCCGTCGTGGCGGCCGACTCCGCCGACCCGGGAGACGCGTTCTTCACCTTCCTCGCCGGCTGGATCGAGATGTCCAGTGCGAAGAACGCCTACTTCGAAGCGCTCACCGCCGCCGGAGTGAGCGTGCCGCACGCCAAGTCCGACATCGGCGCCCGGCTGCTCGGCGCGCTCGGGGTGCTCCTGTCCCGCGCCCAGGCCGCGGGCGCGGTCCGCGAAGACCTCGTCCCGGGTGAGCTGATCACGATCATCATCGGCGTGGCGAAGGCCGCCGAGTACGCGGGCCCGGACGCGCGGCTGCGCGAGCGGGCCGTGACGATCCTCTTCGACGGCCTCCGCCCGCAGGTGTCAGCGGGGGAGCGGCGCTGAGCCGACCGGCTCGAGCGTCGGCCGCTTCGGGGCGATGGTGTCCCCGGACGACTCGCCCTTCACCCGCCGCCGCACCCACGGCAGCGCGTGCTCCCGCGCCCACTGCAGGTTTTCGCTGCGGCGCGCGGCGGGACTCAGCACCGCGCGCGGCGCCAGTTCCGGGCTGATCAGCGGGTGCTCGACGCCGAGGACCCGCAGCACCTCGATGGCGACCTCGGTGTGCCCGAGTGCGTTGAGGTGCAGGCGGTCCGGCGCCCAGAACCGGCGGTCGCACAGCTGCCGCATCGACCACAGATCGACCAGCAGGGCGTCGTGGCGGGCGGCGATACCGCGCACGAGCTCGTTGTAGATCGCCACCCGGCCCCGGATCGCGCGGAACAGCGGGTCTTCGACGCCGTCGACCCCGGTGAACAGGATCAGGCGGGCGCCGGTGGCCCGGATCCGGGCGACGGCGGTTTCGTAGTCGACGAGCAGCGCGTCGATGTCGACCTTGGGCCGCATGAGGTCGTTGCCGCCGGCGTAGAGGGAGACGAGGTCGGGTTCCAGGGCGAGCCCCGGCTCGAGCTGTTCGCCCAGCACCTGCGGCAGCAGCTTGCCGCGGACGGCGAGGTTGGCGTAGCGGAAATCCGGCTCGCGCGCGGCGAGCTGCTCGGCGACGCGGTCGGCCCAGCCGCGCACGCCGTTCGGGGCGGCCGGGTCGTCGTCCCCGACGCCTTCGGTGAACGAGTCCCCCATGACCACTAAGCGCTTGCTCATGTCAGCAGTTTAAGCAGGCGCCCGCCGGGCGGAGCACGCCCATGGGATTCACTCGCGGGATCTGTCGAATCCGGCCCTCCCCGCATGACGTCCTGGCAAGAGGACGTCGAGGAGGCAGCCATGACGAAAGAGTTCGAGGTCGGGTTCGAGGGCACCCTGACCGCCACGCCGGAGCAGTGCTGGCGCGCGATCACGGTCGAGACGGGCAGCTGGTCGTGGCCCATCTCCTACGAGCCGTGGGCCGGCGGCCGCGAGTCCGGGCTGACCTTCTACGGCGGGGAGGTCACCGTCTGGCAGCCCGGCGAGCACTTCGCGACCCGGTGTGAGAAGGACGGCTGGTTCAACGAGCTGGACTACACCTTCGAACCCCGCGGCGAGGCCACCCACCTGAAGTTCGTCCACCGCGGCGTCTTCCTGGAGGACTGGGACACGAACTACGACGCGTGCCGGCAGCACACCGCGTTCTACTACCACTCGCTCGGGGAGTACCTGACCCACTTCCCCGGCCGCAGCGCCACCTACGCGATGACCGAGGCGCCCGAGCCGTCCGCCCGGCCGGACGGCTTCGCCAAGCTGACGAAGGCACTCGGCGTCCCGCCCGGCCTCCGGGTCGGTGACCCGGTGAGCGTGCGCGGTATCCACGGCGTCGCGGACCACGTCACGCCGCACTTCCTCGGGGTCCGGACCGCGGATGCGCTGTACCGGTTCTACGGCCGCAACGCGTTCGGCTGGCGGATCGGCGTCGGCCGGCACCACTTCACCGAGATCGACACCGACGTGGAGGCCGAAGGCTGGGAGGCGTGGCTGGCCGAGGTCTTCGCCTAGGCCGTCAGCTGCCGGGCCCGGTGGTCGGCGACGTGGACGCGGGTCGCGCAGCGCGTCGAGCAGAAGCGGCGGCGACCGTTGCGGGACGTGTCGACGTACGCCGTTTCGCAGCCTTCGCGGCCGCAGATCCCGAGGCGGTCCGGGGCCTCGCACACGAGGTGGGCCAGCCCGCCCGCGGTGTACGCGCGCACGCGACCCACCGGGCCCGCGTCCTCGGCCGAGTAGTGCAGGTGGGGCGGCTTGCCGTCGTGGGTGGCGATGTACGGCCGGCACGCCGCCTCGGCCAGCAGGTCGTTGACCAGGTCCGGACGCGCTTCGGGGGCCGCGGCGAACACCGGCCGCAGCCGGTGGGCCCAGGCGGCGATCCGCGTCGCCTCGTCGTCGGTCAGCGCCGGGATGGACATGCCGTTGCGGACCATCCCCTCCAGCAGCTCGCTCGCCGACCCGGCGTTCACCAGGTCGGCGGCCACGAGCGCGGCCGGGCCGCCGTAAGGGTTGAAGTGCACAAAGTCATTACACCACGATCGGGGCATGGACGGAAACCGTTGCCCCCGCTGCGGCTGGCCGCTCGCCGAACTGCCGGCGACCGCGGCCCGGCCCGCCACCCACCGGCTCGACTACGTGCGCTGCGTCTGCGGCAGCTGGCTCGCCCGCCTCGACGGCGAGGTCGTCGGCGCCACCCGGACGCCGTGACCCCGCCGCCGTGACTCAGAGGTCGAGCACGCCCGCCGCGTTGTCGTTCCACTGGTCGACCCGGCGGATGTACTCGTACAGCGCGCGGCTGCCGCGCACCCAGCGCCCCTGGTCGGCGATCGCGAGGTCGTCCGCGCCGGCGCGGCGGGCCTCGGTGGCGAACCCGGACCGCAGGGAGTGCCCGGTCACCGGGTACGGCAGGCCCGCGCGGACGCCGGCCCGGGTGAGGATCTGGTTGACCCCGGTCGTGCTCAGCGCGGGCTCGCCGACGTTGCCGTGCCGGTCGACCCGGCGGAACGCGGGCCCCTCGGTGATCCCGGCGCCGGAGCGCCATGCGTGCCACGCCCGCACCGGGTCGGTGTCGGGGTTTTCGCGCCGCGGGACGACCGTGTCGCCGGTGCTCTTGCCGTGCCGCACGGTCACCGCCAGGCCCCGGTCGTCGACCGGCTCGACGTCGGTGACCAGCAGGTTCGCCAGGTCGGAACACCGGGCGGCGATGGGGAACCCGATCAGCAGCATCGCGCGGTCGCGGGCGCCGGCGAGGGTGTCCGGGCAGGCCCGGGACATCGCCCGCAGGTCGGTCAGGGTGACCATGGTGGCCTTGCCGCGGCCGCGCTGGATCCCCTCGCGGGCCAGCCGCTGCCGGTAGCCCTTCAGCGCGCGCCACGCGGCGCGGCTCGCTTCGGGGTCGACGACGACCTTGTGGTGCCGCAGCCCGGCGAGCGCGCCGGTGAGCCGCCGTTCGATCGTCGACGGCGCCGCCGGGGCGGCCCGTTCGGGCACCTCCGGCACAGCGCGTTCGTCCGGGCGCAGCGTGCGGCCGCGTTCGAGCCAGACGACGAACCCGGTCAGGGCGCCGATCGACGCCGACAGCGGCGGGATCCCGGCTTCGGCGGTGTAGTCCTGCCACACCTGCCAGTCCTGGGCATAGGCCTTGAGCGTGTTCGGCGGCCGCTGCCCGTCGACGTGCCGGGCGGCGGCTTCGTCGAGCAGGGCGAGCCGATCCTGGGGGCTCGCGGCGGCGAGGGCGGCATCGGTCACCGGTTCGAGCTCGGGCACGCGCCGAGGTTACGGGAAGTAGGTACTTTCTCCGGGGAGGCGTGTCGATCCGGCCGGGTGCCGTTCGTATGAGGGACGAGACGGAGAAAGGAGCCGACGTGAAGCAGTACCTGCTCAGCATCTACCAGCCCGACGGGCCGACCCCGCCGCCGGAAGTGCTCGACGGCGTGATGAAGAAGCTCGACACCCTCAACGCCGACCTCAAGGCGGCCGGGGCCTGGGTGTTCGCCGGTGGGCTGCACCCGCCGTCCAGCGCCACCGTCCTGCGGGCCGGCGACGGCGACACGCTCGTCACCGACGGCCCGTTCACCGAAGGCAAGGAACACCTCGGCGGGTTCACGATCATCACCGCGCCCGACCTCGACGCGGCGCTCGCCTGGGGCAGCCGGCTCGCCGACGCCGTCGCGCCGCTGCCGGTCGAGGTGCGGCCGTTCGCCGGATGAGCATCGAGGAGGTCTTCGCCGCGGAGTACGGCCGCGCCGTGTCGGTGCTCGTGCGGGTGTTCGGGAGCATCGATGTCGCCGAAGAAGCCGTGCAGGACGCCTTCGCCGAAGCGGTCCGGCGGTGGCCGACGGAGGGGGTGCCGCCGAGCCCGGCCGGCTGGATCATCACCACCGCCCGCAACCGCGCCATCGACCGCCTGCGCCGGGAAGCCGCCCGGGCGGACAAGCACGCCCAGGCCGCCCTGCTGCATGCCACTCTTTCGAATGACACAGCCGAGCCCCTCGAGGAGGGCGCCGTGCCCGACGAACGGCTCCGGCTGATCTTCACCTGCTGCCACCCCGCGCTGGCCCGGCCGACGCAGGTCGCGCTGACCTTGCGGCTGCTCGGCGGCCTGACCACCGCGGAGATCGCCGGCGCGTTCCTGGTGGCCGAGCCGACGATGGCCCAGCGGATCGTCCGGGCGAAGAACAAGATCCGCGACGCGGGCATCCCGTACCGCGTCCCGCGGGACGCCGACCTGCCGGCACGGCTGTCCGCGGTGCTCGGCGTGCTGTACCTCGTCTTCAACGAGGGCTACACGGCGAGCGCGGGGGCGGACCTGGTCCGCGACGACCTGTGCCGCGAGGCGATCCGCCTCGCCCGCGTCCTGGCCGGGCTGATGCCGGACGAGCCGGAGGTCTGGGGCCTGCTGGCGCTGATGCTGCTGATCGACGCGCGCCGCGCGGCCCGCACGACGGCGTCCGGTGCCCTGGTGCTGCTGGCCGACCAGGACCCCGCCGGGTGGGACGCGGATCTGGTCGCCGAGGGGCAGGAGATCGTCCGCCGGTGCCTGCGCCGCAACCAGCCGGGCCCGTACCAGATCCAGGCGGCGATCCAGGCCGTCCACAGCGACGCGCCCACGGACTGGGCCCAGGTCAAGGCGTTGTACGACCAGCTGCTGGCGTTCACGCCGACGCCGGTGGTAGCGCTGAACCGCGCGGTGGCGGTTGCCGAGGTCGACGGTCCCGGTCCGGCGTTGGCCCTCGTCGAGGACCTGGATCTGGCGCGGTTCCCGCTGTACCACGCGATCCGCGCGGACCTCCTGGACCGGGCGGGGCGGAGTGGGGAAGCGGTGGCTGCTTACACGGCGGCGATCGAGCTGACCCACAACGCGGCCGAGAGGGCCCTGCTGGAGCGAAAGCGGGCCGCAGCGTCAACTCTGAGTTGACATCAAGGGGGGTTCTAGTTTTTCGAGGCCCTCAATCCGCTGTTGGTTGCCGCGAGATCTTCTAGGTTGTTCTGACTTAGGATATGTGACCTTATCCAAACCCAGACACCTCGACAGAAATCTTCTAATTTTGAACAGCTACTACTAGTTCCGATTAGAAGCTTTGATACTCTCTCGCGCATGACAGAAGACGCAGGTCAGGCCCGAATCTGTGAGTACCGGCGCTGTGGAGCGCCGCTGCCACCGGCGGTGGGCCGGGGCAGCCGGGCCCGGTTCTGTCAGGACGGCAAGACCTGGGGACGCCGGAACCTGACCTGCCGCGACGCCGAAGCTGTCCTGTCGGAGGCGGAGTCGCTGCGGGAGAGCGACACGGAGCTGGACGACACCGCGGTCACGGCGCTCGCCGGGCAGGTCGACCGCGTGCTCGAACCCGCGCGAGGGCTGGTCGAGACGCTCACGACCTTGCGGCACCAGCTGGAAGCCACCACGGCGGCCGCGCTCGCCGAACGGGACGCCGCCTTGGCCGAGGCCGACGACCACCGCCGGCAGCGCGGGCTCGCCGAAGCCGAAGCCGCCCGGGCGCGAGACGTGGCCGATGAGGCGGCCCGGACCGCGGCGGAGGCCGAGCGGGAGAAGGCGACGGCTCTGCGGGAGCGGGACGAGGACCGGGCCGCCCGGCGGGCCGCGCTGCAGGAGCAGCAGCGGGCCGAAGGGCAGCTGGCCGCGGTGCGGGACGAACTCGGGAGGGTCGCCGAGCGAGCCGACGCCACCGCCGCCTTGGCCGGCGAGCGGGCCGCGGCGATCGCCACGCTGACTGCCGAACTAGCGGCCGCGCGCGGCGCTCTGGACGAAGAACGCGGGCGCAGCCAAGCCGCGTCGGCGCGCGCGGAAGCGGCTGAAGCCCGTGCGGAGACGACGACTCAGCGTCTCGACGCGGCCGAGACCCGCGCGGAAGCCGCGGCCGAACGGCTGGCGGCGGCCGAGACTCGCGCCGAAGCGGCCGCCGGACGGCTCGATACAGCCCGCGAAGAGCTGACCAAGGCAGCTACTGCCCACCGGGCCGCTCTCGACCAGGCCCGGGCGGACGGCGACCGGCGGCTGGTCGAGCTGCAGGCCGCGCACGAGCAGACCGTCCGGTCCATGCACGAGACCACCACGAACCTCGGCGCCGAACTCCGGGCCTGCACCGGCCGCGCCGACAACGCCGAGCGTGCGCTGGCCAGGACGCTGGCCGTCCTGCGGGAGGCGCGGGTGAGCCTGCCCGAGGACGTCGCGGCAATGTTTAAGTAACTGCTTGACTATTCGGCGGCACAGGCATAACTTAAGTACATGCTTGACCATGAGCTGGACCTGGTGTTCCGTGCCCTGGGCGACCGGACGCGGCGGGCGCTGGTGGAGCGGCTCGTGCGCGGGCCGGCCTCGGTCAGCGAGCTCGCCGAGCCGCTGACCATGTCGCTCGCCGCCGTGGTGCAGCACCTGCAGGTGCTCGAATCCGCCGGGATCGTGCGGTCGGAGAAGACCGGCCGCGTCCGCACCTGCCGGATCGAACCGGAGATGCTGCGCGCCGGCGAGCACTGGCTCGGCCGGCAGCGCACCACGTGGGAAAGCATGCTCGACCGGCTCGGCGACTTCCTCGCCGAGCCACCCGGAACGTCGGAAGGGAGCACGACATGACCGTCAAGCACGCCACGTTCACGCTCGAACGCACCTACCCCGCCCCGCCGGCACGGGTGTTCGCCGCGTGGGCGGACCCGGCCGCCAAGACCCGCTGGTTCGTCCCCGACGGAACCCACGAGCTGGACTTCCGCGTCGGCGGCCGCGAAACCGTCGAGGCCGCGGGCCCGGACGGTACGCCCCTGTCGGTCGTCTCGACGTACCACGACATCGTGCCGGGGCGGCGGATCGTCTACTCCACGACGTTGAGCGGCGGCGATTCACTCGCCACGGTCTCGATCACGACGGTGGAGCTGATCGGCGAAGGAGACGGCACCCGCCTGGTCCTGACCGAGCAGGACACGCTCCTCGACGACGCCGAGAAACCCGAGTGGCGCGAGCAGGGCACCGGCGACTGGCTCGACCGGCTGGGCGAGGCGCTGAAATGACCCCCGAACAGCTCATCGAAGCCCGGGTCGCGGCCGTGGCGGCGAAGGACGTGGAGACGCTGGTCGCGCAGTACGCCGAGGACGTCACGCTGTTCGACGCGCTCGGCCCGCTGCGCGACACCGGCCGGGACGTCGAACGGCGGCGGCTGCGGGAATGGTTCGGCGGCTACCGCTCCGCGATCGGCCTGCGGGTCCGGGACCTCGAAGTGGTCGCCGACGGCGATGTCGCGTTCGCGCACTACCTGTTCCAGGTCAAGGGCACCATGACCGACGGCACCGAGGTGGACATGGCGGTGCGCTCGACCGTCGGGTTCCGCCGGGGCGAGGACGGCTGGAAGATCGTCCACGAGCACAGCTCGGTGCCGTTCACGCCGACCGGTACCGCTGGGGACTGACCCCGAACTCGCGTTTGAAGGCCGCGCTGAGGGCGAACGCGCTGCCGTAGCCGACCTGGTGGGCGACCGCGCCGATCGTCGCTTCCGGGTGCTGGCGCAGCAGATCCGCGGCGAGCGCGAGCCGCCAGCCGGCGAGGTAGGCCATCGGTGTCTCGCCGACCGTCGTCGCGAAGCGCCGGGCCAGCGCGGCCCGGGAGACGCCGGTGTTGGCGGCGAGCTTGGCGACCGTCCACGGCTCGGCGGGCTGGTGCTGCAGCAATCGCAGGGCCTGCCCGACGACCGGGTCGTCGTGCGCGCGGTACCAGGCCGGGGCGCTGGTGTCGGGGCGGTCGAACCACGCGCGCAGCGCGGCGATCAGCAGGAGGTCGAGCAGCCGGTCGAGGACGGCTTCCTGCCCGGGCACGTCCCGGCCGATCTCGGCGGCGAGCAGCCCGACGAGGGGCGTCGGCCAGTCGGCCGCCCGCAGGACGATCAGCGCCGGCAGCGCGGCCAGGAGCTTCTTGCTGATCTCGCCTTCCATGCCGTAGGTGCCGGTGAGCAGCACGACCGGACCCCCGGTGCCCCAGGTGCGGACGCCGAGGTCGGCGTAGTCGGTGAGGTGCCCGCCGTCGGGGGTGCGGCACTCCTGGCCGGGCAGGATCAGCGCCTGCGGCGGCGTCGACGGCTGGTCGGCGACCAGGTACGGGTCCGGGCCGCGGGCGATCGCGACGTCGCCCTCGCCGAGCAGGACGCTCTCGCCGGCGTCCGGGACGATCCACGCCTCGCCGCGTACGACCGACACGACGGTCAGCGGCGCCTCGTCCTCGATGCGCAGGCACCACGGCGGGGTCAGCACCGAGCGGAGCAGGAACGCGCCGTGGGCGCGAGGGCCGTCGAGGAGCGCGGCCAGCGGGTCCATGCGGCCGAGTGTAGACGCTGAAACATGCGATTGAGGCTTTGAGCTATGGAGAGTCTTACCGGCAGGCGGTTGACTCACGGCCATGACAACGAACTTCCTGGTGGTGGGCGGCACCGGCAAGACCGGGCGCCGGGTGGCGGATCGGCTGCGGGAGCGCGGCCTGCCGGTGCGGATCACGTCGCGGCGCGGGGCGTCGCCGTTCGACTGGGGTGACCGCGGGACCTGGGCGCCGGCACTGGAGAACATCGACGCCGTCTACTTGACCTACTACCCCGACCTGGTGGTGCCCCAGGCGGCCGGTGACATTCGCGCGTTCGCGGAACTGGCCGTGGCTCACGGGATCCGGCACCTGGTGCTGCTGTCCGGCCGCGGCGAGGAGGAAGCCGAGGCGTGCGAACGGATCGTGGCACATGCCGGGACCGGCTGGACGGTCCTGCGCTGCAGCTGGTTCGCGCAGAACTTCAGCGAGCACTTCCTCCTCGACGCCGTGCGCGGCGGGGCAATCGCGCTGCCGGCGGGCACGGTGACCGAGCCGTTCGTCGACGTCCGCGACATCGCCGACGTAGCGGTGAAGGTGCTGACCGAGCCCGGCCACGCCGGGCAGCTGTACGAGCTGACCGGGCCGCGGCTGCTGAGCTTCGCCGACGCCGCCGCGGATATTGCGGCCGCGTCGGGGCGACATGTCCGCTATGTTCCGGTTTCCGCGGAGGAGTACGCCGCCGCGGCCGTCGAGTACGGAGTGCCGGAGGAAGAGGCCGGGGCGCTGACCGAGCTGTTCGCGCGGGTGCTCGACGGCCGCAACGACTCGGTGACCCACGACGTCGAGCGGGTGCTGGGGCGGCCGGCGACGGACTTCGCCGGCTTCGCGCGGGACGCCGCGGCGACCGGGGTCTGGACTCGGTGAGGGGGAAGGAGAGACCGATGTCGACTGTGGTGCTGGTGGCCGCGCTGGTCGCGGCCGGGTTGATCGCCGGGCTGTTCTACGCCTACGCGTGTTCGGTGCTGCCGGGGCTCGCGCGCGGCGACGACAAGACGTTCGTGGAGGCGATGCGCGGGATCAACATCGCGATCGTCAACCCCGTCTTCCTGCTGACGTTCCTGGGCGCGCCGCTGCTGGCGGGCGTGGCGATCTTCCTCGCCCCGGGGCCGCGGCCGTGGGTGATCGCCGGGTTCGCGTGCCTGGTGGCGATGATCGTGATCACCGCGGTGGTGAACATCCCGCTGAACAACGCGCTGGAGAGCGGCGGGGACGACTACGCGGCGGTGCGGGCGGCGTTCGAGACGATCTGGGTGCGCTGGAACGTGCTGCGCGCCGTGGTGAGCACGGCGGGCTTCGGCTGCCTGATCGCCGCCGTGCTCACCACGAAGTGACTCAGTCCGCGAGGCGGAAGAGCAGGTCGGTGACCCACTGGTCCGGGTCGGGCACCTCGAGAGGGTTGGTGCGCAGCACTTCCAGGCGGCCACCCCACTCCTCGCCGTCGGGGCCTTCGGTGACGTCCCACGTGACGCCCTCGGCGGCGCCCCAGGCCAGGACTTCCGCGGTCGCGGCGGCCAGGCCGTCGGGGGCGCCGACGTAGGTCTCCAGGACGTACTTCCCGGCCGGGACCTCGCCGACGAACGCCGGTTCGTCCGGACTGAACCCGCCCTCGATCGGGATCCCGGCCTCGACGGTGAACCGCATCCCCGGGTGCAGCACGCGGTAGCGGAAGAACGGCGCGCCGGCCGGGACGATCCCGTGGCCGGCCAGAGCGCCGATGAGCGGTGGCAGCCGGTCGGCGATGCGCGGGAACTCCTCGAGCCCGAGGGTGGCGCGCTCGGCGACGTACCGCTGGGCCGGGCGGTCCACGATGGCCGGCATCAGAGTCCTTCCGGGACGAAGATCGGGCGGACTTCGATGCTGCCGTAGGTCGCGGCGGGGTGCTTGGCCGCGAGCTCGAGGGCTTCGTCGAGGTCGTCGCACTCGAGGACGACGTAGCCGCCGATCTGTTCCTTGGCCTCGGTGAACGGCCCGTCGGTGAGCAGCACTTCCCCGTCCCGGACGCGGATCGTGGTGGCTTCCGACGGCGGGCGCAGGCCGCCTCCGCCGTGGATCTTGCCGCGGCGGGCCAGGTCTTCGCCCCAGCCGTCGCAGCCGTCGTACTGGTGTTCCTCGGCGGTCTCGTCGCCGGCGATCATCAGCAGGTATCGCATTCAGCGTCCTTCCAGTACTTCGCGCAGGCGCGCGGCGAAGGCTTCCGGTTCGAGGGCGAACCCGCCGTGGTCGCCCGGGAACTCCACGGCGGTCAGGCCGAGGCCGGTGGCGAGCCCGAGGGCGGTTTCGTGGGCCGTCGACCCGGCGGACTTCTCGCCGACGGCGACGACCAGCCGCGCGGACGTCGCCCGCAGCGCGTCGAGATCGGGTTCGTAGCCGCCGGTGGCCGCCATCAGGTGGCGGAAGAAGTAGGTGAAGTTGCCTTCGCCACGCGGGTCGAGTGGGGGCACGGGGTCGACCCCCACGAGCGCCATGAAGGCGGCGAAGGCCGGGCCGAGGCCTTGGTCGCGGAACAGCGCCGGGATGTCGGGCCCGTCGAGGGCTCCCGCGGGCAGGTAGCGCGTGACCGGCGGTTCGTGCAGCACGACCGTGCGGACGTCACCGGGGTGCCGCACGACGTGGTCGAGCATCGTGATGGCGCCGCCGCTGCTGGCGAACACGTCCGCGGGGCCGGCTTCGGCGAGCAGCCGGTGCACGTCGTCGGCGTGCTGGCGGAGGACGTCGTCCCCGGGTTCGCCGTCGAGAGGGCTGCGGCCGAGGCCGCGCGGGTCGTAGGTGACGACGGTGTGGTCCTCGGCCAGCACCGGCCGGATGTGGGTGAACACCGCGGCGTCGGCGGGGCCGCCGGGAACCAGCAGCAGCACCGGACCGCGGCCGGTGACGTCGTAGGTGAGGGTGGCGCCGGGGACGGCGAGGGTGGTCATGGGCTTTCCTCCGGTGGTCGGGGTTCACCCGGCCGACGAACGGGCGCGCCGGGGACCGACACCGTCTCCGAAATTCTTCGCGTCAGGTACGCGCGTTCGGCCTCGGTGGGCGCGAGGTCACGCGCTTTCGCGTACCAGCCGGCGGCTTCGGCGTGGCGGCCCAAGCGGCGGAGGAAGTCGGCGCGGGTGGCCGGCAGCAGGTGGTAGCCGTCCATCGTCAGGTCGTCGAGCAGGGCGAGCCCGGCGAGCGGGCCGTCGGCCATGCCGACCGCGACGGCCCGGTTGAGCTCGACGACGGCGCTCGGGACGTGCTTGCGCAGTTCGCCGTAGAGCCCGGCGATCTGGGCCCAGTCGGTGTCGGCGGGCGTCACGGCGGTGGCGTGGCAGGCCGCGATGGCGGCCTGGATCTGGTACGGCCCCGGCCGCCGCCGGCGCAGTGCCGTCTCCAGGACCTGGGTGCCCTCGGCGATTTCGCCCGCGTCCCACCGGGTGCGGTCCTGTTCCTCGAGCGGGACGAGTTCGCCGTCGGGGCCGGCCCGGGTGGCGCGGCGGGCGTGCTGCAGCAGCATCAGGGCGAGCAGGCCGAGGGCCTCGGGTTCGTCCGGCATGAGGCGTGCCAGGACGCGGGCGAGCCGGACGGCTTCGGCGGCGAGGTCGGGGCGCAGCAGGTCGGGTCCGGCGCTGGCGGAGTAGCCCTCGTTGAACGTCAGGTACAGCACGCCGAGGACGGCGGCGGTGCGTTCGGGCAGCAGGTGCGCGGGTGGGACGCGGTACGGGATGCCGGCGTGGCGGATCTTGCGCTTCACCCGCACGAGCCGCTGGGACATGGTGGCTTCCGGGACGAGGAAGGCGCGGGCGATCTCGGCGGTGGACAGCCCGGCCAGGGTGCGCAGCGCGAGCGCGACCTGGGCTTCGGTGGCCAGGGCCGGGTGGCAGCAGGTGAAGATGAGCCGCAGCCGGTCGTCGGTCACGCCGCTGTCGTCGCTCTCGGGTTCTTCGATGACGTGCATCAGGGCGGCCTCCCGGAGCTTGGCGGCGCCGGCGGTCTCGCGGCGGAGCCGGTCGGTGGCGCGGTTGCGGGCGGCGGTGGTCAGCCAGGCGCCGGGCCGCTTCGGGACGCCGTCGCGCGGCCAGGTGCGCAGGGCGAGGGCGAACGCCTCCTGGGCGCACTCCTCGGCGAGGTCCCAGTCGCCGGTGATCCGGATGAGCGTGGCCACGACCTGGCCCCACTCCTCGCGGAACGCCTCCGCGACCGCGCTCTCGACGTCCACCGCCACTCCTTCCGCCGGTTCACCCACCCGACGAACGGCCGGGCCCGGAACCGACAGCACCCCGTGGTCTTGAATGAGTCATTCAGGTCGCCGGAGGTCCTGAATGACTCATTCAAGACCTTTCGGGGCCGGCGCTCCTACCCGGTCGCTGCCGCGTGGCAGGCGCCGTACCCCTCGGCGCGCACGACGATCCGGCCGTCTTCGACGCGGATGGCCGTCTCGGTGGCGTCGCTGACCGCGGTGACGCCGGCGGCCGTGGCGAGCTCGCCGGTCGCGTCGCAGACGAGCCGCAGGCGGGGCCGTTCCGGGGGCGCGATGGCCTGGTCGAGGCAGCCGCGCAGGTCGGCGACGGCGAGCCGGGCCAGCGGGGCGAGTTCGCCGGGGTCGCTGGTGACGAGGACGGCGGTGACGTCGGCGCCGGCGCGCACGGCTTCTTCGAAGGCGGCGGCGCGGTGCAGGCCGAGGATGGTGACGACGCCGTCGCCGGGCCGGAACGGTGCGCCGGTCAGCAGGTCGGTGGCCGCGGGCGGGGTCCACGGCTGGTCGGCGGGCCGGGCCTGGCTCGTGATCGGCGGAACGGCCGGCCAGTCGTCGCTGAGGTCGAGGTCGAGCAGCGCGGTGCAGGCGGAGACGATGTGGAACGGCTCGCCGAAGCCGGGCGCCGCGGCGGCGAGCTGGCTCGCGCCGTGCAGCGTGGTGAGGGCGGCTTCGGCGACGCGGACCAGGCGCCGTCCCGGGCGCAGCCGTTCCAGGGCGAGCCCGAGCAGGATCGCCTCGACGCGCATGAGCTGCGCGAACGGCCGCCGCGTGTGCTCGTCGGCGAGGATCTCGGGCAGCAGGTCGCGGCCGAGGCGGGCGTCGCCGCTGTCGTCGTCGGTGGCCAGGGGCAGGCGCGCGACCCACGCGCGCGCGAACGCGGCCAGGACGTCGGCCGCGGTGGGGTGCGGCGGTGGCGTGGCGGGCCGGGACGCCCGTTCGGCGAGATCGGCCAGGACCGCGAAGTACAGGGCTCGTTTGCCGGGGAAGTTGGAGTAGACCGCGCCGCGGGTGAGCTCGGCGCGTTCGGCGATGACGTCGATCTTCGCGTCGCGGAAGCCGCGCCGGGCGAACTCGTCGCGGGCGGCGGAGAGGACCTTCGCGCGGTTGCGCTCCTGGGTCTCCGTCCTGCTGAGCCTGACCATCGTCCTCCTTGCCGCGGCGTCGCCGGTCAAGATACCGTGACCACTGAGATGATCAGAACATCTGATGTGAACATGTGGAGTTGCGGATGACCCCCGAAATCGACCTGACCGACCTGAAGGTCCTCACCGACCCGTTCACCGCCTACGACCAGGCCCGGGAAGTGAGCGCGGTGGCGAAACTCGTCATCCCCGGCTTCGGCCCGTTCTGGGCCCTGACCCGCTACACCCAGGCCCGCGCGATGCTCGCCGACCCGCGGTTCGAAGTGCGAGCGGAGAGCTTCATGCGCCCTCCCGGCATCCCCGAGCACTGCCTCGAGTACATGCGGACGATGGCCGAACAGGACGGGCCCGAGCACCTGCGGCTGCGCCGGCTCGTGGCGCCGGCGTTCACCCCGAAACGTGCGGCGCGGCTGCGGCCACGGCTGGTGACGCTCACCGAGCGGCTGCTCGACGAGCTGCCCGCCCACGCCGAGGACGGCGTCGTCGATCTGGTGCCGCACTTCGCGCGGCCGCTGCCGATGGACGTCATCTGCGAGATGACCGGCATTCCCGAAGCCGACCGGCCGCGCTGGCGGGAGTACGGCGCCGCGGTCGCCGGCGGGGTGGGCCCGGACTTCGCCGCCGCGATCCCGGAGATCATCGAGGGCGCGAAGGACGCGGTGGCGCGCAGCCGGACCGAACCCGGTGACGACCTGATCGGTGACCTCGTGCGGGCCGAGGACGACGACCGGCTCACCGACACCGAGCTGGTCACGCTGGTCTGGCACCTCGTGCTGGCCGGGCAGACCCCGGTGAACCTGATCTCGAACGCCGTGGAAGCCCTGCTACGGCACCCGGAGCAGCTCGCGGCGCTGCGTGCGGATCCGGCGTTGTGGCCGGGCGCGGTCGAGGAGCTGATGCGCTTCTGCAGCCCGCAACTGCTGACCACGCCCCGCTTCGCCCGGGAAGACGTCGAGTTCGACGGGCAGGTGATCCGCGCGGGCGAGCGGGTGACGGCCGCGATGGTGGCCGCCGACCGCGACCCGCGGGTGTTCGCCGACGCGGACCGGCTCGACGTCACCCGCGAAGGGCCCGCGCAGCTGGGGTTTTCGCACGGCCCGCACTTCTGCCTCGGGGCGTCGATCGCGCGGGTGGAGACGGAGGTGGCGCTTTCGGCGCTCTTCGCCCGCTTCCCGGACCTGGCGCTCGCCGGCGACGTGCCGCGCGCGCCCGACGGCGGGACGTGGCGTCCCGCGGAACTACTGCTGACGCTCTGACACCAGCGCCTCGATGCCGTCGAGGACGCGGGCGAGGCCGAAGCGGAAGGTGTAGGCCGGGTCTTCCGCGGCGTTGTGGGCCTCGCCCGCGGCCTGGCCGACCCGGGAAGCCAGGGGGTAGTGCTCCGCGGCGGCCGCCGGGATCCCGGCCAGCACCGGCGCGGCGCGCTGCCACCACTGCGCGTCGGTCAGACCGCTGGTGCGGACCAAGCGCGCGGCGTCGAGGGAGCTGCGCGCGGTGGTCCGGACCAGGCCGGTGACGAGGGCGACGGCGGCGTCCATCTCGACGTCGTCGAGCCCGATGCCCTCGACCGCGCGCAGCTCGTGTTCGTACTTGGCGAAGCTGTGCGGGCCGAGCGCCGAGCGGCTGGTGGTGACCTGCAGCAGCCAGGGGTGGCGGTGGAACAGTGCCCACTGGGCGTCGGCGATGGCGGTCAGTGCTTCGCGCCAGCCGAGGTCGGTGTCGGGGATCGGCAGCTCGCCGTGGGCGTGGTCGATCATCAGGTCGAGCAGCTCGGCCCGGCCCGGCACGTAGGTGTAGAGCGACATGGGGGAGACGCCGAGCTGCTCGGCGACGCGGCGGATGGTGACGGCGTCGATCGTGTCGGCGTCGGCCAGCGCGATGGCCGTGCGCACGACGTCGGCCGTGGTCAGCTTGGGTTTCGGGCCGCGCCGCGGGGTTCCGGGGACGCCCCAGAGCAGCTCGATCGCCCGTCGCGGGTCGCCGCCGTCGTTGTCCTCCGTGCTCACGCCGCTCATTCTGCTCACCTGATTTTCGTACGTCGTACAGAGTTGTGCTAACCTCTACTTCGTACACAGTACAGAGTAAAGGGGGAGGATGACTCCGCAGATCCACGCCGAGGGACTTCGCAAGCGCTACGGCGACGCGTACGCCCTCGATGGGTTCGATCTTTCGGTCCCGGCCGGCTCGCTGCACGGCCTGCTGGGGCCCAACGGCGCCGGCAAGACCACAGCCGTCCGCGTGCTCTCCACGCTGCTGCGCCACGACGGCGGCACCGCCCGGGTCGCCGGCTTCGACGTCGCCACCGAAGCAGCGAAAGTGCGCTCCTCGATCGGGCTGGTCGGGCAGCAGGCGGCGGTCGACGAACTGCTGTCCGGGCGGCAGAACCTGGTGCTGTTCGGCCGGCTGCACCACCTGGGCCGGCGCGAGGCCGCCCGACGCGCCGACGACCTGCTGGAGCGGTTCGAGCTCGCGGACACCGGGTCGAAGCCGGTCTCCGCGTATTCCGGCGGGATGCGCCGGCGGCTGGACCTGGCGGCGTCGCTGCTGGCCGCCCCGCGGGTGCTGTTCCTCGACGAGCCGACGACCGGGCTGGACCCGCGCAGCCGCATCGAGGTCTGGCGGGCGGTGCGGTCCCTCGTCGCCGACGGCACGACCGGGCTGCTCACCACGCAGTACCTGGAGGAAGCCGACCGGCTGGCCGACCGCATCTCGCTGGTGGAGCACGGCCGGGTGATCGCCGAAGGCACCCCGGCGGAGCTGAAGGGTTCGCTCGGCGCGACCCGGATCGAACTGGTGCTGACCGATCCCGACGTCGTCGGCGCGGCGGCGGCGTTGCTGGCCCGGGTCACCGGGGCCGAGCCGGTCACCGACGAGCTGCGGGTCAGCGCACCGGCCGAAGCGGCGATGCTGACCGGCGTGGTGCGCGAGCTGGGGGCGGCGGACCTGGCGGTCGCCGACGTGGCGCTGCGGCACCCGACGCTCGACGAAGTGTTCCTGGAGCTGACGGGGAAGGTGCCGCGATGAGATGGGCTCTCGAAGACGGCTGGACGCTCACCGGGCGGTACCTCGCCCACCTGGCGCGGCGGCCCGCCCGGCTGGCCACCGTGGTGGCGTTCCCGATCCTGATGGTGCTGATCTTCGCCTACCTGCTCGGCGGCGGGATGACCGTGCCCGGCGGCGGGTCCTACCGCGAGTTCCTGATGCCGGGGATGTTCGCGATGACGATGGCCTTCGGGCTGTCGGGCACCATGATCGCGGTGCTGGACGACGCCGCCAAGGGCGTCACCGACCGGTTCCGGTCGCTGCCGATGGCTCCTTCGGCGGTGCTCACCGGCCGGGTCGCGGCGGACCTGGTGAACGCGGTCCTCGCGCTGGTGGTGCTGCTCGGGTGCGGGTTCGCCGTCGGCTGGCAGCCGCACGGCAGCCCGGCCGAGACGTTCGCCGCGTTCGGGCTGCTGCTCCTGCTGCGGACGGCGTTGGTGTGGGCCGGGATCTACCTCGGCCTGCTGACCACCGATCCGTCGATGGTGACGCTCGCGCAGACCCTGGAATTCCCCTTCGGGTTCCTCTCGAGCGCGTTCGTGGCGACCGCGACGATGCCGGCGTGGCTGGGAACCGTGGCGGAGTGGAACCCGTTGTCCTCCACGGTGACGGCGGCGCGGGTGCTGTTCGGCAACCCGGGCGCGGCCGGGACGTCCTGGGTGAGCGCGCACTCCGTGCTCATGGCGGTGGTGTGGCCGCTGGTGCTGCTCGCGGTGTTCGTGCCGTTGTCCGTGCGCCGATACGAAAGGCTGGGGAACTGAACGCCGACTTCGAACCGGGAGAACCCCCACGCGCGGGACGGCTGGTGCTCGACGGGCGCCGGCTGTCCCTGGTGGAGGGCTTGCCGGAACTGCTGAGGGCCGACGACCCCGATCCCGCCACGGCGTTCTGGGCGACCGCGGCGAGGGCCGCGCTACGGCTCGTCGCGGCGGGCCGGCTGCTGCCGGGCGTCACCGAGGCCGGCTACGACGCCTGGCGCGCCGGACCGCTCGAACCGGCGGAAGCCGCGTGGCTGCGGGATCTCGCGGCCGCGATGCCGGTGGACGAGCGGGCGCCGGGGCCGCTGCTGCGGGCGTTCCTCGACGCCGTCGCCGACACCCTGCCCCGCACGCCCGCCGCGGCGAAGGCGGCCGGGACGCGGTTGTTCGCCGCCGTCGCGCCCCAGCGGGCGGAGCCGGTGCGGGACTGGGCCGACGAGCTGGCCGCCGGGCTCGACTCGGGCATCCGGGTGTCGCTGCGGGTCGAGGCGCCCGGCGGCTTCGAAACCGGCCGCTTCCACGCCGTCGTGCAGGTGCACAGCCTCGCCGAGCCGGGCCAGGTCGCCGACGCGGCGCAGCTGTGGGAGACGGGGCGGTTCGGGCCGCGGGCGCGCATCGACGTCGTGCTCGCGCTGCGCCGGGGCGCGCAGGTGTGGCCGGCGCTGAGCCCGCTGCTCACTTCGGCGGTACCGGACGAGCTGACCCTGGGCGAGGACGACGTCACCGAGCTGGTCGCGGCCGCGGCCCCCCGGCTCGCGGCGGTGGGCATCGACGTGCACTGGCCGGCGGAACTCGCGGGGTCGCTGACCGCGCGGGCCGTGGTGAACGCCGGGGACGCACCGGGTGACCTGCCGTCGTTCTTCGGCGGTGGCCGGGCGCTGGAGTTCGACTGGCAGCTCGCCCTGGGCGGTGAGGTGCTGACCGCGGCGGAGCTGGACGCGCTCGCCGAGGCCCGCCGGCCGGTGGTGCGGCTGCGCGACCGCTGGGTGCTGGTCGACCCGGCGCTGGCGGCGAAGGCCCGCGAGCGGACGCTCAAGCCGCTGATGCCGGTCGACGCGCTGGGCGCGGTGCTGACCGGGACCACCGAGGTGGACGGCGAGCCGGTCGAGGTCGTCACCGAGGGCTGGCTCGCGCGGTTGCGGGAACGGCTGTCGGCGGCGCCGGAGCCCGAGGTGCCGCCGGCCGGGCTGGCCGCGACGCTGCGGGACTACCAGCTGCGCGGGCTGCAGTGGCTGGCCACGGTGACCGGGCTCGGCCTCGGCGGCTGCCTCGCCGACGACATGGGCCTGGGCAAGACGGTCACGCTGATCGCGCTGCACCTGCACCGCGCGTCCGGGCCGACGCTGGTGGTCTGCCCGGCGTCGCTGCTGGGCAACTGGGAACGCGAGATCCGCCGGTTCGCCCCGGGCGTGCCGGTGCGGCGCTTCCACGGCAGCGCGCGCTCGCTCGAGGAACTCGACGGGTTCGTGCTCACCACCTACGGCACGCTGCGCACCGATCCCGCGCCCCTGGCCGCGATCCGGTGGGGGCTGCTGGTCGCCGACGAGGCCCAGCACGTCAAAAACCACCGGTCGGGCACGGCGAAGGCGCTGCGGCTGGTGCCCGCGGCCGCGCGGGTGGCGCTGACCGGCACGCCGGTGGAGAACACCCTCTCGGAGCTGTGGGCGATCCTCGACTGGTCGGCGCCGGGGCTGCTGGGGTCGCTGAGCGAGTTCCGGGCGCGATGGGCGAAACCGATCGAGGCCGGGGATCGCGTCGCGGCCGAGCGGCTTTCGCGGTTGCTGCGGCCGTTCCTGTTGCGGCGCCGCAAATCCGATCCGGGGATCGCGCCCGAGCTGCCGGCGAAGACCGAGACCGACCGGCCGGTGGCGCTGAGCCCGGAGCAGGCGGCGCTGTACGAGGCGGTGGTGCGGGAGATGATGGCCGGCATCGCCGCGAGCGACGGGATGGCCCGGCGCGGCCGGATCGTCAAGCTGCTGACCGCGCTCAAGCAGATCTGCAACCACCCGGCGCAGTACCTGAAAGAGCCCGGCGGCCGCTCCGGGAAGCTGGAGCTGCTCGACGAACTGCTCGACACGATCCTCGCCGAGGGCGGCGCGGTGCTGGTGTTCACCCAGTACGTCGCCATGGCCCGGCTGCTGGAGCAGCACCTGGCCGGGCGGGGGATCGGCACGCAGCTGCTGCACGGCGGCACCCCGGTCGCGCGGCGCGAAGAGCTCGTCGAGCGGTTCCAGGCCGGCGAGGTACCGGTGTTCCTGTTGTCGCTCAAGGCGGCCGGCACCGGGCTGAACCTCACGCGCGCCGACCACGTCGTGCACTTCGACCGCTGGTGGAACCCGGCGGTGGAGGACCAGGCGACCGACCGGGCGTACCGGATCGGGCAGACCCGGCCGGTGCAGGTGCACCGGCTCGTCGCCGAGGGCACGGTCGAGGACCGGATCGCGGCCATGCTGCGGGAGAAACGGGCGCTGGCCGACGCCGTGCTGGCCGGTGGCGAGGCGGCGCTGACGGAACTGACCGACACCGAGCTCGCGGAGCTCGTCGAGCTGAGGAGCCGCGGATGAGCGACGAGGCGGTGCGCGGGTTCCCCGCGTTCGGAGCGGCCGGGCGTTCGGCCCGCTCCTGGTGGGGGCGGGCCTGGGTGAGCGCGATGGAGGACACTGCGCTCGACCTGGGGCAGCTGAAGAAAGGCCGCAAGTACGCCGCGGCCGGGCTGGTCGGCCCGATCACGGTGAGCCCGGGCCGGATCGCCGCGGCGGTCGACGACGTCGACGGCGGCCCGTTCCACACCGAGCTGCGGCTGGCGGAGCTGTCCGAAGTGGACTGGACGCGGTTCCTCGACCGGGTCGCCTCGCGGGCGGGGCACCTGGCGGCGCTCTTGGACCGGGACATGCCGCACGACCTGGTGGCGGCGGCCGACGACGCCGGCGTCCACCTGCTGCCCGGGATCGGCGACCTGGACCCGGAGTGCGACTGCGCGGGCTGGGAGCTGCCGTGCCGGCACGCGGCGGCGCTGTCGTTCCAGGCGTCGTGGCTGCTGGACGCGGACCCGTTCCTGCTGTTGCTGATGCGCGGCAAGGGTGAGCGGGAGATCCGCGAGGAGCTGGAGAGCCGCACGGCGCCGCGGGTGGACCTGGTCGTCGAGGACCGGACGCCGGGAGAGCTCCCGGATCTCGCGGGGTTCCAGCCGTCGGGGGCGCCGTCGATTCCGGCCGCGCCCGGAGTGCCCGCCGACGCCTTCGCCCTGCTGGCGGCGAACGCTTCGGCTCAGGCCGCGGCGATACTGGCGGGCGAGCCGTGGCCGGGACGGCGTCACGACACGGTCCGGCTGGCCGCGGAGTTCCCCGCGGCGGCTTCGCGGATGGGCGAGGGGCCCGGGTTCGATCGGGCGGTCGCGGCGTGGACCCACGGCGGGCGTGAGGGTCTCGAGGTGCTGGATGCGCCGTGGACGCCCCCGAAGGCGGCGCTGGCGGCCGCGCGGGCCGCGCTCGCCGACGTCACCGACGAGGAGCCGGTGTTCGACCGCAACCGGTGCACGGCCGGGGAGGTGCAGGTCCGGCTCGACCGGCGGGGCCGGTGGCACCCGTACCGGCGCGAGGGCGGCGAGTGGTGGCCCGCGGGTCCGCCGGAGTCCGATCCGGGGCTGCTGCTCGGCTGATTCCCGGACGCTTCTTCACGGGGTGAACCCCCGCCTGGGCAGGGATTTTCGTGGCGCCGGGCGGTATCCAGCGTCGTCCCCGGTGTCTCCTCTCCCCAACGGCGGGGTTCCCGCCGGGCCCACTGGGGGTGCGGGCGCGCGGGTGCTGACTCCTCGCGCGCCCGCCCTGTTTTGTCGGTGCCCGGCGCTAACGTGCGCGCATGGACGCTATCGCCGCCGATCTGCACCGGTACCTCCAGGAGAAACGCGAGAGCGTGCTCGGCTCGTTGTCCGGGCTGAGCGAGTACGACATCCGCCGCCCGATGACCCCGACGGCCACGAACCTGCTGGGCCTGGTCAAGCACCTGGCCGGTGGCGAGCTCGGCTACCTCGGCGACTGCGTCGGCCGGCCGTCCCCGGTCCGGCTGCCGTGGGTCGAGGACGGGTCGATCTGGGACGGCGCGGACATGTGGGCCACCGCCGAGGAGACCCGGGAGGAGCTGGTCGAGCTGTACCGGACCGCGTGGCGGCACACCGACGAGTCGATCGAGCAGCTGCCGCTTGATGCGCCGGCGTCGGTGCCGTGGTGGCCGGAGGAGCGGCGGAAGACGACGTTCGGCTCGCTGCTCGTGCGGGTGACCGCGGAGACCGCACACCACGCGGGCCACGCGGACATCGTCCGTGAGCTGATCGACGGCCGTGGCGGCGCCGACCGCGAGGACATCGGCGACGCCGCCTGGTGGGACCGGTACGGGGCGCGGGTGCGGGACGCGGCCGAACGTCACCACACGGCTTAGGCGGCGGCGCGTCCGGTGAGCGGCCGGCGCCGCAACGCGCGGTTCTCGAGCGCCGGCGGCCGGTACGTCTGGTCGAGCGTGCCGACGTCGGTGCCCGGCGGGACGATCTCGTCGATGCGGTCGAGGATGTCGTCGGAGAGGGTGACGTCCAGGCCGGTCAGCAGGTCGTCGAGATGGGCCGTCGTGCGGGCCCCCAGCAGCGCGCTCGTCACGTCCGGGTGGGTGATGGCGAACGCCATCGCGAGGTGGGTCATGGGCAGGCCGGCTTCCGCGGCGAGGGCGGTGAACTTCGCGACGACGTCGAGCCGGGTTTCATCGTTGAGGTGGCGGACCAGGGCGGCGCGGCGCAGTTCGTCGTGCGGGCGGCCGGTGAGCAGTCCTTGGCCGAGCGGACCCCAGACCAGGGTGCCCATGCCGAAGCGGCGGCTGACGGGCAGGATCTCGCGTTCGATGCCGCGGTTGAGCAGGGAGTAGACCGGCTGCTCGGTGTGGAACCCGGTGAGGCCGTGGCGTTCGGCGGCCCAGTGGGCTTCGACGATGCCGGAAGCGGGGGTACCGGACGCGCCGATCGCGCGGACCTTGCCGCTGCGCAGGAGGTCGGTGAGCGCGGCGAGGGTCTCCTCGATGTCGGTGCCGGGGTCGGGGCGGTGCAGCTGGTAGAGGTCGATGTGGTCGGTCCGCAGGCGCCTGAGCGAGTGCTCGACCGCGGTGACGATCCAGCGCCGTGACGCGCCCTGGTGGTTGGGGTCCTGGCCGGTCGGACGGCCGAACTTGGTGGCGAGCACGACGTCGTCGCGCCGGCCTTCCAGTGCCTTGCCGACGATCTCTTCGGAGTCGCCGTAGGCGTCGGCGGTGTCGATGAAGTTGATGCCGGCGTCGAGTGCTTTGTGGAGGACGCGGGCCGAGTCGGCGGGATCGGCGTTGCCGATCGAGGTCGCGAACATCAGCGTGCCCAGGGCGTAGGGACTGACCTTGATGCCGGTCCGGCCCAGGGTGCGGTACTGCATGGGGACTCCTCGGGTAGCCTTAAGCGGAAAGCTTTTCCGCAACTATACGGAAAGCCTTTCCGCTTAGCTACCCCGAGGAGGGTTATGACCGAGAGCGCCGCACCGCGCCGGCGGCGTGCCGACGCCCAGCGCAATGTCGACGCACTGCTCGAAGCGGCGAAGAGCGTCTTCGCGACCTCGGGAGTGGACGCGCCCGCGAAGGAGATCACCGACCTGGCCGGGGTCGGCGTCGGCACGCTCTACCGGCACTTCCCGCAGCGCGCCGACCTGATCGCGGCGGTGCTGCACCGCGAAATCGACGTCGTGGCGCAGGCCGGACCGGCGCTGAGCGCCCGCCACGAGCCGGGCGAAGCGCTGCGGAAGTGGCTGCGCCGCTACACCGATTTCGTCGGCACGAAGCGGGGGTTCGCCGCGGCCCTGCATTCGGGCGACCCGGCGTTCGACGCGCTGCCCGGCTACTTCATGGAGCGGATGGAACCGGTCCTGGGCGCCCTGCTGGGCGCGGCGGCCGCGGCGGGGGAGGTCCGCGCCGACGTCAGCGCGAAGGACCTCCTGCACGCCGTGGCTCTGCTGTGCCAGCCGGTGCGCGGCGAAGACCTGGAGTACAACCAGCGGATGGTCGCGATCCTGACCGACGGGCTCAGCGCACGGGCGTGACCGCGTAGTCCTTGACCCGCATCGAGTCGTGCATCCGCACACCGCCGGTGTTGAGCTTCGCCAGCGCCGTCGTGACACGGGCCGGCAGGGCCGAGACGAGCTGGCCGCCGCGCGCCAGCGCCCACACCCCGGCGCGAGAACCGGGGATCAGGCTCCGGGCGGCTCCGACGGCGAACGCCCGGCTTTTGCGCACCAGCTCGCCCATTTCCCGTTCGTAGGCGGCGAAAGCGCGTTCGTGGTCGCCGCCCGCCGCGGCCAGCTCGCCGGCCAGGACGTAGGCGCCCAGCACCGCGAGGCTGGTGCTGCCGCCGACCGCCGGGCCGGGGCAGTAGCCGGCGTCGCCGACGAGCGTGACGCGCCCGCGTGACCACGAGTCGAGGCCGAGCTGGGTGATCGAGTCGAAGTAGAACGGGCCCGAGCCGGTCAGCTCGGCCAGCCAGCCGTCGACCTGCGGGTGCATCCCCGCGTAGGCCTCGCGCAGCAGCTCCTGCTGCCGCGCGACGTCGCGGTGGTGGTAGTCGAGCGGCTCGTCGCGGCGGAACAGGAACACCGCGCGGGCTTCGTCGAGGTGGCGGGCGCTGTACACGCCGGCGGTCCGGCCCGGGCCGAGGTGCAGGACCGTTTCGCCGTCGCCGAGACCGGTGGTGTCCGGCATGGAGAGCACGGCCAGGTAGGCGCCGATGAACTTCGTCAGGCCGGCTTCCTCGCCGAAGACCAGGCGGCGCACGTTCGAGTGGAGCCCGTCGGCGCCGACGACGACGTCGAACCGGCGCGGCGCGGCGTGCTCGAAGGTGACGTCGCCGTCCGGGGAGATGCTGGTGATCGAGTCGCCGAAGAGGTACTCGGCGTCGTCGCGGCCGGCGTCGTAGTAGATCTCGCTGAGGTCGTCGCGCATGATCTCGGCGTGCCGGTCGGAGGTGGCGCGGTAGATCTTCGCCAGGTCCACCCGCACCGGGCGGCGCGCGCCTTCGCGGTGCAGCGTCATCCGGGTGGTGCCGGTCTTGCGGGCTTCGACGCGCGGGAGCACGCCCATCCGTTCGGTGATGTCCATGGCGGGCCGGAACAGGTCGACGGCGTGGCCGCCGGTCTTGCGCAGCACCGGGGCGCGTTCGACGACCGTGACGTCGAAGCCGTGGCGGGTGAGCCAATAGGCGAGCACCGGACCCGCGATGCTGGCCCCCGAGATCAGAATCCGCATGAGTACCTCCCTGACTTAACGGTAGGTAAGTTGTACCACAGGTCCTTACCTATCGTTAAGTCAGTTATGCTGGGGTCGTGCCGAAACCCTCCGACACCAAGCAGCGCATCCTCGACGTCGCACGCGAGCTGTTCACGACCCAAGGCGTGCAGCGCACCAGCCTGCAGGACATCGCCGACCGGCTGGGCATCACCAAGCCCGCGCTCTACTACCACTTCCCCTCGCGCGACGAACTGGTCCGCAGCATCGTCCAGCCCATGCTCGACGACGGCGAGAACTTCCTCCTCGGCCAGGAAGCCCGCGGGGACGCGCCGGTACGGGAGCTGATCGAAGGGTTCTTCGACTTCAACTACCGCCACCGCGCGGACGTCATCATGCTGCTGGCCGAGATGCCGACGCTGGCCGACCTCGGGCTCATCGACCGGGTGCTCGCCTGGCGGACCCGGCTCACCGAGCTGATCTGCGGCCCTTCGCCGACCCTCGAACACCAGGCGCGCGCCATCCTGGCACTGGGCGGCCTCCAGGACGTCTGCATGCAGTTCCCCGACGCCCCCGTCGAGGAGCTCAAGGCCGCGGCGGTCGCCGGCGCCCTCGACGCGCTCGGCTGAAAGGCACCTTCAGCGCACGTCGGTCAGCGGACCGCCGCGCGGTCGATGATCGCGCCCGTGTCCACCCCGGCCGGCAGCGTGCCGAACGCGATACCCCAGTCGCCGCCGAAGCGGGACGCGCAGAACGCGTCCGCGACCGCCGGGTGCCCGTGGCGCACCAGCAGCGATCCCTGCAGCACCAGCGCCATCGCCTCGACCACCCGCCGCGCCCGGTACTCGATCGCGTCGAGGTCGGTCAGCTCCTTGCGGACGCGGTCGACGGCGTCGTCCAGGCGCGCGTCGCCGCCGGCCGCCTGCTCCACCTCGGCGAAGAACGCCGCCACCGACTCCGGCTGCTTTCCCATAGCGCGCAACGCGTCCAGCGCGGCGACGTTGCCCGAGCCCTCCCAGATCGACGACAGCGGCGCCTCGCGGTAGAGCCGCGGCATGCCCGACTCCTCGACGTACCCGTTGCCGCCGAAGCACTCGAGCGCTTCGGCCGCGTGCATCGGCGCCCGCTTGCACACCCAGTACTTCGACACCGCCAGGCCCAGCCGCCGGAACGCCTGCTCCTGCTCGTCGTCACGCCGGTCGCCCGCCGCGGCCAGCCGCATCGCCACCGTCGTCGCCGCTTCGGACTCGACCACGAGATCCGCGAGCACGTTCGCCATCAGCGGCTGGTCGGCCAGCGCCTTGCCGAACGCGTGCCGGTGCGTCGCGTGGTGGACCGCGCGGACCGCGCCCAGCCGCATCCCGGACGCGCTGCCGAGCGTGCAGTCCAGGCGGGTGTTGTTGACCATCTCGATGATGGTCCGGACTCCGCGGCCCTCTTCGCCGACGAGCCAGCCGACGGCGTGGTCGTACTCGATCTCCGAGGACGCGTTGGACCGGTTGCCCAGCTTGTCCTTCAGCCGCTGCAGCCGGATCGGGTTGCGCGAGCCGTCAGGCAGGACGCGGGGGAGCAGGAAGCACGAGAGCCCGCCCGGAGCCTGGGCGAGCGTCAGGAACATGTCCGACATCGGCGCGGAGGTGAACCACTTGTGCCCGACGAGGGTGTAGCTGCCGTCGGCACTCGGGGTGGCCGTGGTCGTGTTGGCGCGGACGTCGGAGCCGCCCTGCTTCTCGGTCATCGACATGCCCGCGACCAGGCCGCGTTTGGTGCTCGGCTCGCGCAGCCCGAAGTCGTACTCGGTCGCCGCCAGCAGCGGCTCGTACCGCGCGGCCAGCTCCGGGTTGGCCCGCAGCGCCGGAATCGCCGCGTATGTCATCGAAATCGGGCAGCTGTGCCCGGCCTCGACCTGCCCCCAGACGTAGAACTTCGCCGCCCGGGCCGCGTGCACGCCTGCGCGGGGGTCCTGCCACGGCGTGCCGTGCAGACCGTGCTTGACCGCGACGGTCATCAGGTCGTGCCAGTACGGGTGGAACTCGACCTCGTCGATCCGGTGCCCGTACCGGTCGTGGGTACGCAGCACCGGCTCGTTCTCGTTGACCACCCGGCCCCACTCCTGAGCCTGCTCGCTCCCGGCCAGCCGGCCCAGCTCGTGCAGCTCGTCCGACGCCCAGCCCGCGCCGGCCCGCTCGAGCCCGGCCAGCAGCGTCGGGTCGTCGGCGACGTCGTGGCCCTGCAGCGGCGGGACCTGGTTGGTGACCTCATGCGTGGCGGGCATCGGAACCTCCTAGAGCGCGGACGACGAACGTGCGGAGCTCGGCGACGTCACCGGCGTTACCGCTGGTCAACGGGCCGATCAGGACTTCGGCGGCGGCACCCACCAGCGCGGCGGCGGTGAGCCGGCCGTCCTGCGGCGGCACCGCACCGGCTTTGACGCCGGCCGCAACGTGCTCGGCGACGACCTCGGTGAACGCCCGCCGGAACTCGAGCCGTTCGGCATCGATCCGCGCGTCGACCGGTTCGGCCAGCAGGGCGTAGGCCTGCCTCGGGGCTTTCAGGGCGCGTTGGGCGAAGGTCTCGAACACCGCCAAGACGCGCTCGGCGGGCTCGCCGGGCCGGGCGGACGCGGCCCGGACGGCCTCGACCTCCCGCGTCACGACCTGCCGGAACACGTGCACGACCAGGTCGGCCTTGGTGGGGAAGTGCCGGTAGACGCTCCCGACGGCCACCCCGGCCCGCTCGGCGACGGCGGAGACGGAGCAGCCGCTGTAGCCGTGCTCGGCGAGCTGTTCGGTCGCCGCGGCGACGATCGTCTCGCGCTGGGCGTCGAGACGTTCCTGGACCTTCGGGGTGCGGCGGTAGGGCACGTCAAGAAGTGAAGCACTGATTCATTACTTCAGTCAACGCTCCAGGAGCCGCTTCGCGCCCCGCACCTCAGCCTCGACGTCGGCTCGCAGCTTCCGCCGCAGGACCGGTTCTGCCAGCCAGCGCAGGGGAGCGGCGAACCCGAACGCGATCCGCCGGGTCACCCGGATCCCGCCGTCGGCCGGCACGCACGCGAAGGACGCTTCGAACGTCGAGAACCGCCGGGCCAGCCGGTTCTCCGGCCGGTCGGGGAGGCGCACCTCCACGCGCTCGCCCGGCGTCAAGGTCATCCGCGACACGATCTTCGGGCCCGGCCCCAGCCCGGGCAACGCCGAACGGAACCGGAACTCGGTGACGTCCCCGTCCCGGTGCACCCAGTCGATCCGGCCCAGCTTGCGGTCGACCTCCGCGTACCGCCGCGGGTCCATGACCAGCTCGAGAAAGGCGTCCGCAGTGCACGACACGGTCTCTTCCACGGTCACTTCCACCATGGCAAAAGGGTAGTTCCTGACTATGGCTCGACAGGCGGCCTTCGGCAGGTCAGCAGCCACGACCAGAAGTCCCACCGCTCGCGCCCCCGCGCAACGCCCGCCACGCACACCGCGGCAGCGACAGGTTCAGCAGCACCGCCGTGTTCGCCGTCGCTGCCCAGCACCAGAACCCGCTCCACACCACCATCTCGCCCTTGCCCTGGAGCGCGCTCCAGCTCCTACGGTCGGACCATGACCACTCCGCAGCACAAGATCGGCTCCGGTTTCGGCGCCACCAGCACCGCGGCCGAGGTCCTCGCCGGCCTCGACCTGACCGGCAAGCTCGCTCTCGTCACCGGCGGCTACTCCGGCATCGGGCTGGAGACCACTCGTGCCTTGGCCGGCGCCGGCGCCCACGTCATCGTTCCCGCTCGCCGGCGTGCCACGGCCGAGGAAGCCCTTGCCGGGATCGCGAACACCGAGGTCGGCGAACTCGACCTCGCCGACCTCGCCAGTGTCCACGCCTTCGCCGGCCGCTTCCTCGCCACCGGCCGCCGCCTCGACCTCGTCGTCGGCAGCGCCGGCGTCATGGCCTGCCCCGAAACCCGCGTGGGCCCCGGCTGGGAAGCCCAGTTCGCCACCAACCACCTCGGCCACTTCGCCCTGGTCAACCACCTCTGGCCGGCCATCGCCGACGGCGCCCGCGTCGTGGCCGTGTCCTCGCGCGGCCACCACTTCTCGCCGATCCGCTGGGACGACGTCCACTTCGGACACGGCTACGACCGGTGGCTCGCCTACGGACAGGCCAAGACCGCCAACGTCCTGTTCGCCGTCCACCTCGACCGGCTCGGCCGCGACCGCGGGGTGCGGGCCTTCGCCCTGCATCCCGGCTCGATCATGACCAACCTCCTGCGCCACGTCCCGCGGGACGAGTGGCGAGCGAACGGCTGGGTCGACGAACACGGCAATCCCACCAGCTACTTCAAAACACCGGAAGCCGGTGCCGCCACCCAGGTCTGGGCCGCCACCTCGCCCCGGCTCGACGGCCTCGGCGGGGTCTACCTCGAAGACTGCGACGTCGCCGAGCCCGCCCTCGAAGAAGACGGCGTCACCCCCGTCCGCCACCGCGTCGGCGTCCGCGGCTACGCCGTCGATCCCGAGCAGGCCGCGCGGCTCTGGGCGCTGTCGGCCGAACTGACCGGCGTCGACGCCATCCCGCCGAGCTAGCGGCCGGCCCGCGGCACCAGCGCCACCAGGTACCGGCAGGGGAGCGACCCCGGGTTCGCGAACACCCGCTCCGGCGCGGTCCCCAGCTGCAGGCAGTCCCCGGCGTCCAGCTCGTGCACCTCGGCGCCTTCCCGCAGGCGCAGGTGCCCGTCCAGCACCCAGATCTGCTGATGCAGGAACGCGCTCGCGAGCAGCGGCACCTCGGCACCCGCGGGCAGCTCGATCTCGACCAGCTCCAGCGGGCGGCCGGCGGCGGGGGAGACCGCACGCCGCCGGTACCCGGTGCCCGGATCCACCCACACCGGCTGCTCGGCCGCGCGCACCAGCCGTCGTTCGTCGCCCTCGGCTCGCGCGATCAGCTCCGAGAGCGTCATCCCGAGCGCGGCCGACAGCTTCGCCAGCAACGCCGCCGTCGGCTGCACGTCGCCTCGCTCGATCTTGCCGATCATCGCCCGCGAAACCCCGGACGCCTCGGCCAGGGCGGCGGCGGAGAGCCCCAGGGACGTCCGCGCCGCGTGCACGGTGGTGGCCAGGCGAGCGGTCAGGGGATCGGTCATGGGTTGATACTATACGACCATATCTGGCTACCATGTGAGCCATGCTGATCCGAGACGCTCTCCCGGCCGACGCCGCCGCCTGCGCCGCCCTCTACGCGCCCTACGTCACCGACACCGTCATCTCCTTCGAGACCGAGCCGCCCTCCGCCGCCGAAATGGCCCGGAGGATCGACGACGCCCACGCCTGGTTCGTCCTCGAAGACGACAGCCGCGTCGCCGGCTTCGCCTATGCCCACCGCTTCGCCGAACGCGCCGCCTACCGGTGGTCGTGCGAGACGAGCATCTACCTCGAACGCGGCCGCCGCCGCACCGGCGCCGGCCGCACACTGTACGAGACGCTCTTCGAACGCCTGCGGGACAACGGTTTCTACCGCGCCTTCGCCGGGATGACGCTCCCGAACGACGCCAGCGCGGGCCTGCACCGCGCACTCGGGTTCGAACCCGCGGGCGTCTACCGCCGGGTCGGCTGGAAGCACGGCGCGTGGCGCGACGTCGCCTGGGTCCAGAAGGACCTTCATGCAACCGATGGTTGCGTATCGCCGCCGGCACCGCTAACGTGACACGCAACCAAACGTTGCACAAGGAGCCGGCATGGAACACGGAACCCTCGACCGCGAAATCCACATCGACGCCACCCCCGAAGTCGTCTTCGACGTCGTCAGCAGCCCCGAACACCTCCGCGAATGGTGGCCCGACGAGGCCGAATACCCCGTCGAAGCCGGGGGAGAAGGCCGCATCGGCTTCGGCGGCACTTGGGTCCGCTTCACTGTCGTCGACGCCGTACCCCCGAAACTCTTCTCCTTCCGCTGGACCCACGCCGACGGCGAGACCGCCGCACCCGGCAACTCGTTCCTCGTCGTCTTCGAACTCGAGCCCTCGGGCACCGGCACCCGACTCCGGATGACCGAAACCGGCTTCCGCGAACGCGGCTGGGACGAAGCCAAGATCGCCGCCGAGTACGCCGACCACGTCAGCGGCTGGGACCACTTCCTGCCCCGCCTGCCCGGCTACGCCGCCAAGGTCGGAACGACGGCCCCGTGAGCACCGCCGTGGACGACGACCTCTGGTCGGCCATCGGCGACCCGACCCGCCGCCGCCTGCTCGACCTGCTCCTCGACGACGGCAGCGCCACCGCGACCAGCCTGAGCGAACACCTCCCGGTGACCCGCCAGGCCGTCGCCAAACACCTCGCCGTCCTCGACCGCGCCGGCCTCGTGCACGCGACACCCGCCGGCCGCGAAAAGCACTACCGCGTCGACGAAGCCCAGCTGGCCCGCGCCGTCGCGCAGCTCGCCGACGTCGGCGCCACCTGGGACGCCCGGCTCCGCCGCATCAAGCGCATCGCCGAGACCATCCAGAAGAACCTCTAGAGAGGCACGACCATGGACATCCTGCACCGCATCGGCATCGAGAAGTCCTCACCCGAGAAGGTCTACGAGGCACTCACCACCCTCGACGGCCTGTCGGCCTGGTGGACCGAGAAGACCGTGGGGGACACCGACCTCGGCGGCGTCATCGCGTTCCGGTTCATCCCCGGCGGGTTCGACATGAAGGTCGTCGAGCTCGACCCGGGCCGGCTCGTCCGCTGGGAGGTCGTCGACGGGCCGCCGGAGTGGATCGGCACGACCATCCGCTGGGAGCTCGAACAGCGCGGCGACTACACGATCGTCCTCTTCAAGCACGAAGGCTGGCGCGAGCCGGTCGAGTTCATGCACCACTGCAGCACGAAGTGGGCCGTCTACCTCCTGAGCCTCAAGCAGCTCGCCGAGACCGGGGAGGGCGCCCCGAGCCCACGGGACGTGATGATCAGCGACTGGCACTGACCTTACTTGACATAATGTACATTATCGGCACTTGAAGACACGACGTGGCGGAGAGCCGGGAGGGGGTGCCAACGGGCCGGGTTCGCCGGAGGTGCGTCCGGTTCATCAGGACGGCTCCTGCTGAGGTTCGCGGCGGGCGTTCTGCTGCCGTCCGGGCTCAGGTGGCCCCTGAGGCGCCTCCGGAGGCCGCAGGAGGATCCCCTGAGGCCGTGGATCCGATGCGCTGCCACCCGACCTAAAAACGTCACGGTGACGAAACCAAGAAGGTCGTAGACGGCGTCGCAAGCCAGCAGCTGGCGAAGTTGACGTCTTAGGAGCTCGCCCGGCGGTCGGTCGCCCCGAAGGCATCTCAGACGGCTCCACGGCGGTCGAACATATGTACGCATCCCGCCGCGCGTGCCGAAGGGGCGATCCGGGCCTCGAAGACGTCGTCGAGAGAGCCTGGATCCCCCGGGAGGTTCATTCCGGGCTAAACCGACATTTCATGCATAATCACTATTATGCATGAAATGGGCGGTGACCCGGCGACCGGAATTGTCGGTGGTGTGCTGTACAAGATCCACATGAAGGTTTCCGAGGCCCAGCAAGCCTTCTTCGCGGCCCGCCGGCCCCGCAAGGACTCCCCGCACACCACCGACGCCTACCGCCGTGACCTCGCCGGGATCACCACTCTCCTGGTTTCGGAGCTCGGCCGCCCGGCCGAGGACCTGGAGGTCGCCGATCTGAGCGGGCCGGCGCTGCGGGCGGTGTTCGGGGTGTTCGCCGACGGGCACGCGAAGAGCTCGGTGCTGCGTGCCTGGTCGACGTGGAACCAGTTCCTGACGTTCTGCGTGGCGGACGGGCTGCTGGAGGGCAACCCGATGGGCGCGGTGGCGCGGCCGCGGACGCCGGCGTTGACGCCGAAACCGTTGCGGGGTGAGGAAACTCCGGAGCAGTTGCTGTCGGCGGCGGCCGCGGGTTCGCGGCGCGCGCGGGATCCGTGGCCGGAGCGGGACGTGCTGGTGATCGCGCTGGGGCTGGTGGCGGGGTTGCGGGCGGCGGAGATGCGGGCGCTGACGGCGCGGTCGCTGGTGGGGCGTGCGGGTGAGCTGCGGCTGCACGTGACGGGGAAGGGCAGCCGGGATCGGTCGATTCCGGTGCAGCCGGTGCTGGCGGAGCTGATCGAGCGGTACCGGGAGTCGTGCCGGGTGCGGTTCCCGAGTGTGCGGTTCTCCCCTGGTTCGCCGTTGCTGCTGGACCGGTCGGGTGAGCCGATCGGGCGGGGTGCGCTGGAGTACCTGGTGAAGTCGTGTTATCGGGGGGCGGGGTTGCACGACCGGGTGCCGGTGGGGGCGAATCTGCACGCGTTGCGGCACACGTTCGCGACGCGGTTGGCGGAGGACGGGGCGACGGCGTCGGAGATCATGGCGTTGCTGGGGCACGCGAGTTTGGCGACGAGTCAGAACTACATCGAGGCGACGGGCCGGGAGCAGCGTGCGGCGGCGGCGAGCAACCGGACGTACCGGGCGTTGGACGGTCTGGGGTCGTGAGTGTCGAGGGCGTTCTAACCGTCCTCGACACTCACGAGGTCTCCCCCGCGCGGGTGGTCAGCGGAGTTGTTCGAGGTCCTTGGCGGCGCGGGCGATTTCGTGGGCGAGGCTGCGCAGCTCGCCCGCGTCGGCGCCGTCGTCGGCCGCGGTGACGATGTCTTCCGCGGCGCAGCGGAGCTGGAAGAGCCGGTCCTGGAGGGCGGCGACCTCGGTGTCGGACAGGACGACGGCGTCTTCGGGCAGTCCGCTGCGCTGCAGTGCGGTGCGGCGTTCGTAGGCGCGCTGGCGGCAGGACTGGCCGCAGTAGCGGCGGCGGCGGCCGACGTTGCCGCCTTCGGGGAGGCGTCGTCCGCACCAGCCGCAGTGCCGGGGCGCGCCGCGGCGGGCGGGCACGACTTCGGCGGGGACGGGCTGGGCTAGTTCGGCGGCTTCCCTCACCAGGGAGACCCTAGCTGGCCACCGGTTGCTCATGCCGGGGTCATGGCGGAAGGGCACACTTGGGGGATGCAGGCGTCGTTTCCGTACCTGGCTGATCCGCTCCCCCGTGCGTTCGCTCACCGGGGGTGGCACCTCGATGAGCTCGAGGGGCTGGAGAACTCGTTGCCGGCGTTCCGGCGGGCGTGCGCGGAGGGGTACCGGTACCTCGAGACGGATGTGCACGCGACGGCGGACGGTGTGGTGGTCGTGCACCACGACGCGAACCTGGACCGGACGACCGACGGGTCGGGGCCGATCGCGACGCAGACGTGGGAGCAGCTGAAGAACGTCAAGGTCGGGGGGAAGGTCGCGCTTTCGCGGCTGGAGGACGTGCTGGAGGAGCTGCCGGGCGCGCGGTTCAACATCGATGTGAAGGCGAACCAGGCGGTGGAGCCGTTCGTGCGGGTGCTGGAGCGGACGGGGGCGTACGACCGGGTGGCCGCGGCGGCGTTTTCGGACGCGCGGCTGGTGCGGTTGCGGAAGCTGGCGGGGCCGAAGCTGGCGACGGCGGTGGGGCCCCGGTCGGCGTTCGTGCTGTGGAGCTGTGGGCGGTTCCCGTTGTTGCCGCTGCGGCGGCTGGTGCTGGGCGCGATGGCGCAGGTGCCGGTGCGGCAGGGAGCGTTGAAGGTGGTGGACAAGGCGTTCCTGAAGGTGGCCGGGCGGTGCGGGATCGAGGTGCACACGTGGACGATCGACGATCCGGCGGAGATGCGGATGTTGCTGGACCTGGGTGTGCACGGGATCGTGACGGACCGGCCGGATCTGCTGCGTGAGGTGCTGATCGAGCGGGGGACGTGGCAGCGGTCGCAGGAGCCGTGAGCGTCAGCGGGGTGGTTTGCCGTTCCAGGCGGCGTCCCAGGTCTTGGGGCCGAGCAGGCCGCTGTCCTTGATGCCGTTGGCGCGCTGGAGGTCCAGGACCGCGGTGCGGGTCTTGTCGTAGTAGCAGCCGGTGCCGGTGAAGCCGTAGCCGAAGGCGTTCATGCGGAGCTGGAAGGTTTTGAGCGGGGCGGCGCAGTCGCCGTAGGCGTAGACGACGCCGGGCCACGGCGGTTTGCCGCCCGGGGGCGGCGGGGTGGGTGCGGGGGCGGGTCCGCCGCCGCCGATGTAGGCGGCTTCGGCGTAGGTGGGGACGCGTTTGCTGCGGGCGTCGGCGTCGCCGGCGAGCTTGAGCATGCCGGCGCACTGCCAGGGTTGCCAGCCGCGCATGCGGTAGAGGTAGAGGGCGCGGTAGTCCTGTTCGGACGGGGCGGCCTGGTCGGGGCGGCCGGTGCCGCCGACGCTGCGCCAGGTGGGCAGGTCGAACTGGTAGGCGCCGTAGTAGCCGTTGCCGGTGTTGGTGGTGTAGCGGCCGCTCGACTCGCACATGCGGAGTTTGGCCCAGGCCGTCGGCGCGGGGTCCGCGGAGGCGACGGCGGGGACGGTGAGCTGCAGACCCAGGGCGGCGATCGCGAGAAGGAAGATTCTCGCGGCGGTGCGTCTCCGGTTCTGGATCATGGGAAGCACAGTAGGAGCGTGTCCCAGTGACCACAAGAGACACACTGCTCGCCTGAGTCTCACACGAAACACTCTTCACGGGAGTCAGCGACACGCGGTCACGCGCGGACCGCGCCTTCCCCGTAAGTGGCGGATGAGCACGAAACGACAAAGCGGACACGGTTTCGGGTGGTCCGGTCCCCTGGTTCGCGGCGCCCCAGTAGTCTCCGCGCTGACCTGCTGGTTTTCGAGGTGAAGGAGCCGTGGATGACGCTGGCCGGGACGCGCTCGACCAAGCGCGAGCGCTGGGGCTGGTATTTCTACGACTGGGCTAATTCGCCGTTCTATTCGTCGACGACGACGGTGTTCGGGGCCCTCTCGATGAGCACGATCGCGGCCGAGGACGCGAAGTCGAACTTCACCCTTAACGGGGACCGCGCTTGCCTCGACGCGGCCGGCAAGGCGGACACGCTCCACAACTGCGATGTGACGTTGTTCGGGCTGCACTTCCCCGCCGGTTCGGTGTGGGGCTACCTGCTGTCGGTGGCGACGGTGGTGCAGGTGCTGGTGCTGCCGATCGCCGGCGCGGTGGCCGACCGCAGCCACAACAAGCGCCGGATCCTGGGCGGGTTCGCGTTCCTGGGCGCGGCGGGCGCGGCGGCGATGTTCTTCTTCGCCGGTTCGGACTGGCAGCTGGGCGTGGTGCTGTTCGTCATCGCGAACATCGGCTACGGCGGTTCGCTGGTCGTCTACTACTCGTTCCTGGTCGACATCGGCGGGCCGGACGAGCGGGATGACATCTCGGCGAAGGGCTGGGCGTTCGGGTACCTGGGCGGCGGGCTCGCTTTGGTGTTGCAGCTGGGGCTCTACCTCGGCCATGACGCGTTCGGGGTGAGCAAGGACACGGCGGTGCAGATCTGCTTCCTGACCTCGGGGCTGTGGTGGGCGCTGTTCACGATCCCCGCGGTGCGGGCGCTCCCCCGCCGGCACACGCCGGTCGACGTCGCTCCGGGGCGGTCGGTGCTGCGGGCGGGGTTCGCGGAGCTGCGGCAGACGGTCGTGGCGGCGAAGGCGTATCCGTTGACGCTGGCCTTCCTGGGCAGCTACCTGGTCTTCACCGACGGGATCAACACCGTGGTGACGGTGTCGGCGCAGTACGGCAAGGACGAGCTGGGGTTCGGCAACGAGGTCCTGATCGTGACGATCCTGGTGATCCAGTTCGTGGCGTACCTGGGCGGGACGCTGCACGGGCTGGTGGCGCGGCGGATCGGGGCCAAGAAGACGATCCTGGGCAGCCTGGTGCTGTGGGTGGTGGTGCTGGCCGGGGCGTACTTCGTGCAGCCGAAGCAGCTGGCGCAGTTCCTGGCGGTGGCCGTGGGGATCGGGCTGGTGCTGGGCGGAACGAACGCGTTGTCGCGGTCGTTGTTCAGCCAGATGATCCCGGCGGGCAAGGACGCCCAGTACTACTCGCTCTACGTGGTGGGTGAGCGCGGGACGTCGTGGCTGGGTCCGCTGCTGTTCGCCGGCGTCGGGCAGGCGACGGGGTCGTTCCGGCTGGCGATCATCGCGCTGGTGGTCTTCTTCGCGGCGGGGCTGGTGCTGGTCTGGCTGGTGCCGGTGCGGCGGGCGATCGTGGCGGCGGGCAACACTCCGCCGGAGGTGCTGTGACGTGGCTCTTTCGGCTGTCACGTGGCGCGAGGTGACGGGCTCGTCAAGCCACCGATAGGGTCGGGTGTCGTGACCTTGTTGAACGACCGGGCCGCCGGCCCCGATCCGACCGACGCCCTCTCGTCGGTTCCCGCGGCCGGCTCGCGCCGCGGGACGCCGCCGGTGGGCAGGCTGAAGTTCTGCTACGGGCCGATGGACTGCGGGAAGTCGACGCTGGCGCTGCAGATCGACCACAACCACGCGCGTCAGGGCCGGCACGGGCTGGTGCTGGTGCGCCACGACCGGTCGGGCGCGCCGCAGATCTCGAGCCGGATCGGTCTGAGCCGGCAGGCGGTGGAGGTCGGCGAGGACACCGACGTGCGGGACCTGGTGCGGCAGGAGTGGTCGCGCGGGCAGCACGTGGACTACGTCGTGGTGGACGAGGCGCAGTTCCTCTCCCCCGGGCAGGTCGACCAGCTGGCGGAGCTGGCCGACGAGGTCGAGATCGACGTGTACTGCTTCGGGATCGCGACGGATTTCCGGAGCCGGTTGTTCCCGGGGGCCGCTCGCCTGTTCGAACTGGCGGACGAACTGCAGCCGGTTCAGGTGGAGGTGCTGTGCTGGTGCGGGCTGCCGGGACGGTTCAACGCGCGGGTGCTCGACGGCGAGGTCGTGCGTGAGGGCGACACCGTTGTGGTGGCAGATACCGAACAATCCGTAGTTGAATCTTCAGCTTTGGCCGGTTTTGAGGCCGAAAACGCTACTGTGCGTTATCAGGTATTGTGTCGCCGCCACTTTCGAGCGGGTGACTTGGGGCCGGTTACTGGTCATCACGGTCAGTTACGGTTGACCTGACGTGGGTGCCAGTAGCCCATCCGGGGGATATCAGCACTAAGAAGGCCGTATTGACGTCACGCCGAAGCGCGAAACGCCTCCTACTAGAGGAAGCTGATGCCGTTGGGTGACGCAGCTCATCGTGAGCAACGACATGGCAGCCCGGGAATCCTCGGGGGCCCCAAGTCGTTGCATAGGGTGAGCATCACCCAGGCTCCACCCGGAGCTGACTGAAAGGACCCATCATGGCCGACCGTGTTCTTCGTGGAAGCCGGCTGGGAGCGGTCAGCTACGAGACCGACCGCAACCACGACCTCGCCCCCCGCCGCACCGTGCGTTACGCCTGCCCGAAGAACCACGAGTTCGAGGTGCCGTTCTCCGACGACGCCGAGATCCCGACGGTCTGGGAATGCCGCCTGCACGGCAGCGAATCGGAGATCGTGGACGGCGGGCAGCCCGAGCAGAAGAAGGTCAAGCCGCCGCGCACCCACTGGGACATGCTGCTCGAGCGGCGCACGATCCCCGAGCTCGAGGACCTGTTGAACGAACGTCTCGCCGAGCTGAAGGGCCGGCGGACCTCCCGGTCCGCCTAAGCCCCTGAGCGTCGGCCCGTAGCCACCGCTCCCACCACAACGGAAAGGCCCCCGCGACCTCCCCCCGCGGGGGCCTTTCGCATGCCCAGGCCACCAACCGGCGTACCCGGAGGGTCGGCTCACGTACCCAGAGGGTCGGTTCGTGAGCCGACCCTCTGGGTACGCGCTATGCCGGCGTGCCGCGAAACGGGCCGTGCAGGGCCGCCCACTGCAGGAGCATGATCGTCTTCGCGTCCGCGATCTCGCCCGTCCCGATCATCTTCAGGGCGTCCTCGAAGCGCAGCTCCAGCACCTCGATGTCCTCGCCTTCCTCGGCGATGCCGCCGCCCTCGCCGCGGTCGGCCGGGTCGTACGGCGCCGCGTAGCAGTGGAGGCGCTCGGTCACCGAGCCCGGGCTCGTGTACACGTCGAACACGTGCTCCGGCTCGCCGATGAGCACCCCGGTCTCCTCCTGCGCCTCGCGGCGGATCGCCGTCTCCGGGGCGTCGGCGTCCAGCAGGCCCGCCGCGGCCTCGATGAACATCCCGTCCGGATGGTCGTTGACGTACACCGGGTAGCGGAACTGGCGGGTCAGCAGCACCGTCCCGCCCGCCACGTCGTACAGCAGCACCGTCGCCCCGTTGCCGCGGTCGTAGGTTTCGCGCTGTTCGGTCGTCCAGCGGCCGTCGCCGTGCCGGTAGTCGAACGTCGTGCGGCGCAGCACGTACCAGGCCGACGACAGCAGTTCCACGTTGGTGACCCGGACGCGCGGGTTGCGCGACAGGCTTGCCGATGAGGTCATCCCCCGACCATAATGTGCACGACTCGGCAAAAACAAGGAGGATTGTGCATGCTGGTCGGTGAACGCCGCGACCTGCTGCTCGCCCGGCTCGCGGCCGACGGCAAGGTGCTGGCGAAGGACGTCGCGGCCGAACTGGGCGTCTCGGAGGACAGCATCCGCCGCGACCTGCGCGACCTGGCCGCCGCCGGGCTCTGCCAGCGCGTCTACGGCGGCGCGCTGCCCGTCTCCCCCGCCGTCGCCGACTACGCGAGCCGGACGGCGATCGCCGTCGACGGCAAGGACCGGGTCGCCGCGATCGCCGCCGGCCTGGTCCGGCCCCGCTCGACGGTCATCCTCGACGGCGGCACCACCACCCTCGCCGTCGCCAACGCCCTGCCGAAAGACCTCGAAGCCACCGTCGTCACCCACAGCCCGACCGTCGCCGTCGCCCTGCTCGGCCACCCCGGCATCGAGGTCTTCCTGCTCGGCGGGCGGCTGTTCCGGCACTCCGCGGTCACCTGCGGCGCCGCCGCGGCCGAGGCCGCCCAGGCGATCAGCGCCGACGTCTTCCTGCTCGGCGTCACCGGCGTCCACCCCGACGCCGGGCTCACCACCGGCGACGCCGAGGAAGCCGCGATGAAACGCACCTTGGCCCGCCGCGCCGCCGACACCTACGTGCTGGCCAGCGCCGAAAAGCTCGGGGCGGCCTCGCGGTTCACCGTGCTGCCGTTCGCCGACATCGCCGGCGTCATCACCGACGCCGGCGAGTCCGACCAGAACGTGCAGAAACTGGCAGCGGTCGGGGTCGCGTTCCCCGGTCGGTGACCTCGACGTACCACTCGCGGCCGGCCACGAGCGCGAACACCGGCGCCGGCAGCCACACGAGCACCCGCAGCACCGACGCGAGCCGCCCGCCACCGCGCACGTCGGACACGTGCGCGGCCAGCGCCGCCTGCTTGCGCCCGGCGAACCGCCGCACGTCGAAGCGGTGGGTGATGGCCGAGGCCGGGCTGAAGAGCCGGCCGAGAGCGGCCTGGTCGTACCGGAACGGGATCCGCAGGGCACGGACCACCCGGACGAGCCGGACGACGACGTCGCGCGGCATCGTCGCCTCCAGCAGCCGCGTCCCGGTCAGCCGGGCCGCCCGCCGGGCGACCTCGTGGACCTTGACGTGGTCGCGGTGGCCGTAGCCGCCGTGGGGGTCGTAGCCGAGCAGGAGGTCGGCCTTTTCCTCGTGCAGCAGGGCGGCGAGCCGGTGCGCGGCCTCCTCGGTGTCCGCGCGGGCGAAGCGCTGCCGGCCGGGCGGATCCGGGTACAGCTCGGGCCCGTGCCCGCTGTCGGCGTAGCCGAGGTGCACGACGCGCCGGACGCCGAGGATGGCCGCGCTCGCCTCCAGTTCGGCCCACCGCGGGGTCGGGTGTTCCGCGGACATGCCGTCGGTGGCCACGACGACCACCACCCGGTGCCCGTCGGCCGCCGCGCGGGCCAGGGTGCCGCCGCTGAGCACCACGGGGTCGTCGGCGTGGGCGTGGAAGGCCACGATGGTCGTCATCGGCCCCATGATGGCCGATGACGGGAGAAGACGGCATGAGTGAGCACCGGGTCCGGTTCGCGGCGCTGTTCGACGCCGAGGTGCGGCCGCACAACGAGCGGTTCCGCGCCGCGGCCGCCGTCAAGCCGGGCGAAGACATCCTCGACGTCGGCTGCGGCACCGGCGAATCCACCCGCGAAGCCGCGCGGGCGGGCGCGACCGCGCTGGGCGTCGATGTCTCGGAGCAGGCGATCGCCAAGGCCCGCGAACTCGGCGGGGCGAGCTTCGAGGTGGCCGACGTGCAGACCCGCGCGTTCCCGGCCGCGGCGTTCGACGTCGTGCTCAGCCGGTTCGGGGCGATGTTCTTCACCGACCCGCCCGCGGCGTTCGCCCACCTCGCCCGCGCGCTGCGGCCGGGCGGGCGCCTGGTGCTGCTGGTGTGGCAGGAACGGGCCCGCAACGAGTGGTATTCGGTGCTGCACGACGCCGTCGCGCCCGGCACCACCCCGCCACCGGCCGGGCCGCACTTCTCCCTCGGCGACCGGGACCACACCGAAGCGCTGCTGCGGGCCGCCGGATTCACCGACGTCGGTTTCACCGAGCTGCACGAACCCGTCTGCTACGGCCCCGACGCCGCGATGGCGAGCGAGTTCGCCCTCGGTCTCAAGGATGTCCAGGAGCTGCCCACCGAAGACGCCGCGACCGCCGCGACCCGCCTCCGGGACGCGTTCGCGGCGTACGAGACTCCGGACGGCGTGCTGCTGGGCGCCCGGACGTGGATCGTGACCGCGCGGGTCAGCCGCGCTTGAGCAGCCGCCGCAGCTGCTGCCAGCGGCGCTCCACGCCCCACGTGGCCACCCGCAGGAACGCCTCGCGGATGATCGAGCCGTCCATCTTCGACTCGCCGATTTCGCGCTCGGTGAAGGTGATCGGCACCTCGACGATCTCGAACCCGGCTTCGGCCGTGCGGATCGTCAGGTCGATCTGGAAGCAATAGCCGTGCGAGTTGACTTCGTCCAGCGCCAGCTTCTCCAGCACCGGACGCCGGTAGGCCCGGAAACCGGCCGTGATGTCGCGGGTCCGCATGCCCAGCGCGAGCTGTGAATAGACGTTGGCGCCGCGCGAGAGCACCTGGCGCTTCAGCGGCCAGTTCACCACCGCGCCACCCGGCACGTACCGCGACCCGATGGCCAGGTCCGCGTCACCGACGGCGTCCAGCAGCCGCGGCAGGTCCTCCGGTGCGTGCGAGCCGTCGGCGTCCATCTCGACGATCGTGTTGTACTCCCGCGCCAGGCCCCAGCGGAACCCGGCGATGTAGGCCGCCCCCAGCCCCGCCTTCTCGGTCCGGTGCATGACGTGCACGTTCTTGTTCGCGGCCGCGCGCTCGTCGGCGAGCTCGCCGGTGCCGTCCGGGCTGCCGTCGTCCACTACCAGTACGTGCACGTCCGGGAGTACCTTGTGCAGGCGATCCAGGATCGGGCCGAGGTTCTCCCGCTCGTTGTACGTCGGGATCACCACCAGCACCGGCTCGATTTCCCGGGCCCCCCGCGGCGCCTGCGACATCCGTGCTCCTCCGATATCCGCGGCGGTCAGTCCGCCGCTTCCCCTGCCGTGCCGGCGCTGGTGCGCCGGGTGCGAAAACGGAGCACGAGCCCGCCGGCCACCCCGGCGATCGCCAGTGCCAGCAGCCCGTACTCCGTCCACGCACCGAGTCGATCCGACAGCGTAGTCTGCGTCCGCAGCGGGACGCGCCCGACCAGGGAATCGGCGGTGAAAAGGCCCGTTGAGCTGGTAACCGTTCCGTCGGGGGCGACGATCGCGCTCACTCCTGAGACGGCGGACACCACGACGGCGCGGCCGTGCTCGACCGCCCGCAGCCGCGACATGGCCAGCTGCTGGACGCTCATCTCGCTCTCGCCGTACCAGGCGTTGTTGGTCGGCACGACGAGCAGTTCGGCCCCGTCTCGGACCGCGTCGCGGCCGGGGTAGTCGAACGCGGCCTCGTAGCAGACGAACATGCCGACCCTGGTGCCCGCGACGTCCACGGCCTGGTTGGTGCCGTCGCCGGGGACCATGTCGACGGTCTCCTGGTCGAGGAACGGCGTGACGAGCTCGGCCAGCTTGCGGGCGGGCACGTACTCGCCGAAGGGCACCAGCTGCTGCTTCGCGTAGCGCTGCCCGGGCCCGGTGTGCGGGTCCCACGCGATGACGGAGTTCTGCAGGTGCCGGTCGGGCAGCTCGTAGATCGCGCCGATCAGCGCGGGCACGCCGAAGTTCGCCACGAGCTGGTCGACCTGCGGGTCCGGGCCGGTGACGGTCGTCGCGCTTTCCGGCCACAGCACCAGGTCGGGCTTCGGGACCTTCCCGGCGTGGATGGCGTCGAGCAGCCGTTCGCTCTCGGCGATGGTGTTGGCGCGCAGGACGGTACGTTCGCCCTGCAGCGCCAGGCCGATGTCCGGCGCGTTGCCCTGCACGGTCGCGACGGTGAGCTCGCCGTCCTGCGCGCCGGTGCCGACGGCCGGCCACAGCGCCAGGCCGGCGACCACGGGCAGCAGCGTGCCGGTGGCGGCGAAGACGGCCGGGCGGGTCCGCAGCGCCGCGATGAGCGCTTCACGGCCGTCCCAGAGCCGTCCGAGGAAGGCGGCGAGGCAGAAGCCGCTGAGGACGACGGCGAGGCCGACCAGCGGCGCGCCGCCGATCGAGGCGAGTGGCAGGAAGGCGCCTTCGGGCTGGCTGAAGGCGACCCGGCCCCACGGGAAGCCGCCGAGGGGGAACCACGCGCGGGGCGTCTCGAGCGCGACGAACACCAGCGCGGCCCACAGCGGCCCGGCCGGCAGGCGGGACACCCACGTGATGAGGCCGCCGGCGAGGCCGTAGTAAAGCGCCAGCGCGAACGACAGGCCCAGCCACGGCCACGGCCCGAAGTCGGGGCCGAGGAAGTCCAGCAGCCACGTCAGCAGCGGCAGGAAGAACACGAACCCGAACGCGAAGCCGTAGCCGAACGCGCCGCGGAAGCTCCGGCGGCCGCGCAGCACGAGCGCGAACCCGGCGAACGCCAGCGGCGCCAGCCACCACAGCGGACGCGGGGCGAAGCTCAGGTAGTAGGCGAACCCGGACACCAGTGCCGCGGCCAGGCGCAGCAGCCAGGCACGCGGGAACCGCCGGGTACGGGCGGGTTGGTGCGGGGCGCCCGGTTCGGGGTCCGCCACGGTGACTGCCACGGAAGACGACTCTAGGTGATGGTGTCGTGGAGGACTTCACCCGCGCGGACCGTGCGCAGGCAGTGCGGCAGGGCGGCGTCCGGTTCGAGCCGCGGCAGCGGGGGCACGCCGGCGCGCGGGTCGGTGGACCAGCGCTGCACTCGGCTGTCCGGGGTCGCGACGACGAGGTCGGTCGCGTCCCAGATCGCGTAGTGCGCCGGCGCGCCCGGGACGAGACTGCCGGTGACGCCGTCGTTGACGCCGGCCGCCCGGTGCCCGGCGCGGGTGTGGGCGGTGAACGCGGCGCGCGGGGACAGGCCGGCGCCCGGGGTGCGGTGGTAGGCGGCCGCGCGGACGCTCGCCCACGGGTCCAGTGGCGTCACCGGCGCGTCGGAGCCGAAGGCCAGCAGGACTCCTTCGGCGGCCAGCGTCGAGAACGGGTTGAGCCCGGCGGCGCGGTCGCCGAGGCGGTCGGCGTACATGCCGCTGTCGCCGCCCCAGAGCGCGTCGAACAGCGGCTGCACCGAGGCGACGACACCCCAGCCGGCCAGCAGCTTCGCCTGCTCGGCGGTGACCATCTCCAGGTGCTCGAGCCGGTGGTGCCGGGCTGCCAGCGCGCGCTGGCCGACCTCCTTCTCGGCGAGCCGGAAGCCTTCGACGACCTCGGCCACGGCGGCGTCGCCGATCACGTGGAAGCCGGCCTGCAGCCCGGCTTCGGTGCAGGCGGCCAGGTGCTCGCCGATGCGGTGCGCGTCGAGGTAGAGGGTGCCGGAGCCGGTGTGGTCGGCGTACGGCGTTGTCAGGGCGGCGGTGTGGGAGCCGAGGGCGCCGTCGGCGAACAGGTCGCCGGCCAGCCCGCGTGCGCCGAGCTCGCGGGCGGTGCCGATCGCGCCGAGCTCGCCCCAGTAGCCGACGACCTCGGGGGTGTCCGGTCCGGCGAGGGCGAGCAGGGCGGCGAGGTCGTCGCGGCCGGAGATGTCGGGGCCGGCGCATTCGTGGACGCTGACGATGCCCTGGGCGGCGGCCTCGGCGAGGAACGCGCGCTGGGCGCGTTCGCGCTGTTCGGGGGTGATCGCGGCGCGCACCGCCGCGCGGACGGCGTGGTGGGCGGCGCGGGTCAGCGGGCCCGCGGGCGACCAGCCGTCGGCGTCGCGGTCGGCCGGCGCCAGCTCGACCAGCGCGGTGGAGACCAGCGCGGAGTGGACGTCGACGCGGCTGAGGTAGACGGGCGTGGTGCCGGCGGCGTCGTCGAGCTCGGCGCGGCTGGGCAGCCGGGAGTCGGTCCAGCCGCTTTCGTCCCAGCCGTGGGCGAGCAGGACCTGGCCGGGGACGACGGCGTCGCGCACGCGGGCCAGCAGTTCGGCGCCGCTGCGGACGCCGGTGAGGTCGAGGCCGCTCAGGTGCAGGCCGGTGGCGGTGGCGTGGACGTGGGCGTCGACGAAGGCGGGCGCGACGAACGCGCCGTCGAGGTCGACGACGTCGGCGCCGGGGTGGAGGGTGCGGGCCGGGGCGTCCTGGCCGACCCAGACCACGGTGCCACCGGTGACCGCCATCGCCGTGGCGTCCGGGCCGGCGGGGGTGTAGATGCGCCCGCCGAGCAGGAGCGTCGTGTGTTCGTCCGTCACGCCCTTGAGTCTCCCCCGGGCGGCGGGGCCCTCGGCACCTGGGTGAAGACACCCCAGCAGGCAGGAAGATTTACTCCGCGAGAACGATATGACAGGATATTTTAACGCGTTCCCGACGACTAGGAGTACAAGTGACTGCGACCCAGGAACCTGTGACGCCTGCCGCCGCCTTCGACCAGCCCTACGAGTACGCCCGCGCCGAGCTGGTGGAACCCGACTGGCGCCGCTTCCCCGGCTGGCACGGCGTGACCGAGGCCGAGTGGCGTGACGCGCAATGGCAGCGGGTGCACTGCGTCCGCAACGCCAAGCAGCTGCGCGCCCTGATGGGCGACCTGCTGGAGGAGCGCTTCTACGACGACCTGCTCGCCGACCAGCGCGAGATGGCGACCATGTCGATGCTGCTGCCGCCCCAGATGCTCAACACGATGGCGCCGACGGCGGGCACCGACCCGGCGAAGGTGACCGAGGCGTTCTACGCCGACCCGATCCGCCGGTACATGCTGCCGGTCAAGAGCGACCGCGACGTCACGTGGCCGAGCCACCCGCACTCGGAACGCGACTCGCTGCACGAGGCCGAGATGTGGGTCGTGGAGGGGCTGACCCACCGCTACCCGACCAAGGTGCTGGCCGAGATGATTTCGACCTGCCCCCAGTACTGCGGCCACTGCACCCGCATGGACCTGGTCGGCAACTCGACCGAGCAGGTCGAGAAGCACAAGCTGACGCTCAAGCCGGTCGACCGCCAGGACGCGATGATCGCGTACCTGAAGAAGACCCCGGGCGTGCGCGACGTGGTGGTCTCCGGCGGCGACGTGGCCAACGTGCCGTGGCCGCAGCTGGAGTCGTTCCTGATGCGCCTGATGGACATCGACACGGTCCGCGACATCCGCCTGGCGACGAAGGCCCTGGCGGCGCTGCCGCAGCACTGGCTCCAGCCGAAGGTCGTCGAAGGCCTGGAGCGCGTCGCCGTGACCGCCCAGCGCCGGGGTGTCAACCTGGCGATCCACACGCACGTGAACCACGCCCAGTCGGTGACCCCGCTGGTGGCGGAGGCGGCCCAGACGGCGTTGAACGTGGGTGTCCGCGACGTCCGCAACCAGGGCGTCCTGATGCGCGGGGTCAACGCGACGCCGGCGCAGCTGCTGGACCTGTGCTTCGCGCTGCAGGGCGAGGCGAACATCCTGCCGTACTACTTCTACATGTGCGACATGATCCCGAACGCGGAGCACTGGCGGGTTTCGGTGCATGAGGCGCAGGAGCTGCAGCACTCGATCATGGGGTACCTGCCCGGGTACGCGACGCCGCGCATCGTGTGCGACGTGCCTTATGTCGGGAAGCGGTGGGTGCACCAGCTGGCCGACTACGACCGTGAGCTGGGGATCTCGTACTGGACCAAGAACTACCTGACCAGCGTGGACAAGGCCGACGCCGAGGACCGGGGCGAGGCTCTGCAGCGGCGCTACCCCTACTACGACCCGATCTCCACCCTGCCCGAGGCAGGCCAGACCTGGTGGGCCAACCGCTCCCGCTGACGCCGACGCGTCACCGTTCGAGAGGTGTGCCGAGGGGTGCCGTGGGGCCCGATCCGGGCCGCGCGGCACGGGCTGTGACGACGGACGTCACCTACGTCGACAACGTCGTCGAAAGCCTGATCCTCGGCTGGCGGCGCGGCCACCCGGGCCAGGCCTACTTCGTCACCGACCAGCACCGCGTCGTCTTTCGTGAGTTCATGGAGACGATGTTCGACATCTACGGCGTCCACACGCCACCGCCGAACGCGAAGTACCGGTGCCGGCCCTGTGGTTCCTCGCGCAAGAGTGCACTCTGCGGACCGGCAAGGCCGTCGCCGAACTCGGGTACCGGCCGATCGGTCGCACGCGGACGGCTTGGCCACCACCGGGAACTGGGCGGCAGCAGTGCGATGAGGATCGGGCTCCTCGGAGCCGGGCAGCCCGGCTCCGAGGAGCCCGCGGCGCTGGTGGTGCGAGCCGGGCACGACGTATGGGGTGGCCGAGGCGGAGGTCTCACCCGCCGGTCAGGATGTCCGGGTCGCCTTCGAACCAGGCGTTGTCGATGACCAGCTTGCTGATCCGCCAGCTGCTCCCGTCACGGACCACTTCGGCGTCGTAGCGGTTCATCATCAGCGCGTGGCGCGTCCGGTCGGGTTTCGGTCCGTCGCCCGGCTTGAAGTGCTGGGCCATGGCGTAGCACTTGAGGGTGGCGGTGTCACCGGTGACCGTGATGCGGACGTTGGACACCGCGTGGCTGATGTCCAACGGGCCGACGGCCGGGATGAGGCTGTCCACGACCACCTGCCGCGGTTGCAGCGCCGGGAACGCGAATCCGATCTTCGCGGTGGCCGGGGACAGGTCGACGACGGCGTCCTCGGTCAACGAGGAGGCGAGCAGGTCGGCGTCCCCGAAGTCGAGCCCGGCGGTGTAGCGGTGGACCGCGTCGGTGATCGCGGCGTGGTCGGTCAGCGTGCGCAGAAGCGGGTCAGTCATGGTGGGGTCCGTTCTCGGTCGGGACGATGTTGTGGTTGAGCCGCAGCGTGTTCGTCGGGTCGTAGCGGCGTTTGGCGGCGCGCAGGCGGTCCCAGGTCGGGGTGTCGTAAGCGGTCTGGACGGCGTCCATGTCCTCCGTGGACATGAAGTTCAGGTACCGCCGTCCGGTGCTCCACGGGGCGAGCCGGGCGAACAGCCGGTCGGCGAACGCGTTCTGGGCAGTGAGTTCGGCAGGCATTCCGACGGCCACCACCCAGACGACGAACTGCCCGTCGCGGTGTCCCGCCGCGTGCGCGGCCGGCCCGCTCAGTGCCCCGCCGAGGTGGCGCAGCTCGACGAAGTGCACCGGGCAATCCGCCTCGGGACCGGCCAGCTCCAGCAGCTCCTGCACCGCCTCTTCGGGCAGCGATGCGACCACCTCGGTGCGCTCCAGGAACGGGGCGGGGTCCACGGGGTCGGAGTGGATTTCGGCGAACGAGCCGAACGGCATCTCCCGCAGCGTGTCCAGCAGCACCGGCGCCGCCGCCCGCAGCGGCGCCGCGAGCGCGGCGCCGTCGCCGGCCGAGCCGATGTAGGAAAACCGCACGTGGACGACGAACTTCCCGGCGAGCAGGTCCGGCACGCCGGGCAGCGGCGGCAGCCGCAAGAAAGCGATCGACGTCGTGAGCGCGTCCGGTGCGTTCTCCGCGACCTTCGCGTACGTCCCGAGCACGGCGGATGCGTCGGTACCGGCGAAGAACAGTCCCCCCGCGTACAGCCGCTCGACCGGGAAGAGCCCGAACTCCAGGGCGGTGACGACACCCAGGTTGCTCTTGCCGCCGAGCAGGGCGTTGAACAGGTCGGCTTCGGCCTGCGGGCCGGTGCGGTGGTGCACGCCGTCGGCGGTGACCACCTCGATCGCGGTCACGTGGTCCGCGGCCCACCCGTACGCGCGGCCCAGCATCGGGCTCAGCCCGCCGCCGAGGGTGTAGCCGACGACCCCGACCAGCGGGGACGAGCCGGCGAGCGGGGCGAGGCCGTGCTCGGCCGCGGCGTCGACCACGGCCTGCCAACGCTCCCCCGCGGCGACGCGCACGCTGCGGCGCACGGGGTCGACCTCGACGCCGGTCATCCGGCGGGTGGTGATGAGCACGGCGCCGTCCGCGGGAACGATCGCCTGGTGCCCGGTGGCCAGCACGGCGGCGGGAAGGTCGTGGCGGGCGGCGTAGCGCAGGGCCGCGCTCACGTCGGCCGCGCGGGTGGCGCCGACCACCACGGCCGGGCGGTGGGTCACCGCCAGGTTGTAGGTCGCGCATTCTTCGGCGTACCCGGTCGATCCGGGGTGCAGTACCGGGCCGGCGACCACGTCGGCCAGCTCATCCGGTGTTTTCGGTGAATCCATGCCCCGAGTCCACCGGTGCGGTGTCGACATCGGGTCGACACCGCGTCGACGACCCGTCGATCAAGAACGCAGCAAGGACTCGCGCGCTTCGGTGTGGTCGCCGACCTGCGCGGTGATCGCCAGTGTTTCGGAGCGCCACTGCTCATCCCAGTCACCGTCGTCCGCCAGGCGGTGGCGCAGCAGCCGGCGCAGCGCCGCCCGGCAGGCCACCTCCCCCAGCCGGTCGCGGGCGCGGCGGCGCGCGAACGCCTTGATCAGGGGCAGGAAGTGGTACGTGCCATCCGGTCCGCTTTCGAGGACGTGGGCGTCCACCAGGGACTCCAGGCTCGCGGTCGCCTGCACCGGGGGCAGGTCGAGCAGGGCGGCCGCCGCTGCCGGGGTCAGTGCCGAGCAATCGGGCACCGCGCACAGGTGGAAGGCGTTCAGCAGCCCTGGTGACAGCAAGGTTTCGGCGCGGCGGAACGGGGCGTCGACGATCTTGCAGTCTTCGTGCATGACCACCGGCTGCCGGAGATCGTCGTCGAGCTGCTCGGCGATCCGCGCGAGCGTCCAATGCGGACGAGCGAGCAGGCGCGCGGCCGCGACGTGGACCGACAGCGGCTGGTGGGAGCATGCGTCGAGGAGCCGGCGGGCGGTTTCCGGCTCGGTCCGCAGGCGGTCCTCGCCCGCCACCGCGCCGAGCAAACGCACCGAGTCGCCGGGCAGCAGCGGGCCCAGCCGGATCCAGGGCACTCCCGGCAGGTCGATCATCCTGGTCACGCTCGTGACGATCGCGGCGGATCCGGGCGTACCGGGCAGCAGGTGCCGGATCTGCTCGTGGTCGCGGGCATCGTCGAGGACGACGAGGACTCGCCGGCGAGCCAGCGAAGTACGCCACAACGCGGATCGCTCGTCCAGGGATTCGGGTACCGCGGCCACCCCGATCGCGCGGAGGAAACGCCCGAGCACCTCGTGGGGGTCGGCCGGCGCGTCCGCCGCCCGCAGGTCGGCGAACAGGCTGCCGTCGGGGAACTGCGCGGCGAGGGCGTGGGCGACGTGGATCGCCAGCGCCGTCTTCCCCATACCGCCGAGGCCGGTGATGCCGGCGATGGCGGCCCGGCCGGAGCCGGTGAGCAGGCCGGTCAGTTCGGCGGACTCCCGTGCTCGCCCGGTGAACAGCGGCTGTCCGGCCGGGATCTGCGCCGGCACCGCCCCCGTCGCGGCTGCGGCGGGGGCGCCGAGCGCCGGGTCGGCGCGGAGCAACCGCTGGTGCAGGCGGCGCAGCCGCTCGCCGGGATCCGCGCCCAGCTCCTCCCGCAACAGGTGCTGCACCTCGGCGAACACCGCCAGCGCCTCCCCCGGCCGGCCTCGGCGGGCCAGGGTCAGCATCTGGAGCTCGCGCAGGCGTTCCCGCATCGGGTACTCGGCGACCAGCGAGCCGAGCACTTCGTCCGCGGCGTCGAGCTCATCCAGCCCGACCTCGTGGGTCAGCCGTTCTTCCCACGCGGTCAGGCGAAGCCGCTCGAGTTCCTCCCGTTCCCGCTCCAGGTAGGGGCCGCGGGCACCCATGAGGGCGGGCCCCGTCCAGCACTCCAGTGCCTCGCGCAGTTTTTGCGCGGCCGTTGCCGGGTCGCCCCTCTTCTCGGCGACGCGGGCACCGGCGATCGAAAGCTTGAACCGGGCGAAGTCGACCGATTCCGGGGCCGTCCGCAACCGGTAGCCGCCGGCGACCGACTCGATCGGCGAGTCGGTTCCCAGGACCCGGCGCAGCCGGTAGACGTAGGTCCGGACCGTCCCTCGCGCCCCCGGCGGGGCTTCCCCTTCCCAGAGGGCATCCACGATCTGGTCCAGGGAGGTGGCGCGGTCGGCGCGCAGGAGCAGCAGCGCCAGGACCGAGCGCTGCTGCGGCGACCCCAGGTCGACGTCCGCACCCGCGCGTGATGCACTGATCGCGCCCAGCACTGTGAATCTGATCACCGGCCCCCGCCTGTCGCTCGTGTGTCGCGTCGGCGACCGCTCACCGGCCAGTCTAGGCGCCGCGGCCGCGAAGCCTCCTCCGTGCTGCGCAACGGCGATCGACCGCGGGGGGTGAGTGGTGACCGGACGTGTCGAAGCGACCTCCCGACGCGTGACCAGGCGCAGAGTTCCGCGCCAGGCCCGGCCTTCCGGGATAGCTCACGAACATGAGTGGTCTCCCTTGTGAAACCACCCGTATTCTCCGACGATCAGGACCAGCCGGACCGCACCTCGGCGGTGTCCTGCAACCGGTGCACCCAGTCGGCTTCCACCGGCGGGCCGGCCCACGATTCGTCGGTGGCCGCCAGGACACCTCCCTCGACCGGCTTGAACGTCCAGAGGTGCACACCGGTGATGCCGTTCACCGGAGCGCCCCACGCAGTGCAGCGCAGCGGGCCCGGGGTCTCCTTCGGCTGACCACCGGTGCGGCCCTGTCGACGGTCACGCCCCGGCATTCCCGAGAGGTTTCGGCGGAGGAACCGGCCGAGGCCACAGTCTGCGAGGACAACGTCATCGCGACGCCCGCGGTCACGACGCCGAGGCCGCGGAGGAGGGTGTTCGTCATCGTCGTCCTTTCATTCGTGAGGAAGGCAATTCGCACTCAGAAGATGGCCAGCGGGTTCACCGGCAGGCCGGTGGTGCCGAGGATGCGGGGAACCGCGGCCACGAACAGGAAGGTGTGACGACCTTGTTCCTCGCAGACCTCGACGAGTTCTTCACCGCGAGCGCCGTCGATCAGCACCAGGCCGAGCCGGCCGAGCCCCAACCGGTGCAGTGCACCGGGAAAATCGTCCTTCAGCGGCGGTGACGCATCACCGATGTCCCCGGCGTAAACGGCGATCCCGCGGTCGTGCATCCACCGGACCGCGCCCGCGGTCATCCCCGGCAGGGCCCGGCCGTGATCGGGAACCCGGTCCCAGCCCGCCCGCACCACGAGCGCGTCACCCGGCTGCACATCGACGTCTCCCCGCGCCGCCGCGGTTTCCAGGTCCTCGGCCGTGACCGCGTGGCCGTCGGGCAGCTTGCCGCCCGGGGCCAGGTCGAGCAGCACGCCCCGGGTCACGATCCCGTCGGCGAACACGTCCGCGGCGCCGTGGGTCACTCCCCCGGGTCCGGAGCTCTCCGGCTGCGCGATCCCGGGGTAGACCCGCCCGTCCATGACCATGTGCGACAACGCATCCAGGTGCGTGACCTCGGGGTGGTGCGTCGTGATGAGCATCAGCTCGGCCATCGCCGTCGGCGACGAGCCGGTGAACGACATGATGGTCTGCACGCCCGTGGTGTCCGCCTGCAGGGCGGCCATCGGCCCGCCCATCAGCGGCGCGGCCGGGGTCCTGCGCGCCAGGGAAACCGCCAATCCGGTACGTGCCTGGGCAACGCCGCGCGCGCGGGCTTCCGTGGTGATCAGGTTGACGGTGCCGAGCTGGTCGGTGTCGCCCCAGCGGCCCCAGTTGCTGGGGAATTCGGCAGGGTTCAGATCCATTGCTGTTTCCTCGACTCGTGGATTGCGGGCTGAGTGAACCGAACGCGCACGCCAGCGATACCTGGTGACCCGAGCCGACATTTCCGGTCACGTCAGTACACACGCGCCAATACGTCGCAGGCGATGGATCGGCGAGCCCCGGTGGTCGTCGGCTGCTCGGATCAGGACCGGACTTCCAGGAAGAGCAGCAGGCATGCACCAAGATCGTCACCGAACCGGCCCGCGGCCACCAGCCCATCCGGTGCCCACCTGGTGCCCATCCCGGTGGGCACCGGATGGATACAGTCGGGTGCATGACTTCACTCGGGCACACCGTGCGGGAGCTGCGGCGGCGGTCGTTCGCCGGTCGGGACGAGGAGGTCGCCGTCTTCCGGGACGCGCTGGGCGCGCCTGGTGTGCTTTTCGTGCACGGGGTCGGCGGAGTGGGCAAGAGCGCGTTGCTCGACGTGTTCGCCGACATAGCCATCGAGAAAGGCTTCGACCCGGTGAGGGTGGATGCCCGGCACCTGGCTCTCGGGCCGGGAGCGCTGCCCGACCCGGCCGGCGACGTGCCCGCGGTGCTGCTGATCGACACCTACGAACTGCTGGAACCGATCGACGACTGGATCCGCGAGCACTACGTGCCGTCCCTTCCGGCGTCCTGCGTGGTGGTGATCGCCGGGCGACGAGGCCCCGGGCCGCGGTGGCGCGCGGACCCGGCGTGGCGGACGTTGATGCGGGTCGTCGAGCTCGGCAACCTGTCGCCGCGGGACGGGTCCGCCTACCTGGTCGCTCAGGACGTTCCCGCGGAGATGCACGACCGGTTGCTGAAGATCAGCCGTGGCCACCCGCTCACCCTGTCGATGGTGGTGGACGCCGTGCGCCGCGGAGCCGCGCCGCGAGTCTTGTCGGACCTCCCCGGCGGAGTGGGCGCGCTGCTGACCCAGCTGCTCGACGAAGTACCGAGCACCCGCCATCGCCTGGCGCTGGACGTGTGCGCGCTGCTGCTCGTCACCACCGAGGACCTGATGCGGTCGATGACCGGCGAGGACGCCGGGGAGTTGTTCGCCTGGCTGCGGGCCCAGCCGTTCATCGAAGAATCCCCGTACGGGCTCTACCCGCACGACGTGGTCCGCGACGCCATCACCGCCGACCTGCGCTGGCGCGACCCCGTCCGGTACTCCGAGCTGTACCGCAAGAAACTCGCCGTGTTCCACGACCAGGTCCGGGCGACGGCGAGCGAACGCGAACAGCTGGATCTGGCCGTGCTCACCGTCGTGCTGAACGGCACTCGTTCCCCGCACGCCGCGCTGGCGTCGCTGCCGCCGACGATGCAGGCGTACGCCGACGGCCTGCACGACGGCGACCGGTCGGCCATCGTCGCCATGACCGCGCAGTGGCAGGGGCGTGAGCAGGCGGAGCTGGCGGCGTACTGGATGGAGCGCCGCCCCGAAGCGTTCCGGGTCTTCCGCACCGCGACCGGCGAACCGCACGGTTACGGCGCGCGCCTGGACCTGACCGAGGCCGACCTCGGCGTGGACCCGGGCGCCGACGCGATGTGGGAATATGCCTCGAAGTACGGGCCGCCGCGCGCCGGTGAACAGGTCCGCGCCTGGCGCTTCTTCCTCGACCGCGACCACGGGCAACGCCCGTCACCGTCGCTGACGCTGTTCGTCGCGTGGCAGATCCTGGACATCCTCCTGATCGGCGGTGACACGGCTTGGAGCTTCGTCGGCGCGTTCGACGACGGTGAACTCTGGGCCCCCTCGATGGAATCTCTCGACTTCTGGGCCGCCGACGAAGCCGACTACGCTGTCGGCGAGGCCCGGTTCGCGGTGTTCGCACACGACTGGCGCCGAACCGGCATCGCGAAATACACGGACCTGCTGCACGCGTGCCAGATGGGCGTGCCGACGCGACCGGCCGGACAGGCCCTCGCCGAAGAAGCAGTGCTGTCCCAGCCGGAGTTCACCGAGGCCGTCCGCTCCGCCCTGCGCACCCTGCACACGCCGGAACTCCTGCGGTCGAGCCCACTGTTGCAGTCCCGCATGGTCCGGCGGCACGGACGAGCCGAACGCACCCCCACCGAAACCCTGCGGGAACTGCTCGGCGAAGCCGTCGCCACCCTGGAGCCCGATCTCAGCGTGCTGATCGATCGTACGTTCCTGCGACCGACCGGCGTTCAAGAGCGCGTCGCGGAATCACTGCACCTGTCGTTCAACACCTACCGACGGCACCGGGACAAGGCCATCGCACGGCTGACCGAGGTGCTGTGGGACCACGAAGCAGGACGCCACCATGACTAGGGAAAGGCGCTCATCTTCCTGCGGCGACACGGTTTGACAGCACTCTCGCATTGGGGACAGGGTTGTAGTGCTGCAGGCAGTGCGACAATCAACGCATGCCTGAATCTGAATCCGGATCCGTTGCCAGGTCCGCATCGCGGGCGGAAGTGGTGCCGGTGGTATCCGGTCGCCGGTGACCTCATCCCGGCGCGGTGCTGTTGCTGACTACCGGCGGGTTGCTGAGCGGCGGCGCGTTCTTCGACCTGTGCACCATCAGCGTTCCACTGGGCGGCGTGCTTGTCGTAACGGTGGTGTTCATGGGTCGCCCACGTCTGCGGCGAGATCGCACTGGTCACCGAGGGCGCAAGGGCAAGTTCGAGCATCGGTGTGGGCATGGAGATGCTCGTAGGTGCCGGGCTTGCCGCGATCGTCGCGCTGGTGGCTCTGTTCCGCAGGCAACCCACGCCGCACCGCGCCGCGCCCACCTTGGACGGCACCATCGGCGAGCGCAACACCGACCCACGCAGCCGCAACCCCGACCCAGCAGGCCCGGGGTCGTGCCCGAACGCAGCCCCGCACATGCTCAGTAGGCATCCTCCCGAAGGTCCGCGGGCGGATTTGCTGCCCACTCACCGATCCGGACCTGGACTCGTTACTCGACGAAGGTTGCGTGACGAGCCCCTAGATGGTGACGACGAGTTTGCGCGCGGAGACTCCGGCCCGCAGGGCGGTCAGAGCATCGGTTATGGCGTGCAGGCCGTGTCCGACGACATCGGCGGTGGGTGCTGCCACGTACCGTCTGTCACGCAACGCCCGAGGGAGGAAGTCGGCGTAGATCGCGGGGCCGATCGGGCTCGAAATCGGCTTCCCGCCCCGGATACCCGAGACCCGGACCCCGTGCACCCGCGCCCGGAGGCCGATGGGGGTCGCAGCCGCTCCGGGAAAGGCCGTGGCGATCCGTTTCGACCCGGCGGCTGAGCGTGCGATGGCCACCGTCGGCTTGAGTGAGCCCTGACCGAGATCGATCGTACCGGCAAGGTACCGGCCGGCCACGTACTCGACGATCTGCGCCGGGGCAGCTTTGTCGCTGTAGTCGAAGCATTGTTGAGCCCCGAGAGCCTCCACAGTGGCGAAGTTGCGGGGCGAGGCGGTGGCGATCACGTCGTAGCCGGCATTGACGGCGAGCTGGATGGCGTTGCTGCCGACGCTGGTCGATCCACCCCACACCAGGATGACCTGTCCGCGCGGTGCGACCGATGCTCCCGGCAAAGGTAGGGCGAGTTGGTCGCGCTCGAACAGTCCTGCCGACGCGGTCGAGATCGCGAGCGGCAGGACAGCGGCCTGCTCGTAGGACAAGTCCTCCGGGATCGGCGCGCACAGATGCTCGAGCAACACGCTGTAGTGCTGAAACGCGCCTTCCGCGGCGCGGTTGCGGATGCGCGCTTGACCTGCCGCATGACCGGCTACGCGGTCGCCGACGTGCAGCCGGGTGACCGCCGCACCGACCTCGACGACGACACCGGCGACATCGGTGCCAAGCACGGCCGGGTACCGCAGGTGGGGCATCGCGATGCGACGCATTGCGCCGGTGAGCGTGTCCACGGGGTTGACCGCGACAGCACGGACGCGAACGACCACCTCGTTCGGGCCGGGGGCAGGTGCGGGCGCCGGCCCGGCGGTGAACGCGCCACCGGCGGACGGCAACCACAAGGCTTCGTTTTCGACTTTCATGTGTTCTTCTTCTCCTTGTCGGCGCACTCGGTCGGCTCAGCCCGAAAGCCGGCCGGCGAGCATCCGCTCGTTGAACTGAGCGCGGACAGCATCGACAGTGGCCTGCTCGTCCAAAGCAGCGGCAAGGTCGGTGCCATCGAGCAGCGCGAGGTTGGCGCCTACCCCGTAGGGGGGCATGAGGTGAGCCGCGTCGCCGAGCAGGTGCTCGCGCACGGCTTCGGGGTCATCAAGGCAGCCCGCGAGGCACGCCGAGGTCGATCTCGGGCGCGCCGTTCTCGTCGGTCCCCGGGACCTCGTGGTGCAGAAAGGCTCTGGTTGTCGTTCACGCCGCAACACAACCACGAACACTCAAAAGTTGCAACGCATCAAACTTTTACTGTTCAAGTTTTGCCGTGTAGACTTGCGCCATGAACGCACCGACCGGCCGACGCGAGCGAAAGAAGGCTCAGACCCGCCAGGCGATCGCAGACGCCGCACTGAAGCTCTTCCTCGAGCGCGGCTACGACCACGTGAGCCTGCGTGAGGTCGCCGACGTGGCCGACGTGTCGGTGACCACCTTGTTCAACTACTTCCCGAGCAAGGAAGCGTTGGTGTTCGACCTCGACGACGAGATCGAAGCCGAACTCGTCGCCGCAGTACGTGATCGCGCGCCAGGCACCCCGCTGGTGACGGCGCTGCGGGAGTACATCGTGCACGGGACGACCGCGCTCGCGGCGTCACCGCACGCGCCGTATCCTCACGCGCCGGCCTTCGCCCGAATGGTCGAGGAGACACCGGCACTACGCGAATACGCCCGCCGTATGTGGCTGCGTCACGAGACAGCACTGGCGCGAGCGGTCGCGACCGCTGCGGGCGCGAGCGAGGGCGACACCGCCTGCGTCGCTCTCGCTCGGTTCGTCTTGCAATCTGTCGACCTTGCCTACCGCTACCCGGACACGTCGGTCGCCGCCGAGGTGATTTTCGACTTGCTGCAGAACGGATGGAAATCCATCGACCGGTCGGCCGAGCAGCACTGACATTCGCGATCCGCATCACCAGGTCGATCGCGCTGCGGGCGCTGATCGTTCACCGACCCGGCCCAGGCAGTAACAGCACGCCAGCCGCAAGTTCCGTAGGGCACTTGGATGCAGCGGCTCTTCGACGTGGACCGTCCGACGACGCTCGCCCTCGCCAGCCCGGTCGTCGAGCTGCGGCTCACCCAGGTCGCCAACGAGACGTGGAGAGCACGCGGTCCTGCCGCACGGGTCGCTCCGCTGAACCGCGGCACTCAGCGATTCCAGAGCTGAATCCGAGCACAACTGTGCGTTGGACTCGCTACCTCCCCGACGCCGATACTCGAAGCATGGCTGACACGGAGACCACCGACCTCATCCGGCTGCTCCACCAGTTCGGCCTCCGCGCGCTGGTCTTGGCCGCGTTCGCCGCGCTCGGCGGGCTCACACTCGTGGCCGTCGCGTTGGGGCTCGCCGCCTGTGGATTGCTGGCCGTGCCCGACGCCCGGCCGGTTACGCGAGCAGGTGCGCCAGCAATGCCCGAGCCGCGGGATTGGCGGGCTCCGGGCCACGGCCCGCGAGGTGGATCGCCCGGCTGATGGCGGGCTGTTCGAAGCGCGCGAACGGCAGGCCGGACCGCTTCGCCACGGGCTGCGGCACGATCGACACCCCCAGGCCGGCCGCCACCAGCTCGACCAGCAGCGGCATGTGCGTCGCCTCGCAGACCCGGTTCTGGTGCACACCCGCGTCGGCGAGGCGGCGCGCGACCATCGTCTGGATGCCACTGCCGGTGAACTCGACGAACGGCTCGCCGTCGAGCTCGGCGAGCCGGACGCGCCGCCGACGGGCGAGGCGGTGGCCCGGGTGGCTCAGCAGCACCAGCTGCTGGCTCCACTCCCGGAACCCGCACAGCTCGCCGGCCAGCGGCTCGTCGCCGGCGACGAACGCCAGGTCCAGCTCACCGGTCGCGACGGCGGCCGTCAGGTCGGGGACGGTGCCATCGCGGACGTGCATCCGGATACCCGGGTAGCGGTTCCGGAACTCGCCGAGCTTCGCCGGCAGATCGAGCACGCTCAGCGCCTGAATCGTCCCGATCGACACCCGTCCGCTCGTCAGCCCGGCCAGCGCCGCGACCTCGCCCCGCGCGGCGACCACGTCCGCGAGGATCCGGTGCGCCCGAGGCACCAGCGCACGCCCCGCCTCGGTCAGCTCCACCCGGCGCGTCGTGCGCTCGAACAACGGCAAGCCCAGCTCGGCTTCCAGCTTGCGAATCGACGCGCTCAGCGCCGACTGCACCACGTGCACCTCCTGGGCCGCCGCGGTGAAGCTCCCGCACCGCGCCACCGCGAGGAAGTGCTCGACCTGCCGCAGCTCCATTCAGCGATCCTAGTGCTCAGTCAACGTCCGTTCAGCTGTTCTGCGCTACACCACCAGCTGGTGCGCCCGCCGACCCGGCCCCGCGCCATCGCTGCGTGGTCGCGCGGGTACCGCGCACCGGGCTTCCGGAACGGGATGACGTCGAGCGTGTGCACCCCACCGTGGTCCAGCGCGGCGGACACCGCACCGCGCCGAGTCCTCGCAGGCGTGTGGTCGCCGACGCGCCACCGGCCACGCCTCCCACGATGACGACCTTCGTTTTGCTCTCCTTCCTCCGTGACGGTCAAATATTTTGCCGGTCCGGCAAACGACGTGGGTGGCAGTTGTGGTTGTCCGGCCGGGGAGCTTGTTCATTTCCGCAGGGAAGCGCGGATGTGTGCGCGCTCGCCTTGCCGTCCGACGAGGCAGAGGTATTCCACGGGCTGGGTGGTCGCGGCGCCGAACCAGTGTGGTGTGCGGGTGTCGAACTCGGCGGCTTCGCCGGGCGAGAGGATCAGCTCGTCCTCACCGAGCACGAGCCGTAGTTGTCCATTGAGGACGTAGACCCATTCGTAACCCTCGTGTGCTTGGGGAACGGGCTGTTTCGGGTGGAGATTGCCGCGCAGGACGAACTTGTAGGCCTGGAGGCCGCCGGGGCGACGGGTCAGGGGCAGGACCGTCATACCCCCCTTGCAGTTTATGGGGCGCAGGTGAACACGTGGATCACCGGTTGCTGGGGCGTCGACCAGGTCGTCGAGTGTGACGCCGTGTGCTCTGGCCAGGGGCAGCAGTTGTTCCAGGGTCGGCCGCCGGGAACCGGACTCCAGCCGGGACAACGTGCTGATGGAGATGCCGGTGTCGGCCGACAGCTCGGCCAGCGTGGTCTCGCGTTCGTGGCGGAGTTTGCGCAGCCGGGGCCCGACGGCGTCGAGAGCCCGGCCGTTCTCGTCGTCCATGGTTGGAGTTTGCCAGATGAGCAAACTTCTTTGCCACATCTTGTCCCAGTGCCACATGGTGGTGTCTGACAGGCGTTCCGTTCTGGGGCGGTCGACAGAAAACAAGAGGGGTTTATGTCTACTGAGGATCCTGCTCAAGCAGGTGTGCCGGTGGAGTACACGACCTGGCGGAAGAACCGTTGGGCGGAGATCGCCGGCCCGGGCGGCAAGGCGGGCACCGTCATGCTGGCCATGGTCTCGGATCCCGGACGGGCCGTACCGGGCCTTCCCGGCCGGTGGGAGATGAGTGCGTCGGGGATCCTGACGCTCACCGCAACCGCCGCGGACGGGGTGTCGGTCGGCGGACGGCCGGTGACCGGTGCGGTGGAAATCGAATCCGGCAGCCAGGTGGAATTCCCCGACGGGCGGGTGTGCTTCGTCTCGGGACAAGACGGAATCTACGGCCTGGTCGTCTGGGATCCTTCCGCGCCGGCTCTGACGAGACTGCGCGAGATCGCGACCTATCCCTACGATCCGAGCTGGGTCATCGACGCCGAATACCGCCCGATGCCCGGTCGCACCGTCGAAGTGGAGCGGCTGACCACTCCGCGGAGCAAGGAAACCGTACCCGCTCCGGCTGATCTCGTCGTCGAACTCGGCGGCGAACAGCACACTCTGACGGTGGTGGAAACCGTCCCGGGCTTCCCCTTGGTGGTGTTCACCGACGCCGCCAGCGGAACCGGCACGCCGGAGATCGGCCGGTGGCTCATCCTCCTCCCGCACGAGGGCAGCACCGTCCGACTCGACTTCAACCAGGTAATCCTGCCCCACCACGTGTTCTCCACGGCGTTTCCCTGCCCGCTTCCGCTCGAGGTGAACCGTCTTCCGGTCCTCGTCGAAGCCGGGGAACGCGCGCCCGTCCTCGACGAAGGTGGCGAGAACACGGTGACAGAGCCCGGCAAGAAAGGACAGCACGGCACCATGGAACCGAAACTCACCGAAAAAGCGGTCCAGTACCTGCGGCATCTGGAGAAGTTCGACTTCGCGAGCATGCGAGCGATGTGCACGGACACGGCCACCGTCTGGCACAACGACGGCGAGGGGGAGCAGACGATCGACGAGAACCTCGAACAGCTCGGGCGGACTTCCAGCGGCGGCGGTGGTGTCATCACGTTGCGGTACGACATCACCCGTCAGTTCCAGAAGCCGAACGAGGTACTCCAGCAGCACGTGCTGCACATCGGCATGCCCGATGGGTCCAGCAACGAGTTGCCCGTGGCGATGTACTTCCGTTTCGAGGACGGTCTCATCGACCGCATCGAGGAGTACGCGAACATGGTCCCGGCCAAGGAAGACAACATGAACGACGGCAACTGATCCGGCCCTGAGGCTCGGGCACCTGGGCGCGGCCGCCGCCTGGTGCCGGATTCGTGGTCACCGACGGAGTACAGGAGGCCACCAGGCCCTTCAGCCAGGTGCTCGGGGAGGACGATCTCCGCGACTACGACCGCGAGCTGGGGATCTCGTACTGGACGAAGAACTACCGGACGGGGATCGAACTGGAGGACCCGGAGGCGTTGCAGCGCCGGTACCCGTACTACGACCCGATTTCGACGCTGCCGGAGGCCGGTCAGGCCTGGTGGGCGAACCAGCCCCGCTGACGCCGGCGCGTCGGCCTGCGGGGGTAGGCCGAGGGGGTGCCGCGGAGCCCGATCGGGGCCGCGCACCCCCTCGGCCGTCTCAGACGTTGGGGCTGGTCGAAAACCTACGCCAACGGTGCTCCATCGAATGATCGCAATTGCATGGGCACTTCCCTCGATTTAACGACGTTTAACAGAATTGCGCGACCGTGCCCAGCGTGGCCGATCAAGAGATAACGCTCTTTCGTCAAGCCCGGCTCAGTCACTGCAAACGAAGCGGCTACCCGCTCACCCCCACTGCCGTTTCCGTACTAGTTGCAGATCATGGTCTCACGCCAGCAGTTCGTGGAGTCGTACACGCGCCCGTATTCGCTTTTGATGGCGAGGTAGACGCGATTCGCCCCACCGGGAACGTCCGCGGAGAGGGAAAAGCTTCCCGAGGTGACAGTATCGCAGTGCAGGCTTGTGCTTCTCGCGTCAAGCGCTTTCAAGTCCACTATTGAGGTCGCGTATGCCCGCTCGCATCCGCTGGCGTTGAACGACCCTATGACGCCGACTGAACGGTTGTAGAAGGTTACCGTACCGGAGTAGTAGCCACCCGTGCCATCCTTGATAAGGAAGTTGAGAGTGGGGTAGGCATCTGCGCTGGCTGGCGCCGCTGCGGCAACCGTGGACCCGGTGACAACAGTGAGAACAGCCGCCGCAGCGGCCACGATCATGCCGATCCTTCTCATCGATTTCCCTCTGCTCGTAGGTTATGAATGCAATCCGTTCGGATTCTAGACGACAAGCCCTCGCTATTTCTATTCCTGGATCGAAATTCGCTTTTGGCTGGGCCGCGCCACTGTTTCAGCAGGTTGGCCGCCGCCGGCGTCGAGGTCAGTTCCGACACGTCCAGAGCGTGCCGATCTGCCGCGTGTTGTCGGTGCTGACCCCCGCGATCTGCCGCCCGTCGGCGCTGATCGTGGTCGGGTAGAGCGGGTAGGTGTTCCCGAGCTGGGGCAGCTGCAGCTGGCGGCCGTACTTCCAGCGCGCCGGGGACCCGTTGCGGTTCTTCGCCGCGACAGCGCCGTTCGCGGCGAGGACCCCGCCCTGGGCGTAGGTGCTGTCAGGCAGTGGCCGCTCTTGCCCGGACACCACGTCGATGTAGGTGAGCTCGTCGCCTTCGGCGCCGCCGCGGTCGGCGATCAGGACGCCGCCGGCCAGGTCCGACGCGCGGTGCCCGCCCGGGCCGATGACCGGGAACGACCGCACGATCGTGCCGTCGAGCCGGTAGACCGTCTGCATCTCGTCGCCGGCGAACCCGGCCGAGCCGAGGACGAATCCGAGGTCGTCCACCTTGAGGGCCATCGTGTACACCGGCCCGTCGTCGAGCACTCGCGGCGTCCGCGTGCCCGCCGGCCAGACGACGGCGCGGGACAGGCCGTCGACCCAGGTGTACCCCGAGACGTCGCCGCGGGCGTTGATGTCGGTGGCCCCGGAGCCTGGTTCGCCCGGCTCCGGCAGGAACGTCGTCACGCCACCCGACCGGATCGCCGCGTGCCGCGTCCCGCCGGCGAACTGCGAGCCCACCATCACCCCGCCGGAGTTGATCGCGGACGGGACGAACTCCCCGAGGTCCGTCGTGACCCCGGCGCGCCACTGCAGCCCGTGTTCGTTGTCGCCGAAGTGCGACCGGCCGAGACCGACGAACGTGCCGTGGTCGTCGGTGGCGGCCGGGTAGACCTCCTCGCCGGCGATCGTCCCGGGCAGCTCGGTCACCCGGCACACCGCGGCCGGAGCGGGCTCCGCCGCGGACGCCGTCGCCGGCGTCGCGACTGCCAGCACGCTCACAACGGCCAGTAGCTTCAGTCTTGCTCCCACGTTTCCTCCCCTGGTGAGTCGGCGGGCCCGCACGGACCCGGCCGAACCCCTCACGCTCGAGCAGGTCCTTCGGTTGAGTCCTGCGAGCAGCTGAACGGAGCGCGGTCGCCGGGCCGGCCGGGAATCACCCGAGCACGCGCGCTTCACCTTGCGGATATGCGCGGGCAGTTTCTCGCGCAGCACATTCGTGGCCGGTCCAAGGGGCCACGATCTGGACGTGCACGCGCTCGGCGACCAACTCGCCTTCATCGTCGAGCGCGGGAGCTCGCGGCGGCTGAGCGGTGCTCGTGGAGGTCCATGGGCGCGGCGGTACCTGTACTACGCGGCGTCGATCGCCGCGGTGAGGGTGTCGTCCAACGTGGACCACACCGGCATTCCCGGGCGGTTGATCCGGCACAGGAGGTGGACGTCGCGCTCGCGCGGGTAGCCGGGGTCCGCGCCGACGACGATGCGCCGCCGCTCACCCAGTGCCTGCCCCAGCTCGAACAGGGCGATGGGCTGCGTGGTCTTCGCCGCGTCCGAGCGCGGGAACCAGAACAGGGTCAGCCCGGCCAGCCGCAGGTGGTGCTGCTCCCAGCTGACCTGCTCGAACGCCGCGCCGGGGTCGTGGATCGGGAAGTCCGCCCGGTTCGGGTTGAACACGATCAGGGGCCGCGGCGCGCCCAGCAGCGTGCGTACCGCGTGCTCGTGCCACGGCTCGGCCACCGCGGTGATGCCACCGGCCAGGAACACCGACGGCGGGTCGCCGGGCCGGGGACGGTGGTAGGTGGGCGCCTCGACGTACCGGTCGGTTTCCATGTGTCTCCTCTACCCCGGTGCTCAGCGGAACGCCATCGGCCTGCGTTCATGGGGTTGTGGGAGAAGGGTGAGCCGCTGGGGGCCCCACAGGGTGTCGTTGACCGTCAGCCGGCCGCCGAGGCGGTGCAGCCACACCTCGGAGTACTGGGAGTGGAAGAGCGCGTCGCCCGGATGCGGTCCAGCACGCCGAGGACCAGCCGCAGCACGTCGGTTTCCTGGCTGTCGAAGTCGCCGGTCTTGCTGAGGCCGAAGACGACCTCGACCGTCGGCGCGAACCCGAACCGGTTCTCCACCGGGTCGGGCGGGTCGTACTCGGCGGCGTCGACGCTGAACCACCCGCCGCCGCGCAGCGAGGCTCCGGTGGCGTCGTGCTCGATGACGACACCGGGGACGGCGTCGACGAGCGCGGCCAGCACCGCCTTCGGCGTGGTCGCCGCACGGCGCGCCGTCTGCCCACCTTGAACACGAATTTCCGGACGCCGCGGGGTATTCCTGCGTCGTCGGTTGTTCTTCGGCGGAATCCGTGACCGCGGCGGGTATCGGTGCACCCGATCCGGGCCCACCGGCGTAAGCGTCACCGCGTGAGCGGCAGGGCGGCCATCCCGCGCAGGGCCGGGTTCGGGCGTCGCTGCACCTCACCCGCGATCCGCAACGTCGGGAAGCGCTTCCCGAGCTGTTCGAGCAGGACCGTCATCTCCAGCCGGGCCAGTGCCGCTCCGAGACACAGGTGCAGGCCGTGCCCGAAGAACAGGCCCCGGCCTCCGTCGCGGGTGATGTCGAAGCGGTCCGGGTCCGGGAAGCGGGCCGGGTCGCGGTTCGCCGCTCCCAGGAGCACCACGACCATGTCTTCCGCCGGGATCTCCACCCCGCCGAGTGCTGCCGGCCTCGCGGCGGCGCGCTGGCTCATCTGGGCGGCCCCGTCCCAGCGCAAGATCTCCTCCGTCGCCCCGGCGGCCAGGCCGGGATCACCCGCGAGCAGGGCGAACTGCTCCGGGTGGGTCAGCAGTGCGTGGATCCCGAGGCCCAGCGCGCCCGCGGTGGTTTCGTAGCCGCCGCCGAACAGCACGAGGAGCGAGTTGAGCGCGTCGTCGGCGGACATCAGCTCCGCGTCGGGGGTGGGGCGGGCCAGCAGCGCGGACGTCAGGTCGTCACGGGGTTCCGCGCGCCGCAGCGCGATCAGGTCCGCGAAGTAGGCCCGGAACTCGACGGCGGCCGCGTCGACCTCGGCGCGCAGGTCCGCCGGCATCGCCGGGTTGACCTGCCTGCCGATCAGGTCGGTCAGCCGGCGCAGGCGGTCGTGGTCGGCGTCGGGCACGCCGACCAGGTCGCCGATCACCGCCATCCCGAGCGGGTAGAGCACCGTGGTGACGAACTCCGCCGCGGTCCCGTCCGCCGTGGCGTCGGCGAAGCGGTCCAGCACCCGGTCGACGGCCCGGCGGACGGCGGGCTCCAGCCCCTGGACGCGCCGGACGGTGAAGTCCCGCATGAGCAGGCGGCGCTCGCGCGTGTGGTCCGGCGGGTTCTTCCACGGCAGGAGGTCGGCCAGCAGCGCCATGGCCGGGTTGTCGCGCCAGCCCGGCCGGTGCCGGTCGCGCCACCGCGCGTCCAGCACCAGGAACGTCTCGCCGTCGGCGAGCACCGGCTGGCAGTCGGCGAACCGGCTGAGCACCCAGCCGCCGAAGACTTCGCTGCGGAAGATCGGCGCCTCTTCGCGCAGTTTCGCGTAGACCGGGCACGGATCGGCGAGCCCGGCCGGCGTGGACAGCGACAGCAGGGCGTCGTCTGCGGACATGGTGCTCCTTCCGGTGGGAAACGGTTCCCGCAGTCTGGTCCCCGGCGCCCGCGCCGGGGCGGATCCGGGCCCCGGCTTCACTCGGATGGCAGGGTGCGGAACCGGTCACCTGATCGGGAGGTACGCCGCCACGTCGGCGAGCGCGTCCAAGGTGGCGCCGTCGACGTGACCGGTCGCGGTGTCGGCCTCGGCGACGACCATGCCGTAACCGTCCGGGCGGGACTCGTAGTGCAGGCCGGTCATCCGCACCCCGGCGACGCCGAGCACGGCCGCGATCTCCAGCGGCCGCACGTCACCGCTGCCCTGCACCGCCTCGACCCGCTCGAACGCCGTCGCCTGCTTCTTCGACCGGAAACCGACCCGCACCACCGAGATCACCGCGGCGTTGCCGTGCCCGTCCCCGACCGCCAGCAGCATCCGGTCCAAGGCCGTGCACGGCGTGCCGGCCAGGAACTCCCGCACCCGGCCCGACGCCGCCGCGACGCAGTCGCCCTCGTGCTCCAGCCGCCGGACCGCGCGCTTGAGCTCCTTGACCTTCAGCCGGCTCCACGCCTCCTGCGGCTTACCGCGCTTGGCCGACTCCCGCGCTTCGGCCCGGCGCGTCTTGAGCGAGCGGCCCGGCAGCGAGTCGACGACGTCGCCGGCGCTGTTCCCGGCCAGCGCCTCCGAGGCGGCCCCGCCCGTCGCCCCGCCGAAGGCACCGGCCCCGCCCGCACCCCCGGCGATCGCCGCGGCGGCGACCGCCGCCACGACCACGCCCGTCCCCTTGTCGCGGAGGTAGATCCGCTTGCCGTCCTTCGTGATCCAACGCCCCATGCGACCCCCTCGACAGCATCATCGAGGCGATCACCGCACCCGGGGACGGATGACCGGAGGTTGACCGGTATCTGTCAGGTCCGGGGTTTGCCCGGCGGATCGGTCACGAGCGGTAGGGGCGGAAGAAGTCCCTCAATTCCCGGGCGTAGATTTCCGGCTCCTCGAACGCCGCGAAGTGCCCGCCACGCTCGAACTCGGTCACGCGGACCGTGTTCGCCGTGCGGTCGAGCCACGCCCTCGGCGGCAGGACGACGTCGCCCGCGAAGAGCGCGAATCCCGAGGGCACCTCCACGCGGCGGGCGAGCTGTGCGGGCGGGATCGCCGCGTTCGCCCGGTACATGCGCATCGACGAGCCGATCGTCTGGGTCAGCCAGTAGATCGTGATGTTCGTGAGGATTTCGTCCTCGGTGAAGCGGAAGCCGTCGCTCCAGGACTGCATCTTCTCGACGATCCACGCCGCGAGGCCCGCCGGTGAGTCGTTCAGGGCGGCCGCGGCCGTCTGGGGCTTGGTGCGGTGCATCGCCGCGTACGCGCCTTCGGCCGCGCCCCAGGTCGTCACCTCCCTCATCCAGTCGCGCTCCTCCGGCGTCAGGTCCGCCGGGTCGCCCGTGAAGATCGGGAGGCCCGCGTCCGTGCGGTGGACCGCCACCACCCGGTCGGGGTGATCGAGCGCCAGGTAGCGGCTCACGTGGCTGCCGATGTCCCCGCCCGCCGCGCCGAACCGCGGGTAGCCGAGCTCCGTCATCAGCCCGGCCCACAGGCCGGCGACGGCGATGGAGTTCAGCGGCGTGGCGGGGCGCGCGGAGTACCCGAAGCCGGGCACGTCCGGGACGATCACGTCGAAGGCGTCGGCCGGGTCGCCGCCGTGCGCGCCGGGGTCGGTCAGCAGCGGGATCACCTTGGTGTAGCGCCAGAACGAGTCCGGCCAGCCGTGGGTGAGCACGAGTGGGAACGCCGGCCCGGTCCCGCGGACGTGCGCGAAGTGGATGTCGTGGCCGCCCACCGTGGCCCGGAAGCGCGGGATGGCGTTGAGCTCGGCTTCGCGGGCGGGCCAGTCGAAGCCGTCCGCCCAGTGGGCGACGAGCTCACGCAGGTAGCCGACGTCGGTGCCGGCCGACCACCCGGCGTCCTCGGGGGCGTCGGGCCAGCGGGTCGCGCGCAGCCGGGTGCGGAGGTCTTCGAGGACCGCCGGAGCGGTCTGCGGGGCGAAACTCTCCATGGGACGAACCCTACTGAGTCAGTAGGCGACCCGGGTTCCCGCGCCGGTTTCCGCCGCCCGCCGGTGAATGAACCGCGCTGCCGCCAGGTCCTGGACCGCCAGGCCGACCGACTCGAACACCGTGATCTGCTCCGCGGACTCACGGCCCGGGACGCGGCCGAGCAGGACGTCGCCGAGGGGCGTCAGGTCCGCCGGTCCGATCGCACCCTCGCGCTGGGCGAACAGGTAGTCGCCTGCCTCGTGCGTCGCCGACTCGATCGAGTCCACGAACACGCGCGCCCCGGCGATCGTCGGGGTGTCCAGCTCGCGCGTGTGCGGGACGCACGAGCCGACGGCGTTGACGTGCGTACCCGGGCGCAGCCATTCCCGCCGCAGCAGCGGAGAAGCCGCGTTGGTCGCCGTCACGACGATGTCGGCGGCCCCGACCGCTTCCTCCGGGGAGGGAGCCACCTCCACCGGCAGGTCCAGCTCCGCCGACAGCACCGCGCACACCCGCTCGGCCCGCGCGGCGTCGCGCGCCACGACCCGCACCCGGGTCAGCGGGCGGACCGCCGCCAGCGTGCGGATGTGCGCCGCCCCCTGGACGCCGATGCCGAACACCGTCAGCTCCGCGGCGTCCGGGCGGGCCAGCGCCTCGGTCGCCACCGCGGTCACCGCCGGGGTGCGCAGCTCGGTCAGCACCGACGCGTTCAGCAGCGCCAGCGCCTCCCCCGTGTCCCCGCTGAACAGCAGCATCGCGCCCTGGTGGGCGTCGAGGCCGAGTGCGGTGTTGCCGTCGAACAGGCACACGATCTTGACGCCGTAGCCCGCGGCCGCGGTGTAGGCGGGCATCATCGCCAGCAGCCCTGCGGCACCCTCCGGGGCGACGACCGGGCGCAGCGGCTGGTGCGCTTCGCCCCGCGAGAGCGCCTTCAGCGCGTCGCGCATCGACGCCAGGCTCTCCTTCGGCGGGAACAGCGCCCGGACGTCGGCCCCGGAGAGCACCAGCAGCGTCATCGCTTGCCCGCGCCGAACAGCTGGTCGTCCAGCCCGGCCGGGCGCACCGCCTCGGGGATCGACCGCGTGTAGTAGTTCATCGTGACGACCGCGCGCAGGGCGTCGTCGGTGCGCAGCGGCTGGACGTAGTGCGGGTGGAAGCGGGCGTCGAAGAAGAACAGCTGGCCCCGCCGCGGGTAGATGACCGCCGCGTCCTCGTTCACTTCGGCCACGTCGCGGGCGTGCCGGTTGCGGGAGACGACCAGGCCGCCGCCGGTCTCCTCGGTGCAGTCGGTCAGGTACAGCAGGCCCTCCATCGGGTTGCTGTCGACGTGACAGGGGTAGCGCATGGTGATGCCGCGCTGCACGTTCAGGCTCAGCGCGCGGTTGGCGGTGCTGGTCAGTTCCAGCGGCTCGTCGACCAGCCGCTCGCCCAGCTGCCGGAACCAGCCGGTGTAGAGCTCGTTCACCCACGGTGCCTGCTCGACGAGCACCTCGCCGTCGACCGACTCCAGCGGGATGATCGCGTCGGGCGTCTCGCGGGCGGTGGTCATGGTGGGGCGGAAGCTGCGCCGGGCGGCCTGGCGCGCCGCGACGTCCAGCAGCTCCTCGGCCCAGCCTTGCGGCAGGGCGCTGCCGACGTCGTAGATGTGCCAGTGGAACGGCAGGTTCCGCGGCGGGGTCCAGTCCGCGAACCGGCCCGGGGTGTGGTCGATCGTGGCCGACATGGTGCCTCCTCATGGGTCGGGAGCGTCCTCAGTGGACGCTCAGGTGCGCCCGCAGCCGCTCGGCCACCGCGGGCGGCCGCTCGAACGGGAAGTCGTGGCCGCCGGGGAAGGCGGCCGTCTCGAACCGGGCGCCGGTGTAGCGGGCCCACTCCTCGACCGCGGTCCCCGGCGCGGTGGGGTCGGCGCGGCCGTACCAGGCGAACAGGTCGACCGGCAGGGGTTCCGCGGGCCCCGGTTCGTAGGCCGCCACGAGCGCCAGGTCGGCCCGCAGCGTCGGGACGAACAGGCCGCGCATCGGGGACTGCCGGGCGACCGGGTCGAGGAAACCGAGGGCGACGAGCCCGGTCAGGAAGTCGTCGTCGCCGGCGGTGACGAGCCGGGTGAACTCCGCGGCGGAGATCAGGTGCGGGGGCCGGGCTCCGGCGATGACGACGAACTCCGGGCGCGGCAGCGTGTCCGTCGCGCAGATCCGGCGCGCCATCTCGTAGGCGATCAGCCCGCCCATGCTGTGCCCGGCCAGGGCGTAGCGGCCCTCGCGCGGGATCCGTTCGACGAGCTTCGCGGCCGTGGCGGCGAGCGTCGGCGCCGGGGTTTCGCGGGCCGCCTTGCCGCGTCCCGGCAGGTCGAGCGCCTGGACGGTGATCTCGGGCGCCAAGGCCGCGGCCCACGGGCGGTAGGCCCGGGCCGAGCCGCCGGCGCCCGGCACGCAGAGCAGTTCCATGGCGTTCTCCCCTACTTGTGCAGGCTGCCGGCCGCGACCGGGTGCACGGTCAGCTCGCCGGGGCGTTCGTTGGCCGTCAGCAGCGGGTACAGCGTCCGCCGGACGTCCTGTTCGGACAGCGGCCGGGACTCGTCGACGTAGAGCGCGAGGCCGAGGGCGCCGGCGTTTTCGTCGCCGGGCGGGGTGACGACCGCGCGCAGGACGCCGTCGACCGACTCGGCCGCCTTGCGCACCGACGAGAGGGACACCTTGTCGCCGCGCACGATCGCGAAGTCGGAGATCCGGCCGCTCAGCCACAGGTAGCCGTCGTCGTCGAGGCGGCCGACGTCGCCGGTGGCGATGGTGTCCGGCCCGACGAGCTTGCCGCGGGACACGCCGCCTTCGACCCCGACCTTGGCCCGGTACACCGTGTCGGCGGTGACGAGCACCTCCTGCTCGGCCGGGCCGCGGCCGGCGTCGCGCACGCTCAGCCGGACGCCCTCGAGCGGAGTGCCGGCCGAGGCGAACCGGCTCGGCGGCTCGCGGTGCGCCGCCAGCGTCGCCACCCGCGGCCCGGCTTCGGTCAGCCCGTAGGTCAAGTACAGCTCGAGGCCCGGGTTCGCGGCCAGCAGCGCCGCGGTGGCGGCCGGGGCGAGCGCCTGGCCGCCGACGCCGAGCACCCGCAGGCCGGGCGGCAGCCGGCCGCCGTCGGCCAGCAGGCCGGCGACGAGCAGCGGGGTCAGCGCGGACACGGTGACGTCGTGTGCGGTGACGACTTCGCGGTAGCCGGCGGGGGTGAACGGCGGGCCGGTGACGACCGGCGACGCGCCGGTGACCAGGGCGGCCAGCACCTGCGCGACCAGGGCGTAGGAGTAGTGCATCGGCAGCGTGATCAGCATCCGGTCGCCGGCGCTCAAGCCGATGCCGCGGGCGTGGCGGGTGGCGTTGCGCCGCAGCGCGGTGACGTCGTGCAGGCAGCCGGTGGCCATCCCGGACGTGCCGGAGGTCAGCAGGATCGCCTGCCCGGGCCGGTGCGTCCGGTGCGGTCCCTCGGCCAGCGGGGTGACGGTCACCTGGTCGGCCTCGCCGGTGCCGGTCCCGGCCGGGCGGACGAGGGCCGCGGCGCCGAGCCGCCGGGCGGTGGCGCGCAGGCGGGTCGCCGGGGTCGACGCGGCGAGCAGCGTCGGCACCAGGCCGGCGAGGACCAGGGCGAAGAAGACCCGGATCAGCCGGGTGCCGTTGGGCAGCGCGACCAGCACGACGGAGCCCGGGGCCAGGCTCGACGCGGCGAACCGGGCGGCCAGTTCGGCCACGCCCGGGCACCGGCCGGTCGCGCCGGGCCAGGTCGTGCGGGCGAGCAGGTCCTCGACCTCGCCCGCGGTCACCGCGGTGTCGTTCACGCCGCCTCCAGGAGTTCGCAGGTTCCGCGGTGGGTGCCCGAGTCGTCGACCCGGTGGGTCACCAGCAGCACCGCCGGGGCCGCGCCGGTCAGCCAGCGGCCGGCGAGCACGCGCGCGACGGGGACCCCGTCGGCCGGGGGCATCGTCAGCAGCAGGCTCGGTCCGTGCAGGCCGTAGCGCAGGCAGCTCAGGCCGACGAGTGTGCCGGGACTGGCGGCGACGAACCGCAGCGGTGAGATCGCCCTCTTCGCGACGTCGACGGCGACCTGGCGCAGGGTGTCGCCGGTGGCGTACTCGCTGACCCCGAGGACGCCGACCCGCTCGCGCGGGCCCGCCCAGTCGCGCAGGACCCGGCCGACGAGGTCGCACACCAGCCAGGCGGACGCGTCGGCGTAGCGGACCGGGGCGCCGGGCGGCCGGGGGGCGTCCGGCGCGCGGGTCGCGGTGACCGGCTCAGGCATCGTCCCCCCGTTCGAGCAGCAGGCAGGTGTTGAACCCGCCGAAACCGAGGGTCAGGCTGATGCCGAACCCGCCGGTGAACCGGCGCGGCGCGTCCCGCGCGACGGGCAGGCGCAGCTCCGGCATCGGCCGGACCAGGCCCAGCACCGGCGGTACCGTCCGGTCGCGCAGCGCCAGCTGCAGGGTGATGGCTTCGATGACGCCGGTCGCGCCGAGCGAGTGCCCGAGGGCCCCTTTCGTCGCGAACACCACCGGCGGGCGCGGTGCCAGGCCGAACAACCCCGACAGGCAGGTGGCTTCCGCTTGGTCGTTGAGGACGGTCGCGGTGCCGTGGGCGTTCACGACCGCGATGTCGGCCAAGCCCAGCCCGGCGACGTCGACGCATCGGCGGACGGCCCGCGCGGCGGCCTCGCCGTCGGGTTTCGGGGCGGTCATGCCGGCCGCGTCGTTGGTGGAGCCCCAGCCGCGCAGGTACCCGTGCACGCGGGCGCCGCGGCGCCGGGCCGAGTCCGCCCGTTCGAGGACGACGTACCCGGCGCCGTCGCCGGGCAGCATCCCGGCGCGGTCGGTGTCGAACGCGCGGTGCGTCGTCGGGGACAGCGTGCCCAGCTGGGCGTGCCCGAGGCGCTTGCCGTCGGTCAGCAGGTCCACGCCCCCGGCGACGGCGACGTCCGCGTACCCGGCTTCCAGCAGCTCCGCCGCCACGGCGATCGCGTCGGCGCCCGAGGAGCACGCGGTCGACAGCGACACCGGCGGGCGCGTCACTCCCAGGCGCTTGCCCGTTTCGGCGGCCCAGTCGTGCAGTGATCCCGGGTCCGCGTCGTCGATGTGCGGCCCCAGGCTGGTGCCGAGCACCAGCACCGGATCGGTGTCCCCGGCCCGCAGCCCGGCGTCGCGCAGTGCAGCTTCGGCCGTGACCGTGGCCAGTTCGACGTGCTGCTCCCGCGGGCTCCCTTCGGCGGGCGCGTCCGGCAGCGGGCCCGCGACGAAGCTGCGGAACTTGTTCGTCCCGGGCACCACGCGCAGCCCGGTCCGCCCGGCGAGCAGGGCCTGCCAGACCTGTTCGCGGCCGGCCCCCAGCGACGTGCGCCAGGCGGTTCCGGTCACGCAGAGCACCTCGGGGCCTGCGCTCAGCACGGGACCTGCTCGACGATCGCGAACGCGTTGGTGCCCCCGATCCCGGCCGACATCACCCCGGCCCGGCGCGGCCCGCCGGGCGTCCACGCGCGCCCTTCGGGCACGATCGAGAACCGGTCGCCGCCGGCGGTCAGCTCCTCGATCGGGTCGCCGGTGTTGGGGGTGGCGGGCAGGAAGCCGTGCTCCACCGCGAACGCCGTCTTGATCAGCGCGGCCAGCCCGGCCGCGGTGTCGGTGTGCCCGATGCTCGCCTTGACCGAGCCGACGGCGAGCGGCTGGCCTTCGGAGCCGAGGGCCTCGGTCAGCGCGGTGGCTTCGATCTGGTCGTTCACCGGGATGCCGACGCCGTGCGCCTCGACGTACCCGAGGTCCGCGCCGGTCAGGCCGGCACCGGCCAGCGCCTTGGCGACGACGCGGATCTTGCCTTCGACGCCGGGGATGGTGAACCCCGCCTTCTGCCGTCCGTCGTTGTCGACCGCGGTCGAGCGGATCACCGCGTGGATCGGGTCGCCGTCGGCGAGGGCGTCGTCGAGCCGGCGCAGCAGGACAGCGCCGACGCCGTCGCCGGGGACGGTGCCGGTGGACGCGCGGTCGAACGGGCGGCAGACGCCTTCGCTGGAGTAGATGCCGTTGGGCGTGTACTCGTAGGTGCCATCGGTGTCCATCACCGCGACCCCGCCCGCGAGGGCGTAGTCGCACGCGCCCAGCCGCAGGCTCTGGCAGGCCAGGTGCACCACGACCAGGCCGGTCGCGCACGAGGCGTCGACCATGATGCTTTCGGCGCGCAGGTCGTGGAAGTAGGAGAAGTGCGGGCCGGCGAACGTGGCGTCCCGGTCCACAGTGGACTCGAAGGTGCCGCGTTCGACGTGCTTGGTGCGGGCCACCCCGGCGTAGACCGCGGTCGACGGGCCGATGTCCGACAGCCGCACGCCGGCGTCCTCGGCCGCGGCCCACAGCGCCTCGTAGAGCATCCCGTGCTGGGGGTCGCGCTCGGCCGTCTCGCTCGTGTAGCCGACCAGCCCGGCGTCGTAGTGGTTGCGGTCGGGGATGAAGCCCCACGCCGGGATGTCGCGCGGGCCGTCGCCGGGCGGCACCGGGCCGCCGCGGGTGAAGCGGTCGCGCCCGGCCCGCAGGTTGTCCCAGAACTGCGCGGCGCTCGCGGCCCCGGCGTACCGGCAGCCCATGCCGACGATCGCGATCGCGTCGGATCCTTCGCTCATGCCACGGCCTCCACTTCGTCGACGGTCGCCGGCTCGGCCCCGGTGGCGGGCAGCGACCGGCGCAGGCCCAGCACCAGCAGCGTCGCGACGACGCTCAAGGTGATCATCACGCCGACGAACGCGGCGCCGGACCCGAACGGCAGCAGCGCCCCGGCCAGCGCCGGGCCGATGACGGCGCTGGTCGAGAGCGTGATCGAGAACAGCGCGTTGGCCCGGCCGCGCAGGTCCTCGCCGACGGCGTTGTTCAGCAACGTCGTCAGCAGCGGGACGACCAGGGACTCCCCGATCGACAGCAGGATCACCGCGACCGTCGCGAGCGCCAGCGCCGTCATGCCGGTGTGGCCGCCGGCCAGCAGCACGAACACCCAGCACGCCGCGAACATCACGCCGCTGGCCCCCACCAGCAGCGTCCGCGAGAACCGCTCCAGGTGCGGCATCACCACGAACTGCACCACCGCGCAGAGGATGATGTTGACGGCGAAGGCGAACGACAGCCCGCTCGCGGTGATGGCGCCGGTCTGGGTCAGGTAGCCCGGCAGCCCGGCGCGGAACTGGCCGAAGGACACCAGCGCGGACAGCAGCAGCACGGCCAGCAGGGCGAGCAGGCTCGGCGAGCGCAGCACGGCCCGGTAGGTGCCGCGGACGGCACCGGCGCCGCTTTCGGTGTGGTGCACCCGGTTCGGCAGGGCCCGCACGGTCGCCACGGCCATCACGAAGAACGTCGCCGCGTCGATCGAGTACATCAGGAAGTACCGGCCGACCGGGCTGAGGAAGGCCAGCGCGGCGAACACCCCGCCGAGGATGACGCCGATCCCCATCGCGACGTTGAGGACGCCGTAGTCCGCCGAGTACGCGGTTTCGCGCTGCGCGGGACCGGTGGTCGCGCCGTAGGCCGCGCGCACGGCGGTACCGACCCCGCTGATGCCGAAGCCGAACACGATCGCGGCGGCGACGGCGATCCAGGCCTGCCCGGCGAAGGCGAACAGCAGCGTGCCGACGCCGGCGTTGACGTTGGCCAGCGGCACGACGACGTTGTAGGGCAGCCGGTCCAGCAGCGCACCGTAGACCAGGCCGCCGAACACCGCGGCGAACGCCTGCACCGCCAGGGTCGCCGCGGGCACCCAGGTGGGCAGGTGCCGCACCTCGGTGAGGTAGATCCAGAGGAACGGCATCACCATGCCCGCGCCGAGGGCGCTGATCCCGTTGGTGAAGATCAGCAGCCGGGCGGCCGGGGGCAGGGCGGCGATCCGGCGCAGGCCTTTCACGCCGCGTTCGCCTCGAGCCGGGCGGTGACCGCGGCGGCCAGCGCGGTGACCGTCTGGTGGTCGAACAGCATCCGGACCGGCAGCCGGGTGCCGAGTTCCCGGCCGAGCGCCGCCATGATCCGGGTCGCGCCGAGGGAGTTGCCGCCGACGGAGAAGTAGTAGTCGTCGTCGGTGAACCGGTCGTGGCCCAGCACGCGGGCCCAGGTCCGGCGGACCAGGGCGGCGAGGTCGGGCTGCGGGTGCGGTGTGGTCACGGCTGGGCTTCCTTCTGTGCGGGTGGTCCGGCGAGGTGGGCGGCGAGCAGGCGCGGGGTGGGATGGCCGTAGAGGTCGCGGATCCCGACCGTGAGGCCGGCGTCGCGCAGCGCGGCGAGGGTCTTGGCGGCCAGCAGCGAGTTGCCGCCGCTGTCGAAGAAGTGGTCGTCCGGCCCGATCGCGGGCCCCAGCACCGAGCGCCACGCGGCGAGCACGACGCCGGCGTCCCCGGTGGCTTCCGCGACCGGGGCGCCGCCGAGCGCCGGCTCGGGCAGGGCGGCCTCGTCGAGCTTTCCGTTGACCGTCAAGGGAAGCGCGGGCACGACGGTGAACGTCGAGGGGACCATGTACGCGGGCAGCACGGCGGCCGCGCGGGCGCGCAGACCGGCCAGGTCGGCCTCGTCGTCCGGGCCGCCGGTGACGACGTAGGCGTCGAGGCGGGCTTCGGCGGTGCCCGGCGCGGCGAGCACGACCGCGGCCGCGACGACGCCGGGGCCGGCCAGCAGGACCTTGCGGATCTCGTCGAGCTCGATGCGGTAGCCGCGCAGCTTGACCTGGCTGTCGAGCCGGCCGAGGTGCTCGAGGCGGCCGTCGGGCAGCAGCCGGCCGAGGTCGCCGCTGAGGTAGCGCCGGCGTCCGGTCACGCGGTCGGTGACGAACCGCTGCGCGGTGAGGCCGGGGCGGCCGAAGTAGCCGTGCGCGAGCCCGGCGCCGCCGACCGCGATCTCCCCGGGCACGCCCGGCGGCAGCCGGCGGCCGCGGGTGTCGACGACGTGGACCTCCCAGCCGGGGATCGCCCGGCCCACCGACCGGGACCCGGCCAGCGCGTCCGCGCGGGTCACTGTCTGGGAGGTCACGTGCACGGTGGTCTCGGTGATGCCGAACATGTTCACCAGCCGGCACCGCGTCTCCGGATAGCGATCGAACCACGGCAGCAGCGCGAAGGTGTCCAGTGGCTCCCCGCCGAAGACGACCAGCCGCAGCGGGAGGTCGTCGAACCGCCGCCGCTGCGTCTCGATCACCTGCGTGAAGCTCGACGGTGTCTGGTTGAGGACGGTGACGCCCTCATCGCGCAGCAGCGCGGCGAACTCGTCCGGGGAGCGGCGCGTCCACTCCGGCACGACGACGACCCGGCCGCCGGTGAGCAGGGGTCCCCAGATCTCCCAGACCGAGAAGTCGAAGGCGACCGAGTGGAACCACGTCCAGACGTCGGTGTCCCCGAACCCGAAGTCTTCCGCGGTGCCGGAAACGAGGTCGACGACGTTGCGGTGCGGCACGACGACGCCCTTGGGGCGCCCGGTCGAGCCGGAGGTGTAGATGACGTAGGCGGGGTCGTCGGGGCCGGCGAGCCCGGCCGGTACCTCGCCGTCGGCCGGCAGCTCGGCCGCGATCTCGTCGGTGACCACCAGCGCGAGCCCCGCGTCTTCGGTGATGTAGGTCAGCCGCCGGCGGGGGTAGGCGGGGTCGAGGGGGACGTACACCGCCCCGGCCCGCAGCACGCCGAGCAGCAGCGCGACGAGTTCGGCGCCGCGTTCGTGCACGATCCCGACCCGGTCGCCGGGCCGGATCCCCCGGGACCGCAGGCCGGCGGCGAAGCGTTCGGCTCGCGCGGCGAGTTCGGCATAGGTGAAGGAGCGGTCGTCGCCGGACACCGCCGGAGCCGGACCGCGCCGGGCGGCCTGCTCGGCGAAGACTTCGGTGATGGTGCGGGGACGGCCGGCGGTCGCCGGCCGCGGTTCGGGCCCCGCGTCGAGGGCGATGTCGGCCAGCGGCCGGTCGGGATCGCCGGTCCGCAGCTCCGCGAGCACCGCGGCGAGCTGCCGTCCGAGCTGGACCGCGGCCCACCCGGCGACGGCGTCCGCCGCGAAGCGGGCGGTCGCGCGGCCGTCGACGACCCGCACGGTCAGCGCGTGGCCCACGGTGAGGACCTCGGGTACGGCGCCGGTCGCGACCTGCTTGCGGAACACCCCGACCGGCTGGTCCTCGTCGACCGTGACGAGCGTGGCACCGAAGACCTGCGACGCACTGCGCGTGTACCGGCTGAGCACCAGGCCGAGCGCGGCGAGCACGTCGGCGGGCCCGGCCGGACCGAGGTCCACAGTGGACTGTTCCGAAGGTCCGGCCAGGTGTGCCGGCAGATCTCCGGCCGGCGGGCTTTCCAGCACCGCGCGGGCCAGGCCCTCGGCACCCGGCCCGGTCGCGACCAGTTCGCGGACGCCGTCGGCGTACGCCAGCACGACGAGCCCGGCGGTCCCGCGGGCCAGTTCGCGCTCCCGCCATCGCGCGGCCTCCGCGGCCGGGCGCGGAACGGGCTCGAACCGCAGAGCGGCGCCCAGGGCGACGGCGCGGGCGCGCACGGTCCCGTCGCCGAGCCCGGCGGGCACCGGGCGCAGAACGTTCGGCACGGCTTCTCCTCCCACCCGTCTCAGCGGCTCACGGCCGCGCGTCTTCGCCCGCCAGCGCGCGCTCCATCAGCGCGACCAGCGGCTGCCACTGCTCGACCAGGTACATGTGGCCGCCGGGGAGTTCCTCGGCCCGCCACCCCGCCGACGTCACTTCGGCCCAGCGGGCGGCGGCCGCCGCGGACACCAGTTCGTCGTCGGCGCCGCGGACCGACACGATCGGGAACGCGGCCGGCTCGGCGTACCCGGGCTCGTAGGTCTCGTCGACCGCGATGTCCGCGCGCAGCGCCGGCAAGAGCAGCTCCCGCAGGTCCGGGTCGGCCAGGGCCGGGTGGCGGTAGCCGGCCAGCTCGGCGACGGCGACGGCGAACTCGTCGTCGGGGAGCCCGGCGATCGGCGCCGACCGCCGGACGCCGGGCCGGGCGGCGCCGCTGACGAACACCGTCAGGTCCGTGTCCGGCCGCTCGCGGGCGACCAGCCGGGCCACCTCGTAGGCGACCCGTGCGCCGAAGGAGTGGCCGAACACGCCGACCCGCCCGGCGGCGCCGGCTTCGCGCAGGACGTCGCCGGCGATCGCGTCGAGCAGTCCGGCCATGGTGGTCGCCGGCGGTTCGGCGAAGCGCCGTTCCTTGCCGGGCAGGTCGACGGCGGCGAACCGCAGCGCGGGTGCCGCCTCCGGCCAGGCCTGGAAGAAGCTCGGGCCCGCCCCCGCGGGCGGGAAGCACAGCACGGGAACGCCGTCCGTCATCGTCGCTCCCTCACTCGAACCGGTTGCCGGCGGCGATGGCCGCGGACGCGGCGACCCAGGTGTCGCGGAACGCGGCCGGGGTGCCGCCCTCGATCCACACGTTCTGCAGCCGCCCGTGCAGGCCGGTGCGGTAGTCGAGCGCGTCGCCGACCGCCGCGCGGGGATCGACCCGCCACACCCCGGGCACCCGCAGCAGCTCGGCCGGATCGGCGAGCGCGGTGAGCCGGCGGGCGGCGGGCGGGAACTGGGTGAAGATGCAGGCCGCGTAGCCGGAAGTGACCACCGGGCGGCGCGCGGCCTTGCCGGCGGCCACCTCCAGCGCGAGGCGCACCGGGTTCAGGTCGCTCACGCGCGGCACGATCGACGACAGGAACCCGCCGAGCCTGCCGTTGACCTCGATCAGCCGTGGGCCGGTGGCGGTCAGCTTGAACTCCATGTGCGCGAGGCCGCTGGTGACGCCCAGCGTGGTCAGGATCCGCCCGGCGCGCTCGATCGCGAGCTGCTGCGTCTCCCACGACAGCAGCGACGGCCCGGTCATCCCGCTGTCGCGCAGCGGCGGGAGCAGCGGGAACCGGTCCGAGAGCCAGAACGCCCAGTGCTCGCCTTCGCCCAGGGAGGCCATCTCGACCGAGAAGTGGTCGCCGAGCCAGTCCTGCTCGTCGTGGGGGACGCCGATCAGCCGCTCCTCCAGCAGCCACGTCGGCGCGGCCCCCGTCCGGGGTCCCGCGGAGGTCCTCGCCCCGGCCAGCGCGGCCCGCAGCGCGGGTTCGTCGTCGACGGGGAAGATGTTGAAGCTTCCGTTGCCGCGCACCGGTTTCAGCACCGCGGGGAAGCCGACGGCGGCGATCGCAGCGACGAGCCCGGCATCGTCGGTGAAAGGCGCGGCGCGCACGGCGAGCCCGGTGCCGGCGAGCCGCGCGCGCTGGACGTCCTTGCGCGTCACCGCTTCGGCGGTCTCTTCGTCGTGGTACGGCAGGCCCAGCCGGGCGGCGACCGCGGCGACGAGCGGAATCCACTCGTCCTCGACGGTCACCACGCCGTCGACGCCGAGGCCGGCCAGCCGCGCGGCGACGGTGTCCGGGTCCGCCCCGGCCGCGTCGACGACCTCGGCCAGTTCGGCGAGGCCTTCGCGCTCGTCGGTGGTCCACGGCTGCGGACCCGCGTTGACCACGACCAGCTCGCACCAGTCGGCCGCCGCGTCGAGCAGGTCCGGCAGCGCGGACGCGTCGGCCGATTCGAACACCGCCACCTTGATCATACTGTGCCGTTCGTTACTGATCCGACCACAGTCACGGCCGGATGGCTTTCGTGGCAATGGCACGTACCGCTCGACGGCCGGCCTGCTTTTGGTCGCATCAGTAACGTCGGCTCCCGTCGTCTCGCGTACTCGCGCGTCTCGCCGTCCGTGCCGAGCAGCGTGAACCCGGTCTTCTCCAGCACCCGCCGCGACGGCAGGTGGTCCTCGTCGGTCTCGGCGCGCACCGTGGTGACGCCGGGCTGGCGGAACGTCCAGCCGAGCAGCGCTTCGACGGCCTCGGTCGCCAGGCCGCGGCCCCGGAACGGCTCGATCAGGCCGTAGCCGATCTCGGCGGTGCCCTCGGCGTCGGGCGCGGAGTGGAAGCCGACGTCACCGACCGCGAGCCCGGACGCACGGTCGACGATCTGGTAGAGGCCGAATCCCGGCCGGTAGGCGTCCGCGGTGACCATCCGCAGCACCAGCTTCGCGCCGCCGACGGTGCCGTCGAAGGGATAGCCGGGCGCCCACGCCCACCGGTCCGCGGCGGGCTCGCCGGCGAGGATCGCGCGGACCTCGCCGAACGGGACCTCGCGCAGCGTCGTCCGCGGCGTCGGCAGGACCGTGAGCGGCGGTCCGGCGGTCGTGGTGGGGTGGTCCGTTTCCTGCGTCATGCCGCCTCTTCGTCAGGGATCGCCGCGCTCATCGCGCGGTAGACCGCGGTGTTCTGCAACCACAGCTTGGGGAACAGCGGGCGCACGGCGAGCCGCTCCAGGTCGGAGATGGACTTGCCGCGCATGCTCCGGGGGCGGCCGGCGTCCTCTTCCTGTTCGTCGGCGGCGCGGGGCTGGCCCCCGAGCATCTGCCAGACGAGGTTGAGGTGGACCTGCTTCCATTCGAGGACCTGGGTGTCGAAGCGCTGCAGGCCGATCATGACGTCGGCGAGCTGCGCGACGCGCCCAGCGGCGCCGGAGTCCGGGTGCGTCGCCGCGACCAGGTCGGCCGGGGTCACGCCGGCGTCGGCGGTGGCGGCCTCGAAGGCGGCCCACACGGCGTGCGCGGCACGGCGGACGTTGCGCGAGCCGGGCGAGGCGAGCCCGGAGGCCGCGCCGGCGAGGTCGTCCCGCATGCGCAGGAACGAGACCTGGGTGAGGGAGTTCGCCATGACGCGCAGGCATCCGACGGTGAGCGACGCGGTGTCGGCGCACCGCACGAGCAACCGTCCGGCGGCGATCGCGTCGCCGCGGCCGAGGGCGGCGGTCAGGTCGCACAGGCTGTGGTGCACGGCGACCCAGCAGTACTCGGTCAGCAGGTGCACGATCTGGAAGAACCGGTGATCGGAGTGCAGCAGTTCGTCCTCGGGGATGAGCGCCGAGAGGGCGGCGGTCAGCCTGATCTCGGTCTCGTAGCCGCTGCCGCGGTCGAATTCGTACCGAAGCCGCGGATTCGATTGCGCCGGATTGAGCGTCCGCACCTCACGGTCGCCGTCTCCGTCTTCCGACCCTGCCACGAAGGACCCCCCACGCGAATCTCGACGGCGATTGCCCCTGGTTCTCAAAGTGGCAGCCCGCCACCGCGCACGGCAACCAAAACGCTTTGTGGCTCAGATCACAGCATTTTGGAATAGGTTTTCCGACACGCCGGATCATCTTCCGCGAATGCGCAGAAATGGAGAAGGGCGGGTGTCCGGGACTCGCTACCGTCGATTTCGATAGCTGCGGCAGGCGGTGCGGAGTGGGGGCGAAAGTGCCGGAAGACGACGGTGCGACGCATGTCGCCGTGGTGAACGACGAAGAGCAGTACTCGGTCTGGCCGGCCGGGATCGCGGTGCCGCCGGGCTGGCACGCGACCGGGTTCACCGGCACCGAGGAAGCCTGCCTCGACCACGTCGCCGACACGTGGCGCGACATCGCCCCGCGCTCGGTCCGCCGGTCCGCATGAGCCGGCACGCGATCCTCGGCGGCGGCGGGGTCGGGCTCGCCCTCTCCGCCGCCCTCGCGCGCGGCGGAGAGACCGTGACGCTCCTGCTGCGGGCCGCCGCTCTCCCCCGCTACCCCGGCACCGTGACGGTGCACCACGGGATCCGCGAGAGCTTCACCGCCGCGGTCCCGGCCGCCGCCACCCTGGCCGAGCCGGTCGACGTGCTGTGGATCTGCGTCAAGCACCCCGACCTGGCCGGCGCCCTGACGAGCGTGACGGCCGAACCCGGCGTCGTCGTCCCGCTGCTCAACGGGCTCGGGCACCTGCCGCCGCTGCGGGCGCGCTTCGGCGACCGGGTGGTCGCGGCCGCGATCCGGATCGAGGCCGCCCGGACCGCGGCCGGCGAGGTCCGGCTGGAGTCCCTGTTCACCGAGATCGACCTGGCCGGGCCGCCCGCGGTCGTCTCGGCGGCCCTGACCGCGGCCGGGATCGGCTGCACCGACGGCGGAACCGCGGCCGACGTCCTGTGGCGCAAGCTCGCGCTGCTCGCCCCGCTGGCCCTCGCCACGACGTGCGCCGCCGGTCCGCTCGAGCGGGTCCGCGCCGACGACGAGCTGAGCCGGCTGATGCTCGCCTGCGCGGACGAGGCCTGCGCGGTCGGCCGGGCCGAAGGCGCCCGCCTGGACCGCGGCCGCGTGCTGCGCGCGCTCACCCGCGCACCCGGCCGGACCCGCACGTCGCTGCAGCGGGACGCCGAACGCGGCGTGGCCGGTGAGCTCGCCGCGATCGCCGGCCCGATCCGCGCCGCCGGGGCCCGCCGCGGCATCCCGACCCCGGCCACCGACCGGCTCGTGCACCGGGCCGGGAAGCACGCGGGCACGCCCCTGCCCGCGGGAACCCGAGAGTGAGGCAAGCGCCCATGTCGCCGAAGACCAGCCTGGAGAACACGCTGCGCGAGATCCTGGTCGCCGACCTGTACGTCGACGTCCCGGCCGACGGCATCCACGCCGAAGACAGCCTGCAGGAAACCCTCGGGCTCGACTCGCTCGGGTTCATCGAACTGCGCGCCCGCTGCGAGCAGCAGTTCGGCGTGGCCATCTCCGACACCGACTTCACGCCGGTGAACTTCCGGTCCATCAGCACGATCGCCGACTTCGTCGTGCGGCGCCAGGCCGGCAACTGATTCTCGAGGGGAGCACCGTGATCGAGGCGCGCAGGCCGGCGACGGCGGAACAGACCGAGGTGTGGCTGGCCATGCAGCGGGAGCCGGAGTCCGCCCGGTTCACCATCCCGCTCGACCTGGAGTTCACCCCCGGCGTCGACGTCGGGGCGCTGCGGGCCGCGCTCGGCGACGTCGTCGAGCGGCACCCCAACCTGCGCAGTGCCTTCCACGCCGAGGGCGGCGAGCTCGTGCAGGTGGTGCACGAGCGGCCGCCGGTGCCGTTCGCCGAGCACCGGCGGCCGGGCCGCTACGACCGTGCCGCGGCCCTGGAGTGGGCCGCCGCGGTCGCGTCGCAGCCGTTCGACCTCACCTCCGAGCCGCTCGTGCGGGGCACGCTGCTGACCGCCGACGACGGTGCGCTGTTCGTGCTGGCCGTGCACCACATCGTGTCCGACGGCTGGTCGCAGGGCATCCTGCTGCGCGACCTCGCGCACGCCTACGCGTCGCGGACGGCCGGGAACGCGCCGTGGGACGCGCCGCTGCCCACCGAGCCGTCCACTGTGGACGTATCACCGGATGAGCTCACGTCGTACTGGGCGGGCCTGCTCGCCGACCAGCCGCCGTCGCTGGCCCCGATCGCGGACCTGAACCGGCCCGGCTCGGTGCCGGGGGTGGCCGGCTTCCACGAGCACGTGCTGTCCGGCGAGGTCCTCGACCGTGTCCGCGCGGTGGCCCGCGAGCGGCTGGCGTCGCCCGCGGTGGTCGTGCTGAGCGCGTGGCTGACCCTGCTGCACGCGTGGAGCGCCACCGGCGACGGCACCACGGGCATGCTGTTCGCCTCGCGCACCGGGGAGAACGAGGACCGCGTCGACCTGCTGGCCCGGGTTCTCCCGGTGCGCAGCAGCCTCGGCTTCGCCGAATCCTTCACCACACTCGTCGACCGCGTCCGCGACCAGGTGCTCGACTCGCTCGAGCACTCGGCCGTGCCCTCGGCGCGGCTGCGCGAGATCCGGCGTGACGGCGGCGCGGCCCTCATCGACAACAGCGTCTTCATGTACTTCCCGGAGCAGGAGCAGACCTGGACCGCCGGGGACACGACCGTCCGGGTCGTCGAACACGAGACCGCCGCCGGCAAGTACGACCTGTCGCTGGCGGCGCTGGAAGGCGAGGCGCACCTGCGGGTGCGCGTCGACCACGACACGCTCGTGTACCGCGGCAGCACCGCCGAACTGCTGCTCGCCCAGCTGGTCAAGCTCCTCACCGACGCCGTCGCCGACCCGGCCGCGAGCTGCGGCTCGCTCGTCGCCGCGTGCGACCCCTTCGTGCCGGCCCGTCCGGAGACCGAACGCGAGCCGGTCAACCGCGTTCTGCTGCCCGACCTGGTGCGCCGGCACGCGCAGCTGCGACCGGACGCGGTGGCCGTGCGCTACCACGACGAGGTGCTCACCTACGCCGAGCTCGTCGGGCGCGCGGCGTCGGTCGCGAACTGGCTGCGCGCCGAAGGGGCCGGCGCCGAGTCGCTGGTGGCGCTGCTGCTGCCACCGGGGCCGACGTCGGTGGTGTTCTGGCTGGGCACGCTGATGGCGGGCGCGGCCTACGTGCCGCTCGACCCGGCCTACCCCGACGCGCAGCTGCAGATGGTGATCGACGACGCCCGCCCGCGGCTGGTGATCGGCGCGCCCGGGTTCGTCGAGCGGGTGCGGCTGCCCAAGTGCCCGATCTACCTCGTCGACGAAGCGCTCGCCGAGGCCGCCCGCCACCCGGCCACCCCGCCGGCGGTGGCGATCGACCCGGCGTCGGTGTTCAACGTGCTCTACACGTCCGGCTCGACGGGCCGGCCCAAGGGTGTCGTGTGGCCCCACTCGGGGTTCGTCCGGCTGCTGGACCGGCCCGACTTCGTGCCGCTGCACCACACCGACGTCGTCTCCCAGCTCTCGCCGCTGAACTTCGACGGCGCGACCTACGAGGTCTGGGGCGCGCTCACCCACGGCGCCGAGCTGGTGATCTTCGACAAGGAGCTGACGCTGAGCCCGCCGGAGCTGCGGACGGCGTTCCGCGAGCGCGGGATCACCACGCTGATCGTGTCGACGCCGCTGCTGAACCGGCTGATCGAGGACGTGCCCGACCTGTTCCCCGGCCTGCGCCGGGTGTACTTCGGAGGCGAGATCATCTCGGTGCCGCACATGGAGAAGGCGCTGCGCTGGTGCGCGCCCGGGACCCTGCTGCACAGCTACGGGCCCACGGAGAACTCGTTCACCTCGACGTGGACGCCGGTCACGGCGATCGAGGAGCACACGCGCACGCTGTCGATCGGCTCGGTCGTCCCGGAGACCGACGGCCACGTCGTGTTCGACCACGCCACGATGCGCCGGGCGCCCCGCGGGGTGCCGGGTGAGCTGCTGCTGGGCGGCACCGGCGTCACCCGCGGCTACCTGGGCAATCCCCGCGAGACGGCGCGGCGCTTCATCCCGGACCCGTACTCCGGCGTGCCGGGCGCTCGCCTGTACCGCACGGGCGACCGGGTGCGGTGGCTGCCGGACGGGCGGCTGGAGTTCATCGGCCGCAACGACAACCAGGTGAAGATCCGCAGCCAGCGCGTCGAGCTCGGCGAGGTCGAGTCGGCGCTCGCGGCGCACGCGTCGGTGGAGGCGGCGTTCGTCCGGGTGTGCCTGAACAGCCGTGGGGAGAAGGAGATCGCGGCGTACGTGGTGTTCGGCCCGGGCGGCACGGTGGAAGAGCTGCGGCGGCACGCGCGGGAGGTGCTGCCGGCGTTCGCGGTGCCCCGGTACCTGGTGCCCTTGGACCGGATGCCGCTGACGCCGAACGGGAAGATCGACCGGCGGCGGCTGCCCGAGGTCGATGCGGCGGTTCCCGCCGTCGCGCCCGCTCCGGTGGTGCCCGCGGTCGTCGCACCGGCGGACTCCACTGTGGACCTGGTGCGGGCGGCGTGGGCGGAGCTGCTCGAGCACGACACGTTCGCGATGGACGACAACTTCTTCGACGTCGGCGGGCATTCGCTGATCCTGGTGAAGCTGCAGGCGAACCTCCGGGCCCGGTTCGCGACGGCCCCGACGATCGGCGACCTGCTGCGGCACACGACGGTGCGGGCCCAGGTGGCGTTGCTGGCGAACGTCGCGCCGGTCGGTCTCGCCCCCACCGACGCGGTGGAGCCCGCGCGTGCCTCCGCGACCTCGGCGCCGGAGACCACGCCCGCTGCGGTACCGGCCGGCGAGCCGGTGAGTGCGGCGGCACCGCCGGAGCCCGCGGTAGCGTCGACGGGCATCGCCGCGCCGCCGGCGGGTCCCGTGCCCGGCGGGCGGCAGGTGCTCGCCGTGTCCGCGGCGACCCCCGGCGCACTCGCCGAAGCGCGGCGGCGGCTGGCCGAGCACCTCACCGCCGCCGACGGCGTCGACCTCGCGGGCGTCGCGGCCACCTTGGACCGTGGCCGCGAACGGTTCCCTCACCGCTTCGCCGTCGTCGCCGGGGATGTCGCCGAAGCCGTGACCGGGTTGCGCGCCGGCACCGGGCATGCCGGAGTCGTCGACCGGACGCGTCCGGTCCGGGTGGTCTTCGCCTTCGGCCCGGCGGCGTTCGCCGGGCAGCACGCTCTGCTCGCGGAGTTCACCACCCGCGGCGCGGCGCCGGACGTCGTCACCGGCGACGGCACCGGGCACCTGAGCGCCGCCGTCGCCGCCGGGGCCCTGTCCTTCGCCGACGGCGCGCGCCTGGCCGAAGCCCTCGACCGGGGCACCCTCACCGCCGCACTCGACGAGGTCACCTTCGCCCCGCCCGCCGTGCCGATCGCCACTCCGGCGGGCATCCTGCCCGCCGGGCGGCCGCTCGACACCCGGCTGTGGGCCAAACACCTCACCGCACCCCCGGACGCGTCGGCGCTGCTCGCCGCCACCGGCGGCCGGGCGGCCGTCGTCGTCGACTTCGGCGGTGAGTTCTCGGCCGCGATCGCGGCGCGCCCGGAGCTGACCGGGGTGCCCGCGGTGTCCGCTGTGTCGTCTTCGGACGTTCACCCGGCACTGGCCGGGCTGTGGTGCGCCGGGGTGAACGTCGAGCTGAGCGACCGCCGGGCGCGCCGCGTCCGCCTGCCCGGCTACCCCTTCGCCCGCCCGGCCGGGCTCAAGCCGGCTTGAGCAACCCCACGACCGCGGCCGACTTCGCGTCGTCCAGGAAGCGCAGGCCCATGAAGTTGTCGCCTTCGGTGAAGCCCGGCAACGCCCAGAGCGCTTCGTAGGGCAGCCCGACAGTCCGGTAGCGACGCAGGCTGTAGACGTTGCTGAACAGGCACTTCCCCGGGTCGGGGGTCCACAGCCGACGAGCGAAGGCGGGGTTCCGGAAGCCGTGCCCCACTTCGGCGGCGGCTTGGACGTGCTTGCGGCCGGTGAACAGCACGACGTCCCCGGTGCGCACGGTGTCCATCCGGCGGTCGTACTTGTCCTTGGCGCCCCAGAACCGCGCCCGCCCGCCGGGGTGCAGCGCGTCCAGGCGGGCGAGGTCGGCCGGATCGAGAAGGTCGGCGTAGGCCCGGTAGGCGACGGTCTTCTCCAGCGACTCGGCCCCGTACCGGCGGGCGTCCGCGGTGCCGTAGGCGGGCTGGATGAAGACCTGGACCACGACCGCACGGTACCGCGTCACGGTTCGCGCGCCACCACGTGCTCCGGCGATCGCCTCGGTTCCTGGGCGGGAATGCCGCCGCGGGCGGGAAGCGGGTCGTCGGTGACCTTGACCCAGCCGCGCACCCCGGCCGGCGCCCGCCACCCCGGCACCTCCTCGGCGACCTGGTCGTGCACGCCGAGCGCGTGGCTGCAGTGCTCGTGCCACGCGCTGATCATCGCTGCCCGGGTACGGGCGCGCCGCAGGTCGGCGTGCAACGCGAGCAGTTCGTGCACCGAGTGCCGGGACACTTCCTCGGCCGAGCCGAGACCCGCCGGGGTCCGCCCCTCGCACACCGGGCAGGCGCACGGCCACAGCTGCGCCAGGTCAGGAGTTCCCGCGAAGACCCGGCCGAGCGTTTCGAGGCGGTGGTAGGCCAGCAGCGGGGTGACGAACGCCGAGATCCCGGGACGGGGCGGCCGTCCGCGCAGCTGGTGGGGATAGGTGTGGCGCAGTGCGCTGGTCGTGCCGGCCGCGCCCGCGTGCGCTCCGTGGCACAGCGCGCCCACGGCGGCGATGTCGGACCTCAGGAGGATCACCGGCACCGTGACCGCAGCCAGCAGGCGGAGGAACCGCCGGACCAGGTACTGGATCCCGAACGGGTCGTCGCGGTGCTCGACCGCGATCGCGACCGGAACCCCGCGCGCGTTGATCTCGCGGATCAGGGCACCGCACGCGGCGTTCGTGGCGAACCAGCGTGCGGCCAGGGGCAGTACCGCCACCACCGGAGATCGACGATGCGCCGCCGCCCGGAGGATCGTGCGCAGTCCGCGGATGTCGTAGAGGGCGACGTACCCGGAATCGGTGAGCGGGAGCAACCCGAGCGCGGCCTGCCGGCCGAGCCACGCCGGGTGCGTCCCCCGGCCGGCGCCGACGCGCTTGCTCCCCGAATACCGGTCGGCGTCGCACAGGAGCGGGCCGGTGAACCCGCGGTCGCGCAAGGCTCGGACGGTTCGCTCGAGGTCTCCGCCGGTGAGCACGAGGCCGGCGTCCCACGTCCGCGCGATCTCCGCGGCGACGAGTGCCTGGCGCGGCCGGCACTGGATCAGCAGCCGCCCGGCGATGTCGTCCAGGCCCGCACTTCCCACGGTTCCACCGTGAGCCGCGAGGGCCGGCGCTGTCACCGGTGGTCACACGGGTGCGATCGCCAATCCGTGGAACGGCCCAGCGGTCCGGGTGCGGAGCGTGACGCCCGCGGATCCTGTGGGTGACTCAGCCGCCGTGCGTGGTGTCGCTCTGGTAGTCCGTGTACGTGTACGGGTTGTCGAGGACCTTCGCCGCCGGGATGTCCGGGTTCATCCCCTTCGCCCACGCCTCCTCGCCCAGCTGCCCACGCAGGTAGTCGACCGTCGACTCCACCCGCCGCCGGACCGCCGGGAGGTCCACGTCCACCAGGCGGCCGTCGCGTTTGACGATGCGGCCGCCGACCAGCACCGTGTGGACGTCGCCGCGCTGGGCCTGGAACGCCACGTGGCCGTAGGGGTTCAGCAGCGGGAACGACACCGGTGAGTGGTCGTTCTTCAGCAGCACCACGTCCGCCTTCTTGCCCACCTCCAGGCGGCCGAGGTCCGGGCGGCCCAGCGCGGCCGCGCCGCCGCGGGTGGCCCACTCCACCACCTGCTCCGCCCGCAGCGCCGCGTGCGTCACCGTCTCGCCCTTCGCGTGCGCCTCCAGGTGCTCGCGCGAGCGGTCCGCGCCCAGCGTCGTGCGCATCGCCGAGAACAGGTCGCCGCTCCACCAGACCGACGTGTCCATCGACAGCGACACCGGGATGCCGAATGTCCGCAGCGCCCAGGTGGGCGGGTAGCCCTGGCCCGCGCTCTGCTCGCTCTCCGTCGACACCGACACCGACCCGCCCGTCGCGGCGATCCGGTGGTAGGAGTCCGCGGAGAGGGACGCGCCGTGCACGTAGATCGTGTCCGGGGTCATGAACCCGTGGTCGTGCATCAGCTTGATGCCGTCGTCGCCGGTCGCGCCCCATACGCCGGCGTGCGTGGTCACCGGCACGCCCAGTTCGCGCGCCACCTCGAACGCCGGCTTCTCCGGGAACGCCGGGTCGCCGGTGACGTCGAAGGCGAGCTGGAAGCCCAGGTCGCCGCCCGTGCGCCGGGAGACGAAGTCGCGGAACTCGGGGGTGGCCGTCCAGGTCGCCGGGGCGTCCTGGATGTTGCCGTAGGCCAGCACGAACCGGCCGGGCACGGATTCGAGCGCGTCGGCCGCCGCGTCGGCGTGCTGCGTGGTCTGCAGGCCGTGCGACCAGTCCACTGTGGTCGTGACGCCCGCTTCGAGCGCTTCCCACGCGCCGAGCAGGTTGCCCGCGTAGATGTCCTCGGGGCGGAACACCTTGCCCCATTCGAGGTAGTACCAGACGAAGTACTGCGTCAGCGTCCAGTCGGCGCCGTAGCCGCGCATCGCCGTCTGCCACATGTGCCGGTGGGTGTCGATCATCCCCGGCATGACGATCCCGCCGGTGGCGTCGATCTCGGTCGTGCCCGCCGGGACCTCCAGCGCGGGCCCGATCGCGGCGATCTCGCCGCCGGTGACCAGGACGTCTTCGCCGGGCAGCACCCGGTGGGCGTCGTCGAGGGTCAGCACGGTGCCGCCGCGCAGGACGATCGGTCCGGTCATTACTGCCTCCGGTTGCGTACACTCGTCCGCTCTACGGACACTCGAACGGTGAAGTCACCTTTGCCCAGTGCCGCGCCGGTGTCAATCCCCGTCGATCGCCGCCGCTACGCTGCGGGCAGGACTGCAGAGGGAGGTCGCGCATGCCACGCGAGGGAACGGGTCCCGACTTCATCGAAGCGCTGGCGCGCGGGCTCGAGGTGATCACGGCCTTCGGGCCGCAGCGGCCGGAGATGACCCTGGCCGAGGTGGCCACGGCCACCGGCCTCGCCCGCCCGACCGCCCGCCGGATCCTGCTGACCCTGGAGGAGCTCGGCTACGTCCGGGCCGGCGGGCGTGGCTACGCCCTGACCCCGCGCGTGCTCGACCTCGGCGTCGCCTACGTCCACTCGATGGGGTTGTGGGACATCGCCCGGCCGCACCTGGAGCGCCTGGTCGAGCGCACGAACGAGTCGTGCTCGATCGCCCAGCTCGACGGCTCCGACATCGTCTACGTCGCCCGGGTCGCGGTGCCGAAGATCGTCGGGCTCAGCGTGCAGATCGGCACCCGCTTCCCGGCTTTGCCGACGTCGCTGGGCAAGGTGCAGCTGGCCGCATTGCCGCCGGACGAGCTGGAGGCGGTGCTGGCCCAGCCGACCCGGTCCGGGCTCGTCCCGCGCTGGCAGCCGGACCGGGGCGAGCGAGACGCCGAGCTGCGCGAGGTCCGCGCCCGCGGGTGGGCGCTCACCGACGAGCAGCTCGCGCTGGGCATCCGCTCGGTGGCCGCGCCGCTGCGCGACGGCTCGGGCCGGGTGATCGCCGGGGTCAACGTCAACTGCCACGCCGCCGAGACGTCGGTGGAGTGCCTCCTGGAGCACCACCTGCCGCTGCTGCTGCAGGCCGCCGGGGAGATCAGCGCCGACTTCGCGCGGCTGCACGACGTCCCGCACGTGACTGTGCCCGCGGTGTCTTGACCGTCGCCGCTCTCCGGAGCAAACTGCGGACAAGAGTCCGTCAGACGGACAGGAAGTGAGGAGCCGGGTGGACCACAGCGCTGCCGGCCCGTTGACCGGGCTGCTGGTCGCGGACTTCTCCCGGGTGCTCGCCGGGCCGTACGCCACGATGCTGCTCGCGGACATGGGCGCCGAGGTCGTCAAGGTCGAAGGGCCGCAGGGCGACGAGACGCGCACGTGGATGCCGCCGGTGCGCGGCGACGTCTCGACCTACTACCTCGGGGTGAACCGCGGGAAGCGCTCGATCGCCCTCGACCTGCGCGACGAGGCCGACGCCGCCGTCGCCCGCGAGCTGGCGGCCCGCGCGGACGTGGTGATCGAGAACTTCAAACCCGGCGGCCTGGCCAAGTACGGCCTCGACTACGACTCCGTCAAAACGGCCAACCCCGGCAGCGTCTACGCCTCCATCAGCGGCTTCGGCTCGGGTGAAGGCGCGCACGTGCCCGGCTACGACTTGATGGTGCAGGCGATCTCGGGCCTGATGAGCCTGACCGGCGACCCGGACGGACCGCCCTACCGGGCCGGGATCTCGGTGTTCGACGTGATGGCGGGCAACCACGCGGTGATCGGCATCCTCGCCGCGCTGCGCCACCGCGACGCGACCGGCGAAGGCCAGCACGTCGAGGTCAACCTGCTGTCCTCCGCGCTGACCGGGCTGGTCAACCACAGCTCGGCCTACGCGGCGGGCGGGGTGGTGCCCTACCGGATGGGCAACGCCCACCCCAGCGTCTTCCCCTACGAGCCACTGCCCACCGCCGACCACGACCTGATCGTCGCCGCGGCCAACGACGGGCAGTTCCGCCGGCTGTGCGAGGTCCTCGGCCTGCCCGAGGTCCCGGACGACCCGCGGTTCGCCCGCAACGCCGACCGCACGAAGAACCGGGAAGAGCTGCGGCCGGTCCTGGTCGAGCGGCTGAAGGAACGCGGCGCGGTGGAGTGGTTCGACGCGCTGACGAAGGTCGGCGTCCCGTGTGGACCGATCAACACCATCGACGGCGGGTTCGCGATGGCCGAGCGCTTCGGCCTCGACCCGATCGTCGAGGTCGGCGACGGCGACCGCGCCGTCCCCACGACCCGGCACCCGATCCGGTTCTCCGCGACCCCGGCTGCCTACCGGCTGCCGCCGCCGGAGCTCGACGAACACGGCGCCGAACTGCGCGCCTGGCTCACGGAGACCCCGCATGACTGACCCCGCCTACGAGACCGCGCTCGGATCGTCCACCAAGGACAAGATCACCCTGCTCGGCCAAGACCTCGCCGAGGACGTCATGGGCACGGTCGGCTTCGGCGAGCTGGCCTTCTGGCTCGCGACGCAGCGACGTCCGTCCTCAGGGGAGACCCGGGTCTTCGAAGCGGTGCTCGCGGCGCTGGCCGACCACGGCTTCACGCCCACCGCGATCGTGACGCGGCTGACCTACCTGTCCGCACCCGACTCGGTCCAGGGCGCGCTGGCCGCCGGCCTGCTCGGCGGCGGGTCGCGCTTCCTCGGTGTCACCGAGGACTGCGGCCGGTTCCTGCACGACGTCCTGACGCAAACCGAGCGACCGACGGACGAGGCGGGCTGGGACGCGCTCGCGCTGAAGACCGTCGAAAACCGCCGTGCGGAGAAGAAGTTCGTCCCCGGGCTCGGGCACCACGTGCACAAGGACGGCGACCCGCGCACCCGGCGGCTGTTCCAGATCGCGGACGAGGAGGGCCTGCGCGGCCCGCACCTGGAGCTGTTCGCCGCCATCGGCCGCGTGCACCCCCAGGTGCTCGGGAAGACGCTGCCGCTCAACGGCGCCGGTGTCTGCGGCGCCGCGCTGGCGGATCTCGGGCTGCCGCTGGAACTGCTGCGCGGGTTCGCGCTGCTGGCCCGGACCGCCGGGCTGATCGGCCAGCTCGCCGAGGAGCTGCGCCACCCGGTCGCGAACGACATCTTCCTGTCGGTCGACCTGAACAACCGGCCGGTTCCGCCGGACCCGCAACGCTGAGAGGAACGCCGATGCAGCTCGTCACCGAGGACAACATCACCGAGCTCGCCGCGCAGCGCTGGTCGAGCGCGCACGACCCGCGGACGGCGGAGGTCATGGCCGCCCTCGTCCGGCACCTGCACGCCTTCGCCCGCGAAGTGCGGCTGAGCGAGACCGAATGGATGGCCGCCATGCGGTGGCTGACCGAAACCGGGCAGATCAGCAACGAAAAGCGGGAGGAGTTCATCCTCGCCTCCGACGTGCTCGGCCTGAGCATGCTGGTGGTGCAGATGAACCACGCCTTCGACGCCAAGGCGACCCCGGCCACCGTGCTCGGCCCGTTCCACATCGACGGCTCGCCGGAGAAGGAGTTCGGCGGCGACATGTCCGACGGCCTGCCCGGCACCCCGCTCTACGTCACCGGCACCGTCCGCGGCCTCGACGGCTCCCCCGTCGGCGGCGCGGTCCTCGACGTCTGGCAGGCCGACGAAGAAGGCGCGTACGAATCACAGATCGCGGACATCGACGAGGCTCGGCTGCGCGCGAAGTACGCCACGCGCGCCGACGGAACGTACTGCCTGCGCACCATCGCGCCGAAGGGGTACTCGATCCCGATGGACGGCCCGGTCGGCGAGCTCATCCGCGGCACGGACATCAGCCACTTCCGCCCGGCCCACGTGCACTTCCTGATCAACGCGGCCGGCTACGAGCCGCTGATCACGCACCTGTTCCAGGAGGGCGCCGAGTACCTCGACAGCGACGTCGTGTTCGGCACCAAGCAGGAGCTGGTCGTCACCTTCGAGCCCCGCGACCCGGGGCCGACGCCGGACGGTGGCGAGTCGGCCGGGCCGTGGCTCGAGGCCCGCTACGACTTCGTCCTCCAGCCCGTCTGAGCCCGATGCGCGCGGCGGAGATCCGGGCGGCCGGCGGTTCCCCGGTGGTGGCCGACCGGCCGGTGCCCGAGCCGGGGGCGGGTGAGGTCGCGGTGAGTGTCACGGCCGCGCCGATCACCCCGCTCGACCTGCTTTGCGCGTCCGGCACGTCCTACTTCGGCGCGCCGGAGACGCCGTACGTGCCGGGGGTCCAGGGAGTCGGGGTGCTGACGCGCCCGACGCCGACCGAGGCGGCCGGGACCGCGGTCTGGTTCGCCACGACCGCGGGCATGCGCCCCGGGGACGGCAGCATGGCCGAGCACGCCGTCGTCGCCCCGGATGACCTGGTGGTCCTGCCGCCGGGGGCGGATCCCGCGCTCGTGGCGGCGCTCGGGCTGTCGGCTGTCGCGGCGTGGATGTGCTTGACGGGGAAGGGAAACCTGGTCGCGGGCGAGACCGTGCTGGTGCTGGGCGCCGGCGGGGTGGTCGGCCAGTCGGCGGTGCAGCTGGCCCGCGTGGCCGGGGCCGGGCACGTCGTCGCGTGCGCGCGCTCGGCCGCCGCGCTGGAGCGGGCCCGGCGGCTCGGCGCGGACAGCGTCGTGCGGCTGACCGAGGACGACGACGTCGAAAGGCTGGCGCGCCGCCTCGGCGAAGTCCCGGTGGACCTCGTCATCGACCCGGTGTCCGGGATCCCGGCCGCGGCGGCACTGCGCGCCCTGCGCCCGGGCGGGCGGGCGGTGAACCTCGGGAGCGCGGCCGGCGACGAGTGCCCGGTGTCCTCGGCCGTGCTGCGCGGCAAGTCACTGCACATCCACGGCTACACGAACAACGAGCTCGACCCCGGCCGCCGCCGCGAAGCACTCCTCACGGTGGTGCGGCACGCGATGACCGGGGCACTGACCGTCGATTACGAACGCGTCCCCCTGCGCGACGCGGGTGATGCGTGGACCCGCCTGGGGCGGATCGTCCTGGTGCCCTAGCGGCCGTAGCCGTTCTCGACCAGCCGCTTGCCGATCAGGTCGAACACGGCCTCGTCGTCCGGCACGACCGTGGCCAGGCCGTCGACGTACCGGTTGAACATGCAGAAAGCCGCCGCGATCAGGACCGTGTCGTGCAGCTCGGTGTCGGTCGCGCCCTCCGCGCGGGCGGCGGCGACCAGCTCCTCGGTGACCGCGCGGCCGGTCTCCCGCACGGCGAGCGCGATCCGCAGCAGTGCCTTGAGCTTCGCCGACACCGGGGCGTCGTCGATTCCGCCGCACGCGGCGTCGACGACGGCCCGGCCGCCCTCGATGGTCTGGGCCGCCACCGCGGCGTGGCTGCCGGTGCAGAAGCGGCACTCGTTGCCCTGCGAGACGAGCGTGGCGATCAGCTCGCGCTCCCCGATCGTCAGGGTGCTGGGGCCGCGCAGCAGGACCTGGCCCAGCTGCCCGAGCGGCGCCGCGGTCTCCGGCCGGTAGGCGAAGAGCGCCGAGATCCCGGGCAGCTGCGGGTCGAGCGGGATGTGCGGCATCGGATCTCCTCGCGGGTGGTGAACGATCTCCCGTGAGTCTTTCGGTCGAGGGCGGCCCGGCCAACCTCCGCGTTGCCCAACCGGGCCGCCGCCGAAAGGATCAGCCGAGGGTGACGTCGTCGGCGTAGAGGGCACTTTGGCCGTACCAGCCGTGGACGTACACCGTCACCGCACCCGATGCGCCGGTCGTGAACGGCACCGACAGCTGGGTCCAGCCGCTGCTCGAGGTCCACGTGCTGGCGTTCGCGCCGCCCCGGACCCCGAGGTAGGCGTAGCTGCCCTGCACCCATGCCTTGAGCGTGTAGGCGTGGTTCGGCGCGAGCGTGACGTTCTGCGCCGCTTCCCCGGTGGCCGAGGAGGTGGGCACGACCTGCAGCGCGTGAGTGCCGGAGTGGGCCGGGGACGCGACGATCGCGTCGCCCGCGGCGCTCCACGGGCTCAGTGCGCCGGTCTCGAAGCCGCCGTTGACGACCGAGCCGGCCGGCGCGGTTCCGTTGACCGTGAGGGTGAAGGTGGCGCTGTGGCTGCCGGAGGCCCCGGCGCCGGTCACGGTGAGCGGGTACACGCCGGGGACGGCGGCCGACGTCGTGGCGATCGCGAGGGTCGCGTTGCCGCCCGCGGTGACCGAGCCGGGGCTGACCGACGCGGTGACGCCGGCAGGCGCGCCGGACACCGACAGCGTCACCGGCTGGGCGGAGCCGGACGTGACGGCGGTGCTGAGCGTGGCCGAGGTCGAGGCACCCGGGTTCACCGCGGCCGAGGCCGGGGTGGCGGCGAGGGAGAAGTCGTTGCCGGGCACGGTCGTGCCGCCGGTGAACGGCGCGAAGGCGTGGCTGAAGAACCAGGTGTCCTGGGCGATGCCGGAGCAGTTGTCCGCGGCGGCGCCGCCGGGGCAGCTGCCGTTGTCGCGTTGCAGGGCCCAGAACGACAGTTCGTTGATGCCCTTGGCGACCGCCCAGTTGTAGACGGTGGCCGCGTCCGCGGTCGTGAAGGTCTCGGCCGGGCCGAAGTCGTCGACGCCGATCATCTCGGTGATCCCGACCATCGCCCACAGCTGCGCCTGCGTCTTGCCCGGGTACAGCGCGCCGAGCTGGGAGACGAGCCCGTTCGCCGAGGTCTGGGTGTCGGTGGCCATCTGGTGGGCGGCGTTGTCGTAGTAGTCGAAGGTCATCATGTTGACCACGTCCACGCGGGTGCCGTTGGCGACGGCGTTGCGCAGCACGGCCAGGCCGCTGTCGGCGAGGCCGCGGGTGGTCGTGGGCAGGGTGTAGGAGATCTGCAGCGACCGCCCGGACGCCGCGGCCCGGTCCTGGACCTTCTTGATGGCCTTGTTGCGGCGGTCGATCCCGGCGGAGTTGGTGAGCGAGTTGTCCTCGATGTCCATGTCGAGCCGGGGGACGTCGTAGGTGGTGAGCACCGACTCGTAGGCCGCGGCGATCGAGTCCACGCTGGTGCAGCTGTCCGCGATCTCGGTGCCGGTGTTGTCGGCGGTGTAGCCGCCGAAGGACGGTATGACGTCGCCGCCGCGGGAGCGGATGGTGGCGATGTCCGGCCCGAACGTCGAGTTCGCGATCGGCATCCCGGTGTCGCCGTTCCAGTAGACGGTGCAGGACCCCTTGGTGGCGGCCTGGATGAAGGCCATCGTGAGGTGCTTGGCGCCCGACTGCTGGGCCAGCGCGGCGGGACTCTCGCCGGTCCAGGCCTCGAAGTAGGGCGCGAAGACGTGCGCGGGCAGCGGCGTCGCGGCCTGGGCGGTCCCGGCCACGCCGGCCAGTGAACCGGCCGAAATCGCCGTCAGGGCCAGCAAAACGGACATTCGGGAGAAAGATCTGCGTCGACGCATCTGCGCTCCAGTGCCGGCGGGAGCCGTGCCGCGGCGTAACACGGCGAGAACGTCTCCAGGATTGGACCAGACCAATATCGGCGTCAAGGTCCAGACCACTAAACCGGCCGGATGGCGCCACGCGTTGCTTCTTTCCCGGTTCGCCGGTCGATGACCGACTGTGAGCAACAATCGGATACAAAAACGTGCCATCTCCTGCGATCTGCCGGTAGCGTGCGCGTCCATGCGGGTGAAATGGGGGACGATTGGACAGCGCAGAGTGACCAAGCCGTGGCGTGCGGCACCGAAGGCCGCCCTCTCCAGCCCGCTCACCCTGATCGTCGCGGCGGTGACCTCGCTGCTCGCCTGCTTCCTCGGCACGGCCGCGGTCCTGCAGGCCTCCGCCGCCGGCGGCGCGACGATCGCCTACCAGAGCGGGATCACCTGCCCCGACAGCTACGGCCCGGTCTTCGGCAAGGGCAACATCCCGGTCAAGGACATCCCGGCCGTCACCGGCGCGGTGCAGCGCCACGCCGGCGCGCACGGCTTCGGCGCGCCGGTCGTCGGCCAGTACACCACCGTCCTGCCCGGGACCCAGTTCAACGGCGACCCGAACTACAAGATCCGCCTCGCCTACCGCGACCAGGCCGGTCTGGACAACCTGTCGCTGCAGCAGGGCACCCGCGCGCCCGGGCTGTGGCTCGGCAACGTCGTGGCCGACGCCGAGCACATCGGCGTCGGCGCCAAGCCCAGCATCCAGGGCATCGGGCTGCCGCCGGTCACCGGCATCTACCGCGACCTGCTCGACCCGCCGCCGCGCTGGTGGTGCTCGCAGCAGTCCGGCGCCGTCGTCGACCGGCTGGCCAACGACCCGATCGACTCCATCGTGTTCGCCACCGACCGCAAGACCTTCGACGACGCGGTCGCGGCGATCGGCCTGCCGAAGATCCAGTACTTCCACATCTCGTTCTACGAACCGGCCCCGGCCACGCTCAGCGCGGCCGAAGACCTGCTGGAACGCTCTCGCGACCTCATCGCCGACGTCCGCGCGGACCTCACCGCCCAAGGGCTCGGCAACCTGGTCGCCGCCGACGTCCCGACGTTCGAACGCTCCGTGCAGATCGCCCGCCAGGCCCAGGACAACGTGTTCGTCTCGATCCTGCCGCTCGCGCTGATCAGCGTCCTGGTCGGCTGCGCCGGCCTCGGCACCGTCGCCCTCCAGTGGTACCAGCGCCGGCACGCCCAGCTGCGGCTGCTCTCCGCCCGCGGCAGCGGCCCGGGCGCCCTCGGCGGCCTCGCCGTCGCCGAACTCGGGCTCCCGATCCTGCTCGGCGGCGCCCTCGGCGCGGCCGCCGCCCGCCTGCTGCTCGGCGTGTACGGCCCACCCGGCGTGCCCGACCCCGAAGCCGAACTGCGCGCCGGCGTCGTCGCCGCGGGCGTGCTGGTGCTGTCGCTCGCGCTGCTGGCCCTGGTCGTCGCCGTGCGGGCGCACCGGGAGTTCGAACTCGGCCGCATCCGCCGCGAAGGCAACCGGATGCGGTTGCTCGGGTACTTCCCGTGGGAGCTGGCGACGGCCGGCATGGCCTGGCTCGGCTGGACCCGCCTGGCCCACTACAGCACCGGCTCACGCCTCGGAAATCCATTACCCCAGGTCGATCCGCTGGCCCTGACCTACCCGGTGTTCGTCGTGCTCACCGTCGGCCTGCTGACCGCGCGGCTGGCGTGGCTGGCCCTGCACGCCTCCCACCGGGCCCGGTTCTGGTCGCGCCCGGCCCTGCAGCTGGCGATCCGGCGGCTGGCCGGCGCCCGCGCCCCGGTGACCGGCGTCCTGGTCATCGGCACCCTCGCCATCGGCACGCTGGCCACCGGCATCGGCATCGCCAACGGCCAGGAAGCCGCGCTCGACACGAAGTCGTCGATCTTCGTCGGCGGCAACGCCCGCCTCGACACCGACAGCCCGATCGGGATGGGCACCGTCGCGATGCCCGCCGCGCTCGCGCAGAACAGCACCGTCGTCGGCGAACTGACCGGCACCGGCGGCGTCGTGCTGGTCGTCGACCCCGCGACGTTCACCAAGGGCGCCGCCGCCGGCGACGTCCCGGCCGGCGACCTCGACGGGCTGCTGCGGCAGATCTCCCAGCCGAACCCGAACGGCACGCCGGTGATCCGCGTCGGCCACACCGCGAAGCAGACCGCCCAGCTGCCCGACGGGCTGCGCGACGCCGTCACCGTCGCCGACCTGCCGGTGTTCCCGATGATCGGCACCTCCCCCGGCTACGTCGTCTCCCGCACCGCGCTCGACCACGGACAGCTCGACCGGATTCCGAAGTGGAGCGTCCTGACCGGTGCCCCGATGGCCGACGCGACCGCCGCCCTGCGCGCCGCGGGCGTGTTCATCCCCAACCGGATCAGCCGCGAGAGCGCACTGGACAGCCTGCCGTTCTTCGTCGTGTCGTGGACGTTCTCGTTCGTGGCGCTCCTCGGCGCGGTCCTCGGTGTCGTGGCGATCCTCGCCCTGCTCGTCGCGGTCGAGGTCCGGCGCCGCCAGAACGCCCTCGCCGGAGCACTGGTGCTGCGGATGGGCATGCGGCCACGGACCCTGCTGGCGAGCCACCTGATGGAACTGGGCGCGCTCAGCGGGCTGGCGATCGTCGTCGGCGTGGTCTGCGGTATCTCCGTGGCCGGGCTGTCGGTGCCGCGGTTCGACCCGGCGACCTTCCTCGCGCCGCGCTCCGAGCTGCCCGACCCGCTGCCGTTCGTGCTGACCGTGCTGGTCGTCGGCGTGCTTGTGGTGGCCATGGCCGGCTGGATCGCGGTGCGCTCGGTGCGCACCGCCCGGACCGCGGAGCTGATCCGTGCCTGACAAACCGATCTTCTCCCTGCGCGGCATCGGCGTCGACTACCCGACCCCGGCCGGCGTCGTCACCGGCGTCGACGACATCAGCTTCGACGTCCCCGCCCGCGGCATGACCGTGTTCGCCGGACCGTCGGGCTCCGGCAAGTCGACGCTGCTGCGCGTCCTCGGCCTCTTCGAACAGCCCGTGCGCGGCACCCTGACCTTCCAGGGCGCCGACGTCCGCAAGCTCAAGCACCGCGAACGGCGCGCCCTGCGGCGCCACCACCTGGGACTGGTGTTCCAAAACCCGTCCGACAACCTGCTCGGCTACCTTTCGGTCGCCGAAAACCTGCGGGCCGCGGCCGAAGCCGCCGGAACAGACTGCGACCCCGGCGACATCCTCGGGCAGCTCGGCCTGCACGGCACCGGCGACTGGAAGATCTCCGCGCTCTCCGGCGGCCAGCAGCAACGGCTCGCGTTCGGGTGCGTGCTCGCCGCGCGCTCCACGGTGATCCTCGCCGACGAACCGACCTCCCAGCTCGACGAGGGCTCGGCCGACCTCGTGCTGGACACGCTGCAGTACCTGGTGGACCAGGACTTCGCGGTCCTGGTCGCCTCCCACGACGAACGCCTCATCGACCTCGGCGCGCGCGTGGCCCGGCTGCACAAGGGCACGCTCGACGCCGTCGAAGAACGGAAACCACAGCCATGACCGAGTCCATGCTGGAAGCCGTCGGGCTCCGCCGCAGCTTCGCCCACCCCAGCGGCGACATCGAAGTGCTGCGCGGACTCGAACTCCGCGTCGCCGCCGGCGAGCTCGTCACGGTGTCAGGCCGGTCCGGGTCGGGCAAGAGCGCACTGCTGGCACTGCTGTGCGGGTTCGACTCCCCCGACTCCGGCTGCGTGCTCCTCGACGGCGTCCCCATCAGCGGCGCACCGCCGTGGCACACCTGCGCCGTGCTGCCGCAGGCCCTCGGGCTCGCCAACGAACTGACGATCGCCGAGAACGTCGCCCTGCCCCTGCGGCTGCGCTCCGACATACCCCGCCCGTCCCCCGCGGTGATCCAGGACCGGGTCACCGAACTGCTGGACGAGCTGGGGATCGGCGAGCTCGGCGACCGCTACCCCCTCGAGGTGTCGTTCGGGCAGCAGCAACGGGTCGCCCTGGCGCGTGCGGTGGCCGGGAAGCCCCGGGTACTGCTCACCGACGAGCCGACCGCCCACCTCGACGCCGGCAGCACCCCCCGGGTCCTGCGGCTGCTGCGCCGCTGCGCCGCCGAGGGAGCGGCGGTGATCGTCGCCACCCACGACGACGAGGTCCACCGCATCGCCGACCGCCGCGTCCGCCTCCTCGACGGAGTCCTCACCGCCCTGCTCGACTGAGCGAAGTCTCCCCCAGCGTCCGGCGCCAGGAATGAGTCATTCACGGCATTCGGGCCCGCCGTCCCCCAGGGTTCCGGCAAAGTCACCAGCCTGCGGCGGTTGAGGCGGGCCCTGCCGAAGCGGAGGCGACCTTGAACCCGGCCCGCGGGCGCGGGCGAGTGGGCTGGGATCCGTTGCACGGCAGCAGCGGAAGCCAGGTGGCTGAACCCGCGACTTCGCCGGGACCCCGGCCACGCCCCCAGGGACCGCACGCAACCGATCAGGAATCGAGAAGCGCTGGTCAGCGGACCGCGAATAGCGTCATCGCCGTACCGCACCACCGACTTCAGGAGCACCCGCGATGAGCACCCAGGGGATCAAGACCGTTCTCCACCCCGTCACCGACCTCGCCGCCGCCAAAGCCGTCTACACCGCCCTGCTCGGCACCGAACCCCAGGCCGACGCCCCCTACTACGTCGGCTACGACACCGAAGGCCAGCACATCGGCCTCGTGCCGAACGGCGCGCAGCAGGGCATGACCGGCCCGGTGACCTACTGGCACGTCACCGACCTCGCAGCCAAGCTCGCCGAGGTGACCGCCGCCGGCGCGAAGGTCAAGGACGAACCGAAGGACGTCGGCAACGGCCGCCTGGTCGCGACCTTCACCGACGCCGACGGCAACGTCCTCGGCCTGCTGCAGGACCCGGCCTAATCCAGCGCGGTCGACCGGCTGACCTCCTCCCAGGCCGCCAGGTCCGCCGCGAGCGCCTCGTGCTGGGCCCGGATCGCTTCCACGGCGTCCGCTCCCAGCGCGAGGCGCAGCGGCGCGTCGGCACTGCCGACCGCACGGACGATCGCCGCGGCCGCCTTGGCCGGGTCGCCCGGCTGGGTGCCGTCCATCGACTCGACCGCGTCCCGTGTGCCCGACGTCGACACCGCGTACGCGTCGATCGCGCGGGAGCGGTGCATCCGGCCGCCGCCGAACTCCGTCCGGAACGCACCCGGCTCCACGATCAGCACCCGCACCCCGAACGGCGCGACCTCCGCCGCCAGCGCCTCGGACAGGCCTTCCAACGCGTACTTCGCCGCGGAATACGCGCCGAAGCCCGGCATCGACAACTGACCGCCCATCGAGCTGATCTGCACCACCGTGCCGCTGCCCTGGGCCCGCAGGTGCGGCAGCACCGCCTTGGTCACCGCCACCGCACCGAAGAACATCACCTCCATCAGCGCGCGCAGCTCCTCCAGCGTCAGCTCCTCGACCGCGCCGACCGAGCCGTTGCCGGCGTTGTTGACCACGACGTCGATCCGGCCGAACTCCTCGAGCGCCGTCTCCACCGCGGCCTCGACCTGCCCGGCATCGGTGACGTCCAGCGCCGCGGTCCGGACCCGGTCCCCGCCACGATCCCGCAGCCCGGACAGGGTTTCCGGCCGCCGCGCGGTGGCCAGCACCCGGTCACCCGCGGCCAGTGCCGCCAGCGCGATCTCCCGGCCGAACCCGGAAGAGCAGCCGGTGATCAGCCAGACGCGGCCGTCGGTGTTCGTCATCTTCGCGTTCCTCCCAGTGGATTCCTCCCTGCCATCCTGGGGACGATCACCACCGCGCCGCCAACACCGATCTCCTGCCGGGGCTACAGTCCCAGCCTGTGACCCCTGAGCTTCGGCAGCTTCGCTACTTCGTCGCCGTCGCCGACGAAACCAGCTTCACGCGCGCCGCCGCCGGCCTGCACATCGCCCAGCAGTCCCTCTCCCAGCAGATCACCGTGCTCGAACGCACCCTCGGCACCCGGCTGTTCGACCGCGACCCCCGCGGAACCCGTCTCACCGCCGTCGGCGCACTCTTCCTGCCGGAAGCACGCGCGGTCCTCGCCCGCGCCGACGAAGCCGTCGCGACCCTCGCGCGCGCCGTACGCGGCGAGATCGGCACCGTCCGGCTCGCGTTCCTCACCACCACGGCGAACTACCTGCTGCCCCCGGTCGTCCGCGCCGTCCGCGAGCGCTTCCCCGGCCTCACGGTGACCACGGCCGAAGCCCCGATCGCCGAACTTGTCGACGGCCTGCGCGAACGCCGCTTCGACCTCGCGTTCACCCGGCCACCCCTGGTCGAAGGCCTCACGTCCCGGACCCTGCTGACCGAGGAAGTGTGCGCCGTCCTCCCGGCCGGCCACCCGCTCGCCGAACGCGCCTCATTGAAGCTCGCCGACCTGGCCGGCGAACCGTGGGTGCTCACCCCGCGCAGCACCTGGGAACCCTGGCACCGCAGCTACGACGCCGACTTCGCCGCCGCCGGCTTCACCCCGCACGTCGTCCAGCGGGCCGCTACCGTCCAGGGACTCCTGGGCCTCGTCGCGGCCGGCGTCGGCATCACCCGGCTGACCCGCTCCTCCCACAGCCTCCGACGCGGCGGCGTCGCGTTCGTACCGCTCGAGAACGACGTCGCCCGCACCGAACTCGTGTGGGTACCCGGCCACGACAACCCCGCGATCCCGGTCATCGCCGACGTCGCCGCCGAACTCGCGGCGACCACCGACCTGACCGAAGCCGGATAACGCCACCCGAATCGGGAAGGTTGCCCGATCCCGCCCCATTCACATCGAAAGTTGATCCACCAGCCCATTTGGTTGACCCCGATGATCACCTTTTCTCGTTGACGCCCAACCGGCAACGCCCATAGCCTGTTCAAAGTCAACGAAGCGAATTCCTTCGTTCTGGGGAAATCGGTTTCAGCAAAGGAGCCGCGCGAATGAACTCGCCCGAAGTCCGCCCACCGTCACTGGAAGACGGCGGATCCGCCCTGTTCACCTGGGTCGACCAAATGCGCGAGAACCACCCGGTCATCGAGGACGACAACGAAACCTGGCACGTATTCCGGCACACCGACGTCCGCCGCATCTTCACCGATCACCAATCGTTCTCCTCCGACCCGGGATTACTCCTCCCGGACACCGCCGAAGCCGTCCGCGGCAACATGGCGGCCGTCGACCCGCCGGTCCACCACCGGCTGCGGAAACTGGTCAGCAAAGCCTTCACCCCCAAAGTCGTCGCCGACCTCGAACCGCGGATCGTGACCGCCACCGACACCCTCATCACCGAAATGGCGCAGCGAGACGACCCCGACCTCATCCGCGATCTCGCCTACGCGTTACCCGTCGTGGTCATCGGCGACCTCATCGGCATCCCACCCGAAGACCGCACCCTCTACCGCGGCTGGGCCGACGCCCTCCTCGCCGGCGGCGCCCCCCAGGAAGACGGCACCTCCCTGACCGAAGTCATGGAGACCTACCTCGCCGCCATGCTCGCCCAACGGCGCCGCGACCCCGAAGACGACCTCTTCAGCGCACTCGCCCACGCCGAAGTCGACGGCGAACACCTCGCCGACCACGAAGTCCTCAACTTCGCCTCCCTGCTCCTGGCCGCCGGCCACATCACCACCACCATGATGCTCGGCAACACCGTGCTGTCCCTGCACGAATTCCCCGACGCCGCCGCCGCGGTCCGCCGCGACCCCGGCCTCATCCCCAGCCTCCTCGAAGAAGTCACCCGCCACCGGCCCCCGATCATGCGCCTCCTGCGGATCACCACCACCGACGTCGAACTCGGCGGCGTCACCATCCCCGCCAAAGCGATGGTCACCCCCTGGGTCCTCGGCGCCAACCGCGACCCCCGCCACCACACCCGCGCCACCGAGTTCGACCCCCGTCCCCGCAAGGAAACCAACCTCGCCTTCGGCGGCGGCGTCCACTTCTGCCTCGGCGCACCCCTCGCCCGGCTCGAAGGACGAGTCGTCTTCGAACAACTGCTGGACCGCTTCGCCGACATCCGCGTCCGCGACGGCGTCCAGATCGGCTACCCCTCACCCATGATCTTCGGAGTCCGCGAACTCCCCGTCGAACTGATCCCCCGCCAAGCCGTCAAGCGCTCCGCGTGACCGGCGACGCACCCCGCTCCCACCCCTGATCCGTAGACTCGACGACGATGCGACGTCTCAAGTGGTACTGGGGAGCCTTGGTCCTCGCGTGCGTGGCCCTGCTGGCCGGCTTCTTCGTCTTCTTCGGCTCCGAAAGCAAGAACGGCCAACCACAACCCCGCCAAGGCCCACCCGGCACCGGACCGCTCACCGTCGTCGCGATGGGCGACAGCACCGTCTCCGGCGAAGGCGCCGGCCAGTACACCGCCACCACCAACGGCCAGGGCGGCAACTGGTGCCACCGCTCCCCCAACGCCTTCGTCGACAAGATCGCCGTCCCCGGCATCACCGCCCACGTCAACCTCGGCTGCTCCGGCGCACCCGCCGAACAGGTCGCCCTCGGCGACGTCAAGCAGTGGACCGAACCTTCGCAAGCACAGCAGCTCGCCGCACTGGTCAAGGACCACCGCGTCGCCGCGGTCGTCGTCGCCGTCGGCGCGAACGACGACCCGAAGTTCTCCAACCAGGTGAACGACTGCTTCAAGGCGTGGTTCAACGCCGGCGGCCCGCCGTGCAGCACCGCGCTCAAGCAGACCTGGCAGTCCAAAGTGGACGCCATGGTGCCGAAGGTCGTCACCGCCGTCTCCGACGTGAAGAAGGTGCTGGCGGCCGCCGGGTACGTCCCCGCGGACTACCAGCTGATCCTGCAGTCCTACGCCGCCCCGATCGGCCCGGACCTGCCGGAGGACCTGCGCAGCCTCAACGGCTGCCCGTTCCGCGTCGAAGACCTGCGCTGGATCTCCCAGACCGGGATCGGCGTGCTCTCGGCCGGCCTGAAGACAGCCGCCCAGCAGACCGGCGCCCGGTTCCTGGACCTGGCGAAGGCCGGCGTGAAGCACGAGGCGTGCAGCGGCGGCGCCAACCCGGCGACGGAGTGGTTCACCCGGCTGACACTCCAGCTGGCGGACCTCGGCAAGGCCGACCGCGCGGGCCACGCGCTCCAGGAGTCGTTCCACCCCAACGCGGCCGGCCACGCGGCGATCGCGAACTGCCTGACGGAGTTCATCGCGGCCCGCGACGGCAACGCGTCCTGCCTCGCGGGCGCGGACGGGAAGCTGCACGCCGCCCCGGAGGTCGTGGCCCGCTGACCCCCTCCGCTCTTGGCGGTTCTAGGGGTGACGTGCGTGCTTACCGGAGTGTTGTTTTTCCACCACTGTCGAGCGGTATAGGGCGTTATACACTTAGAGATCGAGAGCGGCTCGCAGGGCGATGTCGATGCGCTCTTGGACGTCGAGGTCGATCTCGGCGATGCGTTCGTCGAACCAGGGCCGGTAGAGCCGGGTGAGGTTCAGCGTCGATACCCAGTAGCGGGCGTCGACCGCCACGCCGAGGATGTCCTGGGGGTCGCGTTCGAGCAGTTCGGTACCGAGCAGCCAGGGGCGCTCGGACTCGTTCACCCCGTCCGAGGACAGCAGCACCACGGTGCGCTGCCGGGCCGGTTCGGTCGGGGGGTGGTACGTCCAGACTTCACCCCTGCGCACGCAGATCCTTCTCCGCCGCCGCGCGCTCGGCCTCGTCGAGTTCCGCGACGGCCGGCTCCGGCTTCTGCGGGGTGTAGCCCGTGCGTACCGCCTCGCGCCGGGCTGCCTTCGACAGCCAGGACGAGACCGAGATCCCGTGTGCTTTCGCGGCGCGTTCGGCGAAGTCCAGGGCGCCGCTGTCCAGCGAAAGAGTGACCTTACGTGTTGCCATACCTTTTACCGTACCAGTGCCCATGTTCCGAAACCAGCGTGGCGCCGGCGTCAGAACGTCGGCGAACGACCCTCGAACGGCGTAGAGAGCACCACCGTGGTCCTCGTCGACACCTTCGCGGCCTCGCGGATCCGGCGCAACAGGTCCTCCAGGGCCAGCGGCGACTGGACGCGCACCAGCAGGATGTAGGACTCGTCGCCGGCCACGGAGTAGCACGACTCGATCTCCTTGATGTGCTGGATCCGCTGCGGGTAGTCGTCCGGCGCTCCGGGGTCGTTCGGCGTCAGCGAGATCAGCGCCGTCAGCGGCAGGCCGATCTGCTCGCCGTCGAGCCGCGCGGTGTAGCCGAGGATGACCCCGCGCTGCTCGAGGCGGCGCACCCGCTGGTGCACCGCCGACACCGACAGCCCGACCCGCTCGGCGAGGTCGGTGAAGCTGCGTCGTCCGTCGGCCGCGAGCTCCTGGACGATCGCCTGGTCCAGCGGCTCCAGGCCGCCGACCGTCATGCGTCCAGCACGACGAGCTCGTGCGGCTGGTTGTTGACGGACTCGACGCCGTCCGCGGTGACGATGACGATGTCCTCGATGCGGGCGCCCCACCGGCCCGGCTGGTAGATGCCCGGCTCGACGCTGAAGGCCATGCCCGGCTCCAGCGGCAGCGCGTTGCCCGCGATGATGTACGGCTCCTCGTGGACGTCCAGGCCGATGCCGTGGCCGGTGCGGTGGATGAAGTACTCGCCGAACCCGGCCTCGGCGATGACGTCGCGCGCGGCCGCGTCGACCGCTTCGGCCGTGACGCCCGGCTTCACCGCGGCCACCGCGGCGGCCTGGGCGCGCTGCAGCACCGCGTAGGTGTCGGCCACGTCGGCGTCGCGCGGGGTGCCGACGGCGTAGGTGCGGGTCGAGTCGGAGTTGTAGCCGGCCGGCAGCGGGCCGCCGATGTCGACGACCACGACGTCACCCTTCTCGATGACGCGGTCGGAGACGTCGTGGTGCGGGCTGGCGCCGTTCGGGCCGGACCCGACGATCACGAAGTCGGCCTGGACGTGACCCTCCTCGACGATGGCCGCGGCGATGTCGGCGCCGACCTCCTCCTCGGTGCGGCCGGGCCGCAGCCACTCGGGGACCCGGGCGTGCACGCGGTCGATGGCCGCGCCGGCGTCCCGCAGCGACGCGATCTCCGCGGCGTCCTTGCGCATCCGCAGCTCCCGCACCACCGGGCCGGCGAGGGTCTGCTCGGCCGTCCCGAGCGCGGCCCGCAGGGCGAGGACGTGCAGGGCCGGGGTGAAGTCGCTGACCGCGACGCGGCCGGGCTTCCCGAGCCGGTCCGCGACGAACGCGTACGGGTCGTCGCCGTCCACCCAGGTGAGCAGCTCGACGCCGAGCTCGTCGGTGGGGACGTCGGCGTACCCGGGCGCCTCCAGCTTCGGCACGACCAGGGCGGGCGTGCCGTCGGCCGGGACGACGAGGGTCGTGAGGCGCTCGAACGAGCCGCCGGCCTGGCCGATGAGGTAGCGCAGGTCGGAACCGGGCGCGATCAGCAGGGCATCGGTGTCCGCGGCGGCCGCGGCCGAGCGGGCGCGGTCCAGGCGAGCACGAAGGGCGGCAGCGTCGGGGGCGGGCGTGTGGAGGGAACGGCGCGACATGAAGCCGAGCCTAGTAGGGCGGCCCGGGTGGTCCGCCCGCCCGGGCCCGCGACATGCCGGGCCGGGTGATGCCGCTCCCGCCCCGCTCCCCTGCCGAACCGGCCCCGCTCCCCGGGGAAGCTCGACGCCCGGCCGACTCCCCCACGACGCCGGGCAGTTCCCTCGCCAAGCGGGCCCAGCTCCCCCGCGAAGCTCGCCGCCCGACCGGCTCGTTCACTACACCCGCCCCCGGCGGATCTTTGCCGCCCGGCGGGCTCACGACGCCCACTTCCCCACGAGCCCGACCACTTTCTTCGCCACGCCAGCCCCGCTCCCCGGCGGAAGTGGTCACCCGGCCGGCTCGTCCGCTACCCCACGCCCCCGGCACCTTCCGGCCACCTCGGCCCGCTCCCCTGGGGCCCCGGCGTTGCCCGGCGGCGGGGAAGTAGCCTCGCCGCCGGGGACGGCACCGCCGCTCCCCCACCGCACGGCGCCCCCGGGCAGTTCCCTCGGCTCACAGCCCTCCCAACCGGCCGCGCACCTTCCTCGCCCGAGCGGCAGCATCTCCCCCTGTGCTCGCGTGCGCGTGGCTTGCCCCGGGCACCCGCCGGGCGTGGCAGGCTGTGCGGGTGACCGGACCCCTTGCCCTGCTCGACTCCGCGAGCCTGTACTTCCGTTCGTTCTACGCCCTGCCCGACTCGATGCGCGCCGCCGACGGGACGCAGGTCAACGCCGTGCGGGGGTTCGCCGACACGATCGCGCGGATCCTCACCGACCGGCGCCCGGCCCGGCTCGTGTGCTGCCTCGACGCCGACTGGCGGCCGAAGTTCCGCACCGACCTGCTGCCCAGCTACAAGGCGCACCGGGTGGCCGAGGAGAACGGCACCAGCCCCGACGTCGAAGAGGTGCCCGACACGCTCACCCCGCAGGTCCCGATCATCCTCGACCTCCTGGAGGCGTTCGGGTTCGCCACCGCGGAGGCGGCGGGCTACGAAGCCGACGACGTCATCGGCGCGCTGGCCACCCGCGAGAAGGCGGATCCGGTCGAGGTGATCACCGGCGACCGGGACCTGTTCCAGCTCGTGCGCACCGAACCGACGCCCACGTCGGTGATCTACGTCGGCAAGGGCTGGGCCAAGGCCGAGGTGCTCGGCCCGGCCGAGATCGCCGAGCGCTACAGCCTCCCCGTCGAGACCGCCGGACCGGCCTACGCGGACATGTCCATGATGCGCGGCGACCCCTCCGACGGGCTGCCCGGCGTCGCCGGCATCGGCGAGAAGACCGCCGCGAAGCTGATCACGCAGTTCGGCAGCCTCGACGCGCTCCTGGAAGCCTCGGCCGCGAGCGATCCCCGCGTCCCGCTCAAGACGCGGCTGCGTCTCGCCGACGCCGCCGATTACCTGGCCGTCGCGCCGACCGTGGTCCGGGTCGCCGTCGACGCGCCGGTGGAGCAGTCCCGCCCCGACACCGTGCCGGCGACGCCGGCCGACCCGGACCGCGTGGCCGAGCTGACCGAGCGCTGGAACCTCGGCAACTCCACCGAACGGCTGCTCAAGGCCCTGCCCGGCGCCTAGCTCCCCGCGAGCTGAAGGTGTCCTTCAGCGCTAGAAGTACGTGCCGCACCACGGCGCGGCGATGGTGGTGAACAGCTCGTCCGCCCGGCCGGGCGCGGCCGGGTCGTGGACCGTGATCCGCCCGGCCGCGGCCAGCGCGGTCGCGCTCCACTGCCCGAGGTAGAGCATGCCGAGCGTGTCGACGTCGAGGGCCAGGTCCGCCGCCGCGTCCGTGCGGCGGGCGCCGTCGGGCGTGACCTCGTAGTGCCCGGTGTTGGCCGGCAGCATCCGGTCGGCCACCGCCAGCACCACCGGCTCGGCCGCCCGGTAGGTGCGGGCGGCCAGCGCCGCGGCGACGTCGACCGGCCGCAGCCACAGATCGTCCTCGACGTCGGCGGTGCGGGCGTGCCGGTGGTCGGCCAGCATCGCCGCGAGCGGCTCGTCGACCGGCCGGTAGCGGGCCCGTACCCCGGAGACGAGGTCGATCGACAGCAGGAACCGCCACAGCGCGGCCCGCGCGGCCGGGTCCGCGCTCTGCAGCTCCCGGACCTTCAGCACGGCCCCTTCGTCGGGCGACTCCAGGGTGCGGCGGTCCACCGTGTCGTACACGACGTACCCGTCGTCGCCGTCGGGTCCACTGTGGACGGCCACGACGTAGCTGCCCTCCGGGCCGACGAGCCGGTCGTGCGCGATCGGCCACCACTCGGCGGGCCGGCCGATCATCCCGGCCCGGTGCAGCCCGATCCGCTGGTACAGCCCGGGAATCTCTTTCACCGCATCCTCGGGCGTGAGCATCCGGACGTCGCCGGCCGCCGGAACGCGGTCGTGGAGCCGGGCCGCGGGCCTGGGCAGCCACACGGTCTTGCCGAGCGCGGCCGAGCCGTAGCCGAACCGGCCGTAGATGGTGGGTTCACTGGCGTGCAGCGCGGCCAGGGGGATTCCGCGCGCGGCGAAGTCCTCGAGCTGCACCGCCATCATCGCGGTGAGGACCCCGCGGCGGGTGCGGTCGGCGCGGACCCCGACGCCGTCGACCGCCCCGAGCGGCAGGACCGCTCCGCCGGGTACCGCGATCCCGGAGTCGAAGGAGCTGGCGATCCCGATCGGGGTCCCGCCGTCGAAGGCGCCGAACTTGTGCGCGGCGGGCCACGAATCCCCGTACTGCGCCCAGGACTCGTCGCTGATCCGGTTGGTGTGCAGCGAGCGCCCCAGCAAGTCCAATGTGGTGCGGCGCTCGTCCTCGGTCACGGGGCGGACGTCGAAGTCGGTCATGCCGCCGATCCTGCCGTCCGGCCTCGCCCGCGGCATCCCGATTTCCGCCGGTCGCTCAGAAGTGGGTACCGCTCCACGATGCGACCCGAGTCCCGAAGAGCACGTCGGCGTCCGCCAGGGCACCCGGCTCACGGACTTCGAGCCGGCCCGCACCGGCCAGCGCGGACGGCCGCCACGTGCCGAAGTAGATCATCGCGAGCGTGGTGACGTCGAGCCGCAGCGCCGCCGGCTCGTCGGTGCGGGCGGCGCCGTCGGGGCCGATCCGGTACGTGCCGCCGTTGGCCGGCAACAGCGGGTCGTCGACCTCGACGACGACCGGCGCGGCACTCCCGTATTCGCGGGCGGCCAGTGCCTTTGGGACGTCGACGAGCCGGATCCAGTGCTCGTCGCCGACCCGGTCGACGGTGGCGGTCCGGTGGTCTTCGAGGAGCAGCTCGATCGGCTCGTCGAGCGGCCGGGCCTCCGCGACGATCCGGTCGACCAGGTCGATGCCCAGCAGGAACCGCCACAGCCCGGCGAACGCGGCCGGCGTACCGGCGAACAGGTTGATCACCTGCAGGCTCTTCGTCCACGGGTGGGCCTGCAGACCCTCGACGTAGTAGAACGCGAAGCCGTCCGGCCCGTCGGGGCCGTGGTGCACGGCCGCTCGCATCGGCTGGGGGTTGCGCCGGGACTGCGCCTCGTACAGCCGCCACAGCACCTCCGGCCGGGACATCTTCCCCGGCCGGTCCGCCAAGCCCTCGTAGACGGCCGGGCAGATCTCCAGGGCCTCGTCCAGCTCGAGCAGCCGGACCTCCCCCGCCGCCGGCACGTCCGGACGCAGCCGCGTCCGATGCCGGTCGACGCTGTAGGTGCGGTATCGCATGGCCAGCCCGTAGCCGAACCGGCCGTAGATCCGGGCCTCCGACGCGAGCAGGCTCGCGAACACCATCCCCCGCGCGGCGAAGTCCTCCAGCTGCGCGGCCATCAACGCCCGCAGCACGCCCCGGCGGGTGCGGTCCGCCCGCACTGCGACCCCGGTGACCCCGGCCATCGGCAGCCGCGTCCCGCCCGGGACCGTCAGCTCGGCGTCGAAGGAGCGCGCGGTGCCGATCAGCCCGGTGTCGAACGCGCCGAGCGTCCGGCCCGGCTGGTAGGCGCGGGACACGCGCTCCCAATCGGCGTCGGCGCACGGCGGCACGTGCAGGCTCGCGCGGAAGAGGTCGCCCGCCGCGCGGATCTCATGGTCACCCAGCGTCCGGATCTCGAAGTCGCTCATCCCCGGATCATCTCGGGAAACGCCGAGATCCGGCCACCGCAATACCGCGGCGACCGGATCTCGTGCGCACGATCACTTCGTGGCGGGCGGCGAAACCTCGTAGTTGCCGCCGTCACCCTTCACCGTGATGGGGATCTGCGTCGGCTTGCCCGCGATGGTCGCGGTGCACTCGAACTTCGCGCCGTCCTCGACCTTCTGCTCGGCCGGGCAGGTGACGCCGGTGACGCCGTCGATCTTGTACGTCTCGGTGAGCAGCTTCTGCACGTCGGTCTGCATCTGCGTGTTGTTGAAGACCTGCGTCTTGAAGAACCCGGGCGCCACGAAGCCGAGGATGCCGACCACGGCCACCACGACGACCAGCACCACGATGCCGATCAGCAGGCCCTTCTTCGACTTCGCCGGCTGCTCGCCGCCCTCCGGCGCACCCTGGCCGGGGAACTGCTGCTGGCCGTAGTCGTACTGGCCCTGCGGCGGCTGCTGGCCGTACTGCGGCTGCTGCTGGGGCCCGCTCTGCGGGTACGCCCCGCCGGGCTGCTGCCCGTACTGCGGCTGGGCCTGCGGGCCGCTCTGCGGGTAGCCACCACCCGGCTGCTGACCATAGGGCGGCGGCTGCTGACCCCACTGCGGCTGCTGCGGCGGCGTGTATCCCCCGGGCTGCTGGCCGTAGGGCGGCTGCTGGGGCTGCTGCGGCTGACCACCCCACTGCTGCTGGTTCGGATCGTACGAAGGCGGCTGCTGTCCCCACTGCGGCTGCTCCTGCGGGCCGCTCGGCGGGTACGCGCCGCCCGGCTGCTGCCCGTACTGGGGCTGCTGTGGGTCGTTGCCGCCATACGGCGTGCTCATCGTCTGCCTCCGCCTGCTTCGCTCATCACGCTGTCCACCCCGAAACCGCCGCATTGCCGCGTACACACGGTCTTGCAGGCGATCCAACCACAGGTCGGAGCCGAGCACACGTGTCCACGCCCTCCGCCCGCCTCGTCCCGATCAGGCCTTACACGAAGTTCACGCGGCACCCGCGGCCACGACACCCCGCCGCAGCGCCTTCACCGCCTCGGCCGCCGCCGCACCCACCGGGTCGGCCTTGCCGAGCACGTCGCGGATCTGGTCGAGCAGGTCGATCACCTGACGCGACCAGCGCACGAAGTCACCCGCCGACAACTCCTGCCCGTTGGCCTCGGCCGCGGTGAGCACCTTCTCCAGCGACTCGCCGCGTGCCCAGCGGTAGACCGGCCACGCGAACCCCGCGTCCGGCTCCCGGGTGCGGTCGAGCCGGTGCCGCCGCTCGTCCTCGGTGAGGTCCACCCACAGCTTCACCGTCTCCTGCCACGCCTCGGGCACCGCACCGCCGGGCAGCCGCGGCTCGCCCGCGGTGTCCCGGCGCGCCTCGAAGACCAGCGTCGAGACGACGGCGGCCAGCTCGGCCGGATTGAGCTTGCGCCACACGCCGTGGCGGATGCACTCCGCGGCCAGCAGGTCGGACTCGCTGTAGAGCCGGGTCAGGCGCCGGCCGTGCTCGGTGACGCGGTCCTCGCCGTCCCCCGCCGATTCCGGTCCCAAATAGCCGCGCTCACCCAGCAACCCCAGAATCCGGTCGAACGCCCGCGCCAGCGAGTGGGTCGTCGCCGCGACCTTCCGCTCCAGCTGCTGGGTTTCCGCCGACAGCCTTTCGTAGCGCTCTACCCAGCGCAGGTTCGCTTCACGCTCGGCCAGCCCGTGGCACGGGTGCGCCCGCAACGCCCGCCGCAACGCCGCCAGCTCACCGTCTTCGTTCGCCCCCGACCGCCGCTTCTGCCTGCCGGGCAACGAGATCCCCGCGTTGCGCAGCGTCGATGCGATGTCCCGGCGCGCCCTCGGCGACCGCAGCTCGATGTGCTTGGGGAGCTTGATCCGCCCCAGCGCCTCCACCGGCGCCGGGAAGTCGGCCACCGACAACGGCCCCGACCACCGGTCCTCGGTCACCACGACCGGACGCGGCTCGCGGATCGGGTCCAGTCCCGGGTCGACGACCACGGCCAGCCCCGCCCGCCGGCCCGCCGGCACCGCGATCACGTCGCCCTTCCGGAGCTTCTCCAGCGACTCCGCCGTCCCGGCCCGCCGCACGGCGGTGTTCTGCCGCGACAACGCCTTCTCCCGCGTCGAAATCTTCGAGCGCAGCTCCACGTACTCGAGCATCTCGGCGAAGTCCCCGGTCACCGCGGCCGTGTAGCCCTTCAGGGCCTCCTTGTTCCGCTCGATCCGGCGTGCCGTGCCGACCACCGACCGGTCGGCCTGGAACTGCGCGAACGACTGTTCCAGCAGCTCGCGAGCCTCCGCCGCGCCAACCTGGGCGACCAGGTTGACCGCCATGTTGTAGCCGGGCCGGAACGACGACCGCAGCGGATAGGTCCGCGTCGAAGCCAGCCCGGCGACCTGCTTGGGATCGACCCCGGGCTGCCAGGCGACGACGGCGTGCCCCTCGACGTCGATCCCCCGGCGCCCCGCCCGGCCGGTCAGCTGGGTGTACTCCCCCGGCGTCAGGTCGACGTGCGCCTCGCCGTTGTACTTGACCAGCCGCTCCAGCACGACCGTGCGAGCCGGCATGTTGATCCCGAGGGCCAGGGTCTCGGTGGCGAACACGACCTTCACCAGACCGCGGACGAACAGCTCCTCGACGGTCTCCTTGAACGCCGGCAGCAACCCCGCGTGGTGCCCGGCGATCCCGCGCTCCAGCGCCTCCCGCCACTCCCAGTAGCCGAGCACGCCCAAGTCGCCCTCGGGCAGTTCGGAGGTGCGCTCCTCGATGATCCGGCGGATCTCCTCGACCTCGCCCGGCCCGTTGAGCCGCAGCCCCGACCGCACGCACTGGCCCACCGCGGCGTCGCACCCGGCCCGGGAAAAGATGAACACGATCGCCGGCAGCAGCCCGGCCCGGTCGAGCTGCTCGGCGACCTCCACCCGCGACGGCGGCCGGAACCGCGGCATCCGCGACGGCCCGCCGCCCCGGCGCCCGCGCGGTCCGCGGAACCCGGCCGGCGCGTACTGGCGGCCGATCTCCTCAGTGCGGCGCAGCAGGGTCGGGTTGATCCGCAGCTCGGCCCCGGGCGCGTGGACGTCCTCGCCGGCGAACAGGTCGAGCAGCCGGTTCCCCACCAGCATGTGCTGCCAGAGCGGTACCGGCCGGTGCTCGTCGACGACGACGGTCGTGTCCCCTCGGACCTCCACCAGCCACTCGCCGAACTCCTCGGCGTTGCTGACCGTGGCCGACAGCCCGACCACGCGGACGTGCTCGGGCAGGTGCAGGATCACCTCTTCCCACACCGCCCCGCGGAACCGGTCGGCCAGGTAGTGGACCTCGTCCATGACGACGTAGCCGAGGTCGGTGATCGTCGACGAACCGGCGTAGAGCATGTTGCGCAGCACCTCGGTGGTCATCACGACCACCTGCGCGTTGCCGTTGATCGACGTGTCACCGGTGAGCAGGCCGACGGCGTCCTGGCCGTACCGGGCGACGAGATCGCCGTACTTCTGGTTCGACAGCGCCTTGATCGGCGTGGTGTAGAAGCACTTGCGGCCTTCGGCCAGCGCCAAGTGCACCGCGAACTCGCCGACGATGGTCTTGCCGGCCCCGGTCGGCGCGCAGACGAGCACGCCGTGACCGCCCTCGAGGGCTTCGCACCCGCGGATCTGGAAGTCGTCGAACTCGAAGGACGCTTCCGCGGCGAAGCGCGTCAGCTGGGGGTACTTCCCTCGACGCGAGGAGGCCGCATAGGCCTCGGCCGGGGACTGAGAAGGGCTATTGGCCACCCCGTCAGGGTTTCACATCCCCCCGGCAGTCCGCACGCGGCGTGACCGACGGCTGTCGGTGCTTCTTTTCCGATTGCGTGACCCCGCGTGATGATCACCACGATCGGTCGCCGTATAGGTCGTTATACATCAGGGTGGCGGGCGGGAACCGGGGTGGCGGTGGTCACGTCGGAGGGTGCATGACCGAACCGTGTCCGAGCTGTGGCCTGCTGGACCGGGTGCAGCACGTGCCCGCCGTCTATCTGGGCGGGCATTCGTTCTACCGCGGTCAGGGTCCGCTGGTGGCGGTGCCGGCCGGGGACGGGGTGGTGTACGCGAGCAGCCAGGTCAGCGGGGTTTCGGTGACCGCGGTGGCGCGGTCGCTGGACCCCTTCCCTCCCCCGCGCCGTGGTGGTGGCCTGGTGGCGGCGGTGGTCGCGCTGGCGCTGGTGGGCGGGTGCTTCCTGATGTTGCCGTTGTCGGCGGTGGACGATCCGCCGCCCGGTGGCGCGCGTGGCCGGGTGCTGGGGTTCGCGCTGATCTCGTTGCCGTCGTTGTGCGTGTTCGCCGCGGCCGGGGTGCTGGTGTGGCTCTACGTGCGCCGGGTCCGGGCGCACCGGCGGGAGCGGCGCGGGGTGCCGGCGGCGCGGCAGGTGTGGGAGCAGGGCTGGTTCTGCCACCGCTGCGGCGGGGTGTACTTCACCGACGGGGGACGGCTGCTGACGCCGGCGCACTTCCGGCAGCTGGTGGCGCGCGCCGGCGGTTACGACCGTTAAGCGAGGACGGTCAGCGCGCCCGGGACGCAGCTGACCGTCACCGGCACGGTTCCCTGTGGCTCGCCGTCGGCGTACGCCGGCCAGCTGTTGCCGGTCAGGGAGACCTCGCGGGCGCGCAGCGTGCGGACCGCCGGGTGGGTGACGTGCTTGCCCGTGCGCAGGCCCGGCAGCATGCGGATGAGGCCGCGGCGGGTCACGTCGCCGACGACCGTCACGTCGAAGACGCCGTCCTCCGGGTCCGCCGTCGGGCAGATCGGGACGCCGCCGCCGTAGAAGCGGGTGTTGCCGACGGCCACCAGGGTCGCGTCGAGTTCGAGGCGTTCGGTGCCCGTGTCGACCACGACCGGGCGGGAGCGGAACGCTGCCAGCTCGGCGAGGATCGCGACGTCGTAGCGGCGCGGCCCGGCCGGCCAGCGCATCCGGTTGGCGCGTTCGTTGACGCCGGCGTCGAAGCCCGCGCACAGCACCGTCGCGAACCACGTGTCGCCGGCCCGGCCGAGGTCGATGCGCCGCCGGGCACCCGATCGCAGGGCCGTCACCAGCGCCTCGACCGCCGGCAGTGGCTCGCCGGGGACGCCGAGGGCGCGGGCGAAGTCGTTGCCGGTGCCCGCCGGGACCAGGCCGAGCGCGACCTCGTGGTTCGCGCAGAACTGGACGCCCTGGTGGGCCGCGCCGTCGCCGCCAAGGACGATCAGGACGTCGAGGCCGGCGTCGTGGGAGGTCCGCATCAGCTCGCGGGACTCTGCGACGGAGTTGGCGACCAGCACGTCGAGGCGGTCGACGGCGGTACGCAGCCGCTCGGCGACGGTGTCGGCGATGCGGGCGGCCGCGCCGTGCCCCGAAGCCGGGTGCACGGCGAGCGCGGCGTGGATCCCCACTACGTGATGTCGTCGGTCGCCGAGCGGCCGCCGGACGCGGTCGGCGCGGACGGCTCGTCGTCGACCGTGCTCGGCGTGTAGCTGAACGGCGCGGCTTCGTCGTCGTCGAGCTGGTCCCAGCCCTCGTCGGCGCGCTCGCGGTCCTTCTTGCGGTCGTGCAGGCGGGCGATCTGGATCGACAGCTCGAACAGCACCGTCAGCGCGCCCGCCAGGCCCAGCATCGAGAACGGGTCCGAGCCGGGGGTGACGAAGGCGGCGAAGACGAACAGGCCGAACACGATGCCGCGGCGCCACTTCTTCAGCTGCCGGTACTTGACCACGCCGACGCGGTTGAGCATCACCACGAGCAGCGGGAGCTCGAAGCTGATCCCGAAGATGATCAGCAGCGACAGCATGAAGGAGATGTACTTGTCCGCGGTCAGCGCGGTGACGAACTCCTCCTGGCCGAAGCCCATGAGCAGTTCCAGCGCGTGCGGGAAGAGGATGTAGGCGAGCACGGCGCCCGCGGCGAACAGCACCGACGCGAAGGCGACGAACGTGAGCGCGTACTTGCGTTCCTTCGAGTACAGGCCGGGCGCGATGAACGCCCAGATCTGGTAGAGCCAGCCCGGGGACAGCAGCACGGCGCCCGCGGCGATACCGACCTTCAACTGCGTCATGAACGCTTCGAACGGCACGGTCTGCAGCAACCGGCAGCCCGCCTCGCCGTCGAGCCGCCGGCCGACCGGGATGGCGCAGTACGGGGCCTTGACGATCTCGCCGAGCGACGGGATGGGGCCCACCTTGGTGCTGAACCAGATGAAGCCGAGGATGCCGCCGAGGACGACGGCGAGCACCGCGAAGCCCAGCCGGCGGCGGAACTCGTAGATGTGCTCGATGAGCGTCATCGTGCCGTCGGGGTTCTTGCGGCGGCTGCGCTTGGTCCGCTTCGACCGCCGGCTGGTGCCGTTTCCGGAGGCGGGTTCCGCCACGGGATGTTCCGTTCTCGTCGGAGTCCGCCGGAGCGCGCCGGGACCGGCGCGCTCCGTGGACCAGGGACCGGGTGTGGCCCAGCCGTCAGCTGGCGTTCTTCTGCGGCTGGTCGGCCTGCTGCTTCTTCAGCTCGTCGAGCTGGCGCTGCAGGTCGGCGACCTGCTGGTCGGTCGCGGCGGACGGGGTCGCCGGGGCGGGCGTGGCCGGGATCTGCTTCGTCTCGACCGGCTCGGCGTCCTCGTGCGAGGCGCTCTTGTCGCCCGCGAGGTCCTTGGTCTCGGCCTTGAAGATCTTCATGGACTTGCCGATCGACCGCGCCGCATCGGGAAGCCGCTTGGCCCCGAACAGCAGCACGACGAGCAGCACCAAGATGATCAAATGCCATCCTTGCAATCCGTTGGCGAACAAGATGGCCTCCTATCTGCGTCTGGTAGGGATGTTACTGGTTTTCCGGTTTCCGGCGGCGCTGCGCGAAGGCGACGCGCAACGCTGCCGACCGGGCGCGGACGAGACCGGCCCGGTCCTGGGTGTTCGTAGCCACCATGCTTGCGGTCTGGTTGAAACGACGCAAGACCTTGACGGTCCGCACCAGCAGGAGCACGAGCAGCAGCAGGCCGATCGCGACGAGCACGACGGTGGGCAGGTACGGCACGTCGATCACCCTAGTGGTCGCAGGTTGACGGAAGGTGACGGGCTCGGGCCACCGCGTCGGCGGCGCGGCGTCCGACGTCCGACGCGAGGTCGGCCGGGCTCTCCACCAGCGCTTCCCCACCCAGACCCAGCACGAGGCGCACCATCCAGGACTGGTCGGCGTAGCGCATCCGGATCCGCAGCCGGCCGCCGTCGAGCTCGGCGAGCTCCTCGCACGGGTAGTACTCGGCTACCCAGCGTGCGTCCGGGTCGAGGACGAGCACCGCCTCCCGCTGGTCGGGACGCTCCCGGAAGACCCCCTCGGAAATGTCGGTGGGATGGGCGTGCGCCGGCGGGCGCGAAGGCTCGTCGAGGATCGTCAGGTCGTCGATCCGGTCGAGCCGGAACAGCCGGACGCCCTCGGCGCGGCGGCACCAGGCCTCGAGGTAGCCGACCGCCTGCACGATCAGCAGCCGCATCGGGTCGACCGTGCGCTCGGTGATCTGGTCCTTGGACGCGGTGTAGTAGCGGATCCGCAGCGCCCGCCCGTCCCGCAGGGCCCGGGCGACCTCCTCGCGGGTGTGCGCGGTCTTCTTGCCTTCGCGCACTCCACCGCCGACGACGACGCCGGCGGGCTGGGCCTGCCCGGCCGCGGACTCGATCTTGGCGATGGAGCGGCGCACGGCGTCGCCGTCGACCACGCCCGGGGTCTCACCCAGCGCGCGCAGCGCGACCAGCAACGCCGTGGCCTCGCCGCCGGTGAGCCGCAGCGGCCGGTTCATCCCGGCGTCGTGGGTCACGACGATCGTGTCACCCTCGAAGGACAGGTCGATCAGGTCGCCGGGGCCGTAGCCGGGCAGCCCGCACATCCAGAGCAGCTCGAGGTCCTTGCGCAGCTGCTTCGGCGTGACGTCGAAGTCGTGCGCCGCCTCGTCGACGCGGATGCCGGGACGCGCCAGCAGGTAGGGCACCAGCGCGAGCAGCCGCGGCATCCGGTCGGTCGACCCGCTCACCGGCCGCTCCCCTGCCGGGCCACGACGGCTTCGAGCCGGTCCTGGACGGTCTTGGCCAGCACGTCGGGTTCGAGCACGACGACGTCGGGGCCCTGCGCGGTGATCCAGTCGGCCGCCGACTCCGGGAAGTAGAGCCCGATCTCCACGAGATCGCCCTCTTCTCCGTCGATCGTGCAGCGGCCGAGGACGGTGCCACGGCGGCGGACCCCGGCGGCGCGGCCGTCGGCGACCCACAGCCGCGCGGTGGTGACCGGGGCGGGCTCGGCGCTCCCGCTGGTGGCCGACACCAGCTGCAGCAGGTTGACGCCGTCGGGCCGCCGGACCGCGCCGGGCTTGCCCACCGGGCGCACCTGGCCGGTCACGCGGGAGAGGCGGAAGCAGCGGGTGGCGCCGCGGTCGCGGTCGTGCCCGACGACGTACCACCGGGCCTTCCACGACACCACGCCCCACGGCTCGAGGGTCCGCATGATCCGCTCGGGCGAGCCGCTGCGGCGGTACTCGAAGCTCACCGCCTGGCCGTTCTGCACCGCGGCCAGCAGCGGCCCGAACGCCGGTTCGGCGCGCACGCGCGGTTCGACGACGGTGGGAGCCTGGTCGTCGACCTCCAGGCCGGCGGCGCGCAGCTTCACGAGCGCGCCCTGCGCCTGGCCGGTCAGCTCCGGGGAGTCCCACAGCCGGGACGCGAGCGCGACGGCGGCGGCCTCGTCGGGGGCCAGGTCGATCTCGCCGAGTTCGTAGTCGCGGCGGGCGATGCGGTAGCCCTCGATGGCGTCGAAGGCGGAGTTGCGGCCGGTCTCCAGGGGGATGCCGAGCTCGCGCAGCTCGGTCTTGTCCCGCTCGAACATCCGGAAGTAGGCGTCGTCGCTGGCCGCGTCGCCGTATCCGGGCACGATGCCGCGGATCTTCTCGGCAGTGAGGTACTGCCGGGTGGACAGGAGGGCCAGCACCAGATTGACCAGCCGTTCGGCGCGTGCGGTGGACACCCGGTAGAGACTAGCCCGCGCCGCCCGGCCCGATCGTGAGGTCCGGCGTACGCGCGTCGTAATCGGTCCGGGCGGCCGCCACGGCGTCGAAGTGCGTCTCGGCCCAGTCCTTGAACCCGGCCATCAGCGCGCGGAGGCTTTCTCCCAGCGGGGTAAGGGAATAGTCGACGCGGACGGGCACCGACGGGGTCACCTCCCGGCGCACCAGGCCGTCCCGTTCGAGCACCCGCAGGGTCTGGGTGAGCATCTTCTGGCTGACGCCGGCGATGCGCCGCGAAAGGTCGCTGTAGCGCTGCGGGCCGTCACCGAGCGCGACGAGGATCAGGCTGACCCACTTGCCGGCGATCTCGTCGAGGAGCTTCCGGGTCGGGCACGCCGCGAAATAGGCGTCGTAGGCGGCCTTTTCGGCTTGCCGCCGCTGTTCCGCCGCACGCGTGGACACCGGCAAACCTCCTGGCACAGGGAATTGGTGAGCTTACTTCCCGATGGAGAGTAGCTCCCCATCCGTTCGCGGGGAAGCCGGCTCTCCTGCTGACGCCGTGGATTCTGCCTAGCCTGGGTGGCATGGATGATCGCGTTCTTCTCATCACCGGTGCCTCCCGCGGCCTCGGCGCCGCGACCGCGCGGCTGGCCGCCGTCTCCGGGTTCAAGGTCGCCCTCGTGGCCCGCAAGGCCGGATCCGTCACCGACCTCGCCGCCGAACTCGGCGAAGACCGCGCGGTCGCGCTCGGCGCCGACGTCCGGGACTGGCCGAGCATCTCCGGCGCCGTCACGGCGGCCGTCGAGCGGTTCGGGCGGCTCGACGCGGCCTTCGCCAACGCCGGGATCGGCGTCGGCACCTCGTTCTTCGGCACCGACGACCCCGACCCGCGGGCGTGGGAGGAGATGGTCCGCACGAACGTCCTCGGCGCGGCCTACACCGCCCGCGCGGCCCTGCCGGCGCTCAAAGAATCGGCCGGGCACCTGCTGATCACCGGCTCGGTCGCCGGCCGCTACATCCGCAACGCCAGCCTGTACTCGGTGACGAAGTGGGCGGTGACCGGGATGGCCGGCGCGATCCGCGAGGAGGCCGTCGGCACCGGGGTCCGCGTCACCCTGATCAACCCCGGCATCACCGACACCGAAATCCTCGACGACGACCAGCGCAAGAAGCCGAAGCTGGACGCCGACGACATCGCCCGCGCCGTGCTCTACGCGCTGTCACAGCCGCCGTCGGTCGACGTCAACGAGATCATGGTCCGCCCGACCGGCCAGGTGCTCTAGCGGCCCAGGCGGGCCACCCGGCCCTGGGTTCCGCTGGCCCAGCAGGCCGTGCCGGCGCAGTCGACGCTGTCGAAGCTGCCGGTGTCGAACGACGTCCAGTGCCGGCCGCCGTCCGGGCTGGAGTCACTGCCGCCGGGCCCGACGGCCAGGACGGTCCCGCCGCGCCAGGCCAGCCCGGAGCGGTACCCGGCGGGGTACTGCCCCGGGGTGTGCCAGGTGCGGCCGCGGTCCCGGGTCAGCGCGACGGCCGGGCCGGGCGCCGTCGGGTTCGCGTAGTCGCCGCCGATGGCGATCCCCTGCGCCGGGCTCCGGAAGGCGACGGCGAACACGCCGGCGGACGGGCTGCTCGGCAACGGCGTGCCGGACGCGGTCCAGTGGCGGCCGCCGTCACCGGAGTGCAGGACGCGGGCCGTGGCGCCGCCACCGGTGGCGAGCCAGGCGTCGAACGGTCCGGCGGTGGTGATGCACTGCCCGCTGGCGGCGAATCCGGCCTCGCCGGGCAGCGCGGGCGGGAAGCCGCTGTCGGGCACCGGCCGCCAGCTGCGGCCGCCGTCGAACGTGGCCTGGACGCGGAACTTCCCGTCGACAGGGTCGCTCATCGCGAGCCCGCGCCACGGGTCGAAGAAGGCGAGGCAGTCGTAGAACGCCGCCGCTTCGCTGTTCTGGAACGTCTGGCGCCAGTGCGCGCCGCCGTCGTCGGTCCGGTAGACGCGTGAATCGGTGCCGGGGCCGATCGACAGGATCACCGCGTGCGCGGCGTCGAAGGCCTCGATGTCGCGGAACTCGAGGGTGCCGGTGTCCGGCGGGCCGACGGACTTCCAGCTCGTCCCGCCGTCGGTGGTGCGCAGGACGGTGCCCTGGGTCCCGCTGACCCACGCGACGCGGGCGCTGACGGCGGACAGGCCGCGGAACTGGGCGGTGACGCCGGTGGGCGTGAGCTCCCACTTCGGCAGGTGCTCCCCCGCCGACGCGGGCCCGGCGACCGACACCACCAGGGCGAACACGAGCAGAACCACACGCACGACACGCATGGGGGCGATCCTGCCGCACTCCGGCCCCGACTTTCGTCGCGTCCGCGGCACCGGAAAGCCGTGAATGTCGCATTGAGGGACTTGAAGTCCCCCAATGCGACATTCACGGCTTCGGCGGGAGTCAGAGCGAGCTGATCAGGCGTTCCACGCGCTCGTCGACCGAGCGGAACGGGTCCTTGCACAGGACCGTGCGCTGGGCCTGGTCGTTCAGCTTCAGGTGCACCCAGTCGACCGTGAAGTCGCGCCCGGCGGCCTGGGCGGCGGCGATGAAGTCGCCGCGCAGCTTCGCCCGGGTCGTCTGCGGCGGGGTGTCCTTCGCGGCCTCGATCTCACCGTCGTCGGTGACCCGGCGGACCAGGCCCTTGCGCTGGAGCAGGTCGAAGATGCCCCGGCCCCGGCGGATGTCGTGGTAGGCCAGGTCGAGCTGCGCGATCCGCGGGCTGGACAGGTCCAGGTCGTGCTTGTGCCGGTAGCGCTCGACCAGCCGGTGCTTGATCGCCCAGTCGATCTCGGTGTCGATCTTGCCGAAGTCCTGCTGCTCGACCGCGTCCAGCGCCCGGCCCCACAGCTCGATGACGCGCTCGTTCGCCGGGGTCGTGCCGTTGTCCTTGAGGTGCTGGACGGCGCGGGCGTGGTACTCGCGCTGGATGTCCAGCGCCGAGGCCTCGCGCCCGCCGGCGAGGCGCACCTGGCGGCGGCCGGTGAGGTCGTGGCTGATCTCGCGGATCGCCCGGATCGGGTTGTCCAGGGTGAAGTCGCGGAACTGGACGCCGGCTTCGATCATCTCGAGCACCAGGTTCGCCGAGCCGACCTTGAGCATGGTCGTCGGCTCGGCCATGTTCGAGTCGCCCACGATGACGTGCAGGCGCCGGTAGCGCTCGGCGTCGGCGTGCGGCTCGTCGCGGGTGTTGATGATGGGCCGTGAGCGGGTGGTCGCGCTCGAGACGCCTTCCCAGATGTGCTCCGCACGCTGGGACAGGCAGTAGACCGCGCCGCGCGGGGTCTGCAGCACCTTGCCGGCGCCGCAGATGAGCTGCCGGGTCACCAGGAACGGCAGCAGCACGTCGGCGATCCGCGAGAACTCACCCGCACGGGTCACCAGGTAGTTCTCGTGACAGCCGTAGGAGTTGCCCGCGGAGTCGGTGTTGTTCTTGAACAGGAAGATGTCGCCGCCGATGCCCTCGTCGGCCAGCCGCCGCTCGGCGTCGACCAGCAGGTCTTCGAGGATCCGCTCGCCGGCCTTGTCGTGGGTGACCAGCTGGACGAGGTCGTCGCACTCGGCCGTCGCGTACTCGGGGTGCGAGCCGACGTCCAGGTAGAGCCGGGAGCCGTTCGACAGGAAGACGTTCGATGAGCGTCCCCACGAGACGACTCGCCGGAACAGGTAGCGCGCCACCTCGTCGGGCGAGAGCCTGCGCTGTCCGTGGAAGGTGCACGTGACCCCGAACTCGGTCTCGATGCCAAAGATCCGCCGCTGCATGCCACCAGAGTAGGCGCTGGACCCCCTTCGACGGTGCGCCGTTCGGGCGTCGACACGCCCCCGGTGTGCCACAGACGGTGAAAACTCCCCGATTCAGGCACGATTGGAGCACTGCTCTTGACTACTTGGGGAAGGCGACTCCTTGTCACACCAGCTCATCCAGGCCTTCCGGCGGGTCGGGCGGACCGACCGCGTCCTCATGCGCCGCAGCGCCGCCCTCCCGGCCACGAAAGCCGACGACGCGCTGATGGCGCTGTCGAGATCGGCGAACAAGTCCCGCCTCTGGTGGGGCGTCGCCGCGCTGCTGGCGGTGCGGAAGGGCCCGACACGCCGGGCCGCGCTGCGCGGCGTCGTCGCGATCGCCGGAGCCAGCGCCGCGGCGAACCTCATCGGCAAGCCGCTCTTCCCCCGCCGCCGCCCGGCCGAGGAAGAGATGCCCATGCACCGCCGCCTGCGGAAACGCCCGACGTCGTCGTCGTTCCCGTCCGGCCACTCGGCCTCCGCGGCGGCCTTCGCGACGGCCGTGGCGATGGAGTCGCCGCGCGCCGGTCTCGCCGTCGCGCCCCTCGCACTGGCCGTCGCCTACTCCCGCGTCCACACCGGCGTCCACTGGCCCTCCGACGTCGGCGTCGGCCTGGGCATCGGGGTCGGCGTGGGCCTGGCGACCCGGCACTGGTGGCCGCTGCACGACGACGTCCCGGGCCGCACCGCCCACGACGCGGACGCGCCCGAGATGATCGACGGCGACGACATGCTCGTGCTGGTCAACCCGAAGTCCGGCATCGACGGCCAGGACCCGACCGAAGACGCCCGGCACGCCTGGCCCAAGGCCGAGATCCTCTACCCGGACCCCGACCGGAACCTGATCGCCCAGCTCGAAAGCGAGATCGACGCCCGCGGGACGGTCCGCGCGCTCGGTGTCGCGGGCGGTGACGGCACCGTGGCCGCGGTCGCCGCGGTCGCCGCGGAACGCGACCTGCCGCTCGCGCTGATCCCGGCGGGCACGCTCAACCACTTCGCCCGCGACATCGGTGTCACCTCCATGCCCGACGCGGACGCGGCGACCGAGATCGGCAACGCCGTCGGCATCGACCTGGGCGAAGTCGAGATCACGGAGGCGGACGGCGACACGGCGCACCGCTGGTTCGTCAACACCGCCAGCCTCGGCGGCTATCCGGAGATGGTCCGGCTGCGCGAGAAGCTGCAGGAAAAGCACCCCAAGTGGCCCTCGGCCGCGATCGCGCTGACCCGGTCGCTGCGCCACGCCAAGCCGCTGACCGTGCGGCTCAACGGCAAGCTCACCCAGGTCTGGCTGCTGTTCGTCGGCAACGGCACGTACGCGCCGAAGGGCTTCGCACCCAGCCGGCGGCCCGCGCTCGACACCGGCCTGCTCGACGTCCGCTACCTGCGCGCCGACCTGCCCTACTCGCGGGCCCGGTTCCTGCTGGCGATGGTCACCCGCAGCCTGGCGGCCAGCCACGTCTACCAGGAGCTCGACGTGGCGGAGCTGGACGTCGAGCTGCTGGACGGCCACCGCCGCCTCGCGACCGACGGCGAGGTCGGCCCGCTCGGTACCCGGTTCCGCTTCCGGTCGAGGCCCAGCGCCCTGACCATCTACCGTCCTTGAGATCTCTTTACTTTCTCTCAACGAACCCACAGCCGTCCCTGGCTAGCGTCTTGATCGAGATGCGGGCGATCCTGCCCGCGAACCGGGGACGAGCGGGGATCGAATGGGCGGGCACGGCCTGGCGAGCGGCCTCCACCGGGCCGCCACCGACCCGGTGCTGCCCGGCGACATCACCGCGCGCGCCCGCGACATCGGCCCGTTCGAGTCCCCGCTCATCTGGCTCGCCCTCGCCTCGGCCGCCGTCGCGGTCCTCGCCGCCGTCATCGCGGTGTGGCACCGGCGCCGGGTGCGCCGCTGGGGCTGCACCGCCTTCGGCGTCCTGCTGCTGCTCGCGGCAGTCACTGCCCTGAACAGCTACGTCGGGTACGTCCGCACCTCCGACGACCTCGCCCGCCTGCTGCAACGCGGCCCCGGCGTCGTCAACCTCGCCGGGCGCCTGCTCGACGACGGTGACGCAGCGCCGTCCGCACCCCACCCGGGCGCGGGTACCGCGGCCGCCGGCCAGCGCATCGACGTCGTGAACCTGCCCGACCCGGCCCACGGCGTCCCGTCGGGCAGCAACTACGTCATCCTGCCGCCCGGGTACGACGCCGACGCGGCCCGCCGTTACCCGGTCGTCTACCTGATCCACGGCTACCCGTTCGGCGGTCCCCGCGACTGGCTGACCTCCGGCGACGCCCCGGGCACCCTGCTCGCCCTGCAGCGGGGCGGCGTGATCGGGCCGATGATCGTGGTCAGCGTCGACCTGACCGCCGGAAACCCCGCCACCGACTGGGAATGCCTCGACGTCCCGGGCGGCCCGCAGCTGGAGACCTACCTCGCCCGCACGGTGGTCCCGGCGATCGACCAGCGCTACCGCACCCTCGCCGACCGCGGCCACCGGGCGCTGGGCGGCATGTCCGGCGGCGGCTTCGGGGCGCTCAACATCGGCCTGCACCACGTCGACGAGTTCGGCACCCTGCTGATCGCCCTGCCGTACGACGACCTCAACGACTCGGTCGGCATCCTCGGCGGCGACCGGGCGGCCATCGCCGCCAACACCCCGCGCCGCTACCTGCCCGCGATGAGCTTTCCGGCGCCGATCTCGGTGATGCTCGCGGTGGGCACCGGAGCACCCACCGACGTCACCACGGCCCACCGCATCGCCGACGCCCTCCACGCCCGCGGCCAGGAAGCGGTGGTCCACGCCGAACGCGGCTTCAACCACACCTGGCACACGGCCCGGGCGACACTGCCGTACCTGCTGGCCTTCGCCGACCAGAGCTTCCGGGCCGCACCCGCGACGTCCTGAAATCCGGTTGCCGGGCCTGCGATCTTGGAGCATGGACCTCGCGACGCACTACGCCACCGGCCCCGCCGAAGACGACCGGCTCACCCGCACCCCGCACGGCCGCCTGGAGTACCTGCGCACGCGGGAACTGCTCCGCCGGCACCTCATCGCCGGTGCCCGCGTCCTCGACGTCGGTGGCGGCACCGGCGTCCACGCCACCTGGCTGGCCGCCGACGGGCACCCGGTGCACCTGGTCGACCTCGTCCCGGCCCACGTCGCCCGAGCGGCGGCACTGCCCGGCGTCACGGCCTCGACCGGCGACGCGCGCGACCTCGGCGCGGCCGAAGCCACCTACGACGTCGTCCTGCTGCTCGGCCCGCTCTACCACCTCACCGGCGCCGGCGACCGTGCTCGCGCGCTGGCCGAAGCCCGGCGCGTGCTGCGCCCGGGAGGCCTGCTCGCCGCGGCGGGGATCAGCCGGTACCTCTCCCTGCTGGAGACCGGTGCCGCCGGCACGCTCACCCCCGGCCACGTCGGCCCGGTCCGCACGGTCATCGAGACCGGCGCCTACGACGGCCACGCGGGCTTCGTCGCCACGCACTGGCACACGGCGACCGAACTCCACGACGAAGTCGCCGCCGCGGGCTTCACCGGGACAGCCGTCTTCGGCGTCGAAGGTCCTTCGTGGCCCGCGCTCGACGCGGCCGGGCTCTCACGGTTCGACGAACTCGTCGAACCCGCCCTGCGCGCCGCCCGGATCGGCGAGCGGGACCCGCACCTCGTCCACGTCAGCGCTCATCTGCTCGCCTTCGCCCGCCGGCCCGCATGACGAAGGCGGGGGCGCGGTCACCGACCACGCCCCCGCCTTCGCGAAGTCCTACTCGCCTTCCGGCTTGCTCTCCGGTTCCTCGCCCTGCGGGTCCGGCACCGGCAGCAGCGAGTCCAGCGCCGTGCCCGTCAGGCGGCGGAACGCGCGCCGCGGGCGGTCGCGGTCCAGGACCGCCACCTCCAGCTTGATCGGCGGGTCGGTCTCGCCGTTGCCGTTCGCCGCCGAGCTCGCCGCCGAAGACGAGGACGAAGAAGAACCGGCCGACGAAGACGCCGTCGGCGCCGGCTGGGTCGGCGTGCGCAGGGCCGCGACCGCCAGCCCCAGCGCCGCCTGCAGCTCCAGGCCGTCCTCGAACGTCTCCTTCAGCTTCGCCGCGATCTTCTCGTTCTGGCCACCCATCACGATGTACTGCGGCTCGTCGAAGATCGACCCGTCGTAGGTCAGCCGGTACAGCTGGTCCTCCGCCGCGCTCGCCCCGACCTCCGCCACGCAGACCTCGACCTCGAACGGCTTCAGCTGCTCGGTGAAGATGCTGCCCAGCGTCGCCGCGTACGCGTTCGCCAGCGCCCGCGCGCTCACGTCACGCCGGTCGTACTGGTACCCCTTGAGGTCCGCGTGCCGGATGCCGGCCACCCGCAGGTTCTCGAACTCGCTGTAGCGCCCGACGGCGGCGAACCCGATCCGGTCGTAGATCTCGGACACCTTGTGCAGGGTCGCCGACGGGTTCTCCGCCACGAACAGCACGCCGCCCGCGTACTTCAGCACCACCACGCTCCGGCCGCGCGCGATGCCCTTGCGCGCCAGCTCGGAACGCTCCCGCATCAGCTGCTCGGGAGAGGCATACAACGGCATCGTCACGGTGTGCGCTCCAGGTCTTTCGGTGTTCCAACGTTCACTGGTTCAGCTCCGGAGTCACGACAGCCGGCGCTGCTGGCGCTCGATCCGCCCGGCCACCACGGCCTCCGCGACCGCGGCCGTCTCCCGCTCGGACAGCTGCACGGCCCCGTGCTCCGCGGTGATCGTCACGACGCTCGGGAAGATCCGGCGCACCAGGTCGGGCCCGCCCGAGGCGGTGTCGTCGTCCGCCGCGTCGTACAGCGCCTCGACCGCCACTCGCGTGGCGCCTTCGACGTCGGCGTCCGGGTCGTGCAGCTTCTTCAGCGCGGATTTCGCGAACAGCGAACCCGAGCCGATGCCCGCGTAGCCGCCGTTCTCCTCGTAGCGCCCGCCCGCGGCGTCGTACGACACGATCCGGCCCGCGTGCTTCGCGTCCTCGGCTTCCAGGTCGTACCCGACGAACAACGGGATCGCCGCCAGCCCGGCCATCGCCATCTCGAGGTTCGCCTTGACCATCCCGGCCAGCTTGTTCGTCTTGCCGTCCAGCGACAGCGAAACGCCTTCGATCTTCTCGTAGTGCGCGAGCTCCACCGCGTACAGCCGCACCATCTCCACGGCCAGCCCGGCCGTGCCCGCGATGCCGACCGCCGAGTACTCGTCGGTGACGTGCACCTTCTCGATGTCGCGGCTCGCGATCAGGTTGCCCGACGTCGCCCGCCGGTCACCCGCGATCAGCACGCCGCCCGCGAAGGTCAGCGCGACGATCGTCGTGCCGTGCGGCACGCCCAGGTCCGCGACGCCGTTGCCCACCCGTCGCTCCGGAAGCAGTTCCGGCGCCTGTACCCGCAAGAAGTCCGAAAACGACGACGTCGCCGACGAGAAGTACGCGGCCGGCAGCGCGGGACCCGAGATGCCCCTGGTGTTGTCCATACGTGCTCAAAAATCCCATCTGTGCGGGCCGCAGGCCCCGCGCCGGGCGACCCCGGCCCACCGGACCACGGTCGCCTCCACGCGGAACCCCGGCCGCCGGCTGAACGGTCGGCTGGGGCGCAGCGCCCCGAGCGGCTACTCGCCGCCCTTCTGCACATAGGCCCGGACGAAGTCCTCGGCGTTTTCCTCGAGCACGTCGTCGATCTCGTCGAGGATCGTGTCGACGTCCTCGCCGAGCTTCTCGCGCCGCTCCTGACCCGCCGCGCCGGTGTCGTCGAACTCCTCGTCGGAGTCGCCGCCGCCGTGCTTTTCGATCTTTTCCTGGGCCATCTCGCCTCCCGGTGTGGCTGATGTTTCCTAGCCTACCCAGCGGCCCCGACATTCGGGGTCACGCCGCGATCGCTGGTGCGTCCCGCCTAGTCCGAACCGGTGAGCGCCTCCACCAGGTCTTCAGCTGTCGCCGACTCGTCCAGCAGCTTGCCGACGTGCGCCTTCGTCCCCCGCAGCGGCTCCAGCGTCGGGATCCGCACCAGCGACTCCTTGCCGACGTCGAAGATGACCGAATCCCACGAGGCCGCCGCGATCGAGGTCGCGTACTTCTCCAGCGCCCGGCCCCGGAAGTAGGCCCGCGTGTCCGACGGCGGCGTCGTCACCGCGGCCAGCACCTCTTCCTCGGTCACCAGCCGCTTCATCGACCCGCGCGTGACGAGCCGGTTGTACAGGCCCTTCGCCAGCCGCACGTCGGAGTACTGCAGGTCGACCAGCCGCAGCCGCGGCGCGCCCCAGGCCAGCTGGTCCCGCTGCCGGTAGCCCTCCAGCAGGCGCAGCTTCGCCGGCCAGTCCAGCCGGTCCGCGCACTCCTGCGGGTCGCGCGCCAGCGCGTCCAGGACCTCGCCCCAGACCCGCAGGACCTCCTTCGAGGCCTGGTCCGCGCCGGTGCGCTCCAGGTTCTGCGACGCGATCTCGTGGTAGGCGAACTGCAGGTCCAGCCCGGAGTACTTCTTCCCGTTCGCCAGCGCCACCTGCGCCTTCAGCGTCGGGTCGTGGCTGATCTGGTGGACGGCCTTGACCGGCTCGTCCAGCTTCAGGTCGTCGAACCGGATGCCGGACTCGATCAGGTCGAGGATCAGCGCCGTCGTCCCGACCTTCAGGTACGTCGAGTACTCCGACATGTTCGCGTCACCGATGATGACGTGCAGCCGCCGGTACTTGTCCGCGTCCGCGTGCGGCTCGTCGCGGGTGTTGATGATCCCGCGCTTGAGCGTCGTCTCGAGGCCGACCTCGACCTCGATGTAGTCCGCACGCTGGGAGAGCTGGAACCCGGCTTCCTCGCTCTGCTGGCCGATCCCGACCCGGCCGGACCCGGTGACGACCTGCCGCGAAACGAAGAACGGCGTCAGCCCCGCGATGATCGCGGTGAACGGCGTCGAGCGCGCGCACAGGTAGTTCTCGTGCGTGCCGTAGCTCGCGCCCTTGCCGTCGACGTTGTTCTTGTACAGCTGCAGCTGGGGCTGCCCGGGTACGGACGCCGCCTTCAGCGCGGCCTCCTCCATCACCCGCTCGCCCGCCTTGTCCCAGATGACCGCGTCGCGCGCGTTCGTCACCTCGGGCGCGGAGTACTCCGGGTGCGCGTGGTCGACGTACAACCGCGCCCCGTTGGTCAGGATGACGTTCGCCGCCCCGAGGTCCTCGACGTCCGGGTCGTGCCCCGGCCCGCCGGGGCCGGTCAGGTCGAACCCGCGCGCGTCCCGCAGCGGGGACTCCACCTCGTAGTCCCACCGCGCCCGCCGGGCCCGCGGGATGTCGGCCGCGGCCGCGTAGGCCAGCACGACCTGGGTCGAGGTGAGTACCGGGTTCGCCGTCGCGTCGCCCGGCACGGAGATGCCGTACTCGACTTCGGTTCCCATGATCCGCCGCATGTCCACCACCCTACGGGGTCGTCCTAGTGGAACGATGCACCCATGCCAGGCAGTGACGAACTCGTTGCGCTCTATGACCAGGCGGGCTCGGTCGTCGGCGCGACCCGCCGGAGCCGCCTCCGCGCCGAAGGACTGTGGCACGCCGCGGGTGTCGTGCTGGTCCGTTCGGGTGACGGGAAAGCCGTCTACGTGCACCTCCGCACCGCCACGAAGGACGTCTTCCCCTCGACCTGGGACTGCTGGGCCGGCGGCGTGGTCGCCGCCGGCGAGTCACCGGCCGACTGTGCCCGCCGCGAACTGGCCGAAGAGCTGGGTGTCCAAGGGGTGGAACCCGTCCCGCTGTTCACGAAGGTCTACGACGACGGCCACAACCGTTGCCACAACTTCGCCTTCGAGGTGCGCTGGGACGGTCCGATCCACCACCAGGCGGAAGAGATCGTCGAAGGCCGCTGGATCCCCCTGGAGGACCTCCGCGCCTGGATCGACGACCCGGCGCCCGAGCTCCCCTTCATCCCCGACGGCCGCGAAGGCGTCCAGGAGTGGTTCCGCCGCTACGGCTGAGCCGCGAGCTTCGCCGTCATCGCGGGCAGCAGCCGCTTCGCCGCGTCCACCGCGCGGGCCCCGGTGCTCGCCGAGACCGTCAGCTCGGACACGAGCGCTCCCTTGGCCAGCAACACCGTGCAGGTCTTGCCGTCGCTCCAGGTCTGCTGCCGCTCGACCCCGGGCTGGACGGGAACGCCCACCAGCTTGCCAGGGGGGCACTCGTTATCCGCGACAGCCTGGGCGGCCGAGGAGTCCGGGAACACCACGACGCGGTGGCTCAGCACCGACCCGCTGGGGTAGCGCCAGGTCGCCGTCCGGCTCCCCGCCGACGGCCCGTCCGCCAGACATCCCGCCACCTCGTTCGAGGCCGGTTGCACACCTTCCTCCGCGACGTCCGCGTCGGACAGCAGCGCGGGCTCCGCGAGCAGACCGGGATCGGGTTCCGGCGGCGTGACCGGGACGGCTTCCGCGGGGCTCACCGGCGTTTCGACGGTCGTGACCGGCGCGGACGTCGGCGCCGGATCGTCGTAGTACGTCTCGAGGTTGTTCGGATCGGGCCCTTCGCAGGCCGTCAGGCCCACCAGCGCGACGGCGGCCAACGCGACCACCTGACGATGACGCACCCGGCCTCCTGTCGTCGGTTTCGTGCCTGCGAAGGGTAGTGCAGCCGCTCAGTCCCACTGCAACGAGGACCGGTGTCGCCAGTACTCCTGCGGATTCTCGGCGAGGTCCGCGAGCGCGCCTCGCTCCTCGGCGCTCAGGGCAAGCGTGGTGGCCCTGAGGTTCGCCGCCAGCTGGGCCGGGCTCGCCGGGCCGATGACCGCGCGGTCCGCCCAGTCCTGTCCCAGCACCGCGGCCACGGCGACCGCGTCCGGCCCCGTGCCGTGCGCCGCGGCGATCTCCCGCACCACCGCCGGCGCCTCGACCGCAAGCCGGCCGTTGGCCAGGGTTTCCTTGACCAGGACCCGGTTTCCGGCCGCGTGCGCCGCTTCGAGGGCACGTCCAGCGGAGGGCTCCAGGAGGTTCCACGTCGACTGCACCGCCGAGAACACCGGCCGTCCGGCCACTTCCAGCGCGAACGCCCGCTCGATCGCGGCCGCCTGCGCCGGCCCGGACGTCGAGAACCCGACCGCGACGCCGTTCGCGGAAAGCTCCGCCAGTGCCTCGATCAGCGGTTCGTCGGTGAACAGTGGACTGTCCACAGTGAGCGAATGCACCTGGTACAGGCCGACCCGATCCCCCAGCAACGCCAGGGTTTCCGCCCACTGCGCCGCGAACCGCGCCGCCGAGTGCTCCTTCACCTCGTGCACGTCGGCGTCGAGCCGCCAGTCCCCCACGTACGCGTAGCCCCACTTGCCGGAGACCTCGACGTCGAGGTGCCCGCGTTCGGCGAGCCAGCCGGCCAGGAACTCCTCCGAGCGCCCGTACGAGCGGGCGACGTCGACGTGCCGGATCCCCGCGGCGTAGGCGTCGTCGAGCACCGCGAAGGTCGCGGAGCGCATGGATTCGACGTCCCGTTCCGGCGGCAGCGCGCCCTCGCGGCCGAGGTTGATGTAGGCGGGCCGGCCCAGCGCGGCCAGGCCGAGCGCGATGCGGTTCACGCGCTCTGCTTGTGCCGGAGGATGGCCAGCCACTGGTCGGCGTTCTGGGCCTGGCGGTGAAGCTTCTCCAGGCGCGCGGCCGGGGCCCGGACGTACCCCTTGCCGAAGACCGGCGCGATCTGACGGAGGCTCGCGCCGCCTTCACGGGCGGCCAGCAGGGCCCAGTCGGACGCGTCGGCGCAAGCGGCCGAAGCGCGGCGCAGCTCCCCGAGGATGTCGATGAGCTCCTGGGCGCTCACCTCCCCCGCCTGGACGGCGGCGGCCGTCGTCTCCAGCCAGGCCAGGACGTCGGATTCGGTGATGGGCGCGCGAGGGCGGCGGGTTTCTTCGCTCACGGCCAGTGAGTATAGGTCGTTATACGTCGATATACTCGGTACCAGCCATGACGACACGCGCCGAATCCCAGCCGGAGGTCGAGCAGTTGCTCGACGTGTTCAAGGCACTCGCGAACCCGGTGCGGCTGCAGGTGCTGCGGTGGCTGCGGGAGCCCGCGCGGCACTTCCCGGTGGAGCGGGCCATCGCGGACCCGGTCGAGGTCGGGGTGTGCGTGAGCCACATCCAGGAGAAGACGGGGCTCGCGCAGTCGACCGTGTCGGCCTACATGGCCGAGCTGCAGCGCGCCGGCCTGGTGCGCGCGACCCGCGTCGGCAAGTGGACGCACTACAAGCGCGACGAAGCCCGGATCGCCGAGTTCGTCGCGGTCCTCGGCCACACCCTCTGACCACTCCCCTCCCCCGTCTCCGGCGGACACGCGGTTGACTCATATCGCAAATCTGCGATACTTCGATTTATGGGTATGATCGAGAACATGCGGCTGAGCCGCTACGGGATCTGGACGTTCGACTTCGAGGACCAGCCGGCCGGCCTGATCCGCGATTCCGTCCAGGAGCTGGAAGAACTCGGCTGGCCGGCGATCTGGATCCCGGAAAGCAACGGCCGGGAAGCCCTCACGCACGCCGGGTTCCTGCTGTCGGCCACCGAACGTCTCACCGTCGTCAACGGCATCGCGCAGATCTGGTCCCGCGAGCCGCGCTGGACCCGCGGCGCGGCCCTGCTGCTGGCCGACGCCTACCCGGACCGCCACCTGCTCGGCCTCGGCTTCGGCGCCGGGAAGCCCGGCGCGAAGCCGCTGCGGGCGATGAACGACTACCTCGACGCACTGGACACCATCACGAGCGTCAACCCCGAGCCGCGAACGCCGGTCCGGCGCCTGCTCGCCGCGTACGGCCCGAAGATGCTGGAGCTGGCCCGGGACCGGTCGGCGGGTGCGCACACCTACCACGTGACGCCGGAGCACACCGCCGGAGCGCGGGAAATCCTGGGCGCCGGCCCGTTCCTCGGCGTCGAGCACGCCGTGCTGTTCGAAACCGACGCGGCCAAAGCGCGGGAGATCGCCCGTGAGCACCTGCACAGGTACCTCACCTCGCCGTACAACGTCGCGAAGTTCCGGCGGCTCGGCTACACCGAAGCGGACGTCGACGGCGGCCGCGGCAGCGACCGGCTCGTCGACGACCTGGTGTTCTGGGGCGACCTCGACACGATCACCGGCAAGCTGCGCGCCCACCTCGACGCGGGCGCCGACCACGTGGGCGTCCAGGTCATCGGGATCGAGCCGGGCACTTCGGCCATGCCGCACTGGCGCCGGCTGACCGAAGCGCTGCTACCCGCCGGCGTCACCGCGTAGCCCGAACCGCGCGGTGCAGTGCCAGACGCGCTTGAGCACCTGGGGGTCGTGCCGGCCGGCGCGGACGGCGTCACCGATGACGCGCGCGTCGAGCAGGCCGCCCTGGGCGATCTCCTTGCCGGCCCGCACGACGTCCTCGCCCCGGAAGTCCGCGTGCTCGGCCAGCACCTCGACCGGCAGCCGGAACCCGTGGTGCCAGTACGCCGGGAACGGCAGGCCGGCGGCCGCCGCCTCGACGTCGGTACCGCGGAACGCCGGGTCCAGCACTAGTGCCTCGACGTCCGTGGCGAGCCGGAGCGGGCCGTGGACGTGCGCTTCGATGTGGTCGTCGAGCTCGTCCTGCACGTCCGCCTCGGCGAGCGGCAGTAACGGAAAGTGCTCGGCGGTGCCGAAGTCGTCCGGCTCGGCGAAGCTGTCCGGGTAGCAGAACGTCGTGCGGGCCAGCACTTCCCGTTTCAGCCGCAGGTGGGACGAGCCGAACCGGACGGACCCGCCCGCGGGCCGGCGGCGGTAGTTCAGCGAGCCGTACTTGGGCCGGGCCGACGACGGCAGGTCGTCGTAGGCGCCGCCGAAGATGCGGTGCTCCCAGCGCCACCGGTCGCCGCCGGCGTGCGCGGTCAGGCCGCCGTTGCTCGTGCCCGTCTCGAACTGCGAGCGGTAGACGCCGTCCGTGACGAGATGGCGCAGCAAGGGCACGGCTCCCACCAGGCGGTCCGGGTGGAAGTGCACGGTGACGTCGAGGTCGTCGGGCAGCGGCGGTCCGTCCACGCGGCTCGCGACGTACGCGACCGCTCGGCGCCACGGTTCTTTCCCCCAAGCCATGGGTGGCATCGTAACCCGAGCGGTATAGGTCGTTATACACAATTACCGAGACTGGCTCGGCGGTGATGTACCTCACATCGATGGCCGGACACGCCGATGGGGCGGTCGCCGAAGCGGCCGCCCCATCGGGCGTTCGAACTGCTACAGGTACTGACCGGTGTTCGTGGCGGTGTCGATCGCCCGCCCCGAGTCCTGGTTCTTGCCGGTGACGAGCGTGCGGATGTAGACGATCCGCTCGCCCTTCTTGCCGGAGATCCGGGCCCAGTCGTCCGGGTTGGTGGTGTTGGGCAGGTCCTCGTTCTCCGCGAACTCGTCGACGATCGCGTCGAGCAGGTGCTGCACGCGCAGACCCGGCTGCTGGGTCTCCAGCACCGACTTGATCGCCGACTTCTTCGCCCGGTCCACGATGTTCTGGATCATCGCGCCCGAGTTGAAGTCACGGAAGTACAGGACCTCCTTGTCCCCGTTGGCGTAGGTCACCTCGAGGAACCGGTTCTCGTCGCTCTCCTCGTACATCCGCTCGACGGTGTGCTGGATCATCGCGTCGAACGTCGCCTTGGCGTCGCCGCCGAACTCGGCGAGGTCGTCGGCGTGGATCGGCAGGCCTTCGGCCAGGTACTTGGAGAAGATGTCCTTCGCGCCTTCGGCGTCCGGACGCTCGATCTTGATCTTGACGTCGAGCCGGCCCGGCCGCAGGATCGCCGGGTCGATCATGTCCTCGCGGTTGGAGGCGCCGATGACGATGACGTTCTCCAGGCCTTCGACACCGTCGATCTCCGACAGCAGCTGGGGCACGATCGTGGTTTCCACGTCGGACGAAACGCCCGACCCACGGGTCCGGAAGATCGAGTCCATCTCGTCGAAGAACACGATCACCGGGGTGCCCTCGGAGGCCTTCTCCCGCGCTCGCTGGAAGATCAGGCGGATGTGCCGCTCGGTCTCCCCGACGAACTTGTTGAGCAGCTCGGGACCCTTGATGTTCAGGAAGTAGGACTTCCCGTCCTCGTTGTCGCCCCGGGCCGCGGCCACCTTCTTGGCCAGCGAGTTCGCGACCGCCTTGGCGATGAGCGTCTTGCCGCAGCCCGGCGGGCCGTACAGCAGGACGCCCTTCGGCGGCCGCAGCTGGTACTCCTGGTACAGGTCGGCGTGCAGGAACGGCAGTTCCACCGCGTCGCGGATCTGCTCGATCTGCCGGGTGAGGCCACCGATGTCCTCGTAGCGGACGTCGGGCACCTCCTCCAGCACCAGATCCTCGACCTCCGCCTTCGGCACGCGCTCGTACGCGTAGCCGGCCTTGGAGTCGACCAGGAGCGAGTCGCCCGGTTTGAGCGGCTGCTCGGCCAGCAGATCGGAGAGCAGGACCACCCGCTCCTCGTCCGCGTGCCCGACCACCAGCGCGCGAAGGCTGCCGCCCTCGACGTCGGCGGCGAGCACCTCACGCAGGGCACACACCTCGCCGGTGCGTTCGAAGCCGCCGGCCTCGACGACGGTGAGCGCCTCGTTGAGCCGCAGCGCCTGGCCGCGGCGCAACGACGAGAGCTCGACCGCGGGCGATACCGACACCCGCATCTTCCGGCCGGCCGTGAAGACGTCCACCGTGTTGTCCTCGTACGCCTCGACGAAGACGCCGTACCCGGACGGTGGCTGGGCCAGCCGGTCGACTTCCTCACGCAGCGCGAGGAGCTGTCCTCGGGCCTCACGCAGGGTTTCGACCAGTTTGGTGTTGCGTTCGGTGAGCTGGCTCACCCTTTCCGACGCCTCGGCGAGCCGCTGTTCGAGAACTCGGTTCTGCCGTGGTGAGTCGGTCAGTTTGCGGCGCAGCAGCGCCACTTCCTCCTCGAGAAAACGGATCTGCCGAGCCTGCTCGTCCGCCGTCGTCCCAGCTCCGGATGTTGCTGAAGGGTCGGCCTCCTCGCGCCGACCTCCGGGAAGGTCATGATGCATCGGGCACCTCCTCGGAGTGCTTTTCATTCCACGGTACCGGCGATCACCGACAAGAAAAGGCCTTTCCGGATCACAAGATCGGCGCGTCGCGGTTTCCTCGCCTGGTCCAGCACGGACATTCCCGCAGCGCAAGCGGCCATTTCGGTGCCGTGGCACCGGCGCGTCGCGGGCCTGACCGGGCGAAGACGAACCAAGCACGTCGGGAGTACCCGGTCCCGAAGGGCGCCAACCTCGGCCGAGCCGGGCAATTCCGGCCAGTTCCGCCCTAACCGCGCGGTGGCCCCGGGCGATGGTTAGCATCGGGCCGACGTCGGCCGCCTCGAAGGCCGGGGTCACCGTCGAAGGAACGCTAGGGGGAACCACCCATGACCTACCCGCCGCAGCAACCGGGCGGCTACGGGCAGCAGCCCGGCGGCTACGGGCAGCAGCCCCCGCCGTACGGCCAGCAGCCCGGCGGCTACCCCCCGAGCGGACCGCAGCCCCAGCCGGGCTACGGCACTCAGCAGTTCGGCCGGCCCGACCCGTACGGACAGCCGCAGCAGGGCGGTTACCCGCCCCAGACGGGCCCTCAGCCCCAGCAGGGCCACCCCCAGTACGGGCAGCAGGACCAGTGGGGGCAGCAGCAGCCGCAGAACTACGGCGGCTACGACCCGTACGGCGGCGGCGGCTTCGGTGACGCTCCGCCGCCCAAGAAGAAGAAAACCGGGCTCATCGTCGGCATCGCGGCCGCCGCGGTGGTCCTCGTCGGCGGCGGCGTGACGTGGCTGGTCCTGGCCAACGGGGACGACGGCAACACCGCGGCCCCGCCCGTCAGCAGCAGCTCGGCGGCGCCGACGTCCGCGCCGAAGACGTCCGCTTCGAAGCCCAAGACCACGTCGCCCACCCGGCCGTCGACCACCGGCAGCAAGCCCGCCAGTGGGCCCGCCCCCTCGGGCAAGGGCAGCTCGCAGGAGCTCTTCGACACGACGATCGCCGCCTACAACGCCGGCGACGAGAAGGCGCTGGCCGACACCATCTGCCGCAGCGTCTTCGAGGGCACCACGGGCGAGATCCCGAAGGTCACGGTCAAGCTGTCCGGCGCGCCGCAGGACACCGGGGACAGGTCCACCGTGCGCTACTCGGCCACGGACGGCAGCAAGACCAAGGTCGGCACGATGTCGGCCAAGAAGGAATCCGGCCTGTGGTGCCTGTCCAACGTGAAGGCGGACGGCTCGTGAGCTCCCGCCGGCGGTGAACCGCACGCTCGCCGCCGGGCTCGTGCTGCTCGGCGTGGCCGGTGCGGGCGTGGTGCTGGGACTGCTGCTGATCGCGCCGTCCGGCTCCGCGCCCGCACCGTCGGATTCACCTCCGCCGGCGACCCGGACCTCGGTCTCCGCCGCGCCGAGCGCGGTCGACACGGCGGCGGTGAACGTGCTGGCCCGCGCGATCGTCGACGCGATCAGGGCGCACGACTCGGCGGCGTTCGGCAAGCTGACGTGCCGCCCGCAGAGCGCGGAGGCCCTGGCGGGGCTGCAGCGGACGTGGGACGCGGCCGGCCCGGTGACGGCGACGCTCAAGGAGCCGCCGGAAGTCCGCGGCGAGTCGGCGACGGCGAAGGTGCACGTCGAAGCGGCGGGCGGGACGAAGGACACGCCCTTCCCGCTGCACAAGGAGAACGGCCACTGGTGCGTGCCGGGCTAGCCCGGCACCCGGACCGTCCCGAACGACTCCGTCAAGCCCCCGGGTGTCCGGTCAGCCCTTGCCCTTGCTGGGCCGGCGCGACACGCGCGGGGACACGGTGCCGTCCGCGAGCCGCCGGGCGGTGAGCAGGAACGCCGTGTGCGCGACCATCCGGTGGTCCGGGCGCACCGCCAGGCCCACCACGTGCCACGGCCGCATCAGCGTTTCCCACGATTCGGGCTCGGTCCAGCACTGCTGCTCGCGCAGGGACTCGGTGACGCGCGAAAGCTGCGTCACGGTCGCGACGTAGACCGTCAGCACCCCGCCCGGCACGAGGTGAGCGGCGACGTTCGGCAGCTGGTCCCACGGGGCCAGCATGTCGAGCACGACCCGGTCGACCTCGCCCTCGTGCGTCGCCAGGTCCGCGACCGTCAGCGACCAGTTCGCCGGCTTCTCGCCGAAGAACTTCACGACGTTGTGCTCGGCGTGCACCGCGTGGTCCTCGCGGATCTCGTACGAGCTCACCTGCCCGGTCGAGCCGACCGCGCGCAGCAGCGAGCACGTCAACGCGCCGGAGCCGGCGCCGGCCTCGAGCACGCGGGCGCCCGGGAAGATGTCGCCCCACATCACGATCTGCGCGGCGTCCTTCGGGTAGATCACCTGCGCGCCGCGCGGCATCGAGAGCACGTAGTCCGGCAGCAGCGGGCGCAGCGCCAGGTACGTCGAGCCGCCGGCCGAGGTCACCACCGAGCCTTCGGGACGGCCGATGAGGTCGTCGTGGGCCAGTCCGCCGCGGTGGGTGTGGTACTCCCCGCCGTCGGCCAGCGTCAAGGTGTAGTGGCGCCCCTTCGAGTCGGTCAACTGCACCCGATCACCCGCGCGAAACGGTCCGCTGACCGACAACACTTCCTCCAGTACCCCGAATGGCCGACGACAGATCTTCGCAGGCCGCCCGGGCCGTGGCCGCAGCGGGTCTCAGCGAGAGCGGCGGTTCAGCGCGGCGCGCAGGTCGTCCCGGCGCAGCACGCCCGCCGGGCGGCCTTCGTCGTCGACCACCAGGAACTGCCACGCCGCGGTTTCGCGGACGCGCTCGACGACGTCCTCCCCCGGCTCCGAAGCCAGCAGGACCGTCTCGGCCCGGATCGGCTCGGCCGCGAGCTCCGCCGGCGCGTGCGGCGACGTGCCCGCGAGCCGCTCCGCCGCGCCCGTGTCGAGCAGCCCGGCGGCGACGCCGTCGGCTCGGACCAGCACCACGCCCCGGCCCGCCGACGCGGCCAGCGCGTCCGACACCGGACTCTCGGCGGGCAGCTGCAGCACCGGCCGCACCAGCTCGCCCAGCTCCAGCCCTTCCGGCCAGGTGCGGCGCGCTTCCGCGGCCAGCTCCGAACGCGCGCCGAGGATCACGAACCACGCCGTGACGACGCAGACGCCCAAGCGCAGCCAGCGGTCCGGGCTCCCGGTCGCGAGGCCCCACAGCGCCCACACGAGCAGCCCGGCGGCCACGACCGCGCCGCCGGCGACCGCGGCACGCGTGCCCTTCGCGCGGATCCCCGTCGCCGCCCAGACGCCCGCGCGGACCAGCCGCCCGCCGTCCAGGGGCAGGCCGGGCAGCAGGTTGAACACGCCGACGGCGAGGTTCGCCACCGCGCACTCGGCCACCAGCATCCAGACCGCGCCGTCGGGCGGGACGGCGAACATCAGCAGGCCGCAGAACCCGCCCAGCAGCAACGACACCGCCGGGCCGGCCGCGGCGACCAGGCCCTCGTGGACGGGCCGCTTCGGGGTGCGGGCCACTTCGGACAGCCCGCCGAGCAGGAACAGGCGCAGCCGCCGCACCGGGATCCCCAGCCGCAGCGCGGCCAGGCAGTGGCCGAGCTCGTGGGCGAGCACCGACAGGCCCAGCAGCAGCGCGAACGCGCCGGCCAGCAGCCACGACGTCAGCGTCGAGGCGTCCGGGAGCAGCCGCCCGACCAGCGGCGCGTAGAGCACGACGACGACCAGCGAGCCGATCCACCAGGACGGCGCCAGCAGCACGGGCACGCCGGCGACCCGGAACAGCAGGAGACCGCCGTCCGAGCGGACGGCCTGCCGGGTGCCCCCGGTGCCCTGCTCACTGGTCGCGGCCATGCCGGAGAGCCTAGAGCCCCGGGTGTGGGTACCGGGTGATCCGGTCCCGGTGGTGTCGCCCACGGCCGCCACAAGCACCGGAAGGCCGGCACCCGCACCCAGCCAGCCAGCCGACACACGTACCCGGAGGGTCGGCTCCTGGGGTACGCGAGTGGGCTGGCCGGGTACGCGATTCGGCTGTCGGAGTACCGGGGTTGTCCGGACCTGTCCGGGGTGGCGGGCGTTGCGGTCGCCGGAACTGTCGTACCCCGGCGTTACGCTCTGCCCATGCCCGACGCCGACACCGTCACCGTCTCAGCCAGCACGGAACCCCCGGCCTCCGCCGTCGCCACGCAGGTGCGCCGGCGGCCCGCGTTGTCGCCGTCGAGGGCCAGCGACTTCAAGCAGTGCCCGCTGCTCTACCGGTTCCGCGCGGTCGACCGGCTGCCGGAGGTCCCGACCAAGGCCCAGCTGCGCGGCACGCTCGTCCACTCGGTACTGGAGCGGCTGTTCGCGCTGCCCGCCGCCGAGCGCGTGCCCGCCCAGGCACGGGAGCTGCTCGGCCCGGCGTGGGCGGAGCTGTCCGAAGACCGTCCGGAGTGGACCGAGCTGTTCGACGGCGAAAAGCCCGACGACCACGCGGACTGGTTGCGCTCGGCGGAAAAGCTGCTGGACTCCTACTTCGAGCTGGAGGATCCGCGGCGGCTCGAGCCGGAGGCGTGCGAGCTGCACGTCGAGATCGAGCTCGGCTCCGGCGTCCTGCTGCGCGGCTACATCGACCGGGTGGACGTCGCGCCGACCGGCGAGATCCGGGTCGTCGACTACAAGACCGGCGCCGCGCCGCGCGAAATCGGCGAAGCCAAGGCGATGTTCCAGATGAAGTTCTACGCCGTGGTGCTGTGGCGGCTGCGTGGGATCGTGCCCCGCCAGCTCAAACTCATGTACCTCACCGACGGCCAGTCGCTGGCCTACACCCCGGACGAAGCCGAGCTGCTCCGTTTCGAGCGCACGCTGGAAGCCATCTGGCAGGCCATCCTCAAGGCGGGCAAGACCGGCGACTTCCGCGCGAACAAGAGCAAGCTGTGCAACTGGTGCGACCACCAGGCGCACTGCCCCGAGTACGGCGGCACGCCACCGGCCTACCCCGGCTGGCCGGAGCCCGACGCGGGCGACGAGACGCCGCTGGACCGGGCCGACTGATGGCCGACGCCTTCTACGTCCCGCTCGCCGACGGCCGGTTCTCCGCGACCGCCCACACGGCCGGGCCCTGGTCGTCCGACTCGCAGCACTTCGGCCCGCCGTCGGCGTTGCTGGTCCGGGCCCTCGAAAACGTCGAACCCGCGCACCCGGCGGAGCTCGCCCGGGTGACCGTGGAGATCCTCGGCCCGGCGCCGGTCGCCGAGCTCGCCGTGCGGGCCCGGATCGAGCGGCCCGGCCGGTCGGTCGAGCTGCTGCAGGCCGAGCTGGCCAGCGCCGATCGCGTAGTGGCGCGAGCTTCGGCGTGGCGCATCGCGACGTCCGACACGGCCGAGGTCGCCACCGACGGCGGCCCGCTGATGCCCGCGGCGGACAGCGTCACGGAGTCGCCGTGGCCCGAAGGCTGGCAGGCCGGCTACCTCGACGCGGTCGAGTGGCGCGCGGTCCGCGGTGGCATGGACGTGCCCGGCCCGGCGGCCGTCTGGGCCCGTCAGCGCGTCCCGCTGGTCGACGGCGAGGAGCCGAGCGGGCTGCAGCGCCTGTTCGCGGTCGCCGACTCCGGCAACGGCGTGTCGAACTACCTCGACCCGCGCAAGTGGTGGTTCATCAACTCGGAGCTGACGGTGCACCTGCGGCGGCCGCCGTCGGGCGAATGGATCGGCCTGGACGCGGTCACGCTGGTCGGCAAGCACGGCGTCGGCACGGCGACGAGCATCCTGCACGATGCCGACGGCCCGGTGGCCACCGGCGCGCAGGCGCTGATGGTGCGACCGCGACAGGCCGGGGGCGGATAGCCACCCACAACGGCCCCGCATCCAATAGCCTTCGCGGAACGACCGACATGAGGAGCGCTCCGGCATGCAGATCACCTCGGTGGTCAACCAGAAAGGCGGGGTCGGCAAGACCTCACTGAGCGTCGGCACCGCGGCCGCGCTGGCCGAGCGGGGCCGGCGGGTGCTGCTGGTCGACCTCGACCCGCAGGGCCACGCGACGACCGAGATGCTCGGTCTGGAAGAGGTCCGCGGAGACGCGCCGACCCTGGCGAAGGCCCTGGCCAAGACGTGGAAGGGGCCGATCGAGCAGCTCGTCGTCCCGCACCCGCGCAGCAATCTCGGCAAGGGCGGCGCGCTCGACGTCATCCCGACGTCACCGGGGATGTTCGACCTGATCCGGCGGCTCGATTCGTTCCGCGTGCCCGGCTGGCAGCTCGCCCGGGTCATCCAGTTCGCCAACTACGACCACTGCGTCATCGACTGCCCGCCGGCGCTGGACGTGCTGACCAACAACGCGCTGGCGGCCTCGCACGGGATCCTGGTCCCGGTGCAGCCGGACAAGACGAGCATCCGCGCGCTCCGGCTGCTGGCCGACCAGGTGCGGTACGTCGAGCAGACAGTCGGACGCCAGCCGCTGTCGTGGTTCGGCCTGGTGCCGAGCCTCTACCGGCGGCCGATCTCGCACTACGCCGCCGCGGCGTTGCAGGAGATGTACGAGTTCGGCATCCCGATGCTGTCGCACCTGCCGCTGGGCGTGGTGATGAACGAGGCGGCCGCGCACGGCGTCCCGGTGACGACCTACGCCCCGGAAACCCTCCAGGCGCTGTCCTTCCGCGAGATCGCGGGCACGCTCGACACCTACCTGGAGCAGAACTCGGCGCCCGCGGTGATCCCGGCCGACGAAGAGTTCGTCTTCGAGGACTTCATCTCCGAGGTGTCGGTGGCCCGCAACACGAACGACAACGGCGTCCGCAAGGGCCTCTACGACCTGCTGCCGAAGAAGCCCCACCGCCCCCGCTGACCCGCCCGGTCGTGAGGGGGAAACAGGTTGGAACCCTGTTTCCCACTCACGACGGGTATGGGTCAGAGCCGGCAGGAACGGATGTCCGACGCCAGGATCGCCTTCGCGCCCACCTCGGCGAGTTCGTCCATGACCCGGTTGACGTCCTTGCGCGACACCATCGCGCGCACGGCCACCCAGTCGTCGTCGGCCAGCGGGGCCACCGTCGGCGACTCCAGGCCCGGCGTGATGGCGATGGCGCGGTCGACGAGCGTGCGCGGGCAGTCGTAGTCCAGCATCAGGTACTGCTGCGCGAACACCACGCCGCGCAGCCGCGCGGCGAGCTGGTTCTTCGGCTTGCTCTGCTCGGTGCCCTTGCGCTGCAGCAGCACCGCTTCCGACACGCAGATCGGGTCGCCGAACGCGACGAGGTTGTTCTGCCGCAGCGACCGGCCGGACTCGACGACGTCCGCGATCGCGTCCGCCACGCCGAGCTGGATCGAGATTTCGACCGCGCCGTCGAGGCGGATCACCTCGGCTTCGACGCCGTGGCGCGCGAGGTCGTCGCGCACCAGCCGCGGGTACGACGTGGCGAGCCGCTTGCCCTGCAGGTCGGCCGGCTTCCAGTCCTGGCCCGCGGGGGCGGCGTAGCGGAACGTCGAGCCGCCGAAGCCGAGTGCCTGGACCTCTTCGACCGGGGCACCGGAGTCGAGCGCGAGGTCGCGGCCGGTGATGCCGAGGTCGAGGTCACCGGAGCCGACGTAGATCGCGATGTCCTTGGGCCGCAGGAAGAAGAACTCGACCTCGTTGACGGTGTCGAGCACCGTCAGGTCGCGCTGCTCATGCCGCTTCCGGTAGCCCGCCTCGCCGAGCATCTCCGTCGCCGCGGCGGCGAGGGCTCCCTTGTTCGGCACGGCAACACGCAGCATTTCGCTTCTCTCCTCGTTCTTCGCGCGATCCGGCACCGCGCGAACCCCGTCACAGGTAGCGGTAGACGTCCTCGGTCGACAGTCCGCGGCCGAGCATCAGCACCTGCAGCCGGTACAGCAGCTGGGAGATCTCCTCGGCGAGGCGCTCGTCGGACTCGTGCTCGGCGGCGATCCACACCTCGCCGGCTTCCTCGAGCACCTTCTTGCCCTGGGCGTGCACTCCGGCGTCGAGGGCGACGACGGTGCCGGACCCGTCGGGACGGGTACGCGCGCGCTCGGCAAGCTCCGCGAACAGCTCATCGAAGGTCTTCACGGTCTGCAGATCCTTCCATCCCGGCCCCGTCCCCGCTGCCCCGGGCCGGTCGGGATGCCGCCGATCTCACACGACCGTGGACGCGGCCTCCCGCGATGTGGGACGCCGGCGCTCGAAGCCGAGGAGGTACTCCTTGCGTTCCAGGCCGCCGCCGTACCCGGTCAGCGAGCCGGTCGAGCCGATGACCCGGTGGCACGGCACGACGATCGAGATCGGGTTCTTGCCGTTGGCCAGGCCGACCGCCCGCGCGGCCGACGGCTTGCCGAGCAGCTGCGCCAGCTCGCCGTAGGAGGCGGTTTCGCCGTAGGGGATGTCGAGCAGGGCGGTCCACACCGCCCGCTGGAACGGCGTGCCGTGGAAGGCCAGCGGCAGGTCGAACTCCCGGCGCGTGCCGGCGAAGTACTCCTCCAGCTGAGCCCGGGTGCGGTCGAAGATCTCCGCACCGGCGCTGCGTTCGCCGAACGTCAGGTCGGCGGGCCGGTGGCGCTGCCGGTGCATGTACAGGCCGCGCAGGGCGGCCCCCTCGGCGACGAGGGTCAGCGGGCCGCAGGGGCTGTCCACCACGAGGTGGGTAGGCATGGCTCTCCAGTCGGTCAGGCGGCGGGCATCCGGTTGATCGCGTGGTCCCCGGTGGCCCACAGGTGCTGGGTGGCGTAGGCGCGCCAGGGCCGCCACGCCTCGGACCGGGCGACGACGCCCGCGTGACCGCCGAGGCCGAGCAGTTCGGCGGCGTACTTGATGCCGAGGTCGGTGGGGAGGAAGGCGTCCGGGTCGCCGAGGGCACGCATGGCGATGCTCTCGACCGTCCACGGCCCGAACCCGGGCAACGCGGTCAGCGCCGCCCTCGTTGCCGTCCAGTCGCTGCCCGCGCCGAGGTCGAGCCCGTCGGTCAGCGCCGCGACCAGCGCGAGCAGCGTCCGACGGCGGCTGCGCGGCATGGCGAGCGTCTCGGGGTCCAGCGAAGCCAACGCCTCCGGCGCAGGGAACAGGTGGGTCAGCCCGCCTTCGGGGTCCTCGATCGGCTCGCCGTGCGCGACGACGAGCCGGGCCGCGTGGGTGCGCGCCGCCGCCGTCGAGACCTGCTGCCCCAGCACGGCCCGCACGGCGAACTCGGCGCCGTCGACCGTGCGCGGGACCCGGCGGCCCGGCGCGGCTGCGACCAGCGGCGCGAGCAGCGGGTCGGTGGCGAGCTGGTCGTCGACGGCGACCGGGTCGGCGTCGAGGTCGAGCAGCCGGCGGCAGCGGCTGGTGGCGGCGGGCAGGTCCCGCAGGTCGGTCAGGCCGAGCCGGCAGGCGATGTGGCCGTTCTCCGGCCGCAGCGCGGCGACACCGTGGCCGTGCGGCAGCCGCAGCGTCCGGCGGTAGGCGCCGTCGCGCCACTCCTCGACGCCCGGCACCCCGGTCGCGACGAGGTGGCCGAACAGGTTGTCCGGGCACAACGGCTTCCGGTAGGGCAGCCGCAGCAGGATCGCCCCGGCCGACGGCCGGCCCTTCGCCCGGCCGCGCAGCTCCGTCGGGGTGAGCGCGAAGACCTCGCGGACGGTGTCGTTGAAGGACCGGATGCTGCCGAACCCGGCCGCGAGGGCCAGCTCGGTCATGGGCAGGGTGGTCGTCTCGATGAGGGTCCGCGCGGTCTGCGCGCGCTGGGCGCGTGCGAGCGCCAGCGGGCCGGCGCCCAGCTCGGCGAACACCTGGCGCTCGACCTGCCGGACGCTGTAGCCGAGCCGGGCCGCGAGGCCGCGCACGCCTTCGGTGTCGACGACGCCGTCGGCGATCAGCCGCATCGCCCGCGCGACCAGGTCGGCGCGTTCGTTCCACAGCGGCGATCCCGGGCTGGCGTCGGGGCGGCAGCGCTTGCAGGCGCGGAACCCGGCCTGCTGCGCGGCCGCGGCGCTCGGGTAGAAGCGCATGTTCCGCGGCTTGGGCGGCACCACCGGGCAGCTGGGCCGGCAGTAGATCCCGGTCGTCAGCACCGCGCCGTAGAACCACCCGTCGAACCGGGCGTCCTTCGCCTGCACGGCCCGCACGCACCGTTCGAAGTCCTCGTACACGCCACCAGCATCGCGGACCCCCGGCGCCGGGGCTAGCGGGAATGCGGCACGGACGTGCTCAGCCGAGCAGGGCCGCCAGCGCCGGCACGTCGATGCCGACCAGCGAGTCGCGGAACACGCGCCGCTCCCCCGGTTTGACCGGGACGTCGTTGGGGATCACCAGGACCGTGCAGCCCGCCGCGACCGCCGACGCCGTGCCCGGCGGGGAGTCCTCGACCGCCACGCACCTCTCAGGCGAAACGCCCAGCAGTTCCGCGGCCTTCAGATACGGGCGCGGGTGCGGCTTGTTGAGGCCCTCGACCTCGTCGCCGCAGACCGTGACGTCGAAGAAGTCCCGCCCGATCGTGTTCAGCGCGAGTTCGGTCAGGTCCCGCTCGGTCGAGGTGACCAGTGCCGAACGCAGCCCCGCCTCGCGCACCGCCGTCAGCGCTTCGCGGGCACCCGGGCGCCACGGCAGCTCGTCGTCGAACAGCCCGGCCGTGCGACGGCGGATCTCCGCGCCGGTCGAAGCGATCGCCTCGGGGTTGACCGGAAGGCCGACGACCTCGAGCAGGTACGCCGAGGTGTCGTCCATGTTGGACCCGACGAGCGTCATCCGCTGCTCCTCGGAAAGCTTGCCGCCCAGCCATTCCGCCGTCTCGTACAGCGCGATGTCCCACAGCTTCTCGGAATCGACGAGCGTGCCGTCCATGTCCCACAGCACGGCGGTCAATCCGTCCACAGTGGAGTCTCCTCAGGTGTTGAAGTACTTCGCTTCCGGGTGGTGGCAGACGATCGCGTCGGTCGACTGCTCGGGGTGCAGCTGGTACTCCTCGGACAGCTTCACGCCGATGCGGCCCGGCTCGAGGAGCGCGACGATCTTCGCCCGGTCCTCGAGATCGGGACAGGCGCCGTAGCCCAGGGAGAACCTCGCTCCACGGTAGCCGAGCTTGAAGAAGTCCTCGACGTCGTCCGGGTCCTCTGAGGCGACCGCCACACCGCCCGGCAGGGTCAGCTCCTGGCGGATGCGGAAGTGCCAGTACTCGGCCAGCGCCTCGGTGAGCTGGACGCCGAGGCCGTGCACCTCGAGGTAGTCGCGGTAGGCGTCGGCGGCGAACAGCTCGTTCGCGTAGTCGGCGATGGGCTCGCCCATGGTGACGACGGTGAAGGGAACGACGTCCACCTCACCCGACTCCCGGGGGCGGTAGAAGTCGGCCAGGCAGAGCCGCCGGTCGCGGCGCTGGCGCGGGAAGGTGAAGCGCAGCCGCTCGGGCGCGTCCGGTTCGGGTTCCGTGAGCACGACCAGGTCGTCGCCCTCGGCGACGCACGGGAAGTAGCCGTGGACGACGGCCGCGTGGGCCAGGACGCCGTCCGCGGTCAGCCGGTCGAGCCAGTACCGCAGCCGCGGCCGGCCCTCGGACTCGAGGAGTTCGTCGTACGTCGGCCCGCTGCCGCCGCGGGCGCCCTTGAGGCCCCACTGCCCCATGAAGGTCGCGCGCTCGTCGAGCATCGCGGCGTAGTCGCCGAGCGGGACCCCCTTGACCACGCGCGAGCCCCAGAACGGCGGCGCCGGGAGCGGGACGTCGGTGGCGACGTCCGAGCGCGCGGGCGGCGGCCCGTCGAGTGCTTCTTCTTCCGCCTTGCGGGCTTTGCGTGCCTCGGCGATCCGCAGCGAGCGTTCACGGCGTTCCTTGCGTTCCCGGCGCTTCTTCTCCGCGTCGGCGTCCACCAGCGGCGATTCCCCGCGCTTGGCCGCCATGATCGCGTCCATCAGCCGCAGGCCCTCGAACGCGTCCCGCGCGTAGCGGACGTCGCCGGAGTAGAGCTCGCTCAGGTCGCTCTCGACGTAAGAGCGGGTGAGTGCCGCACCGCCGAGCAGCACCGGCCAGCGCGCGGAGACGCCCCGGGAGTTCATCTCCTGGAGGTTCTCCTTCATGATCACCGTGGACTTCACCAGCAGCCCGGACATCCCGATCGCGTCGGCGCCGTGCTCGCCGGCGGCCTCCAAGATGGCCGTGATCGGCTGCTTGATGCCGAGGTTGACCACCTCGTAGCCGTTGTTGGACAGGATGATGTCGACGAGGTTCTTGCCGATGTCGTGCACGTCGCCGCGGACGGTGGCCAGCACGATCCGGCCCTTGCCGGCGTCGTCCTCCTTCTCCATGTGCGGCTCGAGGTGGGCGACGGCGGCCTTCATCACTTCGGCGGACTGCAGCACGAACGGCAGCTGCATCTGCCCGGACCCGAACAGCTCGCCGACGGTCTTCATGCCCGAGAGCAGCGTGTCGTTGATGATCTGCAGGGCGGGCCGCTGCTCGAGGGCCGCGTCGAGGTCGTCGGTGAGGCCGGTGCGCTCGCCGTCGACGATCCGGCGTTCGAGGCGTTCGAACAGCGGCAGCGCGGCCAGCTCTTCGGCCCGCGAGGCCTTCGACGAGGCCGCGCTCACCCCCTCGAACAGGACCATCAGCTCCTGCAGCGGGTCGTAGCCTTCGCGGCGGCGGTCGTACACGAGGTCGAGGGCGACCGCGCGCTGGTCGTCCGGGATGCGCGCCATCGGCAGGATCTTCGACGCGTGCACGATGGCGGTGTCGAGCCCGGCCTGCACGCACTCGTGCAGGAACACGGAGTTCAGGACCTGCCGCGCGGCCGGGTTGAGGCCGAAGGAGATGTTCGACAGGCCGAGCGTGGTCTGGACCTCGGGGTGGCGCCGCTTGATGTCGCGGATCGCCTCGATCGTCTCGATGCCGTCGCGGCGAGACTCCTCCTGGCCGGTGGCGATGGTGAAGGTGAGCGCGTCGATGATGATGTCCGACGTCCGCAGCCCCCACTTCCCGGTGATGTCCGCGATCAGCCGGGACGCGATGTCGGCCTTCTTCCGCGCCGTGCGCGCCTGGCCCTCTTCGTCGATGGTCAGGGCGACGACGGCGGCGCCGTACTCGCTCACCAGTTCCATGACCTGGGTGAAGCGGGACTCGGGGCCGTCGCCGTCTTCGTAGTTGACGGAGTTGACCGCGCAGCGGCCGCCGAGGCGTTGCAGGCCGGCCCGCAGCACCGGGACCTCGGTGGAGTCGAGCATGATCGGCAGGGTGGAGGCGGTGGCCAGGCGCCCGGCCAGCTCGGCCATGTCCGCGGTGCCATCGCGGCCGACGTAGTCGACACACAGATCCAGGAGGTGGGCGCCGTCGCGGGTCTGTTCGCGGGCGATCTCCACGCAGTCGTCCCAGCGGCCCTCGAGCATCGCGGTGCGGAACGCCTTGGAGCCGTTGGCGTTGGTCCGCTCGCCGATCATCAGCACGCTGGCGTCCTGTTTGAACGGCACCGCCTGGTACAGCGACGACACGCCGGGCTCGGGGCGCGGCCGCCGCGGCACCGGAGCCGTCTCCGCCACGGCGGCCGCGAGCTGCCGGATGTGCTCGTCGGTGGTGCCGCAGCAGCCGCCGACCAGGCCGACGCCGAACTCGCGCACGAACCCGGTGAGCGCTTCGACCAGCGCCTCCGGCCCGAGCGGGTACACGGCGCCGGCCGGGCCCAGCTCCGGCAGCCCCGCGTTCGGCATGACCGACAGCGGTATCCGGGCGTGCTTGGCCAGCTGCCGCAGGTGCTCGCTCATCTCGGCCGGCCCGGTCGCGCAGTTCAGCCCGATGTCGTCGATGCCGAGCGGCTCCAGGGCGGCCAGTGCGGCCCCGACCTCGGTGCCGAGCAGCATCGTCCCGGTCGTTTCGACGGTGATCGAAGCGAGGATCGGCACGGGCCGGCCCTCGGCGGCCATCGCCCGTTTCGCGCCGATGATCGACGCCTTGGTCTGGAGGATGTCCTGGGTGGTCTCGACGATCACGGCGTCGACGCCGCCGGCCAGCAGACCGCGGACTTCTTCCTGGTAGGCGTCCCGCAGCGTGGTGAACGGCGCGTGGCCGAGCGTCGGCAGCTTCGTGCCGGGGCCGGCCGAGCCGAGCACGAACCGCGGGCGCTCCGGCGTCGCGAACTCGTCGGCGGTCTCCCGGGCCAGCCGCGCACCGGCTTCGGCCAGCTCGAAGATCCGGCCGGTGATGTCGTACTCGGCGAAGTTGGCGAAATTGGCCCCGAAAGTGTTGGTCTCGACGGCGTCCGCGCCCGCCTCGAGGTAGCCCCGGTGGACCGAACGGACCACGTCCGGCCGGGTGACGTTGAGGATCTCGTTGCAACCTTCGAGACCGGCGAAGTCGGCCAGGCTCAGGTCGTGGGCCTGCAGCGCGGTGCCCATCGCCCCGTCGGCCACCAGCACGCGCGAGCGAAGCGCTTCGAGGAACGGCGACGACACCCGGTCGGACATGCTGAACAGGGTAAGGCCGGTGGTCGTAGGCTGGGTTGGTGAGTGAGCCCGTCGACGAGACCCCGCGGCCGCCCGGCGACCGCACCGAACCCTCCCGGCCGCTGATGGTGGTCGCCTTCGAAGGCTGGAACGACGCAGGTGACGCGGCCAGCCGGGCGGTCGAGCACCTGCAGCTGAACTGGGACGCCACGCCCCTGGCCGAACTGGAGCCCGACGACTACTACGACTTCCAGGTCAGCCGCCCGACCGTCCGGATGGTGGACGGCGTCACTCGACGGGTGGACTGGCCGACGACAACGCTGTCGGTGTGCCGCCCGGACGGGTTCGACCGCGACGTGGTGCTCGTGCAGGGCCCCGAGCCGAACATGCGCTGGCGCGCCTTCTGCGCCGAGCTGCTGGAGCACATCAAGCAGCTGGACATCGCGACCGTCGTGACGCTCGGCGCGCTGCTCGCCGACACCGCGCACACCCGGCCGGTCCCGGTCACCGGGACGGCGTACGACAAGGACACCGCGTCGCTCTACGGGCTCGAGATGAACAACTACCAGGGCCCGACCGGCATCGTCGGGATCCTGCAGGACTACTGCGTGCAGGCGGGCATCCCGGCCGTGTCGATCTGGGCCGCGGTGCCGCACTACGTGTCGCACCCGCCGTCCCCGAAGGCGACGCTGGCGCTGCTGCACAAGCTGGAGGACATCCTCGACGTCGAGATCCCGCTGGGCGCGCTGCCCGAGCAGTCCGAGGAGTGGCAGCGCACGGTCAGCGAGATGGCCGACGAGGACGAGGAGATCAGCGAGTACGTCCGCAGCCTCGAGGAGCGCGGTGACGCGCAGACCGAGGTCGCGGAGCAGGACGTCAGCGGCGACAAGATCGCCGCCGAGTTCGAGCGCTACCTGCGCCGCCGCGGCCGAGGCGGCGGACAGGAAGGCTTCGGCCTGCGCTGACGGTTACTCGAGCCAGCTGGTGGCGAACGCCCGCGCGGGGTTCGCCACCAGCATGGCGGTGACGACGTCGCCGCCGAGCAGCTTCGTCAGCCGCGGTGCCAGCGTCGTGAGCAGGTACGGGGCGCCCGGCTGGTGGCGGGCGGCGGCGGTCGTGGTGTCGCCGCCCAGCAGGATCCGCCCGCCGTGGCCCGCGTCGACGAGTGCTTCGAGCCCGTCGAAGAGCCGCCAGTCGGTGGCGTGGTTGGCCCGGGACGGGCCGTCGAAGCCGAGGAATGTCCCCACGTCGGCGATCTCCCGCAGCGAACGCAAGTCCGGGTTGCGGTTGAGATGCCCGAGAATCACCCGGTCGGGCGGCACCTCGAGCTTCTCGCAGAGCAGCTCGGCCACTTCGAGGGCCGCGGTGCCGAGCTCCAGGTGCACGGCGATCGGCGCGCCGGTCTCCTGGTGCGCGACCGCGGCGGCGGTCAGCGTGAGCCGGGCGTGCGCGTCGATCGTGTGGAACGCGCCGGCCACCTTGACCAGCCCGGCACGCGGGCCGGTCCGCGGCTCGTCGGGCAGGTCGGCGGGCTGGGTGCCTTCGGTCAGGTCGGCGACGAAGACGCGGACCAGGTCGTCGACGACCCGGCCGAGCACGGGCGGCGCGTAGTGCTCGGCGCGGTGCAGCCCGGTGGCCGCGACGACGTGGACGCCGAGCTCTTCGGACATCCAGGCCAGCTCCCGGGTCCGGCGGCCGAGACCGTACGGCGTCCACTGGACGAGCGCCGCGCCGCCCGCCAGCTTGAAGGCGAGGAGCAGTTCCGTCGCCGCCGTCGAGTCGTCCAGCTCCTGGCCGGGCAGCAGTTTCGAAGCGAAGAAGAGGTGGTCCTGCGAGTCGGTCACGCCGAGTTCGGCCGGGTCGATGTCCCCCAGCACCGTGCGGACCTCGGGTTCACCGGTCACGAGCGCGAGTGTAACGCCTCAACCGTTACGATGGCGAGGTGTCCGAAGACTTCCGCCTCGACCTGGGGGCACCCTGGCTGAACCTGCTCGCCACCCGCGGCCGCCACTTCGGGCCGCGGCCGGTCGAGCGGATCCCGACGCCTGCGCGGCTGCACGACTGGCTGGCCCGCGTCGAGCTGACGCCGCTCGCGCTGGTCACGCCCGCCGACCTGCGCACGGCCCACCGGCTCCGGGAGGTGCTGCGCGAGCTGGCGCTGGGCGCGGTCGACGGGATCCCGCCGACGGCCGGCCAGGTGAGCGCGCTGACGGGATTCCTCGAAACCGAACCGGTGCACCTCGCCGCCCTGGACCGGCTGCACCGCAGCGCCCCGCCGACCGCGGACGCCGCGTTCGCCCGGCTCGCGCACCAGGCGGCCGACTGGCTCACCGGCCCGCTGCGCGCCGACCTGCGCGCGTGCCCGGAGCAGGACTGTCGGGGTGTGTTCACCGACCCGGGCGGGCGACGCCGCTGGTGTCCCTCCCCCGCCTGCGCCAGCCGGGGCCGCGTACGCGCGCTCAGGGAGCGGCGGCGCGCCGAGTCATGACGGCCACAGGATGCGGCGCATCGGCACCGCGCCCCGGGCCCGCTTCCGCCACTCGCGCGGGTAGCCCAGCGACACCTCTTCGAACCGCACGCCGTCGGCCTCGGTCGTGCGCGGGATGTGCAGGTGGCCGTAGACCGCGATCTCCGCGCGGTAGCGGAGGTGCCAGTCCTCGGTCTTCGTGGTGCCGCACCACAACGCGAACTCCGGCCAGTACAGCGGTGCCGTCGGGTGGCGGTGCAGCGGCCAGTGCGACATCAGGATGGTGCTGTGGTCTTCGGGGATCGCGTCGAGGCGCTCGGTGCTGATCTTGAGCCGGTCCGCGCACCAGGCCTGCCGGCTCGGGTACGGGTCCGGGTGCAGGAAGTACTCGTCCGTGCAGACCACCCCGGCCGCCCGCGCCTGGCTCAGGGCCTCCTCCAGCGGCTTGCCCTCCGCCTCCGGGGTCCGCCAGCTGTAGTCGTAGAGCAGGAAGAGCGGCGCGATGGTGAGCGGCCGCCCGCCCTGATGCCACACCGGAAACTCGTCTTCGGGCGTGAGCACGTCGATCGCGCGGCACTGCTCGACGAGGTACTCGTAGCGCGCCTGACCGCGGAGCTGGCACTCGTCGTTCTTCGTGGTCCACAGCTCGTGGTTGCCCGGCACCCAGATGACTTTCGCGAACCGCTCGCGCAGGGTCTTCAGGGTCCCGATGGTGGCCTCGGCCCGCTCGGCGACGTCCCCGGCGACGAGCAGCCAGTCACCGGGGCCCTCCGGGACGACGTCGTCGAGGATCGGGCCGTTGCCCTCGTGGGTCACGTGGAGGTCGCTGGTGGCGAAGAGGTGCGGCACCCCTCCACCGTAACCACCGGGATCGCGGGATCTCCGCGAAACCTGCGGATCCCGGTGATTTCCGCACGAACCCGGGCACCTCAGGCCGCCCGGGCCGCCGTCGCCGCGGGTACTTCGACGGCCGGCCGGCCACGCCGGAGGAGCATCAGCACTCCCGCCAGCACGTACACCCCGGCCTGGATGTTCAGCAGCACCGCCGGTCCCGTCGTCGCGACCAGCGTGCCCGCGAGCAGCGCCCCCACCGTCGTGAACGTCGCGATCGCGGCGAACGCCGTGCTCAGCACCCGGCCCGCCCGCTCCGGCGCCACCGCGCTCTGGATCTCCGACAGCACCCCCGCGCCGGCGGCCACGCCCGGCGCGCCGACCAGGACGAACAGCCCCACGTACAGCCCGAGCGCCGTCGTCACCAGCCACAGGTTCCAGATCACCGCCGACACCAGGCCCAGCGCGACCGAACCCCAGCCGAGCAGCACCGCCGGCGCCACCCGCCGCGCCACCGTGGCCAGCGCGAAGCCGGCCGCCAGCCCGCCGATCGCCTGCACACCGCGCAGCAGGCCCACTTCGGCCTCGCTGCCACCCAGCACGTCCAGGACGTACACCACGAACAGCACCAGGAACATGCCCTGCGCCAGGGAGGTGCACGCGACCGCGAGCCCGGTGCGCCACAGGCGGCGGTTGTGCGTGAGCTCGCGCAGACCGTCGAGCCAGGCCCGCACCACCGGTTCGCGCGCGGCGGCCGGCGCGGGTGCGCTCACCCGGCGGAACGGCTTGGCCAGCAGCGCCACCGCCACCGCCAGCACCGCCAGGTGACCGGTGACGACGGGCGCGAGCCCGCCGAGCCCGAGCAGCGCACCGCCCGCCCAGCCGCCGGCCAGCCGGGCGACGCTGCCGTTCACGCTCATCAGCCCGTTCGCCCCGGTCACTTCTTCGACGCCGACGAGCTCGGGCACCAGCGCGTTGCGGGCCGGTTCGAACACCGACGCCAGTGCCGCCTGCCCGGCCATCACGGCGTACACGACGGTCACCCCGGGCGAAGCGAGCAGCGGCACCGCGACGACGGCCAGCCCGCAGCAGACGCCGAACAGCACCGCCCGCCGGTTCCAGCGGTCGGCCACCACCCCGGCGACCGGGCTCAGCAACACGGCGGGCACCAGGCCGAGCACGATGCTCAGCGCCGTCGTCGCGGCGGAGCCGGTGCGCTGGAAGACGTACACCGGCAACGCCACCTGCAGCATCCACTCGGCCGTCTCGCCGAAGAACGCGGCCACCCACAACCGCGCGAACGCCGGCACCCCCAGCAGCTGCTTCATTCCTCCGCCTTTCCCGAGTGCTCGATGCGCGGGAACGCCCGCAGGCCCACGTGCACCGGGTGGGCACCCGCCGGCGCGTCGGTCCGGATGGCCCCGACGTAGGGCCGGACCAGGGCGTCGATCGCGTCGGTCAGCCGGGTCAGCTCCTCCGGCGTGACGCGCAGCGCGTACGTGATCAGCCCGGACGCCGCGCGCCAGGCGGGGTCGAGTCCGTCGAGCGAGTCGAGGTACCGCTGGGTCAGCTCCTGCTCGTGGCCCAGGGTCGCGCCCACCATGCCGAGCTGGGCCGCCCGGTGCGCCGGGTCGTCGGCCAGCTCCCCCATCTCCAGCCCGACCTGGCGGGCCCGCCACGGCCGCTCGCGGCCGTCCTCGGCGTCGGCCCGCTCGACCAGGCCGTACTGCGCGAGCTGGCGCAGGTGCCAGCTGCAGTTCGACGCAGTCGAACCGACCGCCTCGGCGCACTCGCTCGCGGTGCGCGGGCCGACGGCGGTCAGGTGGTTCAGGAGCGCCGACCGCAGCGGGTGCGACAGCGCGCGCAGCAGCTCGACGTCCTCGATCCGCTTGCGCGGCGGCAGCTCGGCCATCGGTCGTCCTATCTGAAAGAGTCATTTCGAAAGTACTCTTTCATAGTTGGTCCCGCCTGCGGGTTTGTCAAGCGGCTCCGCTATCGTTCGCGGGGCAGTCACTGCGCAGGGCAGTGACTGCACTGTCACCCGACTTGGATGGACGTTGCCCGACCAGCGCGAACTCGCCACCGCCGCCGCCCTCGCCCTCCCCCGCTTCGTGGGTTCGACCGCGCTCTTCCACGCCGCGGTCGCCGAGCGGATGGCCGTCACCCCCACCGAGCTGCACTGCCTGCACCTGCTCCACGGCGGGGTCAGCGACTCGCCGTCCGAGCTCGCCCGGCTGCTCGGGATCTCGACGGGGGCCTTCACCCGGCTGCTCGACCGGATGGAGCGGCACCGGCTCGCCGAGCGCGCCCCGGATCCGGCGGACCGGCGCCGGCTCGTCGTCCGGCCGCTGCCCGACCGGATGGCCGAGCTCGCCGAGCTGTACGCGCCGATGGCCCGGTTCGTCGGCGAGCGGCTGGCGCGACTGGACCGCCGGCAGCTGACCGCCCTCGTCGGCTTCCTCACCGACGGCACCGCCGCCGCGGAAGAGGCGTCCCACAACCTGCCGGATGTGACCCAGGCCATAACGAGTTGACTAACTCTACGGATGTTGCGTTAATCTGGTTCCACTATGAGGAACTGAACCGCGCCCATCTCGCTTCCGAGGCGGCACCCGGTCGAGCATGACGCTCCCGCGTGCCACGACGCCCGGCGGGATTTCCGCTTCTTCTCATCCGGGCCCGGTGATCGCACATGTCCACTCTCTTTCCTCTGCAGGCCAAGGACGTCGTCTTCGGCTACGGCACCCGCGTCGTCCTCGACGGCGTCACGCTGACCGCGTCGGCGGGGCAGCGGCTCGGCCTGGTCGGCGAGAACGGCAGCGGCAAGTCCACGCTGCTGCGGCTGCTCGCCGGGCTCGAAGAACCCCGCTCCGGCGAGGTCCGCCGCGGCCCGGACGTCGGGTTCCTGCTGCAGGAGCTGCCGTTTTCGCTCGAGGCGACCTTCGCCGACGTCCTGGACGACGCGCTCGCCGAGATCCGCGCGGCCGCCGCCCGGCTCGACGAGCTGACCGCGGCGATGACCGACCGGCCCGACGATCCGTCCGTCCTCGACGAGTACGGCCGCGTCCTGGAATGGGCCCAGGCCCACGACCTCTGGGACGCCGACCGCCGCGCGAAGCTCGTCTGCGACGGGCTCGGCCTCGGCGGCGTCGAGCCCGATCGGCCGCTCGGCACACTTTCGGGTGGTCAGCGATCCCGGCTGGGGCTGGCCGCGCTCCTGGTCCGGCGGCCGGAAACCCTGCTGCTGGACGAGCCGACCAACCACCTCGACGACGCCGCGATGGACTTCCTGGAACGCCACCTCACCGAGCTGACCGGGATCGTCGTGCTGTCGTCACACGACCGGGTGTTCCTCGACGCCGTCTGCACCGACATCGTCGACCTGGACCCGGCCGCGGCCGACCGCCAGGCCGGCGGGGCGGTCCGGTACGGCGGCAGCTATTCGGACTACCTCGGGCACAAGAAGGCCGAGCGGGCGCGCTGGGAACAGCGCTTCGCCGAAGAACAGGAGGAGTTGAAGGAGCTGCGGGAGACCGTCGCGGTCACCGCGCGCAACGTCGCCTACGGCCGCGGCCCGCGCGACAACGACAAGTTCATCCACCACTTCAAGGGCGCCCGCGTCCAGAAGACGATCTCGCGGCGGGTGCGCGACGCCGAGCAGCGGCTCGAGCACCTCGAACGCGACCAGGTGCGCAAACCCCCGGCGCCCCTGCGGTTCCGGGCCGAGCTCACCGGGCACGCGACCGGCGACGGACCGGCGATCTCGGTGCGGTCCCTGGAGGTGCCGGGGCGCCTTCGGTTGCCGCGGCTCGACATCGACGGTTCGGCCCGGTTGCTCGTCACCGGCGGGAACGGCGCCGGGAAGTCGACGCTGCTTTCGGTGCTGGCCGGGCGGCTCGCCCCGGCGTCCGGAACCGTCCACTTCGGACGCGGCGTGCGCGTCGGCCTGCTGGAGCAGGACGTCGTGTTCACCGACCCGGACCGGACCGCGGCCCGGGTGTACCGGGACGCGCTCGGCGAGGACGCGCCGCCGTTGAGCCACCTCGGCCTGCTGGCGTCGCGGGATCTGCGGCAGCCGGTGGGCGCGCTTTCGGTGGGTCAGCGCCGGCGGCTGGCGCTGGCGGTGCTGCTGGCCGAACCGCCGGACGTGCTCCTGCTGGACGAGCCGACGAACCACATTTCGCTGACCCTGGCGGAAGAACTGTTCCAGGCCCTCGAAACGGCGCCGGGCGCGGTCGTCATCGCCTCCCACGATCGATGGTTGCGCCGTGACTGGGCGGGCGACCACCTGGAGCTGGCCGCCGGCCAGCCCGCCGCAGTATAGGCCGTTATACACTCACCAAGGGCCGCACTTTCACGTGAAAGTGCGGCCCTTGATGGTCAGAGGGTGATGCCGAGGAGGGCGTCGACGGCGATGCGGATCAGGCCGGGGGCCGCGGGGTCCGTGCCGTCGCGACGCAGGGCTTCGCTCGCCCACGCGTCGATCGCCGCCAGGGCCTTCGGTGTGTCGAGGTCGTCGGACAGGTGGTCGCGCAGGCGGGTGATCGTGTCCTCTGCGGACGGTCCGGTGGCCAGCGAGACGGCCTCGCGCCAGCGGGCCAGGCGCGTCTCCGCCTCGGTCAGCAGGTCGGCCGTCCAGGCGCGGTCGGCGCGGTAGTGGCCGGCGAACAGGGCCAGCCGGATCGCGCCCGGGCCGACCTGGTCGGCCCGCAGCCGGGAGACGAACACCAGGTTCCCGCGCGACTTCGACATCTTCTCGCCGTCGAGGCCGATCATCCCGGCGTGCACGTAGTGGCGGGCGAACTGGCCGTCCTTGGCGACGGCCTCGGCGTGCGCGGCGCTGTACTCGTGGTGCGGGAAGATGAGGTCCGAGCCGCCGCCCTGGAGGTCGAACCCGAGGCCCAGCCGGTTGACCGCGATCGCGCTGCACTCGATGTGCCAGCCCGGGCGGCCCGCGCCCAGTTCCGACTCCCACGACGGCTCGCCCTCGCGGGCCACGCGCCACAGCAGCGCGTCCAGCGGGTGGCGCTTGCCGGTGCGGTCGGGGTCACCGCCGCGCTCGGCGAAGAACTTCGTCATGGTCGGCTCGTCGTAGTTCGACTCGTAGCCGAACTTGCCGGTCGCGGTGTGGTCGAAGTAGACGTCCGGGAACTCCGGGTCGTCCGCGCGGTAGGCGGCACCGTTGGCGAGCAGCTTCGCGATGACCTCGACGATCTCCGGGATGCTTTCCACCGCGCCGACGAACTGCTTCGGCGGCAGTACACGCAGGGCCACCATGTCCTCGCGGAACAGCGCCGTCTCGCGCATGCCCAGCACGACCCAGTCGTCCTGGTCGCGCTGGGCTCGCTCGAGCAGCGGCTCGTCGATGTCCGTCACGTTCTGCACGTAGTGGACGTCGTGCCCGTTGTCCCGCCAGATGCGGTTCACCAGGTCGAAGGCCAGGTACGTCGCGGCGTGCCCCAGATGCGTCGCGTCGTAGGGCGTGATGCCGCAGACGTACATCCGGGCCGTGGCGCCGGGGGCGGTCGGGCGGATCTGCCCGGTGGCCGTGTCGTGGAGCCGCAGCGGGCGGGGGGTGCCGGGGATGCGGGGCACGTCGACCGATGACCAAGTCTGCATACCCTCGACTGTAAGCGTTCGCTCCGCCACCCTCCCGCCCGGTGGGACTCCTCCCCCACGTGGAGCAGCGGTTACTGCCGGCGTGCGATGTTCGCCACGATGGCGTCGCGGACGAACTCGCCGACGCCCGGCCGCTGCTCATCCTCCCGGACCAGGAACCCGAGCTGCACCGGTTCGGTGACGTACAGCTCGCCGATGCGCCGCTGCGTCTCGTACGAGCACTCCCCCATGACGCGGGCGAGCATCGCCCGGTGCTCTTCGGCGAGGTCGGCCGCCTCGGTGCCGTCCGGCGCGCCGCCCGCTTCGCGCAGTGCGGTGAGCCGGCGCACCCAGTCCCGGCGCGCCGCTTCCCCGGCCGCCAGGTCCTCCTTGGACGGTGTCGCCGCGCCCTGCCACTCGGGCGTGCCGCCCCAGCGCCGCGCGGCCTCTTCCGCGTAGCCGTCCGGCTCCCGGAACCCGCCGAACACTTCGAACTTCTCCTCGGGCGTCAGTGCGTTGCCCATGGCTCTCGCCTCCATCGCGCGATCGACGGCCGCGACCATCCGCCCGAGCTCGCCGATGCGCGCCACCAGCAGCTCCCGCTGCCTCTTCAGGTGCGCGCCGGCGTCGGTGCCCGGGTCGTCGACGAGGGTCGCGATCGTCTCGAGGGGGAACCCGAGCTCCCGGTAGAACAGGATGCGCTGCAGCCGGTCGAGATCCTCGTCGTCGTAGCTGCGGTACCCCGAGCTCGTCCGCCCGCTCGGGCTGAGCAGGCCGATCTCGTCGTAGTGGTGCAGCGTCCGGACGGTGACCCCGGCCAGCGCGGCGACCTTGCCCACGGGATGCCCCATCGGTTCCCCTTCTCCTCTCCGGCCGTGTGGCCCTTGCGGTGATCACGGTGGTGCCTCACGCGGCGTGAGGGTCAAGCGTCACCCTTCCGTAGCCGCCGCGCGGCGGCGAGCGCGGTTAGCCTGGCTCGATGAAAGCCGAGGTCGTGGTGGGTGGCGCGGTCGTGCTGATCGCGCTCGTCATGGCGTTCGCGCTCCGGCGGCGACGCGGTGCCCGGCCCCGGCCGGTGCTGGGTGCGGTGCCCCGCGAGCCCCTTTCCGCCGTGTCCCGCCCCGCGCTCCTGGCCAGGATCGAGGAGAAGTTCGGCGAGGGCCGGTTCTGCGTCCTGCTCGGCGGGGGCGGCGTGGGCAAGACCCACCTCGCCGGGGCCTACGTCCGCGCCTGCCGCGGGCCCGTCGTCTGGGTGGCGGCCCAGGACCCGGCGAACACCGCACGGGCTTACGCCGCGCTCGCCCGGCATCCCGCCCCGGCCGACGCCGAAGCCGCCGCCCGCGCGGGTCTGGCGTGGCTCGACGACCTCGACGACGCCGTCGTCGTCTTCGACGGCGCGACCGACCCGGACGCGCTCAACCGGTGGCTGCCCGCCCGCGCCCGGGTGCTGGTCACGACGACCGTGCCGGACTTCGAGGTCCTCGGCGGCACCCTGCCGGTGAGCGGCTTCGACGAAGCCGAAGCCGTCGGCTTCCTCCAGGCGCGCTCCGGGCGGGAACCCGGCCCCGCCGCGGCGGACGTCGCCCGGGAACTGGGCTGCCTGCCCCTCGCGCTGGCCCAGGCCGGCGGGGTGATCCGCCGGCAGCCGTTCGCCACCTACCTCGACGAGCTACCGCACGCCGCGCCGTTGGAGCGGGAACCGGGCGAGGACCACCCGCCCCGCGTCGAAGACACCACCCTCGCCGCCCTGCGCGCGGTGGCGGCGCGCGACAGCCGGGCACTGGCGCTCGCCGAACTGCTCGCCGTGCTCGCGCCGTGGGGCGTGCGGCGCGCGCTCCTGCACCGCGCGGGACCGGACCCGGTGGCGGTCGACGCGGCTCTCGCCGGTCTCACGGAGGCGGCCCTCGCGGAGTCCGACCTCAGCGGCGAGGTCGTCGTGATGCACCGGCTGACGCAGCGCGCGGTGCTGGGCCGGCTGCACGCCGAGGAGCGGCTGGCCCAAGCTTTGGACCGGGCGTTCGACGTCGTGGCGCCCGCCGCGGACCTCGCCGACCACGCGGCCGCGCTGTGGCGGCACTTCCGCGCCCTGCCCTCGGCCGAGGCCGAGCCGCGGCTGAGCCGGATCCTGCGGCTGCGGCGGCACTCGGTCGAACTGCTCGCCGACGCGGGGGCGTTCACGCAGGCGAAGACCCTCGGCCTGGAAGTGCTCGCCGACCACGAGGCCTACCTGCCCGCCGGGCACCCCGACACCGCCCGGGCCGCCCGGTCGCTGGACCGGGCGGCCTGAGCCGGGCTCAGCGCCGCCGGGTGCGCAGGTAGTCGCCGACCACCGCGGCGCCCAGGCCGTCGAGGTCCGGGGCGACCACCCGGCCGCCCGAACGCCGGGCGATGACGTCCACGAACGCCGTCAGCCGCGGGTCGTCGCCGAGGCGGAACACCGTCACCGACGCGCCCAGCTTCGCCAGCCTGTCCACTTCGGACAGTGTCTTGTGGAGGGTGCGCGGCTGGGGCGGGTAGTCGAAGACCGCTTCGCCGTCCGGTTCCAGGTGGGCGGTCGGCTCGCCGTCGGTGACCATCAGGACCACCGGCTGGGCGTCCGGGTGGCGGCGCAGGTGCTGCCCGGCCAGCAGCAGCGCGTGGTGGGCGTTGGTGCCCTGCTCCCACGCGCCCTCCAGGCCGATCAGCTCCGGCAGCTCGACGGACATCGCGTGGCGCCCGAAGGTGATCAGCTGCAGCGCGTCGTTGCGGAACCGCGTGCTGATCAGCTGGTGCAGCGCGAGCGCGGTGCGCTTCATCGGCAGCCAGCGGCCTTCCTGCACCATCGACCACGACGTGTCGACCAGCAGCGCCACCGCCGCCCGCGAGCGGTGCTCGGTCTCGACCACTTCGACGTCCTCGACGTCCAGCCGGACCGAGCTCTCCCCCACCGACACCGACCGCAGCACGGCGTTGCGGATCGTCCGCGGCACGTCCCAGGGCTGCATGTCCCCGAAGCGCCACGGCCGCGACGCGCCGGTCGGCTCGCCGGCCGCGCCCGCCGACTCGGTCTCGCGGTCGCCGGTCTTGCCGCGCAGCGCGTTCACGATGTCCGACAGCGCCGTCTCGCCCAGGCGCCGCAACGCCTTGGGCGACAGCCGGAGCGTCCCGTCGGCGGCCCGTTCGAACAGGCCTTGGCGGCGCAGCTCACGCTCCAGTTCGGACAGCCGCCGCGCGTCGACACCGGCGTCCTTGCCCAGCTGGCGTTCGAGGGCCTCGAGGTCGATGTCCTCCAGGCGCGCCCCGGGGTAGGACTGGCCGAGCTGCTCGGCCAGCGCGTCCAGCTCGGCGAGGTCCGCCATCGCCTGCGCGCCTTCGCCCATGCCCAGCGGGTTCTTGCCGCGGAAGCGCTCCGAGCCCGTCCAGTCTTCACCCGGGCGCGCGGCCCGCAGCTGACTGTCCAGCTGGGACAGCTGCTGCGCCAGCCGCGGGTCGCCGAACGCCTGCTGGGTCAGCTCGGCGAGCTCGGCCCGCTGCTCGGCCGACATCGAGTTGAGCATCCGCTGCGCGGCCGCGGACCGCTCGGCGAGCGCGTCGATGAGCTCTTCGACGTTTCGCGGGTTCTCCGGGAAGAACTCCCCGTGCTTCCCCATGAAATCCTCGAAGCGCTCCTGGATGTCCTCGGCGCCCTGGGCGTGCGCGGCCAGGAGGTCGTTGAGGTCGGAGAGCATCTCGTTGATCCGCTCGACGTCCTCGGGCCCGGCGTTCTGCAGCGCCTGCTTCATGCCCTGGAAGCGCGACTCCATCAGCTCCTGGCCGAGGAGATCCCGGATCTGCCGGTAGTTCTCCCGGCCCTGCTCGGAGCGCCAGTCGTACTCGGAAAGCTCGTTGACGGCCGCGGCCGTGCCGGGCGGCAGCGCGTCGAGCTGCGCCTCGCGGAAACGCGCTTCGTCGTCCGGGTCCGGGAACAGCTCCCGGCGTTCGGCTTCCAGGGCCTCCTGCAGCAGGCGCTGGACCTCCTGGAGGGTGCCGTCGAGGTTGTTGCGGCGCTGGATCTGCGATCGGCGCTGCCACAGGCGCCGGGTCAGCTCGTCCAGGCCCGACGTGCGCTCGGTACCGCGCCGGAGCAGTTCCTCCAGCGCGGACCGCGGCGACGACCCGGCCATGACTTCGCGGCCGATCTCGTCGAGCGCGTCCCGCAGGTCGGCCGGCGGCGCGAGCGGGTCCGGCCCGTCGTGCCACGGGCCGTAGGAGTAGCCGTCGGGAAGCGGGACCGCGGTCATCGGCCGTAGACGGTCGTCGCGTCGTCGGAGTCCTTGGCGAGCCGCCGGGCCAGGAACAGCGATTCGAGGGCGAGTTCGACGGCGGCCGCGATCCGGCCGGCGGGTTCGTCGGCTCCGACGCCGGCGCGCCGGGCGACCTCGTGCAGCACCGGGAGTTCCGGCAGGGCTTCGAGGACGTCCTTGCCCGGCACGCGCTCGCCGGTGGCGACGAGGTGTCCCTCGGCGACGGCGTCGGCGAGCGGCCGCAGGTCCAGGCCGGCGAACCGTTCGCGGGCGGTCTCGGCGACCGCGCGGCGCAGCAGGTGCACGAGGTGCTCGATCTCGCGGCCCTCTTCGCCGGGCTCGAACTCGATCTTGCCGCGCAGCACCGACGGGACGGCGTCGAGGTCGACCGGGCGGGCCACCGCGGGCTCTTCCCCGGTCAGCGCCGAACGCCGCAGGGCCGCGGCCGCGACGGTTTCCGCCGCGGCGACGGCGAACCGCGCCGACACGCCGGAGCGCTGGTCGATGACCGGCGATTCGCGGAGGTTCCGGACGAACCGGGCGATGACCTCCAGCAGCGGCTCGCCGACTTCGGCAACGAGGTTCGCTTCCTGCCGGACGACGGCCACCTCCGACTCGACGTCCAAGGGGTAGTGCGTGCGGATCTCGGCGCCGAAGCGGTCCTTCAGCGGGGTGATGATCCGGCCGCGGTTGGTGTAGTCCTCGGGGTTCGCGGTGGCGACGAGCAGGACGTCCAGGGGCAGCCGCAGCGTGTAGCCGCGGACCTGGATGTCGCGCTCCTCCATCACGTTGAGGAGGGCGACCTGGATGCGCTCGGCGAGGTCGGGCAGCTCGTTGATGGCGACGATGCCGCGGTGGGCGCGCGGGACCAGGCCGAAGTGGATGGTCTCGGGGTCGCCCAGGCTGCGGCCTTCGGCGACCTTCACCGGGTCGACGTCGCCGATCAGGTCGCCGACGGAGGTGTCCGGCGTGGCCAGCTTCTCGGTGTAGCGCTCGGAGCGGTGCCGCCAGGCGACCGGCAGCTCGTCGCCGAGCTCGGCGGCCCGCCGGATCGACGCGGGCGTGATCGGCTGGAGCGGGTGTTCGCCCAGCTCGGAGCCCTCGATGACGGGCGTCCACTCGTCCAGGAGGCCGGCGAGGGTGCGGAGCAGGCGGGTCTTGCCCTGACCGCGTTCGCCGAGCAGGACGACGTCGTGCCCGGCCAGCAGCGCGCGTTCGAGCTGCGGCAGCACGGTGCGGGAGAACCCGACGATGCCGGGCCAGGCGTCTTCGCCGGTTTTGAGGGCGGTCAGCAGGTTGTCGTGGATCTCTTGCGCGATGGGCCGCGGCTCGTACCCGGCCGCGCGCAGGGCCCCGGCGGTGCGGGGAAGAGCGTCTGGAACTGCGTTCACCTGTTCGACGCTACTGCGCGATCGGCGGTCCGTCGATGTGGAGCGACTCCAGCGTGGGCGCGCTGCCGGAGTTCGCGGTGGGCCGGTAAAATAGGGCGTCGTGTGCCGTCCCAGTGCGACCTTCGCCGTCTGGACCTCCGCGTGGCTGAACGGAGCCGCCGCGTCCGACGATGTCCTCGACGCCCTGCTCGCGTGGGGTGAAGCCCACGACGTCGTGGCGGCCGACGCCGCCGCGGCCGAGGCGTTCACGCTGCCGCTGGCGTTCAACCGGGCGGCCACCCCCGTCCAGCTGCTGATGGCGCTGCGTTCGCAAGGAGCGAAAAGCATGCGGCTGGTGCTCCCGGTCCCGGGCGACGTCCGCGGCCTCGGCGGTGGCGGTCCGTTCACGGAGGCGGCGCTGCGCGCGGGCGACGCGGTCGTGCTGCCGGAGCTCGGTTCCGGGCTGGTGCCGCAGCCGATCGCCGAGGGCCTGGTGCGCTGGACGGTGTATTCGCTTTCTTCGCCCTCGGCGCCGGAGTACGTCGGCCTGAGTGAAGCCGAACACGGGCTGACGGACGCGATCCGCAACAGCGCGGGGGCGCTCCAGGCGCTGGACGTGGCTTCGGACCGGCCGGGGGTGCGGGCGGAGCTGTCGGCGCACCTGCGGTCCCGCCCGGACGTCGACTGGCCCGCGGGCACGCCGGCGCGGGCGTTGCGGGTGCTGCAGCGGGCCGAGGAGATCGCGGCGATCCTGGCGATCGCGTCGTCCGACGACCCGGGCGGGGCACTGTCGGCTTCGGCTTCGTCGTTGCGGGCTCAGGCTTTGCGGCCGTTGTCGGACGCGGTCCGGACAGCGCAGTGCGCGTCGGTCAACGAAGCGGTGCGGGTGTTCGCGGAGCAGACGGCCCGCGAAGGCTGAGGGTTACCGGGCCGGGCGCTTGGCCGGCTCGCAGCAGCCCACCGCACAGGGCGCGCCGTTGACCGTGCAGCCCGCCGTCGGGAACGGGGACAGCTTCCGCGGCTCTGCCCCGTGCGTGTGCTCGCGGACCAGCTCCACCACCAGCTCCGCGAACCGCGGGTCCGCACCGGCCGTCGCCGCGCGGGCGAACGCCATTCCGTGCTCCGCCGCTCGCTCCGCCGCCTCGTTGTCGAGGTCCCAGATCACCTCGAGGTGATCCGACACGAACCCGATCGGCGAGACGACGACTCCGGTGACCCCTGACTCGTGCAGTGCGTCGATGTGGTCGACGATGTCGGGCTCCAGCCACGGCACCTGCGGCGGCCCGGACCGCGACTGCCACACGACGTCGTACTCCGCGATGCCCGCCTCGGCCGCCGCCAGGCGGGCCGCCTCCGCGATCTGGCGCGAGTACCGGCGGCCGCCCTCGGCCGGCGGGCCGGAAGCCTGGTCCGCGCTCGACGGGACCGAGTGAGCCGTGAACACCGTGCGGATGCCGGGCGTGTTCCCCAGCGACGCGTGCGCCGCGCGCACGCCGTCCGCCACCGCCGAAACGAACAACGGGTGGTCGAAGAACTGGCGCAGCTTCACCATTTCGGGTGCGCCTTCACCGACCGCCGCGCGGGCTCGCTCGATGTCCTCGTCGTACTGGCGGCACGCCGAGTAGCCGCCGTACGCGCTGGTCGGGAACACCAGGATCCGCCGGGCACCGGACGCGGTCAGCTCGGCCAGCGTCTCCTCGACCATCGGGTGCCAGTTGCGGTTGCCGAAGTGCACGGGCAGGTCGATGCCGGCCGCCGCGAGCTGCTTCTCGACCGCGGCCATCGCGTCGCGGTTCAGCTTGTTGATGGGCGAGACGCCCCCGAAGTGCCGGTAGTGCTCGGCGACCTCGAGCAGCCGCTCTCGCGGGACGCCCCGGCCCCGGGTGACGTTCTCGAGGAACGGCATGACGTCGTCGGGCCCTTCCGGGCCGCCGAACGAAAGCCACAGCAACGCGTCGTATCCCACCCGTCCATCTTGCCGATGTGGCGGCCCGCACGCTGACGCGGGCCAGTTATGAATCGACCAGTCCAAAACCCTGGTACGCTCGCCCCATGGCCAGGCCCCGGGAGTTCGACGAGACTGCCGCCGTCGAGAGCGCGATGCACGCGTTCTGGACCCGCGGCTACGAGGCGACGTCGACGCAGGACCTGTGCGCGGCCACCGGGCTCGGGCGAAGCAGCGTCTACAACACCTTCACCAGCAAGAAAGCCCTGTTCCAGCGAGCCTTGACGCACTACAGCGCCCAGGGGCTCGCCGGCCGGAAGGCCGTCCTCGAGGGGCCGGGCACCGCGGCCGAGCGCCTCGCGGCCATGTTCGACGGCCTGATCGACGACGAGCTGGAGCACGGCCGCCGCGGCTGCCTCGTGGTCAACACCCTCGCCGAGCTCGGCACTCCTGACGACGAGGTGGGCGCCGCCCTGCGCGACGACACCAAGAAGCAGCTCGTCCTGCTCACCACGTGCGCCCGGGAGGGCGTCCTCGACGGCAGCCTCCGGGACGGCCGTACCCCGGCCGACGTAGCCGAGTTCCTGCTCAGCACCATCTCCGGGCTCCGGGTGATGTCCCGCCGCGGTGCGAGCGCAGAAGCCATGCACGCCGTCGCGGACCTCACCCTCTCGGCGATCACCCGATAGAGAGCACCACCGAGTACGCCAACCCTGCTCGAATTTTGTACTGATCAATTCACAACCAAGGAGGACCCGTGCCCCTGGCCGTCTTCGTCCTCGGGCTCAGCGTGTTCGCGCTGGGCACGTCCGAGTTCATGATCACCGGCCTGCTCCCCGGCATGGCCGCCGACCTCGGTGTCAGCATCCCCGACGCCGGCCTGCTGATCTCCGCGTTCGCCATCGGCATGGTCGTGGGCGCGCCGCTGCTGGCGATCGGCACCCTGCGGCTCCCCCGCCGCCGGACGCTCCTCGCGTTGCTCGCGGTCTTTTTCGGGGCGCACGTCGTGGGCGCGCTCTCCACCGGGTACGCGCTGTTGTTCGCGACGCGGGTGATCGCCGCGCTCGCGTGCGCGGGCTTCTGGGCCGTCGCCGTGGCGACAACGATCGCGCTGGTGCCCGTCGAGCGCCGCGGCCGCGCGATGGCGGTGCTGGTCGGCGGCCTGACCGTGGCCAACATCGCCGGCGTTCCGGCGGGGACGTTCATCGGCCAGCACGCGGGCTGGCCGACGGCGTTCTGGGCGGTCGCGGCGGTGACGCTGCTGGCGGCGGCCGGGGTCGCCGCGCTGGTGCCGGAGACGACCGGCGGCGGGATGAGTGTCCGCGCCGAGCTGCGGCTGTACCGGCGCGGCCGGGTCTGGCTCGCACTCGGCGTGATCGCCTTGTGCCAGGCCATGATCTTCGCCGCGTTCAGCTACCTCGCGCCGCTCCTGACCGAAACGGACGGTCTCCCGGAGGCGTGGGTGCCGGGGGTCCTCGCGCTCTTCGGCGTCGGCGCGCTCATCGGCATCACGGCCGGCGGGCGGCTCGCCGACCGCCACCCGTTCGCCACGCTCTACGGCTGCGTCGGGCTCGCCTTGGCGTCGCTGCTCGTCCTGGCCCTCACGACCGACGCGGGCGTCGCCGTGGCGGCCGTGCTCGTCTTCGGCGCCGCCGGGTTCGGCGCCAACCCGGCCCTCAACGTCCGCACGTACGCGGTGGCCGGGAACGCGCCCACACTCGTCGGCGCCAGCACGACGGCGGCGTTCAACGTCGGCAACACGATCGGCCCGTGGCTCGGCGGCGTCGCGATCGGCGCCGGCCTGGGCTTCCCGAGCGTCGCGTGGACGGGCATCGTGCTCGGCGCGGCGACCCTGGCCGCGCTCACGGTCGCGGTCGTCGTCCAGCGGAGTGACGACCGCGACCGGGAACCGATCGCCGTGTAACGCTCAGACGCCGAGGAAGTGGACCCCGCCGTCGACCATGATCATCGAGCCGGTGGTGGCGGGGAGCCAGTCCGACAGCACCGCGCAGACGCTCTTCGCCACCGGGTCCGGGTCCGTGCTGTCCCAGCCGAGCGGCGCGCGCTCGCCCCAGCCGTCCTCCAGGTCGGCGAAGCCCGGGATGGACTTGGCCGCCATCGTCTTCATCGGGCCCGCGCTGACCAGGTTGACGCGGATGCCCTGCGGCCCCAGCTCCTTGGCCAGGTACCGGTTGACCGACTCGAGCCCGGCCTTCGCGACGCCCATCCAGTTGTAGACCGGCCACGCGACGCGCGCGTCGAAGTCCATGCCGACGTACGAAGCGCCCCGGCCGAGCAGCGGCAGGCACGCCTTCGCCAGCGACATGTACGAGTACGTCGAGATCTCGATCGCGGTCTTGACGTCCTCGGCCGGCGCGTCGAGGAACGGCGCGCCGAGGCAGGTCTGCGGGGCGAAGCCGATCGAGTGCAGCACGCCGTCGAGGCCGTCGACGTGCTCGCGGACGCGGTCGGCGAGGGAGTCGAGGTGCTCCTGGTCGGTGACGTCCAGCTCGATCACGGGCGCTGCTTCGGGCAGCCGCTTCGCGATGCGCTCGACCAGCGACATGCGGCCGAAGCCGGTGAGCACCACCTTCGCGCCCTCCTGCTGCGCGATCTTGGCCGCGTGGAAGGCGAGCGAGGCGTCGGTGATGACGCCGGTGATCAGCAGGCGCTTGCCTTCGAGCAGTCCGGGCACGGGTCCTCCAGGTCTTGGTTCGGTGAACGGGGAAGCTGTGTCTTCGAAAAGCGTCAGTGGCCGAGGCCGAGGCCCCCGTCGACCGGCAGCACCGCGCCGTTGACGTAGCCGGCTTCGTCGGAGGCCAGGTAGCGCACCGCGGCGGCGATCTCCGACGGCTCGGCGTACCGGCCGGAGGGCACCTGGTCGAGGATCTGCTTCTTGCGCTCCTCGGGCAGCTCGTCGGTCATGTCGGTGCGCACGAACCCGGGCGCGATCACGTTCGAGGTGATGTTGCGGGAGCCGAGCTCGCGTGCCAGCGAACGCGCGAAGCCGACCAGGCCGGCCTTCGACGCCGCGTAGTTCGCCTGGCCGGCCGAGCCGGAGAGCCCGACCACCGAGGAGATGAAGACGAACCGGCCCCACTTGCCGCGCAGCATGCCGCGGGAGGCCCGCTTCGCGACCCGGAAGGCGCCGGTGAGGTTCGCGTCGACGACGCGCTCGAACTGCTCGTCGCTCATCCGCATCAGCAGCGTGTCGTCGGTCAGCCCGGCGTTGGACACCAGCACCTCGACCGGACCCTGGTGCTCCTCGACGAGCTTGAACGCCGCGTCGACCTGGTCGGTGTCGGTGACGTCCGCCTGGACCCCGAAGAGGCCCTCGGGCGCGCCCGAACCACGGTGCGTGACGGCGACCCGGTGTCCCTGCTCCGCGAGATCCCGGGCGATCGCCAGACCGATGCCCCGGTTGCCCCCGGTGACCAGAACCGACCGTCCCACAGTGTTCTCCCTCTTCGTCGACCGTGCGCTGATGTCGGGCACGAGGCTATCGGCAGCGCCGACCCGTCGCGCACCCGCGCCCGGAGTCTCCGCGACCGTCCTAAGCGCGTGTTAGGAACTGCCCTCCGACCTTGCTGGTTACCCGCTGGTTGGTCACCGTGAGTCGCAACACAGGAGGTCGACGATGACAACCCGGATCAGCGGCGCCACCACGGGGGCCGTCAGCGAGAAACGCGTGATCGGCAACGTGCTGCGCGGCTCCATCGGCAATCTGGTCGAGTGGTACGACTGGTACGCCTACGCGGCGTTCACCACGTACTTCGCCAAGTCTTTCTTCCCGACGACCGACACGACGGCCGCCTTCCTCGGCACGGCCGCGGTGTTCGCCGTCGGGTTCCTCATGCGCCCGCTCGGCGGCTGGATGCTCGGCCGGTTCGCCGACCGCTTCGGCCGCCGCAGCGCGCTGGTGCTTTCGGTCACGCTCATGGCGGGCGGCTCGCTGCTCATCGCCGTCACGCCGAGCTATCACACGATCGGCCTCGCGGCACCGATCCTGCTGCTGGTGGCCCGGTTGATCCAGGGCCTGTCCGTCGGTGGCGAGTACTCCACGTCGGCCACGTACCTGTCCGAAGTGGCCACTCCCGGCAAGCGCGGCTTCTACTCGAGCTTCCAGTACGTGACGCTCTACGGCGGCCAGCTGCTGGCGCTGGGGCTCCAGCTGATCCTGCAGGGCCTGCTCACCGAGCAGCAGCTGACGTCGTGGGGCTGGCGGATCGCGTTCGGCGTCGGCACGGTCGCCGCGCTCAGCGTCATGTGGCTGCGCCGCGGCATGGACGAGTCGGAGAGCTACACGCGTGAAGCGGACGAGGCCGGGACGACCGGCGAGCGCGGCACGCTGCGCGCGCTGGCCAAGTACCCCAAGGAGATCGCGCTCGTCGTCGGCCTGACCCTCGGCGGCACGGTGGCGTTCTACACCTTCGCCACCTACAGCCAGAAGTTCCTCGAGAACACCGCCCACATCCCGCGGCGCACGGTCACGATCATCCTGTTCTCGGCGATCCTGCTCGCGGCGATCCTGCAACCGCTGGCGGGCAAGCTGTCCGACCGGATCGGCCGCCGCCCGCTGCTGCTGTTCTTCGGCATCGCGGGCACCCTGCTCACCGTCCCGATCATGACGGTCATGGGCTCGACGCGGAACCCGGTCGGCGCGTTCTTCCTCGTCCTGGCCGGGCTCGTCGTCGTGGCGGGCTACACGTCGATCAACGCGATCGTGAAGGCCGAGCTGTTCCCGACGAAGATCCGCGCCATCGGCGTCGGCCTGCCCTACGCGCTCACCGTCGCGATCTTCGGCGGCACCGCCGAACTCATCGCGCAGGCGCTGAAGAGCGCCGGGCACGAGTCGGTCTTCTTCTGGTACGTCGCGGGCTGCGTCCTGGTTTCCCTGATCGTCTACGGCACAATGCGGGAAACCTCGAAGAGCTCCGAGCTCGAACGCCGCCGGGACGAAGAACACTGAGAAAGGGATGGCCGTGCGCGTGCTCCTCGTCGAAGACGACGCGGGTGTCGCCGGCGCGCTCGCCGAGTCGCTGCACGCGCGCGGTCATCCCGTCACCAGCGTCGGCCGCGGGGCGGACGCCCTGCACCGCCACCGCGACGCCGACCTCGTCCTCCTGGACCTGGGACTGCCGGACATCGACGGGCTCGACGTGCTGCGGAAGATCCGCGCGGTGTCGCCGGTGCCGGTCATCGTCCTGACCGCCCGCGGTGACGAACGCTCGATCGTGCGTGGCCTGCGCCTCGGCGCCGACGACTACCTGACCAAGCCGGTCCGGCTGGCCGAGCTGCTGGCCCGGATGGACGCCGTCGTGCGGCGCGCGGTGGCCCGCGAGGCACCGGCCGGAGACGTCGTGCGCGTCGAGGACGTCGAGATCGACCTCGGCGCCCGCCGGGTCCTCGTCGCCGGGCACGACATCGGGCTCACCACCAAGGAGTTCGAAATCCTCGCCGTGCTCGCCGCCCGCCCCGGCACCGCGGTCAGCCGCCAGCAGCTCATGGACGAGGTCTGGGGCGACGCCTACCTCGCGGTGTCCCGCTCCCTCGACGTCCACCTGACCGGGCTGCGCGCCAAGCTGGACCGGCCGGGGCTGCTCGCCACCATCCGCGGCTTCGGCTACCGGCTCGGCCGGGACTGACCCCGTGCGCACCCGGCTGCTGGTGGTCCTGGTCGCCCTCGCGCTCGCGGTGGTCGCCGCGTTCGCCGTGCCGCTGCTCGTGTCCACCGCCGAGCAGCGCACCCAGCAGCTGGTCATCTCGCGCACCGCCGACGTCGACCGGTTCGTCGTGCTGGCCCAGCAGGCCGTCGACACGCGCGACCCGGCCGCGCTCGCCGCCGACGCGGCCCGCTACGCCGAGCTGTACGGCGAAGGCGTCGTCATCGTCGACCAGCGGCGCTCGCCGCTGGTGCAGGCCGGCGGCCTGACCGCGGCCGACCCGGCGGTGCACGCGCTGGTCGAGGCCACGATGCGCAACGAGCCCGCGCCGCAGGTCGGCCGGCTCGGCCCGTGGTCGGCCGGACCGGCGTACTTCGCGCGGCCCGTCGGCACCGGCACCCGGGTGTCCGGCGTGGTCGTGCTGCGGGCGTCCGTGACGGCGGCGGCCGCGGACGTCGCCACCCGCTGGGGCACCATCGGCGCCGGGGCACTGCTGGTCGCGGTGGTGTTCGTGCTGCTCGCCGTGGTGCTGGCCAGGTGGATGGTGCGGCCGCTGCACGAGCTGGAGACCGGGGTCCTGGCCGTCGCCGCCGGGCACCGCGCGCACGTGCCCGAACGCACCGGGCCGCGCGAGCTGCGGGTGCTGGCCGGGGAGGTCAACCGGATGTCCGAAGCCGTGCTCGAAGCGGCCGACCAGCAGCACCGGCTGGTCGCCGACGCCTCCCACCAGCTGCGGAACCCCATGGCGGCGCTGCGGCTGCGCGTCGACTCGCTCGCCGGCCGGGTCGAGGGCGACGAGGCCACCTACCGGGCGACCGTGGCCGAGGTGGAACGCCTCGAAAAGCTGCTCGACGGGCTGCTGGCCCTCGCGCTGGCCGAGAGCACCGCGACGCGCGTCGCGGCCGGGGGCGCGGACGAGTCGTGCGACCTCGCCTCGGTGCTCGCCGAACGCGTCGACGCCTGGCGCCCGGCGGCCGAAGACGCCGGGTCGGCGCTCGTGCCGCCGCCCGGGCACGACGAGCCGGTCACCGTCGGCTGCCCGGAAGGCGAGCTCGCGCAGATCCTCGACGTCTTGCTGGACAACGCCGTCCACTACGCCGGGCGCGGTGCGCAGATCACCACGGACTGGGAAAGCGGCGTCTCGACGGCGACCCTCGTCGTCCGCGACGACGGTCCCGGACTGTCCGCTGAGGACCGCGCGCGGGCGACCGAGCGGTTCTGGCGCGCCGGCGGCGAAGGCGCCCCGCGCGGGACCGGGCTCGGGCTGGCCATCGCGCACCAGCAGGTGCGCACCCGCGGCGGCGTCCTGGAACTGCGCCAAGCACTCCCCCGCGGGCTCGAAGTGCGCGTGACCCTGCCGCTGCGGGAGGTGCCGCGATGACGCTCACCCGCCGCACCGCCTTGCTCGGCGGCCTCGGACTGGCCCTCGCCGGCTGCTCGACGTCCGGCTACGACGGTCCCGAACGGACGGTCACCATCGCGGCCGGCGAGCGTGGCGGCTTCTACCTGGCCTTCGCCGAGCTGCTGGCGGCCGAGCTGAACCGCGCCGAGCCTCGGCTGCACGCCACCGCCGTGCCGACCGAGGCGAGCGTCGCCAACGTCGAGCTGGTACGGCGCGGGCAGGCCGACCTCGGGCTGGTGCTCGCCGACGTCGCCCAGACGGCGCTCATCGGGAACGCGCCGTTCCCGGGGAAGGTGCCGCTGCTCGCGCTCGGCCGCGTCTACGAGAACTACCTGCAGCTGGTGGTGCGGGCGGACGGGCCGGTGCGCCGCCTCGCCGACCTCGCGGGGCGCCCGGTGTCGCTGGGCGCGGGCGGATCCGGCGCGGCCCAGCTCGGCGAGCGGCTGTTCGCCAAGGCCGGGGTCGCGGTCGACGCCCGGCACCTGCTGTTCGACGACGCCGTCCAGGCGCTGGCCGGCCGGCGGATCGACGCCATGCTGTGGTCCGGCGGCGTGCCGACGCCGAAGCTCGCGGACCTCACTCGCACGACACCCATCGCGCTGCTGCCCTTGGATTCGGTGGTGCCCGCGCTGCGCGCCGCGTACGGCCCGGTGTACGACCAGGTCCAGGTGCCCGACGGCGCCTACCGCGGGGTCGGGGCGCTGGGCACGATCGGCGTGGCGAACCTGCTGGTCTGCTCGCCCGCCCTGCCCGGCGACGTCGCCGCGGCGGTCGTGCGGCTGCTCGTCGAGCGGGCGACCGACCTGGTGCCCGCCGAGGCCGTCGGCACGCAGTTCCTCGACGTGCGAACGCTCATCGGCACGCAGCCGGTGCCGCTGCAGCCGGGCGCGGCGGCCACGTACCGGGCGCTGCACGGCTGAGCGCTAGATTGGGCCGGTGACCGATCCCCGCCACCCGATCGCCGAGCTGCCGCTGCGCGTCCGCTACCACGAATGCGACGGCCAGGGCATCGTCTTCAACGCCCACTACCTGGCCTATGTGGACATGTGCGCCTTCGAGGCGGAGAAGGCGCTGTTCGGTTCCCACGACGAGTTCCTGGCCCACGGCACGGACGTCGTGGTGGCGGAGGCGAACCTGAAGTTCCGCGCGCCGGCCCGGTACGACGAGGAACTGGTGGTCTCGCAGTACCTGACCCACCTCGGCACGACGTCGCTGATCTTCGACTTCGAAATCCACCGCGGCGAGACGCTGGTGCTCGCGGCGAACGTCCGGTACGTGTTCATCGACCCGGCCACCGTGCGACCGGCGGCGCCGCCGGAGGCGGTCCGCAAGGTGTACGCGGCCGCGCTCGGGGACTGAGCCGTGTTCCGCATTCTCTTCTACCAGCCCGAAATCCCGCCGAACACGGGCAACGCGATCCGGCTGGCGGCGAACACCGGGTGCGAGCTGCACCTGGTCGAGCCGCTGGGGTTCACGCTGGAGGACAAGCAGCTGCGCCGCGCCGGGCTCGACTACCACGACCTGGCACGGGTGCGGGTGCACGCGTCGCTGCCGGAAGCCTGGGAAGTGTTGCTGCCGGCGAAGGTCTACGCGTTCAGCGCGTCGGCGACCAGGCTGTACACGGACGTCGCGTACGCGCCCGGAGACGTGCTGCTGTTCGGGCCGGAGTCGGCCGGCCTGCCCGCTTCGGTGCAGGAGGCACCGGAGGTGACCGACCGCGTGCGGCTGCCGATGCTGCCGACCAGCCGGTCGCTCAACCTGGCCAACACCGCGGCGATCACGGTCTACGAGGCCTGGCGGCAGAACGGCTTCGCGACCCCCGAAGGTCTCTGAAGGCCACCATGGGGGCACTGGGTGCCCTCATGGTGGCTTCAGAGGCTTGGCGGGCGGGTGATCACCGTCCGGTAGGTTCGCCGCATGCGACAGCAGTTCCTGGGGGCGCTCATCGGCGCCGCGTTCGGCACCGTGTTCGTCCTCGTCAACTCCGGGCCGCCGCTCCCCGCGGCGATCGCCTGGGTGCTGCGCGTCCTCGCCGTGGCCGCCCTCGCGGCGGTGGTGGTCCTCGGCCTCCGCGCCGGCGGCCGCCCGACGCTCGAGGGCCGGCCGATGTTCGGGCCGAGCTACCGGGTGATCGTCATCGGCGAAGTGGTGCTGCTCGTCGCCGGGTTCTTCGTGCTGAGCCTGCTGGACGCGCCGGTGCAGGCGAACGTCGCGTGGATCGCGACCATCGTCGGGCTCCACTTCGTCGCACTGGCCTCGGCGTGGAGGACGCAGTCGATCCTGGTGGTCGGGGTGGTCCTGACCGTGCTGGGCGTCGTCGGCCTCGCCCTGCTCGGGAGCGCGGCGCAGTGGGTCCCGTTCGTGAGCGGTGTGCTTTCCGGCGTGACCCTGCTCGGCGGAAGCCTGTACGGCGTCCGCCGCAACTGAAGCGGGTGCTGTCGTCTCCGCGCCACATCAGCGGCAGAATCAAGACCAGCGAGTCGGGCAACCGTTCCGAGCACGCGGGAATGGACAGCCTCGGTGGCCAAGTCGGGTCCCCGACGACCACGCCCGCCCAGTCTTTCACGAAACGGAAGCCGTCGGGGCGGTCCTGACCGTGCTCGGCGTCGTCGGCCTCGCCCTGCGTGGAAGCGCGGCGCAGTGGGTCCCGTTCGTGAGCGGCGGCGTGCTTTCCGGAGTCACTCTGCTCGGCGGAAGCCTGTACGGCGTCCGCCGAGCCTGAGTCACGGAAGCCGCTGCCCGAAGAACAAGCTGGCCGCCGCGCCCAGCATGAGGATCAGTGTCCCCACCACCACCCACGGCTTGCTCGCGTCGGCGTCCTTCAGCTCGTAGCCGATCTGCTCGCCGAGGTCTCCGTACACCTTCTTCAGCTCTTCGGCGCTGGCCGCCTTGTAGAAGTCGCCGCCGGACAGGCGGGCGATCTCGCGCAGGGACTCGTCGTCCACGCTGACCGGCTGGGCCTTGCCGTCGATGTCGACCGAGCCGTGCGTCGTGCCGAACGAGATCGACGAGATCGGCACGCCGGCCTGCTTCGCCGCCTGGGCCGCCGTGTAGCCGCCGCGGGCCGCGTACAGGTCCTCGGGCACCGTCTGCTTGCCGTCGGACATCAGCACTATCCGCGCCGGCGGTGGCCCGTCGGCTCCGCCCACCACACTGGAAAAGCTCTCCACCGACTGCAGGGCCGCGAAGATACCCTCACCGGTCGCCGTCGACTGGGCCAGCTTGAGGTTCTCGATCGCCTTGATCACACCGTTGCGGTCGGTCGTCGGGTTGACCAGGACGGTCGCCGTGCCCGCGAACGAGATCAGGCCGAGGTTGATCCCCGGGGTCATGTTCTGCGCGAACTGCGTCGCCGCGTCCTGCGCCGCCTTCAGCCGTGTCGGCAGGACGTCGGTGGCCTCCATCGACAGCGACACGTCGATCACCAGCATCACGGTCGCCCGGTTGCGCGGCACCTTCTGCTCGGCGGTCGGCCCGGCCAGCCCGACGGTGAGCAGCAGCAGCGACAGCACGATCAGCACCGCCGGCAGGTGCCGCACCCGGCCCTGGCTCTTCGGCGCGACCTTGTCCAGCAGCGCCAGGTTCGCGAACCGCATGGTCCGCTTCCGCCGCGCGCGCTGGGCGAGCACATACCCGACAGCGACGGCGGCGACCGCGATCAGCAGCAGGAACCACCACGGCGCGGAGAACCCCGTCAGACTCACGCCACACCGCCGGACCAGCGGCGCTTGCGGGCCACGACGAACCGCACCATGTCGGCGATCCAGTCGGCGTCGGTCCGCAGCGTCAGGTGCGCCGCACCCGCGCGCCGCAGGCCGGCCGCCACCGTCTGCCGGTGGGCGTGGGCCGCGGCCCCGAACTCCTTGCGCAGCAAGGCCGACGCATGCACTTCGCGCTGTTTCCCTGTCTCCGGGTCGGCCAGCACGACGGTGCCCACGTCGGGCAGGTCGACGTCGCGCGGGTCGAGGATTTCGATCGCGATCAGTTCGTGGCGGCCGCCCAGCGCCCGCAGCGGCCGCTCCCAGGTCGTGTCGCCCAGGAAGTCGGAGATCACCACGGCCAGGCCACGGCGGCGCGGCGGCCGGCGCAGCGCCTCCAGCGCCTGGGCGAAGTCCCCGCGCGTGCCCTCGGCCGCCCGGGGGGTCTCGGCCAGTCTCCGCACCAGCCCGCGAGCGTGCGCCAGGCCGCCGCGCGCCGGGATGCGGGTCGTCTCGGCGCCGGTGGAGATCAAGCCGCCGATCCGGTTGCCGCCGCCCCCGGTCAGGTGGGCGACCGCCGCGACCGCGCAGACCACCAGGTCACGCTTCTCGCACAGCGCCGTCCCGAAGTCGAGGCTCGCCGAGAGGTCGGCGACGATCCACGTCTCCAGCTCGCGGTCGGCCACGGTCTCGCGGATGTGCGGGGTCGTGGTGCGGGCGGTGACCGCCCAGTCCATCCGGCGGACGTCGTCACCGGGCTGGTACGGGCGGGCCTCGCCGGGCTCGGACCCCGGCCCCGGCACCAGGCCGAGGTGGTTGCCCTGCAGCAGCCCGTCGAGCCGGCGGCGGACGTCGAGCTCCAGGGTCCGGAGCCCGGCCTCCAGCCGTTCGCCGCGCAGCACCGGCGGCGCCCACGAAGGGCGGGCGCCCTTCTCGTTCTTCGCCATCACCGGTTACCTGACCGGCGCGCCCGCCGGGACCGGGCCGCCCTGGCCGGCCCCGCCCTGCGGCCGGGCCGAGACCTGCGGCAACGGCACGGTCTGCAGCACGCGCGTGATGATGTGGTCGATCGGCACGCCGTCGGCGAGCGCGTCGTAGGACAGCACGAGCCGGTGGCGCAGCACGTCCGGCACGACGTCGACGACGTCCTGCGGCAGCACGTAGTCACGGCCGCGGACCAGGGCCAGCGCCCGGGCGGCGGCGATGATGCCGAGGCTCGCGCGCGGCGAAGCACCGTAGGACACCCAGCCGGCGACGTCGGCGAGGCCGTGCTCGTTCGGCGTCCGGGTGGTCAGCACGAGCCGCACCACGTAGTCGACGAGGGCGTGGTGCACGAACACCTGCGCCGCGACGCCCTGCAGCCGGACCAGCTCGCCCGGGCTGAGCACCTCGTGCGGGGTCGGCGGCGTGACACCCATCCGGTAGATGATCTCGCGCTCCTCCTCGGCGGAGGGGTACTCGACGAGGATCTTGAACAGGAACCGGTCGCGCTGCGCCTCGGGCAGCGGGTACACGCCCTCGTTCTCGATCGGGTTCTGCGTGGCCAGGACGAGGAACGGGTCGGGCATCGGGAACGTCTGCCCGCCGATCGACACGTGCCGCTCGGCCATCACCTCGAGCATCGCCGACTGCACCTTCGCCGGCGCGCGGTTGATCTCGTCGGCGAGCACGAAGTTCGCCACGACCGGGCCGAGCTCGACGTCGAAGCGCTCGGCGCCCTGGCGGTAGATCCGGGTGCCGAGGATGTCGGCGGGCACCAGGTCGGGGGTGAACTGGACGCGGGAGAACGAGCCGCCGACCACCCGGGCGAAGGTCTCCACCGCGAGGGTCTTCGCCACGCCGGGCACGCCTTCGAGCAGCAGGTGGCCCTTGGCCAGCAGGCCGACCAGCATCCGCTCGACCAGGCGGTCCTGGCCGACGATGATCCGCTTGACCTCGAACACGGTCCGCTCCAGCAACTGGGCGTCCCGGGCCGGCGTCCCGGGCTGCTGCCCGTTCCCGCCCTCGGCGTAGCCGGGCTCGGTCACTCTGCCTCCTCGAAAGTTCGTGCGCCGCCCCCGCGACGGTGATCACGCGGTGCGACCGTACTGCGTCCCCCGGGCGTTCGTCCGTCCGGCACGCGGACGCACGCGTTGCCCCGTCAGTAGCCAACACCTTCCCCGGTGTGACATCTGTGAAGCAGGTCCTCAGCGGTGGCGCTCGAGGTCCTCGGGCGTGTCGATGTCGTCCGCTTCGCCCCGTTCGGCCGGCACGTCGGTGATGCGCAGGCCGGCCAGGGTGCGCCGCAGCGCCGCGTTTTCCGGCTGCCGCGGCAGCGCGGCCGCCAGCGCGGCGACCCGCCACGCGCCCAGCAGCCACTGCCGGGCCCCGCCGGCGTCGACGAGCACCGCGCCGTCGCCGTCGCCGATCGCGGCGACCAGGCGGTCCACTGTGGACCGGCGGACGCCCGGGAGGTCGGCCGCCAGCACCGCCACGGCCTCGACGTCGTCCGGGACCACCGCGAGCCCTGCGGCCAGCGCCGCCACCGGGCCGGTGCCGGGCACCGGTTCCCGGGTCCACACGACGTCGAACCCGGGCCGCCGCGGGCCGACGGCGATCACCCGCTCGGCGCCGCCGAGGGCGTGGATCGCCCGGGCGAGCAACGGTTTCCCGCCCACCGACAGGGCCGGCTTGTCCACGCCGGACAGTCTGCGGGCCGATCCGCCGGCCACCACGATCCCCGCGTAGCGCATCCGGGGAATCTAGCGGCCCAGCACGACGTAGGTGAAGCCCAGCACGCCCCGGTAGTCGCGGACGTATTCGCGCAGCCGCCGGTCGAGCCAGTCCCGGACCTCGCCGGCGCGCGGGTCGTCCGGGTGCGCGGACAGCCACTCCGCCCAGCCGGCGCGCGAGGTGGACTCGAAGTCGTCCCATTCGAGCTGGTCGGCGGTGCTGAAGTGGAGCACCCGCCAGCCGGCGCCGCCCGCCGCGTCGAGCAGGTCCGGCAGGGTCAGCAGGTCCGGGCCGAAGATCTCCTGCGCCGTGGGGTTCGGCGGAACCACCCAGAAGCCGTCGCCGTAGAGCAGCCGGCCCGACGGCACCTTCCGCGCGAGTCCTTCGAGCGCGGCCTTCGTCGAGCCGAAGATGTGCGCGGCGCCGATGCAGAAGGCCCGGTCGGCGCGCCCTTCCCAGGCGGCGGCGTCGGCTTCGACGAACTCGACGGCGCGGTCCCCGGCCCCCGCCCGGCCGCGCTCGATGCCGGTCACGTCGGTGTCGACGCCGGTCGCGCGCAGGCCCGGCGTCCGGCCGGCGGCCCGCAGCAGCAGCTCACCCCAGCCGCAGCCGAGGTCGACGAGGTGGCGCCCCTCGTCGAGGGCCATCCGGTCGAGCAGCAGTTCCGCGTGGGGCTCGGACAGGGGCGTGTTCCAGCGCATCCGGCTGCGCCGCAGCGCGTTCAGTTCGTCGTCCACCGGGCCGATCCTGGTGGCCGCGAGGGGACGGCGTCGAGCGGATTTCGGGCATACTCCCCGGGTGACCTACACCGTCGAGCCACGTGTCGACGCCTACATCGACGCGCTGCCCGAATGGCAGCAGGCGATCTGCCGCGAGGTCCGCGAGCTGGTCCACGCGGCGGATCCCGAGGTGGTCGAGACGATCAAGCGCACCCGTCAGCCGTACTTCGTCCTGGACGGCAACGTCTGCGCCCTGCTCGCGGCGAAGGACCACGTCAACGTCTTCGTCTACGACGGCGGCATCGTCCCCGACCCCGAGGGCATCATCACCGCCGGCCACGGCAACAAGACCGCGCGCACCGTCGCCTTCCGCCGGGGCGAGCCGATCAACCGGCCCGCGCTCCTCGCGATGTTCCGGCAGATCATCGCGAACAACCGCGCGGGCGGCTGGCGGAAGCTCAAGGCCGAGCGCGGCTAGCCGATGAGGCGCGTCGCGTACGGCATGATCCCGCCGTAGCGCACCGGCGCGACCCGGACCCGCAGGCCGGACTGCGGCGCTTCGACCATCTGCCCACCGCCGAGGTACAGCGCGACGTGGTGGATACCGCCGGCGCCGCCCCAGAACAGCATGTCGCCGCGGCGCATCTGCGACAGCGGGACCCGGCGCCCCGCCGTGTACTGGTAGCCGCTGTAGTGCGGCAGGCCCCTGACCCCGGCGAACGCGTAGATCATCAGGCCGGAGCAGTCGAAGCCGATCTTGTTGTAGTCGCCGTAGCGGTCGGCGACCCCGCCGTCGCGGATGCCGCGGGTCGGGCCGCTCGCGTTGCCGCCGCCCCAGGCGTAGGGCAGGCCGATCTTCGACAGCGCCCGGGCGATGACCGCCTCGATCGACGAGCCGGCCGGGCCCGCCGGAGGCCTGCTCGCCGGGCGGCCACCCCCGCCGGAGGAGCCGAGCGCGGCCTGGCGGGCGCGTTCGTCGTCCTCGCGCTGCTTCTGGGCGAGCCAGTCCTGGTAACGCTGCCGCTGCCCCTGCAGGCCGCTGACCTTGGACTGGGCGGCGTAGAGCTGCTGCTCGACGTCGGACTTGTTCTTCTCGAGCTGGGTGTTCTGCGCTGCCTGGCTGTCCTGGGCCCGGATCGCGGCGGACTGCGCGGAGTCCGCGCTGGTCTTCGCCTGACGGGCGGCGTCCTGCTTCTGCTGGGCGATCTCGGCGGCCTTGCGGGCCGCGGAGTCCTTGTTCGCCTTCTCGGTCTGCGCCTGCTGGAGCCGGTCGAGGGCGTTGAGCCGGTCGCCGCCGACCGCGTCGAGCAGCTGCGCGCGGGCCAGCATGTCCTTGGGGCTGTCGGCGCTGAGGTACGCCGAGAGCGAGCCGACCGTGCTGCCCTGCTGGAAGCTCGCGGCGGCGAAGGTCTTCAGGTCGTTGCGGGCCTTCTCGATGGCGGCGGCCGCGGCGTCGGCTTCGGTGCGGGCGGCCTTCGCGTCGTTCTCCGCCTGGGCGGCGGCGTCCTGCGCGGACTGCAGGTCGACCAGGGCCTTGTTGGCCTCTTCCTGCTTGAGCTCGACGTCGTCCTGCAGCTGGGACAGCTTCTGCTCGGCCTGGGCCAGCTGGTTGGTCAGCCGGCCGACCTCACCGGCTTTCGCGTTGGCCTGGGCCTTGCTGCTGTTCAGCTCCGAGTCGCTCGGGTTGGGCGGCGGCGGGGGCGCGGCGAGGCCCGTACCGCCCGCGCCGAACAAGATCACCAGCGCCAGGGTGCTCACGGTCAGTCCACGGCGCCCGCTCGGCACACACCAGCCCCTGCGCCGTTCCGGCACGACCGCCACCTCCGCTCACCTGCGCACATCGCGCGTCACTGCAGTCACACCACTATCACAAGCATCACCGGAAACTTACACACCGTAGGCACCAATTCCCCTTATTGAGGGACCCTGGTCGCGGATGGCGCAGCCCACACCGCGTGTCGCCTTGAACCCCAAACAGGACGCGCGTACTGTTTGAGCCACCGCGAGGTGTGCCATCCCCGTTCCGGTCCTACGGTGGGGGTGCGCAAGACTCGCGTCCGCCTCGTGCGGACCGCACGACACCGAACTGACCGAACTGACCCGGGACTCGACCGCCGCACCGGCGCGGAAGTCCATGCCACTGGAGTTAGACGTGACCGCACCTGCCAGCAAGGACAGCTTCGGCGCCAAAGACACGCTGAAGGTCGGAGACGCCTCGTACGAGGTCTTCCGCCTGAACAAGGTCGAGGGCGCCGAGCGCCTGCCGTACAGCCTCAAGATCCTGCTCGAGAACCTGCTGCGCACCGAGGACGGCGCGAACATCACCGCCGACCACATCCGCGCGCTGAGCTCGTGGGACCCGAAGGCCGACCCGTCGATCGAGATCCAGTTCACGCCCGCCCGCGTGATCATGCAGGACTTCACCGGCGTGCCCTGCGTCGTCGACCTCGCCACCATGCGCGAGGCGGTCACCGACCTCGGCGGCGACCCGGACAAGGTCAACCCGCTCGCCCCGGCCGAGCTGGTCATCGACCACTCGGTGATCATCGACGTGTTCGGCCGCGCCGACGCCTTCGAGCGCAACGTCGAGATCGAGTACGAGCGCAACCGCGAGCGCTACCAGTTCCTGCGCTGGGGCCAGGGCGCCTTCGACGAGTTCAAGGTCGTCCCGCCGGGCACCGGCATCGTGCACCAGGTCAACATCGAGCACCTGGCGCGCACGGTCATGTCCCGCAACGGGCAGGCCTACCCCGACTCCTGCGTCGGCACCGACTCGCACACCACCATGGTCAACGGCCTGGGCGTGCTGGGCTGGGGCGTCGGCGGCATCGAGGCCGAGGCCGCCATGCTGGGCCAGCCGGTGTCGATGCTCATCCCGCGCGTCGTCGGCTTCAAGCTGACCGGCGAGATCCCGGCCGGCGTGACCGCCACCGACGTCGTCCTCACGATCACCGAGATGCTGCGCCGCCACGGCGTGGTCGGCAAGTTCGTCGAGTTCTACGGCGAGAGCGTCGGCGCGGTGCCGCTGGCCAACCGCGCCACCATCGGCAACATGAGCCCGGAGTTCGGCTCCACCGCGGCGATCTTCCCGATCGACGAGGAGACCGTCCGCTACCTGAAGCTGACCGGCCGCTCGGCCGAGCAGGTCGCGCTGGTCGAGTCCTACGCCAAGGAGCAGGGCCTCTGGCACGACCCGTCGCGCGAAGCCGCCTACTCCGAGTACCTCGAGCTGGACCTCTCGACGGTCGTCCCGTCGATCGCCGGCCCGAAGCGCCCGCAGGACCGCATCGAACTGTCGGACGCGAAGTCGTCGTTCCGCAAGTCGATCCACGACTACGTCGGCGGCGAGGACACCACGCCGCACACCAAGATGGACGAGGCTTCGGAGGAGTCGTTCCCGGCCAGTGACGCCCCGTCGCTGTCGTTCGCCGAGGACGACGCCGCGCCGGTCACCAGCTCCGCCGCGAACGGCGCGTCGGGCCGGCCGAGCAAGCCGGTCAAGGTCAGCACGTCCGACCGCGGCGAGTTCGTGCTCGACCACGGCGCCGTGGTGATCGCCTCGATCACCTCCTGCACGAACACCTCGAACCCGTCGGTCATGCTCGGCGCCGCGCTGCTCGCACGCAACGCCGTGGACAAGGGCCTCGCGGTCAAGCCGTGGGTCAAGACGTCGATGGCGCCGGGTTCGCAGGTCGTCACCGACTACTACACCAAGGCCAACCTGTGGCCGTACCTGGAGAAGCTGGGCTACCACCTGGTCGGCTACGGCTGCACCACCTGCATCGGCAACTCGGGCCCGCTTTCGGACGAGATCTCCGCGGCGATCCAGGAGAACGACCTCACCGCGGTCTCGGTGCTTTCGGGCAACCGGAACTTCGAAGGCCGGATCAACCCCGACGTGAAGATGAACTACCTCGCGTCGCCGCCGCTGGTCATCGCCTACGCGCTGGCCGGCACGATGGACTTCGACTTCGCGAACCAGCCGCTGGGCCAGGACGGCGACGGCAACGACGTCTTCCTGAAGGACATCTGGCCGACCGCGCAGGAGATCCAGGAGACCATCGACTACGCGATCACGCAGGAGATGTTCACCAAGGACTACGCGGACGTCTTCGACGGCGGCGAGCGCTGGAAGGCGCTGCCCACCCCGGAGGGCAAGACCTTCGAGTGGGACGCCGAGTCCACCTACGTCCGGAAGCCCCCGTACTTCGAGGGCATGACCCCGGAGCCGGCGGCGGTCACCGACATCACCGGCGCGCGGGTGCTGGCGAAGCTGGGCGACTCGGTCACCACCGACCACATCTCCCCCGCCGGCGCGATCAAGCCGGGCACCCCGGCCGCGCAGTACCTCACCGAGCACGGCGTGGAGAAGAAGGACTTCAACTCCTACGGCTCGCGGCGCGGCAACCACGAGGTGATGATCCGCGGCACGTTCGCCAACATCCGGCTGCGCAACCAGCTCCTGGACGACGTGCAGGGCGGCTACACGCGCGACTTCACGCAGGAGGGCGCACCGCAGGCGTTCATCTACGACGCGGCGCAGAACTACGCGGCGCAGGGCACCCCGCTGGTCGTGCTGGGCGGCAAGGAGTACGGCTCGGGTTCGTCGCGTGACTGGGCGGCCAAGGGCACCTCGCTGCTGGGCGTGCGCGCGGTGATCACCGAGTCGTTCGAGCGCATCCACCGGTCCAACCTGATCGGCATGGGCGTCATCCCGCTGCAGTTCCCGGCGGGCGAGTCGGCCTCGTCGCTCGGCCTCGACGGCACCGAGACGTTCGACATCTCGGGCATCACGAAGCTGAACGACGGCGAGACCCCGCGCACGGTGCACGTCACCGCGACCAAGGCGGACGGCACCAAGGTGGAGTTCGAGGCGGACGTCCGCATCGACACCCCGGGTGAGGCGGACTACTACCGCAACGGCGGCATCCTGCAGTACGTGCTGCGGAAGATGACGCAGGCGTAAGGGTTTCCGAGGTCCGTGGAGGCCTCCTTACCGGCATCTTGAGCCGGTAAGGAGGCCTTCACGGCGTTCAGGCGGAGGTGGGCACGGCTTCCCAGCGGACGCTGGACACCGCGGGCTCCAGCGACAGCCGGGACACCGCCGACTCCATCTGGGCGTCGTCGCGCTGGTCGGCGGCCAGCTCGGCGCGGACCTCGACCGTGCGGTCCTCGGGCCGGTCGGTGCTCAGCACCGAGAGCAGCCGGAAGTCCGTGCGGGCCAGCGCCTGCACGAGCAGGGCCCGCACGTGCGCCTCGGAGTCGTCGCGGGTCACCGCCTGGAACTCGTAGCGGGCCGGGGTTTCGCCGCCCGAGTCCGGCCGGCGGTCGACCACGCGGCCGAGTGGCCGCAGCACCACGTTCACCCCGACCACGACGGCGGTCCCGGCCGCGGCGACGACGTACAACCCCGCCCCCGCAAGGGATCCCACGGCCGCGGAGCACCACAGCGTCGCCGCCGTGTTGAGGCCGCGGACGTTGAGGCCGTCGCGCAGGATGACGCCGGCCCCGAGGAATCCGATGCCCGAGACGATCTGGGCGGCCACCCGCGTCGGGTCGGCGTCGGCGCTCGTGCTCAGGCCGCCGAACCCGTGGGCGGACAGCAGCACGAACAGCGTCGCGCCGACCGCGACGAGGGCGTTGGTGCGCAGCCCGGCCATCCGGGCGCGGAACTGGCGCTCGAACCCGATGACGGCACCCAGGCCGACCCCGGCGCCGACGCGCAGCAGCATTTCGAAGAGGGTCATGATCCGGCTCTTTCCGGCGTGCGCGCACTGCCGGACAGGAGGAGACCGGACGAGTCAGCCCAGCCGGAAGCCTCCGGTGAGCGCACGCCCGATCGTCCGACGACTGTCCGCTGGCATGTGCCGCTCACCTCGCTTCCGTTGCTCGTGGTTGATCAACCGGACCACTGTAGCGCCCGCCGCGCGGACCGGGCTGTGATGATCACTACGAAGGCCGGTTCCCCCGGGTACGGGAACGGGCCGGGGCGACAGTGTCACCCCGGCCCGTTTCCTTGCTGTCAAGCGGTTTCGAACGGCTGGACGTTCGGCTGGAACACCTGCCCGTTCGCCGGCACCTTGAGCTCGGTCAGGTAGTCCGCCACGGCCTTGTCGACGCCCAGGGCGTCGCCGAGGATGCAGTGGCCGAACGCGTCGACCGACAGCAGCCGGGCGTTGCCCAGCTCGGCCGCCATCCGCTGGGCGAACTTGTACTGCGTCGCCGGGTCGTAGTAGTTGCCGACCACGACCACCGGGACGTCGGTCTTGGCACGCCACGGGCCGCGGTAGACGTCCGGCTTCTTCGCCGGCCACACCGGGCAGCTCGCCGTGTCGGCGAACGCCTGGTAGCGGCCGAAGGTGCGCGACTCGCGCTCCCACTTCGCGGCGATGTCCGGCACCTGCTCCTGCTTGATCTTGAACGGCTTGTCGGAGCAGTTGACGGCGAAGTACGAGTCGTCACTGGTGTAGGGGCTGTCCGGGTTCTGGTCGGCCAGGCCCTGCTTGCCCGGGAGGAGCGCCTTCAGCGGCTTGGCCTGCAGCGCCTGTGCCTGCGCGCCCGCCGGGTGGATGGCGTTGTAGAGCGCCTGCAGGTCCTCGGCCAGGCCGGGGAACGCCGACGGCGAATACAGGACGCTCGAGACCCCGCCGGTGAACGAGTTGATGTCCACGGAGCCGCCGCCGGGGATGGTGATCGGCTGCTTGCGGAGGTACTCGCGCAGTTCGTCGAACTTCGCCCGCGGGGTGCCGTCGCTGAACGCGCACTTCGCGGCGGCCTGGTCGCAGCGCTTCAGGAACCCGTCGAGCGCGATCTCGAAGCCCTGCGCGCGTTCCCGGTCGTACTGCACGCCGTCACTGGTGCGCAGCGCCGGGTCGACGTTGCCGTCGATCACGATCGCGCGGGACTGCTTCGGGAACATCGACGCGTAGGTCGAGCCGATGAGCGTCCCGTACGAGAAGCCGGCGAAGGTGAGCTTCTGATCCCCGACCGCCGCGCGCAGCGTGTCGAGGTCGCGCACGACGTCCTTGGTGGACATGTGGTCGAGCAGCGAACCCGCGTTGTTCTTGCAGAACTTGCCGTAGTCGCGGTAGCTGGCGAGAGTGCCGGAGATCTCGGCGCGGCTCAGCGGCACCGGAATCTGGGCGCCGAAGACCTCGTCGGCGTCCTCCTGGGTGGTGAAGCACCGCAGCGGGTTGCTCTGGCCGACGCCGCGGGGGTCGAACCCGACGAGGTCGAACCGGTCGAGCACCTTCGGCTGGAAGTAGTACTGGCCGCTGATCGGCATCCGCAGGCCCGAGCCGCCGGGACCGCCGGGGTTGAGGAACAGCGAGCCGACGCGCGTGCCCGGCGTGCGGGCGGCGCGCTTGAGCAGGGCGATGTCGATGGTGCCCAGCGACGCGTTGTTGTGGTCGATCGGCACCCGGTAGCGGGCGCAGCTGTAGAACTTGACCTGGTCCGCGGGCACGCCGGCGAGAGTGTCGCTCGAGCAGGTGCCCCAGTTGACGGCGGCGGTCGCGCCCACGACGGCCGGCTTGGCCACCGCGTCTTCGGCCGCCGCGGCGGTTCCGGCCGTTCCGGCCAGTCCCAAGCCGGCCACGAGTGCCCCGGCCAGTGCGAACGACCGCACCCGGCCCTGTGTGGATCTCGGCAAGACGTCTCCTCCCTGGGTCACTTCGCCGCGCGGTCGAGACGTCACGGCGCGTTACCCGGGAGACACTGGCACAAACCGGTGAATCCCGGCACCGGCCAAAAGGATGGTGGGAACCTATCGGGCAAATGGCTTGAGTACGAAAACCGGTAACCGCCGGCCCGCCTCGCGCTGCTCCATCCGATACCCCGGCCAGAACCGGAGCAGCTCCTGCCACATGGCGTCGTACTCCTCGCCTTGCAGCTCGCGCGCCACCACCTCGGCCGGCCGCCCCTTGAGCGCGACCTCCGCCTTCGGGTTCGCACGGAGGTTCAACGCCCACGCCGGGTCGTTCGGGCGCCCCCAGTTGGACGCTGTCAGCACCAGGTCGTCGCCGTGCGGGAAGTAGAGCAGGTTCGTGCTCCGCGGCAGGCCGCTCTTGCGGCCGGTCGTCGTGAGGCGGAGCGACGGCAGCCCGGCGAGCGCCACGAGGCTCACCCGGCCGCCGAACGCGCGGTGCAGTTTCTTGTCCGCCCACACGACGAACCCGGCCGTGCGCATCAGCCACGGCTTGGTGCCGACGGCCCGGGCGAGCGCCCGGAGAGGATTAGCCACGCACAGATCTTGCCAGGCTCACCCCGAACCGCTGCTGGGAGTCGGTCCACCAGCGCTCGAGCGCGAACCCGGCCGCGGCCAGCTCCGCTTCGACGCCGCCCGGGCGGAACTTCGCCGAGATCTCCGTGCGGATGTGCTCGCCTTCGGCGAACGCCACCGTGAGGTCCGCTCCCGGGATCTCGACGGTCAGCGCCCGGCGGGCCCGCAGGCGCATCTCGATCCACTCGTTCTCCGCGTCCCAGTGCGAGACGTGCTCGAACTCGTCGACGTCGAAGTCCGCGCCGAGCCGGGCGTTGATCACCCGCAGCACGTTCTTGTCGAACTCGCCCGTGACTCCGGCGGCGTCGTCGTAGGCGCGTTCGAGGATGCGGGGGTCCTTCACGAGGTCGGTGCCGAGCAGCAGCCACTCCCCTTCGCCCAGCACTTCCCGCACGGAACGCAGGAAGGCCGCGCGCTCGGCGGGCAGGAAGTTGCCGATCGTGCCGCCGAGGAAGGCCACCACCCGGGGCCGGCCGCCGGGCAGCAGGTCGAGGTGCTGGGTGAAGTCGCCGACGACCCCGCGCACGGTGAGTCCCGGGTAGTCCTTCGAGATCGCCTCGGCGGCCTCGGCGAGCGCGGACTCGGACACGTCCAGCGGCACGAACGCCTCCAGCGTCCCGTGCCCGGTGAGCGCGTCCAGCAGCAGCCGGGTCTTCTCGCTCGACCCGGACCCGAGCTCGACGAGCGTGTGCGCGCCGGTCAGCTCCGCGACGTCGCCGGCGTGCGCGGCCAGCACCTCGCGCTCGCTGCGGGTCGGGTAGTACTCCGGCAGCTGGGTGATCTTTTCGAAGAGCTCACTGCCCTCGGCGTCGTAGAACCACTTCGGCGGCAGCCACTTCCGCTCCGCGGTGAGCCCGGCGACGACGTCCGCGCGCAGTTCCGCGGTGACGGCGTCGCCGGAGCGGTGGTGGTCGAGATCGACTTCGGTCATGAGTGGCTGCCTTCCAGGGTCAGGGGAAGCACGTCGACGCCGGCCGCGGTGGCGCGCACGGCGTGGTGGTCGGGGACGGGCCGCCAGCGCGGGTCGCCGTCGAGGGGTTCGGACGCCAGCAGCACGCCCGCCGGGGTCTCCAGCAGGGACAGCGCGTGCGTCCAGGCGGTGCCGATCAGCGTTGCGCCGTCGGTGAGCAGGAAGTTGAGCCGGGAGCCGGGCGCGGCCGCCTCGACGGCGGCCGTCAGGCCCGCCACCGCCGTCAACGGGTCCTCGCCGGCCGCCAGCCGGGCCCGCAGCAGAGCCCAGAGGACCGCCGAGTCCGTCGGCGCCTCCAGGGTCAGCAGTGCGGTGACGGGCAGGGTCTTGGCCAGTTCGGCCAGCGAATGGGGCCAGCCGCGGACGACGCCGTTGTGGCTGAACAGCCAGCGCCCCGCGGTGAACGGCGCGGCGGCCGCTTCGGTCACCGGCATGCCGGTGGTGCCGTTGCGGACCGCGGCGACGAACGCGCCCGAGGTCACCGACGCGGCCAGCGGCGGCAGCGTCTCGTCCGTCCACAGTGGAGTGGACCGCCGGTGCCTGAGCGGCCCGGAGCCCGGGCCGGGGTACCAGCCCAGCCCGAACCCGTCGGCGTTGACCGAGCCGCCGCCGCGCATGTCCGCCGGTGCGTAGGACTGCACCAGCAGCGCGTGCGGCGCGCGGAAAACCGCCTCGGCGGGTGAAACCGGCTCGCCGAGGTATCCGATGTGGCGGCACATGCGCCTAGCCCACCTCGCCGGGTACCGCGTCGCGGGCGGTGCGGAAGCCGGCGAAGATCTGCCGCCGGATCGGGTAGTCCCAGTTGCGGAACGTGCCCCGGATGGCCGCCGAGTCGGTGCCGAAGGAGCCGCCGCGCAGCACCTTGTACTCCGGGCCGAAGAACACCTCCGAGTACTCCCGGTACGGGAACGGCGCGAAGCCCGGGTAGCCGTGGAAGTCCGTGCTCGTCCACTCCCACACGTCGCCGATCAGCTGGTGCACGCCGGTCGGCGACGCGCCGGCCGGGTACGCCCCCGCGGGTGCCGGGCGCAGGTGCCGCTGGCCGAGGTTGGCGTGCTCGGCGGACGGCTCCTCGTCGCCCCACGGGAACCGCCGCGAGCGTCCGGTCGCCGGGTCGAAGCGGGCGGCCTTCTCCCACTCGGTCTCGGTCGGCAGCCGCCGCCCGGCCCAGGCCGCGTACGCCTCGGCTTCGTGGTAGGAGACGTGGACGACCGGCTCGCCGGCCGTGATGCGCTCGTAGACCCCGAACCGGGTCCGCCACCAGCCGTCCTGCTCCCGCTTCCAGAAGCGCGGCGCGGTGACGCCGCTTTCGGTGCGGTAGGCCCAGCCCGCCGGGCTCCACCACCGCTCGTCGTCGTATCCGCCGGCGTCGAGGAACTCGGCGTAGGCCCCGCACGTCACCGGGGTCGTGTCCAGCCAGAACGCCTCGACCGCGAACTCGTGCGCCGGGCGCTCGTTGTCCAGCGCCCACGGCTCGGCCGAGGTGCCCATCGTGAACGCGCCACCCGGCACGAGGACCTCCGCCGGGAGGGCGCCCGAGCGGGCGGGCGGCGGCTCCGGCGCGTGCAGCACCGGGTCACCCTTGCGCAGCTGGTGGGTGGCCAGCATGGTCTCGTCGTGCTGCTGCTCGTGCTGGGTGATCATGCCGAACGCGAACGCCTGCTCGGTCAGCCTGCTGCCCTGGAGCGGGACGCGCTCCAGCACGTCGAACGCCTTCTCGCGGACCTGCTTGACGTAGGCGCGCGCCTCGGCCGGGCCCAGCAGCGGCAGCTCCGGCCGGTCGGCGCGCGCGTGCTGGAAGGCGTCGTAGATGTCGTCGATGTCCGGCCGCAGCGGCTCCCGGCCGCCGACGTCGCGGACCAGCCACAGCTCCTCCTGGACGCCGATGTGCGCGAGGTCCCACACCAGCGGCGACATCAGCTTGGAGTGCTGGCGGACCAGGTCTTCGTCGTCCACGGCGTCGGTCAGCGCCATGCTGCGCGCCCGCGCCCTGGTCAGTGCTTCGGCGGCCCGGGCACGCAGGTCCTGCGCGCTCAGGTCACCGAGTGCTTCCGTGCTCATGCTTCGCTCCTCGATCGGTACGCGCGCCCCTGCACGCTCTTGCTGATCTCGGTGATCGACTCCTCCGCCAGCCCGGTCGCGCCCAGCTCGGCGCAGCCGAGGTCGGCCAGTGCCGCCGCGGCCGCCGCCAGCTCCGGGTCCGCCAGGCCGCGCCGCGCCGCCGTGGTCCAGCGGCCGGCGACCGGCGCGCAGAGGTCACGCACCCTGTCCACTGTGGACGGCCGGGCGAGCAGCGCCGCGACCAGCGCCACCGGCGCCAGCCATTCGCCGGGCGGCTGCGCGTCCAGGTACCGGATCTCCAGGTATCCCTGCGGGCGGACCGGGGTGAACATCGTGGTGAGGTGGTAGTCGAGGTCGGCCACCGTCGGTTTCGGCAGCAGGGACGCCGCGCCCCGGCCCTCGATCCAGTCGGCGAACGTCAGCCCCTCCGGCGCGTCCCACGGCCGGTCCGCCCGAGGCAGGACCATCAGCGGGGTGTCCATCATCCGCTTGGCCCAGTCCGCCGCCGGATCGGCCGCCACGGCCGCCGTGCGCGTGCGCACCGGCTCCGTGTCGTGCACCGCGAGCCAGCGGGCGGACGCCAGGCCCGTGTCGCGCCCGGCGTGGACGCGGGAGTTGGCGAAGAGGGCGAGCAGCGGCGGGCCCATGGCGTGCGCGGCCGACCACCGGGCGGCGTGGTGCTCGGCCTCCCCGGCGTCGAGGCACACCTGCAGGCCCGCGGTGCTGCACATCATGGTGATGCCACCGGGCCCGATCGGGGCGAACCGGCTCTCCATCGCCGCGTAGCGCGGCGTGCGGAGGAGGCGGCGGGGCGGCCGGTGGGCGTCGATACCCGTTTCGCCCAGCACGAGGCCGTGCCGGGCGAGGCGGTCACGCAGGTGGTGGAGGTCGGCCGTGACCACTGCGTCGAGATCGCGCAGGGAGGCCTGGGGAAGAGCGGAGATTTCGACCTGGCACCCGGGCTCGAGGCTCACTGGCGAGCCTGCCGGGAGCGGCGAAGCGGGACTGTCGGGGCGGAGGGTCCGCGGGGTGTGCGGGCCCAGCGCCGTGGCGAGGAGGTCGGGATCGAGGGATCTGGCCGGGTCGTCGGCGTGGTGCACGGTGAACTCCAGCTCCACGCCGATCAGGCGAGGTGGCCCGTGCTTGAAGCACACCGATGCCACGTACGCTTCCCCGGCCGCGCGGTCCGCCAGGACCCTCGCGGTGCGGTTGGACGCACTACCCGACTTCTCGGGAAAGTGGTGCACCGTAGACACTTCAGCCGCTTCTGTCATGTCCGTCCTTGTTCCGGGTGGTGGAACTTCTTGACTTCGGACGCTACACGCGGGGTACGACAAATTCAGGGCTCGTCTTGCGGAGCAGGACGGGTTCACCACTCCGTAAGAAGTCCCGGATCAGGGCAAAGCGGACTCGGTGCCCAGGCCCAGCTCGGCCGCCGAGGCCCGGACGGCCTCGATCACCAGGTGCAACGCCGGCCGCCGGAACGCGGTGCGCCGGTAGGCGATCGACACGGTCCGCAGCAGGGGGGTGGTGAGCGCGACGACGTCGATCCCGGGCGGCCGCAGCAAGCGCAGGCCCAGGTCCGAAACCAGGGTGACGCCGAGCCCCGCCCCCACCATCGCCATCGCCGTGGACTGCTCTTCGACCTCGTGGTTGATCTTCGGGGAGAAGCCGTGCCGCCGGCAGGCGGTGCGCATCGCCCGGCCGAAGTGCGACTTCGGGCTGGCCAGGATCCACGGGTGTTCGGCGAGGTCGTCCAGGGAGGCCGACCCCGACGGAACCGCGCCCCGCGGCACGGCGGCGTGCAGCCGCTCGACGGCGACGACCGCGCGTTCCAGCCCCGCGTCCCACGCCGTCGGCGCGTCGGAGTAGTCGATGACGAACGACAGGTCGAGCGAGCCGTCGCGGACGGCCTCGGCGGTGTCCTCCGGCGCCAGTTCGCGGGTGCGCACCTCGATGCCGGGGTGCTCGCCGGCGAGGGCGGTCAGCGCGGTCGGGAGCAGCCCGGAGGCCACCGACGCCCACACGCCGGCGACCAGCCGGACCGTGCGGGCCTCCTGGGCCTCTTCCAGGGCGAGCGTCGCGCGCTCCACCGAGCCGAGGATCTCCTCCGCGTGCTCGGTCAGCAGCTTGCCCAGCTCGGTCAGCTGGACGCGCCGGCCGAGCCGTTCGAACAGCTTGGCACCCACGTCCCGTTCCAGCTGCGCGAGCTGCTGCGACACCGCCGAAGCGGTGTAGTGCAGGGCCGCCGCGGCCGCGGTGACGGTGCCTCGGCGGTGCAGCTCGCGAAGCATCCTCAACCGATGCAACGAAAGCTCCATGCAGCAAACCTAAACGAGATCGTGCAGCAGCGGTAAATGGACGCGAGGGCCACCCGGGGCGCACGCTCGGTCGAGGCGGTCGCCGGACCGCCCCGGACTTCCCTGGAGGTGAGTGGCCCTGATGACCCCGCGCAACGCCGAGCCGCTGATGCGACTGACGTGGACCGATCCCATCACCGGCGCGAACGGCTACCTGGTCGTGCACAGCCTGGTCTCCGGCGTCGCCACCGGCGGCACCCGGATGCGGGCGGGCTGCACGATGAGCGAGGTCGAAGACCTCGCCCGGGGCATGGCCAACAAGACCGCGACCTTCAACCTGCCGGTCGGCGGGGCGAAGGGCGGCATCGACTTCGACCCCAAGGACCCGCGGGCGTTCGGCGTGCTGAAGCGGTTCTGCGCGTTCCTGCGGCCGTGGCTCGACGCGCACTGGGTGACCGCCGAGGACCTCGGCGTGCCGCAGCACCTGATCGACGAGGTGTTCGCGGAGCTCGGGCTCGAGCAGTCGTACCACGCGGCGATCACCCGTTCGGCCGATCCGGCGCGCACGCTGCGCCGGGTGCAGGCGGGCCTCAACGCACCGGTGCCGGGCGGGCTCCTGCTCGGCGACGTCGTCGGCGGCTACGGCGTGGCGCAGGCCTGCCTCGGGGTCGCGGCGGCGTGGGACTGGGACGTGCGCGAGACGACCGTGGCGATCCAGGGCATCGGCACCATGGGCGGCGGCGCGGCCTGGTACCTGCACGAGGCGGGGATGAAGGTGGTCGCCGTCGCCGACGCCGCGGGCACGCTGTACGACCCCGTCGGCCTCGACGTCCCGGCGCTGCTGGAACTGCGTGACCGCTTCGGCGAGGTGGACCGGTCGCGGCTGCCCGCCGGGGTCCGCTCGCTGCCGCGCGAGACGGTCGTCGGGATCGACGCCGACATCTTCGTGCCGGCCGCCATCTCCTACGCGCTGCGGCCGGACAACGAGAACCTGGTCAAGGCCGCGGTGGTCGTCGAGGCCGCCAACGCCGCGACGACGCCGGAAGCGGAGGCCGCACTGTCGGCCCGCGGGGTCGCGGTGGTGCCGGACTTCGTCGCCAACGCGGGCGCGGCTGCGTGGGCGTGGTGGCTGCTGCTGGGCGAGGTCGGCGCGGACCCGGCCGACTCGTTCCTGCGGCTGCGCACCGAGATGCAGGCCAAGGTCGCGCTGCTGCTGACCGAGTGGAACATGGACCGGCTGCCGCTGCGCGTCACCGGGCTGCGGCTCGCCGAGACCACCCGGGCCCGGCGTGCCGAGGCGGCGCTCGCGCCGGAAGGTGAGCCGGCGCTGCTCATCCCCTGAGCGGTCAAGCCTCTGAAAGCCACCACGAGGGCACTGGATGCCCTGATGGTGGCCTTCAGAGGCGTCCGGGGTGCGGTCAGCGGGCGAAGCGGTCGGTCGCGCCGACGAGCACGTCCTGCATCGGGGCGTCCTGCGTGGAGTGCCCGATGTTGTCCAGCATCACCAGCTCGCTGCCCGGCCAGCCGTGGTGCAGCAGCCACGGCGTGCCGACGATGTTGCTCGTGTCGAGCACACCTTGGGCGAGCACGGCCGGGACGCCCGCGAGCTTGCCGAGGTCACGCAGGATTTCGCCGTCGGGCAGGAACGCCCGGTTGCTGAAGTAGTGCGTCACGAGCCGCGCGAAGCAAAGCCGGTACGCCGGGTCCTCGAAGCTCTTGTGCGGGGGCACGCCCGGGAGCATCGCGTCCTCCCAGGCGCACCAGTCGTCGGCCGCCTTGCGGTGGACCGCCGGATCGGGATCCATCAGCAGCCGGTGGTAGGCGGCGGACAGGTCGCCGTCCCGCTCGCTCTCCGGCACGCCCTGCCGGAACCTCTCGAAGGCGTCCGGGAAGTACGCCCCGAGCCCGCGGATGAGCATCTCGATTTCGATGAACCGGTCGGTCGCGAGGCCCATCAGGACGAGTTCGCTGACGCGACCGGGGTGGCGCAGCGCGTAGGTCAGGCTGAGCACGCAACCCCAGGAACCGCCGAACAGCAACCACTTCTCGATGCCGAGCCGGGTGCGGAGCAGCTCGAAGTCGGCGACCAGGTGGTCGGTGGTGTTGGCGGAGAGGTCGGCGACCGGCGCACCGGCGTGCGGGATGCTGCGGCCGCAGCCGCGCTGGTCGACGAGCACGACCCGGTACTTCGCCGGGTCGAAGTACCGCCGGAGGTTCACCGAGCACCCGGTCCCGGGCCCGCCGTGCACGACGAGCGCCGGCTTGCCGTGCGGGTTCCCGCAGGTCTCCCAGTAGACCTCGTGCCCGTCGCCGACGTCGAGCAAGCCGTGTTCGTACGGTTCGATCTCGGGGTACAGCCCAGCCATCAGCGCGTCCTTCCACCGGAATACAACAGCGCTGTCACGTTACCGCCGGAGGGCATCCGGTGCGGCCGATTTTCGCCGGGGCGCCGCTCAGGCGAGGTCGACGGCCAATTCCATGAGCGTGTCGGCCAGGTCGCGCGGGCCCGCCGGGCCGATGTGGATGACGGCGTCGTCTCCCGTGCCGGAGGTGTAGCTGAGGTAGCGGCCCCAGTCCGTGTCGGCGTAGTGCAGCGGCTGCCGCAGGCAGGTGTGGCGCCCGACCTCGTCCCGGCGGCCGACGTAGAGCTCACCGCTGCCCGAGACCGGGCGCTGCACGAGGCTGATGACGTCGGCGATCGCCGGGGCGAGCGGGTAGGCGTCCTGACCGCGGCGCGCCGCCTCGGTCAGGTCGGCCACCCGGACGGTGCGCGGGTGCCCGCCGCCCGCGCCCATCGGCGGCAGCTGCTCGACGAGCGACTCGGCGAGCCGGTTCCGGTCGATCTCCTGGACGCCGACCTGCGTCCCGTCGGAGACCGCCAGGATCGCCTGCAGGCCCTTGGCGGCGGCGAGCACACCGTAGGTCCGGCCCTCGACACCGACCCAGCCGTAGCACTCCCGCGCCGGGTTCACCAGCAACGGGAGCCAGTCGAGGAAGTCGACGGTGGCCCGGCCGCGCGCGTCGATCAGCCCGGCTTCGGCCAGCGCGGCGTCGACCCGCTTGCCGGCCTCGTCGCGCTCCTCGTCCGAGAGCCACAGCGGCTCCGGGCGCAGGGTGATGTGCAGCTGACCGACCTGCTCGCGCTCGGCCAGTGCGGCCAGTGCCTCGACCGGAACGTCCACCCGGCCTGTTGCCACGTCCACCCGCCTACTCGCTCTACTCGCCGATGACCGGCGGACTGGTCCGCTGGTCGGTACCGAAGATGGCGTCCGGGTCCGCCTCGATCAGGAAGTCCGGCCGCTGGTGCTCATCATCTTCCTCACCCTCGCCCCGGCGGCCTCCGGCCCCCATCGGCCCCATCTGCCCGGACCGGCCGGCCGCCGACCGCGCGGCGGCGGCCTCCGCGGCGGCGGCGTTGCCGAGGCCGCCCATGCCGGAACCCCGGCCGCTGCCGGGCCCCCGCTCCCCCGCGGCGCCGGAGCCGCCGGCACCGCTGCCGGACCCGCCTCCGGTTCCGCTGATCGGCCGGCCGTTGGAGTCCAGCAGCCGGCTGCCGGCGTTGCCGCTGGTCGGCCCGCGGCCGCCGGTGCTCGAGTTGGGGTCGCTGCCGAAGGTGTTGGAGTAGTTCTGGCCGCCGCCACCACCGGTGCCGGTCGGGTAGAACTCGATCCCATCGGTGCCGACCGGCGTCCGGCCGGGCCGGTCGGTGCCCGTCTGCCCGGGGCGGGTCGTCGTGGTGGTCGGGCGGCCGGTACCGGTCGTGTGGGTGTCGTCGCCGGGTCGGTCGGTCCCACCGGGTCGGTCGGTGCCGCCGGGGCGATCCGTACCACCGGGGCGATCCGTGCCACCGGGGCGGTCGGTGCCGCCGGGCTGGTCGGGGCCACCGGTGTGCGTGGTGTCGACGCTGGTGGTCGAGGTGTGGTCGCCATCGCCGCGGTTCGGCGGCGTCTCCGGCTCCCACGGGTGCCGGTCGACGATGATCGGCGGCAGCGGCCCGACCGGGGGCAAGCCACCCGGGGTCTTCACCGAGATCGCGGCACCGTCGGATTCGAGGACGCCGTACTCCGTGGGCAGGGCGGACCGGGTGCTTTCGGTGGCGTTGCTGTACTGGTCCATCACGCGGACGTTGGTCTCGTTCGCCGCGTTGTACTTCGCCATGCCCTCTTGGTAGTTGTCGATGTCGTCCTTGGCCATGAACGGCCCGGCGATCGGGATCGCGGCCTTGAGGCCGACGCTCCACGGGCTGGGCTTGTCCGGCTTCGGCGGCACCTCGACGACCGCGTGGTTCGAACTTTCGAACACGGCGGCCTGGATCTTGACCGACGCCGCAGTGTCGTCCAGGGGCCCGGAACTGTCGTGGAAGGCCCGTTCCATCGGTCCGGCGCCCGCATTGGCGGCGTCCGCGGCGTCGCCGCTCCACGAGTTCACCATCCGCGCCTGGAGGGCTTTGATGCTCGCGCCCCGCTCCATGTAGGCGTCGGACAGCTCACGGACGGTCTCCGCCGTCTGCTGCAGCCCGGTGGTGTCGCCCTGTCTGAAATTGTCGAAGATCTGCTTGCCGTCCACTCGTCATGCCCCCTTGAGCGTCTTGATCACAGCGGCCGCCATCCGGGTGGCCGTGCCGCACGAGTCGTCCTGCCCCTGGTAACCCTGGGCCTGCACGCTGAAAGAGAGGTCGTCGGCGATTCCGACGGCCAGGGTGCAGGTGCCCATCGACCGCTCGTCCACGGCGTCGAAGTAGATCGCCGGATAGCCGTCGACATCCGGGGCCCGCTCGAGGAACTTCACGACGCGCCCGTCGCGGTAGGCGGCGTACTGGCCGGCCAGGCCACCCGTCCCGTTGTCGCGGTTCCCCGTGCCCAGGATGAGCTGGGCGCCGATCCCCTCACCCCTGATCTTCCAGGCGCAGGACGGTCCGGCTTCGGTCACCGGCGTGTTGCCCGCCGGGTGGGATTCGCCGGCGTCGGTGTACCTGAGCGACATGAGCAGATCCTTCGGGACCAGGCCGCAGGGGTCTCCGACGTACTTGCCCGCGTCGAGGGCCTGCGCAACCTTGGGCACCTCGGGGTCGGCCGAAGACGCACCCGACGAGGGCGAATCGCTCGGCGCCGGAGACGCGGCACCGCCGGTGGTCGACGTACACGCCGTCGCGAGCGCTGCCGAGACGGCCAAGGACACAGCGAGGGTGACGAGGTTTTTTCGCACGAGTTCTGGTCGCCTATGCCTTGAAGGTGTCCGACAAGTCCTGGTCGGTGACCACGGTCTTCGACTGCGCTTCCTTCAGCTTCTTGATGTACTCCTGCGCGTACTTGCGCATCGAGTCGTTCTGCCGCATGAGCGAGGCGATCGAGTCGCCGGTGGTCGTGGCGTAGCCGCCGCTGACGGCATCCTCACCCGGCGCCAGCTTGGGCGTGTAGACCAGGGCGTGGATCTTGTTCCCGTCCTCGACGATCTTGTCCAGGACGTCCTCCCACTGGCCGATCACCGCGTTCAGCTCTTCGGGGTCCATCTTGAACTGGCCGCCCTTGCCCCCGCCGCCGTACACGGGTGCGGAGTTCTCGAAGGCGTCACCCCACAGCGCCTGTGCCGCCTGCCCGGCTTCGCCGATGATCACGACCCGCACCTTCCCCTCAGTTCACCCACCGTGATGGTGCAAAGATTAGCCAACTGTCTCACGCCGTGTCAGCGAATCGCCGCAACGTTCCGACGATGGGGGTTCCGGTTCGGTTCCCGGGCACTCCGGGTCACAGTACGTACGTACGGATTGCGAGATCCCGGTCCGCGGTGCCAGGATTTCAGGATGCCACGCGTAAGCCAGGATCACCTCGACGCACGCCGGCGCCAGATCCTCGACGGCTCGCGTGTCTGCTTCGCACGTTACGGCTACGAAGGTGCCACAGTCCGGCGCCTGGAGGAAGCCACCGGGCTGTCGCGCGGGGCCATCTTCCACCACTTCCGCGACAAGGAGTCGCTCTTCCTCGCCCTCGCCGAGGACGACGCCATCCGGATGGCCGACGTCGTGGCCGAACAGGGCCTGGTCCAGGTCATGCGGGACCTCCTCGCCGGCGGTGACCACCCCGCCGACTGGCTCGGCACCCGCCTCGAGGTCTCACGGCGGCTGCGCACCGATCCGGAGTTCCGCGCCCGCTGGGCCGAACGGTCCGAGCAGCTGACCACCGCCACCCGCCTGCGCCTGCTGCGCCAGCGAGAGGCCGGGATCCTGCGCGACGACGTCGATGTCGACGTCCTCACCGCGTTCCTCGAGCTCGTCCTCGAAGGACTCGTCTCGCACCTGGCCATGGGCCTGCCGGCCGCCGGCCTCGGGCCGGTGCTCGACCTCGTCGAGGAGACCGTGCGGCGGCACCGGCCGGGCACCACCTGATCCGCCGTGGTCAAATGGCCCGCGTGGATCTTCTCGAGGCACACGGCCACGCGTTGCGGGCCTTCGGCGACGCGGTGCACGCGGCCGGGGACACCGATTGGGGCCACCGCACGCCGTGTACCGAGTGGACGGTCCGCGACCTCGTGAACCACCTCGTCGCCGAGCAGCTCTGGGCACCTCCCCTGCTGGCCGGCGCCACTTTGGACGACGTGGGCGACCGCTTCGACGGCGACGTCCTCGGCGACGACCCGGTGTCCGCCTGGGACTCGGCCGCCGAAGCCGCCCGCGAAGCCTTCCTCGACGACGGCGTGCTGGAACGCGCCGTGCACGTCTCGACCGGCCTGCTCCCCGCCCGCGAGTACGGCTGGCAGATGACGATCGACGCCGCCGTGCACGCCTGGGACCTCGCGACGGCGCTGGATCTGCCCTGCCCGGTGACCGAGGAACTCGCCGAGCGCCTCCTCGACGTCGTCCGGCCCTGGGTGGACGAGTGGCAGGGGCTCGGCATCTTCGACCCGCCGGTCCCGGTCCCCCGCGGCGCGGGTCCCGCCGCCCGGCTCGTGGGCCTGCTCGGGCGCGCACCGCGGTGAACCACCCGCCGAGGTGAGCGCGCCGACACACCGATATCTCCGCGGGCACGGCGCGGACACGTTAAGATTGTCCGCATATTCGCAGTACACGCCGATTCACTGCTAGGAGTGACCGTTTCGTGCGCGCAGCGCAGTCACCTGGTGACAGTACCGAGCCGGGTGACCGACCCGGCTGTCCGATAGGTTCATCCCCCGCCGCCCGGGCGGCCGCGGCATGATCCAAATCCTCTTCGCCGTCCTGGGCGTCCTCCTCTTCGTGCTGCTGACCGTCGGCACCGGCCTCGCCGTCGCCGCGGAGTTCTCGCTGACCGCGCTCGAGCGCAGCACCGTCGAGGCCAACGTCCGCCAGGTCGGCGACCGCCGCGCCCTGACCGTCCAGAAAGCCCACCGGACGCTGTCCTTCCAGCTCTCCGGCGCCCAGGTCGCCATCACGCTCACCACGCTGATCACCGGGTACCTGGCCGAGCCGCTCATCGGCGAGCTCGTCCGGCCGCTGCTCACCGGCGTCGGGCTGCCGGAGGACTTCGCTGCCGGCGCGTCGATCGTGCTCGCCCTGGTCATCGCCACGTCGCTGTCGATGATCCTCGGCGAAATGGTGCCGAAGAACCTCGCCATCGCCCGGCCGCTGCCGACCGCCCGCGCCGTCGCCGGCTACCACTCGCGGTTCTCCGCGCTCTTCCGCTGGCTCATCACGCTGATGAACAACAGCGCGAACTTCCTCGTGCGCAAGTTCGGCGTCGAACCGCAGGAGGAACTGCGGTCCGCCCGCTCGCCGCAGGAGCTGGGCTCGATCGTGCGCTCCAGCGCCGAAAGCGGCACGCTCGACACGTCGACCGCCGAGCTGCTGGACCGCTCGCTGCGGTTCGGCGAGCGCACCGCGGAGGAGCTGATGACCCCGCGCGTGCAGCTCGAATCGCTCGCCGTCGACGACACCATCGAGGACCTCATCGACATCTCGCGCCGCACCGGGTTCTCGCGGTTCCCGGTGCACGCCGAGGACCTCGACGACGTCCGCGGCGCCGTGCACGTCAAGCAGGCCTTCGCGGTGCCCGCCGCCGACCGCGCCGCCGTGCCGATCGGCTCGGTCATGCGGCCGGTGCCGACCGTGCCCGAGTCCTTGCCCGGCGACGACCTGCTCAACCGGCTGCGCGACTCCCGCTTCCAGCTGGCGATCGTCGTCGACGAGTACGGCGGCACGGCCGGGCTGGTGACCTTGGAGGACGTCGTCGAGGAGATCATCGGCGACGTCCGCGACGAGCACGACGACCACGAGGGCCCGGCGTCGCAGCAGGTCGGCACCGACAGCTGGCTGGTGTCCGGGCAGCTGCGCGCCGACGAGGTCACCGACGTCACCGGCTTCCGGATGCCGGACGGCGACTACGAGACCATCGCCGGGCTGATCCTCGAGCGGCTGGGCAAGATCCCCGCCGAGGGTGACGCCGCGGAGGTCGACGGCTGGTTGCTCACCGTCACCACGATGGACAAGCGCCGGATCGCCGAGGTCGAAGTGGCCCCGGTCCGGGCGTCCGAAGAACCCCCAGAATCCCCGGCACCCGCCGTGGCCGAGGTGGTCTCGTGAGCGACTGGCTGAACATCGCCCTCGTCGTGGTCCTGCTGCTGCTCAACGCCTTCTTCGTCGGCGCGGAGTTCACGCTGATCTCCTCGCGGCGTGACAGGCTCGAAGCGCTGCTGGAGCAGGGCAAGACGCGCGCGAAGATCGTGATCAACGCGAGCAAGCACGTGTCGCTGATGCTCGCCGGTGCGCAGCTGGGCATCACCATCTGCTCGCTGCTGCTCGGCCGCCTCGGCGAGCCCGCGATCGCGCACCGCCTGTCGGCGTTCTTCGACCTGCTGGGCCTGCCCGAGACGCTGCTGCACGCGGTTTCGTTCGCCATCGCGCTGGCGTTCATCACCGTGCTGCACGTCCTGATCGGCGAGATGGTGCCGAAGAACCTCGCGATCGCCGAGCCCGAGCGGCTCGCGCTGTGGCTGGTGCCGGTGCACGTCGGGTGGGTCAAGCTCGCCAACCCGTTCATCTGGCTGCTCAACTTCGTCGCCAACTCGCTGCTGCGCGCGGTGAAGGTCGAGCCGAAGGACGAGCTCGAGACGGCTTACACGTCCGACGAGCTGGCCGAGCTGCTCAGCGAGTCGCGGCGCGAAGGCCTGATCGACCAGTCCGAGCACCGGCGGCTCACCCAGACGCTGTCGTCGGTGCAGAAGACGGTGGCCGACGTGCTGGTGCCGACGGCCGAGCTGACGACCCTGCCCTGCGGGCCGACGGTCGGCGACGTCGAGCGGGCGGTGTCCTCGACCGGCTTCTCGCGGTTCCCGGTGTGCACCGACGACGGCCGGCTGACCGGCTACATCCACGTGAAGGACGTCCTCGACCTGGCCGGCCACGACCCGGCGACGATCGTGCCGACGGCCAAGACGCGCGCGCTCACCGAACTGCGGGCCGACGCCCGGCTCGACAGCGCGCTGTCGGCCATGCGCAAGGAAGGCAGCCACCTGGCGCGGGCGCTCGACGTCGACGGGAAGGCCGTCGGCGTCGTCGCCCTGGAGGACCTCGTCGAGGAGTACGTGGGCACCGTGCGCGATGGCACCCACGTGGGCGCGTGACCGCCGTCGACGTGCTCGCCGAACCGGACTGGCTGGCCCGGGAGGCGGCGCACGTCGAGCGGATGCGGCGGTGGACGGTCCCGCATCAGGAGCGACGTTCACGGGGCGAGAAGCACCCCGTGCTCGACTTCCTGTTCACCTACTACTCGTACCGGCCGTCGCACCTGGAGCGGTGGCAGCCCGGGCCCGGTGTCGCCCTCGCCGGGCCCGCGGCGCGACGCTTCCTGGACCGCAAGGGCTACGTCGAGACCGCCGACGGCGTCGTCCTCGACCCGGAGGGTTTCACCGAAGGCAAGAGGCGGACGGCCGAGTTCGTCCTCGGCCTGCTGACCGCGACGGCGTCCCGCGCGCCGCGGCTGAGCTGCTTCGGGCTGCACGAGTGGGCGATGGTCTACCGCGAGCCGGCGGACTCGGTGCGGCACAACCAGGTCCCGCTCCGGCTGGGCTCGGCGGGCACCGACGAGGTCGTCGAGTCCCTCGACATCCGGTGCGGGCACTTCGACGCGTTCCGGTTCTTCACCGCGGACGCCCGGCCGCGCAACGAGCTGGCGCCGTCCCGGGAGACGCAGGTCGCACTCGAGCAGCCGGGGTGCCTGCACGCGAACATGGACCTGTTCAAATGGGCGTACAAGCTCGATCCGTTCGTGCCGGCGGAGCTGGTCGCGGACGGATTCGAGCTGGCCGTCGAGATCCGGACGCTGGACATGCGGGCGAGCCCGTACGACCTGGCCGCGCTCGGCTATCCGCCGGTGCGGATCGAGACGGCCGAGGGACGCGCCGAATACGCCCGGGCCCAGGGTGATTTCGCCCGGCGGGCGGCGCCGGTGCGTGCCCGCCTGATAGCGCACTGCCATCGCCTGGTCAGCGCAGCACCCTGAGTACGCGCCACTGTGAGTCAGATTATTCTCTCACTGATACTCACCTGTTAGGGTGATAACGGTTTCATTGCATCGCAGCGCGTACTTGACATGCGCAGGACGCCGAAAGGACGACCATGGGGCGACACGCCCGGGACGACGAGCCCGTGCCGCACCCTCAGGACCGTGCCGGGGCGCCGGGCGGACGCCGCCCGCACCCCGACGAGGCCGCGGGATCTCCCCGCGCCGCGGGTCGAGGCGAGGCCTCCGGCGCGTACCCGGTCGCGGGCAAGGGCACCCCGAAGCGCAGCTCCATCTCGGACGCCTTCGGGATCGCCGGCCGCGGCGCCGCTCGCGGCGAAAAGTCGGGCTACTTCGTCTCCGGGGGCGGCGAGCCGACCGGCTCGCACCCGGCCCCCCGCCGCGGTGAGGCTTCCGGTTCCTATCCGGTGGCCGGGCGCGGCGAGGCTTCCGGCTCTTATCCCGTCGCCGGGCGCGGTGAATCGTCGCCCGCCGCCCGTCGCGGCGAAACTTCCGGCTCTTACCCTGTCGCCGGCCGCGGTGAAGCTCCCGCCGGCCGCCGCGATGAGACTTCCGGCGCGTACCCCGTGGCCGGCCGCGGTGAGGCTGCCGTCAGCCGCCGCGATGAGGCCTCAGGCGCCTACCCGGCTGCCGGCCGCACTGAGACTCCCGGCTCCCACCCCGTCGCCGAACGCGGCGAATCGTCTCGCACCACCCGCCGCGGTGAAGCTTCCGGGTCCTACCCGGCGGCCGGGCGCGGCGAAACTCCCGCTGGTCGCCGTGGCGAAGCCCGCCGCGGTGAAGCCGGGGGCGGGCGCCGTCGTGGCAAAGCCCCCGTCCGGCCGGCGGAGTCGGCCGCCGAGCGGACCGAGATCATCACCCGGCACGACGAGACCTCCGGCGACTACCCGATCGCCGCCCGGACCGAAAACACCGGCTCGCACCGCACCCTCGACCGCGAAGGCGACAGCGAAAGCACCCCGCGCCGCGGCCGCCGTCGCAGTGAAGCCGGCGAAAGCGAGACCTCCGGCCGCCGTCGCGTCCCCGGCCGCACCGACACCACCGGGCCGTCCGGCAAGGACGAGACCACCGGCAAGAGTGAGGCCACCGGCTCGCACCGGACCCTCGGCAAGGGCGAGGCGACCGGGTCGCACCGGATCGTCGGCAAGAAGGCGCCGCGGCGCCGGATCGCCACCTGGCCGATCGCCTGCGCCGTGCTCGCCGCCCTGATCGGGCTCGGCGTGATCGGCTGGAACTGGGCCGACAGCGAGCTCAACAGCCGCGCCGAGGCGCAGGCCGCCAGCTGCTCCGGCGGCACCTCCCACATGCGGATCCTCGTCACGCCGAGCGCGCAGAAACCCCTGACCGCCGCGGCCGACCGCTGGAACCAGGCCGCGACCGTCGTCCACGGCCAGTGCGTGCACGTGATGATCGAGGCCAAGCCCTCCGCGCAGGTGCTCGACGCGCTGGTGGGCCGGACCAACCTCGACGCGATCGGCGGGCTCCCCGCCGCCTGGCTGCCGGAATCGTCGTACTGGGTCAGCGAGCTGACCACGAAGAAGCCCGAGTTGATCGGCTCGCCCGCGCAGTCGGTGGCGAGCGCGCGGTCGGCCGACTACCCGTTCATCGGGCTCACCGGGCAGGGCATCGACGACACCGTGCTCCGCGCCGCCCAGACGTTCCGCGAGTACCTGGAACAGCCGGCCCAGCAGGCCGACTTCGCCGCCGCCGGGATCAAGTCGACCTAGACGCGCGTCCCGTTGTCGAGCTCGGCCAGCACGGCGAGGTCGTCGTCGGCGAGCTCGAAGTCGAAGATCCCGAAGTTCTCCCGGGTGCGGGTCGTCGTGGCCGAGGCCGCCACGGCGACCGTGCCGGCCTGCAGGTGCCAGCGCAGCACGATCTGGGCCGGCGTCTTGCCGTACTTGGCCGCGAGGGCGGTGACCGTCTCGTCGGCCAGCAGGCCGGCGTTGGCGGCCGGGCTCGACGCGGCGGTCACGATGCCGCGCTCGGTGTGGAATTCGCGCAGCGGGAGCTGCTGCAGCCACGGGTGCAGCTCGATCTGGTTCAGCACCGGGACCGCGCCGGTGGCGTCGATGAGCCGGCGCAGTTCCGCGATGCCGAACCCGGCGACGCCGACCGCGCGGACGCGGCCGTCGGCCCGGAGGCGGCTCAGGGCGCGCCAGGTGTCGGTGAACGCGCCTTTCGTCCCGTCCAGGAGGCACAGGTCGGCGTGCCCGAGCCGGAGCGCGGTCAGTGCCTGGTCGGCGGCACGGCGGGCGGCGTCGTAGCCCTGCGCGGGCACCTTGAAGCTGACGAACAGCTCTTCACGGGGGACTCCGGCGAGCGCGTCGCCCACCGCCGCCTCGGTCCCCGGCGCGGTGTCGAAGCCCCGGTAGCCGGTGTCGAGGGCGATGCGGACGGCGCGGCCGGTTTCGGCCGCGGTCAGTCCCGCGACGCCGAACAGCAGCTGGGGAATGCGGACTCCGTCGGACAGGGCGAGCGAAGGCGGGACGGCCATCTACCGGTGATCCTCACGTCGGATGCTGCGCGGGTGTCCCCCATCATTCCACCGACGCGGCCCGCTCGCGCAGGTGTGCGGCCGTCGCCGGGTCGGCCGGGAAGAACGACTCGATCACCAGTTCCGCGACCGTGACGTCCAGCGGCGTGCCGAACGTGGCGACCGTGCTGAAGAACGTCAGGTCGGTGCCCTCGTGGCGGAACTTCAGCGGCACGAAGATGTCACCCGGTCCGGGGACCTCCACCTCGGGCACCGGCTGGTCGCAGGGGTAGCCACGCAGCTCGTCCAGCAGGTCGGTCAGCGCGGGGTCCGCGGTCTGGCCCACCTGGCGCCGGAGCCGGCCGAGCAGGTGGGCGCGCCACTCCCCCAGGTTGAGCACGTGCGGGGCCATGCCGTCGGGGTGCAGGGTCGCGCGCAGGACGTTGGTGGTCAGCTCGGGCGGGATCCCGGCGACGAACAGACCGGTGGCGTCGTTGGCGTCGACGAGGTTCCAGCCCCGGTCGACGACGGCGGCCGGGTAGGGCTCGTGGCTCGCGAGCAGCTGCCGGACGGCCTGGCGGACGGCGGACATCCCGGGGTCCCCCAGCGCGTTCTCGGTGTAGGCGGGCGCGAACCCGGCGGCGAGCAGCAGCCGGTTGCGCTCGCGCAGCGGCACGTCGAGGTGCTCGCCGAGGCGCAGCACCATGTCCCGGCTCGGCCGGGAACGCCCGGTCTCCACGAAGCTGAGGTGGCGGGTGGAGATGTCCGCCGAGATCGCGAGGTCCAGCTGGCTGATCCGCCGCCGGTCGCGCCATTCCCGCAGCAGCTCCCCGACGGGCCGCTGCCGCGCGGCCTGCACCGTAGTCGTCACGCGAGCGACGCTACGGCGATCACCGGGTCGCTGCCATTACTTCGCGGGTAATGCCCGCGGCCGGTCCGAGCGCCGCCGCGGCATTACCTCTCGCGTAATCGACGGGCCGCCGGCCGTCCGCCAAAGTCGTTCCCAGCACCGGACGACGACAACCCGTTGTCCCCCAACGAAAGGAACTGCCATGACCGACGTCCGCGGCATCGTCGAGCAGTACATCGCCGTCTGGAACGAGACCGACGGCGGCAAGCGCCGCGCCCTGATCGCCGATCTCTTCACCGACGGCGCCCGCTACACCGACCCGCTCGGGGCCGTCGCCGGGCACGACGGGATCGACCAGTTCGTCGGCGGGGCGCAGCAGCAGTTCGCCGGGCTGACCTTCAGCCTGCCCGCCGAGCCCGACGCGCACCACGATCTCGCGCGGTTCCAGTGGTACCTCGGCACGCCCGGTGCCGAGCCCGTCGCCATCGGGTTCGACGTCGTCGAGCTCGAAGACGGGAAGATCGCCCACGTCCACGGCTTCCTGGACAAGATCCCCGGCTGAGAACCGGCGTGGGGGGGGGCGGGGGGGGGGGGGGGGGAGACACCCCCCCCCCCCCCCCCCCCCCCCCCCCCCTCCCCCCCCCGTCCGGTGGGGATTCTTCCCCTTTCTCCCGTTCCTTTTTG
>NZ_JBVHUL010000002.1:547823-874566 GCF_055565395.1 Amycolatopsis sp. NPDC028719
CTCAGGACCAACACACAGATGAACCTCCCCCCCGCCCCCTTGCCCCCCCGGACACCCCCCCACCGCGCATCGCTGTCTCTTTCTTCCCCCCCCCCCCCCCCCCCCCCGCCACCCGCACCGCTAGCCCTTCAGCGCGCCCCGCCAGCGCACGGTCGGGCGCAGCTTCTCCGGGTTCACCCGGTGCTTGTTGGCCCCCACGATGTCGAACATCGACTCGATCAGCGTGTCCGAGAGCAGGTGCGGCTCCAGCCCCAGCCCGACCAGCCCGGTGTGCTTCACGTTGTAGTAGTGCTCCGGTGCCTCGGTGCGCGGGTTCTCCAGCTGCTCGATCTGCACCGGCCCGGGGAACCGCTCGGCGACGAGGTCGGCGATGGCCGCCACGGACATGCTCTCGGTCATCTGGTTGAACACGCGGAACTCCCCCGCCCCGGCCGGGTTCTCCACGGCGAGCCGGATGCATTCGACGGTGTCGCGGATGTCGATCAGGCCGCGCGTCTGGGTGCCCTTGCCGTACACGGTCAGCGGCTGGCCCAGCACCGCCTGGATGACGAACCGGTTCAGCACCGTGCCGAACACGGCGTCGTAGTCGAAGCGGGTCGCCAGGCGCGGGTCCAGCGCCGTCTGCGGCGTTTGCTGGCCGTACACGACACCCTGGTTGAGATCCGTCGCGCGCAGCCCCCAGGCGCGGCACGTGAATTCGATGTTGTGCGAATCGTGGACCTTCGTCAGGTGGTAGAACGAGCCGGGCCGCTTCGGGAACAGCACACGATCTTTGCGCCCGTTGTGCTCGAGGTCCAGCCAGCCTTCTTCGATGTCGACGTTCGGCGTGCCGTATTCGCCCATCGTGCCCAGTTTGACCAGGTGGATCGCCGGGTCGATCTCGGCGATCGCGTACAGCAGGTTCAGGTTCCCGATCACGTTGTTGTGCTGGGTGTACACCGCGTGCTCGCGGTCGATCATCGAATACGGCGCGGACCGCTGCTCGGCGTAGTGCACCACCGTGTCGGGAGCGAAGTCGCGCACCGCTCCGAACAGGAACTCCGCGTCCAGCAAGTCGCCTTCGTAGCTGGTGATCGTGCGCCCGGAGACCTCCTGCCACGCCGAGATCCGGTCGGCCAGGGACTCGATCGGCACGAGGCTCTCGACGCCCAGTTCGGCGTCGTAGCCGCGGCGGGCGAAATTGTCGAGAACGGCTACGTCGTGGCCTTTGTCCGATAAGTGCAACGCGGTCGGCCAGCCCAGATATCCGTCACCGCCGAGAACCAGCACACGCATTGTGCCGCCTTTCCTGTTCGTTTACGCCACAAGCGTGCTGATCCGACGAGCGAGCAGAGGCTTGCGAGAACCCGACGCTGCTGATCCGGGGCTCCGCCCCGGGCCGGGGGCTCCGCCACCCGGAACCCCCCGAAGAAAGTTATCGATCTCCTGCTGATGAGGACCTGGCAATGAGCTGTGAATCTCCTATGCGTAGGGGACCCGGACGGCGGCGCGACCGGCTCGCGGGGAGGATGGGGGCATGACGACCGTAACCAACGGCGTGCGGCCCCGCACGACGGAGAAGACCCGCCGCGGCCGGGCCCGGCTGGCGCGCGCCGCGGCGACCTCCGTCGCGGCCACGGTCGTCAGCCAGGTGGTGCTGCTCGCGGTCCTCGCGACCGGCGGCGCCGCGGCCCTGGCGAGCACGCTGGCCTGGGCGGCCGGCGCGGTGCTGAACTTCCTGGTCACCCGCCGCTGGGTGTGGGGCCGCACCGGACGCCCGCGCGTGCGCCGCGAACTGCTGCCCTACCTGGCCGTGATCGGCCTCGGCGGCCTCGCGTCCATCGGCCTCACGACCCTCGCCGGCTCGCTGCTCACGCCGCTGGACCTGCCGCACTTCTGGTGGGTCGTGCTCGTCGACGGCGCGTACGTGGCCAGCTACGCGCTGGTGTTCCTCGTCAAGTTCACCCTGCTCGACCGGCTCGTGTTCGGCCGCGGCGCAGCACGTACCCCCGCCACCACGTCCCGGTCATGACCCGGGCGTAGTTGGCGCCGTAGACGAGGCTGCCGCCCTTCTTGCTCTTGCCCGCCTTGCGCAGCCGCATGCTCATCGGCAGCTCGACGATCCGGGCACCGCGCGCGGTCACCCCGAGCATCAGCTCCGACGACTGGTACTGCGGCTCGTTGAGCGGCACCGAGCACGCCAGGTCCGCCCGCATCGCGCGGAAGCCGAACGACGTGTCGGTGATCCGCCGCGCGGTCAGCACCGACGCAAGCAGGGCGAACACGCGCACACCCAGCCACCGGACGCGGCTGTCGGCCTCTTCGTGGCCGAGGCGCCGGGAGCCGGTGACGAAGTCCGCAGTGCCGTCGACGACCGGCCTGACCAGGGCTTCGAGCTCGCTGTTGTCGTACTGGCCGTCGCCGTCCGTCGTCACGACGTACTCGGCGCCGGCCTCGGCCGCGAGGTGGTAGCCGAGGCGCAGCGCGGCGCCCTGGCCACGGTTGCGGGGTGCGACGCAGACGTACGCGCCGTGGTCTTCGGCGATCGCCGCGGTGTCGTCGGTGCCGCCGTCGACCACGACGAGCACGTCGACCCGCATGCCGAGGCACTCGTCGGGCATCTTCTCCAGGACTCCGCCGATGCCGTCGGCTTCGTTGTAGGCCGCGATGACGACGGTCAGCGGGGCCAGCTCCAGCTCGGGGTGCCGGCCGCCGAAGTCGTCGAGGGCGCCCCGGTCGACGTCGTCGGGGAACGCGGCGAGGCGTTTCCGGCTGGCCGACGTCAGTGTGGTGAAGCCCAGCGCCCCGGCCACCGGCAGCAGCACGAGCGCGGGGATCTGATAGCGCCAGGAGAACTGGAACACCGCCGAGGCGAAGAGCAGGATCAGGCCGCTCGACGCCGCCAGCAGCGCGCCCGCCCGCGCCCGGTCCAGGGGCTTCTTGCGGCGGAACACCGTGAGCAGGCCCAGTAGCGCGCCGATGCCGAGCACCGCACCCGGAACGTAGCCGCCGCCGAGCTGGTAGTCGCGCAAGATCCGGGCGAGCGGCTGGTCGACGCTCGCGACGACACCGTCGTTCTGCCGCGTGACGAGGTCGATGAGGGACTGGTCGGCCCACTGCGGGTACGTGAGCTGGAACTGCCACCGGTCCAGGGGGACGTCGGTCGGGTCCTGCTCGCGGGTCCAGGCGAAGCTCTTCGAGAAGTCGTCGAGGATCGCTTCCGCGACGTCGCCGGGCTGCTCCTTCAGCACGTCGAGCGCGAACTCGTGCGCCAGCGCGGCCTTGTCCGCCCCCGGCGGCAGCGGGCCGGGCCAGTTCGGGTCGAGGTCGGCGTGCGTGTAGTTGTCCACCAGCCTGGTCTCGCGCGGTTCGGCCGGGCAGAACACCTGCAGCGTCGGGTCGAGGTGGAGGTTCGCGCAGTCGGCGACGGCGGCGGTGCGGCCGTAGAGCATGTTCCCGGACGGCCCGGTCAGCCCCCACTTGCCGGTCTCCGAATGCACCCGCGCCGAGTAGGGCACGAGCACGACGAGCAGGCCCAGCACGCCGGCACCGGCCCGGCGCCAGCCCGCCCAGTGCCGCCACGCTCCCCCGGCCACGACGAGGTAGCCCAGCACCGGCAGGGCCAGGGAGATGCCGATCAGCCGCGTCAGCACGGCGAACCCGGCCAGCAGGCCGGCGACGCCGGCGCGCTTCCAGCCCGGCGTACCCCAGCCGAGGAGGAGCCAGAGGAGACCGAGCAGAACCGCCTCGAAGACGACCTCGGACATGATGTTCTGCTCGATCTGGAGCTGGTAGGCGTCGAGCAGGACCGGGACCGCGGCGAGCGCGGCGACCCACGGGCGGCCGCCGAGGCGCAGCACCAGCGCGTAGACGCCGATCGCGATGAGGGTCCCGCCGGCGTGCTGCACCGCCGCGACCCAGGCGAGCCCGCCGACGGCCAGCAGCGGCCGCAGCACGAGGTCGTAGCCGATCGGGTCGAGCTGGTCGGCGCGCAGCGCGTGGAGATTGTCGAGGTAACGGAACGAATCGATGAACAGCAGCGCGGGCCGGTAGGCCGGCCAGGTCAGCACCCGGAGGGCGATCGCCGGGACGAGGAGCAGGAGCAGCAGCCAGTGCCGCTTGAGAAAAGAAAACACAGCGGCGCGAAGCGCCTCCGTTGAGGGTGGCGGCGGGGGCATGGATGGAGTCACGGTGTCGCGTTTGGACGGTCGAGCCCGGAGAAGTACTTCCAGGCCGTCGCGAGGCCGTCGGTGAGCGAGACCTCCGGCCGGTACCCGATGGTCTCGGCGCTGGCCGAGACGTCGACGACCACGGCGGGCATCTCGCCCGCCGGCGCCTCGACGTGCTCGACCGGCAGCTCGGCGCCGGTCACCTCGCGCACGGCCTCGACCATCTCCAGCACGGACACCGAGCGCCCGGCGCCGACGATCGCGCGGCCGGTGTGGCCGCTGTCGAGCGCGAGCAGGATGGCGCGGACGACGTCGTCGACGTGCACGAGATCGCGGCGCTGGCGGCCGTCGCCGTGGATCCGGACCCCGGTGCCGGTCAGCGCGGCGCGCATCATGCGCGGCACGAAACTGTCCTTGTGGGACATTCCCGGGCCGTAGACGTTGGTGAACCGCAACGCACACGTCGTCATGCCGTACGCGCCGGCGTAGCCCGAGAGCAGCATTTCGCACGCCGCCTTGGTGGCACCGTAGGGCGTGAGCGGCCGCAGCGGCAGGTCCGGGGTGATCGTCGCGGTGCCGACGTCGCCGATCACCGCGTTGGTCGAGGCGAGCAGGAACTTCGGCACCTCACGGCGGCGCGCGAGCTCCAGCAGCTCCTGGGTCACCAGGACGTTGTCGGCGAAGGTGTCTTCGGGCAGCTCGACCGACTTCAGCACCGACGTCAGCGCGGCGAGGTGCACGATCCCGGCGGTCCCGCGCGGCACGGCCTCCTCGCGGACACCGGCGTCGCGGAGATCACCGGTCACCACACGGACGCCGTCGCCGCCGCCATCGCCGCCGTCCGGGAACGGGACCCGGTCCACGACGGTGACCGGGACACCCCGGTCGCGAAGGGCGCGCACGACGGCCCGGCCGATGAAGCCGCTGCCGCCGGTCACGACCACGGACGGTTGATCAGGACCGTGCGCACTCGCCATGGCGTCAACCTACCTCCCGTTCCTGTGCGGGCCCGGCCCGGCGTACGCACTACCGCGCATCGCCCCTTTACGCAGGGGTCAGGCGAAGGCTTCCGGGGGCGGGCAGGAGCAGACCAGGGTGCGGTCGCCCGCCGCGCCGTCGATGCGGCGGACCGGCGGCCAGATCTTCGGCGCGCCCGGGCCCGCCGGGAACACCGCCGTTTCGCGGCTGTACGGCCGGTCCCACTCGCCCGCGATGCAGCGAGCCGTGTGCGGGGCCTGCCGCAGCGGCGACTCCGCCAGCGCCCACTCCCCCACCGTCACGCGGTCGATCTCCGCGCGGATCGCGATCATCGCGGTGCAGAAGCGGTCCAGTTCGGCCAGGTCCTCGCTCTCGGTCGGCTCCACCATCAGCGTGCCCGCCACCGGGAACGACATCGTCGGCGCGTGCAGGCCGTAGTCCGCCAGCCGCTTCGCGACGTCATCGACCGTCACGCCCGTCGCCTTCGTCAGCGGCCGCAGGTCCAGGATGCATTCGTGGGCCACGAAACCCGACCGGCCCGCGTACAGCACCGGGTAGTGCTCCCCGAGCCGCCGGGCGACGTAGTTGGCGTTGGCCACCGCGACGAGGGTCGCCCGGCGCAGGCCGTCCGCGCCCATCATCCGGACGTACGCCCACGAGATCGGCAGGATCGACGCGCTCCCCCACGGCGCCGCGCTGACCGGACCGACCCCGGTCACCGGGCCGGCCGCGGGCTGCAGCGGATGGTTCGGCAGGAACGGCGCCAGGTGCGCGCGGACCCCGATCGGCCCGACGCCGGGCCCGCCGCCGCCGTGCGGGATGCAGAAGGTCTTGTGCAGGTTGAGGTGTGAGACGTCGGCGCCGAACCGGCCGTACTGCGCCACGCCGATGAGCGCGTTGAGGTTGGCGCCGTCGACGTACACCTGCCCGCCCGCGTCGTGCACCAGCGCGCACACCTCGCCGACGGTGTCCTCGTAGACCCCGTGCGTCGACGGGTAGGTGATCATGATCGCGGCCAGGTCGGCGCGGTGCTCGTCCACAGTGGACCGCAGGTGCGCGAGGTCGATGTCGCCGTCGTCGTCGCAGCGGACGACGACCACCCGCATGCCGGCCATCACGGCGCTCGCCGCGTTGGTGCCGTGCGCGCTCGCCGGGATCAGGCAGACGTCGCGCTCGCCCTCGCCGCGCGAACGGTGGTAGGCGCGGATGGCCAGCAGCCCGGCGAACTCGCCCTGGCTGCCCGCGTTGGGCTGCAGGGAAACCGTGTCGTAGCCGGTGATCCGCGCGAGCCAGGCACCGAGGTCGGCGATCACCTCCAGCAGCCCGGCGGCGTCCTCGGCGGGCGCGAACGGGTGCAGCCCGGCGAACTCCGGCCAGGTGACCGGTTCCATCTCGGCGGTGGCGTTGAGCTTCATGGTGCACGAGCCGAGCGGGATCATGCTGCGATCGAGCGCGACATCCTTGTCGGCCAGCTGCCGCAGGTACCGCAGCAGCGCGGTTTCCGACCGGTGGGTGTGGAACACGGGGTGGGTGAGGAACGCGCTGGTGCGCCGCAGCGGCGCCGGGAGCGCGTCCGCCGTGTCCGCGTCGAGGCCATCCACATCGGACACCGAGACGCCGAACGCCTTCCATACGAGGGAAAGCCGTTCGCGGGTGGTGGTCTCGTCGCAGGCGACGCCGACGTGGTCGTCGTCGACGAGCCGCAGGTTCACCCCGAGGTCGCGAGCGGCCGCGACGACCGCGTGCGCCCGGCCGGGCACCGCCGCGGTGACGGTGTCGAAGAACTCGCCGTGCCCGACGTCGACGCCGCCTTCGGCGAGGCCGGCGGCGAGCACGGTGGCCATCCGGTGGGCGCGCAGCGCGATCCCGCGCAGTCCGTCGGGGCCGTGGTACACCGCGTACATGGAGGCCATCACCGCGAGCAGGACCTGCGCGGTGCAGATGTTCGACGTCGCCTTCTCGCGGCGGATGTGCTGCTCCCGCGTCTGGAGGGCGAGCCGGTACGCGGGCGCGCCGTCCGCGTCCTTCGAGACGCCGACCAGCCGGCCGGGCAGCTGCCGTTCGAGGCCTTGGCGGACGGCGAGGTAGGCCGCGTGCGGGCCGCCGAAGCCGAGCGGGACGCCGAACCGCTGCGTCGACCCGACGGCGACGTCGGCGCCGAGCTCTCCCGGTGGCCGCAGCAGGGTCAGGGCGAGCGGGTCGGCGGCGACGATCACCGCGGCGCCGTGCTTTTTGGCCTCGGCGATCGTCAGGTCGAGCTCGTGCACCGCGCCGGACGCGCCCGGGTAGGACAGCAGGACGCCGAAGAAGTCGCCGCCGAGGCCGAGGCCGGTCAGGCCCTGGGAGAGGTCTTCGACGACAAGCTCGATGCCGAGGGGCTCGGCGCGGGTCCGGAGGACGGCGAGGGTCTGCGGCAGGGTGTCCCGGTCGACGACGAACCGGTGCGACGCGGCTTTCCCGGCGCGGCGCACGAGCGTCATCGCCTCGGCGGCCGCGGTGGCCTCGTCGAGCATCGACGCGTTGGCGACGGGCAGCCCGGTGAGGTCGGCGACCATGGTCTGGAAGTTGAGCAGCGCTTCGAGCCGGCCTTGCGAGATCTCGGGCTGATAGGGCGTGTACGCGGTGTACCAGGCGGGGTTTTCGAGCACGTTCCGCCGGATGACGGGCGGGGTGACGGTGTCGTGGTAGCCGAGGCCGATCATCTGGGCCATGGGCCGGTTCCGCGCGGCGAGCGCCCGGAGTTCGGCGAGGGCCTGGGCTTCGGTGGCGGCCGGGGGAAGTTCGAGCGGCCCAGCGGAGGCGCGCAGCGATGCGGGAACAGCACGCTCGGAGAGCTCGTCGAGAGAAGCGACTCCGACGACGTCGAGGATCTGGCGGAGTTCGTCCGGCCCGGGCCCGATGTGCCGGTCGGCGAAGGGGATGCCCTGTTCCAAAGAGGCGAGCGACAAGTCCAAGGTGGCCTCCTCCGAACGGCGGTGTCTCCACCCAGCTAACCGGACCCGAGAACGGAACGCGACCACGGCGGGGGTCCGGGGGCGGAGCCCGCCGGGCGGGCTGTGGGGGTTGCACCCCCACAGGACACTCCGGAGGGTTCGGGCGAGCGCTCTTCGCGAGCACAGCTCACCCAAACCCCGGAGGAATCCTCCCCACTCTGTCCGTACCTGCAGAACAGGCGCCTGAGAGTTTCGCCCGAGGTTGAGCCGGGCTTGCACCGTCGGCGGGGCCATCAGGTTGTGTCCTGACGACCCGCTTTCCAGAGGCGTCTCGTCCGCGCGGTCCGGGGTGCCTGAGAGGTTCCGGGGAGGACTTGCTCCTTCGGCGCCGAGCTCGAGGTGTGGCTCGGACTCTCCCGCGCGGATTCGTCGACCGCAGGCTGAACCTTACCCGGTCCGCCGCGGCGGTGATCACCCGGTCTTGCGGGCGTTGCGGCGTTGGGTGAGTTCGTCCGGCTCGTGCTGCTCGACGATGCCGCCGTCGGCGCGTTCGGCGGGGAACTCGTGGATGGTGCCGCTGATTTCCTGCATGGCGCCGCTGACCGCGATGCCGAAGACGCCTTGGCCGCCTTGGAGCAGGTCGACGATCTCCTCGGGTGAGGTGCACTCGTAGACCGTGGTGCCGTCGGAGAACAGCGTGACCTTCGCGAGGTCGCGCACTCCGCGGACGCGCAGGTGGTCGACGGCGACCCGGATGTTCTGCAGGGAGACTCCGGTGTCCAGGAGCCGTTTGACGACCTTGAGGACCAGGATGTCCTTGAACGAGTACAGCCGCTGCGAGCCGGAGCCGTGCGCCGTGCGGATGCTGGGTGCGACCAGCTTCGTCCGGGCCCAGTAGTCGAGCTGGCGGTAGGTGATCCCGGCGATCTGGCACGCGGCCGGGCCGCGGTAGCCCACCAGCTCGTCCGGCAGCGAGTCGTCAGGGAACAGTTCACCCTGCTCACCAGCCGCGACCTGAACAGGCTGCTTCTCGGAACCAGCCTCGACCACGCAAGCCTCCCTTCGCCCGACCTGATGGCCGGCGAATGACAGCCGGACGGTCCCAGAGTGGGACCCGCCGGAGATCAATCGCCACGGTCCGGCCCCAGACCGTGAATCACACCGTGGCGATTTACCTCCTTCGACGGTAAGCGCCCGGAGAACACCGGTCAACGCGACGCGCGGCAAGCCTCGACGGTCGGCTGAGCCTTTGAGCCGTTCGCCGTACCCCGGTCGCGGCGGTTCAAACCCCTTGACGATTTTTACTCGGCTGAGTAACTTTTTACTCATGCAAGTAAACACCGACCTGATGGCCGAGATGGGGCTCAGCGCCACCGAGGCGGCGCGCCGCGCCCAGATCATCGGCGCGACCATCGGCGTCATCGCCGACCTCGGCTACCGGAAAGCCACGTTCGCCAAGATCAAGGAACGCGCCGGGCTCAGCAGCACCCGGATGATCTCGTACCACTTCACGAACAAGGCCGGCCTGATGCAGGCCGTGCTGAGCACGGTCGTGGAGACGAAGAACGAGTTCCTGAAGGAACGCACCGGCGGCGGGGTCGACCCCGCCGACCGGCCCGGGTACCTGCGGGCCCACATCGAGACGTCGATCGCGTTCCTGCGCGCGTACCCGGAGTGCGTCCGGGTGCTGACCGAGATGGCGGCCAACGCCGACGACGCCGACGGCTGGGTGATGACGAAGGTCCTGGTCGACGACATGCGGGTGCACGGGCCGGCCCGCCAGCTGAAGCAGGGTCAGGCGGAAGGGCGGTTCGGCGCCTTCACGCCGGAGGTGATGGCGATGTCGATCGCGCAGGCCATCGACGGGGTGGCCGCGGCCTACGCGGCCGACCCGTCGCTGGATCTGGAGCAGTACGGGCGGGAAGTCGCCGACACCTTCGTGAAGGCGACGGCTCCCTAGAGGACCTGGTCGAGGCGCTCCTCGATCCGGGCCTTCGGGTAGGCGCCGACGATCGTCGTCACCGGCTCGCCGCCCGAGAAGAGGATCATCGTCGGCAGGGACATGACCTGGTACGACCGGGTCGTCTCCGGGTTCTCGTCGGCGTTGACCTTCCGCACGGCGAGCTTCCCGGCCCGCTCGGCAGCCAGCTGGGCCAGCACCGGGCCCACCATCCGGCAGGGCCCGCACCAGGTGGCCCAGAACTCGACCAGCACCGGGACGTCACTGCCGAGGACCTCGGCGGCGAACGTGGCGTCGGTGACGTCGGAAACGGCAACAGCGGTCATGACGAGCTCCTTGACGGACGCGGGGCATCGGGGACGACACACGGATCGGGGGCTTGCCGGGCCAGCGCGCCGGCGAGCTTGGCCGCCAGTTCGGCCCGGATGCCGCCGAGGCGGGCCAGCAGCGCGTCGGCTTCTTCGAGCTTGCGGCGGTAGACCTCGATCGAACTCGCGCAGGAGTCGCCGGTCTCGTGGCCGCTGCGGAGGCAGTCGACGAACGGGCGGGTTTCGTCGAGGGTCAGGCCGACCGTCTGCAGCGTCTGGATCTCCCGGACCAGCTGCAGGTCGCCCTCGTCGTACTCGCGGTAGCCGTTCGCCGAGCGACGGGCCTCGAGAAGGCCCTGGGCCTCGTAAAAACGCAGCGCACGGGTGGTGACACCCGTGCGCTGCGCAAGCTCTCCGATCCGCATGCCTGAAGACGCTAGACGTTGACGTCCGCGTCAAGGCAAGGTCTCACGTATCGGCTCCGCGGAAGTCTTCCGGCGACACGGAGTCGAGGAACTCGCGGAACTTCTCGACCTCGTCCTCCTGCTCGTCCGGGATGATCAGGCCCGCCTCCTCCAGCACCGCGTCCACGGCGTGGATGGGGACGCCGATCCGCAGGGCCAGCGCGACCGAGTCGCTCGGCCGGGCGGAGACCCGGATGTCGCCGTCGAACACGAGCTCGGCGAAGAACGTGCCTTCCTTGAGGTCGGTGATGACGACCTGCTCGAGCTCGCGGCCCAACGCTCCGATGACCTCTTTCAGCAGGTCATGGGTGAGCGGACGGGCCGGGCGGACCCCCTGTTGCTCCAACGCGATGGCGGTCGCTTCGACCGAGCCGATCCAGATCGGCAGGTACCGTTCGCCCTCGGTCTCCCGCAGCAGCAAGATCGGCTGATTCGCGGGCAGCTCGACCCGCACACCGACGACGCGCATTTCGCTCATCGGGCTTCGCCTCCCTCTCGTGCACACGGGCTTCAGCGCTGGAACCGCCTCGCGCCGTTCACTCCCGACGCTACCCGTCATCCGTGCGCTGTGCTCGCTGTCGGACACTCTCGGCTCGCCTACCGCAAACCGTTGTTCTCACGGTACGGCATGAGGTGCCGAACATTCAGTCATTGACATGGGACCGCAAAGAGGATCTCACCGTCCCGTTACGGCTCAACAACCCGTGGCGCCACGGATTCCCGCCTTCACGAGGAGCGTGTGCAGGGTCACGGACAGTGCCGCGAGCTCTCGCACCACTTCGTCGGCCCTCGCCTTGGCTTCCGGATCACGATGCCGGTACACCGGGGTCACGATCTGCTCCAGCAACCCGACCTCGCGGTCGGCCGCGGCGCGGAAGGCACGCAGGTGTCTCGGCTCGATACCGAATTCGGTCATCGCCTTCACCGTCCGCGCGACGAGCACCGCGTCCGGGTCGAAGAACCCCGCGGGGCCGGACCGGACCAGGCCGTACTGCTGCAGCTCGGCGAGTGCGGCGGCGTCGATGCCGGCCTGCTCCAGGAGCTCCTCCTGGGTCAGGCGCAGCTCCTTGCCGCCGGCGAAGTCCTCCGCCACCGGCAGGCCGACGTTCTCCGCCACCGCGTCGATCGGCACCAGCCGGCGCGGCGGGCGGGGCAGGTCCGCGACGGGCCCGGCACCCGAGTCCGCCGCGTCCAGCTGCTCCTTGATGACCTTCAGCGGCAGGTAGTGATCCCGCTGGGCGGCCAGGACGAACCGCAGTCGCTCCACGTCCGCCGCGACGAACTGCCGGTACCCCGAAGCCGTCCGGCCCGGTTGGACCAGGCCTTCCGCTTCGAGGAACCGGATCTTGGAGATGGTGACGTCGGGAAAGTCCTGGCGCAGCTGCGCCAGGACGGCCCCGATGCTCAGTCCGTGACTCTGTGGCCGCCCGGCCGCCGTCACTGCGCCCCCTGGCCCCCGTGCCCCGGGCCGGTCAGGAAGACCAGGCGGAACTTCCCGATCTGCACCTCGTCGCCGCCCGCGAGGACGGCCTGGTCGACCGGCTCGCGGTTGACGTAGGTGCCGTTGAGGCTGCCGACGTCGATGACGACGAACTCGCCGCCCTCACGCCGGAACTCGGCGTGCCGGCGGGAGACCGTGACGTCGTCCAGGAAGATGTCGCTGTCCGGGTGGCGCCCGGCGCTGGTCGTGTCGCGGTCGAGCAGGAACCGCGAACCCGCGTTCGGGCCGCGCTTCACGACCAGCAGCGCCGAACCCGCGGGCAGGGCGTCGACGCCCTGGACGGGCGCCTCCGCGGCCGGGGCGGACTCGTGGCCTTCGGCTTCGGCCAGGAAGTCGGCCCGGAAGACAGAGGTCCGCTCCGGAGACTGCTCCGGGGGAACGCCACCGGGCCCGTCGTTCGTGCTCACCTGAGCTCTCCTCCACACATGCTGTGTTGCCTAGTACTCAAGAACGTGTAGCTGCCAACGTACCGTGCCTGATCGATTCTCCGAGCCCCGGCTCCCCGAACCGGCGCAGTGCCGGTCCGGGCGGCCGCCGGCGGAGCTCAGCCCTTGGTCAGGGCGTCGTACGCCTCGGCTTCCAGCAGGGCTTCGAGCCCCGCCGGGTCGTCGAGCCGGATCTCGATCAGCCAGCCCTCGCCGTAGGGGTCGCTGTTGATCAGCTCCGGCGATTCGGCGACGGCGTCGTTGATCGCGACGACCTCGCCGTCGACCGGCGCGAACAGCTCGGACACGCTCTTCGTCGACTCGACCTCGCCGAAGACGTCGCCCGCGCTCACCTGGCGGCCGACCTCCGGCAGGTCGACGAACACGACGTCGCCGAGCTGGTCCTGCGCGTACTCGGTGATGCCGATGCGGACGAGGGTGTCCTCGCCGCGGGTGGCGACCCACTCGTGTTCCTCGGTGTAGCGAAGCTCTTCAGGAGCGGACACCGCCGGTCCCCTTTCATGCCCTCACTGGCGAAAACGTGCTGGGCGAAGTCTTACACCCACACGGCGCAGCGCCGGGTCCGGGCCGGGAAAAATGTCGCGCTCAGTCGTCGGCCGCGCCGCGCAGCGCGGCGCGCGCCTGCACGACGTAGAGCACGCCGGACCAGACGTAGAGGACCCCGCCCCAGATGGTGAAGGCGTAGCCGATCGGCCGGGCGACCGCGGCGACGTCCGAGCCGCCCTGCGCGAGCAGCAGGAACGGGAAGGCGTACATCAGCACGAAGGTCGCGCCCTTGCCGAGGTAGGTCACCTCCGGCGGGGCGAAGCCGCCGCGGCGCAGGGCCAGCACGCACCCGCCGAGGACGGCTTCGCGCAGCACCAGCGGCACCACGACCCACCAGGGGATGATGTCGCGGACCAGGAACGCGATGAGCGTCGCGAGGATGTAGAGCCGGTCGGCCGCCGGGTCGAGCAGCTGGCCCAGCCGGGACATCTGGTTGAGCCAGCGGGCCAGCTTGCCGTCGAGCCAGTCGGTGAGCGCGCTGAACACGAGCAGCGCGAGCGCCCAGCCGTCCTCCTCCGGTCCCAGCAGCAGCCACAAGAACACCGGCACGCCGGCCAGCCGCAGCAGCGACAGCATGTTGGGGACGTTGAAGGCCTGCCTCAGCAGGGACGGCTCGGCGGCGCTCGCCTGAGCGGCGGGTTCGGGTGCGGCGGTGCTCACCCGGCCAGCGTAGTCAGCACGCGCGGCGGCTGCTCCAGCCGCGTCGCTGCAGTTCGGCGCTGCTCAGCGCCTCGGGGCGGCCGCGGAGGTCGGTGCCCATCCAGCGGGCGCGGCCGGGGCGCGCCTCCAGGACGTAGGGACGTCCGCAGCACCAGACGACGCTGCTGGGGACGGTCGGGGGGCCGGCGGTTTCGGTGCTGGTGTCGGTGCTGGCTTGGGGGCTGGTCACAGCGTCGGCGTTCATCGCTCTCACGGGCTCGGGGCGGTTGTCGGGGACGGGAAGCTCGTCGGCCTCCACCGAGATCTTCGGCTGCCGGGGCCGGGATGTTAACCGGCACGGCCGGAATTAGACCGATCGATTCTTGATGGCAGCGTGAGGTTTCGGAGCGTGAACGGAATGTTAATTGTCCATTGTGGACGGTGCTTTGGTGGCCACCGGGCCGGGCCGCGACCCGGCTGGAGTAATCTGCCGCACACCTGTGGGCGAGCCGGTCCACGGGGCCCCGGCCCGGATGGGCCAGGATGACCGGGCCAGCCTGACCGGGGAGGAACGATCGCGGTGCCCCACCCGACCACCACGAGGACGTGGCGGCCGTTGCTCGCCGCCTGCCTCGCCGTGCCCGCGCTCGCGGCCTGCTCCGGCGAGCCGGCCGCCCAGGCACCGCCGTCCTCGTCTTCCCCGGCGGCCACCACCTCCGCGCCGGCGTCGTCCACCGGCACGCCGCCTCCACCACCCGCCGACGGCAGCTCCCCGGCGCCCCCGCCGGTGCCGAAGCCGTCCGGCGCGCCGCCGTCGGTCCCGGGGTCGTGCGGCACCGTGACCGCCGCCAGCGGGCTGACGCTCTACGTGTTCGACAGCGGTTCGGCCGGTGTCAGCTGCGTCGCGGCGACGAAGCTCGTCGGCGACTTCCACCGCACGATCGCCGGGCGCCAGGGCGCCGGCTCGAACGACGCGGTGAACGAGACCGTCGACGGCTGGCTGTGCACGTCCGGACCGCCCGCCGCCCAGGGCGGCACCACCTGCACGAAGGGCGAGCAGACGGTCTTCGCCGCCGTCGTGCCGTCCGAGTGACCTCTCCCGATCCGTTTTCCGCTCCTGAAGGGCCCATGAAGACACTCGCCTATCCCCTGCTGCTCGTCGCCGCCTCCGCCGTGCTGGCCGGCTGCGGCGGAGACCCGGCGCCCGCGGCGCCGTCCGCGGCTGCCCCCGCGCCCGTCCCCGCCGAAGCCGCAGCGGCCGGGTCGACGGCGCCGGGCGTGCCGTGCGGCGACGTCACCGGCACGGGCGGCGCGAAGACGGCGGTCGTCGCGCACGGCCAGGTCGACTGCGCCGCGGCGACGAAGCTGCTGAAGGACTACTTCGCGAAGCTGACCCCGGCCGACGCGGCCTCCGCCGACGGCCCGGGCCCGATCGTCCTCGACGAGTGGACGTGCGGCAGCGGCCCGAACGACCCGGTGACGGCCTGCTCGACGGAGGACGGCCGCCAGGTCGAGGGCACCCGCGCCTGAGACCCGGCCCCGAGCGCCCCAAGGCCACCTTGGGGCGCCCGGGGCCGGGGTCAGGACTTCAGGTCCGGGAAGTCCTCTTCACGGAACTCCGTGCCCGCGCCGCGCGCCGGATCGCTCTCGCGGCCGCGTAGCTCGACGCGGCGAATCTTGCCCGAGACCGTCTTGGGCAGCTCCGCGAATTCGAGCCGGCGGATCCGCTTGTAGGGCGCCAGGTGCTCGCGGCAGTACGCGAGGATCGCCTTCGCCGTCTCCGGCGTCGGCCCGTGGCCGGCGGCCAGTACGACGTACGCCTTGGGCACCGCGAGCCGGATCGGGTCCGGCGCGGGGACCACCGCCGCCTCGGCCACCGCCTCGTGTTCGATCAGCACGCTCTCCAGCTCGAACGGCGAGATCCGGTAGTCCGACGCCTTGAACACGTCGTCCGTGCGCCCGACGTAGGTGATGTAGCCGCGCTCGTCGACCGAACCGACGTCACCTGTGTGGTAGAAACCGCCGCTGAACGCCGCCGACGTGCGCTCGTCGTCGCCGGTGTAGCCGGTCATCAGGCCCACCGGGCGGTGCTGGAGGTCGAGGCAGATCTCGCCCTCCGACGCCCGTTCGCCGCTGACCGGGTCGACCAGCGCCACCACGAACCCGGGCAGCGGGCGGCCCATCGAGCCGGGCACGACGTCCTGGCCGGGCGTGTTCGCGATCTGGACGCTGCTCTCGGTCTGGCCGAAGCCGTCGCGGATCGTGACGCCCCACGACTTCCGGACCTGCTCGATCACCTCGGGGTTGAGCGGCTCCCCCGCCCCGACGACCTTCTTCGGCGGCGTCTTCAGCGCCGTCAGGTCCGCTTGGATCAGCATCCGCCACACCGTCGGCGGCGCGCAGAAGCTCGTGACGCCGCACCGGTCCATCTGGGCCATCAGCGCGTTCGCGTCGAACCGCTGGTAGTTGTAGAGGAACACCGTCGCCTCGGCGTTGAACGGGGCGAAGAAGTTGCTCCACGCGTGTTTCGCCCAGCCGGGCGAGGAGATGTTCAGGTGGACGTCACCCGGCTCCAGCCCGATCCAGTACATCGTGGACAGGTGGCCCACCGGGTACGAGACGTGGGTGTGCTGCACCAGTTTCGGCTTCGCCGTCGTGCCGGAGGTGAAGTAGAGCAGCAGCGGGTCGGCGGCCTTCGTCGGGCCGTCCGGGGCGAACTCCGGCGACTGGGCGAACGCCTCCGAGTACGGCCGCCAGCCCTCGACCGGCTCCCCCACCGCGATCCGCGTGTAACCGCCCTCGACGTCCGCGAACTTCTCCGCGTCCACCGAGCGGACCACGACGTGCTTGGCCGCGCCGCGCTCCACGCGGTCGGTCAGGTCGGCCGGCCCGAGCAGGGTGGACGCGGGGATGATCACGGCACCGAGCTTGATCGCCGCGAGGATGGTCTCCCACAGCTCGCCCTGGTTGCCCAGCATGAGGATCAGCCGGTCGCCGCGGCGGACGCCGAGGCTCCGCAGCCAGTTCGCCACCTGGTTGGACCGGCCGGACAGCTCCGGGTAGGTCCAGCGGTTCTCGGTGCCGTCCTCCTCGACGATCCACAGCGCGTACCGCTCGGCGTTGTCCGGGTCGTGCGCGACGACGTCGAACCAGTCGATCGCCCAGTTGAACTCGTCGAACTCCGGCCACGCGAAGTCACGGTAGGCCGTGTCGTAGTCCTCGCGGTGGGTCTGCAGGTAGTCCCGGGCCACGCGGAACGCGTGGTGGACTTCCGAAGCGCCGTTGCTCACCCTGCTGCCTCCTTGCTATTCGCCCTTGAACTCCGGCTTCCGGCGCTCCATAAAGGCCTGGACCGCTTCGCCGAGGTCCTTGCTGGGCAGGAACGCCGAGTTCCACGCCGCGACGTACCGGAGGCCGTCGGCGACCTGGCGCTCGGTGTTCGCCGCCAGTACCTGCTTCGTACCCTGCACCACGAGCGGCGGGTTCGCAGCGATCTCCCCGGCGAGTTCCCGCGCGGCCTTCAGCAGCGCGTCCTGGTCGGCGTGGACGTCGTTGACGAGGCCGATCTTCTCGGCCCGCGCGGCGTCGATGTCCTTGCCGGTCAGCGCGAGCTCGCGCAGGTGGCCTTCGCCGATGATCGAGGCGAGCCGCTGGAGGCTGCCGAGGTCGGCCACGATGGCAACGCGCACCTCGCGGACGCTGAACTTGGCGTCGGCGCTGGCCAGGCGGATGTCGGCGGCCGCGACCACGTCGACCCCGCCGCCGATGCACCAGCCCGAAACAGCCGCGATGACCGGTTTGCGGCAGTCCGCGATCGAGCTGACCGCCGCCTGCAGCGACCGGACCTGGTCGAGGAACGCCGTCCGCGGCCCGGCCAGGTTGTCCCCGCCCAGCATCGGTGCCCAGTCGCCCATCATCGCCGGCAGGTCGAGACCGTAGGAGAAGTGCGCCCCGCTGCCGGTCAGCACCACGGCCCTGACCTGCGGGTCGGCGTCCAGCGTGCGGAAGACCAGCGGCAGCTCGCGCCAGAAGTCCGGCCCCATCGCGTTGCCCTTCGACGGGCCGAGGAGCGTCACTTCGGCCACGGGGCCGTCGACGTCGACCTTCAGGGAGACGAGGTCGGGCAGACTGTCAGCAGTAGCGGTCATGGGGTCATCTTGACCCATGCCCGCGACGAGCCGCCATTGGCGCGTTGTCAATTGATGCCATGGTCACTGTGCCAAGGTGATCAGGGGATGTTTTCCTGGACGTAGGTGACCGCGACACGGGGAGGACGGTGGGACATGAGCCCGGCGAGCAGCGCGACCCTGATCGAGCCGGAGCCCGCGGCCGCGCCCGCCCGGCGCGAGTCCCGCCCGATCGAGCTGACCGGTTCCTTCGACCACGAAGGCCACCGGCTCTGGTACACGGAGTTCGGCAGCGGCGACCGGGTCGTCGTCCTCACCCACGGCATCATGCTGACCCGCCGGATGCACGCCCCGCTCGCGCGCCGGCTGGCCCGGGCCGGGTTCCGGGTGGTCACGCTCGACCTGCTGGGCCACGGTGACTCCGACCGGCCGACCGAGTCGTGGCTCTACTCGATGCCCTCGTTCGCCGAGCAGACCCTGGCGCTGCTCGACCACCTCGAGGTCGGCACCGCCGTGATCGGCGGGACGTCGCTCGGTGCGAACGTCTCCCTCGAGGTCGCGGTGCAGGCTCCGGAACGGGCCCGCGGGCTGATCGTCGAGATGCCGGTGCTGGACAATGCGATCGTCGCGGGGCTGATCACGTTCGCGCCGCTGCTGATGGCGGCCCGGTTCCTGCCGGTGACGGTCCAGGCGGTGGCGCTGGCGGCGTCCCTGGTCCCGCACGGCAACCAGTGGGTCGACGTCGTCACGGACACGCTGTCCCAGCGGCCGGCGCCGATGGCGGCGCTGCTGCACGGGGTGCTGTTCGGCCGGATCGCGCCACCGAAGTCGGTGCGCCGCAAGATCGCGACGCGGACACTGGTGATCGGCCACCAGGGCGACCCGATCCACCCGTTCGGCGACGCGGACACCCTGGCGATCGACATGCCGGCCGCGGAGTTCGTCCAGGCGCGCAGCCCGGTCGAGCTGCGCCTCGACCCGACCCGGCTGTCGGACGCGATCCGCGATTTCGCCGCGAGCTGCTACGAAGACTGAGATGCTCCGCCCGTGCCTTTGGTGTGGGTGACCGGCAACTCCGGGACCGGCAAGTCGGCGGTCTGCGTGTTCCTGAAGAGCCAGGGGAAGCTCGCGGTCGACGCGGACTGGGAGGGCTACAACCACTGGGTGGACCGGACGAGCGGACAGGTGGTCGCCGATCCCCCTGATCCGGTGCCGGCGGGCTGGCTCGACCGCTTCGGGTGGGAGACCAGCCGCGCCGAGGTCGAGTCCCTCGCGGCGAGAGCTCGCGAGGACATCGCGTTCTTCTGTGGATCCGCCGAGAACGACGCGGACCTGCTGGACCTCTTCGACCTCGTGGTCTGCCTGACGGTCGACGACGACACGCTCCGGGACCGGCTCCTGACCCGCACGTCGAACTCCTTCGGCAAGCACCCGGAGGAGCTGGCTGCGGCCCTCGAAGCCAATGCGGGTGCCGAGGCCGCCTACCGGCAGCTCGGGGCGACGATCGTCGTCGACGGTCGCCGCCCGCTCGCCGAAGTCGCCGACGCGATCCTGGCCGCCGCCGGCCGGCTGTCCCCTACGCGGGCCGAACCGGGGCCAGGCCGGCCACCGGGCCGATCACGATGATCGCCGGCGGCCGGACGCCCGAGGCCGCCGCGTCGGTGACCACCGCGTCCAGAGTGGACCGGAGGGTGCGCTGGGTGCGCATCGTGCCGTCCTCGACGATGGCCACCGGGGTGTCCGCCGGGCGGCCGCCGTCCAGCAGCGCCTTCGCGAACTGCGGCAATCGCTCCACGCCCATCATCAGCACGATCGTCCCCCGCAGGCGGGCCAGCAGCTCCCAGTCGACCAGGGACCGGTCGTCGCCCGGCGCGACGTGGCCGGAGACCACCACGACCTCGTGCGCGACGCCGCGGTGGGTCACCGGGACGTCCGCCACCGCGGGGACCGCGAACGCGCTCGTGATGCCCGGGACCATCGTCACCGGGACGCCCGCCTCGGCGCAGGCCAGCACCTCTTCGAAGCCGCGGCCGAACAGGTACGGGTCGCCGCCCTTGAGCCGGACGACGAACTTGCCTTCCTTGGCCTTCTCGATCAGCGTGCTGTTGATGACGTCCTGGCTGGCCGCGCGGCCGTAGGGGATCTTGGCCGCGTCGACGATCTCGACCTCGGGGGCGAGCTCGTCGAGCAGCTCGCGCGGCGCCAGCCGGTCGACGACCACGACGTCCGCGCGCGAGAGCAGCCGGCGGCCGCGGACGGTGATCAGCTCGGGATCGCCGGGACCGCCGCCGACCAGCGCGACGCCGGGGAGGCTGCCCTCGGGGTGCGGCTGCCGGCCGTCCTCGATCGTGCCGTTGTGCAGGCCGTCGAGCATCGAGTCGCGGACCGCGGCCGAGCGCAGCGGCTCGCCGCCGGAGAGGACGCCGAACAGCAGCCCGCCGTGACGGCCGGACGCCGGGGTCACCGCGGAACCCGACTCGCCTTCGTCGGCGCGGACGCAAAAGACCCGCTCGCGCTCGGCCTCGGCGCAGATCGCCGCGTTCACGTCGGGGTCGTTCGTGCAGGCCAGCGCGTACCAAGCGTCGCGGAGGTCGCCCTCGGTGTAGCGGCGCCGATGCCAGACCAGCTCGCCCGCGTCCACCATCCCCTGCACCGACGGCGTCGTGTGCGGCGACACCAGTTCGACGCGGGCACCCGCGCCGATGAGCCGGGGCAGCCGCCGCTGGGCGACCGAGCCGCCGCCGAACAGCACGACGCGGCGGCCCGTGAGCTGGAGGCCGGAGAGGTAGTGCGGGTCGTCCATGGGCGGGAGTTTATTGACGGTTCACCCGCGCGCCAGCCCAGCGTGGGTCACGCCACGCCGAAGACCGGCCACGCGAGGCCGGACGCGGTCACCCGGGCGCCGGCGCCCGGCCGCGCGCGAGCGCCCCACCGCCGGCGCCGGCGGTCGGCGTGGCGGCGGTGGCCGACCGGACTGCCGGCCGCCGGGCGTGACCCGCCCGGCGGCCGGAGTTCAGCTCGCGCGACCCGACGCCGGGTACGGCAGCAGGGCCATCTCGCGCGCGTTCTTGATCGCCGTGGCAACCTGTTTCTGTTGCTGCGGCGTCAATCCGGTGACGCGGCGGGCGCGGATCTTGCCGCGGTCGGAGACGAACTTGCGCAGCAGGTCGACGTCCTTCCAGTCGACCTCGGTGACCTTGTTGGCGCGCAACAGGTTCACCTTGCGCTTGGCGGGACGGTCGCGGTTCGGCTTCGGCATCCGGCTCACCAGCTCGACTTCGCGACGCCGGGCAGCTCGCCGCGGTGCGCGGCTTGGCGCATCTTGACGCGCGACAGCCGGAACTTCCGCAGGTAGCCCCGCGGACGTCCGTCGGCGGCGTCGCGGTTGCGGATGCGCGTCGGGCTCGCGTCGCGCGGCAGCTTCTGCAGCGCGACGACCGCTTCGCCCTTCTCCTCCGGCGATGACGACGGCGAGGCGATGACGGCCTTCAGCGCGCGCCGGCGGTCGACGTACCGCGCCGCGATCACCTTCCGCTGCTCGTTCTTCGCGATCTTGGACTTCTTGGCCATCAGCGTTCTTCCTTGAACTCGACGTGCTTGCGCGCGACCGGGTCGTACTTGCGCAGGACCATCCGGTCGGGGTCGTTCCGCCGGTTCTTCTTCGTGACGTACGTGTAGCCGGTGCCCGCGGTCGACCGCAGCTTGATGATCGGCCGGACGTCGGTGCTCTTCGCCATTACAGCTTCACTCCCCTTGCCTTCAGCTCGGCCACGACGGCCTCGATGCCGCGCTTGTCGATCGTCTTCATGCCCTTGACGGAAACCCGCAGGCGCACCCAGCGGCCCTCACTGGGCACGAAATACCGGCGGTTCTGCAGGTTCGGCTCCCAGCGCCGCGACGTACGGCGGTGCGAGTGCGAGACCTGCTTGCCGAAGCCCGGCTTGCGGCCGGTGACCTGGCACACGGCGGACACGGACCCTCCCGAGTTGATAGTGGTTGTCGTTTTCATTTACTCTACGCACCGTACCCCGCCCGTATTCCTGGAGCACTCGTGACCCCTCACCCCCGCGTCCCGCTCGTCCTCGTGAGCGGCCTCGCCCCGGGACCGAACGCCGAACTCGCCGAACTGCTGCGCGTCGCCGGGCCCGGCACCGCCGTCGTCCACCACGACCTGCGCGAGATCCACTCCGGCGTGGTCCGCCGCCGGCTCCGGCTGGAACAGCGCGACCAGCTCACCGTGCTGGAGCTGGCGCACGGGTGCGTGTCCTGCACCCTGCGCGAGGACCTGCTTCCCCTGCTGCGGCACCTCGCCCGCATGCCTCAGGTCCGCCGGATCGTCGTCCGGCTCGACGAGGCCATGGAGCCGGAGCCGGTCAGCTGGGCGATCCGGGACGTCCTGGTCGGCGACCACCCGGTCGGCGACGACGTCGACCTCCGCGCGGTGCTCACCGTCGTGGACTGCGCGACCTTCCTCTCCGACGCGACCGGCGACGACGTCCTCGCCGAGCGGAACCTGCAGGCCAGTCCGGAGGACGAGCGGACCGTCGCCCAGGTCGCGCTGTCCCAGGTCGAGTTCGCCGACGTCCTCGTGCTGGCCGGCGCGGCCGGCGACGCGTGGACCGCCGCGAAGGCGTCCGCGGTCCTCGACCGGGTCGCGCCGTCGGTCCCGCGGGTCGAACTGTCGCGGATCGACGGGCACAGCGTGCTCGACGCCGTGCCGGAGGACGCCCGCCGCGGCGAGGTCACCGACATGCACGGCGCGCTGCTGCGCGGCGAACCGCCCGTGCACGTCGACTGCGGCATCGGGCTGGTCACCTTCACCGCCCAACGGCCGTTCCACCCCGAACGGCTCCACGACGCGCTCGACGTGCTGCTCGACGGTGTCGTCCGCACCCGCGGGCGGGCTTGGGTGGCGAGCCGGCCCGACATCGCGTTCTGGATCGAGTCGGCCGGCGGCGGCCTGGGCATCGGCCACGCCGGACCGTGGCTCGCGGCGCCGGACGGTCCGGAATGGACGGACGTCTCCGCCGAGCGCCGCACCCTGGCGTCGCTGCGCTGGCACCCCGTGCACGGCGACCGCGCGCAGGAGCTCGTCGTGGTGACGGACCAGACAACGCCCGACGAGATCGACGCGGCCCTGCGCGGCGCTTTACTCACCGAAGAAGAACTGGCCGCCGGCCCGGAGGTGTGGCAGCGCTACCCCGACCCGTTCGGCGACTGGCACGAAGAACCGTGCGAGGACACCGAAACCGACCCGGCGCGGCATGACGCGACCGCGGTGAACCGAAAGGAAGACCAGTGAAGACAGGCATCCACCCCGACTACCACCCCGTGGTGTTCAAGGACTCGTCCACCGGCGACGCGTTCCTGACCCGCTCCACCATCACCTCGGACAAGACGATCGAGTGGTCCGACGGCCGGACCTACCCCCTGGTCGTGGTCGACATCAGCTCGTGGTCGCACCCGTTCTGGACCGGCACCCAGCGGATCATGGACAGCGCCGGTCAGGTCGAGAAGTTCCACCGCCGCTACGGGAAGCGGGGCACGCGCTGATGGCCGTCCCGAAGCGCAGGAAGTCGCGCAGCAACACCCGGTCCCGGCGCGCGCGGTGGAAAGCGGCGGTGCCGGACCTGGTTCCGATCAAGGTCGACGGCGAGGTCCAGCTGGTCCCGCGCCGGCTGATGCGGCACTTCCACGCATGACCGTCCCGGTCACCGTCCTGTCCGGCTTCCTCGGCGCCGGCAAGACGACGCTGCTCAACCGCATCCTCGCCGACCGGTCGGGGATGCGGGTGGCGGTGATCGTCAACGACATGAGCGAGGTCAACATCGACGCGGCGCTCGTGCGCTCGCGGGAGCGTCTCGTCGAGCTGACCAACGGGTGCATCTGCTGCACCCTGCGGGAGGACCTCCTGGAGGAGGTGTCCCGGCTCTGCGCCGAGGGCCGCTTCGACCACGTGCTGATCGAGTCGAGCGGGATCTCCGAGCCGATGCCGGTGGCGGCGACGTTCACCTTCCTCGACTCGGTCGCCCGTCTCGACACGATGGTGACGGTCGTGGACGCGGCGAACTTCGCGCGGGAACTGGCGGCCGGCGACTCCCTCGTGGAGCGCCGGCTGGACCAGTACGAAGACGACGAGCGGACGGTCAGCGACCTGCTGGTGGACCAGGTCGAGTTCGCCGACGTGCTCTTGCTGAACAAGACCGACCTGGTTCCGCCTCCGGAGGTGGACCGCCTGGTGGCGACGCTGCGGCGGCTCAACCCGGCCGCCGACGTCGTCACGGGCAGCTTCGGCGAGGTGCCCCTCGACCGGGTCTTCGGCACCGGCCGGTACGACGCGGTGAAGGCCCAGGAAGCACCAGGCTGGGTCGCCGAGCTGAACGGCGACCACGTGCCGGAGACCGAGGAGTACGGCATCTCCAGCGTGGTCTTCCGCGCCTCGCGGGCGTTCGACCCGGCGGCCCTGTGGGACTTCGTCGCCCGGCGGCTGGACTCCGGTGAGTTCGGGACCGTGGTGCGGTCCAAGGGGTTCTTCGCGCTGGCGTCCCGGCCCGGGGTGACCGGCCTGTGGTCCCAGGCGGGGACGGTGGCCCGGTTCGAGCCTCAGGGCGTGGCGGACGAGCCGCGCCAGGAACTGGTGTTCATCGGCGTCGACCTCGCCGGGGAGGCACTGCTGGCCGCGTTGCGGGACTGCCTGGGAGATGCGACCGGACCGGATCCGTTCCCGGACTGGGGTCCGGTCCACGTCCACTGAGCGAAAGCTCCCGGCTCACCCGATAGCGGGCGAACGTCCGAGTTGATCAACCCAGGTTTATCAGCCTAGGTTGACGATCGTGACGGACGAGGAGCTGCTCCAGGCGAGCACCGACCTGCGCGTCGCCCTGGGGCGGCTGATCCGGCGGCTGCGGCAGGGGTACGTCGTCGGCGAGCTGACCCTGCCCGAACGTTCGGTGCTCTCCCGGCTCGACCGCGAGGGTCCGGCCACGCCGGGGTGCCTGGCCGACCTGGAACGCGTCAAACCACAGGCCATGGGGGTCACGCTCGCCGGGCTCGTCGACCGCGGGCTCGTCGAGCGGCGCAAGGACGACTCCGACGGCCGCAAGGTGCTGATGTCGGTCACCGAGGCCGGGGTCAAGCTGCTCACCGACCGGCGCTCGCGTACGACCCAGCTGATGGCGACCGCGCTGGCCGAGAAGTTCACGGCGGCCGAGCAGCGCGAGCTCGTCACCGCCATCCCGCTGATCGAGCGGCTGGCGGGCGAGCTGTGACCGCGCCGCCGGCCACGAGCGGCCGCTACAAGTGGGTCGCCCTCTCCAACACCACGCTCGGCGTGCTGATGTCCGCGCTCGACGGCTCGATCGTCACCATCTCGCTGCCGGCGATCTTCCGCGGCATCGGCCTCGACCCGCTCGCCCCGGGCAACATCGGTTACCTGCTCTGGATGATCCTCGGCTACCTGCTGGTGCAGGCCGTGCTGGTGGTGACGCTCGGGCGCCTCGGCGACATGTTCGGCCGGGTCAAGATGTACAACCTCGGCTTCGTCGTCTTCAGTGCCGCGTCGGTGGCCCTGTCGTTCGACCCGTTCCACGCCGGCGGCGGGGCGCTGTGGCTGATCGGCTGGCGGGTCGTGCAGGCCGTCGGCGGGTCGATGCTGACGGCGAACTCGGCCGCCATCCTGACCGATGCCTTCCCCACCGAACAACGCGGGATGGCGCTCGGCGTCAACCAGATCACCGCGCTGGCCGGGCAGTTCCTCGGCCTGGTCGCCGGCGGGCTGCTCGCCGAGATCGACTGGCGCGCCGTGTTCTGGGTGAGCGTCCCGTTCGGGTTGCTCGGCACGATCTGGTCGATCCGCAGCCTCCGTGAGGTCGGCACGCCGAAGCGCGCGAAGGTCGACTGGGGCGGCAACGCCACCTTCGCCGCCGGGACCGCGGTGCTGCTGGCCGCGATCACCTACGGCATCCAGCCCTACGGCGGCGCCGCGACCGGCTGGGGCAGCCCGTGGGTGCTCGGCGGGATCGGCGCCGGGGTGCTGCTGCTCCTGCTGTTCGGCGTCATCGAGACCCGGGTCGCGGCGCCGATGTTCCAGCTGGGCCTGTTCAAGGTCCGCGCGTTCGCCGCGGGCAACGTCGCCGCGTTGCTGACGTCGGTCGCCCGTGGTGGCCTGCAGTTCATGCTCATCATCTGGCTGCAGGGGATCTGGCTGCCCCTGCACGGGTTCGACTACGAGCAGACGCCGTTGTGGGCGGGCATCTACCTGCTGCCGCTCACCGTGGGGTTCCTGATCGCCGGGCCGGTGTCGGGCTACCTGTCCGACCGGTTCGGGGCACGGCTGTTCTCCACCGGCGGGCTGCTGCTGGTCGCGGCGGCGTTCCTCGGGCTCTTGGCGCTGCCGGTGGACTTCCCGTACCCGGCGTTCGCCGCGCTGCTCGTCGTCAGCGGGATCGGCCAGGGCATGTTCTCCGCGCCCAACACCTCGGCGATCATGAGCAGCGTGCCGGCCGAGCAGCGCGGGGTGGCGTCCGGGATGCGGGCGACGTTCCAGAACTCCGGGACGTCGTTGTCGATCGGCGTGTTCTTCTCGCTGATGATCGCCGGGCTGGCGTCCTCGCTGCCGCAGACGCTGACCGGCGGGTTGCAGGCCCACGGCGTCCCGGCGTCCGTCGCCGACGGCGTCGCCCAGCTGCCGCCGGTCAGCACGCTGTTCGCGGCGTTCCTCGGCAGCAACCCGGTCGGGCACCTGCTCGGCCCGGACGTCCTGGCCGGGCTCGCCCCGGCCGACCGCTCGGCCCTGACCGGCGGGGACTTCTTCCCCCAGCTGGTTTCCGGGCCGTTCCACCACGGCCTGGTGGTCGTGTTCACGGCGGCCGCGGTGATGGCCGTCGTCGCCGCGGTGGCTTCGGCCTCACGCGGCAAGCGCTACTTCCACACCCCCGAGGGATCGAAGGAGTTTCGATGACCGACGAGATCGTCGCCGGGACCGTCACCATCACCGGCCACGGCGGTGACGAGCTCGAGGCCTACCTGGCCAAGCCGACCGACACGACACCGCGCGGCGGCGTCGTGGTGATCCACCACATGCCCGGCTACGACGCGGCGACGAAGGAGATGGTGCGCCGCTTCGCCGTCGAAGGCTACAACGCGCTCTGCCCCAACCTGTACACGCGCGAAGCACCGGGCGCCGACCCGGACGACGCGGCCGCCACGGTCCGCGCGGCCGGCGGCGTCCCGGACGACCGGCTCGTCGGCGACGTCTCCGGCGCGGCGGACTACCTTCGCGCCCTCGAGAACGCGAACGGCCGCATCGGGGTCATCGGGCACTGCTCGGGCGGCCGGCAGGCGTTCCTCTCCGGCTGTTCGCTCGACCTCGACGCGGCGGTCGACTGCTACGGCGCGTTCGTCGTCAACGACCCGCCGGAGGCCATGAAGCAGATGAAGCCGCTGCTCGGCCTGGCACCGCAGCTGTCGTGCCCGCTGCTGGGACTCTTCGGCGCCGACGACCAGTTCCCCGGCCCGGACGAGGTCGCGGTCCTGGCGGCCGAGCTGGAGAAGCTGGGCAAGGAGCACGAGTTCCACACCTACGCGGGCGCGGGCCACTCGTTCTTCTCCGTCGACCGCCCGAGCTACCGTCCCGAAGCCGCGAAGGACGGCTGGGAACGCATCTTCGACTTCTACTCCCGCACGCTCACCGCCTGAGAGGACCCCGCTCATGTGCACGTATCTGACCGAGAAGTTCGCGCTCGAAGGCAGCGGCAAGGGGGCTCGCGGCTGGTTCCGCCTGAACGAGGGAACCGTGTACGTCGACCACCCGGTCCACGCGCCTTACGGGCACACGGTGAACATCGACTTCCGCAACCCGGGGCTGGGCGCGTCGGCCCGCGTCGCCCTCGAACTCACCGAGGAAGACGCGCTGGCGCTGGCAGACGCGATCCACGCGGCCGTCGAGTCCGCCCCCGCGGGCCTCGCTTCCCGCAACCAGTAGCCCAAGTCACGGGGTGTAGAGGGCGCCGAGGAATTCCAGCAGGAGGCGTTCGCGGAGGGGTGCGGGTGCCGTGGCGAGGAGGGCGTTGATCGGCGCCATCCGGTCCGGCAGCCCCGCAGCGCCGCCCAGGCCGGCCGCGGCGAGAAGGCCGGCGAACTGGTCGGACGTCAAGGTCGCCGGGTCGAGGGCCGCGACGAAGTCGGCCACGGCGGCGTCGATGACCACGGGACCGGCCGCGCGGGCCGCGTCGACCGAAGCCGCCAGGTCCGTCAGGAACTCCTTCTCGCTCCCGTGGTTCGCCGCCGTCACCGTCAGGTGCAGGTTCACCGGGGACGCCAGGTGCGCGAACTGCGGCTGGACGTACCAGCCGCGGACCTTCATCTCGTCCGCCACCGTGAACAGGTCGAAGCCGTCGTCGCCGGTGAACGCGATCAGCGTCGACACCGGGTCGCCCAGCACGCGGAGTCCGGGCAGCTCGCCGATGCCGGACCGGATCCGGGAAACCGCTTCCCGTGTGGACGCCGCCAAGCGCAGGTAGCCGTCCTCGCCGAGGTGCCGGACCACCGCCCACGCCGCCGCCGGCGGACCGCCCGACCGCGTGCTCTGGATCGTCGTGTTCAGCATCGTGTAGCCCGGCCAGGTCGCGCTCGCGAAGTAGTGCGAACGCCGCAGCTCCGCCGACGCGTGCAGCAGCACCGAAGTCCCCTTCGGGCAGTACGCGTACTTGTGCAGGTCCACCGAAATGCTCGTGACGCCGGGGACGCGGAAGTCGAACGGCGGGACGTCGGCGCCGAGGCGCGCGAAGTACGGCAGCACCCAGCCGCCGATGCACGCGTCGACGTGCATCCGGACGCCACGCTCGAGAGCCGCCGCCGCGATCTCGGAAATCGGGTCGAGCACGCCGTGCGCGTACGACGGCGCGCTCGCCACCACCAGGACCGTCGAATCATCGATCGCCGCCGCCATCGCCGCCGGGTCCGCGCGGAACGTCACCGGGTCGACCGGGACGTCGATCCGCCGCAGCCCGAACAGGTGCGCCGCCTTGTGGAACGCCGCGTGCGCGGTGGTCGGCAGCACGATCGAGGGCGAGGCGATCTCCGGGTGCGCGTCCCTGGCGGCGAGCACCGCCAGCAGGCACGACTCCGTGCCGCCGGAAGTCACCGAGCCGACCACACCCGGCACTGAGCCGAGCAACGCAGACGCCGCGAGAACGAGGTCGTTCTCCATCCGCAGCAGGCTGGGGAACGCCGTCGGGTCGAGGCCGTTGGCCGACGACGCCAGCGCGTGCGCGGCGGCCCCCAGGGAGTCCACTTCGGACATCCCGCTGTCGTAGACGTACGCCAGGGTCCGGCCGCCGTGCGTCGGCAGGTCCCCCGCGCGCAGCTCCCGCAGGGCCGCGAGGACGTCCTCAGGCGGGTTCATGGCGCGGCTCCAGGACCTTGCGCCGCAGCAGCGGCAGAGCCAGCGCGATCAGCACGCCGGGCACGATCGACGCCCCGACGAGGATCGCCACGATCGCGCTGTGCGGCTGGGCGGCCGTGGCGTCCGTGCTGGACACGTAACCGCCGAACGCGAGGATGAGCGCCCACAGGCCACCGCCGAAAGCGAGCCCCAGGGTCTCCCCCGCGGTCCACACGCCCGCCGCGATCCCGGCGCGGGTCTCGCCGGTGCGCTCCTCCTCCGCCGTGATCAGGTCCGGCAGGATGGCCAGCGGGAACACCGAAATCCCCGCGTACCCGACGCCGCACAGCGCGACGAAGACGAACGTCACGACCAGCGGGATCTCCTGGGCGAAGACCAGGCCGAGCAGGCCGATCGCGAACGTCGCCGTCGCCAGGCGGAAGCCGTTCAGCTTGCCGACCCGGTCGCCCAGCCGCGGCCACAGCGGCATGGTGACCAGCGCCGGGCCGACGAAGATGACGAACAGGATCGTGCCGTAGCCGTCGTTGCCGAGGATGCGCTGCGCGAAGAACGGGATCGCGGCGAGCACCGTGCCGATGCCCAGCGCCTGGATGAAGTACGTGCCGAGCAGCCAGCGGAACGGCCGCCAGCCGGCGAGCGTGCGGACGAGCTCCTTCAGGTTCACGGTGTTCGGCCGCAGCGAGCCGACCGGCGCGTCCTTGAGGCCGAAGTACACGAGCAGCGTCGCGGCCAGCACGATCAGCCCGATCACCACGGCCATCACGCGGTAGCCGGCGACGCCCTCGATCGCGGAGGTGATCGCCGGGGCGCCGCCGCCGCAGATCAGGATCGTCACGGCCAGCACGCCGATGCGGACGCTGGTGAGTTTCGTGCGCTCGGTCGCCGACTCGGTCAGCTCGGCGGGCAGCGCGTTGAACGGCACCTGGAACAGCGCGTACGCCGTGGCGCAGAGGGCGAACGTGATCGCCACGTACAGCGCGTCCGGCAGCGGGGTGCCGAACCCCGGGTGGGCGAACATCGCCGCGAACAGGATCGCGACGCCGATGCCGCCGATCAGCAGGAAGCGCCGCCGGCTGCCGGTCTTGATCAGGTCGGCGTCGGACAGCCGGCCCGCGATCGGGTTGAACAGGACGTCCCAGGCCTTGGGCACGAACACGATCGCCGCGGCCCAGCCGGCGGGCACGGCCATCGTGTCGGTCAGGTACTTCACCAGCACGAGCCCGGGGACCGTGCCGAAGGACCCGGTGACGAACGAGCCGAGCGAATAGCGGAACCTCGTCCGGCCGGACAGCGTCGCCATGGTCCTCCTCGCAGAGCGGATTCCGAGTTCACTACAGAGGGGATCAGTAGTGGATCTCGGCCCGCACCGGGTAGTGGTCGGGGGGAATCGTGCCACCGTCGTAATGCACCGGCCGTACCGGGCCGACCTCGGCGTGTCCGTACGCGGGCGGCGCGCAGCGGCCGAGGAGTGCCGGCACGCGCCAAGATGGACGGGTGCCGAAGTGCGAAGTCCGTCCCGCTGCCCCTGCCGAGTTCGAAGCCGTCGCCGGGCTGCGGTGGCGCTGGGTCGCCGAGCGCGACGGCCTGCCCGAAGCCGGCCGCGAAGCGTTCGTACGCGCCTTCGCCACCTGGGCGCGGGCCAACGCTGCCACTCACCGGTGCCTGGTCCTGGTGCGCGAAGACCGGGTGATCGGGATGGCGTTCCTGGCGATCACCTCGCGCGTGCCGGCGCCGGCGGTGTTCTCGCGGGCCTCGGGGGACGTGCAGTGCGTGTACGTAGTGCCGGAAGCCCGCGACGAGGGCCTCGGCGGCCGGCTGATCGACGCGGCCCTGCGGCTGGCCGCGGAGCTCGGGCTGGAGCGGGTCACCGTGCATTCGTCGGAACGCGCCGTGCCGGCCTACGAGCGGCGCGGGTTCGCCGCGTCACCCCAGCTGCTGCAGACCGCGCCGCCCGGCGGGCGGGACACCTGAGGTCCGCCCGCCGGCGGGCGTCAGCCCAGGGCGTCGGCGATCTTCGTCAGCGTCGCCGCGTCGCCGCGCAGGAGCAGCTGGGTGACCACCGTTTCCTCCCAGGCCTGCAGCTCGTCGCGGATCTTCGCCGGCGGCCCGATCAGGGACGTGTCCTCCACGAGTGACGTCGGGATCGCCGCGGTCGCCTCGTCCTTGCGGCCCGCCAGGTAGAGCTCCTGCACCTTGTCCGCCACGTCCTCGTAGCCGAGGCGGGCGAAGACGTCGTGGTGGAAGTTGACGCTCTTCGCGCCCATCCCGCCGATGTAGAGCGCCAGCGACGGCTTGATCCACGACGCTGCCTCCTCGACGTCGTCGTGCACGATCACCGGGATCGAGCACGGCACCTCGAACGTGGCGAAGGTGTGCCGGGCGCCTTCGCGGGCGAACCCCTCCTCCAGCGCCGCCTTGTAGAAGTCGTTGCTCTTGGGCGAAAAGAACAGCGGCAGCCAGCCGTCGCCGATCTCGGCGGCGAGGGCGACGTTCTTCGGGCCCTCCGCGGCCAGGTGGATCGGGATCTCCTTGCGCAGCGGGTGCACGGTCGGCTTCAGCGCCTTGCCGAGCCCGGTCCCGCCCTGGAGCGGCAACTGGAAGTGCTGGCCGTCGAGGGTCACCGGGGCCTCGCGGGCGATCACCTGCCGGACGATGTCGACGTACTCCCGCGTCCGTGCGAGGGGCTTCGGGTACGGCTGGCCGTACCAGCCCTCGACGACCTGCGGCCCGGACGCGCCGAGCCCGAGCACCATCCGGCCACCGGAGAGGTGGTCGAGCGTCATCGCGCTCATCGCCGTCGCGGTCGGGGTGCGCGCCGCCATCTGGACGATGTTGGTGCCGAGGCGGATCCGGCTGGTCGACGCGCCGTACCAGGCCAGGGGCGTGAAGGCGTCCGAGCCGTACGCCTCCGCCGTCCACACCGAGTCGAAGCCGAGCTCCTCGGCCTTGAGCACCGCTTCGAGTGCGCCCGGGGTCGGCCCGCTGCCCCAGTACCCGACGTGGAATCCCAGCTTCACGAATGCCTCCTAGACGTTCGGCGCGTAGTGCTCGGGCTTGCCCCGCTCCGGCAGCGGCGGCAGGTTCCTCCGTGGAGTCTCGACCAAGGCGGCGTCCGGAGCCACCTCGCCGCGCGCCCGGCGCCAGCCGGCCCGGGCCCGCGGGTGGTAGCGGCGGTCGTGCGGGACGAGCTTGAACACGGCGTTGATCAGCTTCCCCACGCGCCGGTGCCGCCGCGCGTCCCGCTCGGTCCAGCGCAGCCCCAGCAGGTCACGGACCTCGCGGTCGTACAGCCCGGTCGTCAGCCAGACGAAGGTGCGGGCGATCAGCGCGCTGACCGGCCGCCAAAGCGGGTCCGGCAGCCAGGGCAGGAACGGCGGTTTCGCGATCCCGCGGAGGTCGAGGACGTCCCGGGTGGCCTTGTTGTCCTCGAGGACCTCGGCGCACATGTGCTTCCAGTACCGCCGGAAGTCCTCCCAGCTCTCCGGCACCGGCCGCATCGTCATGTCGTACATCCGCCACCACGTGACGTGCTCGTCGAACAGCCGCCGCTTCTCCGCCTCGCCGATGCCGCCCATGAAGTGGTCGGCGATGAGGATCGTGCTGACGAAGAACGTCGAGTGCGCCCAGTAGTAGGTGTCCGGGTCGAGCGCGTGGTAGCGCCTCCCGAGCGCGTCGACGCCCTTGATGCGGTCGTGGTAGCCGCGGACCTCCAGAGCAGTCCGGTGCGCGCGAGGCCCGTCGTAGACGACCCCGCCGATCGGGTAGAGCGAGCGGAAGAGCCGCTGCCAGCGCTCCTCGAAGAACCGCGAGTGCTGCTCGACGCCGGCGCCGAGACCCGGGTGCATGTTCTGCATCGACCCCGCCCACAACGCGATGAGCAGGCCGCGCCAGTCGCCGAAGTACTTCCACGTCAGCGAGTCGGGGCCCAGCGGTTTCGGCGTCATCGGGAGCGCTCCTCGTCGAGTCGGAACTGACCACGGCTGTTGTCAGGCTAGGATCTGACAACAGACGTAGTCAACCGAGGAGCGATCATGCCGGGCCGCACGTGGGCGGGCACGACCCTGGACGACCGGAAGGCGCTGCGGCGCGAGCAGCTCGTGTCCGCGGGCCTCGAGCTGCTGGGCACCGAAGGCTCGGCCGGGACGAGCGTGCGCGCGGTCTGCCGGCACGCGAAGCTCACCGAGCGGTACTTCTACGAGAGCTTCGCCGACCGGGAAGAGCTCGTCGCGGCGGTCTACGAACACGTCGGCGAGCAGGCGCGGCAGGCACTGGTCGACGCGGTGCGGGACGCCCCGACCCCGGTCCTGCGCGCCGAACACGCGGTACGCGCGTTCGTCGAGCTGATCGTCGACGACCCCCGCAAGGGCCGGATTCTGCTCCTCGCGCCGCTCACCGACCCCGCGCTCACCCGCCGGGGCCTGCACCTGCTGCCGGTGTTCGCCGCGCTCGTCGGCGAGCAGCTGTCCCACGGCGACGAGACCGAGCGCCGGCTGATCGCCGTCGGGCTGGTCGGGGCGCTGAGCAACGTCTTCATCGCCTACCTCGACGGCTCGCTCAAGGTCTCCCGCGAGCGGCTCGTCGCCCACTGCGTGCGGCTCGTGCTCGGCGCCGACGACCACTGACCTCACCTCCGCTGACCGGTGACCGTGCTCGTGACACTGGCGGGGACGATCGGGCACACTCAACCCATGCGTACCGCTGGGCGGAACGACGGCGCGAGCGGCGACGGTCTCGTCGCGGCCCGGCTCGCCGCGCTCCTGGAAGCCTTCCGGCCGGGCGACGAGACCCTCGGCGTCTCCGAGCTGGCCCGCCGGACCGGCCTGGCGAAGACGACCGTGCACCGATTGGTGGGACACCTCGCCGTAACCGGCCTCCTCACCCGCGAGGACGGCGCGGTGCGGCTCGGGCTGCGGCTGTTCGAAATCGGCCAACTCGCCTCACCCCGCCGCGGACTGGTCGAAGCGGCCCGCCCGTACCTCGCCGACCTCCGCGAAGCGACGCGCAACACCGTCCACCTCGCCATCCTCGAAGGCACCGAAGTCGTCTACCTCGACGTGCTCCGCGGTCCGGACGCGCCGACGCTGCCCTCACGCATCGGCGGCCGGTTCCCCGCACACGCCACCGGGGTCGGGAAGGCGATCCTCGCGTTTTCTCCGGAATCCGTGGTGAACCAGGTGATCGACGCCGGATTACCCAGGATCAGCCCGAAGACGATCACCGTGCCGGGCCTGCTGCGCCGGCAGCTCGCCCGGGTCCGCGAGGACGGGATCGCCTTGGAACGCGAGGAATCCGGCGTCGGCGTCGTGTGCGCGGCCAGCCCACTGCTCGATGCCCGCGGCGTCGCGGTCGCCGCGGTTTCGATCTCCGGCTGGGCCAACCGGATGCGGACCGAACGGGTCTCGCCCGCGGTCCGCACGGTCGCGCTCGCGTTGACCCGGACACTCTCCGGATCCACTCGAGACAGTCGGAAATAATCTTGCGGGACAACGCTTTCCCCAGCTCTAGGCCGTCCGGCTGACGTGACCGTCCCGAGCTGGACGGGTGATCGGCAGCGGCTACGATCCGTCGAATGGCCCAGCACAGCCGGGGGACGACGTTCCCGGGCCGCTCCCCCGCGACGCAGCCCGAGCCGGCGGCCGGTCACCGGTTGCTGTCGCTCGACATCGTGCTCGCGCTGCTGGCCCTCGCCGGCGGCCTGCGAGTGCTCTACCTCGCCGCCCCCGCCCCGGCGCTGCCCACCGAAGCCGCGAACGTCGCCCACGCCTACGCGCTCGGCCACCTCACGCCGTTCACCGACGCGGGTGGCGCCGGCGTCAGCCCGTTCGGCTGGTGGCAGCTGTCGGCCTACACGATGGTCTCGGACGCGTTCGGCCGCTCGGCCACGGCGCTGGCGGCGGTCCGCGAGACAATGCTCGTCGCCGCGCTGGCCGGTGCCGTACTGCTGTGGGTGCTGGCGCGCCGGCTCGGCCTGACGCGGTGGGCGGCGGCCGTCGCGGTGCTGCTGGTCGCGGCCTCACCCCTGGCCCTGGGCCTGCAGCGGCTGGTCGTCGTCGAGCACCTGGCGGTGGGGTGGGCCCTGGGTGCGCTGGTGCTCGTCACCCGGCCCGATGCCCGGATCCGGCACGACATCCTCGCCGCGGTGTGCCTGCTGGCCGCCGTGCTCACCTCGCCGCTGGCGCTGTTCTTCCTGCCCGCGGCCGGCTGGCTGCTGGTGCGGCGCGCCCCCGTGCGGGCCGCGCTGGTGGCGGTGCTGCTCAACCTCGGGCTCGGCATCGCGTTCGGCCCGGCGGCGGGGATCCTCCGGCCGCACCTCGCGGCCGCGGGCCGCCCGTCGGCCGCCGACTGGGTCGCGCTCGACCCGGCGTGGGCGGTGCTGTCGACTGTCGCGCTGGTGGCCGCGCTGGCCGTGACGTCCCTGCGCCCGTTCGCGGTGTCGGGTCTGCTGCTCGCCGCCGCTCTGGCGATACCGGGCGTGCCGGACACCGCCGTCCTCGCGCTGCTGCTGCCGGTGACGCCGTTGCTGCTGGCCGGGATCGTGCAAGCTCTCACGCGGCAGCGCGTCCCCGCTCACCGATGGGAGGCGAAGCAGGGAACCGGCGTCGCGCTCGGCACGGCCGTCCTTCTCGCGATGGTCGCCGCCGGCTGGGTGTACGGCTACCCGGCCCTGCACCCCTCGACCGACCGGGGCGGACCGATGGCCGACGCGCGGGAGTGGTTGCGCGCCAACGCTTCCGGCTCCCGCGTCCTCGTCGACGACGCCGCCTGGGCCGAACTCGCCCAGGCCGGCTGGCCGACCGGCATGCTCGTCGCGCCCGCCGCGTGCGCGGCCGCCTGCCCGCTCGCCGAGTGGGCCGTCTTCGCGGACGACGCGACCGACCTCCGCAGCCGCTATCCGGCCCTCGAAGCCGCCTTCGACAACGCCGGCGCGACCGCGGTGTTCGGCACCGGCGAGCGCCGTGTCACCGTCTCGCGTCTCGGCCTGCCGCCGGCCGACCCGGCCGCGCCGTCGGAGTCGTCGGCGCGCGCCCACGCCGGCGAGGCCCTCCAGGCGTCGGCCCGCATCACCTTCGCCCCGGACGCCGCCGCCCAGCTCCGCGCGGGCCGCGTCGACCCCCGGCTGATCGCGACGATCGCCGCGCTCGCGGCCCTGGAACCGGTCCGGGTCGCGGCGTTCCCCGAGGTCCCCGGCGAAGACCCCGCCGGGCAACCCCGCCGCCGGGTCCTGCTGACCGGCGGCGAAGACGGCGCGGCCGCGTTCTACACCGGCCAGCGCGACCTGTTCCGCCCCTCGTCGGTCGCCCGGACCGGCGGCGGCGTGCTGGTCACCTATCCGCTGTTCGCGCCCCCCGGACTGCTCGTCCCCTTCTCCTCCCCCTGACCAGCGAAAGGCCCTCCGATGCGCACTCTCCCCCGGCGATTGCTCAGACCCGGCGGGCTGACCGCCGCGGCCCTCCTCCTCGTCGCGCTGACGCCGGTCACGGCCGAAGCGGCGACCGCCCCCGGCCCGGGCGTCGGCTGGATCCGGGTCGGTCACCTCTCTCCCCAGGTCCCACCGGTCGACATCTACTTCGCGCCGTTCGGCCAGGCCGAAAAGGTCGTCATCCGCAAGGCCGGCTACGGCGCGGTCACCCCGTACTCCTCGCTCGGCCCGGGCAAGTACACGCTGTCGATGCGGCCCGCCGACGCCGCGGCCGGCACCCCGCCGGCACTGTCGGCGACGATCGACGTCGCCGAGCGCAGCGCCTACTCGCTGCTGGTCTTCGCGAACGGCCCGGACGGCACGCTCAAGGGCGACCTGGTCACCGACGACCTCACCGCGCCGGGTGCGGGCAAGGGCCGGATCCGGGTGGTCGAAGGGTCGGCGGCGATCGCGCCGGTCAGCGTCGAAGGCCCGCAGGGTGTCTCACTCGCCGAGGACGCGCCCTACGGCCAGACGTCGTCCTATGTGGACGTTCCGCAAGGACGCTGGCCGCTGCGGCTGTCCGGTGGCTCGGTGAAGTCCACCGCCGACGTCGACGTCAAGGCCGGGACGTCCACGACGCTGCTGGTCACCGAGAACGCCGGGGCGCTCAAGGCGAATCCGATCTCCGACGGCGGTTCGCTGCCCGAACCGCCGAAGCTGGGCGTCGAGACCGGTGGCGGCGGCACGGCGCCGTCGTCCGGCCTGCCGCCTTGGCCGGCGTTCGCCGCTGCCGGGCTGCTGGCCGCGTTCGTGCTCGGACGCCGGCTGGTCCGTGCGCGCTGACCTCGGCGCGCTGCTCGTCGCGGTCCTGCTGGCCGCGGGCTGCTCGGCGACCCCGCCCCCGGTTCCATCCTCGTCCTCGGTTCCGCCGGCGCCGGTGGCGAGCGGGCCACAGCCGCTGCCCCCGGCCGCCGACGTCCGCCCGGTGCGGCTGCGGATCCCCGCCATCGGCGTGGACGCGCCCGCGCTCGTCCCGCTCGGGCTCGATGCCGACCACGAGCTCCAAGCGCCTGGACGCTTCGAAGACGTCGGCTGGTACGCCGCCGGCCCGGTGCCGGGAGACCCCGGGCCGGCGGTGATCGCCGCGCACGTGGACTCCCGTTCCGGGCCGGCGCCGTTCTTCCGGCTGCGCGACCTGCGCGACGGTGACCAAGTGTTCGTCGCGCGCTCCGACGGCCAGGAGACCCGGTTCGTCGTGGACGCCGTCCAGCGCTACCCGAAGAACGCCTTCCCGACCGACGCGGTTTACGGGCCGGCGCCGGGCAGCGCCTTGCGGCTCATCACCTGTGGCGGCAGCTTCGACGCGGCGAAACGGTCCTATCGCGACAACATCGTCGTCTACGCCTCGACCCGCTGGGGTTAGACCTCCTTGATCAGCCCGCGCCGGGCCAGCTCGGGCCGCACGCCGTCGCCGAACCAGTACGCCTCTTCGAGGTGCGGGTAGCCCGACAGGACGAACTCGGTGACGCCGACGCTGTGGTACTCCTCGAGCAGGTCGGCGACCTCGCTGTGGCTGCCGACCAGCGCGGTCCCGGCGCCGCCGCGGACCAGGCCGACGCCGGCCCACAGGTTCGGGTGGATCTCCAGCCCGCGGACGCCGCCGTCGGTCCGGCCGCCGTGCAGGGCGACCATCCGCTGCTGCCCGACCGACTCGCTCGCCGCGAGCTGCGCCTGCGCCTTGGCGACCTGCTCCGGGCTCAGCGCGTCGAGGAGCTTCTGCGCCTCCGCCCACGCTTCGGCCGAGGTGTCGCGAGAGATCGTGTGCAGCCGGACGCCGAACCGGACCGGCCGGTCGCCGGCCAGCTCGCGGACCTTGCCGATCTTCTCGGCCACCTGCGCGGGCGGCTCCCCCCAGGTCAGGTAGACGTCGGCGTGCCGGGCCGCGACCGGCAGCGCGGCCGGCGACGAGCCGCCGAAGTAGATCGGCGGCACCGGGTCCGGCGCGGCCAGCGTCGTCGCGCCTTCGACGCGCAGGTGCTCGCCTTCGAAGGTGAACGGCTGCCCGGACCAGACGCCGCGGACGATGGTGAGGAACTCGTCCGTGCGCGCGTACCGGGCGTCGTGGTCGTGCCAGTCGCCGAACCGCCGCTGCTCCACGGTGTCGCCACCGGTGACGATGTTGAGCAGCACGCGGCCGTTCGACAGTCTTTGAAAGGTGCCCGCCATCTGCGCCGCGAGCGTCGGGGAGAGGACGCCGGGGCGGAACGCGACCAGGAACTTCAGCCGGGTCGTCTCGCGGATCAGCGCGGCCGTGGTGAGCCAGGCGTCCTCACACCACGTGCCCGTCGGGGTCAGGACGCCTTCGAAGCCCTGGCGTTCGGCGGCGCGGGCGACCTGGGCGAGGTAGTCGAGGTCGGGTTCGCGCTGCGCCGACGGGCCCTGGGACCGGTTGGCGTGGAAGCGTTCCACGATCGTGCGGCCGTCGCCGCTGGTGGGCAGGAACCAGTGCAGCCTGATGCTCATCCGTTGCTCCTCGCCTGATCCAGGCCGGAGGCGAACCGCCGGTCGGCGAACGCGGCGAAGTCCACCTTGCCCGGCAGCGTCTTCTCGTCGGTGAAGGCGTCCGCGAGCTGCTGTTCGGAGGCCACCACGGAGTCGTCCAGCGCGATCGGCCGGTCACGGCCCGCGTCCACGGCCTTCTGAGCGACCTCGGGCTTCAGCCCGGTCTCCTTGGCCCACGCCGCCGCCCATTCCGAGCGGTGCGTGTAGGCCCACTTCTGGGCCTTGACCACCCGGATCACGAAGTCGCGGATCGCCGCGTTCTTGCCGGGGTCGGCCAGCGCCGCGGTGCTCGCGGTTTCGAAGGCCAGCCCGTTGGACGCGCCCCGCCCGTCGGCGAGCACCCGTGCCTTGGCCTCGATCTGGGCCTGCGCGGTGTAGGGGTCCCAGATCGCCCACGCGTCGATCGTGTGCTGGGTGAACGCCGCGTAGGCCTCGGACGGCTGCAGGAAGCTCACCTTGATGTCCTTCGTGGACAGTCCGTTCTTGTGCAGCGTGTTCAGCAGCTGGCCGTGCGCGGAACTGCCCTTCGCGACCCCGACCGTCTTGCCCTTCAGCGAGGCGACGTCCGTCAGCGGCGAATCGGGCGGGACGAGGATCGTCTCCCGCTCGACGTTGCTGCGCGCGACGCTGACGACCGCGATCTTGGCCTTCGCCGCGGCGGCGAAGATCGGCGGCGTGTTGCCGACGCGCCCGAGGTCGATCGCCGCCGCCGAAGCCGCTTCGAGCAGCGGCGGCCCCGAGGTGAAGGTGGACCACTCGATCTTGTACGGCGTGCCGTCGAGCTGGCCGGCCGCGGTGAGCAGCGACTTCACGCCGCCCTTCTGGTCGCCGACCTTCAGCGTCACCTTCGCCAGGTCGGCCGCGCTCACCGGGCCCGGCACGGCGGCCGGTCCCGGGTCCGAGCCCGTCGCCGAGCCGCACCCGGTCAGCACCAGCGCCGTCGCGACGACGGCGATTCCCTTACGCCACTGCATCTTCGGTCACTCCCAGGTCCGCCAGCACGCGCCGGCGGAGGTCGTCGTGGTCGGCTTCGCGCGGCCGGTGCTCGGCCACGATCCGCCCGCCGTCGAGCACCAGGACCCGGCCGGCGAGCCGCAGGGCCTCGTCGATGTCGTGGGTCACCAGCAGCACGCCCGGCTGGTGGCGCTGCCAGAGGTCCTGGACCAGCCCGTGCATCGCGATCCGCGTGAGCGCGTCGAGCGCGCCGAAGGGCTCGTCCAGCAGCAGGAGATCGGGTTCGCGCACCAGGGCACGGGCCAGCGAGACGCGCTGGGCCTCGCCGCCGGACAAGGTGAGCGGCCAGTCGTCGGCGTGGTCGGCCAGGTGCACCTCGCCGAGCGCCTTCTCGGCCAGCGCGCGGTTGCGGGACTTCGCGACGCCGTCCTGACGCAGGCCGAGGACGACGTTGCGCCAGACCTTCCGCCACGGCAGCAACCGGGGTTGCTGGAAGGCGACCGAGACGGTGCCGGTCACGTCCGCGCGGCCGTCGACGTCGTCGTCGAGACCGCCCAGCACGCGCAGGAGCGTCGACTTGCCCGATCCGCTGCGGCCCAGCAGGGCGACGAACTCGCCGCGGTCGACGGTCAGGTCGAGGCCGGAGAGGACGGTCCGGTCCCCGAACCGCTTGGTGAGGTCCCGGACCTCGGCTACCGGGTGCGCCATCGCAGCACCTTCCGTTCGAGCAGCCGGACCAGCGCGTCGGTGACGAGGCCGAGCACGGCGTACAGGACGAGGCCGACGACCACGACGTCGGTGCGCAGGAACTCCCGCGCGTTGGTGATGAGGTAGCCGACCCCGGCGTCGGCGTTCACCGTCTCGCCGACGATCAGCGCGAGCCACGCGAGCCCGAGCGACTGCCGCAGCCCGACGAGCGCCTGCGGCAACGCGCCGGGGAGGATGACGTGCCAGAGCCGTTCCGTGCGGCTGAAGCCGAGCGCCCGCGAAGCCTCGACGAGGTTGGGGTCCGCGCCGCGGATTCCCGAGTGGACGTTCAGGTAGAGCGGGAAGGCCACGCCGAGCGCGACCAGCACGATCTTGGTTTCTCGCCGATGCCGAACCACAGGATGAACAGCGGGATCAGGCCCAGGAACGGCAAGGTGCGCAGCATCTGCACGGGCGGGTCGACCAGCGCTTCGCCCCAGCGGGAAAGCCCGGAGACGATGCCCAGCAGGACACCGATGACGGCGCCGATCGCGAACCCGGCGCCGACGCGCCCGAGCGACACGGCGAACGCGGTCCCGAGTTCGCCGCTGCGCGCGACTTCGACGCCGGCCTGCACCACCGTCCACGGTGAACTGAGCTTGTCGGGCGGCAGGACGCCGGTGGCGCTCGCGATCTGCCAGGCGGCGACGAGCGCCACCGGGCTGATCCAGCGCCGCAGGTCGGGCCGGCGCACCGTCCGGCGCGGCGGCCCTTCGGCGCGTTTCCGGGCGCGCGGAAGCACGCCCGTGGTGGAAATCGACACGGATTTCTCCCGGGGACGGGGATGTTCGGGCTTGCGTGATCCCGACAGTCGAGCCCCGGCCGGGCAAAGTCAATCGGTGCCCAGTCCGTGAAATAGCGGTGTTTCAGCCCGTGGAACGCCCTTGATCAGCCGCCGAACATGACCTTCCACTCGTCGAGCGACCGCGGCCGGTACACGAAGTTGGTGCGCTTGACGTCGGACAGCGCGGCCGACGGTTCGGCCGAGTACTGGTGCCCGGGGTAGACGACGGGGTCGCCGGGCAGGCCGGCGAGGGCCTGCAGGCTGCGGTAGATCTCGTCGGCGTCGCCGCCGGGGAAGTCGGTGCGGCCGCAGCCTTCGAGGAAGAGCGTGTCGCCGGAGACGAGCTTGTCCTCGACGAGGAAGCACTGGCTGCCGGGCGTGTGGCCGGGGGTGTGCAGCATCCGCACGGGAATCGACCCGACCTCGAGGACGTCGTCGTGGTCGTGCGCGCGCAGGTCGGTGTCCTCGACCCCGGTCACGCGGCGGACCCATTCGCTTTCGGCGCCGTTGACGTGGATCGGCACCGGCCGGATCGCGAGCAGCTCGGCGATCCCGGGCAGCTCGAACCCCATCATCGCGCCGCCGACGTGGTCGGGGTGGTGGTGCGTGGCGAGCACGCCGGTGAGCCGCATGCCATCGGCGTCGAGGACGTCGAGCAGGTCCTGCACGGCGTAGGCCGGGTCGACGATCACCGCTTCCTTGGTGTCCCGGTCGCCGATGAGGTAGGCGAAGTTCACCATCTGCGTCGCGACCGGGTCGCCGACGGCGAAGTCCCGCCCCGCGAGCAGCTGCCGGAAGTAGAGCCGATCTGCCATGGCCACACCCTACGGGTCAGCTTTCCGACGGGGTCAGCACGATCCTCCCGAACACCTCCCCGGCCTGCATCTTCCGGTGCGCCAGTACCGCTTGCTCCAGCGGGAGCACCTCGTGCACGACCGAGGTCAGCTCTCCCTTGTTCGCCGCGGCGAACACGCCCGCCATCGCCGCGCGCCGGTCGGCCCAGGGGATCGTGTCGGCGCTGAACGTCGCGAACGACAGCGACTTCCGGAACGCCGTGATCAGCTCTTTGCCGAAGTCGGCCGGCGGCTCGCCGGCGACCACGCCGACCGCCACCATGCGACCGTTCGGCTTCAGCTTGGTGATGAACCCGGGCAGCCCCGGGCCGGCGATGACGTCGACGATGACGTCGTAGGTGTCCGGGCCGTCGCCGGCGCGGTTCAGGACGTGCGTCGCGCCGAGTTCGCGCAGCCGCTGCCCGCGCTCCGGCGACGACGTCGTGACCGCGGTCGCGCCGGCGCCGGTCGCGAGCTGGACGGTCATGATCCCGATCCCGCCGGCCGCGCCGCGGACCAGCACCGACTCGCCCGGGGTGAAGTGGGCTTGGCGTAGCGCGAAGTGCGCCACCACGCCGGAGCTGCCGAGCGTCACCGCGTCGATCGGGGTCAGCGGCTCCGGCAGGGGGACGAGCGTCTCCACGGGGGCGACGGCTTGCTCGGCGTAACCACCACCACCGCCGCCGGTGAACGCCCACACGCGCCGGCCGAGCCACGCCGGGTCGACGCCGTCACCGGCCGCCGTCACGGTACCCGCGATTTCGCGGCCGAGGACGTGGCCGGACCGGAAGCCGTAGGTGGCGAGGGCGCCGCTGAGGATGACGGCGTCGACCCCGCCGACACCGATCGCCTCGGTGGCGATCAGCACCTCTCCGGCGCCCGGGTCGGGGTCCGGGAGGTCGATGACCGTGAGGCCTTCAGGGGCCCCGAATGTCTGTACCGCAACCGCTTTCATGGGCCCGACGGTAGTGGACGCCGGCGTCCGTTTGGCTAAAGTGAGAGCGTGGCCGATCATTTGCCTCACCTGCTGCGCTCGGACGCCCGCGACAACCGCGAGCGCATCCTCGACGCCGCCCGCGCTGTGTTCGCCACCGACGGCCTGGACGTGCCGATGCGCGTGATCGCCCGGCGCGCCGGGGTCGGGCCGGCCACCCTGTACCGCCGGTTCCCGACCAAGGAACTGCTGGTCACCGCGGCGTTCGAGGATCAGATGCGGGCGTGCTACGCCATCGTCGACGAAGGCCTGGCCGACCCCGATCCGTGGCGCGGGTTCGCCTCGGTGGTCGAGAAGCTCTGCGAGCTGCATGCGCGCGACCGGGGCTTCACCGCGGCCTTCACCTCGACGTTCCCGCACGCGATCGACTTCACCGCGGACCGTGCCCGGGCGACGCGGTCCATCGCGGAGCTGATCCGCCGCGCGCAGGACGCCGGTGAACTGCGCCCCGACGTCGTCCTGGACGACGTGTTCCTGGTGGTCAGGGCCAATAGCGGCATCCAGGCGCCGTCACCGGCCGCGCGTGTCGTTGCTTCACGGCGCTTCGCCGCGCTCGCTCTCCGCGGGCTGCGAGCCTGACCCCTGATGCAGGGCGGCGTACGCGCGGTCGCGCAGGACGTTCGCCTCACGATCCGACAGGGTCGTATCCAGCGGGCGCAGGGTGATCCGGATCAGGAGGTTCTTCTGGTCTTCGGTGGCGCCGAGCCGGGCCAGGGCCTGAGGCGGCAGCCGCGCGCACGGCGTCTCCTGGACGATCTCGACCGACTCGACGAGGTCGGCGTCGTCGCCCAAGGCGGTGCGGACGCGGTCGCCGAGGTCCTCCGCACGGTCGTCGGCCGCGACCGCGATGGAGAGGTCGCGGCGCACCGGCGGCAGGGCCGAGACCGGCCGGTACGGCGCGAGGTCGGTGAGCTGCGCGGCGACGGCCGGGTCCGGTGACCGCAGCAGGCGGACGTCCGGGATGCCCTTCAGCAGCATCAGCACCCGGTCGAGGCCCATGCCGAGGGCGAGCCCGGACCAGCCGGTGCCGAGGCCGGCGCGGGCGAGGACGGCCGGGTGGGCGAGACCGCATTCGGCGATCTCGACCCACTCGCCGTCCCGGTCGACGTCGAGCTGCGCGCCGTCCACTGTGTACGGATGACGGCGGGGTTCGAGCCGCCACCGGCGGCCCGGCAGGAGCTTCTCGACGAGGGCGGCCACGAGTTGTCCCAGGTCGGTCTTTTCGGTGCGGGTGATCCGCCAGAGGTCGAGCTGGTGCGGGGTACCGGTGTGGAGCCGGTCGATGCTGTCGCGCCGGTAGACGACGCCCGGGCAGACGAGCAGGACGTCGTCGGCCGGGCACGCTTTGAGCGCCCGCAGCGCGGCCGGGACCATGGCGCTGGAGTGACTGCGCAGCACGTGGTCCGGGTCGACGTAGCGGGTGTAGCGCGCGTCGCGGGTGACGTCGGCGGGGTCGTAGCCGAGGTTGTCGTAGTTGTCGGCGACGGTGACGATCCGATCGCCGCGCCACCACCGGACTTCGGTGCGCGGTCCCCGGGCGGCCGCGACAGCCAGCTCGACGACTCGCTGGAGGGCGTGCGGCCCGGCCGCGGGATCGGTGAGATCGCGGACGGCGAGGTCGCGGGTGAGCTGGGCGGGGGTGAGCAGTTCGGGCATGGCGGAACCTCCTGGGTGAACGGGTGGGTGAGCGAAGGTGCTCCCCCTGGCCCGGACACCAGGCGAGGTTCGGTTCGACGCTGAGACCGGTCACGACCGGCCGGCCTCTGCGAAGGGCCGGAACCGCGAGGGCGATGCGTTTCAGGCAGCGCCGACCGCGGACATGGCACCGGAACCCCACTGGCACCCGCGAAGGGCCAGGGGGCTGGTAAATCGGCGGTAACCCGCGACGACGGCCACGAACCCAGGTTAGCCGGGCCGTCACGCGGATTTCGCGAACCGCAAGCCGCAAGCCACCTCACCCGGCCACCGCCTCGGCCCGGAACAACCCCACCAACCCCCTCACTCACCCACCTCCCCGTCGGCCAGCTCCCGCAGCAGATCCAAGTGCCCCACGTGCCGCGCCGTCTCCTGCACGACGTGCGCCACCACCCAGCGGACCGTGAACTCCGATCGCCGCCGCGTCCGGTCGTCCGGGCCCAGTCGGCGCAGCGACTTCTCCGACCGGGCCCACTCGGCCTTGTACGCCGCCACGACCGAAGCCGGTGTGTCGTCCGCGGCCAGGTCCCAGCTCGGGTCCGGCGATCCCGCCCACAGCGACGGCAGGTCCGCTCCCCCGGCCTCGATCGACAGCCACCACCGCTCGACCGCCGTCAGGTGCTTCACCACCCCCAGCGCGCTCAACCGCGGCGATGTCGGGAACGGGGTGGCCGCGGCCTGCGAAACCGACAGGCCGGCCAGCTTGTTCACCGCCGTCGCGCGGAGGAACTGCAGGAAGTCCAGCTGGAGGCGCAGCTCGTCCCACGCCAGGCGGGCCGGCCAGGACCGGTGCGTCTTCGAACTCGTGTTCGACATGACCGGAAAGTACCGCACGGGTCCGACAAAATAGAGTGATCGGCATGTGGTGGGGACTGCTCTGCGCCCTCGGCGCCGCAATCGCGTACGGCGTCGCTTCGGTGATGCAGTCGGTCGCCGCCCAGGCGACCGAAGACACCGGTACCGGCGGGGTCGATCCGAAGCTGCTCGTCCGCGTCCTCGGCCAGTGGAAGTTCGTGGTCGGCCTCTCGCTGGACGTGCTCGGGTTCGTCGCGCAGATCGCCGCGCTGCACGTCCTGCCGCTGTTCGTCGTGCAGGCCGCGCTCGCCGCGAGCCTCGCCGTGACCGCGGTCGCCGCGCGGTTCCTCGGGATCCGGCTCGGCCGAAGGGAATGGGCGGCCGTCGCCGTCGTGTGCGCCGGGCTCGGACTGCTCGGTGCGGCCGCCGAGAGCGAGGGCTCCGACCCGGTCGGGCTCGGCTTCCGCCTCGGGCTGATCGGGGCCGTCGTCGTGCTGGCCGCCGCCGGGATCGCGGCCGGCAAGGCGAGCCGTCGCATCAGGACGCCCGCGCTCGGGCTCGTCGCCGGGCTCAGCTTCGGCGTCGTAGCCATCGCCGGGCGGATCATCCCCAGCCTCGCTCCGCTGGACCTGCTCACCGATCCGGCCACCTACACCGTCGCCGTCGCGGGCGGGATGGCGATGCTGTTCTACGCGACGGCGCTGCAACGCGGCAGCGTCACCACCTCGACCGCGATGATGGTGCTCGGCGAGACCGTCTTCCCGTCGCTGGTCGGTGTGCTCGTCCTCGGCGACCGGACCCGGCCCGGGTTCGCCGTCGTCGCGATCGCCGGGTTCGCCCTCGCCGTCGCGGCCGCGCTCGCGCTGGCCCGCTTCGGAGAACCGGCGGCCGAGGGAAATGAGACGAAGCCGACCGTGTTCCCGTAACTCGTTTACTTAGACTAGCCTTACCTATCCCACGACAGGACAGGGAGGCGCGGGTGAGCACGACCGGACGGGAAGTCCTCCGTCGTTCGATCACCGGGCAACGACGATCGGTGGCGCTCGCTTCGCTGCTGACCGCGTGCCACCAGGGCGGCGAAGCGCTGGTGCCGGTGGTGATCGGTGTGGTGATCGACCAGGCCGTCGCGGGCGGCTCGGTGGGCACGCTGGTCTTCTGGCTGGCGGTGCTGGCCGTGCTGTTCGCCGCGCTGTCGACCAGCTACCGCCTCGGCGCCCGCTTCGGCGAGCGCGCCGCCGAACGCGCCGCCCACGACCTGCGCCTCGACGTCGGCCGCCGCGTGCTGCACCCCGGCGGCGGCGCCGAGGCCGGCAACCTCGCGGGCGAGCTCGTCAGCATCGGGACGTCGGACGCGAAGCGGGTCGGCCAGGTCAACGGCGTCCTGCCGTTCGGCGTCGCCGGGTTGGCCGGGCTGCTGGTCAGCGCCGCCGTGCTGCTGACCATGAGCCTCCCGCTCGGCCTGCTCGTGCTGCTCGGCACGCCGCCGATGCTGTACCTGGCGCACCTGATCGGCAAGCCGCTCGAACGCCGCAGCGAGGCCGAACAGGAGCGCTCCGCCTTCGCCTCCGGCATCGCGACCGACCTCGTCGCGGGGCTGCGCGTGCTCAAGGGCGTCGGCGCCGAACGCGCCGCCGTCGACCGCTACCGCCGCACCAGCCAGGACTCGCTGCGAGCCACCTTGCGCGCGGCGCGCGCCCAGGCCTGGCACAACGGCGCGCTGCTCGCACTGACCGGCATCTTCATCGCCGTCGTCGCGCTCGTCGGCGGGAACCTCGCGGCGGCGGGCGACATCAGCGTCGGCGACCTCGTCGCCGCGGTCGGCCTGGCGCAGTACCTGATCACGCCGTTCTCGATCTTCTCGTGGGTCAACGGCGAGCTCGCGCAGGGCCGCGCGTCGGCCGGGCGGATCGCCGACGTGCTGAACGCGCCGTCCGCCGTCGACGCCGGCGAGGCCACGATCCCGGCTCCGGCCGCGGGGCACGTCCGGCTGTCCGCGCTCAGCCGGGGCGCACTGCGTGACGTCGATTTCGAGGCCCGCCCGGGCGAGCTGCTCGGCGTCGTCGCCACCGACCCCGCGGCCGCGACCGACCTCCTGGACTGCCTCGGCCGCGCCGCCGACCCCGCGACCGGCTCGGTGTCGGTCGACGCGGTTGACCTGTCCACTGTGGACCCGAGCCGCGTCCGCGAGGTCGTGCTGGTGGCCGCGCACGACGCGGACCTGTTCGCCGGGACCGTCGCCGAGAACTTCGGAACCGGGCCGCTCACCGAAGAAGCGATGACCGCGGCCGCCGTCGACGAGGTGGCCGGCGCGCTGCCCGACGGCGTCGCGACCGAAGTCACCGAACGCGGGCGGTCGCTCTCCGGCGGGCAGCGGCAGCGGGTCGCGCTCGCCCGCGCGCTGGCCGTCGACGCGCCGGTGCTCGTGCTGCACGACCCGACGACCGCCGTCGACACCGTCACCGAGGCCCGCATCGCCGCGGGCCTGGCCGAACTGCGGCGCGGCCGCACGACCATCCTCGTGACCACCAGCCCGGCGCTGCTCGCCGCGACCGACCGCGTCGTCCTGCTCGACGACGGGCGGATCACGGGCGAAGGCAGCCACGCCGACCTGGCCGGTCGCGCCGACTACCGGGCGGCGGTGCTGTCATGACCCGTGAACTCCTCCCCGTGGCCGACGGCCGCCGGATCCGCGCCGTCGTCGGCGAACTGGCCGGCCGGTCGAAGGGCCGCGCCGCGGCCGCGTTCACGATGCTGGTCGCGGCCACCGCGATCGGGCTGCTCACCGCACCCCTGCTCGGCCGGGTCGTCGACCTCGTCGCGACGCGGCGGCCGGCGGCCGAGCTGCTCACGCCGGTCGTCGCACTGGTCCTCGTCGCGGTCGGGCAGGCCATCGCGACCGCGATCGGCGTGTCGCTGGTGGCGCGGCTGGGCGAGACGATCCTGGCCGAGCTGCGCGAACGCTTCGTCGAACGGGCCCTCGGCCTGCCGCTCGACCAGCTCGAGCGGGCGGGGTCCGGCGACCTCACCGCGCGCGTGACGAACGACGTCTCGGTCGTCGCGGAAGGCGTCCGGCAGGCGCTGCCCGAGCTGGGCCGCTCGGTGCTGACGGTCGTGCTGACGCTGGGCGCGCTGGCCGTCCTGGACTGGCGGTTCCTGCTGGCCGCGCTGGTCGCCGTGCCGATCCAGCTGTGGACGGTGCGCTGGTACGTGCCGCGCGCGAAGCCGCTGTATGCGAGCCAGCGCGAGGCCGTCGGCGCGCAACAGCAGCAGCTGCTCGACACCATCGGCGGCGCGAAGACCGTCCGGGCGTTCCGGCTGGCGGACGCGCACCTGGAGCGGGTGCGGCAGCGGTCCGACACGGCCGTCGACCTGGCGCTGCGCGGGATCCGACTGGTGACGCGGTTCTACGCGCGGCTCAACCTGGCGGAGTTCGTCGGGCTGTCCGCCGTGCTGGCCGTCGGGTTCCTGCTGGTCGGGGCGGACGCGGTCACGGTCGGCGTGGCGACCGCCGCGGCGCTGTACTTCCACAGCCTGTTCGGGCCGATCACGACGGCACTGGCCCTGGTCGACGACGCGCAGGCGGCCGCGGCCAGCCTCGCGCGCCTGATCGGCGTGGCCGACCTGCCCGCCGAGGCGTCGCCTTCGCGGCCGGCGCGGCCGGTCGACGCGTCGGTGAAGACGGCGGCGGCCGGTTACTCCTATGTGGACGGTCACCCGGTGCTGCGCGACGTCGACCTCGACGTCTCCCCCGGCGAGCGGGTGGCGCTGGTCGGCGCGAGCGGGGCCGGGAAGACGACGCTGGCCAAGCTGATCGCCGGGATCCACCAGCCGTCGTCGGGTTCGGTGACGCTCGGCGGGGTGGCATTGGAGGAGCTCGGGCCGGAGGCCACACGCCGGACGGTCGCGCTGATCAGCCAGGAGGTCCACGTATTCGCCGGCCCGCTGGCCGAAGACCTCCGCCTCGCGCGCCCGTCGGCGTCCGACGCGGACCTGCGGGCGGCGCTGGCGAAGGTGGGCGCACTGTCCTGGGTGGACAGTCTGCCGTCCGGGCTGGACACGGTGGTCGGCGAAGGCGGCCACCAGCTGACGGTGACCCAGGCCCAGCAGCTCGCGCTGGTCCGGCTGGTGCTGGCCGACCCGCCGATCGCGATCCTCGACGAGGCCACGGCGGAGGCCGGCAGCGCCGGCTCGCGGGTCCTGGAGTCGGCGGCCGCGGCGGCCCTGGAGGGCCGGACGGCCTTGGTGGTGGCGCACCGCCTCACCCAGGCGGCGGCGTCCGACCGGGTCGTGGTCCTCGACGCGGGCGCCGTGGTGGAGTCCGGCACGCACGACGACCTCGTGGCCGCGGGCGGCCGGTACGCGAAGCTCTGGGCGGCGTGGTCGGGTCAGCGAGCCTGACGCCGTGTCGTCCCTCTGATCACGCGTATCGACCCGGGAATCACGCGTGCCGGCGTTCTGATCACGGTCCCCAGAGGGTCGGTTCGCGTACCTGGCGGGTCGGTTCGCGTACCTGGCGGGTCGGTTCGCGTGATTGAAGAGGCATCACTCGTGATTGAAGGGGCATCACTCGTGATTGAGGGGGCATCACTCGTGATGGACGGACGACACGCCGGGAGCCTTCTGGCTCCCGGCGTGTCGTGCGGGGGAAGGGTCAGGTGTCCATGGCGTCGGCCAGGGACTTGGGCCGCATGTCCGTCCAGTTCGCTTCCACGTGGTCCAGGCACTCCTGGCGGCCGGCCGGGCCGAAGGCGACCGTCCAGCCGGCCGGGACCTCCACGAACTCCGGCCACAGGCTGTGCTGGTTTTCCGCGTTGACCAGCACCAGGTACGTTCCGGACGGGTCTTCGAACGGGTTGGTCATGCCCAGCCTCCTCAGGCGGTGATGTCCGTGCGGGCGCCCTTGACGACCTCGGTCAGCTTCTGGATGACCGGGGCCGCGAGCACCGGGTTGAACCGGGGTTCGGTCGACCAGTCGGCGAGCTGGTTCGCCTTGACCGCGGGCAGCTGCGCCCACGTCGGGATCGCCGCCAGCTGCTGACGCGAAAGCGCGTACGTGCGGCTGTCGGTGAGGATCAGGTCGGCCGGGTACTTGCCGGCCTGCTCCCAGCTGAGCGTCTCGAAGTAGTCGTCCGAGCCGGCGCCGTTGACGATGTCCAGGCCCAGGTCGCGGTAGTACGCGAGATCCGCGAAGAACTCCGGCTTGCAGACGTACAGGTTGTCCTTGTCGCTGGACACCACGAGGACCTTGAGGCCCGGCTTGGCCTTGACGGCCGCCTTCAGGTCGTCGGACGCCTTCTGGAAGTCTTCCTTGCCCTTCTTGATGGCGGCGGAGTTCCCGTCGCCACCGAGGGCCACGGCGAGCTGCTCGTAGCGCTCGATCACCTTCGGCAGCGTGACCTTGTACTCCGACATCGCGACGATCGGCGCGACCTGCTGCACCTTGGGGCCGAGGTCGTCCTTGAGCACCCACAGGTCGGTCGGCTTGGCGCCGGTGAGCCCGGTGATCACCAGGTCCGGCTTCGTCGCGGCGAACTTCTCCATGCTGAAGTCGTCCCACGCGTTGCCGATCGACGTCACGGCGTTCAGGTCGATGTTGCCGGCCTGGATCTCCTTGCCGCCGTCGGCCGTCTTCTGCGGGCCGAACACGCCGACCGGGCGGACGCCGTAGTCCCACAGCGCGGCCGCGGAGCTGACGTAGGCCACGACGCGGGACGGGCGCTGGTCGCGCGCCGCCTTCTGGTTCCGGTCGTCGGTGAACTCCCACGGCCCGGAAGCGGCGGCCGCCGGCTTGTCGTCACCGCTGCCGCAGGCGGTGAGCGCCGCGGCCGCGGCGAGACCGCCCGTCCCGATCAGGAATCCTCGCCGGCTGAGCCCGGCACCGCCTTGAAACACCGACATGAGAACCTCTCGCAAGCTTTTAGGATAGGCACACCTTATTTAGGCGAGCCTGCCAAAAGCAACCACCGCGACCGTCCTGTGTCCACCCCCACCCGCGTCACTTCCGACCGGACAACTGGGCTTCCGCGCCAGGAACCGGCTCCGCGGGGTCGTGGCCCAGGTGGACCTGGCGGTTGTCCGCGTCCACGTGCACCACGCGCGGCCGGTGCCCGGCGCGCTCGGCCTCGTCGACCTGGGCGTAGGTGATGATGATGACGAGGTCGCCGGGGTGCACCAGGTGCGCGGCCGCGCCGTTGATGCCGATCACGCCGGTCCCGGCCTCGCCGGTGATCGCGTAGGTCTCCAGCCGCGCGCCGTTGGTGATGTCGACGACCTGGACCTGCTCGCCTTCGACGATGTCCGCGGCGGCCATCAGGTCGGCGTCGATGGTCAGGGACCCGACGTAGTGCAGATCGGCCTGGGTCACCGTGGCGCGGTGGATCTTGGCGTTCATCAGGGTGCGCTGCATCAGTTTCCTCGTGTCTCAGTCAGCAGGGCCGCGAGCCCGGCCGCGGTCGGGGTGCGGAAGAACTCGGCGATCGGGAGCTCGGTCCCGGTCCACTCGGCGATCCGGTTGCGCAGGACCACCAGCAGCAGGGAATGCCCGCCGAGGGTGAACAGGTCGTCGTCGGCACCCACGGTGCCCACGTCCAGGACCTCCGCGAAGATTTCGCAGAGGGTCTTCTCCAAGGGTGTTTCGGGTGCCCGGCCCCGCGTCTCGTACCCGGGTACCGGCAGGGCGGCCTTGTCGAGCTTCCCGTTGGGCGTCACCGGGAACGCGTCCAGGGGCACGATCGCCGCCGGCACCATGTACTCCGGCAGCGACCGGGCGGCGAACTCCCGCAGCCGCGCGGGATCCGCGGTCGCCGGAGTCGTGTAGGCGACCAGGCGCTTGTCCCGGTCCTCGCGGACGACGACGAGCGCCTGCTCGACGTCGTCGTGGCGGGCCAGGGCCGTCTCGATCTCGCCCGGTTCGATCCGGAAGCCGCGGATCTTGACCTGGTCGTCGGTGCGGCCGAGGTACTCGAGCTGCCCGTCGGGCCGCCACCGCACCAGGTCGCCGGTGCGGTACATCCGCTCCCCCGCCGGCCCGAACGGGTCGGCGACGAACCGGTCCGCGGTGAGCGCCGGGCGGCCGTGGTAGCCGCGCGCCAGTCCGGCGCCGGCCAGGTACAGCTCGCCGGGCACGCCGGCCGGGACCGGGGTCAGGCCGCCGTCGAGGACGTACGCGCGGGCGTTGTGCACCGGGCGGCCGATCACCGGCCGGTCGGCGTCGCGGAAGTGGCCGACCAGGGCATCCACTGTGGCCTCAGTGGGCCCGTAGAGGTTGTACGCCTCGGTGCCGGGCATCGACCGCAGCGTCTCCCACAGCGGCTGGGACACCGCTTCGCCGCCGACGCCGACGACGCCGAGGGCGCACTCACCGTCTTCGACCACCCCGGCCGCGGCCAGCTGCGCGAAGTGCGACGGCGTCAGCTCCAGGAAGTCGAGCCCGCGGTCGCGCACCACCGCGGCCAGCCGGTCGGGGTCGCGGCGCGCGTCGTCGTCGATGACGTGCACCTCGTGCCCGTCGAGCAGCCACAGCTGCGGCTGCCAGGAGGCGTCGAAGAAGAACGCCCACGCGTGCCCGACCCGCAGCCGGCGCCCGCCCGCGGCCGCGACCGCCGGGCGGTACAGCGTCTCGCGGTGGCTGTGGAACAGGTTCGCCAGCCCGGAATGCGGGATCACCACGCCCTTCGGCTTGCCCGTGGAGCCGGACGTGTACAGCACGTACGCCGGGTTCGCGGGCGACGGCGGAGTCAGCGCCACCCCAGTGTCCACAATGTCCTCGACGAACAGGGCCCCCGGAACCGGCGAAGCCAGCGCGCGGCTGGTCAGCACCAGCGCGGCACCGGCGTCCTCGAGGATCGCCGAGATCCGGTCGGCCGGCTGGTCCGGATCCACCGGCAGGTAGGCCGAACCCGCCTTGAGCACGCCGAAGATCGCCTCGACGACTGCCGCGGACCGGGGCAGCACGAGCGCGACCACCTTCTCGGGTCCGGCACCGTGCGAAGTCAGCCAGCGGGCGATGCGGTCGGTCCGCATCGCGAACTCGGCGAAGGTGACGCTGCTGGACGCGTCGCTCAGCGCAGTAGCGCCCGGCGTCGCCGCCACCTGCGCGGCCAGCCGGTCGACGACCGTCGGCGCGGACGTCGTCAGCGGCTCGCCACGCCCCCACCCGGCGACGATCCGGTGCCGCTCGGCCGCGTCCAGGACGTCGATCCGGCTCAACGGCCGGTCCGGGTCGGCGACGACGGCCGCCATCAGCCGCACCAGGCGCTCGGTGAGGGTCCGGGCGGTCGGCTCGTCGAAGAGGTCGAGGCTGAATTCGAGGTCACCTTCGAGCCCACCGGAGGTTTCGACCAGGTCGAAGGACAGGTCGAACTTCGCCTGCCGCAGCCCGGTGTCCCGGTAGGACGCGTCGAGGCCGAGCAGCCGCTCCGGCTCCGAACCCGAGTGGTAGACCGCGAGCATGACCTGGAACAGCGGGTGCCGGGCCAGGGACCGGGCCGGGTTGAGCAGCTCGACGAGGTGCTCGAACGGCAGGTCCTGGTGGGCGTACGCCGCCAGGTCGGCCTCGCGGACGCGGTCCAGCAGCTCCCGGAACGTCGGGTCGCCGCCGGTGTCGGTCCGCAGGACCAGGGTGTTGACGAAGAACCCGGCGAGGTCCTCCAGCGCGTGGTCGGTGCGCCCGGCCACCGGCGTGCCGAGGGGGATGTCGGTGCCCGCGCCGAGCCGGGTGAGCAGTGCCGCGAGGGCCGCCTGCAGCACCATGAACGTGCTGGTGTCGCTGCCGTGGGCCAGCTCGCGCAGGCCCCGGTGGACGTCGGCGGGCACGGTGAACGGCACGGCGGCGCCGCGGTTGGTCGACCGGGCCGGGCGTGGCCGGTCCGCCGGGAGCGCCAGCTCGTCCGGGATCCCGGACAGGGCGTCCCGCCAGAACGCCGCCTGGCGGCCGAGAAGGCTGTCCGGATCGTCGGCGCGGCCGAACATCTCCCGCTGCCACAGCGTGTAGTCCGCGTACTGCACCGGCAGCGGCGTCCATTGTGGACTCTCACCGCGCAGGCGCGCGGTGTAGGCGGTGTCGAGGTCGCGCTTCAGCGGCGGCAGCGACCAGCCGTCGCCGGCGATGTGGTGCACCAGCAGCACGAACACGTGCCGCTCGGGCCCGGCCGACACGAGCGTGGCGCGCACCGGGATCTCGGCGTCGAGGGTGAAGCAGTACGACGCCGCGGCGGTGACGCTCTCGTCGAGGTCGGTCGCCGTTTCGGTGACCAGCACCGGCCGCGCGCGTTCGTCGCCCGCCGCCAGCACCACCTGGCTCGGGGTGCCGTGGTCCTCGACCAGGATCGTCCGGAGAACCTCGTGCCGGGCGACGACATCGCCGAGGGCGGCCCGCAGCGCGCCGGCGTCGACCGGTCCGGTCAGCTCCCACGCCCACGGGATGTTGTAGGTCGCGCTCAGCCCGTCGAGGCGGTCGAGGAACCACAGCCGCTGCTGGGCGAACGACAGCGGCAGCACGTCGGGCCGTTCGACCGGCACCAGCGCCGGACGGCTCTGCCGCCCCGGGTCCAGGAGTTCGGCCAGGCGGGCCGGGGTGGGTGCGTCGAACACCGCCCGGATCGGCACTTCGACGCCGAGCAGCGCGCGGATCCGGCTGACCAGCCGGGTCGCCAGCAGCGAGTGGCCGCCGAGGGCGAAGAACCCGTCGTCCGGGCCGACCCGCGGCACACCGAGGACGTCGGCGAACAGGTCGCCCAGCGCCTGTTCGGCGGGGGTCCGCGCGACCCGGCCCGAGGTCCGGACCTCGGGGTCGGGCAGGGCGGCGCGGTCGAGCTTGCCGTTGGCGTTCACCGGCAGCTCCGGCAGGACGACGATCGCCGAGGGCACCAGGTACTCCGGCAGCCGCTCGGCGAGCTTCCTCCGCAGCTGCACCGGGTCGACGTGGTCCCCGGAAGGCACGACGTACGCGATGAGCCGGCCGTCGCGGGCGACGACGGCCGCGCGGGCCACCGAGGCGTCGGCGGTCAGCACGGCTTCGACCTCGCCCGGCTCGACGCGGAACCCGCGGATCTTGAGCTGCTGGTCCGCGCGGCCCAGGAACTCGAGCGCGCCGTCGGTGCGGCGGCGGGCCAGGTCGCCGGTGCGGTACATCCGCTCCCCCGGCGCGAAGGGCGACGCCACGAACCGTTCCGCGCTCAGCGCCGGTCGGCCGAGGTAGCCCCGCGCGAGCCCGGCGCCGGCCAGGTACAGCTCGCCGCGGACGCCCGGCGGCACCGGCCGCAGGCCTGCGTCGAGGACATACGCGCAGGTGTTCGCGATCGGCCGGCCGATCGCCACCGGCCCGCAGACCTGGGCGAGGCTGTCGCCCGCGACCTCGGAACAGCCGTAGAGGTTGACCAGCTTCGCCGACGGCCACCGCCGGGCCACCTTCTCGGCGAGGGCGGCGGAAAGCGGCTCACCACTGGTGATCCAGGTCGTCACGGAGGCGAACGCGTCGGCCGGGGCGTCCTCGGCGAAACTGTCGAGGAGACTCGGGACGACGGTCAGCACCTGGGCGCCGGACGTCCGCACGAGTTCGGCGAGCGCGCGCGGGTCGGTGGCCGTGGCGTCGTCGGCGAGGACCACGGGGTCGCCCGCGACGAGGCCGCCGAGCAGTTCCGTCGAGCCGTCGATGAACGTCAGCGCGCTCTTGGCCACGCGCACGCCTTCGGCGAGGTCCCGGCCCCAGTGCAGCCGGTTGGCCAGCGCGCGCTGGCTCCCGGCGACGGCCTTCGGGCGGCCCGTGGAGCCGGACGTGAAGATCACGTACGCCGAGTTGTCCGGGCTGATTGCCGGCCACGCCGTTTCGGGACCGGTGTCGCCGGGTCGCACCAGCCGGTCACCGAAGCCTTCCTCGGCGACGACCAGGTGCGGGGCGGCGTCGGTGAGCATCAGCTCGACGCGCTCGGCCGGGTGGTTCAGGTCCAGCGGCAGGTAGGCGGCGCCGGTCTTGAGCACCGCCAGCAGGGCGACGACCAGATCCGGTGACCGCGGCAGCGCCACGGCCACCACGCGTTCGGGCCCCGCGCCCCGAGCGAGCAGGGCCCGGGCGAGAATCGTGGCTCGCGCGTCGAGTTCCGCGTAGGTGAGATGGTCGGAGCCGAACACCACCGCGGGAGCGTCCGGGGTCCGCGCGACCTGGGCAGAAAACAGCTCGGCGGCCGTCTCCGCGGGAAGCGGCGTCGCGGGGGCGGCGGCGAGCTGGTCGTGCTCGGCGTCGGTCAGCAGGTCGACCGCGCCGATCCGCGTGTCCGGATCGGCGACGACGGCCCGCAGCAGCGTCCGGAGCCGGTCGAGGATGGTCTCGACGCTCGCGCGGTCGAAGACGTCGCTGCTGTACTCGGCCGTGCCGCGGATCCCGGCCCGGCTGCCGGGCCGCTCGCCGACGAAGAACGTCAGATCGGCGCGGGCGGTGCCGGTGCGGACCGGTTCCTCCGCGACGGTCAGGCCGGGCAGCGCGAGGTCGGCGACGGCGTTGTTCTGCCAGGCCAGCATCGTCTGGAACAGCGGGTGGTACGCGAGGGACCGCACCGGGTTCAGCGCTTCGACCAGCCGCTCGAACGGCACGTCCTGGTGGGCGTAGGCGTCCAGGCTGCGGTCCCGCACGCGGGCGACGAGGTCCCGGAACGACGGGTCGCCCCCGGTGTCGACGCGCAGCACCAAGGTGTTGACGAAGAAGCCGACGAGGTCGTCGAGCGCCTGGTCGGTCCGGCCGGCGATGGAGGTGCCGAGCGGGATGTCGGTGCCCGCGCCGAGCCGGGTGAGCACGGCGGTGAGCCCGGCGTGCACGACCATGAACACGCTGGCCCCACAGGCCCGGGCCAGCTCGACGAGTCCACTGTGGAGCTCCGCGTCCCAGCCGAAGGCGAACTGCTCGCCCCGGTAGGACGCCTCGGCCGGGTGCGGCCGGTCGGTCGGCAGCTCGATCCGCTCCGGCAGATCCGCCAGCGCCGCACGCCAGTAGGCCAGCTGCGGTTCGATGACCGGCTCGCCGAGGACGTCGCGCTGCCACAGCGTGTAGTCCGCGTACTGCACCGGCAACGGCGTCCATTGCGGAACCTCACCGGCCTGCCGGGCGGTGTAGGCCGTCGCGAGGTCGCGCCACAGGGGCGCGGTCGACCAGCCGTCCGACGCGATGTGGTGGAACACCAGCACCAGGACGTGTTCACGAGCGCCCAGCCGCAGCAGTTCCGCTCGCAGGGGGATTTCGGACTCCAGCTCGAACACCGCGCCGGCCGTTTCCGACACGGCGTCGGCGAGCGTGGTCTCGGTGACCGTGCGGGTCGGCAGCGGGATCGTGACGTCGTCGAGGACCAGCTGCCGGGCCTCGCCGTCGATCTCGGGGAAGACCGTGCGCAGGGCCTCGTGGCGGCCGACCACATCGGACAGGGCGAGCTTCAGCGCGGAGACGTCGAGATCGCCGGTCAGCCGGACCGCGGTCGGCATGTTGTAGGTGGCCGACGGGCCCTCCAGGCGATGGAGGAACCACAGCCGCTGCTGGGCGAACGACAGCGGCAGCACGTCCGGCCGCGGTTCGACGCGCTCCAGCGCGGGCCGGGCGGCGGAGGCAGCTGAAGTGGACAGCAACGCGGCCAAGCCGGCGACCGTCGGCGTCTCGAACACCGACCGCACCTGCAGCTCGACGCCGAACACCGCGCGCAGCCGCGCGACCAGGCGAGTCGCCATGAGCGAGTGCCCGCCCAGGGCGAAGAAGTCGTCGTCGACGCCGACCGACGCGGTGTCGAGGACTTCGGCGAAGAGTCCGCAAAGGACTTCTTCGACCGGCGTGCGCGGCGCCCGGCCGGCCGGGACCGCCTGCTGGTCCGGGCTGGGCAGGGCCCGGCGGTCGAGCTTGCCGGACGCGAGCAGCGGCAGCCGGTCCAGGACCACGAACGCCGAGGGAACCATGTACTGCGGCAACCGGTCGCGGACGTGGGCCCGCAGGGCCGACATCAGCGCGCTCGTGTCCCGCTGCCCCGCCGGGTGGTTCCCCAGCGCTTCCAGGGCGGCCCGGGCCGGCCGGGCGCGGTGGATCCGCACCGGCTCGCCGGTGGTGAACACGACTTCGAGGAAGCCCGCGTCCCCCGGCGCCGAATACACGCGGTAACCCGCGCGTTCGCCGAGTTCCCGCAGCTCTTCCGGATCCACTCCGGACGGCTGGGCGGCCAAAGCGGACAGTGCCGCTTCCGCGTCGCCGTCGGCCAATGCGGCGACGGCGGCGAGTTCACCGGACAGGCGGGCGTCCGGCACGCCGGTCACCCGCAGCCGGCCCGGACGGTCGCCGAGGAGACGTTCCAGCTGGGCCGGAGACTCGAACGCGACGACGTCTTCCTCGGCCGGCCCGGGCTTCGGGGCCTTCCGCAGGACGACGTCGTACCGGTGGCGGGTCAGCTCGTTGTGCGCCTGGCCGCGCTTCACCCACAGGTCGACGTCGTCGAAGCCGTCCAGGCCGCGGGCCAGTGCCGCGAAGAAGTCCGGGTCGAGCACGAGTTCGCCTTCACGCGCGATGGCCTGATCCACCGCGGCGACGTCACGGCGGCCGTGGCGCAGCTCGGTCGCCGTGCGGAACGCCCGCAGGGTGCGCAGGTTCCGGATGTCGCCGAGGAAGACCACGCCGCCCGGCCGGACCCGGGCCGCGGCCGTGCGGACGACCTCGGCGAGGTAGCCGACGCTCGGGAAGTACTGCGCGACCGAGTTGATGATCACCGTGTCGAAGTCCGGCAGTTCACCCAGATCGTGCGCCGGGCGCGCGGTGATGTGGACCTTGTCCGCGTAGGGCGTCGCTGCGAGTTCCCGCCGAAGGTTCGCGATCGCCTTCTCGGACAGGTCGACGCCCCAGTACTCCTCGGCGTCCGGCGCGATCCGGGACAGGATCAGTCCCGACCCGACACCGATCTCCAGCACCCGCTTCGGCCGCAGCGACCGGATCCGCTCGATCGTGGCCGCGTGCCACTCGCGCATCTCGTCGAGGGGGATCTCGGAGCCGTCGTAGCTGGAGTTCCAGCCGGTGAAGTTCTCTTCCAGGCCGCCGGAAGCGGCTTCGGTGAAGACGTTCTCGTGCAGCTCCCGCCACTCGCCGACGTGGTCCAGCTCCGCTTCTTCGTCCCGGCCGGCCACCGGGACGGCGTAGGCGATGAGCCGGCCGTCCTGAGCGACGACGACCGACTGCCCGACCGCCGGGTGCTCGGTGAGCACGGCTTCGATCTCGCCCGGTTCGATGCGGTAGCCGCGGATCTTGACCTGGTCGTCCGCCCGGCCGAGGAACACCAGCCGCCCGTCGGGCAGCCACTTCACCAGGTCGCCGGTGCGGTAGAGGCGGCCGCCCGAACCGAACGGGTCGGCCACGAACCGCTCCGCCGTCAGCCCCGGCCGCCCGAGATAGCCACGCGCGAGGCCCGAGCCGGCCAGGTACAGCTCCCCCACCACCCCCGGCGGGACCGGCCGCAGCCCGGCGTCGAGCACGTACGCCCGGGTGCCCGGGTCCGGGATGCCGATCGGGACGACGGTCGCGTCCGCCAGCTCGACCGGGTCGCTTTCGCCGAGCGTCGAGTTGGTGGTCGCCTCGGTCGGGCCGTAGGCGTTGAACATGCGGCGGCCCGGCGCCCACCGCCGGACCAGCTCCGGCGACACGCGCTCGGTGCCGGCCAGCAGCACGCTGTCTCGCGGGAGGTCGCAGTCCGCCGGCATGGCGTCGAGCAGCGCGGGCGGGAGGATCATGAAGTCCACGCCGTGCTGGTGCGCGTACTCGGTCAGCGCGGGCCCGGCCACCCGGCGCTCGGCCGGGACCACGACGAGGCGGCCGCCGGAGAGCAGGCCGAGGCACAGGTCCCAGAACGCGACGTCGAAGCTCGGCGACGCGAACTGCAGCACCCGGCTGTGCGGGCCGATGCCGAAGCGCTCGACCTGCGTGGCGACCAGCTTCGCGACGCCGGAGTGCTGGAGGACGACGCCCTTCGGCCGCCCGGACGAGCCGGACGTGTAGATCACGTAGGCCGCGTTCTCCGGCTCCACCACGACCGCCGGGTCCTCTGTGGACATCCCGTCGAGCCCCGGGTCGTCGAGGAGCACGCGAGGAACGTCCGCGGGGAGTTTCGCATCGATCTCGCGGGTCGTCACGACGCAGACCGGGCGGGCGTCCTCGACCATGTAGGTGATCCGGTCGCCGGGGTAGTCGACGTCGATCGGCAGGTACGCGGCGCCGGCCTTGAGCACCGCCAGCTCCGCGACGATCATGTCGACCGACCGCGGCACGGCCAGCGCGACGACGCGCTCCGGCCCGGCACCGCACTCCAAGAGCAGGTGGGCGAGCCGGTTGGCGCGCGCGTTCACCTCGGCGTACGTCAGTTCGACGTCCTCGAAGACGAGCGCCACGGCGTCCGGTGCTTCGGCCACACGGCGGGCGAACAGGCCGGGGAACGTCTCGGTGCCCGCGGGTTCGAGCGACCCGGCCCACTCGGCCAGGACGCGCTCGCGCTCATCGCCTGCCAGGAGGTCCAGCGCGGTGACCGGGCGGTCCGGCTCGGCCAGTGCCGCGCGCAGCAGCACTTCGAGGCGGCGCAGGATCGCGTTCGCGCCCGGGTGGTCGAAGACGTCGGCGTTGAACTCGAGCACGCCCGCGATCCCGGCCTCGCGCTCGGTCAGCGAAATCGAGAGGTCGAACTTCGACGTCCCGGTGGTCACCGGGATCTCGGTGACGGTCAAGCCGGGCAGGGTGACCTCGGCGCGAGTGTTGTTCTGCCCGGCGAGCATCACCTGGAACAGCGGGTGGTACGAGAGCGACCGCGCCGGGTTGAGCACCTCGACGAGCCGCTCGAACGGGACGTCCTGGTGGGCGTACGCGTCGAGGTTGCGCTCGCGGACGCGCGCCACGAGGTCGCGGAACGACGGCTCGCCGCCGGTGTCGACGCGCAGCACCAGGGTGTTGACGAAGAACCCGACCAGGTCGTCGAGGGCCTGGTCCGTGCGGCCGGCGATGGGCGAGCCGATCGGGACGTCGGTGCCCGCGCCGAGCCGGGTCAGCAGGGCGGCGAGGGCCGCGTGGACGACCATGAACACACTGGCGCCGGACTCACGCGCCAGTTCGGTCAGGCGCGTGTGGAGATCCGCGTCCCAGGTGAAGGTGCGCAGCTCACCGCGGAAGGTCGCGGTGACCGGGTGCGGACGGTCGAGGGGCAGCTCGATGCGGTCCGGCAGGCCGTCCAGGGTGTCGCGCCAGTAGTCCAGCTGCGTGCTCAGCACGCTGTCGGGGTCGTCTTCGCTGCCGAGGAGATCCCGTTGCCACAGCGTGTAGTCCGCGTACTGCACCGGCAGCGGTGCCCACTGTGGATTTCCTCCGGCGCGCCGGGCCGCGTAGGCCGTCGCGATGTCGCGCCACAGCGGGGCCATCGACCAGCCGTCGGAGGCGATGTGGTGGAACACCAGCGCCAGGACGTGCTCGCGCTCGCCCAGGCGCAGCAGCTCCACCCTCATCGGGGCGTGTCGTTCGAGGTCGAACGGGCCGCGGACCAGCCCGGTCAGCGCGGCGTCGAGATCATCGACGTCCCGCACCGGCAGGTCGATCTCGCCGGCCGGGAGGACGTCCTGGTACGGAACGCCGTCGTGCTGCGGGAAGCGGGTCCGCAGCGCCTCGTGGCGGGCGACCACATCGGACAGTGCGGTGCGCAGCGCCTCGACGTCGGCCTCGCCTTCCAGGCGCATGATCAGCGGGACGTTGTAGGTGGCCGACGGGCCTTCGAGGTGGTGCAGGAACCACAGCCGCCGCTGCGCGCCGGACAGGGGCACGAGCGCGGGCCGGGCCATCGGGACCAGTTCGGGCCGCGCGGTCCCGGTGCCGGCACCGACCAGCGCGGCGAGGCCGGCGGCGGTGGGCGTCTCGAACACCGACCGGACTTCCAGCTCGGCGTTCAGCGTCGTGCGGATGCGGGCGATCAGCCGGGTGGCGAGCAGCGAGTGGCCGCCGAGAGCGAAGAAGCTGTCGTCCGGGCCGACCCGCGGCAGGCCGAGGACGTCGGCGAACAGCTCGCACAGCTGCCGTTCGACGGGGGTGCGCGGCTCGCGGTCGGACGTCGGCGCGACGGGATCGGGTGAGGGCAGGGCGCGGCGGTCGAGCTTGCCGTTGGCCGTCACCGGGAGCGCGTCGAGGACGACGATCGCCGAGGGCACCATGTGCTCCGGCAGCCGGTCGGCGGCGAGAGTCCGCAGATCCGCGGTCAACGTGCTGATCCGGCGGAAGCGGCCGGGGTTGCCGGTGTACGAGAGAAGCGGGTCCGGGCCGGGCCGGAACGCGCCCGCCGTCTCGCCGGTCGTGAACACGACATCGACGGAGCCGTCGCCCTCGGCGGACCAGGTGACGACCGTGCGGTAGCCGTGCGCGTCCCCGAATGCGTACCAGTCTTCGGGGTTCACCCCGCCCGGCGCGGTGCGGCCGTTCGGAACGCGTTCGATCCGGCTCGGACCGGCAACCTCGTCCACAGTGGAGAGATCGGTGCCCCACACGAGGGCGGGGACCTCGGGTGCCACGGCCGAGCCGGGGCGCAGGATCACGTCGTAGCGGTACTGGGTCAGCTCGTTGACCGCCCGGCCGCGCTTGACCCGGATGTCCGCCGTGACCCCGTCCAGGCCGGCAAAGAATTCGGGTGCGACCAGGAGTTCCTTCTCCCGCAGGAGGTTCTGCTCGACGTCGCCCCCGCGCGCTTCGGCCACCGCCGTGTGGAAGGCGCGGACCTGGCGCAGGTCGCGGACGTCGCCGACGAACAGTGATCCATCCGGCGCGAGGAGCTCGAGGGCCTTCCGCAGCACCTCCAGCAAGTACGTCCCGCTCGGGAAATACTGGACGACGGAGTTGAGCACGATCGTGTCGAAGTACCCGGACGGCAGTCCGGTGACGTCGGCGGCGTCACCGGTGCGCAGTTCGACGCGCCCGGCGAGCGCCGGGTCGGCGGCGACCCGCTCGCCCAGTGCGGCGATGACTTCGGCGGAGAAGTCCGTGCCCCAGTAGGACTCGCAGTCCGGGGCCAGCTCGGTCAGCAGCAGGCCGGTGCCGACGCCGATCTCCAGCACCCGCTTCGGCTTCAGCGACCGGATCCGCGTGACGATCGCGTCCCGCCACTCGCGCATCTCCGCGCGCGGGATCGGCTCGCCCGTGTAGCTGGAGTTCCAGCCGGCGAACTCGTCCTCGGCCGCCGAATACATCGAGTCGTACAGCTCGCGCCACTCGCCGACCTGCTCGGACTCCTCGGCCGGCGACGCGGAGGTGTCGGCTAGGACGACGTAACCGACGAGGCGGACGTCGCCCGGCCGGTCCTCACGGGCCACGACCACGGCGTGGGCGACGTCGTCGTGCGTCGCGAGGGTCGCGGCGATCTCGCCGGGCTCGACGCGGAAGCCGCGGATCTTGATCTGCTCGTCGCCGCGGCCGAGGAACTCGAGGACACCGTCGGGGCGGAAGCGGGCGAGGTCGCCGGTGCGGTACATCCGGGCGCCGGGCGCGCCGAACGGGTCGGCGACGAACCGTTCCGCGCTGAGCCCGGGGCGGCCGAGGTAGCCGCGGGCGAGCTGGACGCCGGCGAGGTACAGCTCACCGGCGGTGCCGGGCGGTACCGGGCGCAGGGCGGCGTCGAGGACATAGGTCCGGGTGTTCCACACCGGACGTCCGATCGGGACAGTGGGCTCCTCGATGGACGTCCGGTGTGAGGTGACGTCGACCGAGGCTTCGGTGGGGCCGTAAAGGTTGTGCAGCTCGGCGTCCAGGACCTGGCCGAACTGGACGACAGCGTCGGCGGGCAGGGCTTCGCCACTGCACAGGACCCGGCGCAGGCTCGTGCACTCCCCCGCGGCCGGCTCCTGCAGGAAGACCTGGAGCATCGACGGGACGAAGTGGACGGTCGTGACCCCGCGGTCGCGGATCAGCCGGGCGAGGTAGGCCGGGTCCTTGTGGCCGTCCGGCCGGGCGAGGACCTCGGTGGCCCCGGTGATCAGCGGCCAGAGGAACTCCCACACGGACACGTCGAAGCTGGACGGCGTCTTCTGCAGCACGCGGTCGTCGCCGGTGAGGCCGTACTCGTCCTGCATCCACAGCAGCCGGTTGACGATGCCTTCGTGCGGCACGACCACGCCTTTGGGGCGGCCCGTCGAACCCGAGGTGTAGATGACGTACGCGGGACTCTCCGGCCGGAGAACGACATCGAGCGGAGCGTCCGGAACTCCGTCGAGGAGGTCCGGGTCGTCCACGCGGACTGCGTGCGGCAGGTCATCGCCGGTCGCGAGGACCAGCGCCGGGGCGGCGTCGCCGAGCATGAACGCGATGCGCTCGGCCGGGTAGCCGGGGTCGAGCGGCAGGTACGCCGCGCCGGTCTTGAGCACGGCGAGGATGGCCGTGACCAGGTGCGTCGACCGCGGCAGGGCCAGGGCGACGACGCGCTCGGGCCCGGCGCCCCGATCGGCCAGCACGCGGGCGAGGCGGTTCGAGACGGCGTCCAGCTCGGCGTAGGTCAGCTCTTCGTCTTCGAAGACGAGCGCCGTGGCGTCCGGGGTCCGCGCGACCTGGGCCGCGAACAGCTCGGGCACGGTGACCGCCGGGACGTCTTCGACGTCTCCCGACCAGACCGCGGGCAAGGCGTCGCGTTCCGCCGGGGTGAGCACGTCGAGGCTGCCGAGCCGGCGGTCCGGCGCGGAGACGACCTGGCGCAGCAGGACTTCGAGGCGGCCGAGCAGGCCGGTGACGGTCGTGTGGTCGAAGACCTCGGCGTTGAACTCGGCCTGGCCGTGGATGCCGTCGGCGCGCTCGGTGAAGGAGAACCAGAGGTCGAACTTGGCCGTGCCGGTGCCGACGGGCTGCTCGGTCACGGTCAGCCCGGGCAGTTCGACGCTGCTGCCGGGGGTGTTCTGCCAGGCGAGCATGGTCTGGAACAGCGGGTGGTGCGCCAGCGACCGGGCCGGGTTGAGCGCTTCGACGAGACGCTCGAACGGCACGTCCTGGTGGGCGTAGGCGTCGAGGCTGCGGTCCCGCACCCGGGCCACGAGGTCGCGGAACGACGGGTCGCCGCCGGTGTCGACGCGCAGGACGAGCGTGTTGACGAAGAAGCCGACGAGGTCGTCGAGCGCCGGGTCGGTCCGGCCGGCGATCGGGGTGCCGATCGGGATGTCGGTGCCACCGCCCAGCCGCGACAGCAGGGCGGTCAGGCCCGCGTGCACGACCATGAACGGGCTCGCACCGCACGCCCGTGCGAGGTCGGTGAGCCCGGCTTTCAGGCCGGCGTCCCAGGCGAAGGTGAAGAACTCGCCGCGGTAGGCCGGCACCGCCGGGTGCGGCCGGTCGAGCGGGAGCGGGATGCGCTCGGGCAGGCCCTCAAGGGCGGTGCGCCAGTAGTCGAGCTGGCCGGTCTCCTCGGCCGCGAGGATTTCACGCTGCCAGAGCGTGTAGTCCGCGTACTGCACCGGAAGCGGCGTCCACTGTGGAGCTTCGCCGCGGAGCCGGGCGCGGTAGGCCGTGGCGATGTCCCGCCAGAGCGGGGCGAGCGACCAGCCGTCGGCGGCGATGTGGTGCACGACGAGCACCAGCACGTGCCGCCGCGGGTCGACGGTCAGCAGCGCGGCCCGCACCGGCACTCCGGCGCCGAGGTCGAAGACGCCGCGAACCAATCCGTCCACAGTGGAGTCCACCGCGGACTCCGGCACCGCGCGGACGGTCAGCTCCACCGCGGCTTCGGTCAGGATCTGCTGGTACGGCACGCCGTCGGCGGTCGGGAACACCGTCCGCAGCGCCTCGTGCCGGTCGAGGACGTCGTGCAGCGCTGCCCGCAGCGCCTCGACGTCCAGCTCGCCCGCGAGCCGCATGACGAGCGGGACGTTGTAGGTCGCCGACCCGCCTTCCAGGCCGTGCAGGAACCAGAGCCGCTGCTGCGCGAACGACAGCGGCAGCCGCTCCGGCCGCTCGGTGACGCGGGTGAGCGGGCGCCGCTCGGTCCCGGTCACCGCCCCGGCCAGCAGTTCCGCCAGCGCGGCCGGGGTCGGCGCGTCGAACACCGCCCGCACCGGCACCTCGGCGCCGACCGCCGCGCGGATGCGCTGGATCAGCCGCGTCGCCAGCAGCGAATGCCCGCCGAGGGCGAAGAAGTCGTCGTCGGGGCCGACTGTGTGGATTGCCCCATCCCCACCCCATCCGAGGACGTCGGCGAACATCTCGCACACCAGCTGTTCGACGGGGTTGCGCGGCGCGCGTCCCGGCCCGGCGGCGAACCGCTCCGGGCTCGGCAGGGCCTTGCGGTCGAGCTTGCCCGAGGCGAGCACGGGCAGCTTGTCCAGCACGACGAACGCCGAAGGCACCATGTACAGCGGCAGCCGGTCGCGCACGTGCGCGCGCAGCGACGCCACCAGCGCGCCGGTCTCCCGCCGGGCGGCCGGGTTGTTCGCGTACGACGCGGGCGTGCCGGTCTGCCGCCCCGGGCGATAAGCGGGGGCGCCGCCGGCCGAGCGCCCCAATGTGGCATTGGGTGCGTCCAACGCACCGAACGCCACATTGGGTGCGTCAGACGCACCGAACGCCACATTGGGGCGCATGAAGACGGCCTCGAGCGCACCACTCTCGGCGGCCCAGGTCACCGCCACCCGGTACCCGATGCGTTCGCCGAGCCGGTGCAGGGCTTCGGGGTCGACGCCGTCACGGCGGTCGAGGGCGGCCAACGCCGCCTCGGCGTCGCCCTCGTCCAAGGCGCGGACCGCCGCGAGTTCGCCGGCCAGCCGGGTGTCCGGGATCCCGGTGACGCGGAGCCGTTCCGGGGTCTCGGCGGCCAGGAACCGTTCCACCGACCCGAGATCGCCGAATGCGACGACCTGCTCGTCGGCCGCGGCCGGCTTCGGCGCCTTCCGCAGGACGACGTCGTAGCGGTGCCGCGTCAGCTCGTTGTGCGCCTGCCCGCGCTTGACCCACAGGTCGACGTCGCCGAAGCCGTCCAGGCCGCGGGCCAGGGCCGGGAAGAAGTCCGGGTCGAGCACCAGTTCGCCCTCGCGCGCGATGGCCTGGTCGACCGCCGCGACGTCGGCCCGGCCGTGCCGCAGCTCGACCGCGGTGCGGAACGCCCGCAGCGAACGGAGGTTGCGGATGTCGCCGAGGAAGATCGTGCCGCCGGGCCGCACCCGGGCCGCCACGGTCCGGACGACCTCGGCGAGGTAGTCGGCGCTCGGGAAGTACTGCGCGACCGAGTTGATGACCACGGTGTCGAACGGCTCGTCCGGCAGCTCGCCCAGGTCGTGCGCGGGGCGGGCGGCGAGGTGCACCCGGTCGGCGAACGGTGTCGCGGCGACCTCGCGCCGGACGTTCTCGATCGCGCTCTCGGAGAGGTCGACGCCCCAGTACGCCTCGGCGTCCGGCGCGATCCGGGAGAGGATGAGCCCGCTGCCGACGCCGATCTCCAGGACGCGCTTCGGCTCGATCGAACGAATCCGCTCGATGGTCGCCGCGTGCCACTCCCGCATCTCGGCGAGGGGGATGTCCGAACCGTCGTAGCTGGAGTTCCAGCCGGCGAAGTTCTCCTCGATGCCGGTCGATCCGGCGAGCATCTCCTCGTGGACGGCGTGCCATTCCTCGACGTGGCCCTGCTCGGCCGCCTGGTCGCGGTCGGGCACCGGCACCGCGTAGGCGATCAGCTGCCCGTCCTGGGCGACGACGACCGACTGGCCGACGCGCGGGTGCTCGGCGAGCACCGACTCGATCTCGCCGAGTTCGATGCGGTAGCCCCGGATCTTCACCTGGTCGTCAGCGCGGCCGAGGAACACCAGGCGCCCGTCCGGCAGCCACTTCACCAGGTCGCCGGTGCGGTAGAGCCGGCCGCCCGCACCGAACGGGTCGGCCACGAACCGCTCCGCCGTCAGCCCCGGCCGCCCGAGGTAACCCCGCGCCAAGCCGGATCCGGCGAGGTACAGCTCGCCGACGACGCCGACCGGGACCGGCGCGAGGGACGCGTCGAGGACGTACGCGCGGGTGCCCGGGTCCGGGACGCCGATCGGGACGGCCGAGGCGGGCGCGATCTGCGGGTCGCAGAGCCCGAGCGTCGAGTTGGTCGTGGCCTCGGTCGGGCCGTAGGCGTTGAACATCCGGCGGCCCGGCGCCCACCGGCGCACCAGCTCCGGCGACACGCGCTCGGTGCCGGCCAGCAGCACGCTGTCGCGCGGCAGGTCGCAGTCGTCGGGGAACTCGGCGAGCAGCGCGGGCGGCAGGATCATGAAGTCGACGCCCTTCGCGTGGGCGTACTCGGCCAGTTCGGGGCCCGGAACGCGCCGCTCGGCGGGGACGATCACCAGGCGCCCGCCGGAAAGCAGGCCGAGGCACAGGTCCCAGAACGCGACGTCGAAACTCGGCGACGCGAACTGCAGCACCCGGCTGTGCGGGCCCACCCCGAACCGCTGCGACTGCGTCGCGACGAGCTTCGCGACGCCGGCGTGCGACACCACGACGCCCTTGGGCCGGCCGGTGGAGCCGGAGGTGTAGATGACGTAAGCGGCGTTGGCCGGGACGATCACCGCGGCCGGATCCGTGTCCGGCACGGCACCGAGGTCGAGTTCGTCGAGGAGCACGACGTCGCCGTCGAAGCGGCCGGCGAGGTCGTTCGTGGTCAGCACGCACACCGGGCGGGCGTCGGTGACCATGAACGCGATGCGCTCCGCGGGGTAGTCCGGGTCCAGCGGAAGGTAGGCGGCGCCGGCCTTGAGCACGGCCAGCTCGGCCACGATCATGTCCGGCGACCGGGGCACGGCGAGCGCGACCACCCGTTCCGGCCCGGCTCCGTGCCCGATCAGGACGCGGGCGAGCCGGTTCGCCCGCGCGTCCAGCTCGGCGTAGGTCAGCTCCTCGTCCTCGAAGACGAGCGCCACCGCGTCCGGGGCCGCCCGGACGCGGGCGGCGAACAGCTCCGGCAGCGTCGACAGCGGCGTGTCGAGGCCGGTGTCGTTCCAGTCTTCGAGGATCCGGCGCAGTTCCGGACCCGGCACCAGGTCCAGGCGCTCGACCGGCCACTGTGGACGGCTCAGGGCGTCGGCCAGGAGGTGCTCCAGATGATCGAGCATCCGGTCCACTGTGGACTTGTCGAGGACGTCCGCGCGGTAGTCCGCGACGAGCGTGTCGCCGTCGACGGTCAGGTTCAGGTCCAGGGGCAGGTCCGTCTCGGCGCCGAAACCGACGTTGACGACCACCGATCCCCCACGACCGGGCTCCGGCCGCACTTCGGCGACCAGATCGTCGAAGGGGACTTCATGGGCGAAGGCCTCTTCGCGCGCCTCGCGCACGCGCGCGTCGACGTCCGCGAACCCGGGCGAGCCACCGAGGTCGACCCGCAGGGGCACCAGCGAGCCGAGGCCGAGGACGACGTCGGCGGTTCCCGCGTACCGGGACAGCAGCACCGTGAAGGCCGCGAGGAGAGCCGGCTCGTCGGCCGCCGGCCGCGGCCGGGTCAGCCGGGCCGGGGCGGGCTCGGCGGAGTACGGCCGGTCGACCGGCAGGGCGAGCTCCTTCGGCGCCGAGGCGAGGCGGGTACGCCAGAAACCGAGCTCCGCCACCTGCTGCACAGCGTCACCGTTGCTCACCGGGAGACCAGCCTCCTGCTGCTCAAGACACCCTGAACCGGGTGTGGACTTAGGGCAACCTAACAAACCGAGGGTGAGAACGCACTGCTGTACCATCGGTTAGCCTTACCTAAAATGAGTACCAGTCGGAGGTGCGGTGCGAACAGACCCCGGAGGGATCGCTCTCACGCGACGCCCGCCACACACGGGCCGTGCGCTCGGCCTCCTGGCCGCCTTCGGTGTCCTGGTCCTCCTCTGCCTGCTGAGCGTCTGGCTGGGCTCCAAGGAGATCTCGTTCGGCGCCGTCTGGCAGGTGCTGTGGCACGACGACGGCTCCGCGGACGCCGTGATCATCCACAGTGTCCGGATGCCGCGGACGCTGCTCGCGGTCCTCGTGGGTGCCGGCCTCGGGCTCGCCGGCACGGTGATGCAGGCGCTGACCCGCAACCCGCTCGCCGACCCGGGCCTGCTCGGCGTCAGCGCCGGGGCCGCGTTCGCGATCGTCTTCTCGATCACCGTGCTGGGCATCAGCTCGCTCTACGGCTACATCTGGTTCGCCTTCGCCGGCGCGCTCCTCGCGACCGCCGTCGTCTACTACCTCGGCACGCGGGGGCGGGCCGGGTCGAGCCCGGTCAAGCTCGCGCTCGCGGGCGCCGCCGTCACGGCCCTGCTCTCGTCCTTCACCAGCGCGATGGTGCTGTCGGACCCGGTGGCGCTCAACCGCTACCGCTTCTGGTCGGCCGGCTCGCTCTCCGGCGTGGACGCGACCGCGTTGCTGCAGGTCCTGCCGTTCCTCGTGGTCGGCGTGGTACTGGCGATCGCGAGCGGCCCGGCGCTCAACAGCCTGGCCCTCGGTGACGACGTCGCGATCGCGCTCGGCCGGAAGCTCGGCCCGCTGCGGCTGCGCGGCGCGCTGGCGATCACCCTGCTGACCGGCGCCGCGGTCGCCGTCGCCGGGCCGATCGTGTTCCTCGGCCTGATCGTCCCGCACGCGGTGCGGTTCGTGGTCGGGCCGGACCACCGCTGGCTGCTGCCCTACACCGCGATCCTCGCGCCGTGCCTGCTGCTCGCCGCCGACATCCTCGGCCGGATCATGGCGCGGCCGAGCGAGATCCGGGCCGGCGTGATCGTCGCGTTCCTCGGCGCGCCGTTCTTCATCTACCTGGTCCGCCGCCGCAAGCTCGTGGAGTCCTGACATGAGCCTGCTGCAGGTGCGGCGCGACCGCGTCACCTTCCGCGTCGGTGCGGTGTCCGGCCGGGTCCGGCCGCGGCTGCTGCTCGTTTCCGTGGTCCTCGCGGTGCTCGCCTTCGTGCTGTTCTGCGTGGGCATGACCATCGGCGACGTCCCGATGACCGTGTCCGACGTGCTGTCCGGCCTGTTCGGCGGCAGCGACAGCGGGAACGGCTACATCGTGCAGGAACTGCGCCTCCCCCGGGCGCTGACCGGCCTGCTGGCCGGGCTCGCGTTCGGCGCGTCCGGCGCGGTGTTCCAGACGATCACCCGCAACCCGCTGGCCAGCCCGGACATGATCGGCATCAACGCGGGCGCGGCGACGGCCGTGGTCGCCGGGATCGCGTTCGGCTTCGGCGGCGGCCTCGGCACCACCACGCTGGGCCTGCTCGGCGGGCTGTGCACGGCGCTGCTGGTGTACGCGCTGGCGTGGCGGCGCGGGACCACCGGGTACCGGATCCTGCTGGTGGGCATCGGCATCTTCGCGATGTGCACCAGCCTCACCGACTACCTGCTCAGCAAGGCGCAGATCACCGAGGCGCAGGCGTCGATCGGCTGGCTGGTCGGCAACCTCGCCAACCGCGGCTGGGAACACGTCGTGCCGCTGTTCGCCGCGCTCGTCGTGCTGTTCCCGGTGGTGCTGGCGCTGTCCCGCTGGATGCAGACGCTGCTGCTCGGCGACGACGTCGCCGCCGGGCTCGGCACGCCGGTGCAGCCGGTCCGGCTCGGCCTGCTGCTGGCCGGGGCCGGCCTGGTCGCGTTCGCGACGGCGTCGGCGGGCCCGATCTCGTTCGTCGCGCTGACCGCGCCGCAGATCGCGCAACGGCTCGCCCGGCTCTCCTCGCCGCCGATCACGGCGTCCGCGCTCACCGGCGCGGTCGTGGTGCTGGGCAGCGACATCATCGCGCGCTCGCTGACGGCGTCGGCGCTCCCGGTCGGCATCGTGACCGGCGTGCTCGGCGCCCCGCTGCTGCTCTGGCTGCTGGCCAGGGCCAACCGATCCGGCTCCGGAGGCTGACCGAGATGACACCGTCCTTGCGGGTGCAGGACCTCCGCGTCGCCTACGACGACCGGGTCGTCATAGACGGCCTCGACCTCGAGATCCCCGCGGAGCAGATCACGGCGATCGTCGGGCCGAACGCGTGCGGGAAGTCGACCCTGCTGCGCACGCTCGCCCGGCTGCTCACGCCGAAGTCGGGCGGGGTGTACCTCGACGGCCGCTCGATCCACGACCTGCCGACCCGCCAGGTCGCCCAGCAGCTCGGGATCCTGCCGCAGTCCCCGGTCGCGCCGGAGGGCATGACGGTGGCCGACCTGGTCGGCCGCGGCCGCGCCCCGCACCAGAGCTGGTGGCGGCAATGGTCCACATCGGACGAAGGCGCCGTCGCCTCGGCGCTGGAGGCCACGGAGCTGACCGACCTCGCCGACCGCCCGGTCGACGAGCTCTCCGGCGGCCAGCGGCAGCGGGCGTGGATCGCGATGGCGGTCGCGCAGGACACCCCGGTGCTGCTGCTCGACGAGCCGACGACGTACCTCGACCTGGCCCACCAGATCGACGTGCTGGACCTGGTCGTCGACCTCAACCGCGGCGAAGGCCGGACGGTGGTCATGGTGCTGCACGACCTGCCGCAGGCGTGCCGCTACGCCGACCACGTGATCGCGATGAAGGCCGGGCGGATCGTGGCGTCGGGCAAGCCGGTGGAGGTCATCACGGAGGAGCTCGTGGACGAGGTCTTCGACGTGCGCTGCCAGGTGACGCCGGACCCGGTGAGCGGGACACCGATGGTGATCCCGATCAGCCGCCACCACCCGGCGCCGGTCACCTAGCGCTATCCTGGGCGTGGCCCGCCTCATGCCGTTCCGAGGTCCGTCCGGCCACCACCCCACTCCTGGAGCTGACCTGTGTTCGTGCTGCCCGAAATCACCACCGGATCCGAGCGTCTCCTGCTGGAGGCGACGATGGACCGCCAGCGCCGCGCGGTCGCCGACACCGCGCGCGGCCTGCCCGAAACCGACGTCCGGCAGCGCCTGGTCCCGTCCCTGACCACGCCGATCGGCCTCGTCAAGCACGCCGCGATGGCCGAACGCCGCTGGTTCCAGCTCCTTCTGCTCGGCCTCGCCGAGTCCGAGTGCGACGGGCCGACGACCCCGGGCGACGCCAGTTTCGTCGTCGCCGAGAGCGAAAGCCTCGCCGACGTGATCGCCGAATTCGAGCGGGCGAGCGCGCGCTCACGCGAGATCGCGGCCCGCTTCGAACTCGACGACACGTGGACGCACGACGTCCTCGGCGAGGTCAGCCTCCGGTTCGTCTACCTGCTCCTGATCGAGGACTTCGCCCGGCACGCCGGGCACGGCGACATCCTCCGGGAGCAGCTCACCGCGCGCTGACCGCGTACTCGCCTTCGGGTGCGGCGACCACCCGGCGGTCCACAATGGACTGCAGGATCTCCCCCACCCGCACCGCGGTGTTCGACAGCAGCGACGACGTGATCCCGTGCGTGTGCTCGGTGCCGCCCTGCAGGTAGATCCCGCCGCGCAGGGGCGGCTCCGTCGTGAGCCGGTAGTCGCGCTCGACGCGGAGGCGTCCTTCGTCGTCCCGCAGGCAGCGCGAGCCGAGCTCGCCCAGCAGCGGTGTCGGGTCCGCCGGCCGGTAACCCGTGGCGTAGACGACCGCGTCGGCCTCCAGCACCGTCTGCGCACCCGTCGTCAGGGACTCGATCGTCACCGTTCCCGCATCGGTGACCTCGACCGGGCGCGAGACGTTGAACAGCCGCAACCGCTCCACGCCCAGCACCTTCTCGCGGTACATCCGGCGGTACAGCTCGTCGATCAGGTCGATGTCGACGGCCGAGTAGTTCGTCGCGCCGTGGTAGCGCATCAGGCGGTCCTTGACCGGCTCGCCCGCGCGGTAGAACTGGTCGACGGCGTCCGGGTCGAAGATGCGGTTCGCGAACGAGCTGTCGTCGGCCGGGCTGTAGCCGTAGCGCGCGAACACCGCGCACACCTCGGCGCGCGGGAACTCGTCGTGCAGCAACGCCGCGACCTCCGCCGCGCTCTGCCCGGCGCCCACCACGACGAACCGGCGGGGATCGGTGGCGCGCAACGCGTCCACGCGGAACAGCAGCTCGCTGTTGTGCCAGATCCGCTCGCCGGCGGTGACGCCCTCGGGCAGCTGGGGCCGCAAGCCCGTGCCCACCACCAGGTTCCGGGCGCGCAGCGAAGAGCCGTCCGAAGCCTCGACGTCGAAGTAGGCGACTTCCGGACCGTCGTAGACCGGCATCACCGCGACGACCTCGGTGCCGTAGGAGACGACGTCGTCGACCTTCGCGGCCGCCCACTCGAAGTAGTCGTGGAACTCGACGCGCAGCGGGAAGAGGTTCTTGTGGTTGATGAAGTCGACCAGCCGGCCGACCGACCGGAGGTAGTTGAGGAAGCTGAACCCGCTGGTCGGGTTGCGCATGGTGACCAGGTCCTTGAGGAACGACACCTGCATGGTCGCGGTGTCGATCAGCATCCCGCGGTGCCAGCCGAAGCGCGGTTGCCGCTCGAGGAAGTGCGCGGTCACCGGCTCGCCCGGGCCCGCGTTGTGCTCGGCGAGAGCGATGGCGAGGGCGAGGTTCGACGGGCCGAAGCCCACCCCGACGAGGTCGTAGATCGGGATCTGTTCGCCGGCCTCTGCAGTCATGGTGCTCCCTTGCGCGCTTCGGTACCGTTCAGGGAACCCTAACCTAACTTAGGCGAGCCTCGCCTAGTACGTTCGTGGTGATGTTCGTCCCCGATCACGAAGGGCACTCTCGAATGCGCGTGGCGATGTTCGGCTACCAGACCTGGGGGCACCGGACCCTCCAGGCGCTCATCGACGCCGGCCACGAGGTCGCCCTCGTGGTCACGCACCCGAAGAGCGACCACGCCTACGAGCGGATCTGGGCCGACTCGGTCGCCGACCTCGCCGAGGCCAACGGCATCCGCGTCCTGCTGCGCAACCGCCCGGACGACGCCGAGCTGCTGGCCGAGCTGAAGGCGGCGGAGCTCGACCTGATCGTGGCGAACAACTGGCGCACGTGGCTGCCGCCGGAGATCTTCGAGCTGCCGCGCCACGGCACGCTGAACATCCACGACTCGCTGCTGCCGTCCTACGCGGGCTTCTCCCCCCTGATCTGGGCGATGATCAACGGCGAGAAGGAGGTCGGCGTGACGGCCCACATGATGGACGGCGAGCTCGACGCGGGCGACATCGTCCTGCAGCGCGCGATCCCGGTCGGGCCCGCGGACACGACGACGGACCTGTTCCACCGCACGGTCGACCTGATCGCGCCGATCACGGCCGAAGCGATCTCGATGATCGAGACCGGCTACACGCCGGTGCCGCAGGACCGCACGAAGGCGAGCTTCTTCCACAAGCGCGCGGCGCGGGACAGTCTCATCGACTGGACATCTCCGCCCGCGGACATCGAACGGTTCGTGCGCGCGCTGTCCGACCCGTACCCGAACGCGTTCACCTACCACCGGGGCGAACAGCTCCGGATCCTGCGAGCCTCGGTGTCCCACGGGAACTACGGCGGCACGCCGGGCCGCATCTTCATCCGTGAGGGCGAGGGCGTGGTGATCGTGGCCGGCCCGGAGGCGCGGCGCGGTCAGTCACCGGGACTGCTGGTGGAACAGGTCCGCACGGCCGACGGCACGGACCTGCCCGCGCACGAGTACTTCAAGACGATGGGCGGATACCTCACCGACCGCCCCTGACTCAGCTGTCGTCCATTCCCTGTCCGGCGTCCAGCTGTGGCTTCGCCGCAGCTGCGAGCCGCGGCTTCGCGGCGCTCTCGACCTGCGGCCTCTCGGTGTCCACCGGTAGCACGCCGGTGGCGTCCGACGCGCCGGGCAGGGTCCTGATGATGGTGTCCTGGGCCCACCGTTCGCTGAACCCGGCCAGGAAGGACAGGCCGGCGAAGAACAACCAGATCTTTTCCGCCGCACCGGGCATCGCGATCGGCAACAGCCCGCCGGCCACGAGTACGAACAGAACCGCACCGAAGACCGCACCGATGATCGACCGGAAAGCACCCGAAAGAACGGTGACGAAGCGGCCTTGGTCGATGCCGACCTGCACCTTCCGCCGATTCGTGATGCGCACCATCACGCTCACCATCGCCCCGAGCCCGCCACAGGCCAGGCACACCACGACCGGCGCCCCGTTTTCGAGCCTCAACGACAGGGCAGACGCCGAGTACACACCGGCCACCACGACGAGCGCGCCCAGGAAGATGCCGGAGAGGTACCGGATCAACGCCGACTTCATCGCGGCGACGTAGGCGTAGCGCTCGATCTGCTTGGTTTCCTTCTTCGCGGCGCCGGCCGCACCCAGGATGCGCTTCGCCTCCGCCGCGGTGCGGTCCCGCGTGGCGGACATCGCGTCGAGCACCGCCAGCAGGTGCGCCCCGGTGGTGTAGATGCCCTGGGTGAGGATCTCCTGGACCCGCCCGCGCAGAAGGACCGCGTACTTTCGTTCGACCCGCCGGGCGGAGCGGAAGACGGCGTCGAACTCGGGGGTACTCCGGCTCGGGTCGTAGAAGAGCCTGGTCTTGTAGACGACACCACGGGACCAGCGGCCGCGCTTCTGCGCGACGAGCAGCAGCGCCGCCGGGAAATTGAGGGCGTAGTACTCCTCGAGGATGCGTCCTTGGTTCTTCTCGAACGCCGCGCGCAACCGCGCGAAATTCGGCCGTTCCGGTTCCTGGTGCGCGACGATCAAGTCGTGCACCGACGGTGTATCGACGATCTTCGTCGCCTTGTTTCGCGGTGGATCTTCCATTGTCTCAGCCTCCCCCGACCGATTTATCGCAGAATCCCCCGACACCAGCTGCTTGTTACGGAGTGCGAGAAACGCGCCGAGATACCGCCCTTTCGGACGAGCCGGGTAACGCTCCGGTCATCGGAACATCCCTTGGCCACCCCGGCGCCGGACGACGTCCCCACCCGAGTTCCTGGCCACGCTGCCGGTGCTGATCTTCCACCTGGCGCTGCAGAAGCAGTTCGTCAAGGACCTGACCGGCGGGGCGACGAAGGGCTGAGGCGGCACTTTCACGGGAAAGGGCCGCCTCGGAGCACCTTGACCATGGTGTCGGAATCCGCGGAGCCCGCACCCACGATCTCGTAGCCTTCCGCGAGGTAGAGCCGCTGTGCGAAGTTCTTCCGTTCGACGCTGAGCCCGATCCGCCGGATGCCCGCCTCGACGGCCCGCGCTTCGAGCGCGCGCAGGAGTGCCCGCCCGACCCCGCGGCCGCGCCAGGGGGCGGCCACGCCGATCGTCAGCTCGGGCACGTCGGCGGCGACGAACCCGTACCCCGGTTCCTCGGGCGGGAAGAAGCGAAGCCACGCCGCGCCGACGCGTTCGCCGTCCACTTCGGCGACCACGCCCAGGTCGTCTTCCCGTGGCCAGCCCGCGATGTAGTGCGCGGTGTTCGGCGCCGCCAGCACCCGGCGGCGGCTCTGCTTCTTCCACTCGGGCGACCAGTTGACGGCCGCCACGAGCATGTCGGCGAGGAAGTCACCGTCGTCGCGGCCCGCCTCGCGGACGATCACCGTTCGCGGACCTTGCCGCCGTCGACCTCGAGGCGGCGCGTGACGTGCACGGCGTCGAGCATCCGGCGGTCGTGCGTCACCAGCAGGAGCGTGCCCGGGTACTTGTCCAGCGCCGCTTCGAGCTGCTCGATCGCCGGCAGGTCCAGGTGGTTGGTCGGCTCGTCCAGCACCAGCAGGTTCACCCCGCGGGCCTGGAGCAGGGCCAGCGCGGCCCGCGTGCGTTCGCCCGGCGAGAGCGTCGCCGCGGACCGCAGCACGTGCGCGGCCTTCAGCCCGAACTTGGCCAGCAGCGTCCGGACGTCGGCGTCGGGCAGCTCCGGGACTTCGCGCGCGAACGCGTCGGCGAGCGGGACGTCGCCGAGGAACAGCCGCCGTGCCTGGTCGACCTCGCCGACGACGACGCCGGGCCCGAGCGTCGCGCTGCCTTCGTCCGGGGCGAGCCGGCCGAGCATCGCGGCCAGCAGCGTCGACTTGCCCGCGCCGTTCGCGCCGGTGATGGCGACCTTGTCCGCCCAGTCGATCTGCAGGTCGACCGGCCCGAGCGTGAACCCGCCGCGCCGGACGACCGCGCCGCGCAGGGTCGCGACGACCGCGCCCGCCCGCGGAGCCGCGGAGATCTCCATCCGCAGCTCCCACTCCTTGCGCGGCTCCTCGACGACGTCCAGGCGCTCGATCATCCGGTCGGTCTGCCGCGCCTTCGACGCCTGCTTCTCGGTGGCCTCGGTCCGGAACTTGCGGGCGGACTTGTCGTTGTCGGGCTGCTTCCGGCGGGCGTTCTTGACGCCCTTCTCCATCCACGCCCGCTGCATCCGCCCGCGCGCTTCGAGCGCAGCCTTCGTGTCGGCGAACTCCTCGTAGTCCTCCCGCGCGTGCCGCCGCGCGACCTCGCGTTCTTCGAGGTAGGCCTCGTAGCCCCCGCCGAAGACGTTGACCTGCTGCTGCACGAGGTCCAGCTCGACGACGCGGTCGACGGTCCGGGCCAGGAACTCGCGGTCGTGGCTGACCAGCACGGTCGCCGCCCGCAACCCGGACACGAACCGCTCCAGCCGGGCGAGGCCGTCCAGGTCGAGGTCGTTGGTCGGCTCGTCGAGCAGGAAGACGTCGTAGCGGCTCAGCAGCAGCGACGCGAGCCCGGCGCGCGCGGCCTGCCCACCCGAGAGCGACGTCATCGGCTGGTCCAGGTCGACGGCCAGCCCGAGGTCGGCCGCCACTTCGGCGGCCCGTTCGTCGAGGTCGGCGCCGCCCAGGTCGAGCCACCGGTCGAGGGCCACGGCGTAGCGGTCGTCCGCGCCGGCTTCACCCGCGGTGAGGGCTTCGGTCGCCGCGTCGAGGTCCGCCTGGGCCGCCGACACGCCGGTGCGCCGCGCCAGGAAGGCACGCACCGACTCGCCTTCGCGCCGCTCGGGCTCCTGGGGCAGGTGCCCGACGGTCGCGGTCGGCGGGTTCAGCCGGATCTCGCCGTCGTCGGGTTTCGCGAGCCCGGCCAGCGTCCGCAGGAGCGTCGACTTGCCGGCGCCGTTGACGCCGACCAGGCCGACGACGTCGCCGGGCGCGACCACGAGATCGAGGCCGGAGAAGAGAATGCGGTCACCGTGGCCCGCGGCCAGGTCCTTCGCGACGAGAGTTGCGCTCATGAGGTAGCCGAGTCTACGGGGCCGTGGTGAACTGTCAGATCATGGTCAGAACCACCGACTGTGTGTGTCCGGTGGCGCTTTGATCACTCAGTGTGGGTAACCTGTTCGGTTGTCGATACCCCCGAGCAGTGAGGTGAAACAGCATGGGCGAATCCGCTCCCCCGGTCACCCTCGGCCGCAGGCCGAAACCGAGGGAAGGCCGCCCGTCCGCGCCCCGGCCCACGGTGAGCCGGCGCCGCGAGGTCAGCCACGCCAGTGCCCGGTCGCTTCTGATGACCGTGCTCGGCGAGTACACGCTGCCGCGGGACAAGCCGGTCTGGACGTCGATGCTGGTCGAGGTGCTCGGCGTGCTCGACATCGAGGAGAAGTCGGCGCGGCAGGCGCTGGCCCGCTCCGCCGCCGAGGGCTGGATGGTCTCCGAGCGCGTCGGGCGCCGTGTGCGCTGGTCGCTGACGCCGCCGGGCCGCCGTCTCCTGACCGAAGGCGCCGAGCGGATCTACGCGTTCGGCCGCGAAGAGCGCCCCTGGAACGGCCAGTGGCTGATGCTGATCGTCTCCGTGCCGGAGGCCAAGCGCGACCTGCGGCACCGCCTGCGCACGCGCCTGACCTGGGCGGGCTTCGGCTCGCCCGTCGCCGGGGTGTGGGTCAGCCCGGACCTGAGCCGTCAGCGCGAGGCCCAGCAGATCGTCAGCGAGCTCGGCCTCGACGCCCAGGCGATGTCCTTCACCGCCACTTACGGCGAGGTCGGCGAGCAGGAGACGATGGTCGCCCGGTCCTGGGACCTGACCGAGCTGAAGGACCGCTACGAGGACTTCATCGACCGGTTCACCGGCCTGCACCCGACCGGCGGCCGGGCGGTGCTGCGCGCGCAGACCGAGCTGGTGCACGAGTGGCGGCGGTTCCCGTTCCTCGACCCGCAGCTGCCCGCCGAGCTCCTGCCGGCGAAGTGGAGCGGGACGAAAGCGGCGGAACTGTTCCATCACAAACACGTCGACTGGCGCCCGGAAGCCCAGCAGTATTGGGACGACCTCGTCTCCGCCGAAGAATCAGGGTGACCATGACCGACCAGGCCCGCCTCGACCGTGACGGCGGGCTCGCCGTCCTGACGATCGACGCTCCGCCGTTGAACCTCTACACGGCTGCCCTGCAGTCTTCGCTGTCGACGGCAATCGATTCGCTGGAGAAGGCGCCCGCGCGGGCGCTGCTGATCCGCGCCGAGGGCAAGGTCGTCAGCGGCGGGGTCGACGTCTCGCTGTTCGACGCGCAGGGCTCGCCCGCCGAGGCGAAGGTGCTCTTCGACGAGATGCTCGCGGTGCCGGACCGGATCGCGGCGCTGCCGTTCCCGACGGTGTTCGCCGCGCACGGCCTGTGCCTGACCTGGGCGTTCGAGGTGGCCGTGGCCTGCGACATCATCCTGGCCGCGTCGCGCGCGAAGTTCGGGCTGGTCGAGAAGGTCGTCGGGCTGACGCCGACCATGGGCGGCACCCAGCGGCTCGCCGCGCGGGCGGGCATCGGCCGGGCCAAGGAGTTCGTGATGACCGGCGACACCTACGACGCCGCGACGCTCGAGCGCTGGAACGTCGTCAACCGGGTTCTTCCGGACGACGGCTTCGAAGACGCCGCGCGGTCCTTCGCTGTGCGGCTCGCCGAAGGCCCGACGCGCGCCCACGCGGCGACCAAGCGCGTCCTCGACCACTTCTCCGCCGGCGGCGTCCCGGAGGCGAACGCGAACATCACGTCGATCGCCGCGGAGCTGTTCGAAACCGAGGACCTCCGGGGCGCCGTGAAGTCGTTCCTCGCCGACGGGCCGGGCAAGGCGACGTTCTCGGGGCGTTAACAGTCCGTTCGGACAGCGGTTTCCGCCGTTCGGTCGTGCGCGGTTCTCCTCGCACCGGGTTACATTCGGATGTGGTCTAGACCACCACGTCCGTCTGCTTCGTGTCGCTTGGAGAACCGCCATGAGACGCACTCCCGCACGACTACGCTCCGCGCTCGCCGCCGTACTGATCGCAGTCGGCGGTTTCGCGGCGCTCGCCCCGCCCGCCGCCGCGGCCGGTTCGCTGACCGCGACCCTCGCGATGAGCGGCACGACCGGCACCTACACCGTCGCCAACACCGGCACCGCGTCGGTGACCAACTGGGCGATCACCTTCACCCTGCCCGCCGGCGTCACCGCGTCGACCGGCGAAAACGGCACTGTGACCCAGAACGGCACCCAGGTCACGCTCACCCCGGCGTACTACATCGCGACGCTGGCTCCGGGCCGGAACACCTATCCGTACAGCCCGACCTTCCGGCTCAGCGCGGCCGCGACGCCGGCGCAGTGCCGCGTCGACAACGCGAACTGCGACGGCTCACCGGACACTCCCCCGAGCGCGCCGGCGAACCTGCGGCTGGTTGCGAAGACGACCAAGACGGTCGCGCTGGCCTGGAACGCCTCGACGGCCGGTTCGCTGCCGGTGACCGGGTACGACGTCTACCAAGGGGCCTCGCTGGCTGCGTCCGTGACCGGGACGAGCGCGACGATCAGCGGACTCACACCCAGCACCGCTTACTCGTTCACGGTGAAGGCCAAGGATTCGAAGGGAACCGCTTCGTCGGCCAGCGCCGCGTTGGCGGTGACCACCAACAACCCGGCCGACGACACTTCTCCGCCTTCAGCGCCGGGCGGGTTGCGCTCGACGGCCGCCGACGCGACCTCGGTGTCACTCACGTGGACCGCGTCCACCGACAACACCGGCGTCGTCAGTTACGACGTCTATCGCGGTTCCTCCCTGGCGACGACGGTGACCACGGCCTCCGCTGTCGTGACCGGGCTGGCACCGTCCACTTCGTACACCTTCACGGTGCGCGCCCGGGACGGCTACGACAACGTGTCGGCGCCGAGCACCGCCGTGACCGCGCGGACCGGCGACATCGTTTCCGGGTACGCGAAGGTCGGCTACTTCGTGCAGTGGGGCATCTACGGGCGCCAGTACTTCGTGAAGAACCTCGAGACTTCGGGGGCGGCTTCCAAGCTCACGCACCTGCTGTACGCGTTCGAGAACATCGACCCGGTGAACCTGACGTGCCTGTCCGGCGTCACGAAGGGCACCACGGCGAACCCGCAGGACCCCAACCAGGGCGACGGCGCGGGCGACGCCGAAGCCGACTATTCGCGGCCGTTCTCGGCGGCGCAGTCGGTGGACGGCGTGGCCGACACGGGCTGGGAGTCGTTGCGGGGCAACTTCAACCAGCTCAAGAAGCTCAAGGCGAAGCACCCGAACCTGAAGGTGCTGGTGTCGCTGGGCGGCTGGACGTATTCGAAGTACTTCTCCGACGTCGCGGCCACCGACGCGGCGCGGAAGAAGTTCGTCGCGTCGTGCGTCGACACGTGGATCAAGGGCAACCTCGCGTCCTACGGTGGCGCGGGCGGCCCAGGCACGGCGGCCGGCCTCTTCGACGGGATCGACCTCGACTGGGAGTGGCCCGCGAGCGCCGACGGCCACCCGGGCAACCACTGGAGCCCGAACGACAAGGACAACCTGACGGCACTGCTGGCCGAGTTCCGCGCACAGCTCGACGCGTACGGCGCGACGACCGGCAAGCGGTACCAGCTGCACGCGTTCACCCCGGCCGACCCGGCGAAGGTGGCGTCGGGCTGGGACCTGTCCCGCGTCTTCGGCTACCTGGACGTCGCGAACGTGCAGGGCTACGACTTCCACGGCTCGGGCAGTGACAACTCGTGGGAGCCGAACCGCACCGGTCACCAGGGCAACCTCTACGCCGACGCGGACGACCCGTACAACTTCCACTTCAGTGCGGAAAGCGCGATCAACGCCTACACGAACGCGGGTGTCGATCCTCGGAGGTTGACTCTGGGCTTGGCGTTCTACGGCCGTGGTTGGCAAGGTGTCGCGGACGGCGGAAAGCACGGCGAGTGGCAGTCGGCGACCGGCGCGGCACCGGGCCAGTTCGCCGAGGAAGCGGGCACCCGGGGCTACGCGAACCTCGTGGCGAGCGTGCCGGCGTGCACGGTGTACCACGACACGGCGGCGGTCGCGACGTCGTGCTACACGGGCAACGGCGGCCAGTGGTGGACGTTCGACGATGCCTGGTCGATCGGGCTGAAGACGACCTGGCTGAAGCAGCGCGGCCTGCTCGGCGTGATGGCGTGGGAGATGTCGGGTGACACCGGGACGTTGATGAACGCGGTCAGCGCGGGTCTCGGTTAGCGGTACGGCTATTCAGCCCGCTGAACGGAAGTTGCTTTCCGTTCAGCGGGCTGAACAATTCCCGGCTCGTTTCTTCAGGAGCCGAAGAAAGAACTCCCCCACTTCTTGACGAGCAATGGTCTGGACCATGACACTTGCTGGGCCCCCAGACATCGTCGTCTCGAGGAGAGCCATGTCCCGCTTGAGAAGACTCTTGACTTCGGCCATTTCGGTTCCACTCGCCCTGGGCCTCGTCGCCACCCCGGCACCCGCGGCGCCGGCGACGTTCACGCACCCGGGCGTGCTGGTCAGCCGCCCGCAGCTGGACTTCGTGAAGGCGCAGGTGAAGGCCGGCGCCCAGCCGTGGAAAGCAGCGTACGACCAGGCCGCGGCAAGCTCCTACGCTTCCCTTTCCCGGACCCCGAAACCGCGCGCGGTCGTCGAATGCGGCTCGTACTCGAACCCGAACTACGGCTGCACGGACGAGCGCGAGGACGCGATAGCGGCGTACACGGACGCCCTGATCTGGTACATCTCGGGCGACGCTCGCTACGCACAGAAGGCGATCGCCCTGATGGACGCGTGGTCGGCGACGATCACGAGCCACACCAACAGCAACGCGCCACTGCAGACGGGCTGGGCGGGCTCGTCCTGGCCCCGCGCGGCGGAGATCATCAAGTACACGTACACGAGCTGGCCCAACTCGGCCCGCTTCGGCACGATGCTGAGGGACGTGTACCTGAACAAAATCATCAACGGAAGCAACAGCAACGGCAACTGGGAACTGTCCATGATGGAGGCCGCGGTCGGCATCTCGGTGTTCCTGGAGGACAAGACGAACTTCGACAAAGCGGTTTCGAGGTACCGCAACCGCGTCGCGGCGTATGTCTATTTGTCCTCCGACGGCGCGCTGCCGAAGACGGTCCCCGGAAGCGGCCTGTCCACTCGGGACCAGATCGTGGGCTATTGGCAGGGCCAGGCAACGTTCGTGGACGGCCTGACACAGGAAACCTGCCGCGACTTCACCCACACAGGCTATGGAATCGCGTCGATCGCGGACGTGGCGGAGACGCTGCGCATCCAGGGCCAGGACGTGTACGGAACGGACGTGGGCGAGCGCCTGCGCCAGGCGCTGGGGTTCCAGTCGAAGTACCAGCTGGGCACGGCGGTGCCGTCGTGGCTGTGTTCCGGCCAGCTGAACCTAGGCCTGGGCCCGGTGACGGAGGTGGGGTTCAACGCGTTGCACACCCGCCTGGGGATCGCGATGACGAACACGCAGACCCTGACGGAGCGCCAGCGCCCGGCGGGCTCGAACAACCTCTTCGTGGCATGGCAGACCCTGACCCACGCGTCGAACCCGGCTTGATCTTGGCGCGATCCGCCTGACCTGCGTTTCCGCAGGTCAGGCGGATCGAGGACCCGCGTGCAGGCAGGTTGAGCGGGCACGCTAGAGTACTTCTCACGCACTCAGCGAGTGCGGGTCCGGGCTGTGGCGCAGTTTGGTAGCGCACTTGACTGGGGGTCAAGGGGTCGCAGGTTCAAATCCTGTCAGCCCGACGGACACACTTGCAGGGCCCGTGAGCAGCATAACCGCTGCTCACGGGCCCTTTGTGTTGCCGCGCCTCGGTCCCTCCCCGATCATCCGCCCGAGGCATCGCGCCGCGACCATCACCGGCCGATCCGGTGCCGGAACCCGCGACATTTCCTAGACGGGCGAATGGCCTACTTCGCGTCCGCGAGCTAAACCATCCACCGGGTGATGCGTGTGGAGGTCGAAGGTCGCTTCGTCCAAGGCCGTAGGGGCAGATCCGGTGAAAGTCGAAAGGGCGCGAGTGAGGAAACCATGGAGAACCGTCGCCAGCGTGGCGGTCGCCGCGGCCACCGTCGTCTTCCTGCCGGCTACGGCCGAGGCGAACGCGTTCTGCGTCCAGGACCTCGCCGGTGGAACGCAAGCCTGCTTCACCACCGAGCGGGCGCTTGAGTCCTACCAAACGGACCTTTCGCCGAGCCCGCTGCTCACCGTGTTCGACAGCACCGACTGGCTCGGCGGGAGTGGATACCTGAACTTCGCCAGCGCATACGGCCGTACCTACTGCGACGCCCCCAAGAACACGAACGAGGCGTCGGAGGGAAACCCTGGCACGCGCCACTTCTCCCACGGCTTGACCGTGGCCGGCCTCATCAGCTCGTACGTCATCAAAGCCGGTTCCGGATGTTCCGTCGCTCGCCGTCAGCTGAGCGGTTCGTGATCAGCTTGGAGGCGTTGCCTTGCCGCGCGCGTTCACCGGAGAATTCGACCGCGCCTTCGTGGAGGCTACCCGTGGGGGTTGCGCTGGACGCCGCGTGCGGAACCGGTCGCCCGGGCGCATGTCCGGGTGCCGCAGGCCGAGTTCCTGCTCGGTGATCTGCATCGGCTCCCGGTCGCCGACGCCGAGGTCGATCTGGTCGTGTGCGGCTTGGCGCTGACCCACGTCCCGACGCTCGAGCCGGTGCTGGCGGAGTTCGCCAGGGTTCTGCGTCCGGGCGAACACCTGGTGATCGCCGACATGCACCCCGAGCGGGTGGCACAAGGCGCGATTCCACCCGTGCGCGGTGCCGAGAGTCGACCTGGGCGCCTGAGCTCCCACCGCCACCTGGTGCCCGAAGCGGCACAAGCCGTCAGCGCCGGTACGCCGGCGCTGGTCATCTGGCATTTCCAACTGTCACGCGGGAATGGGAAGCACCGTGAGGTGAACGACCGCGGTGCTCGTGGCGGCGACCGGGCCGGCACTCGATCGCGGAAAACCCGGTCACGGTAGGACGCTGGAACCGACGAGCGGACCCGGTAGGGTGGTCCGAGCCGATTCGAGGGGGAAGCGATGAGCGATCAGGAAGCGGCGGACTGGATTCCGCCCGGGGCCGACCTTTCCCGGCCCAGTGCCGCCCGGATCTACGACTACCTGCTCGGCGGGGCCCACAACCTCGCCGCCGATCGGGCCGTTGCCCAGAAACTCGAGGCCATCCAGCCTCAGGTCGCCGCCGTGGCGCGGCGGAACCGGGCCTTCCTGCGCCGGGTCGTGCGGTTCATGCTCGAGCACGGCATCCGGCAGTTCCTCGATCTCGGCTCCGGGATCCCGACGGTCGGCAACGTGCACGAAGTCGCCCAGGCGGTCGATCCGCGGTCCAAGGTCGTCTACGTCGACTACGAACCCGTCGCCGTCGCGCACAGTCTCATGCTGCTCAGGGACAACCCGAACGCCGAGGCCCTCGAGGCCGATGCCACCGACACTGCGGCCGTGCTCGGCTCCGAGCCCGTCAAGAAGCTGCTCGACCTCGAGGAACCCGTCGGGCTGCTGGCCATCACCCTCGGGCACTACCTGCCGGACGTCAGCCGGATCTTCGCCGCCTACCGGGACGCCCTCGCGCCCGGCAGCCACCTCGCGCTCACCCATCTCACCAACGACTTCGCCGTCCTGCGTGACCCCAAGATCGCCGAGACCATGCGGTCGACGCAGGACTCCATCTACCCGCGCTCGCGTGCCGAGGTGCTGGCCCTCTTCGCCGGCTTCGAACTCGTCGAACCGGGGCTGACCACCTCCGCGAACTGGCGGCCGGATCGGCTCGCCGCCGTCGTCGACCCCGAAGAAGACGGCCTCTACGCCGGGGTAGGCGTCAAACTCTAGGTCTCGCTGGCGAAGCGCTCCCACGCCGACTGGCGGGTCATGCCCAGCGCGTCGCCGATCTGCGCCCACGTGCCGCCCAGGGTGCGCGCCTTGCCGACCCACGCGGCCAGGTTCTGCTGCACCTGCGTGGTCGCCGCCGCGACCGGGCCGAGGTTCTGCAGCACCTGTTCGAGCGGCAGATCGTGCTCCCACGGCGCGATGAGCGGCGCGTCCGCCGGCTTGCCGTCGATCACCGAGACGCACAACCGGACGCACCCGTCGCAGATGAACACCCCCGGCCCGCCGACGAGCGTGTCCACCTCCGTGTTCGGCTTCGCGCAGAACGAACACCGTGCGATCACTGCCATGAGACCTCCCTTGTCAGGACGAACCTTACGCGCGTAAGGCGGATCCTGACAAGCTCAAGAACGCGGAAGTCCACTCGGACAGCTCTGTCATCCGCGCGGTCAGCTCCTCGATCTCGGCCCAGCGGCGGTGCTCGCGTTCCAGGTCCGGCACCAGGAAGTCCTCGACCAGCTGCAGCAGCGTGGCGATCTCGTAGGCGACGTCGGCGAGCTGCAGGAACGGCCGGTACTCGGCCTCGGCGCCGGTCCCGTTCCGCGCGGCCCAGTCGCGGGCGCCGTGCCCGGCGGTCCGGCACACGGCGACGACGGTGCGCCGGAGGTCACCCCGCCGGGACTCCGGCCGCCCTTCGGTCAGCGGGGCGACGTTCCAGGCCACCGACAGCAGGCAGCAACCCGCGTCGTCCATCGAGTTGTTCATCACCGGAGGTACTTTGGGGACCACCGGGCACAGTCCGGTCGTTCCGACTCGCGGGGTCACGCCATCGTGTGAAGAACCCGCCCGGATCGGGTCATCGGCGCGCGGAGCCGGCCAGCATCGGCAGGGACACGAAGTCCGCCAAGGCCTGCTGGCCCGCCGCGTTCGCGTGGATGCCGTCGCCGTTGTCGTAGGCCGGGAGGATGCTGTTCGGCTTCAGCGGGTCCTTCAGGACTTCGTCGAAGTTCACCACGCCGGAACACGTGCCGGCGCACGAGGACCAGCGGGAGACGAACAGCCCGATCTCGTGCCGCGCCAGGTTCGCCGCGTCGTTGTACCCCGGACGCGGCGTGCTCGGCGTTACGTAGACCGCGATACCGGCCGCGCGCAGCCGCTGGAACACCGCACGGTAACTGGACAGGATCGTCGCCGCGTCGCAGCCGTAGGCGAGGTCGTTCGTTCCATAGTAGTAGATCACCGACGTGACGCCGTGCAGCGCCAGGACGTCGCGGTCGAGGCGGCTCCCCGCGTCCAGGCCCGCCACCGACGGCGGCATCCCAGGACACGAAGGGGCGCTCGTCGTCCCCGAGACGCCCGCGTTGGCCACCGCCAGCTGGGCCGGAGCGGGCGACTCCGCGACGATCCGCCGCGCCAGGTCGTCGGTCCAGCGGCGGTCCGCGCCGAGCTGGGTGCAACCGGGACCGCAGTTCGTGCTGCCGATGCCGTCGACCACCGAGCTGCCGAACGGGACGACGGTCCCGTGCAGAGCAGCGTTGTGCACGTCGACGGCGCTGACCACGTACGTCGAGCCGACGGTCGAAGTGAACGCCCCGCCGGAAGCGTCGGCGGTGTGGTCCCCCGAGCCCGGCGCGCTCAGGTAGTTGTCCCGCAGCGCCGCGCCGTGGCGGCCGGGCGTGGCCGTGCCGTCCACGAACATGCTCACCGCGAGGTTCGTGTCCGGGCGGGTCACGAGCCGGGTTTCGTCGCTCCAGACGTCGCCGCCGACGGGAATCGTGACGGCGGACCGGCCGGCGAAGGTCAGGTCACGCACTCCCGAAATCCCGGCACCCTCGGTGCTGAGCCCGGCGGTGGCGTGCCCGATGGTCAGCGGCCCGGTGCCGAACGTGTTCTGGAGCCGGACACGCACGGCGTCGCCGCCCTGGCTGAGGTGGGTGATCATCCGCAGCGACCGGCCCGACACCGGTGCGTCCGCGTGCCCGTCCTGCGACTGCGCCCACGACGTGAACCAGGAGCGCCCCGCGCCGTCCGCGACGGGCGCCGAGGCGACCACCACTGCGGAAACCGTGGCCAGAAGGGCGATTCGATGGGCTGCTCGCACGGTGCCTCCCGGTCCACAAAGGACTTCGTGGTGACGTCGGGCGCCACCACTCCCCGACCGATCGTAGGGAGGCGGTCACGAAGGCGGCAAGCAGCTTGTCCGATCTTGTCAGCGGCCCGGTTTTCGAGTTGCATGAGCAGGCATGACGCTACGAGGCCTGCCACACCGGGGCGAAAGCACACCGCGGATCTTCGGCGAGCCGTACGAAACACCCGACGGCACGACCGTGATCACCGTGACCAGCCCGCCCGGGGTGTTCGCGATCCGCGAGGGCCGGGCCAAGTTCGAACCGGCGGTCGACGCGACACGGGTCGCGCTGCTGGCCGTGGGAACCGGCCTGGTCGCCGCGACCCTCGGCACCCTCGCCGTGCTGCGCAGGCCGCCGTGGCCGGACCTGAGCGGTCGCTGGAAGCGTCAAGCCGCTCCCCCGGCCAGCGCCACGACGCGGCCGAACGGGCCGTTGTAGTAGTTCTGGTCGCCCGGGAGGCCGCCGCCGCGCGCGAACTGCCAGATGCTCTGCTTGTCCCAGCCCGCCGGGAGCTCCCCGACCTCCGGGCCGTACCGCGCGAGCCACAGCGGGTTCGTGTTCCCGAACTTCGCCGCGTTGCCGGTGCACTGCTTCCACCACGCCGTGCTCGTGTAGATGAGGGCGCTGCGCTTGACCTTCGCCAGGTAGGTCCGGGCGAAGTCGGTGATCCACGCCGTCATGTCGGCCTGGTTCTTGCCGTAGCAGACGTCGCCGTACGGGTTGTATTCGATGTCCAGCGCGCCCGGGAGCGTCTTGCCGTCGGAACGCCAGCCGCCGCCGTGGGCGATGAAGTACTCCGCCTGCTCCGCGCCGCCCGAGATGTCGGGCCGGGCGAAGTGGTACGCGCCGCGGATCAGGCCCGCCGCGTGCGCGCCGTCGTACTGCTGCCCGTACTGCGGGTTGACGAAGCCGGTGCCCTCGGTCGCCTTGACGTAGGTGAACTTCGCGCCGCCGGCCGCCGCGGCGGCCCAGTCGACCGGGCCCTGGTGCCCGCTGACGTCGTGACCGAGCGTCTGGTCAGTCGTGTCCGCCCGGGCCGAGCCCGGCACAACGCCTTCGTGCAAAGCGATCTGCGTGCCCGCGAAGTTCGTGTCGGCGAGCGAGTAGTCCGGCGCGGCTTCGGCGGGAACGGCGACGGCCACCGAGGCGAACGCGGCCAGCGCGCCCGCTCCGGCGAGCCTCGCCCGCCATCGTCGTTCGTCGTGTCCGGCAACGGTTCGGCTCATCGGGGCTCCGATCTCGGTACGGGCACGGGCGAATCCCATGGTGCCTGCCCTTATCGCTCCCCGCGAGCGATGTGTCACTCGATGTAGTGATCTATAGCTCGGTGGTGATGATCGCCTCGACCAGTACCTCCCCCTCCCGGGTGAGTTCGACGACGCCGTCGTCCGGCCGCAGCTCGACGAGGCCCCGCGCGGCCAGCGACCGGAACTTCCCGAGCCACGGTTCGGCGAACAGCGAGCGCCCCGGGAACCGCGCCGCGTGCAGGGAGTCCCGCAACGGCTGCAACGTCGTCAGCGCCATCTTCACCGCCCGCACCTCCTGGGCCTCCGGCGTGAACCGCGTCGCCGAACCCAGCGGGATGCGCCCGGCCGACACGGTTTCGATGTACCGCTTCGAGTTGACGTCGGTGATCGCCTCGGACGCGCGGCAGCTCGAACTGCCGCCCAGGCCGATCGCCACCTCGGCTTCCTGCTTGTCCTGGTCGACCATGATGGCCTTCCACTTCTCGGGCCCGAGGCCGGCGCGCGCGAAGTACATCGTCGGGTGCTCGGTGTAGCCCGCGCCGCGCAGGCCGTCGGTGAGGAGCTCGCGCATCTGGTACTGCTCGCCGAGCGTCGGCCAGCGGTGGCCGTCCCGCACCAGCTTGTCCCGGTACGCCGGCAGCTGCCACGCCGCCGGCTTCTCACCGGTGACGCCGGTGCGGGTGTCGCTGTAGGACGCCAGGTGCAGCTTCGTGCACACCACGGCCGTGACTTCGTTCTCCAGCACGACGTCGAGGTCGCGGCGGACGCTGTCGAGGGTCTGGTCGAGCAGGCCGTACATCAGGTCGATGCTGACCCACTCGAAGCCGAGCGAGCGGGCGTTGCGGACGAAGTCGACGCACATCTCGGCACTGTGCTCGCGGCCGCACATTTCCAGGACGTGGTCGTCGAACGACTGGACCCCGCTCGACAGCTTGGTGCACCCCAGTTCGCGAAGGAGCGAAAGCTTGGCCGGGGTGAACGTGCTCGGGTCGCCCTCGAACCGGATCGCCGTGTCGGGCGTGAAGCCGAACTCCGCGCGGTAGAACTCCAGGAGCCGGCGGATCTCCGGCTCCGGCAGCAGCGACGGCGTGCCGCCGAAGACGTTGAACTCCCCCACCTCCGCCCCGGCCAGGTTCGGCACGGCGTCGAGCCAGAGCCGGGCTTCGGCGATGTTGAGGTCGACCCAGTGCTTCGCTTTCTCGTACGCCACTTCGGGTTTGCCCTTGACCAGCACCACGGGGTACTGGCAGAACCGGCAGCGGTACGCGCACGTCGGGATGTAGGACCAGAGATGGATCGGCCTCGACGAAGCCAGCTGCGCGTCCAGGTCGCGCAGGAACTCGGCCGGCGTGCCGGGGATGTTGCCGGGGAAGACGTGCGCCCCGAACGGGTCCTCCTGCACGAAGTCGAGGAGGTGCCGGTTCTCCGGCGCCTCGAGGACGTCGAGCACGGCGGGCCGCGGCCACGCCGGGTCGAGCGTGTGCAGCGAGCCGATCGCCTCTTCGTAGGCGAGGGTCATCAGAACACCCCTCCGTTGCCGAAGTAGTTGTGGGCCTCTCCGGATTCCCGGTCCTCGCAGTAGTAGTGGACGAACTCCGCGAAGCGCTCCGCCGGGATCTCCGCCAGGCACGGCGGCAGCGGCGGCGGGAAACCGATGTCCTCGCCGACGTGCTGCCGCAGGCAGGCGAACAGCTCGTCGGCGAACTCGAAGTACAGCCGGTACGACGGCGTCTTGTACGCGTGGATCGGCGTGAAGTCGACGACGCGCATCTCGTCGCGGATCTCGGCGATCCGCCGGGCGAGCCGCGCCGCCAAGTCGGCGCCGAAGAACGCGATGACGGCATCATCTTCCAGGAGCGCCGGGGTCAGCAGCACCGGCAGGATCGTGTTCTTCGGCGTGAAGTCCTTGATGGAGAACTCCCACGCCTGCCGCGCCTCGGCCTCGGTCAGGTCCGCGGCGACGGCCGGCGTCGACGGCCGGATGTCGCGCATGACGATGATGCCGTCGGAGCCGTAGGCCCGGCCGGCGATGACTTCGTCGATGGCGTGGTCGACACGGCGCGGGTTGATCTCGACGCGCGAGCGCGGTGCGTACGTGATCGCGTCGCCGCCGCTGGCGACCTTGATCCCGAAGTCCCAGTCGTCGGAGAGGTGGCTGACGAACTTCCCGTCCTGCAGCTGGTAGAAGATCTCGATGCCGCCGGCGCGCTCGTAGGCGTCGCGCTCGACGGCGAAGCCCTTCCCATCGGGAAAGCCGCCGAACAGCGAGAACGTGACAGCGCGGCAGCGCAGCGTCCGCTGGATCGCGTCCCACAGCCGGGGCCGCCCGGTGAAGTGTTCGGGGTTGTAGTAGTAGTCGCAGACGCCGATCGCGGCTTTGCTCGATTCCATGGCGGCGAACAGTTCGCTCAGCCAGTGCGGGTCGACGCGGCAGTCCGCGTCGGCCGACACGAGGTAGAACCGCTCGCCCGGATCGGTGTCGGGGCGGTTCCGGCTGCGCGCCGCGGCGAAGTCCATCCCGGCCCGCCGCGCGCACGAGACGCCCTGCTCGGGCTCGTGGATGACGTGCAGCGCCAGATCCGGGTGGGCGGCCGCGAAGGCGCGCGCGACGGCCACGGTGTCGTCGGTCGAGTTGTTGTCGACGAGCACGACCTCGTACCGGCTCTTGTCGAGCGGCTCGTCGCCGTCTCGCTGGTCGTGCAGCGTCCGCAGGACCGCCGGCAGGTTCGCGGCCTCGTTGTAGACCGGCAGCACGACGGAAAGCCGCGTACCGGCTCCCATCGGCGGCGGGTAGAGCCGGTCGACGAGGTCGTCGACGACCCGCGTCCCGAAGTGCGCCTGCCCGAGTTCGGAGTTCGCCCGCACCACTTCCGCCCGTTTCCCTTCGTCGGTGATCAGCTCGGAGACCTCGCGGGCGAACGCCGCGTCCGGCAGGTCGCGGGCCCGGATGTCCAGCACCGGCGCCCGGAACCCCTTGCGGCCGTAGACGACGTCGTACAGCTCGTACCCGCTGGTGACGTACGGCGTCCCGGAGGCGATCGCCTCGCTGACCGGGTTGCCGTAGCTCTCGTAGTCGTAGGAGGTCAGGAAGGACACGACCGTCGCGTGCGCCAGGAGATCCCGCACCGAGTACCGGCCGGGCACGGCGGTGTCGTACGGCGTCAGCCAGCCGCCGAAGACGGCCCGGTCGCGGACGCCGAGCCGGGTCGCGAGGTCCGTGAGGCGCGCGTGCTCCGCGGGGGTTTCGTCGACGTCGCCGGCGACGAACAGCCAGGTGCCGGGCAGCAGGGCCAGCAGGTGGAGGTCCCGGTCGATGCGCTTCTGCGGGATGATCCGCGTGATCCGGGCGAGCAGCGGGACGTCGTCGGGAATGCCGTGGTCGCGCCGGAAACCCGCGTTGCGCTCGTCGACGCGGGCGGGCGCGATGGCGAACGCGTTGGGCAGGACGTCGATGGCCCGCAGGTCCGGCACCCACTCCAGGGTCTTCGCCTTCGCCTGCTCGTGGAGCGCGAAGTAGTGGATGTGCGGCGAGTTCCGCGGCGCGGGGACGCCGGGGTACGGGAACCGGCCGTACTTGGCGATGCCCGGTTCGCTCTGCCACATGAGGTCGTGGTCGCGCCAGAACACGAACCGGCCGAGGCGGTGGCGGGCGCCGTAGCGGTCGATCGCGCGGTAAAGGGCTTCGGTGTAGGTGAGGTTTTCGGGCAGCGTGCCGTTCTCCACCATCACCATCGTCACGCCGAGGCGTTCCCAGGTGGCCACGATCTTCCCGGCCAGCTCGCCCGCGATCCGGTCGATCTCGGGGCGCAGTGTCCCGTCGCCGTCTTGGACGACTTCGCGCAGGACCCGCTCGACGAAGTCCCGGTCGTAGCCCGGGATTTCGTCGACGCCTTCGACGCGGTCGAGCGTGACCCACCCGGGCAGCAGCTCGGCTTCGTCGCGGTAGGGCCGGAAGAACGCGCCCTTGTCGGCTTTGATGTCGTAGCCGAGGTCGAGGTGGACCCGGTGCCCGGCGAACCGGCGCGCCGTCTTGAGGAACTCCACCACGACCCCGGACAGCGGAATGGCGTCGAAGGACACGCCCCAGAGGACTGACATCGATGTCGGACTCCCGTCTCGGCTTCGCCGTCGTCCCCAGCGTAAGCGGCGGAGCCCCGGGCGGCCGCGTGAGCGAGTGGTTGACCGCCGGGGCCAGACGCCCCAGAGTGACCTCATGAACCGGGCCCTCGGGGTGCTGACCTGCGGCGCCTTCCTCTCGATCGTGCTCGGGGTCCTCGGGTCCGGGGAGCCCGTGCTCGCGTTGGTCCTCGGCGCGGTCTTCACCGCGTTCGCGACGCTGGGCTTCGGCTGGGTGCGCGGCCGCGACGGGTGGGCGTGGCCGGCCGCGTACGTCGGTGTCCAGCTGCCGCTGGCCTTCGTGACGTTCACGATCAGCGCCGGGGTCGGGGCGACGTTGTTCCTCGTCGTGCTGGTCAGCCAGTGCGTGCTGCTGCGCCTGCCGCTGCCGGTGATCGCGCTCGTCATCGCGGTGGTGCCGCTGGTGCACCTCGGGATGTCGCTGGGCGAAGGCCTGCGGGAGGGGCTCGGCACCCTGGTTTCGGTGCTGTTCGCGGCCGTCATCACCGAACTTCTGCTGCGAGAACAGCGCTCGCGCGGGGAACTCGCCGAAGCCCACGAGAAGCTGCGCGACTACGCCACCCAGGCCGAACGGCTGGCGACGGCGCAGGAACGCAACCGCGTCGCGCGGGACATCCACGACGGGCTCGGGCACTCGCTCACCGTGGTCCAGATGCAGGTCAAGGCCGCGCGGGCGGTGCTGCCGACCGATCCGGGCAAGGCCGACGAGGTCCTCGCGAAGGCGCAGGAGCAGGCCGAGAAGGCGCTCTCCGACGTGCGCCGCTCGGTGAAAGCGTTGCGCGAACCGCGGCCGGCGCCCTTGCCGGAAGCGTTGCGGGTGCTGGTTTCCGAAGCGGGGGTCCCGGCGGAGCTCGCGGTCTCCGGTGCCGAGCGGCCGTTGCCGGAAGAACACCGCGAAGCGCTGTTCCGGACGGCACAGGAAGGGTTGACGAACGTCCGCAAGCACGCCGGCGCGGACCGCGTCGAGCTGGTCCTGGACTACGCGGACGCCTCGGTCCGGGTCGTGGTCCGCGACGACGGCGCCGGCTCCGATGGCGGCGCGTCCCCCGGCTTCGGACTACTGGGGCTGCGGGAACGCGCCGAGCAGCTGGGTGGCAAGCTCGACTTCACCTCGGCGCCGGGCGAGGGCAGCGCGCTCAGCATGGAGGTTCCGGGATGACACCGGTCCGCGTCCTGCTCGTCGACGACCAGGCGCTGTTCCGCGAAGCCCTCGGCACGCTGCTGGCCACCCACGACGGCATCGACGTCGCCGGCGAGGCAGGCAACGGCGAGGAAGCGCTGCGCCAGGCTGCTTCCCTGCGACCGGACGTCGTGCTGATGGATCTGCGCATGCCGGTCCTCGACGGCGTCGCCGCGACCCGCCGGCTGCGGCTGGAGCACCCGTCCGTGCGGGTCATCGCGCTGACGACGTTCGACGACGACGAAGACGTCTTCGCCGCCCTTCGCGCGGGTGCGGTCGGGTACCTGCTCAAAGACGTCTCGTCGGCCCGGCTGATCGAGGCGGTGCTGGCCGCCGCGCGCGGTGAATCGGTGCTGCAGCCGTCGGTCGCCGCGAAGGTCGTCGCGCGGTTCGCGCAGCTGCCGGAACCGGCTCCCCGGCCCCTCGTGGTGCCGTTGTCCGAGCGGGAGCGGGAAGTGCTGCGCCTGCTCGCGGACGGCCGCAGCAACCGCGAGATCGCCGCAAGACTGTTCCTTGCCGAGGGGACGGTGAAGAACCACGTGACGAACCTGCTGGGCAAGCTCGGCGCCCGCGACCGCACCCAGGCCGCGCTGCGGGCCCGGGACCTCGGCCTGCTCTGAGCGGTCACATGACCCGGGTCATGACTTCCGGCACGTCCCCGCGCGGCCGGCACCCGCGATTCTCGTCCAGGAGCGAAACCGCACTGGAGGGAACCCGAGATGACCACCACCACCGCCGCCCCACCCCGGACCACCGTCCGCAAGCTCGCCCGGTTCACCGGGCACTACGTCGAGATGGTCGCCGCCATGCTCATCGGCATGATGGCGCTGCACCCGCTCTGGCCGGCCGCCTGGCTGGAACGCGCGGACGCCGACGCGCTCGTCATGGCCACGGACATGACCGTCGCCATGACCGCGGCCATGCTGCTGCGCAGGCATTCGTGGCCGCGGATCGCCGAGATGGCCGCCGCCATGTACCTGCCGTTCGTCGCGCTGCTGGTGCCGTTCTGGCTCGGGGCGATCGGCGGCGGCACCCTGATGATCGCCGGGCACGTGCTCATGTTCCCGCTGATGCTCGCCGCCATGGTGTGGCGCCGCGCCGAGTACTGGCACTGACATGCGGACCGTGCTGAAGTGGTTCGCGCTGGTCGTCGCCGTGCTCGCCGTCCCCGCCGTCGGCGCGACCCTTTCCGCGCTGTCGGCGTTCGGGGCGCTCTACTCCCCCGGCCCGGACCGGCCGGTGCCCGCCGCGGCACCGCCCGTCCACGACCCGGCCAAGCCGACCGCGGTCGTCGTGGTCGGCGACCGCGGGGCCGTCGTCTCCGATGCCCTTGCGCCGTACGAGGTCCTGGCCGCGACCGGCCGGTTCAACGTCTACGCCGTCGCGCCGGAGCGGGCGCCGAAGCCCCTGACCGGTGGCCTCGACCTGATGCCCGACCTGAGCTTCGACGATCTCGCCGCCCTGCTCGGCCCGAAGGCACCCGACCTCGTCGTCGTGCCCGCGTTGCCGGACGTCGGCGAGCCGAGCACCGAGCCGGTCAAGAGCTGGCTTCGCACGCAGGCCGCCCACGGCGCGAAGCTGCTGGGCGTCTGCAACGGCGGCGGGGTGCTCGCTTCCGCCGGCCTGCTCGACGGCCGGCCCGCCACCGCGCACTGGCTGAAGCTCGACGCCTTCGCCGGCGACTACCCGGCCGTGCGCTGGGTGCGCGGGCAGCGGTTCGTCGACGACGGCGACGTCGTCACCACCGCCGGGATCCTGTCCGGCATCGACGGGACGCTGCACTGGGTGGAACGGCTGGCCGGCCGCGAGGTGGCGGCCGGCGCCGCGAAGGCGATCGGCTGGCAGCGCTACGGCATGACGGTCCCGGTGCACCAGCCGGCGTCGATGCCGGACGCGGCCGCGATCGTCAACGCCGGTTTCCGCTGGAACCCCGACGAGATCGGGGTGCTACTCACCACCGGCGTCGGCGAGATCGAGCTCGCGTCGGTGTTCGACACCGAAGGCCAGTCGCTGTCCTCGCGCACGCTCGCCGTGAGCGTCGACGGTGCTCCGATCCGGTCGCGGCACGGCCTGACCTTCGTGCCGCGGGATTCCCTGGCCTCGGCGGATCTCGACCGGTTGGTCGTGCCGGGCGCGACGCGCGGGGTGACGACGCCGCCCGGCGGCCCGGACTCGGAGTACGTCCACGACCGGCCCGGCTTCGCCTACGAGACCGCGGTCGGGGCGCTCTCGCGCCGCACGGACGTCGCGACCGCGCGCTGGACCGCGAAGGTCCTGGAGCTGCCCACCGACGGCGTCGTCTTCGAAGGGCGAGCCTGGCCGTGGCTGCCCACGGCGCTGCCGATCGCCCTGGTCGTGCTGGGCGCGGCGGTGGTCACGGTGGTCGTCCGGCTGCGGAAGCGCCGGTCCTAAAACGATTTAGGATTCCCCTGCTCGTCGAAGCGATTCACCAAGCGTGCGTCCCGGTGGAGTATTGCCAACGTGTGATTTCGTGATTACAGTCACGTATCGCACGTGGTTGAAACGTTTTAAATCTCGTCCCGTCCCCGCCGTAAGGGAGCCCGCATGCTGCCCTCGAAGCTCTGGCGCGCGACCACCACCACGCTCGCCACGATCCTGGTCCTGTCCGCCGCCGCGGTTCCGCCGGCCGGCGCCGCTCCACCGGTGGAACTGGGCGGTGCGCACTGGATCTGGTACCCGGAAGGGGATGCCCGCGTCTCCGCGCCGGCCGCGACCCGGTACTTCCGCACCACGTTCACCGTCCCCGCGGCCGCGGTCAGCGACGCCCGGTTCGTCGTCACCGGCGACGACACCGCCGACGTCTGGCTCAACGGCAAGCCCCTCGCCTCATCGGCGCGCACCATGGATTCGTGGCGCTCGGCGCTGACGGTGGACCTCCGGCCCGCACTGGCTCCCGGGGTCAACACCCTGGCCGTCGCCGTCCGCAACGCCGGCGGCGCGGCCGGCCTGCTCGGGCGGGTGCGCGTCACGACCGCGTCGGGCACCACCGACGTCACGACCGGAGCCGGCTGGAAGAGCGCGGCGACCGCGCCGGACGGCTGGGAACAGCCCGGCTTCGCCGACGGGAGCTGGGCCGCCGCCCGGGACCTCGGCACCTACGGCACCGGCCCGTGGGGCACGCGCGTCGGCACGCCGAGCGCCTCGGCCAAGACACCGCTCTCCGTCGCGAGCGCCACCGTTGGGCAGCGCGTGAACCCCCTCGGCGTCGACCCGGCGCAGGTCCGGTTCGGCTGGAAGCTCGCGTCTTCGGCCGCGCAGCAACGCCAGTCGGCCTACCAGCTCATGGTGTCCACCGGCGGCAAGGACGTCTGGGACAGCGGCCGCGTCACGTCCGCGCAGCAGGCCGACGTCGCCTACGGCGGACCGGCGCTCACCTCGCTGACCGCCTACACCTGGAAGGTCCGCGTCTGGGACGGCGAAGGCCGGATGAGCGGCTGGAGTGCCGTGCAGCGCTTCGAAACCGCGCTGCGCGACCCGGCCGCCGAGTGGACCGGTGCCTTCCTCGGCCGCGCCACGGCCGGCCCGGACCTCGCCGGCGCGAGCTGGGTCTGGTATCCCGAAGGCGATCCGGCCGGCGGCGTGCCCCCGGCCACCCGGTTCTTCCGGAAGACCTTCGAACTCGCCGCGGCGCCGGCGAAGGCCACCCTCGTCGTCACCGGGGACGACACCGCCACGGTCTGGGTCAACGGCACCCGGGTCAGCGACTCGGCCCGCGTGCCCGACTCGTGGAAGACGGCCGCCGTCGTCGACGTCGGCACTCTGCTGACCGCCGGGACGAACACGATCGCCGTCAGCGCGGAGAACACCACGCAGAGCCCGGCCGGGATGATCGCGAAGCTGACCGTCCAGGGTGGACCGACCGTGAGCACCGACGGCACGTGGAAAGCGAGCCAGAGCGGCCCGGACGGCTGGCAGCAGCGCGGGTTCGACGACAGCTCCTGGCCGGCGGCGCGGGCGCTGACCGCGTACGGCACCGGGCCGTGGGGCGCGAACGTCGCCGTGAGCGCGCCCGCTCCGCTGCTGCGCAAGAGCTTCACGGTGTCGAAGCCGGTCGCGAGCGCGCGGCTGCTCACCACCGCGCTCGGCCTGCAGGAGACCCACCTCAACGGCGCCAAGGTCGGCGGCGAGGTTCTGGCCCCGGGCTGGACCGACTACGCGAAACGCCTGCAGTACCGCGTTTCCGACGTCACCAAGCAGATCAAGCCCGGCGAGAACGTCCTCGGCGCCCTGGTCGGCAACGGCTGGTACTCCGGCAGCGTCGGCATCGCCGGCAGCCGGAAGTACGGCACCGAGCCGTGGTACTCGGCGCAGCTGAAGCTGACGTTCACCGACGGCACGACGGCCACGGTCGCGACCGACGGCACGTGGAAGACCGGCGACGGCGCGATCCGCGCCGACGACCTCTACCAGGGCGAGACATACGACGCCCGGCTCGCGACCGGCTGGGACCGGCCCGGCTTCGACGACCGCGCCTGGGCGGCTCCGCGCGTCAAGACCGGCGCGAAGCCGAACCTCGTGTCCCAGGTGGACAACGGCGTCACGGTGCAGCAGGAGTTCAAGCCCGTCTCCTGGACGCAGCCCAAGCCGGGCGTGTGGGTGGCCGACCTGGGCCAGAACTTCAGCGGCTGGAACAGGCTGTCCGTGACCGGCCCGGCCGGCACCACGGTCACCATGCGGCACGCCGAGGTGCTCGACCCGGACGGCACGATCTACACGACGAACCTGCGCGCGGCGCAGGCGACCGACCGGTTCACCCTGGCGGGCACCGGAAGCGCGGAGACGTACGAGCCGCGGTTCACCGTGCACGGCTACCGGTACGTCGAGCTGACCGGCCTGCCGTCGGCCCCGACCGCGGCGACGTTGACGGGCCGGGCGATGTGGACGTCCGCCGCGCAGCCCGGCACGTTCACGACGTCGAACGCGCAGGTGAACCAGCTGCAGCACAACATCCTGTGGGGTGAGCGCTCGAACATGCTGTCCGTGCCGAGCGACTGCCCGCAGCGCGACGAGCGGCTCGGCTGGACCGGCGACATCGGGATCTTCGCCGGCACGTCGACGTTCAACCTCGACGTCGCGAACTTCCTCGGCAAGTTCAGCGACGACCTGGTCGACGCTCAGCACGCCGACGGCTCGTTCACCGATGTCGCGCCGGGCGTGCTCGACGGTTCGGGCTCGGCGGGCTGGGGCGACGCGGGCGTCATCGTGCCCTACACCCTGTGGCAGCGGTACGGCGACACGAGCGTGATCGACGAGCACTTCGCCGCGATGGTCAAGTGGGTCGAGTACCTGCGCTCGACGTCCGGTGCGGACCTGATCCGCGACCACCAGACGTTCGGCGACTGGCTCAACGTCACCGACGAGACCCCGCACGACCTGATTTCGACGGCGTTCTTCGCGTGGTCGTCACGGCTGGTGTCGCGGATGGCCGCGGCCACCGGGCACGCGGACGAGGCCGCGAAGTACGGGACGCTCGCCGACCAGGTGGGGGCCGCCTTCACGAACCGGTTCGTCGCCGCCGACGGCACGGTCGGGTCGAACACCCAGACCGGGTACGTGCTGGCGCTGGCGTTCGGGCTGCTGCCGGCCGACCGCGTCCAGCCCGCGGCGGACAAGCTGGCGGCTCGGGTCGCCGCCGCGAACGGGCACCTCACCGTCGGGTTCCTCGGCGTGGAGAACCTGCTGCCGGTGCTGGCCGCGCACGGCCACGCGGACGTCGCGTACCAGGTGCTGCTGCAGCCGGACTTCCCCGGCTGGGGGTACATGATCGGCCACGGCGCGACGACGATCTGGGAGCGCTGGGACGGCATCAAGCCGGACGGCTCGTTCAACGACCCCGGGATGAACTCGTTCAACCACTACGGGCTCGGGTCGGTGGGCGACTTCCTGTACCGCTCGGTCGGCGGGCTGTCGCCGGCGTCCCCCGGGTACGCGTCGCTACTGGTGGCGCCGCGGCCGGGCGGCGGGTTGACGTCGGCGAAGTCGGCGTACGAGACGCCGTACGGCAACGCGGTCAGCGACTGGTCGATCTCGGCCGGGAAGCTGACGCTGCGGGTGACGGTCCCGGCCGGCGCGTCGGCGACGGTCCAGGTGCCGACGTCCCGGCCGGACTCGGTCGTGGCGCCGCCGGAAGCGGTGCCGTCCTCGTCCGGGTCGTACTTCGTGCCCGCGGGTACGTACGTCTTCACCGCTCCGGCGTGACCGGCTGACCAGCGCCCCAAGGCGGCCTTGGTTGCGTCCAACGCACCGAAGGCCGCCTTGGGTGCGTTGGACGCAACCAGGGCCACATTGGGGCGCTTCAGGCCGGGCGCACCGCGAACTTGAGGTGGAAGTTGTCCAGGGTGGCCGGGAGGGGACGGTCCGGGGACAGCACCGGGCCCGTCTTCTGCTCGAAGTCGTGTTCGCGCAGCAGGTTCGCCAGCAGCGTGCTCGTGCAGAACTGGACGAGGTCACGGCCCGGGCAGATCGCCGGGCCCGCGCTGAACGGCACCAGCGCGGGGTTCTCCGCCGCGCGGCCATCGAGCCAGATGTCCGGCTCGAAGCGGTCGGCGTACGGCAGCTCCGCGTCCCGGTGGAAGAACGGCGTGAAGATCAGCACCGTCGTGCCCGCCGGGCCCCACGACGTCTCTTCCGTCGTCTCACGCAGGATCATCGGCGTGGTCGGCCACAAGCGGACCGCGTCCAGGACGCACGCGCGCAGGTAGCCCAGCTGCTGCGGCTCGGCCGGATCGGCGTCGGGGAGCTCCGAACGGGCCCGCTCCAGCGCCGCCGGGTGGGTCGCCAGCAACGCCAACGTCCGGAACGTCACCATGCCCGCCGCGTCGAACGCGAACAGCCAGTGCGCCACCTGGTCGGCCGCGGTGCCGTCGTCGCCGGCTTCGGCGATCGCCGCCGCCAGGCTGCCCGGCTCGGCCCGGCCGAGGTGCTCGGCCAGCCGGGCGTGGAAACGCTCGCGCAGCCGCTTGCGCCGCGGGTGCACGTACGCCCAGTTCGCGTCGAGCCGCAGCCGTTCCAGCAGGTCGGTGAGCGTTTCGTCGTCACGAGCGCCCGGCCCGAGCACGATCGTGCGCACCAGCCGCCACCACGCGACGTTGAAGGTGTCCCAAGTCAGCTCTCGGCCGGCTTCGCCGAGCAAGACGGCAGCTTCGTCCGCGATCGCGCGGGCGAACGGCGCCGCGAGCTCGTGCAGCGGACGTCCCGGCTCGAGCACGGCTTCGGTGAAGCGGCGGCGCGGACGGCGGTCATGCGCGTCCGAAATCAGCACACCGTGCGGCTGGAAGTGCCCTAATGCCGCCCGCTTCTCCACTGTGGACGGACTGAACGGCGTCGGCGCGCCGGCCAGCAGCGTGCCGACGTCCTCGCCGGAGAGGGCCAGCTCCACGGACCGGCCGGGTACGCGCAGCTTCAGCGGGCGGCCGTCGTAGCGGTCCCGCAGCCGGGTGAGCAGCTTGACGGCGGGGCGGTCGACCTGCAGCTTGCCGGCCAGCCCCATCGCGGCGGGACGGCGTTTGATCACCCCGCCCGCGAGCGTGGGCAGCGCCACTTCGGCCGCGACGCGCAGGGTCTCGGTGACCGAGGCGGTCACGGGTCGGGTCAAGTGGGTGGAGGTCATTGCGCCCGGTTACCCGAGCCCGCCATCGGAAAACGCGCTCAGTGGCGCAGTGCGAGGTTCAGCACATCACCCGCGTGGTCCAGGCAGTCGACGCAGATCACCGCATCCCGCTGGGCGCACGTGACGCGCAGCAGCGGGCGCCGCAGGCCGAGGAACGTCCGGCGCTCGCGGCGGCCGCAGAACTCGCAGACCGCGGCCAGCGGCGACGTCACCGCCGCGAGCACATCACCGCCCGGGGTCTCGCGGTCGGCGCCGTCGCGCACCACCCGGAGCCCGGCTCGCACGCAGTCCACGCAGATCGGCCCGGCCTTGCCCGGGACCCGCGGGCCGCGCACGCTGCCGCAGAACCGGCAGGGCCGTCCGGCCCCGTTCGCCGCCGTCACGCCGCCTCCTCACCGGTTTCGCCGCGCGCACCAGGGGAACCCCGGGCACGACGCCACCTCCCGGTCACGCTACCCGCATCCGGCCGGGCGGGGGCGTCGGCGGAACCGGCTCACGCTCGGCCGGGACCCGTGCACGGACCTCCCGCCCGGGTGGCACACGGCATGAGCGGGCAGGAGGAACGTTGTCGTCGTTGACCGTGCTGTTCGGGGTGGCCGGCCTGCTCGCCCTGGCCGCGGCGATCGTGCCGAAGCTCGTGGCCGACCGGCCGTTCTCGGTGCCGCTGGTGATGCTGATCGCCGGGATCGTCCTGGGCGTGCTGCCGCTGCCCGCGCCCTACGGCAACGGCTGGAGCGATCCCGCCTCCCACCTGGAGGGCGTCGAGTCCTTCACGCAGGTGGGGATCCTCGTCGCGCTGGCCGGGGCCGGCCTGTCCGTCGACCGCCCGTTCGGCCTGAATCGCTGGGGTTCGACCTGGCGGCTGCTCGCGCTGACCATGCCGCTGTCGATCCTCGCGATCGCCGCGCTGGGGTACTGGTGGCTCGCCTTGGCGCCGGGCGTGGCACTGCTGCTGGCCGCGGCGCTGGCGCCGACCGACCCGGTGCTGGCGGGCGACATCGGCGTGCCGCACCCCGACGTCGAGCCGGATCTGGCCCGGAACAACGAAATCCGCTTCACGCTGACCACCGAGGCGGGGCTGAACGACGGGCTGGCCATGCCGTTCGTCCTGCTCGGCCTGGCGATGGCGGGCAGCAGGCCGAACCTGGACCTCTCCTGGGTGCTCGTGGACCTGCTGCTGCCGGTCGCGACCGGCGTGGTGCTCGGCCTGGTCGCCGGCCGAGGGCTCGGCTGGGCGATCTTCCGCACCTCGTCGGATCGCCTGCGGCTCGCCGAGTACGGCGACGGCCTGGTCCTCCTCGCCCTGGCCTTCCTGCCGTACGCGCTGGCGGAGCTGGCCCACGGCAACGGCTTCGTCGCCGTGTTCACCGCGGCGGTCTGCGTCCGCAAGCTGGAGCGCGAGCACGACTACCACGGCGTCCTGCACGCCTTCGGCCACCAGCTCGAACGGCTCTTCGTGCCGCTCGCCCTGCTCGGGCTGGGGCTGGCCATCGGCGACGGGCTGCTGCTCGGCCTCCGGCCCCTCGAAGTGGTGATCGCCGTGGTCGCGGTCCTGGTGGTGCGGCCCGTGGTCGGCTGGGTGTCGCTGCTCGGGTCCTCGGCCGGGCGGCCCGCGACGCTGGCCATCGCGTTCTTCGGCGTCCGCGGCATCGGCACGCTCTACTACCTCGCCTACGCGATCAACCGGCTGCCGGTGGAGCACCAGGACGTGCTCTGGCGGGTCGGCGCGCTCGCCGTCGCCGTGTCGGTGCTGGTCCACGGCATCCTCGCGGAGCCCGCCATCAAGCGGATCGAGCGGATGGGCGGCCACCTGCCGGCCCGCTGAGCCGGTTGGCGGGTGCGGCCACGGGGTACCCCGAGGTGTTGCACTGGTGGCTCGGGCTTGACCGGCCTGTGGGTTCGACGCTGTCGACGCCGCCGCTGCCGGAGCCCGCGCCGCACGGCGGGCCGTCGGCGGAGCTTGGCGGCCCCGGGTCCGCTGGCTGCTCGCCGTCCCCGAAGTGGCTCCTCGTGGGCGTGACCGCCTTCACGGCCCTCGTTTGGCTGTGATGTGTATGCGGCGGACGAGTGGGTACTTCTGTGTCAAGGCCCTTTTGGCGACTGGCCGATCCGGAAATGTCGCCGCAACGAAAGGTGCACGCCATGAACGACAAGATGGAGAACAAGGGCGAAGAGCTCAAGGGCCGCGCGAAGGAAGCCGTCGGCGACGCCACGGGCAACGAGCAGTGGCAGGCCGAAGGCAAGTCCGACCAGGCCAAGGGCTCGCTGAAGCAGGCGGGCGAGAAGGTCAAGGACGCCATCAAGGGCGTCACGAACAAGGACTGACCACGTCCTTCGCCGCCGCACTCCGGGTTTCCGGGGTGCGGCGGTTTCGTGTCTTCAGCGTCCCTCGCGCTCGATCCGTTCCCGCTGCGGAACCACCACGTACTTCGGGTCCTTTGTGGATTCCACGCCTGCGGCGTAGACGCCGAAGCGCGTGCACAGGCCCGAAGCCAGGTAGGCCGCCCCGGCCAGCACGCCCGCCGCCCGGTTCCGCCGCGCCAGCAGGGAAAGCCCCGCCCCGGCCGCCGTCAGCGCCTTCGCCGCCTTCAGCAGCTTGCCCGCGCGGCCCGTCCGGTACGGCTCCGACACCAGGCCCAGCCCGGTCTCCAGGTGGTGTTCGGCCAGCAGTTCCGCGACCGCCCCGGCCAGCCCCGCCCGGACCGCCGGGCCGGTCTCGCTCACGGGCACCGCCAGCAGGGCAGCACCCGCACCGCTCGTCAGCGCGCTGCCCGCGAACAGCACCGGGAGCGTTCCGTGGGCTTCGTGCCACGACGGTGTCGCCGTGTCCGCCAGCAGCACCGCCGTGTACGTGCACATCGCCGGGCCGAGCACCCCCGCGCCCACGCCCGCCAGCCGCCCGATGCCCGGCAGCAGACCGGTCAGCTCGGCCGCGGCGGACACCGCGGCCAGCCCCGAGAACGGCGACAGGATCCACGATCCCACCGACAGCGGGGACGTCGGCTTCAGCACCCGCAGCATGTGCAGGAACCGCATCGGCTTCCCCAGGTCGTGGATCAGCGCCACGACGCTCGCGAGCGACCCACCGGACGCGACGAGCCGGCCCACGCGGGCCAGGACCGGCCGCCCGGTGACGTCGGCGAGCGCCGCCAGCGTCGCCGACGCGCCCGCCGCGCCTCCGAGGAACAGGTACAGCGGCACGTCCGGCTGCTTCCAGGCCGGCTCCTTGAGGATCGGCCTGCCGTAGTAGGACTTGAACTCGGCGGGCTCGACCATCGCCCGCTCGCGGCGCGGGCTCACCGGCGCCGTCCCAGGAACGACGCCACGACCGCCACGGCCACGCCGGCCGCCGTCACCGCCGCCCGCTTCCACATCGCGGGCAGGTCCCGCGTGGTGACGACCGGGTCCGGCGGCAGCCCGTAGACCTCGGGTTCGTCCAGCAGCAGGAAGAACGCGCCGTCCCCGCCCACCCCGTCGTCCGGGTCGCGGCCGTAGAGCCGGGCCTCCGGGACGCCCGAGCCGTGCAGCGTCCGCACCCGCTCGTCGGCGCGTTCCCGCAGCTCGTCCAGCTCGCCGAACTGGATGGAGTCGGTCGGGCACGCCTTGGCGCAGGCCGGTTCCAGGCCCGCGCCGAGCCGGTCGTAGCAGAGGGTGCACTTGAACGCGCGGCCGTCCGACTCGCGCTTTTCGATGACGCCATAGGGGCAGGCCGGGACGCAGTAGCCGCAGCCGTTGCAGATGTCCTGCTGCACGACGACGGTGCCGAACTCGGTGCGGAACAGCGAGCCGGTCGGGCAGACGTCGAGGCACGCGGCGTGCGTGCAGTGCTTGCAGACGTCGCTCGACATCAGCCAGCGCACGCCCGGGTCGTCCTGCCCCGGCGCGCCCACGTCCGGCATTCCCAGGTCCACAGTGGACGGTTCCGGGGCGGCGGGCTTGGATTGTTCGACGAAGGCGACGTGCCGCCAGGTGTTCGAGCCCAGCGCGCCGGTGTTGTCGTAGGACATGCCGAGCAGGTCGAGGCCGCCCGATTCGGGTACGCCGTTCCACTCCTTGCACGCCACTTCGCAGGCCTTGCAGCCGATGCACACGGACGTGTCGGTGAAGAACCCCATCCGGGGCTGGGTGCCGTACTCAGCCATCGGCTCGCCTCCGGTACTCGGCCACGAACTCCGGCAGCGCGGCGCCGCGCGGGCGCCGTCCCGGCCGGATGTCACAGGTGGCCGCCTTGGACTCCTGGATGTGCACGTTCGGGTCCATCACGATCGACAGCAGGTCGTTGGCGGCGTCGCCGCGGGACAGGCCGTTCGGGCCCCAGTGGTAGGGCAGGCCGACCTGGTGGATCGTCCGGCCGCGGACCTTCAGCGGCTTCACGCGGTCGGTGACGAGGACGCGGGCCTCGATCGCCGTCCGCGCGGAGATGATCGTCGCCCAGCCGCCGTTCTCGAGGCCGCGCTCGGCCGCCAGCGCCGGCGAGACCTCGCAGAAGAACTCCGGCTGCAGCTCCGACAGGTACGGCAGCGTCCGGCTCATGCCGCCCGCGGTGTGGTGCTCGGTGAGCCGGTAGGTCGTGAAGACGTAGGGGTAGACCGCGCTCCGCGACGGGTTGTACGGGTTCGACGGGCTTTCCAGCGTCTGACGCGTCGGCGATTCCTGCTGGCTGTAGAGCGCGTTGTCCACCGGGCTTTCGAACGGCTCGTAGTGCGTGGGCAGCGGGCCGTCGGCCAGGCCGGCCGGGACGTAGAGCCACGCCTTGCCGTCGGTCTGCATGATGAACGGGTCCCGTCCGCCGAGCGCCTCCTGTGCCTTGGCGCCTTCGGGCGGCTCGTAGTCGGGCGCCTTGGTCGGCTCGAAGTCCGGGACGTCCGGCCCGACCCACTTGCCCTCTTCGGCGTCCCAGCTGAGCAGCTTCTTCCGCTCGCTCCACGGCTTCCCGTCCGGGTCCGCCGACGCGCGGTTGTAGAGGATCCGCCGGTTGGCCGGCCACGCCCAGGCCCAGCCCTGGGCGACCCAGTCCTGTTCGCTCCCGGGCTGCCGGTTCGCGGCCTGGTTCTTCCCGTCCGCGCGCACGCCGCAGTAGATCCAGCAGCCGCACGCGGTCGAGCCGTCGTCCTTCAGCTGCGTGTAGGCCGAGAGCGGGCCGTCCGGGCCGTGGCCGTTGATCTCGGCGAGCACGGACTCGGCGCTCGGGTCGTCGGTCGGACCTTCGACCGGGTAGCTCCACGTGAGGTCGCGGATCGGCGCGTCGCGCGGGTCGTCGCCGATCCGCTCCCGGATCAGCCGGCCCAGGTGGTAGTAGAACCACAGGTCGCTGCGGGCGTCGCCGGGCGGTTCGACGGCCTTGTGGTGCCACTGCAGCAGGCGCTGGGTGTTGGTGAAGCTGCCGTCCTTCTCGGTGTGCGCGGCGGCGGGCAGGAAGAAGACCTCCGTGCCGATCTCCTCCGGCTTGAGCTCACCGGTCTCGATCTCCGGGCCGTCCTTCCAGAACGTCGCGCTCTCGATCAGCTGCAGGTCCCGGACGACGAGCCAGTCGAGGTTGGCCAGGCCGAGCCGCTGAAACTTGCCGTTGGCCGAGCCGACCGCCGGGTTCTCCCCGACCAGGAAGTACCCCTTGCACTCCCCCTCGATCTGCTTCTGCACGGTCGCGTACGTGCCGTGGTCACCGGTCAGCCGCGGCAGGTAGTCGAACCGGAAGTCGTTGTGCGGCTGCGCCGACTCGCCCCAGTACGACTTGAGCAGGCTCACGGCGTAGGAGCGCATGTTGCCCCAGAAGCCGGTCTTGCCCGCGTCCGCTTCGACGAACTCGTCGAGGCTCTGGTGCTGGTGCGCGTGCGGCATCGGGATGTAGCCGGGCAGCAGGTTGAACAGCGTCGGGATGTCGGTGGACCCCTGGATGCTGGCGTGGCCGCGCAGCGCGAGGATGCCGCCGCCGGGCCGGCCGATGTTGCCCAGCAGGGTCTGCAGGATCGACGCCGTGCGGATGTACTGCGCGCCGACCGTGTGGTGCGTCCAGCCGACGGAGTACACCCAGGCCGTCGTCCGGTCACGGCCGGAGTTCGCGGTGATCGCCTCGGCGATCTCCCGGAACTGCTCCACGGGCAGGCCGCAGACGTCGGCGACCAGTTCGGGCGTGTAGCGCGCGAAGTGCCGCTTGAGCACCTGGTAGACGCAGCGCGGGTGCTGCAGCGTCTCGTCGGTCTTGGGCTTGGCGCCGACCGCCGCGCCGCCACTGCCGTAGGTGTCCGCCCGGGCCGTGCTCTGGTGGCCTTCGCCGCCGTGCTGGCTCTCCGAACCCGGCTCGCCCGGCTGCTCCGGGTCGGTGGACCCGGACGCGGGCACCGTCGGCGCGCCTTCGTACTCCCACGTCGTCATGTCGTACTGGCGCCGCTCGGGGTCGTAGCCCGAGAAGACGCCGTCGAGGTCTTCGGTGTCTTCGAAGTCCTCACGCAGGATCGCGGCCGCGTTCGTGTAGGCCAGCACGTAATCCCGGAAGTCCTTCCCCTCCGACAGGACGTGGTTGATCAGGCCGCCGAGGAACGCGATGTCCGTGCCGGCGCGCAACGCCGCGTGGACGTGCGAGACCGCGCTGGTACGGGTGAACCGCGGGTCGACGTGGATGATCTTGGCGCCACGGGCCTTCGCCTCCATCACCCACTGGAACCCGACCGGGTGACACTCGGCCATGTTCGAGCCCTGGATGACGATGCAGTCGGCGTTGGCGAGGTCCTGCTGGAACGTCGTGGCGCCTCCACGACCGAAGGAGGTCCCCAGACCGGGAACCGTGGCGGAGTGTCAAATACGGGCCTGGTTTTCGATCTGGATCGCGCCGAGCGCGGTGTACAGCTTCTTCATCAGGTAGTTCTCTTCGTTGTCCAGCGTCGCGCCGCCCAGGCTGGCGAAGCCGAGCGTGCGGTCGAGCTTGCGACCCTGGTCGTCGACGTCCTGCCACGTCTCGGCGCGGGTCTTGAGGACCCGGTCGGCGATCATGTCCATCGCCTGGTCGAGGGACAGGGGTTCCCACTCGGTGCCGTACGGGCGGCGGTAGAGGACTTCGGTGACGCGGCTCGGGCTGGTCACGAGCTGCTTGCTGGCCGAGCCCTTCGGGCAGAGCCGGCCGCGGGAGATGGGCGAGTCCGGGTCACCCTCGATCTGCGTGACGCGGCCGTCCTTGACGTAGACCTTCTGGCCACAGCCGACGGCGCAGTACGGGCAGATCGAGCGGACGACCTTGTCGGCGTCTTCGGTGCGGGCGTGCCATTTTTCCGAACCATCCGATTTCGCCGCGGCGGCGCGCGCTGTCCGGTCCGGACCGGTCAGCTGCCGGTACACCGGCCAGCCGCCGAGCCAGCCTTCGATCCGCTGCCGCGCGCTCATGCTGGGCACGGTAGTAGCGATACCCGCGGTTCGCAGGTCTAACCACTCGTCCGGCGGGTCGCGGTCCGCGGCCGCCCCGGCCGAATGTCTTGAATGAGTCATTCAGGTCTTCGGAGGTCTTGAATGACTCATTCAAGACGTTTCAGCCCACCGTGCGGCGGGTCCCGTCACCCAGGGGTTCGGTCAGGCCCGCCGCGTCGAGGCGTTCCAGCAGCGGGATCATCACCCGGCGGGTGCTGTCCAGGGCCCGCCGGGCCTCCGAAACCGTGAACGGCCGGGAAAGCGAGCGCAACTCTGTCATCGCGCGCTCTTCGACGTCCGGCCCCAGGACCACCCCCTCCGCGACCGCCGTCAGCCGGCCGAGGCGGACGGCCGCCGCCAGCTCGCGGCGGCCGAGGCCCAGCGCCCGCAGCTCGTCCGCCTCCGGGGCGCGGAACGGGTGCTCGGCGAGCCGCTTCGCCACCGTTTCCAGGGCCTTCTCGACGGCCGGGGCGAGCCCCGCGCCGGGCCGCCGGACGAGCCCGCCCGCCACCTCGAAGCCGGTGCCCGCCAGCAGCGGGCCGACCAGTTCCGGTGCGGGCAGGCCAAGCCGCTGCCGCAGTGCCTCCACCGGCACTCCCGCCGCCACCGCGTCCCAGTCCCGCACGATCGCCGCGGCCTCCGCACGCAGCGCGGCGAACCGGGCCGGGTCCACGCGCCAGCCGCCGACCGGGTCGCCCGTCTCGGGCAGCCCCATCGCCGCGAAGTCCGCGGCCCGGACGAAACCGACGCGGCGCAGGTAGGCCGCGGCGAGGTGGGGGGAAGCCAGTTCGTCGCCCCGGGCCCGCGCCGCACCGCGGCGAGCCAACGACGGCGGCCGGACGTCGAGGACGTCGAACCCGGCGGCGATCCGGTGCTCCCCCGGATCGCGCAGCAGCCCGCGATCGCCCACGCGCAGCGGCAAGGCGGACGCCGTCGTGAGCCGCGCGGTGTCCGTCCCCAGTGGACGGACGCGCACCGGCACCGCCGCCGTGCCGAGGTGCAGCACCAGGTTCCGGTGGACCGCGGCGGCGTCCACGCCACGCAGCCGGACGTCGAACTCGGCCGTCGCGTGCCACCGGCCCGGCGTGAGCAGGACGTCGCCGCGTCCGACGCCGGCGCGCGCGGTGCCGCGCAGGTTCACCGCCACCCGGGCCACGGCCGTCACCCGGTCGTGCGGTTCGCCGAGGGCCTGCAGGCCGCGGACCTTCACCCGCGCGTCGCCGAGCAGCAGCTCGTCGCCGACGGCGATCGTCCCCGCGGCCAGGGTGCCCGTGACGACCGTGCCGGCGCCCGAAACGGTGAACGCCCGGTCGATCCACAGCCGGACGTCGGCGCTCGGATCGGGGGCCGGCAGCGTTCCGGCCAGGGTGGCGATCGCCGCGCGCAGTGCGTCGAAGCCCGCGCCGGTGGTCCCGCTGACGGCGACGCTCGGCACCGCACCCAGCGACGTCCGGCCGATCTCGGCCAGTGCGGCCTCGGTCGCGGCCGCCGGGTCGGCCCGGTCGGCCTTGGTGACGACCAGCAGCCCGCGCCGCACCCCGAACGCGTCGAGCGCGGCGAGGTGCTCGGCCGACTGCGGCATCCAGCCCTCGTCGGCCGCGACCACGAACAGCACCGCCGGCGCGGGCCCGGCGCCCGCCAGCATGTTCGGCACGAACCGTTCGTGGCCCGGCACGTCCACGAACGCGACGTCCTCGGCGCCGATCCGCGTCCAGGCGAACCCGAGGTCGATGGTGAGCCCGCGACGGCGTTCCTCGGCCCACCGGTCCGGTTCCATCCCGGTCAGCCGGCGCACGAGAGTCGACTTCCCGTGGTCGACGTGGCCGGCGGTGACGATCACCCGCATCGGCGCACGGCCTCCCGGAGCTTCGCGTCCTCTTCCGGGCGCACGGTCCTCAGATCGAGCAGGCACCGGTCCCGTTCGACGCGGCCGACGACCGCGGGTTCGCCCGTTCGCAGCGCGGCGGCGTACCGGGCGGGCAGGCTCACCGCGACGCTGGGCAGCTCGACGCCCGGCGCTCCCCCACCGCCGACGGCGGCGACGCACGAAACCACCCGGGCGTCCACGCATTCCAGCGCTCGGACCAGGTTCTCCGCTCGCTCTCGGACGCTCGCGACGGACGCGTCGAGGGCCGTGCGCACCGGCGGCCGGGGCCCGCGGAGCGTCGCTTCGAGCGCGGCGAGCGTGAGCTTGTCGACGCGCAGCGCCCGCGCGGCCGGGTGCCGCCGCAGCCGTTCGACTACGTCGGCGTCGCCCAGGAGGAGGCCGGCCTGCGGGCCGCCGAGCAGCTTGTCGCCGCTGGCCGTGACGACCGTGGCGCCCGCCCGCAGCGCGCTCGTGGCGTCCGGTTCGTCCGGCAGGAGCGGGTGCGGGGCCAGCAGGCCGGAGCCGATGTCGGCGACCACGGGCACGCCGAGGCCGGCCAGCTCGCCGAGCGCCGCTTCCGAGGTGAAGCCGGTGACGCGGTAGTTCGACGGGTGCACCTTGAGCACGAACCCGGTGTCCGGGCCGACGGCGTCGGCGTAGTCGCGGACCGAAGTCCGGTTCGTGGTGCCGACCTCGCGCAGCCGGGCGCCGGTCGACACCAGGAGGTCGGGGATGCGGAAGCCGTCCCCGATCTCCACCAGCTCACCCCGGCTGACGACGATCTCCCGTCCCGGGGCCAGCGCCAGCGCGCAGAGCAGCAGGGCAGCCGCGTTGTTGTTGACGACGTGCACGGCGCCGGCGGCCGGGACGGCGGCGGCCAGCGCCGCCAGCGCTCCCCGCCCCCGCCGGGCCCGCTCTCCGGTCGCGAGGTCGAACTCGACGTCGGTGGCGCCGCCGGCCGCTACCAGGGCGTCCAGGGCGGCCGCGGACAGCGGGGCGCGGCCGAGGTTGGTGTGCACGACGACGCCGGTCGCGTTGATGACCGGCCGCAGCGACGCCGCGCTCGCCGGGAGCCGCGCGAGCACGCCGTCGACGACGTCGCCCGGGGCGATCTCGCCGGCCCGCGCGGCCTGCTGGGCGGCCTGGATCGCCGCCTTCACCAGGTCCCGGCCGAGCGTCTCGGCGAACTTGGCGATCCGGGGCTCGGCCAGCAGCGCGTCGGTCCGCGGGATCGCGCGGCGGGGGTCAGGCATGGCGGAGGCGGACGGGAATCGAACCCGCCAGCGGCAGGACCTGCCGCTCAACGGTTTTGAAGACCGTGCCGGTCACCAGGCCGGATACGCCTCCCTGCACCATGCCCGCCATCCTGCCAAGTTCGCGGCCGGCGGGCACGATGAACCGGTGGCGCTTCGACTGACGCAGTACGCGCACGGCGGCGGCTGTGCGTGCAAGATCCCGCCCGGCGAGCTGGAAGAGGCCGTCCGCGGCCTCACCGGCAGCTCCCCCACCCATCCGGTCGGCGAGCTCCTCGTCGGCCTCGACACCGGCGACGACGCGGCCGCCGTCCGGATCTCCGGGTCCACCGCGCTCATCGCGACCACCGACTTCTTCACCCCGGTCGTCGACGACGCCTACGACTGGGGGCGGATCGCCGCGGCCAACGCGCTGTCCGACGTCTACGCCATGGGTGGCACGCCGGTGGTGGCGGTCAACCTGCTCGGCTGGCCGCGGGAGACGCTGCCCTTCGAGCTGGCGGGCGAGGTGCTGCGCGGCGGCCTCGACGTCTGCGGGAAGGCGGGCTGCCACCTGGCCGGCGGACACAGCATCGACGATCCGGAGCCGAAGTACGGGCTGGCCGTCACCGGCGTCGCGGATCCTTCGCGGCTGCTGCGCAACGACGCCGGGCGCGCGGGCGTGCCGCTGACGCTGACCAAGCCGCTGGGCATCGGCGTGCTGAACTCGCGGCACAAGGCCACCGGCGAACGGTTCGCGCAGGCGATCGACGTCATGACGACGCTGAACGACGCGGCCGCGCGCGCCGCGCTCGAAGCGGGGGCCGTGTGCGCCACCGACGTCACCGGCTTCGGGCTGCTGGGCCACCTGCACAAGCTGGCCAGGGCGAGCGGGGTCACCGCGCGGCTCGACCCGGCGGCCGTGCCCTACGTCGAAGGCGCGCGTGAGGCGTTGCGCGACGGGTACGTCAGCGGCGGCACCCGCCGCAACCTCGACTGGGTGCGCCCGCACGCGGACCTGTCCCGGATCCCGGAGGACGAGGCGCTGCTGCTGGCCGACGCGCAGACGTCCGGCGGGCTGCTGGTCGCCGGGGAACTGCCGGGTCACCCGGTGATCGGGGAGCTCGTGCCCCGCGGGGACCACACGATCGTCGTAGGCTGAGTTTTCGGGCCGTCCGCGGCGGGTACGCGGGGATCATGCCTGCACCGGACCGTTCCAGCCTCGAACAGCACCTGGCCGAGACCGACTACCCGTGCGGCCGCGAGGAGCTCCTGCGGCGCGCCGCCGCGGCCGGCGGCGGCGACTCCGTGCTGGGGTCGCTCGGCGGCCTGCCCGCCGGCGACCGCTACGAGAACTTCGACTCCGTGTGGGAAGCGGTTTCGGCGAAGCACGTCGGCGGGGCGCCCTAAGCGAGCCGCTCCACGGCGTCGCGCGCTTCCTTGAGATCCGCGCCCGTGTTCTCGCGGTAGGCCTTGATCGCCTGGATCTTCTTGCCCTCGCGCAGCAGCGCGGTGACCTCGGCGAGCCCCGGTTCCTCGACGGTGACGCCGAGCTGCGCGACGATGGCGTCCAGCTTCCGTTCCATCCGCTCGAGCCGGCGGGTCAGCCTGCGTTCGGTGGCCGACGAGCCCAGGCCGACGACCACCACGAGCAGGACGACCCCGAGCAGCAGCATCCCGTAGTCCATGGCGGATCATGCTACGTCGCGGAAACTGTCGGTGCCCGCGTTTAAGGTGAGCGGCATGACGACTTTGCCCGATCGCCCGAACACCGCCCTGTTGATCGTCGACGTGCAGAACGGCGTGATGAACGGGGCCCACGACCGCGCGGCCGTCCTCGCGAACATCGTCGCCTTGGTGGACAAGGCGCGGTCGAACGGGGTCGACGTGGTGTGGGTCCAGCACACGAGTGAGGAGTTCCCTCGCGGGAGCGAGGTGTGGGAGTACGTGCCGGAGCTGGTGCGGCGGGAGACGGAACCGTTGGTGCACAAGATTTACGGCGATTCGTTCGAGGACACCGACCTGGAGGCGGTGCTGTCGGCGCGTGGCATCGGCAGGCTGGTGGTGGCGGGAGCCCAGACGGACGCGTGCATCCGCGCCACCCTCCACGGCGCGATCACCCGCGGCTACGACGCGACGCTGGTGTCCGACGCGCACACGACGGAGGACTTGTCGGCGTACGGGGCGCCGGAGCCGGGAGCGGTCATCGCGCACACGAACCTGTACTGGCAGTTCCACACGGCGCCGGGCCGGACGGCGGGGACGGTGCGGACCGCGGAGGTGGAGTTCGGGGTGGCAGCGCCGGCCTGAGCCGCGGCGGCGGGATTTCGGTCGGGTCGCTCGCCGGCGGCTCGCCGGGTACTCGTGGGGTCGCTCGAGAGTGCTCGGCTCGTGCTCGGCGGCGGCTCGCGGGTCGCGGGTCGGCCGCCAGCGGCTCGGCCGGTGCTCACCGACGGCTCGGCGGCGCTCGCGGGGTCGCTCGCAGCTCGCCGGCAGCGGCTGGCGAGCGCTCGGCGGCGGGTCGCGGGGTCGCTCGCGGCTCGGCCAGCAGCGGCTCGGCCGGTGCTCACCGGCGGCTCGGCGAGTGCCCGAGGGTGCTCGCCGACGCCCGGCGAGTGCTCGGCGGCGGCTCGCGGGGCCGCTCGCGGCTCGGCCAGCAGCGGCTCGGCCGGTGCTCGCCGACGCCCGGCGAGTGCTCGAGGGTGCTCGAGGGTGCTCGAGGGTGCTCGGCGAGTGCTCGGCGGCGGCTCGTGGGAACGCGGCCAGCCCGATGTCACGCGCCGCGCAGGTGATCGCGCAGGGCGCGGGCAACTCGGGCCATCAGCACGTCCGCTTCGGGCTGCAGTACCGCCGGCACCCGGGACTCCGTCAGCGCCACCACTCCGAACACCCGCCCGTCCGCGTGCTCGACCACCCCGGCCTCGTGCCGCAGATTCAGCAGCGTCCCCGTCTTCGACGACCAGCGGGCCGCGTCCGAGGCGAAGTCCGGTGTCAGGCGGTGGCGGATCACGTTGTGCGCCATCAGTTCCCGGACGCCGGCGGCCACCACCGGATCGATGCGCGACGGCGTCCACAGTGCCTGCAGCAGCTCGAGCACCGCCCGCGCCGACGCCGCGTTCGCTCGCGTGACGTCGAGTTGCGCCAGCCGGTGCCCCTGTCCCGCCGTGCCCGCGCCGATGGCGAGGGAATGGGCCAGGTCGGCCTCGCCCGCGTCGAACCGCTCGGCCGGGGTGTCGACCAGATCCGCCATCAGGTGGCGCACGGCGATTCCGCGCAAACCCCAGCCGTCCAGCGTGTGCATGATCAGGTCCGGCGGGGTGAGGCCGAACAGGACGTCGGCCGCGACGCCGTCGCTCAGCGCCGTGCTCAGGTACAGCAGGTCGTCGACCGCGATCCGGGCCGGGTGGCGGAACCGCGTCAGCCCGATCGGCCCGGGGGTGGTGACCCCGCCGGGCTCGACCTCCAGCTGCGTCGCGCCGTCCAGCTCGCCGCGGCGGATGCGCTCCAGGGTCGCCGCCGCGAGCGGAACCTTGACCAGCGACGCGATCGGGTACACCCGATCCGGGTCGATCCCCAGCTCGTGCCCGGAGCGCAGGTCACGCACCAGGAACGAGCCACGCAACCCGCCCTCGTCCAGTTCGGCCCGCAACTGCCGGACCAACGCTTCCGCGCTCACCCCTCGACCCCTAAACACCGCGCGACCGCGGCAGACAAGCCGCGCACCCGCTCCGCGTCATCGCCCGATCCGGCCGCGACTTCGAAGCCACGCGCCAGCGGGACCTCCCCGACCGGCCGCCAGTGCAACCCCAGCTGGTCGGCCTGCGCGGCCGAGCACAGCAGCAGGTCCGCCGAACCGAACACCGCCGCGGCGGCCGCGGTCAGCGAGCCGGCCACGGCGACCTGGGCCGGCCGCAGGCCCACGGCGTCCCGGGCCCGCAGCAGCGGGTCGCGGACGTGGGGGACGTCGTCCTCCGGCTGGATCCACACGTGGCGCCGGGCGCCGCCGGCCCGCCCGGCCCGGAGGGTCTCCAGGTGCACCACCCGCGCCGGCGGCGAGACCACCCCGGCCAGCCCCAGGGGCACCGACCACTCGCCCTCGCCGGCCGGGACCGCGACGAGCGCCGCTCGCACCTCCTGCGTGCGCACGAGCTCGGCCCGCTCCCCCGGCGGAGCGACGCGGAACTCCAGGTGGACCTCCCGCGTGCGGGCCTCGGCGGCCAGTTCCGCCAGCTCGCGCACCCCGCAGATGTCCGGGACGGCCACGTTCATCGGCCGCAGGCGCGCCCGCCGCGCGTCGTGTTCCAGGGTGTCGGCCAGCTGCACGAGCCGCCTGGCCGTGGGCAGCACGTCCCGTCCGAACGGCGTCAGCCGCGCCCGGCGGGTCGTCCGGTCGAAGAGCCGCTCACCGAAGTGCCGCTCGAGCGCGGCGATGCGCCGGCTCGCGACCGGCTGCGGGATCCGCGCGACCGCGGCGCCCGCCGTGAAGCTCCCCGCCTCGCTCACGCTCACGAACGCCCTGCAGCCGCCGACCAGATCCACCCCGCCACTCTATGCGATTCCGGCATCGAACCGTTCGTTTCCGTCTTGGACAGCATGACCGAAGCCGGTGAGACTGCGGAGGTCGATCAAGATCGGAAAGGATGCCTCGTGCCGTTCCCCCACGTCCGGCGGGCCGCGCTCGCCGCGCTGGCCTTCGTGTCGCTCACCGCCTGCACCGCCGAAGCCCCGGTGGCCGCCCCGCCGGCGCCGTCGCCGTCGAAGTCCGCCGAAGCCCCGCAACCGGACTTCGCGCCCCTCGAGCGCGAGTTCGACGCCCGCCTCGGCGTGTACGCCGTCGACACCGGCTCCGGCCGCGAACTCGCCCACCGCGCCGACGAACGCTTCGGCTACGCCTCGACGCACAAGGCGTTCTCGGCCGCCGCCGTCCTCCAACGCACGAGCGTCGACGAGCTCGCGAAGGTGCTGAAGTACACCCGCGCCGACCTCCAGCCGAACTCCCCGGTGACCGAAAAGCACGTCACCACCGGCATTTCCCTGCGGGACGCGATCGACGGGGCGTTGCGCTACAGCGACAACACCGCCGCGAACCTGCTGTTCAAGGAACTCGGCGGGCCACCGGGGCTCGGCGCCGCGCTGCGCGGGATCGGCGACACGACCACGCACGTCGACCGGACCGAACCCGGCCTCAACGACCTTTCGCCCGGCGACATCCGCGACACGAGCACCCCGCAGGCGATGGCCGGCAGCCTGCGCGCTTTCACCCTCGGCACCGCGCTGCCGCCGGAGAAGCGGCAGATCCTGACGGACACGATGCGCGCCAACCTCACCGGCGCGACCGTGATCCGGGCGGGCACGCCCGCGGGCTGGGCCGTCGCCGACAAGACCGGCACCGGCGGCTACGCGACCCGCAACGACATCGCCGTCGTCTGGCCGCCGGGACGCGCGCCGGTCGTGCTGGTGGTGATGTCCGACAAGAAGGCGAAGGACGCGACCGCCGACGACCGGCTGATCGCGGCGGCGGCGAAGCTCGTGTTCAGCGCTCTTCGGTGAGGACGCGGGCTTCGAGATCGACGCCGTGCGTGCCGACGACCTCCGCCCGGACCAGCGAACCCGGTTCCGGCGCCGGTCCGGCGAACGTCACGTGCCCGTCGACCTCGGGTCCCTGGTGCGCCGCCCAGCCGTGCCCGCCGGTCCCGACGACCACGTCGACGACCGCCCCGAGCCGTTCCTCCGCCCGGCGGGAGACCAGGTCGTCGGCCAGGACGGACAGCTCCTCGACGCGCTCGGCGAGCACCGGGGCCGGCACCTTGTCCGGCAGGCCGGCGGCTTCGGTGCCGTCCTCGTCCGAGTACCCGAACACGCCGGTGGAGTCCAGCCGGGCCTGCTCCAGGAAGCGCTTCAGCTCGGCGAAGTCGGCGTCGGTCTCGCCCGGGAAGCCCGCGATGAAGTTGGAGCGCACGCCGGCGTCCGGCGCTATCGCCCGGATCCGCTCCAACAGCTGCAGAAAGCGCTCCCGGTCGCCGAACCGGCGCATCCGGCGCAGCACCGGGCCGCTCGCGTGCTGGAACGAGAGGTCGAAGTACGGTGCGACGCCGGGTGTCCCGGCGATCGCTTCGACGAGCCCGGGCCGCAGTTCGGCCGGCTGCAGGTAGCTCACCCGGACGCGGTCGGCGACGGCGGCGAGCTTCGGCAGGAGCTTCTCCAGCGCCTGCAGGTCGCCGACGTCCTTGCCGTAGGACGTCGAGTTCTCGCTGACCAGCACCAGCTCGCGCACGCCGTGCCCGGCGAGCCACTCGGCTTCGGCGAGGATCTCGGCGGGCGGCCGCGAGACGAACGCGCCGCGGAAGCTCGGGATCGCGCAGAACGTGCACCGCCGGTCGCAGCCCGACGCCAGTTTCAGCGGCGCGACCGGCCCTCCGCCGAGCCGGTGCCGCAGCACTCGCGGGCCGCTGGCCGGGCCGTGGCCGGGCACGTGGGCGACCTGCTCGGCGGACCGCTCGACCGGGGTGATCGGCAGCAGCGTGCGCCGGTCGCGCGGGGTGTGCGCGGGCCCGGTCCGGCCGAGGAGGACGTCCTCGATGCGGTCGCCGATCTCGGGGTAGTCGTCGAACGACAGGACGGCGTCGGCCTCCGGCAGCGCGTCGGCGAGCTCGCGGCCGTAGCGCTCGGCCAGGCAGCCGACCGCGACGACCTTCGCGCCCTTGCCGGACGCGGCCAGGACCGTGTCGATCGACTCCTTCTTGGCCGCTTCGATGAAGCCGCAGGTGTTCACCACGACGACGTCGGCTTCGCCACCCGGTTCGGCGAGGCGCCACCCCGAGCCGCCCAGCCGGGCGGCGAGCTCGTCGGAGTCGACCTCGTTGCGTGCGCAGCCCAGGGTGACCAGGGAGACCGTGCGCACGGCGGTCAGTACTCGACGATGGCGACGGTCGGCGGCTTCGAGTCCCCGATCGCGGAAACGACGACGCCCCGGCCGTGGCCTTCGTCGCCGATCGCCCGGGTCTGCACCAGCACGGGCGCGTCGACCGCCGGCGCGATGGCGTTCAGGGGCAGGTAGGCGGTGACGACCAGGCCGCTCGCGAGCAGCACCCGGGCGATCTTGCGGCGGCGATCGCCGGATTCCCGGACGCTGACGCAGGTGCCCCACTGCTGCCCGGCCGGCGCTTCCGGCGCGTTTCCCTGACGGCGACGACGTTCTTCGGCCATCCGCTCGAGCATGCCCACGGTTCCCCCTCGGTGCAGTCCGGTAGCCGGTCGAGCCGAGAGTCGCACGCGGCGCGAAGCCCGCTCAAGGTCTTCACCGGAAGTGACCGGAACCGGTCAGTGACCACCGAACAGGTGCCGGACCTCGGTTTCGACGTCGTCGAGCCACCCGGCCCGGCGTCGCTCGTCCGCGTCGGCGACCACGCGCAGCACCAGCCGGCGCACCTCCGGTTCGCCGAGGTACGGCGCGAGGCAGCGCTTCCAGATCGCGTCCAAGGGGTCGCCGAAGAGCGTCCGCTCGCGCTCCTCGGTCGTGTCCGAGGTGTTCACGACGAGCAGGCCGCGCAGCGAGAGCAGCGACTCCGGCGCGCCGCCGGCGTCGTCGAGGCGGTACGCCACGCCGGGGACGAGGATCCGGTCGAGCCAGCCGCTCAGGATGGCGGGCGGTTTGCCCCACCAGTTCGGGTGGATCGCCACGAGCCCGCCCGCTTCGCGCAGTTCGTTCCGATGCTGCCGCACCAGCGGATCCGGTTCGGCGGCGAGGAACTCCTCGGCTCGGGTCCCGCTGGTGTACGTCTCTTCCGCGGTCAGCACGGGGTCGAAGTCTTCGGCGTACAGGTCGTGGAAGAACACCGGCCGCCCGGCGCGGGCGAGGCAGTCGCGGACCCGCGCGGCAAGGGCGTGGTTGAAGCTCCCCGGCCGGGGATGGGCCAGCAGGACCACCACCGGCCGGGACGTCTCGTCGAGCACCGCGTCAGCTTGCCACGGCGCCGGCCGCCGGCTCAGCCCGCGTTGGCCAGCAGGCCCGGCCCGGTCGGCGCGCTCTGCATCAGGCAGGCGTGGCACGGCATCCCGCGCAGCCCGTCGAGCACTTCGGCCTCGCCGGGGAAGATCTCCTCGCCGCACAGCGCCGTCAGCCGCGCCGGCACCGCGCCCGCGGGCGGGACGGGGATCAGGTGGCAGACGCGTCTGCTTTCGCCGACGACGCCTCGGCGTAGCCGCACCAGCGCGAGCATCCCACCGTTTTCACCCATACACGGACCGTAGGCCGAACGGCTCATCCCAGCTTCGTGCCCGGGCACCAACGATCTTCGACGACGGTGGTCCGGGGGACCAAAGTCACGCCGGCGACAGCACGGCCGCACCCAGGCGGTGGCTCAGGTTGAGCGCGAGCTCGACGTCCAAGCGGCTCTCCGCGAGGTCGCGAGGCAGGAGCTCCTGCGCCTTGCGGACCCGGTACTGCACCGAGTTCTTGTGCATCGTCAGCTCGGCCGCGGCCCCCGTGTAGCTGCCGCCGGACGCGAGGAACACGCGCAGCGTGTCCCGCAGCCGCGCGCAGTGCTCGTCGTCGGCGCTCAACGGCCCGAGCGTGCTCGCGACCCACAGCCGGGCCGCGTTGAGGTCGGTCGTCATCAGCGCGACCGTGCCGACCTCCCGGAAGGTCAGCACGCGGTCGCAGTGCTCGCCGGCGGCCAGCGCCAGCGCGTGCACGCGCCGGGCCTGCTGGTGGGTGTCCCGGAAGCCGGCGACGCCGGTGCCGGGGTCGCCGACGGTCACGCGCACGCCGGGGTCGGCCTCCGCGAGCGCGGCGTCGAGGTGTTCGCGGCGGACCGATGCCACCGGGAGCCACACCCAGGCGCCGGCCTCGTCGCGGGGCACGAACAGCGGACGTCCCTGGCCGCCGGCCCGCTCGAGGACCGCGCCCGCGACCGATTCCAGCAGCGACAGGACGTCGTGGGCCTCGGACGTGTGCCAGACGATCATGCCCACGTGCGTGCCGCGCAGGCGGTAGCCGATGACCGCCTCGGCCGCGTCGACGTCGGGCGGGCCGCCGTTCTCGCCCAGCAGGTCCACCACCTTCGCCGCCCGCGCGGCGCTCCGGTTGAGCAACCACTTGTCGCGTTCGTCCTGGTAGACGGTCACGAGCTGGCGCACCACCCGCGTGATGAACTCGTAGGCGACCTTGAGCAGCCGGCGCATCATGGCCCCGAGCAGGGCCGCGTCGTCGACCAGCCGGATGCACTCCTGGAACCCGAAGTCGAGCATCGCGGCCTGCCCGAGGTCGTACGCCCGGATCAGGTCGAACACGGGCGTGCCGCGCTGCGCCAGGCGCCGCGCGTACTCCATGGCCGCGGCCGGCGGATCGACGGTCGCGGGGTCGATGCCGTGCCGGAAGATCTGCAGGGCGGTCTCGATGTTCTGGTAGACGCTCGCCGACAGCAGGCTCACCATGCGCTCGTCGTCGTTGACCAGCTGCGGCAGGTCGGCCGCGTACAGCTGGACCAGCTCCCCGGTCAGCTCGCCCGCCCGGTCCGCGAGGGTGGCGGCGATCTGCCGGATGCGGTCCGAGACGACTTCTTCGTCCACCATGGAGCCACCTTAGGGGGTGGACGATCAAGCTCGTCCGGCGAACTCGTCGATCAGGGCGAACGTTTCGGCCGGCGCCTGAACGTGCGGCACGTGCCCGGCGCCCGCCACGACCTCGAACCGCGCGTCGGCGAACGCGGCCGCGTAGACCTTGCCGAACTCCGGCGGCACGACGACGTCGTCGGCACCCCAGACCAGCAGCGCCGGGATCCGGACGCGCGCGAGCCGGCGCAGCAGCTTCGGGTCGGCGATCCGCGGGCCGCCGTAGACCCGCAGCGCGGCCAGGTCCGCGGGGTCCGGCCCGGGCGCGCCGGGCGGCGGCTGCGGCAGGCTCACGGCGTGGCCCTCGACCTCCGGGCCGATGCCGTCGAGCACGACCAGCCGGCCGATCCGGCGCCCGCGGTCGCGCACGGCCATTTCGGACGCGACCCAGCCGCCGAAGGAGCTGGCGACCACGAGGACGTCGCCGGCGTCCTCGTCGTCCAGCAGGTCGAGGTAGGTCACGGCGAGGTCGTCGACACCGGAGAACCAGTCCGGGCGGGGCGTGCCGGCCCAGCCCGGGTGAGTCGGCGCGAGCACGCGGGCGTGCGGCGCGAAGTGCTCGACGATCGGCTCGACGCCGCGCGGGCCGGCGCCACCGTGCAGGACGAGGACCGTGCGGTCGCCGCGGCCGGTGTCGACGAGGGGGATGTCCAGTCCCGGGTGGGGACGCAGGGTCCGGGTCATGGTGGTTCCTTCCGGTCAGGGGTGGGCGGTGTGGGCGAGCATCTGCTCGACCATGGCGGCGGGCGCGTCCGTCCGGAAACTGGCTTCGAGGTTGTCCGCCGACTCGCGGGCGGCTTCTTCCGCTCGCGGGAACAGCGCGGCTTCGTACGCCGCGAGAGCGCTTTCGACGTCGTCGTGGGCGGCCAGCGCGAGGGCCAGTCCGGTGGCGTCGAGCATGGCGAGGTTCGCGCCCTCCCCCGCGAACGGCGACATGACGTGCGCCGCGTCGCCGAGCAGGGTCACGCCCGGGACGCGCTCCCAGCGGTGGCCGGCCGGCAACGCGTGGATCGGACGCGGGACCAGGGCTTCGCCGCTTTCCTCGATGAGGGCGCGCAGCCCGGCGTCGAAGTCGCCGAAGACGTCGAGCAGCCGCGCGCGGTCGGCCAGGTCCGTGACCGCGGCGGGGTCTTCGGTGCGCACGGCGGCGTACACGCGGATCCGCCCGCCGCCGTTGCGCTGGGCGATCAGCCCTTTCCCACCGGCCAGCGCGAACAGTGAACCCGGGCCGACGAGCGCGGCCACGGCCGGGTGCTTCTCGTCCACATCGGACAGATGAGCCTCCACGAACGACAGTCCGGAGTAGACCGGCACGGCGGCCGACAGCAGGGGCCGTACCTTCGACCACGCGCCGTCCGCGCCGACGACCAGGTCGGCTTCGACGACCTCGCCGGTGCCCAGGGTGAGCCGGCCGGCGGACACCGCGGTCACCTTGGTGCCCCAGCGGACGACGCCGGCCGGCAGCGATTCGGCCAGGAGCCGTTTGAGGTCCCCGCGATCCACCTCGGGCCGGGTGCCACCGCTCTCCTCGGCGGTTTCCTCGAAGTGGACGACGCCGTCGCGGTCCAGGATCCGCAGGGCCTCGCCTTCCTCCCTCGCGACGGCGCGGAACTCCTCGGTCAGGCCGGCCTCGGCGAGTGCGCGCAGACCGGACTCCTCGTGCAGGTCGAGCGTGCCGCCCTGGTCGCGGGCGGCCGGGGAAGCGTCGAGTTCCCAGACGGTCGACGCGATCCCCCGGGTGTGCAGGACGCGGGCCAGCGTGAGGCCGCCCAGGCCCCCGCCGACGATGGCGATGCGGGTCATCAGGTCTCCTCGGGCTCGGGCCGCGGCGTGGCGAGCGCGCCGTTGAGCAGCGCGTCGAACGCCCACCGCGCGCGGGCGGGGCCGGGTCCGGACACCAGGTCGGCGGCCAGCGCGGCGATGTGCGGGTGGGTCAGCGAGGAAACCGTGGCCAGGGAATCGACCATCACCTCGTGCTCGCGGGCGGCCCCCGGCTTCTCCCGGCGGCTGCCGTGTTCGACGGCGGTCGCCGTGGCGGTCAGCAGCAGCACGTCGACCGCCCAGGCGGCCTGCCCGGGCGCCATGCCGCCCTCGTCGAGCAGCGCGAGCACCGCCTCGACGACGGCCAGGTAGTGCGGCCCGCTCAGCCGGGTCACCAGCGCGACGCGGGCGAGGCTCGGGTGCGCGAACAGGACCGTCCGGTAGGAGTCCAGCACCGACCACAGGCGCTCGCGCCAGTCCCCCGCCCCGCCGAGGTCGACCTCCGCGAGCAGTTCGTCGAGCACCGCGGCGTGCAGTTCTTCGGTGTCCTTGACGTAGACGTAGAGCGAGGCCGGGCCGGTGTCCAGCTCATTGGCGAGCCGGCGCATGGTGACACGCTCGACACCCTCGGCGCGCATCACCGCGACCGCGGTCGCGACGATGCCTTCCCGGGTCAGCGCCGGTTTCGCCGGGCGCTCGCGGCGGTTGTAGGTGCTTTCCGGAGCCATGGGTTCACTGTAGCGAACATGTTCGTTACGAGCACGTTCGGGGCGAACATGTTCGTGCGGCTGTGCAGGTATCGGGCGAGCCCGCTCCCGTCGCGCCGACCGTGAGCGACTTGCGACGCCAGAGCGTCGAAACCGCTGCGCCGCCGAATACTTCCGGACGAAAACAATCGGAAACAATAGGGAAACACGGACCAGCCGCCTAACTGGTCTGAACCACTGAGTGAAGATCACCCGTCTGGCGGTTTCCGGTTCCACCACAAGACAAAGCAAGAGGTTCAGACCACTGGACCGAAATTTTCGGAAAACCGGTTAAGCAACTTTCGGGGGGTGTGTCCCCTTCGCACGGACGGTATATCTGAACCACCGAATCCGCAGCGGCCGGTGACACCACCGGCCGGTTCGATGCCGCCCGCACCCCGCTCACCGGAGGCACCATGCACCGCCTGGACCCGGCCCGCGACCACGTCATCGGGCTCTACCGGATCGTCATCGGCTTCCTGTTCGCCTGCCACGGCCTGAAGACGTTGTTCGGCCTGTTCGGCGCGAAGGCCCCGGCCGCCGTCGGGGCGTGGCCGGGGTGGTGGGCGGCGGTGATCCAGCTCGTCTGCGGCGCGCTCGTCTGCCTGGGCCTCGGCACCCGGGCGGCCGCGATCCTCGGCTCCGGTTCGATGGCCTTCGCCTACTTCACCGCGCACATGCCGGACGGCTTGTTCCCGATCCAGAACGGCGGCGAAGCGGCGACGCTGTTCTGCTGGAGCCTGCTCGTCGTCGCGTTCGTGGGCCCCGGCCGTTTCGCGCTCGGCAACCTCCCCGCCCTGCGGCGGGATTCCGAGCCGGCGCCGGAGCGCGTCACGGCCTAGGGACGCGAGATCCCGACGCCGCTGCGGGCCTCGGGACCGTACTTCGCGAGCTCCGCCGCGAGGTCGAGCCGCCCGCTCCTCGCCCGGTCGTCGTCGGTGAGCAGCTCGCGCGGGATGATCCAGACGACCTCGAACTCGAGCCCGCTGGGATCCTTGGCGTACAACGACTTCGTGGTGCCGTGGTCGGACGAGCCGACGAGCGCGCCGGCCTCGGTGAGGCGGCCGGCGAGCCGTTCGAGGTCGCCGAGGGTGTCGACCTCCCACGCCAGGTGGTACAGCCCCACCGACGTCTTGCCCGCGCCCGAGTCCGCGGCGTGCGAACCGAGCTCGAACAGGCCGAGGTCGTGGTCGTTGGCCGACCCGGGTGCCCGCAGGAACGCCGCGCCGCGGTGCACGTCGCCGCCTTCGATGTAGTCGAAGCCGAGCACGTCCCGGTAGAACGCGACGCTTTCGGCCAGATCCCGGACGTAGAGCACGGCGTGGTTCAGGCGAAAGATCGACATCGGGGCTCCCGCGCGCGGCACGCAAATCGGTTGAAGTTTCAACCGAAGGCTACCACGATCGCCGCCGCTCACCGCGGGGCCGAGCACCCAGGACCCGGCGGGCGACCCACTCTCGGTAGGTGCGGCCACTGACCGGGCGACAAACCTTCGACACCGCATCGAGGCCCTGGTCAGGCGCGCCGGCGGTTCGTAGGGTTGGTCCACCGCAGGGCACCGTGTCAGCTGTCCCGCGGGCGGTGGTGCCCCGGGTCCGACCTTTCCCCGAAGCCAAGTCCGGGGCACCATCGCATTCCCCATCCCTCGCTCTTCGCGACGTCCGACAGTCGCGAGCATTTACATACATACACCATGTATGTAACCTCGCGTCATGACGACACGAGCGAATCCCTGGGCCAGGAGCACCGGGTCCGGCTGCCGGCCGGTGAGGTGCGGTACTTCGAGCGGGGCGCGGGCGCCCCGGTGGTGTTCGTCCACGGCGTGCTGACGAACGCCGAACTGTGGCGGAAGGTCGTACCGGACGTCGCCGCCGCCGGGTTCCGGTGCCTGGCCCCGGATCTGCCGCTGGGCTCGCACGACCTCCCGATGCGCGCGGACGCCGACCTCTCCCCCACCGGCAACGCCGACCTGATCGCCGACTTCCTCGACGCGCTCGACCTGCGGGACGTCACGCTCGTCGCGAACGACACCGGCGGCGCGCTGACGCAGATCCTGCTCAGCCGCCGCCCGGACCGGGTCGCGCGGGTCGTGCTCACGCCGTCCGACTGCTTCGAGCACTTCTTCCCGCCGATCTTCAAGGCGCTGCCACCGCTCGCCCGGATCCCCGGTTCGATGGCGGTGCTCGGGCAGCTGCTGCGGATCCGTGCGCTGTACCCGTTGCCCGTGCTCTTCGGCTGGGTGGTCAAGCGGCCACTGCCGGACGCCGTCGCGCAGGCCTACCTCTCGCCGCTGCGGAAGTCCGCCGGGGTGCGCCGCGACCTGCGCAAGCTCCTGCGTGAAGTGCACCCGCGCCACACGCTCGCCGCCGCCGAGGCGCTGCGGACCTTCGACCGGCCGGTGCTGCTCGCGTGGGCCCCGGAGGACAAGCTCTTCCCGATCCGGCTGGCCCACCGGCTCGCCGCGCTGCTCCCGGACGCGAAGGTCGTGGAAATCCCGGACTCCTACACCTTCGTCTCCGAAGACCAGCCCGCCGCGCTGGCCGGGCACATCGCCGAGTTCGCGGGCGTCATGGCAGATTAGGCGGGTGCGACGTACCCAGCAGGACCGTTCCGCCGGCACGAAGGCCGCCCTGGTCGCCGCCGCGCGCGAACTGTTCGCCGCCCGCGGTTACCAGGCCGTCCCGGCGGACGAGATCACCCGCGCCGCCGGCGTCACCCGCGGCGCGCTGTACCACCACTACGCCGACAAGCAGGGCCTGTTCCGCGCCGTCGTCGAGGAGCTGGAACGCGAGCTGACCGAGGAGGTCCGGGCCGCGTTCGCCGGCGGCGCGGACCCGCTGACCGGCATGCTTGAGGGCCTCGGTGTCTTCCTCGACGCATGCCTGCGCGAGGAGGTCCGCCGCATCTCGCTCACCGACGCACCCGCCGTGCTGGGCTGGGACGTCTGGCGCGAGATCGAGGCGGAATACGGCCTCGGCCTGATCGTCGCCGTCCTCGAGCAGGCCAGGGCGGACGGGCTGATCGTGGAGATGCCCGTCCGGGCCCTGGCTCAGCTGGTGCTCAGTGCGGTGATGGAGGCGGCGAGGATGATCGCCGCCGCCGACGACGCGGCCCGGACCCGCGCCGAGGTCCAGCAGGTCCTCGGCGGCTGGCTCGCGAGCCTCGTGCGGCCCTAGCGCGTCCGGTAGGTGCTGAGCACGGCGGCACCGACCGCGGTGGCCGACACCAGCCGCAGGTCCACCGGTGCCGGCACGTCGTCGAAGAGCCGCCGGCCCGCACCCGCCACGGTGGGGAACACGAGCAGGCGGTACTCGTCGACGAGACCGTGCCGACCGAGCGCCTGGGCGATCCCGACGGAGCCGATGACGACGAGATCGCCGGTTTCCTTCGCGACTTCGTCGATGAGTTCTCCTTGCAGCAGCGAGGAGTTCCGCCACGCGGACACGTCGTTCAGCGTGCGCGAAGCGACCAGCTTCCGGGCCGCGTTGAGGCGGTCGGGGAATTCGCCCGTACGGCCGGGCCAAAGCTTGGCGAACAGCTCCCAGGTGGTGCGGCCGAGCAGCAGGGTGCCGGTTTCGAGCAGCGTGCCGAGCCGGAACTTGTCCCCGGCCACCGCTTCCGGGCCGTGCCGGAAGGCCCAGCCGCCGGTCGTTGTTCCGCCCGAACCGTCCGGGTCTTCGATGACGCCGTCCAGGGTGACGAACTCGGTGACGATCACGCTCATGACTGCTCCCGGTGGATCCCGCCGCGCCCGGGTGGCGCGGCCTCACCGGTACCTACCGGCGGCGGCCGCCGGATTCATCGGCCGCCGCCGGAGGAATTCCTCCTAGGCCGTGACGAGCGACAGGCCGTAGGTCTGGAGGATCTCGTTCACCGGCTGGAACCACGTCTCGCCGCCGGAGCCGCAGTTGCCCCAGCCGCCCGAGGTGACGCCCTGGGCCTGGTCACCGGTGATGAACGAGCCGCCGGAGTCGCCGGGCTCGGCGCAGACGTTGGTCCGGGTCATCTGGTAGACCGCGCCTTGGGAGTAGTTGACGGTCTCGTTGAGCCCCAGGACCGTGCCGCAGTGCCAGTGCGTCGTCGAGCCCGAGCGGCACACCGAGGTGCCGACCGGCGCGACCCACGAGCCGCGGACGAGCGCGTCGCTCACTGTGCCCCAGCCGAGCACGACCGGCGCGGTCCACCAGCCGTTGCCGATGCGGATGAACGAATAGTCGTTGCCGGGGAAGGAAGAGCCGGCGAAGCTGCCCATCGCCGAGCCGTCCCAGCCGACGACCGAACTGCCGGTGCCGCCGCAGTGGCCGGCGCTGACGAACCCGCCGTTCACGGAGAAGCCGATCGAGCAGCGGGTGTTGCCGTTGATGTAGTAGGGATCGCCGCCGACGGTTCCCGCGGAGAACGGCTCGGCGGCCGGTGCGGTCGCCACGGTCACCGGGCCGGCCTTCGCGGCCCGGGCCAGGAAGGCGTCGACGTCGGCGCCGTGCGCGCCGGGCCGCAGGGTGACCACGACGCTGCCGGCCCGCGGGTCGGTGCGCCAGCCGCTGACGGCCGCCGGTGCGGGGTCAGCCTTGGCGGAGGCGTCGATCGCGGCCTTGGTCGCGTCGAGCTTCGCGGCGCTGACCTTCGCCGACGCGGTTTCGGCCCCGGCCTGCCGGACGGCGTCCGCCGCGGCCGGGTCGGTCACGCCGACGACGAGCTTGCCGAGCGCGGGGTCGAACCAGGCACCCCCGAAGGCGGCCCCGGCGGCCTGCTGCGCGGCCGGCATCACCCGGGCAGCGGTGATCTCCTGGCCCAGGCGGGTCTCGGCCTGGGCGGCGGTCAGGCCGAAGTCCCGCTGCATGGCGGCGATCAACCCGGGTGAGGCGACAGCCGGGCTGAGCGACGAGGAAGCGAGGGAAGCGGTCAGGACGGCGGCGCCGCCGAGGGCGAGGGCGATTCTTCGACGCATGCGGTCTCCTTCGAGGCAGGGGGGAAAGAAACTCACCGTGCGCCGAGTGTGCGGGCGGATCGGGGCGGTGGTCCAGATTTGTCCGGTCTTCTGTCCGGAATTCGCGGAGGCGAACATCCGTCCACTGTGGACTCACGGACGCGATGCATTGCGGGGCAACGGATTCCGGGAACGCAGAAGAGCGCGAACAGGTCCCACCTGTCCGCGTCGACGAAGGTCTGGACCAAGTAGAACACGCGAGCGGGGACGGTGACGGGAACCAGAGTCTGCGGGGCAGCAGACGTGCATGAGCGTCCCTCCCAGCGGCACCCGGCGTTGACAGCCCCCACCTCACTCGCCAGGGGTTCCGGCAAAGTCGCGGTTCGGCCGCCTGGCTTCCGCCGCTGCCGTGCACCTGGTCCCCAGCCCACTCGTCCGCGCCTGCAGTCTGGACGTCGCGAACCCGGCTTGGGCGGGTTCGGTGTGCCTCCGCCTCGGCAGGGCCCGCCTCGACCGCCGCAGCCGGATCCAGAGGTCTTGAATGAGTCATTCAAGACGTTCGACTGGGTCCGTGAGGGACCGTCAGGGAAACCGGGAACGCGGAAATCAGATTTCGTCGACCTGGTAGGCGACCACCCGCGCCGGGACGAGCAGCGCCCCGGTGCATTCCGCGACCGCCGAGCCGAATCCGTACGGCACGAAATCACCGGCGACGAACCAGAACGCGGTGCCGTTGGCGCAGTGCGCGAGCACGCGGTACCCGTAGCCTTCGCCGGGGAAACAGCTGACCGACACGCCTTGCCCGAAGAGCGTTCCGTAGCGCTCGCCGAAGCAACCGGGTGGCGCATGACCACTCCTCAGCACAGCGAACCTGACATTACCGAGCCTGGAATTACGCAAGCATTACCGGCAATTCATCGGGCCAGTGAATGCGAGCGCAGCGGAAAGTCACGACGCTGCTCCATCCGGGCTAGCCCGCCACCCTGGACGGATGGCGGGCGGCCACGCGATTCCGGAATGGCTGACGCAAACCCCGATCCCGGCCCGGGTGGGATCAGCGGGCGAACGCGGTCAGGAACCGGTCGCGGAAGGAGTCCATCTTCCAGACCGGGGCCTGCGCGGCGGGGTGCAGGCCGTCGGTCCAGCCCCAGCCGGAGATCCGGTCCAGCACCTTCGGGTCCTTCGCCACGATCGTGATCGGCACGTCGCGCACCGCGCCCTGCGGCGTGACCACCGGCGGCTGGTGGTCGCCGAGGAACACGAGGACCAGGTTGTCGTCGCCGTAGTGCTGGACGAACGAGATCAGCGTCCGGAGCGAGTAGTCGGTGGCGTCGCGGTAGGCGTCGCGGATCTTCGCCGGGTCCTTCCAGACCGACTCCGGCGCCTCCCCCGCGCCCGGCTGCGGCGCGAAGACCGACCCGTCGCCGACCTGGTCCCAGTCGACCAGCCAGGGCCGCGGCGACCACGGCGCGTGGCTGGAGACGAGGTCGACCTCGGCCATCACCGGCTGCTGCGAGGACTTCGCGAGCTCGTTGCGCTGCAGCATGGAGAACGTGTACTGGTCCGGCATCGTGGCGTAGGCGAACCCCGGGCCTTGGTAGCCGATGTTCCGGAAGTCGTAGTAGGCGTCCGGGTGGTAGAACCGCTGCCCCTCCGGCCAGTCCTTGGTGTGCGCCGGGACGTCCCAGACCGTCTTCCAGCCCGCCTTCTGGAAGGCGCCGCCGAGGGTCAGCCGGTCGCTGTCGAGGAGGCTGTTGTACCGCTGCTGGTTGTCGATCCACATGCCGGACTCGACGGTGGAGTGCGCGAGCCAGCTGCCGCCGCCGAACGTCGAGGACGACAGGAACGCGCTCTTCGCGCCGATGCCGGCCGCGCGCAGCTGCGCGGTGCCCGCGTCGAGGGTCGCGCCGATCTTCGGCGCGAACCCCGGGTCGTCGAGCGCGACGCGCCCGTAGCTCTCCACGAACGTCAGCACCACGTTCTTCCCGCGCAGCCCGGTCAGCAGCTGGTCACCCGGGGTGTGCCGGAACGCGTCCTCGGCGGCCAGCTCGCCGAACGGCCGCTGCTCCCGCAGGTCCGTGCTCACCTGGCGCAGGTCGTCGTAGGCGAGGGCGGCGGCGTTCTGCGCCGCGACCGGCTGCCCGGGCGCGATCTCGACGCCGAACACCGAGCAGACGATCCAGATCACGCCCAGCACGGCCACCACCCGCGTCGAGCCGGTCCGCCGGCCGGCCGCGATCCGGGTCAGGCGCAGCATCGCGAGCACCATGAAGGCGACGATCGCGATCGCGAGGACCACGGCACCCGCCAGCGCGGCGTACGCCCCCACCTCCCCGATCTCCCCGGCGAGGAACTCGACCCCCGCGGTGAAGAAGCTCCAGTCGTAGATCGGGTCGAACGGCTTCTCCAGCGTCGCGTAGAAGCCCGTGTCGAGCGCCTTCAGCACGGTGAGCAGGCCCAGTACCAGCCCGACCAGCACCGCGCCGACGCCGCGCGCCCGCGGCGGCAGGACCAGCGCGAACGCGGCCACGATCAGGCCTTCCACCGGTACGCGGACCAGCATTTCCGGCGAGAACGAGTTGAGGTCGTCCGGCGCGAGGAGCGCGAACAGCACGAGGAGCGCGGCCAGGACGGTGAGCACCACGCTCGCGACGGCGTGCCGCCGGGCGGCCCGGGGCAGCCCGAAGTCGGGCAGTGGTGCACCCGGGGTGCGGCGGCGGGCACGCCGCGGCAGCGGCAGACCGGTGGTTCCCATCATGGTGCGGCCTCACATCACGGTTCACGGGTCGGCCGCCGATCCCCTGCGGCGGGGACGGCGGTCTCACCGCATATACGGTGCGCGGCGGCGCAGGGTTCACGCCGCCGCGCACAGCTCACGCCGCGGGCGGCCAGAGATAGAGCTTTTCCGGGACGATCCGGACGATCAGCCGCTGCGCGTCCGGTTCCGGCGGCGGGGTCTTCCCACCCATGTACCGGTCGTACATCTCGTGCAGCAGCACCTTGTCCGGGTCACCGGTGACCTCGACGCGGCCGCGGATCTCCACGTACCGGCCGGGGTTGCTCGTGACCAGCAGGCTGACGCGCGGGTCGCGCCGCATGTTGCGGGTCTTCAGCCGGCCTTCGATGGTGCTGAACACGACGCTGTCGCCGTCGCGCTTCACGAAGATCACCGACGACTGCGGCCGGCCGTCGGCGTTCGCGGTGGCGAGCACCGCCGTGTGCGGGCCGTCGAGCACTTCGCGGGCGGCGGCGGGGAGGGGCGGGGTCATCGGGAGGTCCCTTCTGAAAGCCATCGGGCAAAGGTCAGCAGGCCGGGGTGGAGCTTCCGGGTTTCCGCCGGATCCCGGGAGCCGGCATGAACCGGCTCGAAGTACCGGGTGAACCGGAACATGTTGGCCAGCGCGGCGGGGAGGACGTCCGGCGGAACGTCGTCGAACCGCACGGGTTCGCCGAGGGAGGCGGCGAACCCGGCCGCGAGCTCGGCGCCGGTGAGGTTCTCGCCGGTGACGCTCACCGTCGTCCCCGCCAGCTCCGGCCGGCGCAGGATCGCGTGGGCGCAGCGGCCGATGTCCGCCACCGCGATCCCCGGCAGCCGCGCGGGTCCCAACGGCAGCGCCAGGGCCAGGGCGCCGTCCTCCCCGCGGCGCGGACCGCCACCGTCCAGGAAGTTCTCCCAGTAGAACGCGGTGCGCAGGAACGTGACCGCCATCCCCGCGAACTCCGCGTCGGCCGCGGCCTTGGCGTCGTAGTGCGGGACGCGGTAGCCGCCCGGCAGCAGCGGAACCCGGTCGTCGGCGAGCGTCCGCGTGTCCTCGAAGGTCGACCACACGACGTGCGCGACGCCGGCGTGGCGGGCCGCCGCGGCCATCGTGGTGGCGTGGGCGGTTTCCCGTTCCGGCTGGTCCTGGGCGGCCGTGACGCAGAAAGCGCCGTACGCGCCGGCGAAGGCCGCCTCGACGGAGCCGGGGTCGTCGAGGTCGGCGGTCACGACTTCGGCGCCCAGCCCGGCCAGTTCTTTCGCGCGCGGCGAACCCGCGTCGCGCGTGATGGCCCGGACGGCGAACGGGCCGTCCGGATCCGCGGCGATCGAGCGGACCAGCCCGCCGCCCTGCCGCCCGGTGGCGCCGATGACGGCGACCACCCGTTTTTCGTCGATGGAAGTGCTCATGCCCGTACCGACCGGGCCCGGGCGGGAAAGGAATCGGTCGTTACCCGGGCTCACCGGTTCCAAACGCGTGCCGACGGCTTTCACCCGGGAAAGGGCCGGTATTACCCACGACAGGTGAGTGCTTGCGGCCATTCGGTTGCGGGCCGGTTGTGCTGGTGTTCTCCTCGGAGGGTCCGAAGATCGGCTTACTGTTGGAGGCCTGACGCGATGAATCTGTTCGACAAGGCGAAGGAAGCGCTCGGGAACAACCCGGACAAGGCCGACCAGGGTGTCGACAAGGCCGCCGAGGCCGCCAAGCAGCGCTTCGGCGACCACGCCGACAAGATCGACCAGGGCTCGGAGAAAGCGAAGGACTTCCTGCACAAGCAGGGCGGCGGCCAGCAGGACGCGCCCCCGCAGTGAGTCCCGGCCGGTGATCGCCCAGCCGTCCGGGGGAAGCACGCTTCGCTCCCCGCTCGGCTGGGTACCACCGGCTCCGTGGTCGCCACCTACCTCGTCCCCGTCCGGACGGCCCTCATCCTCTTCCCGTTCCTCGTGCTGGCCGTCATGCTCCCGGCCGCCTTCGTCAGCTACCGCCGGCGGGGCCGCGCCGGCGGCTGGCCGACGTTCGTCTTCTACGCGTTCCTGTTCTACCTGCTGGCGATCGCCACGCAGACGGTGCTGCCGCTGCCGGCCGACCCGGCGTACTGCGCCGGTCACACGTACGCAAGTTCTCCGCAGTTGCGGCCCTTCTACTTCGTCGAGGTGGTTTCGCAGCGCGCCCGCGGGCACTGGAGCCCCGTGGCGCTGCTGCACAACCCGGCGGTCTGGACCACCGCGCTCAACGTCGTGATGCTCGCGCCGCTCGGGTTCTACGTCCGCTACGCGCAGCGGATGCGGATCGTGCCCGCGGCGCTGATCGGCTTCGGCGTGTCGCTGTTCTTCGAGCTGACGCAGCTGACCGGCCTGTGGTTCGTCTACCCGTGCCCGTACCGGCTGTTCAGCGTCGACGACCTGATCCTCAACACCGCCGGCGTCGTCGTGGGCTGGCTGGTGGCCGGTCCGCTCGGCCGGCTGCTGCCCTCGCCGGAACCCGAGCACGACCGGCGCCACTACGCCGCGCGGGTCACGTTCACCCGGCGACTGTTCGCGCTGGCCACCGACCTGCTCGGGTTCGCCGCGCTGCTCGGCTTCCTGTTCGGCCTGCTCACGCTGTTCGGCGAAGACCTCGAGCACCGTGACACGCCGGTGGTGATCCTCGCCCTCGTCTGGTTCGTGGTGCTGCCCGCGGTGACCGGGTCGACGCCCGGGAAGCGGGCGATGCTGCTGCGCGTGGCGCGCCGGGGCCGCCGCCGTGCCGGACCCCTCGCGCTGCTGGTCCGCAACGGCGTCCTGCTCTCGCCGCTGTGGCTCTCGTGGATGCTGCTGGACGTGGACCACTGGGACCTCGGCAGTCACCCCGAACAGCTGCTCCTGCCCGTCGGGCTGGTCGCGTCGGTGTTCGTCATCGGCGTCTGGACGCCGCTGGCGGTGCTGCTGGACGGCGAGCACCGGGCGCCCTACGAACGGCTGACCCGCACGGTCAACGTGGCCATCGTGGATCCGGCCGTCCCCGCCCCGGAACCGGCGGCCGAACCGCCCCGGCCGGACAAAGTCCTTAAAGGACTGTGACGGGACACCGTGCTGCCCGGGCCAGGGGGCGCTGGTAGATTCCGTCGGGAGCAGGTTGAGCCGCCAGCCCGCGCCCCGATCCCCCATTCTGGAGCGTGCATGACCACCGACGCACTGCGGCCTCGGCAGCGGTTCTCCGGTGACGGCTGGTCCGTGGACATCCACGAGGACGGCGACCTGGAGATCTGCACGTTGCGCGGCGAGTTCGACTTCGCGGTCTCGGCGAAGCTCGCCGAGGTGCTTCCGGCCGATTCCGGCGCACGCCGTGTCCTCCTGGACATGACCGAGGTGGAGTTCTGCGACTCCAGCTGCCTGCAGATCCTGCTGCGGCTCGCCGCCCGGCTGCGCGAGGCCGGCGGCCGGCTGGCCGTCGTGTCGGCCGTGCACGCGGTGGTCCGGCCCATCGAGCTGCTCGGCCTCGGCGACGTCATGCCGGTGCACCCGAGCCTCGCCGCGGCGCGCGCCTCCTGGGGCGAAGAATCATGACGGCCTCCGATACCCGTGTGGGCGGGACCGGATCCGGGCATGAACAAGGGGAGGGCTTCTCCCCGGAGCCCGGCAAGGCGGAGGAGGCGGACATGAACCTGAGAGGCATCCGGCACGAGCTCGGCATCACCGCCGAGCTGACGGAGCTGGCCAAGGTCCGCCACTGGGTCCGCACGGTCCTGGGCGGGCTGCCGGCCAACGTCGTCAGCACCGCGGTCATGGTGGTCGACGAGCTGACGTCCAACGCGCTGCGCCACGGCCGCGCGCCCTACCACGTGCGCCTGCTGCCCGGCGCCGCCAAGCTGCGGATCGAGGTCGACGACGGCGGGGGCGAGTCCGCCCGCCGCCGGGCGCCGTCCGACCAGGGTGGCCGCGGACTCCTGCTGGTGGAGCGCTGCGCGGCGGCGTGGGGCCAGCTGCGGCGCCCCAGCGGCAAGACGCTGTGGGCCGAGCTGGTCACCGACGACCCCACGGGCGCCTGTGGCTGACCCGGTGCGCACCGCGCGAAGAGCCCCCGGCATCGGCGACCGGGGCTGGGCCGCCGCCCCCGTGGCCGCTGTCTCCGCCGACGCGGACGGCGTGGTCCTCGCGCTCAACGAGGGCGCCCGCACGCTCTTCCCCACGGCCGAGCCCGGCTGCCCGCTGGCCGGCACGGTGGCGGATTGGCTGGCCGAAGCACACGACCGCCGCGCCGGCGAGGTCGTCCGCGGCGAGGTCGGCGAGCAGGCTTTCGCGGCCCACCCGATCCCGCACGGCGAGGCCGTGACGTGGTGGCTGGTCGACGAGACCGACGCCCGCGCCGCCCGGGACGCCCTGGCCCGGGAGCAGGAGCGGACCGCCTTCCTCAGCGACGCCTCCGCCGCGCTGCTGGGCTCGCTCAACCTCGAACGCTGCATGGAGGTCGCGGCCCGGCTCGCCGCCCAGCACCTCGCCGACGCCGCGCTGGTCCTGGCGCCCGGGACGAGCGGGACCTACCCCGCCGTCTCCTGCGTGCGCGGCGAGGAGCCGACGCGGTCCCGGCTCGAGATCAACCCGGAAGAGCTGCCCGGGCTCGGTGAGGCGCTCCAGGGCTTCCCGCCGGTGCCGTCGCGCTGGCTCGACCCGGACGCGGCGCCCGGCTGGGTGCTGCCGGCCGGGTTCGGCCCGGTCGGTTCGATCGTCGTCACGCCCCTGCCCGGCCACGGCGTCCCCGCCGGTGCCCTGGTCCTGCTCCGCCGCGGCGAGCGGGCCTCCTTCACCGGCCAGGAAGAGCTCTTCGCCCGGCTGTTCGCGGCGCGGGCCGGCGCCGCGATGTCGGCGGCGCGGGTGTTCGCGCTGCAGGCGTCGATCACCGACACACTGATGCGCGAGCTGCTCCCGCCCACCCTGGAGCAGCTCGGCGGCGTCGAGTTCGCCGGCCGCTACCGCCCGGCCCGCGACGGCGAGCGGATCGGCGGCGACTTCTACGACGTGCACTCGGCGATCGACGGCGAGGGTGACGAGTCGCTGGCCGTCCTCGGCGACGTCTGCGGCAAGGGCCTCGACGCGGCCGTGCTGACCGGGAAGATCCGCACCACGCTGCGGGCGCTGCTGCCGATGGCGGGCGACCACCAGGGCCTGCTGAAGCTGCTGAACCGCACGCTCGCCGACCGCCGGGACGCCCGCTTCGTCACGCTCGTGCTGGCCTCGGCCCGCCGGGAAGGCGCCACCGTCCGGCTGCGCGTCACGAGCGCGGGCCATCCGCCGCCCGTGATCGTCCGGGCCGACGGCCGGGTCGAGGAGGCCGACACGCACGGCAGCCTGATCGGCGTGCTGCCGGACATCGAGTCGACCAGCGCCGACATCACGCTCGACCCGGGCGAGACGTGCCTGCTCTACACCGACGGGATCATCGAAGCGCGGGGCGGGCCGCTCGGGGACGCGATGTTCGGCGAGGACCGGCTCCGGCAGTCGCTGACCGAATGCGCGAACATGCCGGCCGACGCCGTCGTCGAGCGGATCCAGATGCTCGCGTCGCAGTGGATCGGCCGCGGCACCCACGACGACATGGCCGTGCTGGCGATCACCGCGCCGCGCGGGCAGCACCTGGCCGCGGTCGGCGGCCACGGACGCGGAAGGTACACGGCATGAGCACCCCCACCCGCACCCCCGGGGTGGCCGAACACGCCGAACGGCTCTGGGACGCCGTCACGACCGGCGACGAGTACGCCGCCGGCGACGTCGTGGTCCAGGCGCTCGGCGAAGGAGCCGACCCGGAGAGCCTGCTGCTCGACGTGATCGGCGCGGTCCAGCGCAAGGTCGGGCAGGAATGGGCGGCCAACCGCCTCACGGTCGCGCAGGAGCACGCGGCGACCGCGATCAACGACCGCGTCATCGCGACCTTCGGTTACGTGCTGAAGCGGCCGGAGCCGCACCTCGGGCGGGTCACCGTCGCCTGCGTCGACGGCGAGTGGCACGCGATGCCGGCCCGGCTCCTCGCCGAGGTGCTGCGGCTGCGCGGCTTCCGGGTCGACTACCTCGGCGCGCAGGTGCCCGCCCCGCACCTGGTCGCCCACCTGCACCGCACCGGGCCGGACGCGGTCGCGCTGTCCGGGTCGATCGCCACCCGGCTGCCGACCGCGCACGCCACGATCACCGCGTGCCAGGCGGCCGCGACGCCGGTCATCGCGGGCGGCGCCGCGTTCGGCCCCGACGGCCGCTACGCCCGGCTGCTCGGCGCGGAGGCGTGGGCCCCGGACGCGCGCTCGGCCGCCGACCGGCTGACCGAGCCCCTCCCCCGCCCGCAGGTCGGCCACCAGCCGCTCGACGACCTGCCGCACCTGGCCGATCAGGAGTACACGCTGGTCACGCGCAGTTCGGGCCGGCTCGTCAAGTCGGTGCTGGCCGGCCTGGAGGAGCGCATCCCGGCGATGCGGACCTACACCGACCTGCAGCGCCAGCACACGGCCGAGGACCTCGCGCACATCGTCGAGTTCCTGGCGACGGCGTTGTACGTCGGCGACAGCGAGCTGTTCACCGGTTTCCTGGGCTGGACCGCCGGGATCCTCACCGCGCGGGGTGTCCCGGCGGCGTCCCTGGTGCCCGCGCTCGACCTGCTCGAAGCGGAGCTGCGTGACTTCCCCCGGGCGACCGACCTGCTCGGCACCGCGCGCACGCACCTGACAGAGCAGGCCGCCGGATCGGGGCTGTCGGCATGACCGGCGGGCTGACGTGCACCTGGACGGCCCCGGACGTCGCCACGGCCCGCGTCGCGGTCGTCGGCGAGCTCGAGTTCGCGACGGCACGGCTGCTGCTGCAGCTGGTCACCGACCGCCTGGCCGAGCACCCGGAGGTGCGGGAGGTGCGGCTCGACTGCGCCGAGCTCGCGTTCTGCGACTCCTCCGGGCTGTCCACGCTGCTGCTGGTCCACCGCGCGGTGACCGGCGCGGGCTCCCGGCTGCACCTGGACAACCGGCCGCCCGCACTCGACCGGCTGCTGACCCGCACCGGGACGACGGCGTACCTCACCGGTGAGGCCGCCGACTCCCGAGCTCGCCGCGACTCCTAGCCGGCCGGGGTGCCGGACGATGGCCCCGGCACGCAGTGAATGACTCATTCCTGGCGTTGGACGCCAGGAATGAGTCATTCACTGCAACCGGAGGAGGTCGGGCGGCCGCTGGTCGGGCGCGCGGACGTCAAGCCGGCGATTTCGCGGCCTTCGCCAGCGCGGAGGGCCACCAGATGCGCCGGCCGACGTCGACGGTCAAGGCGGGAACCAGCAAGGACCGCACCAGGAACGTGTCCAGCAGGACGCCGAACGCGACGATGAACGCGATCTGGGCCAGGAACAGGATCGGGATCACCGCGAGCGCCGAGAACGTCGCGGCGAGCACCACCCCGGCCGACGTGATCACGCCGCCGGTCAGCGACAGCCCGCGCAGCGTGCCGTCGCGCGTGCCCCGGGTGAGCGCCTCCTCGCGGACCCGCGTCATCAGGAAGATGTTGTAGTCGATCCCCAGTGCCACCAGGAAGACGAACCCGAACAGCGGCACGACCGGGTCCGCGCCAGGGAAGTCCAGCAGGTGGTTGAACACCAGGGCGGACACGCCCATCGTCGCCGCGAAGGACAGCACCACCGTCGCGATCAGCAGCAGTGGTGCGAGCAGCGACCGGAGCAGCAGGACCAGCACGAGGAAGATCACCAGCAGCACGATCGGGATGATCAGCGCGCGGTCGTGCTCCGACGTCTTCTGCGTGTCGAGCTGGATCGCCGTCGGGCCGCCGACTTTCGCCTCCGCGCCGGGAATCGCGTGCACGGCGTCGCGCAGCTTGCCGACGGTCGCGACCGCCGCTTCGGAGTCCGCCGGATCGTTCAGCACGGACAGGACCTGCACGCGGCCGTTCACGACCTTGGGCTGCCCGTCCGGGCCCGGCAAGGGGAACGACTGCGCGATGCCGTCCATGGTGGACGCCTTCAGCACGGCGGGCAGTGCGCCGGCGTCGGCGATCGTGATCGCGGGCGCGCCGAGCCCGCCCGGGAAGTGCCGGCCCAGGACGTCCTGGCCGGTGCCGGATTCGACCTGGGTGAGGAAGACGTCGGACTGCGCGGTGCCGGACGCCTTGAGCTGCGGCAGGAACGCGACGCCGACGCCGAGCACGAGGGCCGTCACCACCCAGACCGTGCGCGGCCGGCGGCCCACCAGCCGCGCGACGCGGCCCCAGATCCCGGCCGTCTCCGGGTGCGGCGAGCCGAGCGCCGGCTTGAACGGCCAGAACGCGCCACGGCCGCACAGAGCCAGGACTGCGGGCAGGAACGTGGTCGACGCCAGCAGCGCGGCGCCGATGCCGATCGCCGCGACCGGGCCGAGGCCCTTGTTCGAGTTCAGGTCGCTGAACAGCAGGCACAGCACGCCGAGGATGACGGTGCCCGCCGAGGCGGCGATCGGTTCGAGCGTCGCGCGCCAGGCGAGCTTCAGCGCGTCGAACCGGCTCGGCGTGTCCCGCAACTGTTCCCGGAACCGCGCCACGAGCAGCAGCGCGTAGTCGGTCGCCGCGCCGAACACGAGGATCGAGAGGATGCCCTGGCTCTGGCCGTTGAGCGCGAGGACGTCGTTCTTCGCCAGCAGGTAGACGACGAGGCTGGCGAGCCCGAGCGCGAACACCGCCGAGAGCAGCACCAGGAACGGCAGCAGCGGGCTGCGGTAGACCGCGATGAGGATCAGCGCGACGACGCCGCCGGCGACGAGGAGCAGGATGCCGTCGATGCCGCCGAACGCCTTCACCAGGTCGGCGATCTGCCCGGCCGGCCCGGTGACCAGCACGGTGAGCCCGGCCGGGGCGCCTTCGAGCTGCGCCCGGACCTCCTTGACGACGTCGGCGGGGTTGCCGTCGGCGAGGATCGGCACGGCCAGCTGCACGGCCTGGTCGTCCCGGGGCGCCTGCTGCGGCTTGCCGAGCGGGCCGACGACGCCGGGGATACCACCCAGCTCACGCGCCTTGGCGTCGAGGAAGCGGCGGTCGTCGGCGGTCAGGCCGGTGGTGCGCTCGGCGACGACGGTCGCGGGCAGCACCTGACGCGGGGTGAAGGCCTTCTGCTCGTCGGAGACCTCGGTGGCCTCGGCCGAGCGCGGCAGGAAGGCGGCGTTGTCGTTCTTCGCGACTTCGCTCAGCTTCCCGGCGAACGGCCCGCCGAACCCGCCCAGCCCCAGCCAGGCGATCACCAGGAGGGCGGGGATCAGCCAGCGGAGCCGGCGCGGCTTGTCGTTCATGGTCGCTAAGGTCCTTTCGAGGGCGAACACGCCCAATTGTTCAGCAAGCTGAACATTCTGCACGACGACCCGGAGTGACGGTGAGCACAACCCCCGAACCCGACCTGAGCACCTGGCCCACCGGCCGGTTGCTGGCGGTGGCCGCGCGCCTGGTCGAGCACCGCTGGGCGGCCGTGCTCGACGGAATGGGACTCACCCACGCGGGGCTCATCGCCCTCCACACGTTGCGCGACGGGCCGCTCCCCCAGCGCACGCTCGCCCAGCGCTGCCAGGTGACCGACCAGACGATGAGCCGCACGCTCGACCGGCTGGCCAAGGCGGGGTTCGTCACCCGGACGCCGGACCCGGCCGACGCGCGCCGGCACCTGGCGCGGCTGACGACGCGCGGCCGGGAGGTGCACGAACGGGCGGTGCGGGCCGAACCGGCGTTGCTCGGCGTCCTGGGCGAGGACGACACGTTCCGCGCCGGGCTGCTGGACGTGATCACCCGGCTGTCCGCAGAGGATCGAGACCAACCGGTGACCTGAGCGGCCACGCCCAGGCAGACGGGCGTTCGCGAGGCGCGGGCCGCCGCCGGAACCCGCTACCGTGCCGATCCCGGCGGTTCATCTCGCGCGGGCGTGGGTAGGTCTTCTTCCATGTGGATCGCGGTGAGCACCCCAGTCGCCCTCCTGATCGCCACCGTCCTGATGGAGCGGTTCGAGCGACGATGCGGCGTGCTGCCCGCCGCGAACGCCGAACCGGCCGAGCTGCCGGCGTCTCGCGCCTTCGACTGACTCCTCGCGCCTCGCAAGTTTGTTGACACACAGAGGCTGATCACCGGACGAGTGGCCACGCGAGCTGAAGGGCACCTTCAGCCGCCCGGGCGCGCGTCGCCTGGCCGCAGCCGACGGATTCGGACGCGCGACACCGGCCCTCGTTCGTCCCTTGTGGACGGTCGGTGGCCCTTCCCGGCTGTGATCCACGTCTCACTCCGCTACGTCGAGAACCCCGGGCCCACCCTGGGGCGACTGACGTAGCAGATCCGGCGAACTCCGGATCGAGGGAGGAGGACACCATGCGCGGCAAGTCCACCCGCACGGTGATCGGCCTGGCCACCGCGGCCGGGCTCGTCACGGCGGTGAGCATCGGGATCGCCGGCGGTGCGTCGGCGCAACCGGGGACCACGGAGGGGACCATGACGAACGCGAACCACGAGGAGCCGCCCCAGGGCGCCCGGGCCACCGTGCGGGTGAGCCCGAACCCGACGACCCAGCGCGGCCAGGAAGTGACCATCACGGGCGACTGCGGGGGCGGAACCGGGCTGAAGTCCGTGCTCGGCGGCTTCCCGGAGCACCCGGCACTGGAGAACATCCGGATCGTCGACGCCGGGCCGGAGCACTTCGTCGCCAAGGCGACGGTGGCACCGGACATCGGCAACGGCGTCGGTCCGGTCTTCGTCGACTGCGGCGGCGAAGCGGGAGTGACCCTTCTGGTCACGCACGTATAAGGCGAACGGCCCGCTCACCGGAGCCGTTCCGATGAGCGGGCCGTCCGGTGAACTCCACCGAATTCAGCAGTCCTTCCACGCGAAGTGGTAAATCGTGTCGACACTCGCGTGCTCGGAATCCATTTCGATGTAACTCGTTCCGGAGGAGGTGCCCGCGTCCGCCCGCAGTTCCGCATTGATGTTCAGGTTGCGGTCCTCGCCGCACGGGGCGAACACCAGCGCCGCGACGTCGGTGGTGTCGCTCGCCCGCCACACGCCGTGGAACGGGCCCGGGTACGTGTGCCGAACCCGCGCGGTCGGTGACGTGCCGGCGAAGTAGTAGTTGGCCTGCTCGAGCGCGCTCGCCCCGCTCTCGATGTGCGCGAAGCCGCGGTACTCGACCCCGGCGATCGCGTACGTGAACCCTTGGGGTACATGGACGAGCACGTTGATCTGGCAGTTCTTCCGGGCGTCGAGCGCGGACGCGCCCCCGCCGGCCTTGGCGGTGAAGTTCGTGTAGTGCACCGTGAACGACGTGTTGTCGGACGCGACTTCGGCCGACGCCGTGGCGGTGCCGGCCGGGCAACCGGACCCGTTGATGGTCTTGACGTCGAGCGTGATCCTTTCGGCCGGAGCCGATTCCGCCACGGAATCGACGGGTGCGGCGACGGCCGACAGAATCATTCCGGCTACGACCACGATACCGAGCATGACGCTCCTCCAAATGGGCCACGGTGCCTTTTTGATCACGATGATCGCGCGCGGAACGGATCGTAGCGCGGTCGCAACCTATTCGACGGCCACTGAACGGAGTAACACGACAACCCGATGTGCGGGAAATCCATTTCCCGCTATTTCACCCTGCCTTGGCGGGCATAACGAAATCGACGGTCAGGACTGGTTCGGACCAGTGTCGTGCCGGAGGGAGAACGGCGGGGTCGCGCCTGCGAGCAGGGCGTCGGCGTCCAGCGTCGAGGCCCGGCACCCCCGCTCCGCGAACCGCCGCGCCACCAGCGCACCCGGTTCGCCGACGCGGTCCGCGCGGCCGGAGAGGAAGGCCCACTCGTGCTCGTCGGAACCGAAGTACAGCACCGTCGGAAACACCTCGCGGAACCGCCGCCACGACGCGAGCAGCGTCTCGTTGCGCCACAGCGTCGGGCAGCCCGCCTGGCACGTCACCACCCCGCCCGGCGCCAGCACGCGCACGCAGCGGCCGAGGAAGTCCTTGCCGTACAAGCGGTTGTGCTGGGCGTCCGGGTCGGTGTTCTCGTCCGGCAGGTCGATGACGACGACGTCGTAGGTGTCGCCGCGTGCCTCGGCCGCGGCCAGGAACGCCCAGCCGTCCTCGAACGACACCCGGACCGGCCCGTCGCCGCGCGCGAGGTCCGCGGTCGTGTAGCCGTAGGGCAGGTGCTCGGCGCAGGCCCGCACCGCCTGCTCGTCGATGTCGACGTGGTCGACGTGCGCGGCCCCGGCGTCCACGGCCAGCTCCGAGGCCACGCCCTCGCTCGACCCGATGATCAGGACCCGCCGCACCTGCTCGGCCAGCAGCAGCGCGGGCACCATCAACGCCTCGTGGTAGACGAGCTGGCTGGCTTGGGTGCTCTGGCGTTCGCCGTCGCAGAACAGCGAAATCCCCTGCGCGGTCTTCCCGATCAGCACCTCCTGGAACGGCGTGCGCGCGCTGAACAGGACGTCGCCGACCTCCCAGACGCGGGTGAGGCCGGCGCCGACCGGTTCGTGGATCGTGGGCATCAGCGTTCTCCCCGGTGCAGGACGGACAGGTGGACCGAAGCGGCGTCCAGCGACTTCGCCAGCAACCGCAGCGCGTGCTCGGGGTCGGCGCGCTCGCCGCAGGTGAACACGTCGGCGAACAGCGACCCGTGCTCGGGGTACGTGTGGACGGACGCGTGCGACTCGGCCAGCAGCGCGATCACCGTGGCGCCCTGCGGGGCGAACCGCTTGGCCACGACGTCGACGACCGTCGCGCCCGCCTCGGTCACCGCCGCGCGCAGCAGCTCCCCCAGCCGAGTGGCGTCGTCGAGCAGCCCGGGGTCGATGCCGTGCAGCTCGGCCAGCACGTGCCGCCCGGTGAACCGGCCCACTTCAGGCATTCCCCCACCTCCCGACGCAGTAGGTGCGCAGCGGCTCGATGCCGTTGAACCCGACCGACGCGTAGCTCGCGGTGTAGGCCCCGGTGCCGGGCAGGTCGAGCCGGTCCCCGCTCCGCAGGGACAGCGGCAGTTCGTACGGCGTCCGCTGGTAGAGGACGTCGTCGCCGTCGCAGGTCGGCCCGGCGAGCACCACCGGGCCGGCCGGGCCGTCGTCGTGCGCCCCGACCGGCTCGAACCGGTAGGCGATCGCCTCGTTCTCCGCCTCGGCCAGGCCGTTGTAGCGGCCGATGTCCAGGTACACCCACCGCCGCTCGCCGCGGCGCGCGACCAGCACGACCTCGGTCCGCAGCAGGCCCGCGTCGGCGACGAGCACCCGGCCGGGCTCCAGCATCAGCTCGGGCCGGCGCCCGGGGAAGTACGTGCCGAGTGCCGTGGTGATCGTCGCCGCGTACGCGGCCAAGGGCGGGACGCCGGTCCGGTGCGTGGTCGCGAAGCCGCCACCCAGGTTGAGCCGCGTCATCGCGACTCCCTGTGCCTCCGCCTCGGCGAAGAGCTTCGCCGCCGTGGCGATCCCGATTTCCCACGCGGCGACGTCCGGCTGCTGCGACCCGACGTGGAACGCGATGCCGGGCCGCAGCCCGAGCGCGGCCGCGCGCAGCACGAGGTCCAGGGCTTCGGCCGGTTCGCAGCCGAACTTGCGGCCGAACGGCGTCACCGAGTCGGGTGCGTCGAGCACCACCCGGACGGACACCGCGGAGCCCGGCGCGTAGCGGCCCAGGTGGTCGACGTCGGCGGGCGAATCCGACGTGAATTCCCGGACCCCGCTCTCGAAGGCGAAGGCGATGTCGCGGGGCTTCTTGATCGGGTTGCCGTAGGCGAGGTCCGCCGGCGCCGCGCCGCGCCCGAGGCACAGCGCGAGCTCGGCGGGCCCGGCGACGTCGAAGCCGAGCCCGGCCGCCACCAGCGCGTCGAGCACCGGGGGCGCCGGGTTGGCCTTGACCGCGTACCGGATCAGCGCGCCCGGGAACGCCGAGCGGACCTCGCGCGCCCGGGCCGCGACGGCGTCGGTGTCGACGACGAGGCACGGGGTCGGCGGGTCCCGTTCCTCGAGGAACCGGCGAAGGGGGTCGGCGCACACGGCGCCAGTGTCGCAAACGGCGTCAGACGAACCGCCACAGGTGGTCCGGTGAGCCGTTGTCGTCCCACTGGGTCACCTGCGCACCGTCCGCGGTGGACTGCTGGTCGACCGCCATGACCTTGCCGCTGCGGACGTTGACCAGCTTGGACCAGCCGCCGCCGGCGTCGACGATCCGCCAGTCGTGGTCGGGGGTGCCGTTGTCCTGGTACTGCTGCACGTGGGCGCCGTTGTCGAGGCTCTGGTCGTGGACCGCCAGGACCTTGCCGCTGTTGCGGTTGACGATCCGGACGGTGCCGTCGCCGTTGTCGACCACGGCCCAGAGGTGGTCGGCCGTGCCGTTGTCCGACCACTGCGTGACCTCGGCCGTGTCGGCCAGGGACATGTTCGACACGGCGAGCACCTTGCCCGAGCGCTGGTTCTGCAGCTTGCGCCACACCGTCGCCGACGCCGCCGGGCGCGTCAGCAGGGCCAGGTAGCCGCCCGCGACCGGCCGGGCCTGGAAGCCGCGCTGGGTGGCGTCGGCGACGACGTACCAGTCGCTGAACGGCACCCGCTGCGGCGTCGTGTTCGCGTAGCTGTAGACGCCCTCGACCAGGGTGTTCCGGACGTTCGGCTGGTCGGTGAGCCAGGCCGCGGTCCACAGTTCCCAGTCGGCCTTCGTGTAGTTGTTGCGCGGGTCGAGCAGGACGCCGTGGGCGCCGGCGCGGCCCTGGTACCAGGCGGCCTCCTGCGCCGCGACGCCGAGCGGGACCAGGTCGAGGCCGAGCACGCGGTCGGCGAAGCCGTTGTACTTCAGGCTCCACGTGCCCGGCTGGTCGTAGGCGAGCTTGAGGTGCTGGTTCGACGCATCCTGCGCCAGGGTCACCCACTGGCTGACGTAGCCGCGGGAGGTCGACCGGTAGCGCTGGACGTCGGCCGCGTTGCCGGTGGCGGCGGCGATGATCCCCATCGCGCCGACGCCGATGATGCCCTTGAGCGCGAGGTTGGCGCTGTGCGCGATGAAGCCGGTGAAGTCGTCGGTCTGGTTCTGGAAGCCGGGGTCCAGGGTGTTGCCGACCAGGTACTCGGCCCACTGCCGCAGGATCCGGTAGTGGGTGGTGGCGAACGCGCTCGCCTCCGCCGCGGGCAGCCGCTGCACCAGGGCGGCGGCCATGATCAGCAGGTTGGCCGACTCCTCGACCGGCATGCTCTCCTCGTTGCCGTCGTTGTGCCCGGTCGCGTCCGGGTAGTGCGTCCCGAGGTCGTGCTCGGCGAACGGCATCGGCCAGCCGCCTCGCTCGGCGTAGTCGAGCAGCGGCTCCAGGATCAGCCGCAGGTAGGCCGGCGACAGGTAGAGGTAGGCGGGGAACGCCGGGTAGGTGACGTCCACTGTGGACATGTTGCCGTTGGAGGAGATCTCCTTGAGGAAGCCCCACGGCGCGCCGCCGCGGTCGACGAGCTCGGTACCGCCGAAGGCCTGACGCAGGGCCAGTGCGCAGATCCCGGCGTAGTGCTCGCCGGTGGTCCCGCCGCCGGCCGCGGCGACGGCGTCGTCGTGCAGGCGCTGGTCGATCGCGGTCGCGGCGCTCAGCGCGCTCGCGTAGTCGTTGGCGAACCAGACCGCCATGTCCTGCCAGCTGCCCCAGTAGTGCGTCCACCAGGGGCGCAGTTCGGTGCCGAGGTAGCGGACGGCGGGCGTCCGGACGTGCCCGATCGACAGCGTGAACGGGGTCGATGAGCCGCCGGCCGGGATCGTGCCGAGGTTCTTGTTGAAGGCCAGCACCGGCCAGCGGTCGTTGATCGCGCGCGGCTGGGCGGTGTCGCTGGTGTTCGGCAGGGAGCCTTGCCCGGCCGACGCGGCGCGCACGACGGTGTCCTGCCCGATCTGCCAGCTGACGCCGGCCGTCGGCGCGGCGAGCACGAGCGAGCCCCAGCTCGCCTGGTCGCCGTTCTCCTGCAGGACGCCCGGGCTCGCCGGGGTGCAGCTCAGGAGGGTGTAGCCACCCGACTGCTGCTGCGTCCAGGTGACCGGCGTCGCGGTGTTGCCGTGCACCCACTCGGCGGAGGTGTCGAAGTGCAGGTCGACGGCGTGCGCCCGGCCGTCGGCGCTGGCGGCCTGGATCGTCACGTAGCCGAAGGGCACGCACTGGCGCTGCAGGTTCGCCGGGTCGACCGGCGAGAAGAAGGTGACGGTGAGGTTCACGCCGCCACCGGTGAGCACGTAGGTCGAGCGCGTGCCGGTGACCTGCAGGCTGACCTGCGTCATCGGGGTGAGCGCGGGCCCGGACGGCAGCGCGGGCGACCCGGCGAGGACGTACGCGGCGCCGTCGATGCGGGCGAGGCCGCAGAGGGCGGTGACGTGCCCGGTCCAGAAGCTCGACCAGGTGCCCGCGAGGGTGTCGGCGGGTTGCCAGGTGGACAGGTACGGCGAGCGGACGATCAGGGGGGTCGCGGGCGGCCGGATCGGGCTGAAGGTGCCCGCGGCGGCGGCCGTTCCGGGCAGCCACAGCGCCGCGGCCACGGCGGCGGCCGTGCCTCCGGCGAGCCGGAGCAGGTCCCGGCGGGTGAGGTGAGCGCGTTCTCGGGAGGACATCGGTGGCCCCTTCCACGGCGTGCGAGCCGGCGTGGGACAACTTTTACATCGTTGGTACAACGTTGTAAATCCGCCGTTGGTCGGTGCGTGATGTTCTTGCGGACCACTGGAGACGCAGGTCCGGTGCGGGTTTTCGGGTGAAGCGTCAGCCGGCGCGGCGGGGGCGGTCGGAGGGCGGCCAGACGTACGGCAGGTCCGGCGGAACGTCCGGGAACTGCCTGGCGTAGTGGCCGGGGTCCTTCCGCACCAGCGCCGACTGGTGGCTGCGGTGCAGTGCCTCGTCGCCCAGCCAGGGCGGGAGGTCGCCGGTGGCCGCGAGTTCGTCCTGCGTGCGAACGGCCGTTCGCCCGATCGCGGCCGTGAACTCATCGGTGAGCTTCACCGCGCACGTGTCCGCCGCGCCCAGCGCGCACCACACCGCGCAGACCTCGAGGCCGTAGCGGGTCAACGCCTCCTCGTACCCCGTCCACATCTTCGCCGCCGGGTGGTGGCGCCAGCCGTAGCCCGGCACCACCAGCGCGCGCAGCACCTGGAGCGTCTCCACGCGCTGCTTGCCGAGCCGGCGGCGGTCGAGCGTGCGGGCGCTGGCGGCGAAGTCGGCACAGGGCAGGAACGTCTGCATCCCGGCCGGGTACCCCACGCGCGCCCGGCAATGCGGGAAGATCGAGGACATGCACGCCGACCTCGTCTTCACCCGCGGCCCCGTGCTCACCCCTGGCGGCCGGGCCGGGTTCGCGGCCGTCCGCGGCGATCGGATCGTGGCCGTCGGCGACGATCCGGGCCCGCTGATCGGCCCGCGCACCGAGATCGTCGACCTTCACGGCCGCCTGCTGCTGCCCGGCTTCCAGGACGCGCACGTGCACGCCGTCGGCGGCGGCGTCGAACTCGGCCGCTGCGACCTCACCGGCGCCGGCACCATCGTGAGCTGCCTCGACGCCGTCGCCACGTACGCCAGGGCGAACCCGCGGCTCGGGTGGCTCGTCGGCGGCGGCTGGTCCCTCGACACCTTCGCGGGAGGTCTCCCCCACCGCACGCTGCTCGACGCCGTCGTGGCGGACAGACCGGTCGTGCTGGTCAACCGCGACCACCACGGCGTGTGGCTGAACAGCGCCGCGCTCGAGCGCGCCGGGATCACCGCGGACTCGCCGGACCCGCCCGACGGCCGCATCGAGCGTGACGCCGACGGCGCCACCGGCGTCCTGCACGAAGGCGCGATGGACCTCGTCACGCGGCTGCTGCCGCCGGTCAGCGAGACCGACGAGCTCGCCGGCCTGCTGCGGGCGCAACGGCTGCTGCATTCGCTCGGCGTCACCGCCTGGCAGGACCCGCTGCTCGGCGAGTACGCCGGCATGCCCGACCCGTCGCGCGCGTACGCCACCGCGTCCGGCCGCGGCCTGCTGACCGCCCGGGTCACCGGCGCGCTCTGGTGGGACCGCACCCGCGGCGCCGACCAGCTCCCCGAGCTGGTGGAGCGCCGGGAATCGTTGCGCACCGGCGGTTTCCGCGCCGGCACCGTCAAGATCATGCTCGACGGCGTCGCCGAGAACCACACGGCGGCGCTGCTCGGCCCCTACCGCGGCACCGGCCACGGTGGACTGAGCTTCGTCGCCCCGGCGGCACTGCGCGAGTACGTCACGCTCCTGGACGCGCACGGCTTCCAGGTGCACTTCCACGCGCTCGGCGACCGCGCGGTGCGGGACGCGCTCGACGCCCTCGAAGCCGCGCGCGCCGCCAACGGCGTGACCGGTCACCGGCACCACCTGGCGCACCTGCAGGTGGTGCACCCCGACGACGTCCCGCGCTTCCGGCGGCTCGACGCGACCGCGACGATCCAGCCGCTGTGGGCCGTGCACGAACCTCAGATGGACGAACTGACCATCCCCTTCCTCGGTGCCGAACGGGCGTCGTGGCAGTACCCGTTCGGTGCCCTGCTGCGGTCCGGGGCCACCCTGGCCGCCGGGAGCGACTGGCCGGTGAGCAGCCCCGACCCACTGCAGGGCATCCACGTGGCGGTGAACCGGATCCCGTACGGCGAGGACGTGCCCGCGTTCCTGCCCGGGCAGCGGATCGACCTGGCCGCGGCGATCGCCGCGTACACGGCGGGCTCGGCCTACGTCAACCACCTCGACGACACGGGCACGATCCGGCCCGGTCACCGCGCCGACCTCGTGGTGCTCGACCGCGACCCCTTCGCGGGCCTCGACCGGGAGATCGGGGCCGCGAAGGTCGCGATGACGTTCACCGGGGGCCGGTGCGTCCACGAGCCATGACGGCCGGCTCCGGCTCGACGCTCACCCGCGGGCGCAGGGGCAGGTTGTCCAGCCCCTCGACGTCGAGCACCAGGAACCAGTGCGCGTTGGCCGGGATGTGGATCTTGAACATCGGTGCGGTGGCCACCCCGCCGTGCATCCGGTAGTACTGCCGGCGCTGGTAGGCCCGGAAGTTGACTTCCGTCAGGAGCCTGACGTTGGCCATCGCCTCCAGCCGGATGGTGACCACCGCGTCTCTTCGCAGCTTTCCGAGGTCGAACACGTTCGCTTCCATTACGCCCCTCAATCACGCGTGGATGGTGCTTCTGGCTTGTCGCGGGCAGCGCGGATCGCGCCGCGGAAACGCGACGGGCGGAAAGTCGGGGACGGGATCAGCCGGGGCCGGTGCCCGGTTCGCAGGCCCGCCAGAGCGGGAGGAAGTCCCCGTGCGACGGCGTGAACGCGTGAGTGGCACGCGGGCCGTGATCGGGGGTGAGGAAGGCCGGCGGGATGGTGGGGGCGGGCCCGCAGGCGGCATCGTCCGGAGCCGGGGAGCGCGGCGCCGGGGCGTTGCCCGGGTGGCGGACCGGCTGCGACGGAGTGGCCTGGCGGGCTGGGTGCCCCCGGTGCGTCCGGTGGGCCTCGCGCGGGGTCGCGACGGTGGGTCCGGTCGCGGGACTCGGCCGGTCGTACGTCCGGTCCGGCGCGGTCAGCAGGGCTGCGGCGTGGTGCGTGATCGGGACGGTTTCCCGTTGTGGCGGCGCGGATTTCGCTTGGCGGGCCTGCCGGATCAGCGGTTTGGTGGAGGTATCCGGAGTGGACGGTGCGGCACCTTGGCTCCCCGGCGCGACGATCGGCTCGACCACGGGGGCCAGGGTGTCGCCGATGGGCTCGGTCACCGGGGACAGGACGTCGGTGACGGGTTCCACCGTGGAACCGACGGAGTCGGTCACGGGCGCGACGGTGTCCAGGACCGGTTCGAGCACGGGATCGACGACCGGTGCGACGGCGCCCACGACCTGCGAGACCGGCTCGAGAACGGGTTCGACGACGGGCGCGGCCGCCCGCACTACCTGCGAGACCGGCTCGACCACTGGCGCGGCCGCCCGCACAACCTGCGTCACCGGCTCAACTGTCGGGGCAGCAGCACGCATTACCTGCGATACGGGCTCAGCCACCGGCGCGGCAGCCCGCACCACTTGCGACACCGGCTCTACCCCGCCAGCCACCGGAGCCACCACACCGGCCGCAGCGCCAGACTCGTCCTTCGGCGCTTGACCCGCCCCACCCGGCGGCCCTCCGAGCACTCCGGCCACCACCTCGCCGATCGGGTTCGCCTCGCGCGTCGCGGCTTGGGCGTGGCCCGACAACCACCACGACACCAGCCACAGCGCGGCCACCGCTCCGGCCAGCAACAGCACACGCCGGGCCGCGGTTGTCGCGTCACCCTTGTCGCGAGCCCTGGCCACGGTCGGCGAACCTCCAGAATGCGGATGCAGGTCTGGGACGTACCCTCCAACGCCCGTCCCCACACGCTCGCTACGCACCGTCTGCCGCGACCACTCGACCGGCCTAGTTCTTTCGCGTAAGCAAGCTGGGCCAAGCCGCCAGGTGGGCGAAACCGGTAGCCCAGTCGCGGATCAGGCCTCTTGGGAGCGTCGCTGCGAAGACAGCGCGCCCAGCGCCAGGACGCCGTGCTGGAGTCCCTCGCGGAACGTCGCGCGCTGGCCCGGGCCGAGGTCGGCGAGCAGCGCGTCCTCCACCTCCGCCACGGCCGGTGCGCAGTCGGCCAGCAGGCGGTGCCCGGTCTCGGTCAGGCCGGCCAGCAGCACGCGCCGGTTGTCCGGCTTGGGCGTACGCGCGATGAGCCCGCGCTTCTCCAGCGCCAGCACCATCTCGTGCATCGTCTGCGGCCGCAGGAACGAGCGCCGCGCCAGCTGCGCCGACGACAGCGCGCCGCTGGCTTCCAGCACCGTCAGGGCGGTGTACTGCAACGTCGTGAGCCCGAGCGGCCGCAGCGCGTCGTCGAGCAGCGCCCTGATCACCAGCTCGAGCCGTTTGACCAGGTAGAGGGTCAACGGCGGGCTAGCGGGCTGCTGCTCCGCGGAGGTGCTCACGCCGCTCATCATGACACGCGCCCGCGGCTATGCTCCGATCATGGACCTCGGTCGGCAGACCCGCGTGCGGCAGGCGTTCGACACCTTCTTCGGCCCGCCCGAACCTTCGTCCGAAACCCACGTCCTCGACCTCTTCCGCCGCACCGCCGAGACCGTACCCGCGTATCGGAAGTTCCTGCGGGAGCACGGGATCGCCCCGGAAACCGTCGTGACCATGGCCGACTTCCGGAAGCTGCCACTCCTCGACAAGGCCGGCTACCACCGCAAGTACCCGCTGCCCGAGCTGTGCCGCGGCGGGACGTTCGCGGGCAACGACATGATCGCCGTCTCCTCCGGCTCCAGCGGCCACCCGACGATCTGGCCGCGCGCGCTCGAGGACGAGCTGCACGTCGCGCGCCGGTTCGAAACCGTGCTCGTGGACGCGTTCGAGGCCGACCGGCGCAGCACCCTCGCCGTCGTCTGCTTCCCGCTCGGCACCTGGGTCGGCGGCCTCTTCACCACCGCGTGCGTGCGCCACCTCGCGGCCAAGGGCTGCCCGATCACCGTCGTGGCGCCGGGCAACGCCAAGGCGGAGATCCTGCGCGTGCTCCCCGAGCTCGCGCCGCACTTCGAGCAGGTGGTGCTGCTGGGCTACCCGCCGTTCGTCAAGGACGTCGTCGACACCGGCCTCGCCGAAGGCGTCGACTGGCCCGCGTACGCGGTCAAGCTGGTGCTGGCCGGCGAAGTCTTCAGCGAGCAGTGGCGCGAGCTCGTGGCCCGGCGGGCCGGGATCGCCGACCCGGTCCGGGACATCGCGTCGCTGTACGGCACGGCCGACGCGGGCGTCCTCGGCACCGAAACCCCGCTGTCGGCGGGCATCCGCCGGTTCTTCGCCGGCCGCCCGGACCTGGCCCGCGAGGTCTTCGGCGACGCGCGCCTCCCGACGCTCGTGCAGTACGACCCGGCGAGCCGCTTCTTCGAGGAGCACGAGGGCACGCTCGTCTTCACCGGCGACGGCGGAATCCCGTTGATCCGCTACCACATCGCCGACGACGGCGGCCTCCTGCCGCACGCCGGCCTGCTGGACATCTGCGCCCGCCACGGCTTCGCGCCGCCGCCCGGGCCGGAGCTGCCGTTCGTGTACGTGTTCGGCCGGTCGCTGTTCACGGTGTCGTTCTTCGGCGCGAACGTCTACCCGGAGAACGTCACCGTGGGCCTGGAGCAGCCGGGGATCAGCGACACGGTGACGGGCAAGTTCGTCATCGAGTCGGTGGAGGACGCCGACCACGACCGCCGGCTGCGGATCACGGTCGAGACGGCACCGGGCGCGACCGCCGACGCGAGCCGGATCGCCGAGTCGGTGCGCGAGCAGCTGAAGAGGCTCAACAGCGAGTTCGCGCACTACGTCCCCGCCGAGCGGCAGCTGCCGGACGTCGTCGTGCGCCCGGCCGGCGATCCGGAGTACTTCCCGGTCGGGGTGAAGCACCGCTACACGCGGCGGTCCTAGGCCCGGAGGAGCTTCCGGAACCGCTCACGCCGCTCGTCGGCGGAGGAGCCGTCCGCGACGTCGTCGTCGAACCACGCGGACAGGGCCGTCCACAACTCCGCGCGGGCCGCGAAGCCGTCTTCCGCCACCAGGGAGTGCTCGAGCTCGGCGATGTCGGCGGCCAGCCGGTCGAGGCGCTGGTCGCACTGGCGGACGTATTCGCGGACCACCACGTTCGGGTCCAGGCCCGTCTTCACGCGCCGGCCCGCTGCGCCGCGCAGCTGGGCGTGCAGCCGTTCCTCGCAGTACAGCGGGAATCCCGTGATCGACCCCGGGTAGCCCGAGTCGGCCGACCACGCGCGGAACGCGCAGATCGCCTGGTACCGCGTGTACCAGTCCTGTTTGCCGGTCGCGAGCTCGGTCAGCTTGCGCCAGGCGTCGCGGTCGGCCGCGCGCCAGCGGTCGAGCGTCCGGCCGTCCGGGCCCTCGCCGGTGTCGAGGGCGCGGGCGCGCCAGAAGTGCGCGCGGCAGGCGGCGATCTCCCCGACGAGCTGCCGGACGTAGCTGACCTGCTCCCAGACGTGGGCGCGCTGCGGCCGCAGCGGCGCGGCGCGGTCCGGCGAGAACGTGACCATCTCGAAGACCCGGAACAGCTCGTGCCCGCGCAGCGCGACGAGGTCGGGGTCCTCCCCCATCACCCACGACCGGCGCTCGGACAGCCGGCCGCTGTGGCTGATCGTCGCGGCGTGGTAGAGCTCGCGGACCGCGCGGCGGGCCACCTCGTCACGCGCTGGGCCCACGAGACGCGGGTTGCGCGCGCGGTCGCGGAGGTCGCGTTCGCCGCGCGGGCCGACCTCGAGCATCGCTACGGCATACACGCTCGCCGCGTTGTAGCACTCCTCCCACGACCTGCGGGAGCCCTGGGCTTCGACGGTCTCGTCGATCGCCCGCGGGTCCGGCGGCCAGCGGCGGTCGGGGCAGACGTCGGCGAGCCGCACGCGGCTGCCCGGGTACGCGACCGCGGGCGCGGGGACCGCGCCGGTCACCGGCTCGACGTCGGCCATCGCGCGCCGCACCACCGCCCAGACCAGCGACAGGTCGAGCGCGCGGTTCGTCAGCTGCTGCCAGGTGCTGCGCCAGCGCCGGCCGAACCGCCGGTAGTCCGCGACGAGCCGTTCGATCTCGTACTGCGACAACGCGCAGAAGTACGAGCGCATCTCGGCGGCCCGCTGGTTGTACTCGGCCAGCTGCGCCGGCGTCGCGTCCTGGACGACCAGCTCGTCGACCGGCACCTTCAGCACGCGGCGATGCAGCTCGAGCCGCTTCTCCGGCGGGATCGCGTACGGCCGGACCCGCACGTCGAGGTCGACGTACCGGCGGAACCGCAGCTCCAGCGCCACCCTCAGCTCGGCTCGGCGCAGCGCCCGCGCGTCGCCGGGTGCGCCCGCCGTCGTGCGCCGCACCCACCACGAGCCGGCCACGGAGTCGCCGTGGCCGAGCACGAGCGCGTGCCGGTAGCGGGCGATCAGCAGCGCGACGGCCCGCCCGCGGCCCGCGTGCCGCGGCTGGCGCGCGAAGTCCGGGCCGATCCACCACCGCGCCAGCTTCGGGTGGCCCCGGCTGCAGACGGTGATCACGTCGTCGTAGGTGGCGAGCGCGTCGAGGTGCAGGTCGAGCTGCTCCTGCAGGGCGGCGATCTCCAGTCTGATGTAGACGTTCGACGGATCGAGGCTGACCGCGCGGTAGTACTCGGCGAGGGCTTCGTCGTAGCGGCGGTGGACGATGAAGTGGTTGGCCCGCTGGTAGGCGTCGAACAGCTCGTACGGGATCTTCGCGCCCCGCCAGGCGGCCCAGTGGATGTTCGTGCGGACGTAGGCGCTGCGCGGGATGACCAGCGCGGCGACCGCGTTCGCCGCGCGGTGCAGCACGCGCGGCCAGTTCTCGTCCTCGATCACCAGCGGGCTGGCCGCGAACCGAGGGACGCGGACGAGCTCCAGGATGAGCTGGTAGCGGCCGGTGGTGTTGCCCGGCCGGACGGTGCCGGTGACGGTGAACGCGGCGGGCGGCTGGGCGAGCCGGACCAGCTTGGTGGCGGCCTTCCACCAGCCTTCCACCGAGTCGCCGGCGTGCTCGACGATCTGGATGAAGTCGTAGGAGCTGCTCGCACCCGGCACCGGCGTCGGCGTGTAGAGCCGGGACTCGTTGAGGATCCGCTTGAACGCGGCGGTCAGCTCGACGGCGGAGTCGATCTCGCGGTCGTGGCTGCCGTCGGGACGCTCGTCGGCGAAGAGGCGGATGTCGATCTGGTTGGCGCGGAAGGCGGCGGCCTCCAGCCGGGCCCGGCCGACGAAGTACAGCGTCAGCACCGCGGAGATGACGACGACGGACGTCTGCAGCACGGTCCAGGTGACGACGGTCGCGACCTTCGGGTCGCGGACGAACGTCCAGCCCTGGAAGAACGGCAGGTACGGCACGACGGCGAAGCCGGCCGCGACGAGCCCGGCCGTCATCGCGGCCAGCCACCACCTGATCCGGTGAGCCGCCGGGAGTTCAGCCTGATCGAAGCCGCCGTGACGTCGCGCGGGCACCACCGATCACCCCCTCGTGTCGCCAGGTTACTCGCGGAGGGGGTGCGATTCGTTACGGGCCGTGATCCGCGATTTCGGCGATCACCTGGGCGTGGCAGAGCTCGGGGACGCACCAGCACCCGAGCCGCTTCCCGCGCAGGCCGGGCAGGAGGGCGAGCAGGTCCGGCCGGGACAGCAGGTGCTCGCGGTACCGGGCGAGGACCTCTTCGCGGGAGCCGTCCTTGCCGGGCCTGAACGGGCTGGCGAGCTTCGATCCCGCGAGGTGCCAGCCACCCCGGTGCACGGCGCGCCCGACGTAGACGACGTCGGCGTAGTCCGGGTCGTCGCGGTGGCCCTTGAGGTTGACGACGGTGGTGGACACGGATGCTCCTTCCTCGCCGCCGGCGTGGCGGTGCCGGCGCGGGGCCGCCGGCGGACCACTCGACCGGACGGCCCCGGTGGTCGGGTTAGTACAGATGCACTATGGTGAAGATTCACGGTTGAGCCGTCAGCCGCTGCCGGACGTTCCGCGCCCGGGCGGCAGGCTGCGCCCACCGGCCCACCACCCTTCCGCCTTCGTCCGGCCCGCCACCGCTGCCCGACGAAAGGGTGTGCCCGCGATGGTTCCCGAACCTCGCTCGGCCGACCACGAGCTCATCACCGCCGGCCGCATCGGCGTCGGCGGTCACCTGTCCCTGCACGTCACGCGCCCCACCCCGCGCACCGTGCTCGTCCGGGTGGCCGGCGAGGTCGACCTGAACACCGCTCGCCGACTCGACGAAGTCCTGCGTTCGCGCATCCGCGGCCCGGTCGGCGAGGTCGTCATCGACCTCACCGACGTCACGTTCTTCTCCGTCGCCGGGCTGAACTCGCTGCTGCGCGCCCAGCTCCTCGCCGACGCCGCCGGCGCCCGCCTGACGGTGGACCCCGGCGGGTCGCGGGCCGTGCGGCGGCTGTTCACGTTGCTGCCGATGGACTTCTACGGGGTGATCAGCCCCCGGCCGGTCGGCTGACCGGTCACGCGGGCTGCTGTCCCAGCCGCCGGACGGCTTCGACGATCTTCGTGTTGGGCACGCCCTTCACGAGGTATTCGGTGACGCCGGCCGCGGCCAGCCCGGCCATCGACACCCGGTCGGCGTAGGCCGAGAAGGCCAGGATGGCGGTGTCCGGGCTGCACCGGGCGATCTCGCGCGCCGCCCGGGCCCCGCCGCCGCCCGGCATCCGGACGTCGAGGACCGCGACCGCGGGGCGGTGGTGCTCGGCGAGCCGGATCGCCTCGTCCGCGTCGCGGGCGACCGCCACGACGGCGATGTCGGGCTCCTCGTCGAGGACCTCCTTGAGGACGGCGCGGATCATCTCGTCGTCGTCGGAGATCAGCACGCGCACCTCGGTCACGGTTCGAGTCCCGTCGCGTCGGGCAGCATCGGCAGCCAGAATTCGACGGTCGTGCCGCGGCCGGGCGTGCTCGTCACCGACAGCCAGCCGTTCGCCGCTTCGGCCCGCTCGTGCATCTCGACCAGGCCGAAGTGGCCGGCCCCGGCGTCCTCCTCCGCTGTGCCGGCGCCGTCGTCGGTGATCCGCACGAGCATCCCGTTGTCCACTGTGGACAAGTGCAGGTCGATCCGGGTGGCGCGGGCGTGCTTGTGGACGTTGCTGAGCGCTTCCTGGCAGATCCGGTACCCGGTGATCGCCGCGGCGGCCGACGGCTCGGTGGTCAGCTCGTCGCGCACCGAGTGCGCGAGCCCCCAGCGGCCCGCGACCTCGTCGAGGTAGGCGGAGACGGCCTCGACCAGGCCGTGCCGGTCCAGCTCCGGCGGCCGGAGCCGGGACACCAGGCCCCGCAGCCTGCCGATGGCGGCCTGCACCGATTCGTCGAGCCCCGCGACGGCGCTCGCGTGCGGCTCCGGCAGCCGGGAGGCGAGCAGCTGCAGGCGCATGCCGACGGCGACCATGGACTGGATCGACTCGTCGTGGACGTCCCAGGCGATCCGGCGCCGTTCGATCTCCTGCGCTTCGACGAGGTGGCCGACGAGCCGGCGGCGATCGCGCAGGGCCTGCTCGGCGTTGCGGCGCTCGGTCATGTCGCGGGTGACCTTGCCGAAGCCCTGGAGCCGGTGCCGGTCGTCGAACAACGCCGTGATCACGACGTTCGCCCAGAAGCGCGTGCCGTCCTTGCGGACCCGCCAGCCCTCGTCTTCGAGACGTCCGTTCGCCACCGCGGTTTCCAGCTCCCGCGCCGGCTTGCCCGCCGCCACGTCCTCCGGCGGGTAGAACATCGAGAAGTGCCGTCCGATGGCCTCCGCCGCCGACCAGCCCTTGATGCGTTCCGCACCGGCGTTCCAGCTCGAGATGTGCCCGCCCCGGTCCAACATGAAGATCCCGTAGTCCTGCACGCTCTGCACCAGCAGCCGGAACCGCTCTTCGCTCTCCCGCAACGCTTCCTCGGCGGCGATCCCCGGTGGTTCCGGCACCGGGTCGCACAGGACCGCCTCGAACCCCTGCGGCCGCTGCTGCGGATCGAACACCGGCGTGAGCACGACGCCCGCGCGCAAGCGCCCGAGAAGCGCCCCGAAGGGCCGGCCGACGGCTTCGGCCGCCGACCACCCGGTGAGTCGGCCGGCCTCGGCGGTGCAGCTCACCACCCGGCCTTCGGCATCCAGCATCACGAGCGCGCGGTCGTCCATGCGGCAACTGTGCCGGACGCGCGCCCGCCCGGCACGGCGCGTCAGCCGGCGAGCTCGGCCGACGGTGCGGACAACGCGCACCAGACCACCTTTCCCAGGCCGTGGCGCGCGGTCCCCCAGGCCAGGGACAGGCGCTCGACGAGGGCCAGGCCCCAGCCGCCGTCGGCACCCGGTGGCCGCCGCACGGGTGGCGCCGGGTCGTCGTCGAAGACCTCGATGCGGACGTGCCCGGCGCCGGCGCTCAGCCGGAGGACCGGGTGGCCGGAGCCGTGCTGCAGGGCGTTGGTCGCGAGCTCGGTGACGATCAGCAGGGCGTCGTCGACGACGGTGCCGCAGGCCCAGGCCGTCAGGGTGAGCCGGGCGAACCGGCGCACGGCGGCCAGGCCGCCCGCCGGATCGGTCAGGCGGCACTCCGCGACGAGCGGTGCCGGGACGTCCACGCGTCCAGCCTGCCGGGCGGCGCCCCGGCACACGAGATGCAAACCGGGCCGCCCGGCTGATGCAGGTGCATCAGCCGAGGAGGCCCTCCCGGCGCGCGACGGCGACCGCTTCGAGCTTCGAGCGCGCGCCGAGCTTCTCCAGCACCCGCTGGACGTGGTTGCGCGTGGTGTTGCGGGAGACGCCGAGCCGCGCGCCGATCTCCTCGGTGGTGGCGCCCTCCGCGAGCAGGTCGAGAGTCTCCCGCTCGCGCGCGGTCAGCTCCGCGCCGCGCGGCCGCCGGCCGGTGAGCCGGTCGAACATTTCGGGCAGCAGCTCCGGGTCGAAGACCACGCCGCCCGCGGCGACGTCGCGCACCGCCGACTCCAGCACGCCGAGCCGCGACGACTTGAGCAGCAGCCCGGCTCCCCCCGCCTTCGCGACCTGCACGGCGATCGACGGCGTCGCGTCGCCGGTCAGCACCAGCACGCGCGCGCCGCCTTCACCCAGCTCCGCGATGACACCGAGGGCGTCGCCGTCGGCGAGGCGCCGGTCCAGCACCACGACGTCCGGTTCGTGCTCGCGCGCGTCGGCGACGGCTTCCGCGCGGGAGGAGGCCCGGCCGACCACGGTGATCCCGTCGGCGCGGTCGAGGGCCAGCTGCAGCGCCTCCGCCACCATGTCGTGGTCCTCCACCAGGAGGACGCGGACGGGCTTCGGGGCATCGGCACTGCTCACGGGGTTCCCTCGCTGGACGGATCGCTGCCGGCCCATCCTAAGCGCGTCACCACGCCGGAGAACTCGCCCGTAGCAGTCCTTCGGGCCCGGTCACCGGCAGCAGCTCGAGGAGATCCTCGTGCCGGCCGGGCGCCCGCAGCACCGGCGGGCGTGACGGGCCGCCGACCGGCAGCAGCTCGACGAACCTCGCGACCGCCCGCGGCGGCGGCACGACTTCGGGCCCGCCGAGGTAGGCCAGCACTTCCGGCCCGTCGCCGGTCGCGGACTCGGCCACCGCCGACCAGCCGTGCACCTCGTCCCAGATCAGCGCCAGGTCGTGGCCGGGCCGGCCCGCGAGTGCGCGGTCGAGGGCGAGGTAGCCGGAGGTGGGCACGTCGAGGTCGAGGGAACACGACTCGAACCCGACGCCGAGGGCGCGGGCGACCCGGGCGAGGTAGGCCCGCAGACCGCGGGTGAAGTGGTATTCGATGTCCCGGCCGAAGTCGTTCAGGATGGTCATGTTCTGCCTCCCACGCCGTCCTCGGGATACCCTTTTCGGCTGAACATCACACTTTCGGGTTACTCCTCGATCGCGCCGCCGACGGCCCGCAGGTGCGCGCGGAACGTCCGGCCCGGGTCCGCCTCGCGTGCGGCGAGGAACTCGGCGAAGCGAACCTGCTCGCGCAGCGGTTCGCCGGCCCGGATCCGCTCGGCCTGGCGGCGTTCGGTGTCGCGGATGCCTTCGGCGAGGGTGAACAGCTCGTCCGCGCGGTCCAGCGGGAGGAAGACGACGCCGTCGTCGTCGCCGGCGACCAGGTCCGAGGGGCCGATCCGCCAGGTGCCGACGATCGCTTCGGCGAGCCCGCCGTCGATGCGCGGGCCCAGGCTCAGCGGGCCGGTGGGGATCGAGCCGAGGCTGAAGACCGGCAGCCCGATCGCGCGGATGTCGGCGGTGTCGCGGTGCAGGCCCCAGATCACGACCCCGGCGAGCCCGGCCGCGCGCGCCTCGAGGACGACGAGGTCGCCGACGCAGCTTTCGTCGAGCCGGCCGCCGTTGTCGACCACGAGCACCCCGCCGGGGCCGGCGTGCTCGAAGGCCTCCAGGAAGACGTCGACGCTGCCGACGTGCCGGGCCGGGACCGCCGGCCCGAGCAGGCGGCTGCCGGGCACCACCGCGCGCGTCGGCGCCGGGGCGCAGCGCACCGGCAGGCCGGCGCGGATGCACGCGTCGGCGAGGTGGGCGGTGGTGAGGGTGGCGAAGCGCGTTCCGAGATCCATGCCTCGCAGCTAACCACCGTTTTGGACTTCGGTGGTCACCCAGGCGAGGTAGTCCGCACTGCCGCCTTCGATCGGGGTCGCGCCGACCTCGGGCAGGTCGTAGGCGTGCAGCTGCCGGATCCGCTCGGTCAGCGCGGCCACCCGGGCGGCGGTCGTCTTGATCTCGACGCGCCACTCCTGGTCGGTCCGCACCTCGCCTTCCCAGCGGTAGACGCTGGTCACCGGCCCGACGACCTGCGCACAGGCGCCCAGCCGTTCTTCGATCACCTGCGCGGCCAGCGCCCGGGCCGCGGTCTCGGAGTCGGTCGTGGACGTCACGATCACGTGCTCTGCCACCATGCGGCGAGATTACCGGCGGTGCGGGAGATGCATTCTTCCCGCGCCGAGCAGCGGCCCGGGCCTCGAACCGCATCCGCCGCCGACCCGACCCCGGCACCCGGCAGCCCGTTCCCGCCCGCGGCGCGGCACCAGGTCGGCCCCGGCCCTGCGGCTGCCCACTTCTCCGCGACCCGGCACCGAGCCTGGTCCGGCGGACCCCTTGCTCTGCCGGGACCTCTCACCTCACGTCGTCGGCTTCGTGGTCGTGGTCGTCGGGGTGGTGGTCGTCGTCGGGGTGGTCGTGCGGGTCGGCGAGGTCGTCCTCGGCGGGGTCTTGCGCCGGGTCGTCGCCGGGTTCGTGCGGGGGGCCGCCTGGGTCGCGTGTGTCGTCTCCGGGGCCTCCGGGGACGGCAACGTCACCAGCGTCGGCGTCTCGGCCGCCGAACTCGTCGCCGGGGGCGTGCTGCCCGCCGGGGCGCCGCCCGAACTCGCGACCGCCACCGCCACCCCGCCGATCGCCACCACCGCCACCGCGCACAACCCCACCACGACCCCGCGGCGCGAGGCCCGCCTACCCGGGGTGGCCTCGGACTTGGCCCGCCCCAGCGACGGCGGCGGTGCGCCCGCGCCGAACCCGGTTGTCGCCAGCTCCTTCGTCTCCTCGCGCGGCGCCGGCACGCGCGGCACCGCGGGCGGTGGCGGAGGGACCGGCTGCGAACGCGTCGCCTGGACCAGCCCCGACCGGCCCGATGCCAGCGCCGCGGCGCCGAGTGCGACCCCGTACTTCGGGTGGATGTCGACCGCCGTCGGGCGGCCGAGCTCCGCCGACACCAGCTGGGACACCAGCGGGATCCGCGACGAGCCGCCGACCAGCAGCACCGCCCCGAGGTCGGCCGGCCGGAGGTTCGCCGAGCGCAGCGCGCGGTGCAGCGAGCCGATCGTCGCCGTGATCGACGGGCTGATCATCTCCTCCAACTCACCGCGGGTCAGCCGCACCTCCGTCTGCACCGACGGCAGCAGCACCGGCACCGCCGTCTCGGTGTCGGCCGACAGTGCCTCCTTCGCCAGCACGCACTCTTGGCGCAACCGCACGACCGCGGCCACCGCCCCCGCGTCGTCCGGGTCGATCTGCGACAGCTTCCCGTCGAGCGCCCGGTCGACGTGCCCGAACACCGCTTCGTCGAAGTCGACGCCGCCGAGGCCCTCGATGCCCTCCGGCGTGCCGAGGATCTCGAAGCCGTTGCCGCGCTTGCGCAGCACCGTCGCGTCGAACGTGCCGCCGCCGAGGTCGTACACCGCGACGACCGCGCCGTCGTCCAATCTCTCTTGAGCGGCATAGTGCGCCGCCGCCGCTTCGGGCTCGGTGATCAGGCCGACGCGGTCGATCCCGGTCAGTCGCGGCACCTGCTCGAACAGCTCCCGCTTGTACGGCCCCCAGTTCGCCGGGTGCGTCAGCGTGATCCGGTCCGGCCGGCCGCCCTGCTGCCCGGCCACCGTCCGCACCACGTAGCCGAGCAGGTGCGCCATCAGCGACGCCACCGAGTGCGGCGCGCCACCGAGCAGCACGGGCGTCGGGTCACCCAGGCGCCGCTTGAACTCCCGCGCCACCCGGTCCGGCTCGACGGCCGCGCGCCGGCTCGCCGCGTCCCCGACCAGCACGCCGCCGTCGGCCCGCAGCAACACCACCGACGGGATGGCCGCCGTGCGGTCGCCGAGCGACACCATTTCGACGTGGCCGGCACTGTCGACGGCGGCGGCCGTGAAGGTCGTGCCGAGGTCGATGCCCAGTCCATAGCCCATGTCAGCCTCCGCCGCCGGTGTGCGCGTGATCGAAAGTCGGGTGCTCGTCCGGAACCCGGTCCGGTTCCCCGTCCTGCGTGTGGTGCTCTTCGTGCTCTTCGTTCAGCGGCGGACCGGGTGGTTCCGGCGGCGGCTCGTGGTGCGGATCGGGTGGTGACTCCAAGGGCGGTTCGTGGTGCCGCGGCGGCTCGAACGGGTGCTCTTGCTCCGCGGGGTGCGGCCGGGTGCCCGTGACCTCGCCGGCGTCGTGGTGCACCGGTTCGCGGTCGGTGGCGAAACTGTGCTTCACCACCGGGTGCTCGGCGAGCGAGTTCGACGCCGCCAGCGTCGCCGTCGACTCGACCGCGATCGGCTGCGGCGCCGGTGTGTCCATTGTGGACGGCTGACGGCCGAACGTCACGACCGGCGGCGACGGTGTCCCGGGCAGCGACGGCGCCGGCGCGGTGACCTGCGCGGTCACCGTGGCGCCGCGGCCCTTGTCGGCGATCACCTCGGTCTGGTGGATCGTCGGCCCGGCCGGCTCGCCGAACGGGTCGTCGGCCCGGGCCTGCTGGTCCACGGTGACCCCGACGTCGATGCCGGGCGGCCCGGTTTCGGCCTCGTCGAGGATGACCGTCTCCTCCTGGAACACCTCGATGTCACCGTGCCCCGGCGCGTCCGGGGTGAGCTCGTAGGTCAGCGACCCCTGGTGCTCCACGGTGATCGTCCCGTCCGGGTTCTCGTGGATGACGATGTCGGCGTCCTGGACGATGTCGATGTCCGTGTCGCCCGGCGTCCCGTCCCCGGGCACGACGACGTGCTGGTGGTCGGTGTACACCTCGTCGCGGCCGTGGTTGTGCACCACGAACCGCTCGGTCGCGTCGATGATGAAGTTGCCGAACTCGTCTTCGTGGACTTCGATCTGCTCGAACTCCTCGACGGTCGGCAGGTCCGTCAGCGGCAGGCCGTCGGCGGTCTCCGGGTGCCAGACCGTGCCGGTCTGCGCCTCGACGTGGCCGTCCTCGCCCCGGGTGACGGTGCTGGTCTCGACCTCGGGCACGTACTCGTGGGCGGAGACGTCGTGCGGAGTCTCCGCGGCGGCCGGTTCCGGCTGAGGCGGCGGTGCCGACGCACCGGGCGATCCGGGCGTGAGCGCGTTGCCCGCCACCTCCGACGCGACGGCGCCGGCGACGGCCGCGGCCGTCCGCTTGATCTTCTTCGGCAGCTCGTTCACGACAGGACCTCCGCCCTGGCTTCGCTGAGCAGCATTCCTTCGCAGGTGCGCACCAGCACGCGGGCGGCGTCGCGGACGTCGCGCGGGGACGCGGGGTGCTCGGCGCGCCGCTGCCACCTCAGCAGCTGCGCGCCGAGTGCCTGCCGGACCGCGGCGCGGCCCGCGTTGCCCGGCAGGTCCAGGCGGCTCGCCGCGTCCACCCCGGCCGCGCCGAGCAGCCGTTCCGCGTCGCGGGCCTCGTCGGAGGTGAAGAGCACGACGCCGAGCCGGATGGAGTCGATCAGCTGGATCTCGGCGAACTCGTGCGCCCCCGCGACGATCCGCTCCCATTCGTGCAGCAGCCCGCCGGTGCGGTCCGGGTAGGCGCGCAGCACCAGTTCCGCCGCCTGCAGCGCCGAACGCGCCTTGAGCACGTCGGCCCGCGCGGCGAACTGGGTGGTCAGCAGGGAGCGCAGCCGGTGCAGGCCGCTGCGGGCCAGCAGCTCGCCCGACAGCGCCCGGGCGCCGGTCACCAGGCCGTCGCGCGTCAGCTCGACCGCCAGCCGGACGCCGAACAGGCCGTACCGGGCCAGCAGCTCGGCGCGCTCGGGTGCCGGAATGTCCACTTCGGACTCCGCGCGGGCGAGCCGGTCGGCCGACGTCAGCAACCGGGCGACCTCCGCTTCCGGTGCGGCGGCCAGCAGCCGGAACGCGCGGTACTCGGACTCCTTCAGCGACGCGGCGGAGCTGGCCAGCAGGCCGGCCACCGGGACCACGGTCTGGCAGAGCCCGCGGACGCGGGAGTCGCGGGCGTAGCGGTCGGCGATCTTCGCGGCCGAGTCGAGCGCGTCGGTCCGGGCGTGCCCGACCTCGTCGGCCCGCGAGAGCACGCCGATGGTGTTCACCGGGCGCCGCTGCGCCGGGTCGTCGTGGAAGGCGTCGAGGAACCGGACGTCGTCGCCGTGGACGTGGCGCATCAGGTACACCACGGCGTCCGCGGTGCCGACTCCGTCGCCTTCGGGGACCAGCGCCGCTTCGGTGCGGCCGGACACCTCCGAGCGCACCGAACCCAGCCCGGGCGTGTCGATCAGGGTCATCACCCGCAGCGCGGGCGACGGCCAGTCGACGACCAGCCGGTCGACGTCGCCGGGCGCCATGCCGAGCTCGAGGCCGAGGGTGCCGGACAGGCGCCCGAACGGCAGCTGGCGCGGCATCCCGCGGACCGGGTGCAGCATGATCCGGTAGGTCGGGCCGTTGCGGTACCAGGTGACGACGCGGGTGCACTCCCCCGCGTCCGTCGCCGCGAGCTCCTGGCCGACGAGCGCGTTGAGCAGGGTGGACTTGCCCGCCTTGACCCGGCCGGCGATGGCGACGCGCAGCGGTTCGGCCAGCCGGCCGGCGATCCGGCGCAGCTGCGGCTCGGCGGGGGTGCCGGCGTACCCGGCGCACGCGCGGGCGACGAACCCGCGGACCTGGACGTAGAGCGGGGTCATCGCGTCACCGCCGGGACGGGCGCGGGCGCGGCTTTGGAGGCGCTGCGCAGGGTGAGTTCGTCGGCGCGGCGGCCGAGCACTTCGAGGGCTTCGATGTCGGCCTCCAGGCGTTTCAGCTCGCCCGCCTCGGCGTCGTCGTCGACGACCGCCTTCTTCGCGTTCGCCAGCGCTTCGGTGAGGGACCGCTGCAGTTCCTCGACGCGCGCGCTGTAGGCGTCACGGAGTTCTCTTTGGACGATCCGCATCGCGTCACGGGAGTCCTTGCCGACCTGGAGGTTGAACTCGTCGACGAACCGGCGCACCGCCGTCTTGGCCAAGCCGCGGCGCTTTTCCAGCTGCCGCTTGCGTTCGTCCATGAAGCCGGAGCGGCCCATCAGCAGGCCGGCCGCGACCCCGAACGGCGTCGGGATGGCCAGCGCGGCCATCTTCGTGAGCATGGAGAACATCAGGAAGCCGCTGTAGGCCTTCTGGAACGCGGCCATCCCCGTGGAACCGCGGGTCTTGACGCCGGTGAACGACGAATCGATGTCGATTTCCTCGACGACCTGGACCGGCGCCTGCACCTCGCGCGGCAGCACGGCCTGGGATTCGGCGAGCTCGAAGTGCTCGGCCACGCGCGTCGCGATTTCGCGGGCCTGCTTGATGAAGGTCGCGTAGTTCTCGAGCGTCTCGTTCGCGAGGCGCTGGCGCAGCCATTTCTCGAAATCGGCCCAGTTCTTGGCGGGGTCGCCTTCTTCGATGGCCTCTTCGGCCTCGTGCAGCACACCGCGGGAGCGGGCGCGCAGGTCGTAGTCCACATCGGACGAGATGTCGGCGAAGCCGTCGAAGAGCAGCTGCTGCCACTTCGCGGACTGGCTGCGCAGCGCGTCGACGCGGTCGTTGACCCGGGTCAGTTCCGCGACGAGCTCGGCGGACTGCTCGGGGTGGGCGAGCGAGGTACGGCGGGCGCGCAGGGCCGCGTTGAGCTGGCCGACCGCGGACCCGACGTGCAGGCCGACGGCGTTGAGCGCCGAGCGTTCGGCGTCGCCGACCACGCCCTGCAGGCACTTGACCAGCTGGGGGAACCCGGATTCGACGTTCAGCTCCTGGTCGGCCGAGCGCGCCGCGACGGTGCGCAGCTCCGAGGAGACGGCGACGGTGTCGATGGCGATCCCGCACGCGGCGAGGTGGCCGGCGTTGAGCTCGAGGATGCGCCGCCACTGCGGGTAGAGGTCGATCTTGGTGAGGACGAAGAAGACGCTCGGGCAGAGTTCCTTCACCGTCCGCAGGAACCGCAGCTCGGCGGCGGTGAGTTCTTGGGAGGCGTCGGAGAGGAAGAGGACGGCGTGCGCTCGCGGCAGCGAGCTGACCGTGACGGCGTTGTGCAGCGAGCCGAGGCCGCCGACGCCGGGGGTGTCGACCAGCACCAGCCCGCCGGAGAGCAGCTGGCGGCTGATCGACGCGGTGACGGACTTGAGCTTCCGGACGTTGCCCGGGTTCCCGGCTTCGCTGACGTGGGTCGGCAGGTCATCGAGCGAGATCCGCTCGGTCCACGGCGGTGACGACGGATCGGCCGGCTCGTAGGTCGCCAGAGCCCCGGACTCCGGCGCGAACCGGACGACCGTCGGCACCGCGGTCGCGATGTCGTCGTCGACCGGGCAGATCTTCGCGGTCAGCAGGGCGTTGACGAGCGAACTCTTACCCTGCTTGAACTCCCCGACGACGTAGACGGTGACGTCGGGCTCGGACAGCAGGCGCCGGGCGTCGGTGAGGCGCTGGACGAGATCGTCCCGTCCGTAGGCCTTCGCCCCCTTGACCGCGAGGTCGAGGGGTGTCGAGGGCGATGTGCCCCCCGCCGCTCGGCTCCTGCATGACCGCTCCTCAGTGCTCTCTTGCCTGCGCCGGCTCAGTAGTGGTCGACGTCGTGCTGGTGGTGATCGGCGTCGTGGTCGTGGTGGTGCCCGCCGCCGTGGTGGTGCTCGCGCTCGTGGCCGTGGTGCTCGGTGGACGCCTGCTCGTTGAACTGGTTTCCGCCGTGGTGGCCGCTCGCGCCCTGTTCGTTCTGGAAGATGTTGCCGTGGCCGCCCGTGGAGGCCTGCTCGTTGAACTGGTTGCCGCCGTGGCCACCGGCGCCTTGCTCGTTCTGGAAGATGTTGCCGTGGCCGCCGGTCGAGGCCTGCTCGTTGAACTGGTTGCCGCCGTGGCCGCCCGAGCCCTGCTGGTTCTGGAAGATGCTCCCGCTGCCGCCCGTGGACGCCTGCTCGTTGAACTGGTTGCCACCGTGGCCACCGGAACCCTGCTCGTTCTGGAAGATGCTCCCGCTGCCGCCCGTGGACGCCTGCTCGTTGAACTGGTTCCCACCGTGGCCACCGGAACCCTGCTCGTTCTGGAAGATGTTGCCGTGGCCGCCCGTGGACGCCTGCTCGTTGAACTGGTTCCCACCGTGGCCACCCGAGCCCTGCTCGTTCTGGAAGATGTCTCCCACGCCGCCGCCGGTCGAGGCCTGCTCGTTGAACTGGTTCCCACCGTGGCCACCGGAACCCTGCTCGTTCTGGAAGATGTCTCCCACGCCGCCGCCGGTCGAGGCCTGCTCGTTGAACTGGTTCCCACCGTGGCCACCCGAGCCCTGCTCGTTCTGGAACACGTCACCGTGGTGGCCGGCGGACGCCTGCTCGTTGAACTGGCTGCCGCCGCGGCCGGAGCCCTGCTCGTTCTGGAAGATGTCGCCGCCGCGGCCGCCCGTGGAGGCCTGCTCGTTGAACTGGTTGTCCCCCGAACCACCCGAGCCCTGTTCGTTCTGGAAGATGTCGCCACGGCCGCCGCCGGTCGAGGCCTGCTCGTTGAACTGGTTCCCACCGTGGCCACCGGAACCCTGCTGGTTCTGGAAGATGTCGCCACCGCCGCCACCCGTCGAAGCCTGCTCGTTGAACTGATTCCCGCCGTGGCCACCGGACCCCTGCTCGTTCTGGAAAATGTTCCCCGAACCCCCGGTCGAGGCCTGCTCGTTGAACTGATTCCCGCCCGAACCACCGGCACCCTGCTCGTTCTGGAAAACGTCGCCCGATGAAGTCGTCATCCTGTGCACTCCTGACACTCGGATCGGTGAAGCCCTCGCCCCTCCGTTGTCTCCAGTCTTGGGCCGGCGGGCGTCCGGGTCATGAGTAGCGGCCTACTCGGCTTCCGCCCTGTCACCGCCGCGGACTACCTAAGGACCGTCGCCGGGACTACTCCCCGAGACGAGCGGGCCTACCACCGAGGCCAGCTCGCGCCGCCCGGAAATACCCAGCTTCGCGTAGACGCCGTGCAGCACGTTGTCGACCGTGCGCACCGAAACCACGAGCCGGTCCGCGACCGCCCGGCTCGTCAGCCCCGTGGCCACCAAGCGGGCGATCTCCAGCTCCCGGACCGTCAGGTCCAACGGCGTGTCCAGCGAGGAAAGCGCCGGCGTCGCAGCGTCCTCACAGGACGCCAGCCACGCCCGCGCGCGCTGGGCGGACATCGCCGCGCTGCCGTTCCTGCCCTCCAGGCGATGCACCCGCACCGCCTGGGCCGAAGCCTCCGCCGCCAGCAGCCGCGCGCCCGCGTCGGCGAACGACGCGGCCACCGAGTCCAGCGCCGAAGCGTCCGAGACGGCCGAAGCGTGGGCCGAGTAGAGCTCCGCCATCCCGCCCGCCGACGGGATCTCCCCCGGCTCGCCCCCGAACCGGACGAGGTCGTGGCGGATCTCGGCGGCGACCGCGAGCCTGCCGTCTTCCGAAGCGGCCGAAGCGGCGGCGGCACCCAGCGCCAGGGCCCGGGTCAGCTCACCCCGCGCCGCGGCCACCCATGCGCCGTCCCAGTCGCCGAGCGGCTCCGCCACGCGTCCGCTCATCGCCGTCGCCCGGACCAGCGCCGCGGCGACGGCGGGGCGGAACTCGTGCGGCTGGTCGTGCGCGTCCGCCGCCAGGGCCTCGCGCAGCCAGCGGATCGCGCCGCGGACGTTGCCGTAGGCGAGCGCGACCGTCCCGAGCGACGCCGCCGCGCCCGCGACCGCCGGACCCCACCGGTCGCGGACGGCGTCCCGGTAGCCGTCCCCGGCCCGGTCTTCGGCCTCCTCCAGCCGGCCCGCCCGGCACAGCGCGGCGATCCGGGCGTGCTCCAGCCGGACCCGCGCACCGGGCGCGGACGCGTCCGAAATCCGCTCCGCGATGGCCAGGCCCTCGTCGACGACGCCGAGACACGCCTCCGTCCGCCCGGTCGAAGCCAGGGCCCCGGCCGCGACCACCAGCGCCGCGAGCCGGAGCGCGTCGCCCCGGCGGTTGCGGTCCAGCACCGGCCCGAGCAGGTCAAGGGCCTCGCGCGACGACCCCGCCGCCGCGCGCAGGGCCGCCCGGGCGGTCGCCAGCTCGTCCGAAGCCACCGCGCCGGACACCGCCGTCTCGGCCGTGTCCAGCACCGCGGCGGCCTCCTCGGACCGGTTCAGGCCGAACGCCAGGTTCCGGGCCCGGGTGGCGGCGACGCGGGCGTGCTGCGCGTCGGACACCGTTTCGCCCGCGAGGTCCGCGAGCAGCGAGTCGGCGTCGGCGTGCCGGCCGCCCGCGACCCGCACCTGGGCGAGCAGGAACTTCGCGCCGAAGCCGCCGCCCATCCGGGCGGCTTCGGCCGCCAGCTGCTCGGCCTGCGGGAAGTCCTTGCGCAGCAACGTCTCCCCCGCGGCCCGGATCAGCTGCGGGTCGGTCGGCAGCCCGGCGGCCAGCCGCCAGCGCACCAGCCGCGGCTTGTCCTCCGCGCGCCGCGCGCCGGTGAGGTCCAGGGTCTGCGCGAGGATCCGGTAGGTGTCGCGCTGGCGCAGCGGCGACGTCCGGCGCCGGATCACGTCGGCGTAGAGCGGGTGCGCGAGGCGGACGTTCAGCCGCCGCCCGGTCCGTTCCGAAACGACCAGCCCGGCCTGCTCGGCCCAGGCGAGGACGCGCGCGGCGCCGAGGCGCACCAGCGGTTCGCTGCCCAGCGGCTCCCCGAAGGCGAGCAGTTCCAGCAGCCGCCGCTCGTCGGCGTCGACCCGGTCGATGCGGGTTTCGATCAGCTCCACCAGCCGCGGGGTCGCCAGCAGGGCCCCGCTCCACCGCCAGACGCCGTCCTCGGCCGACAGCGAGCCGCTGTCGAGCCCGCCCTGCACCAGCTCGCGCAGGAACAGCGGGTTGCCCAGCGTCAGGTGCCACAGCCGGTGCTCCGCGCCGTCGTCGAGCCGCCCGCCCAGCGCCGCGGTGATCAGCTCGGTGGTCTGCGGGCGGGTGAGCTCACCGACGTCGAGACGCTCGGCGACGCGGTCCTTCCACATCGCGAACACCGGGTCCGGCACGCTCACGCCGTGCGGCGCGATCACGAGCACGAACGCCGACGCGGTCGCCGCCAGCTGGTGCACCAGGGTCGCGGACAGGTCGTCGAGCAGGTGCGCGTCGTCGACGCACAACACCAGCCGGCGCCCCTCCGCGCCACGGGTGAGGTGCCCGGCGACCTGGTTGAGCCGGTGCGCGCGGTCCCCCGTGCCGTCCGCGTTGCCGGGCAGGAGGTGGGCGAACGCGCCGAACGGGATCGTCGACGCCGACGACATCGCGCGCACCCAGTGCGTGCGGGCCCCGCCGGCGGCCAGCTCGGCCAGCAGCACCTTGGCCAGCCGGGTCTTGCCGGCGCCGGCGCGCCCGGTCAGCAGCAGGCCGCAGACCTCCGGATCGCCCAGCGCCCGGCGCGCCGACGCCAGTTCCTGTTCGCGGCCGACCAGCGGCCAGTCGTTCGCCACACCCACTGCCTCCCCAACCCCTCACGGGCTTTCCGCGGCCCGCGCACACTCGTTCCTCGGATAATGACTACGCGGAGCCCGGCCAAGTACCGGATCCGCGCGGCGATTTGGCATAAATCGATGAACGGCGCCGCGAATGCGACACAACGGACAGCCGATCTCCGATTTCGTGAACGTTTCCCGGCCATTCCAGGGAATCCGTGATCAACGACTTCCCGGTGATTCTTTTTCGTGGCCGACCATCATTCCTACGACGCGCGGCAGCACCACCGCGTTCCAGCCGGCCATGGCGGTGACGAGTTCCGGTTCCGGGCCGCCGGTCCACACGCGCACCTCGCCCGCGCGCAAGTCGACGCCGAGCACGCGGGACCACGGCACCTTCGGCGCGAACCACCGCCGGCGGCGCAGCCCTTCGGCGTCGGCGTCGATCCGCGGGTGCCCGCCCCCGCCGAACCGGGCGGTGGCGCCGCCCGCGATGGCGTCGACCGCGGCCCGCGCGAGCCGCGGGCAGGCCACCGATTCGACCAGTTCGACCAGCAGCCGCCACGTTTCGCGGGCGTCCTCGAGTTCGCCGCCGCGGAAGGCGTCGAACACGAACCGGCTCCGCACCCGGCCCCGGGCCAGGCCCAGCGCGTAGCTGGCTTGGTGCGGCCGGGCCGCCGCGTGGTAGGCGACCCGGTCCACTTCGGCCAGCCGGAAGGTCCGGTCACCGATGACGATCACGTCACCCGCCGCGGCGAGCGTGCGCCCGCCGCTCGATACCCGGACCTCGCCGGAGCCGGTGAACGAGAACTTCCCGCCCGCCATCGGGCTACTTGCCGGTCTTCGCCAGGCAGAGCACGACGCCGGTCTCGCCCTCCTTGCCCTGCCAGAACACCTGGTCGGCGTCCGGGTATGGGGTGCACGCGCTGATCTGCGCTTCGATCCGGGTCTTGTCCTCGACGCGTGCGACGACCTTGAGCGTCGCCTCGGGCGTTCCGCAGTCGACGATCTTCACGGAGTTCTCGCCGCTCTCGGTGACGCAATTGCCGGTCTGGGCGTTCTCGCCGTTGGACCGCGTGGCCACCCAGGCCAGCACGAGGACCCCCGCGACGAGGATCAGGAACACGGTGAGCACGATCTTCTGCCGCCGCTTCGACTTCTTCGGCGCGGGCGGTGGGGGCGGCGGTCCGGGCATCCCCGCCTGCGGCGGCACCGGCCGGGCCGGGTCCGGGTACTGGGGTCCACCGGTCTGGGTCATGGCGTTTCCTCCCTCGAACGTCCAGCTGTCGCCTTCTAGGCGTTCCACTCGCGTTCCACCACGTTCCACCCGATGTTCGGGACAACGACCGCTCCGGACGGCCAGGATGATCGGCACCCGCTCCCGACGTGAGGACCCGAGGATGACCCGACTGCCCGCTTTGGCCGTCACTGCCTTGACGGCCGCCGCGCTGCTGACCGGCGGCACCGCCGAAGCCGCGAGCCCGCCGTTCACCTCTTCGGTCTTCCGCGCGACCCACAACAGCTATTCGGGCAGCGTCGACGGGGCGAAGAACTCGATCACCTACCAGCTCGACCACGGCGTCCGGTTCATCGAGTACGACATCCACGACAACGGCTACGCCACGACCCACGACTACGGCGTCGGCCACGATTCGCCCGGCAACGCCGTCGACCACAGCGGCGGCAACCCGGCGTCGAACAACCTGCGGGACTGGCTGTCGGTGGTGAACACCTGGTCGGCGGCCCACCCCTCGGCCGCGCCGATCGTCGTCATGCTCGACCTCAAGGACGACCTGACCGACAACGCGAACTTCGCGGCGGGCAACCTCGTCGCGGTCAACCAGGAGCTGGAGTCGGTGTTCGGCGCCCGGCTGCTGCGGGCGCAGGACTACCCGGCCGGCTCGCCGACCGTCGACGCGCTGCGCGGGCGCGTGCTGCCGCTGCTGTCGGGCGACGGCGGCAGCCGCGGCGAGTACAAGCGGGACGTCGGGTACCACCCGGCGGTCGCGCTGAACGGCCGTGGCCAGATCGTCGAGGTGCACGACTCGGGCGGCGGCGCGCTCTGGTACTGGACCGGGACCTACGGCGCCGACGGCCGCGTCACCTGGCTGCGGCACGGGAAGTACGACAGCGGCCAGACGCCGGCCGTCGCGCTGAACGACGACGGCGACCTCGTCGAGGTCCACCAGTCGCCGACCGCGACCACGCTCTGGTACCACGTCGGCAAGCTCGGTGCGGACGGCGAGATCACCTGGCAGGCCAGCCACCAGTACGACAACGGCGTCCAGCCGACGGTCGCCTTCACCGACGGGACGCACCTGCGGGAGATCCACCAGAGCCAGAGCGGCAGCCAGAACTGGACCTGGAACGGCACCCTGTCGGCCACCACGGTGGCGTGGACCGGCAACGCCAAGACGTCCGACGCGCGGTTCGCCAAGGACACCGCCACCAGCGGCACCCGCCGCGTGAAGGTGTGGACCGGCGCCGACGGGCCGACGCCGTCGAACACCCTGCGCGTGGACACCGCGAGCGTCACCGGCGACCGCGTCCGCTACCGCCAGGTCGCGTTCGACGAGTTCCAGAAGGGCGACAGCGCGGAGCTGCAGCAGGGCGCGCTGTTCTACGGGGCACCCGCGACGGAGTCGGCGTTCATCACCTCGGCCCGCCAGTCGGGCAAGCTGGTCCGCGGCTGGGACTTCGACTCGGCGGGCGACGCGACGTCGCCCCTGGCGAACTACCCGGCGACCAACCACCCGTACGACGCCTGGTATCAAACCCTGCTGACCCAGAACGGCGCCGTCGAGTAGTCACCGGCCCCAAGCGAGGCGGGTCAGGTGGGGTGATAGGAGCAGCGGGTGCCGGTGCGGACGCCGCCGCGCAGGACGTCGCCGATCGCCGCGTCCGCCGCCGCGATGCGGGTCAGCGCGCGGCGGATCGCCTTGCCCACCGCGATCCGCGCCTTCTCCTCCGCGCCCGCGAACTCGCGGACGCGGCCCGCGAGCCCCGCCGCGGCCGACAGCTCGCCCAGCAGCCAGTCGCGCTCGGTGCGCACCCGCTCCGCCCGGCCCGCGTCGTGGTTGGCCTCGTGCTCGTCGAGCTCGGCCTCGAGGTTCGCGAGCCAGCGCCGGTAGTGCGCGGACGCCGCCGGGTCGAGCACCGGCTGCGCGGACGTCACCTCGGCCACCACCCCGTGCGCCAGCTCGACCGCGGTCAGCTCGTGGCCCGGGTTGTCCAGCAGCGTCGCCAGGTAGCCCATCCCGACGCTGTGCTCGACCTGAACGGACCGCCCGTCCAATGCGAAGAGCCAGTGGCTGCCCTGGCGCCGGCACGTGACCCGGCGGTCCGCGACACGGGTGGCGAAGGCCGGCAGCACCATCCCGAGCTGCGCGGCCTCGCGCGTCGCGGTGGCCAGCTCCCGCCCGGCTTCGGCCGAGCCGGGTCCCAGCGCCTGCGCGAGCCGCGCGCGGGACAACGCCGCGGCCGGCCAGTGGGCCAGTGCGAGGTTGTCGCGCACCGCCGCGCGGAAGTGCTCCGTGGCGCGCCCGGTCTCGCCCGCGGTCAGCATCGCCACGCCCAGCGCGTGCTGCACCGAGCCGAAGCAGGCGACGGCGAGGCTGCCCATCACCGGCAGCCTCGCGAACGGCGTGAGCAGCGCGTAGGCGGCGAGCGCCGACTCGACGTCCGAGAGCAGGTAGGCCGACTCGACGATCCCGTACATCGACACGAGCCAGCTGCTCGACCGCGGCAGCAGCGCCAGGTCCCGCCCGCGCAGCCGGGCCAGCGCGCCGGCCGCCTCGCGCTCGTCCCCGGCCGAAGCGGCGGCGACGGCCAGGCCGGCGACGAACGCGTTGTCCACCACGCTGAGCGTCGGCGAGTGCACCGTCTCCCGCAGCACCGGCAGCAGTTCGGCGACCCGGCCCTGGTACCAGCGCACCGCTCCGAGCTGCGCGGTGTACCAGCCGATCGCGTCGGCGTCCCCGGCCTCCTCGCCCCGCAGCGCGCAGGCGGCCGCGCGGGCTTCGGCCTCCTCGAACCGGCCCGCGCGGATGCTGAGCATGACGTCGATCGCGTCGAGCACGAACCCGACCGCGAGGTGGTCGCGCTCGGCCAGCAGGCCACGCAGGTCGGCGAGCCCGCGCTGGGCGTGCGGGTCGCCGTCGAGGAAGAGGTCGACCGTGCGCCAGAGCAGGCCCATCAGCAGGTCGCTGCGCCGCCCGGTGCGGAAGCCCTCGGTGATCAGCTCCTGCGCGAGCGCGCGCCGACGGCCGCCGTGGCCGGGGCCGAGCAGGCAGTGGTGGGCCAGGCTCGCGGCCTCGGCCCAGGCGACCGGGTCACCCGCGCGCTTGGCCTCTTCGAGCACGGCGAGGATCTCGTCGCTCTCCCCCGCCACGTAGTCGGCCTCGCCCGCGAGCCGCGCCTTGAGCCGCAGGGCCAGCGACGACCCCGGGTCGACGGCCGTGCGGGCACTGCGCAACCGCGCCTGCAGCAACGCCGCCGCGGGCACGCTCCGGTGTTCGTGCACCCACAGCCCGGCCAGGCCCAGCGCGGCGCGCGCCATCCCGGCCCCGTCGCAGTCCGCCTCCGCGGCCCGGTACGCCCGGTCGAACCACTCCCGGCCGGCGCGCAGGTCGCCGTCGGCCTCGAGTGCGCGCTCCCCGTTGCGCAGCAGCTCGCCGAGTGCGGTGGCCGCCGGTCGCGTTTCGCTGTCCAGCATCGCCGCCCCCTCTCCCCCGGCAAATGGTGCCCGCGCGACCGGCCGGGGTCAACGTGCGAAAACCGGCGGGAAAACCCTGCTCACGGCCGGGAATTTTCCGCCGTCACGGTCGGCGCGCGGTCCACTCGCGACCGTCGCTGACGGCGGCCGTCAGCGCTTCGCCAGCGACCGGTAAGCCGCCCTGGCGATGCTCGGCGGCATGAAGAACCTGACTGTCCTGATCTCCGGCGCGAGCATCGCCGGCCCCGCCCTCGCCCTCTGGCTGTCCCGCTACGGCTGCACCGTCACCGTCGTCGAGCGCGCCCCGTCGGTGCGCCCGGGCGGGCAGGCCGTCGACTTCAAGGGCGCCACCCACCGGACCGTGCTGGAGCGCATGGGCATCCTCGACGACGTCATCGCCCGCCAGACCGGCGGCACCGACCAGACGATCATCGACGCCGAGGGGCGGCCCCAGGCCGTGATCCCCGGCGAATTCACCGGCGGTGACATCGAGATCCGCCGCGGCGACCTGGCCGACCTCCTGTACGAGCGCACCGCTCCGTACTGCGAGTACCTCTTCGGCGACACCATCACGTCGCTGACCGAGACGGCCGGCGGCGTCGACGTCACCTTCGCCGACGCCGCGCCCCGCCGGTTCGACCTCGTCGTCGGCGCCGACGGCATCCACTCGACCGTCCGGCGGCTCGCCTTCGGCCCGGAACGCGGCTACGTCACCTTCCTCGGCCACTACTACGCCCTGGCCGAGCTGGGTGAGCAGGTCGCCGACGGGGAAGCCGTGATGTACAACGAGCCGGGCCGGATGGCGGCGGTCGGCGGGCCGAAGGCGTCGGCGTTCTTCGTCTTCGCCTCACCCGAGCTGGACTACGACCGCACGGACACCGGCACCCAGCGGAAGCTGGTGGCCGCCGCCTACCGCGACGCCGGCTGGCGGGTGCCCGAACTGATCGAGAAGCTCCCACAGGCTCGCGAGTTCTACCTCGACTCACTCGCGCGCGTCACGATCGACCGCTATTCCCGCGGCCGGGTCGTCCTGCTCGGCGACGCCGCCTACGGCAACACCCTCGGCGGCTTCGGCACCGGCTTGGCGGTCGTCGGCGCGTACGTGCTCGCCGGCGAGCTGCTCGCGGCCGGTGGCGACCATCGCGCCGCTTTCGCGCGCTACGAAGAACTCTTCCGCGGCTACGCGAAGGTCTCGCAGCGCGGCAGCGCGGGCCCGTTCCTCGCGCCGCCGTCCCGGCTGCGGATCAAGCTGCGGGACTGGACGTTCAAGTCACGCTTCCTGCTCCGCATGATGCTCAAGGCGACCGACAACTTCGCCACGGACATCGAGCTGAAGGACTACGCCCCGGGCTCGTAGGCCAGGTTCGGCCGCAGCCACTGCTCGACCTCGGCCACCTCGACACCCTTGCGGCGCGCGTAGTCCTCGATCTGGTCACGGGCGAGCCGGCCGACGGTGAAGTACTTCGAGTCCGGGTGCGCGAAGATCAGCCCGGACACGCTCGCCGCCGGCATCATCGCGTACGACTCGGTCAGCGCCATGCCCAGCTCATCCGACTCGAGCAGCTCGAACAGCTCCCGCTTCTGGCTGTGGTCGGGGCTGGCCGGGTAGCCGAGCGCCGGCCGGATGCCGCGGAACCGCTCCGCGTGCAGGTCTTCCAGCTTCGGGTCGGCGTCCGGCTCGAACCACCCGCGGCGCGCCTTGAGGTGGATGTACTCGGCGAACGCCTCCGCGAGCCGGTCGGCCAGCGCCTTGACCATGATCGCGCGGTAGTCGTCCTGCTCGGCTTCGTACTTCGCGGCGAGCTCGTCGGCGCCGTGGATCGCGACGGCGAAGCCGCCGAGGTGGTCGCCCGCCGGCGCGATGTAGTCGGCCAGGCAGCGGTTCGCCCGGCCCGCCGGCTTCGACGTCTGCTGGCGCAGCATCGGGAACCCGACGTGCGAGAACTCGCCGTCGAGCAGGATGTCGTCGCCTTCGGAGTGCGCCGGCCAGTACGCGTACGCGCCCTTCGCGGTGAAGCTGCCGTTCGCGATGATCTCGTCGAGCAGCGTGTTCGCGTCGTCGAACAGCTCACGGGCGACCGGCTGCTCCAGGATGGCCGGGTACTTGCCCTTGAGCTCCCAGGCGAGGAACAGGAACTGCCAGTCCACCATCTCGCGCAGCTCGGTGATGCTCGGCTCGACGACGCGGCGGCCGGTGAACTCCGGGGTCGGCAGCTCGTCGAACGGCACCTTCTCCGGGTTCGCCCGCGCCTGCTCGAGGGTGAGCATCGGCCGGCGCTGCTTGTTCGCGTGCTGCTCGCGCAGCACCTCCTGGTCGGCGCGGTTCTTCTCCGACAGCGCGATCGACCGGTCCGGGTCCAGCAGGTCGGACACCACGCCGACCACCCGCGACGCGTCGAGGACGTGCACCGTCGCGTTGTCGTAGGCGGGCGCGATCTTCACCGCGGTGTGCTGGCGGGACGTCGTGGCGCCGCCGATCAGCAGCGGCAGCTTCAGGCCCCGGCGCTGCATCTCGGTGGCGACGTTGACCATCTCGTCGAGCGACGGCGTGATCAGCCCGGACAGCCCGACCGCGTCGGCGCCCTCGGTGACCGCGGTGTCGAGGATCTTCGCCGCCGGCACCATCACGCCGAGGTCGATCACCTCGTAGTTGTTGCAGCCCAGCACCACGCCGACGATGTTCTTGCCGATGTCGTGGACGTCGCCCTTAACCGTGGCGAGCACGACCTTGCCCTGGCCGTTCGACACCGCGGCCCGGCCCGCCAGCCGGGCCTCCTCCTTCTCGGCCTCCATGAACGGCTCGAGGTAGGCCACGGACCGCTTCATCACGCGGGCGCTCTTGACCACCTGCGGCAGGAACATCTTGCCGGCGCCGAACAGGTCGCCGACGATCTTCATGCCGTCCATCAGCGGGCCTTCGATCACCTCGAGGGGCCGGGCCTTGAGCAGGCGCGCCTCTTCGGTGTCCTCTTCGATGTAGTCGACGATGCCGTGCACGAGCGCGTGCGACAGCCGCTCCTCGACCGTGCCTTCGCGCCACGAGAGGTCCACGACGCGCTTGGTGCCGCTGCCCTTGACGTTCTCGGCGAAGCTCACCAGCCGGTCGGTGGCGTCCTCGCGGCGGTCGAAGAGCACGTCCTCGACCAGTTCGAGCAGGTCCTTGGGGATGTCCTCGTAGACGGCCAGCTGGCCGGCGTTGACGATGCCCATGTCCAGCCCGGCCTGCACGGCGTAGAACAGGAACGCCGAGTGCATGGCCTCGCGCACGACGTCGTTGCCGCGGAAGGAGAACGAGAGGTTCGAGATGCCGCCGCTGGTCCGGGCGCCGGGACAGCGCTCCTTGATCCGGGGCAGCGCTTCGATGAACGCCTTCGCGTACCCGTTGTGCTCGGAGATGCCGGTGGCGACGGCCAGGACGTTCGGGTCGAAGATGATGTCCTCGCCCGCGAACCCGGCCTTCTGCGTCAGCAGGTCATACGCGCGGCCGCAGATCGCCACCTTGCGGTCGGCGGTGTCGGCCTGGCCCTGCTCGTCGAAGGCCATCACGACGACGCCGGCACCGTAGTCGCGGATGGTGCGGGCCTGGGCGAGGAACGGCTCCTCGCCCTCCTTGAGGCTGATCGAGTTGACCACGCCCTTGCCCTGCAGGCAGCGCAGGCCGGCTTCGAGCACGCTCCACTTGGAGCTGTCGACCATCACCGGGATGCGGGCCACCTCGGGCTCGGTGGCGATGAGGTTGAGGAACGTCGTCATCGCCTGCTCGGACTCGAGCAGGTCGGCGTCCATGTTGACGTCGAGCAGGTTGGCCCCGCCGCGGACCTGCTCCAGCGCGACGTCGACGGCGCCCTGGTGGTCGCCGGACTCGATGAGCCGCCGGAACCGCTTGGACCCGGTGACGTTGGTGCGCTCGCCGATCATCACGAACCCGGTGTCGGCGCCGATGCCGAACGGCTCGAGCCCGCTGAACCGGGTGCGGACCGGCGGCGCGGGCACCTCGCGGGGCGTGACGCCCTTCGCGGCGGCGGCGATCTTCGCGATGTGCGCCGGGGTCGTGCCGCAGCAGCCGCCGACCAGGTTGACCAGGCCTTCACGGGCGAACCCGCCGATCAGCCCGGCGGTCTCCTCCGGCGTCTGGTCGTAGCCGCCGAACGCGTTGGGCAGCCCGGCGTTCGGGTGGCAGGCGACGTAGGTGCCGGCGATCCGCGAGAGCTCCTCGACGTGCGGGCGCATCTCCTCGGCCCCGAGCGAGCAGTTGACCCCGACGACCAGCGGCTCGGCGTGCTCGATCGAGCTCCAGAACGCTTCGACGGTCTGGCCCGAGAGCGTCCGGCCGCTCAGGTCGACGATGGTGACGGAGATCCACAGCGGCAGGTGGGGCGCGACTTCGCGGGCGGCCGCGATGGCCGCCTTGCAGTTGAGCGTGTCGAAGATCGTCTCGATCATCAGCAGGTCGACGCCGCCTTCGGCGAGCCCGGCGATCTGCTCCGCGTACGCGGCCTTGACCTGCTCGAACGTCACGGCGCGGTACGCCGGGTCGTCCACCTTCGGCGAGAGGCTGAGCGTGACGTTCAGCGGGCCGATCGACCCGGCGACGAACTTGCCGCCCAGCTCGTCGGCGGCCTGGCGGGCCAGCTGCGCGCCGCGGACGTTCATCTCGTGGACGTGGGATTGCAGCCCGTAGTCGGCCTGGCCGATGCTGGTGGCGGTGAAGGTGTTCGTCGTGGTGATGTCCGCGCCGGCCGCGAGGTACTGGCGGTGCACATCGAGGATGACGTCCGGGCGGGTGAGGTTCAGCAGGTCGGGGTCGCCGGTGACGTCGTGGGTGTGCTCGCCGAAGCGGTCGCCGCGATAGTCGGCCGGGGTCAGCCCGGCGCCCTGCAGCATGGTGCCCCACGCGCCGTCGAGCACCGCCACCCGCTGCCCGAGCAGCTCGCGCAAGCGCCTGGTGGTGTCGGACTCGCTGGGGTTCATCGGCAGCCTCCCTCATCCGGGAGGCGCCCTTGGTTCGGTGGATCCGGCCGAGCGTGGCGGACCCGTGGTCCGTTGCAGCGCCTCTCGACCTGTGGTCAAGAGTACTGGAAACCGGACGGCTCACACCATCCCGCCCCACCCGGTTCTCCCACCTGCTGGGACAGTGGCCGTCCACAGTGGACTGAATACGCGGAGTAACCAGGCATCCACCTTGAAAACTGAAACACGTTCTAATACGCTCCCCGCGTGGACTACGGAATCGTGCTGTTCACCAGCGACCGAGGCATCACCCCGGCTTCCGCGGCGCGTGCCGCGGAAGCCGCGGGGTTCGCCACCTTCTACGTGCCGGAGCACACGCACATCCCGGTCAAGCGCGAGTCGCCGCACCCGCGCACGGGCGACGCGTCCCTGCCCGACGACCGCTACAGCCGCACCCTCGACCCGTGGGTGGCGCTGGCGACGGCGGCCGCGGTGACGTCGCGGATCCGGCTGTCCACGGCGGTGGCCCTCCCGGTGGAGAGCGACCCGATCACGCTCGCCAAGACGATCGCAAGCCTCGACCACCTCTCCGGCGGCCGCGTGACGCTCGGCGCGGGTTTCGGCTGGAACGTCGACGAACTGACCGACCACGGCGTCCCGGGCAACCGCCGCCGCACGGCGCTGCGCGAGTACCTCGAAGCGATGAATGCACTGTGGACGTCCGAAGAAGCTTCCTACGACGGCGAGTTCGTCTCGTTCGGCCCGAGCTGGGCGTGGCCGAAGCCGGCCCAGGCCCACATCCCGGTCCTGCTCGGCGCGGGCCCGACGGAGAAGACGTTCCGCTGGATCGCCCGCCACGCGGACGGCTGGATCACGACCCCGGCGGACTCCGACCTCGACGGGCACGTGGCGCTGCTGAAGGAGATCTGGCTCGCCGAGGGCCGTTCAGGCGCGCCGCGGATCTGCGCACTCGGCGAACGGCCCGACCGGGACCGGCTGGCCCACCTGGATTCCCTCGGCGTGACCGAGACGATCTTCGGGTTGCCGGACCGGTCCCCGGAGGAGGTCGAGGCTTGGATCGGCCGGCTGGCCGGGAAGCTCGGGCTGGTCGCCGCCACCGCTCGCTGACGCCGCCCGGAGCGCCCCTCAGAACCAGTGCAGGCAGTGCGGCTCCCGCTCCGCGCGGAACAGCGCGTCGGCAAGCGATGCCGCGCCCGGGTGGTGCGCCCGGACGTGCCCCGCCCGGACCAGCGTGCTCGGGGCGGTGCCGCGCGACGCACCTCCACTCGCCCACAAGCGTGCGGTCACCCTGCCGAACCGGTCGCCGGAGCAGGCCGAGGCTCGGACCGGCGGTCATCCCTCCTTCCGAACGGGTCAGAACCAGTGCAGGCAGTGCGGCTCCCGCTCGGCACGGAACAGCGCGTCGGCAAGGGAGGCCGCGCCCGGGTGGTGTGCCCGGACGTGCCCCGCCCGGACCAGCGTGCTCGGGGCGGTTCCACCCAGGTACAGCGACCCCAGGTCGCTCACGTCCAGGGACAGGTCGGGGTCGCGGTCCGTCGGGCCGCACTCGGCCTTGCCGTCGCGAATCGTCAGCAGGTAGCGGCCTCGCTCGCCGGCGAACGGGTCGGCGACCTCGAGGACCAGCTCGCCGTCGGTCGTCCAGCCGCGTGCGGTCAGCGCTCGCGGGATGTCCAGGATCCGCACCCAGAGCCAGTCCGTTTCGTCGCTCACCTGCGCCGCGCGGACGTCTTCGAGCTGCCAGCGCAGGGGGTGCCCCGGCGGGCACTGCCGGAACACCACCTCGGTGGCCAGGTCGTGGTCGAGCAGGAACCGGGCCAGGGCGGTGGCGACCGCGTCGTCGGCCGCGATCGTCTCGTCGACCGTCATCGCGCCCGCCCCTTCGAGCACGTAGGTCGCGTACCCGTCCGGGACGCCGTCGGCGTCGCGGTGGACGGCGACGTAGCGCTGCGCCGGGGCGACCGGCGGCCGGCCCGCGCCCCGGGCCCACCAGTGGTGCGGCCGGGACAGCGCACCCGGGCGGGTCCGGCGGTAGCGGTCGTAGACGTCTTCCAGGATGTCGGCGCAGTCGGCGCGCCGCAGCACCTCGATCGAACCGGGCACCGGACCGGCCGTCGCCCTCGGGGCGGCGAAGGCAGCTTGATGGCGCGGCACCGTCAGCCGGTGCGTGGTGGTCGCCGGGCCGTAGCCGAACCTGCGGTAGATCACCGCCTCGCTGGCCAGCAGCACGGAGAGGAACTCCCCGCGCGCCCGTGCGTCGGCGAAGTGCTGCCGCACCATCGCGGTGAGCGCGCCCTGGCGCCGGTGCGAGGGCAGGACACCGACGGCCGTCACGCCGGGGACCGGGACCACGGTTTCGCCGGGGAGGGTCAGCTCGAACGAGTACGCCGCGGCGGTGCCGACGGGGCGGCCCTCCGCCGTCACGGCGAACAGGGCGCGGTCCATTTCCAGGGCCGACCAGACCCGTTCCGCTTCGCCCGGAGGCTCCGGGAACCGTCCGAACGCGGCGAAGAGCGTGTCGACGAAGACCTCGCGGTCCTGCTCGGTCGTGGGACGGATCTCCATCGGCGGTGCTGCTCCCCTGGCTCGTGGTCCGGTCACAGTGCAGCGCCGGACGCGGCGGGGCAAGCGATTTACGCGAAAGTGCGGCGGGACCCGGACGCATCCGGGCCCCGCCGCCGAGACCCCCCGGGGTCAGCTCTTGGCCGCGACCCCCTGCCGCGCCCGGAGGTCGAGCTCGATCTGCTCCAGCGAGCGCCCCTTGGTTTCCGGCACGAGCCACTTCGTCAGCACGAAGAGCACCACGTTGATGCCGGCGAACAGGAACATCGAACCACCGATGCCGAGCGAACCCACGGCGGAGATGAGCGGGAACACCGCGCTCACGATGCCCGTCGCCGCCCAGAGGATGACACTGCTGACGCCCATGCCCGCCGCGCGGTACTTCAGCGGGAACACCTCGGCCATCATCACCCAGACGACCGCGCCCCAGCCGAGTTCGTAGCCGACCAGGTACAGCACCATCATCACCAGCATCAGGATGCCGCGCGTGCCGGTGTCGTGGACGTTCAGCACCACGAGCCCGGCGGCCACCAGCGTGATCACCATGATCACGTTGCCGATGAGCAGCAGGGGCTTGCGGCCCCAGCGGTCGACGACGAACACGACCCACGCGGTGAACAGGAACTTCGTGACACCCAGCAGTACGCCGGACAGCAGCGCGGCCTGCGTGGCGAAGCCGAGGCCGATCAGCATCGTCGGGAAGTAGGCGTTGATCGCGTTGACCCCGCTGAACTGCTGGCCGACCGCGAGCAGGATGGCGACGATCATCATCGGCCGCACGAAGCCGGAGAACAGGTCGCGGAAACGCGGCTTGCCCTCGGTGTCCATCTGGATGACCTCGCGGATGGTCGCGATCTCCTCGTCGAGGTTCACGGTGTTGCCGTGCGCGCTCTCCAGGACCCGCCGGGCTTCCGCTTCCCGGCCGTTCTTGAGCAGCCAGCGCGGCGTCTCCGGCAGGAACGCCAGCCCGACGAGCAGGATCACGGCGGGCACGATCGCGCCGGCGAACATCCAGCGCCACGCGGAGATCGGGCCGAGCCAGTAGCTGACCAGGAACGCGATCAGGATGCCGAGCACGATGAAGATCTGGTTCAGCGCGCCCATCGCGCCCCGCAACCGGGCGGGAGCCAATTCGGACAAATACGTCGGCACGGTCGACGACGAAACGCCGATGCCGAGGCCGATCACCAGCCGTGAAATCACGAGCAGCGCGAACGTCGGCGAGAAGCTCGCCGCCAGCGTCCCCACGATGACGATCACCGCGGCGACCATGATGGTGCGCCGCCTGCCGAGTGCTTCGTTGATGCGACTGGAAAGCAGCGCACCCACGATGGCACCGACCGACAGGCTGGCGGTGATCACGCCCTTGTCCCAGGCGGTCAGCGACCAGGCTTTCCCGATGAACGGGAGCACCCCGGAGATCACCCCGAGGTCGTAGCCGAACAAAATGCCGCCGAGCGCGCCGAAGAAGTACAAGGTGGTTCGGCCGATATGCCGCGCCGGGGCTGTCTGCGTCATTGCCGGGTCGCCTCTTTCGTAGGTCCAGTCCAGCCAGCGGGCACCACACTCACACGCCGGAAAAAGCCGGGCAAGACAGTCGTTGATAACGATTCAGAAACGTGATCGCCGTTCACATATGTGATACCGACCGGCGCACATCGTTGCTCCATCCGCCACACCCTCCTTTCCGGTCGCTCATCGGTACACAATGGACACGCCGGGAACCGGCCGCCGGTTCACTCAATCCACTGTGGACACAGCCGGGCAAGCGAAATCGTCGAAGCCGTTTTCCCTGGTCCAGACCCCGACGGAGGACCCTTTACAACGCTCCGAGCGCCGGTCTACCTTCCTCTGGAAGCGCTCCCAGAATCCTGGAGGCAGACGTGCGCAGCTCATCACCCCGTTCCCTCAGACGACTGCTGGCGGGCACGCTCGCCTTCGTCGTGCCGGCCGCCGTCGCGGTCATCGTCGCCGGTGCGCCGGCGTCCCCCGCCGCCGTTGCGGCCACCACGTGGCGCAACGCGGAGATCGGCGGTGGCGGGTTCGTCCCCGGCATCGTCTTCAACCAGGCCGAGCCGGGCCTCGCCTACGCCCGCACCGACATCGGCGGCGCGTATCGCTGGAACGCCGCCACCGGGCGCTGGATCCCGCTACTGGACTCGGTCGGCTGGGCCGACTGGGGCCACAACGGCGTCGTCAGCCTGGCCACGGACCCGGTGGACCCGAACCGGGTCTACGCGGCGGCCGGGATGTACACCAACAGCTGGGACCCCAACAACGGCGCCGTCCTGCGCTCGGCCGACCGCGGCGCGACCTGGCAGGCCTCGGCGCTGCCGTTCAAGCTCGGTGGCAACATGCCCGGGCGCGGCATGGGCGAGCGGCTCGCGATCGACCCGAACCGCGACAGCGTCCTCTACCTCGGCGCCCCGAGCGGCAACGGGCTCTGGCGCAGCACCGACTCCGGCGTCACGTGGGCGAAGGTGACCGCCTTCCCCAACCCCGGCGACTACGCGCCCGATCCGAACGACCCGACGGGCTACTCCAGCGACAACGAAGGCGTCACCTGGGTGACGTTCGACCCGTCGACCGGCACCCGCGGCAGCACCACGCAGACGATCTACGTCGGCGTCGCGGACAAGGCGAACACCGTCTACCGCAGCACCGACGGCGGCACGACGTGGGCACGGCTGGCCGGCCAGCCCACCGGGTTCCTGGCGCACAAGGGCGTCCTCGACCCGGTCGGCGGCTACCTCTACCTCGCCACCAGCGACACCGGCGGGCCCTACGACGGCGCGAAGGGCGACGTCTGGAAGTACGCGACGAAGACCGGTGCGTGGACGCGGATCAGCCCGATCGCCTCCGACAGCGCCGACGACTACTTCGGCTACAGCGGCCTCACGATCGACCGGCAGCACCCGGGCACGCTGATGGTCGCGACGCAGGTGTCGTGGTGGCCGGACGTCATCTTCTTCCGCAGCACCGACGGCGGCGCCACCTGGAGCCGGATCTGGGACTTCACGAGCTACCCGGACCGCTCGCTGCGGTACACCCAGGACATCTCGTCGGTGCCGTGGCTGACCTTCGGCGTCCAGGCCGCTCCCCCGGTGCCTTCGCCCAAGCTCGGCTGGATGACCGAGTCGGTGGAGATCGACCCGTTCGACTCCGACCACCTGCTCTACGGCACCGGCGCGACCATCTACGGCACGTCCGACCTGACGAAGTGGGACAGCGGCGGGAAGATCACGCTGAAGCCGGTCGTCGGCGGCCTCGAGGAGACCGCGGTGCTGGACCTGATCAGCCCGCCGTCGGGGGCGCCGCTGCTCTCCGGACTCGGCGACATCGGCGGGTTCCGGCACGAGAGCCTCGACGCCGTCCCGTCGACGATGTTCACCTCCCCGGTCTTCACGACCACGACCAGCCTCGACTACGCCGAGCTGAACCCGGCGACCATCGTCCGCACCGGCACGCTCGACCGGGCCGCCCGGCCGAACGACAACCGCGTCGCCTTCTCCACCGACGGCGGCAAGAACTGGTTCCAGGGCGCCGAACCGGGCGGCGGCGCGAGCGGCGGGACGGTGGCCGCGGCCGCCGACGGCAGCCGTTTCGTGTGGAGCCCGGACGGCACCGGCGTCAGCTATTCCGTGGGCTTCGGTTCGTCGTGGACGGCGTCGGCCGGCATCCCGGCGGGCGCGGTGGTCGAGGCCGACCGCGTGGACCCGAAGCGGTTCTACGGGTTCGCCGCCGGCCGGTTCTACGTCAGCGCCGACGGCGGCGCGACGTTCACCGCGACCGCCGCCACCGGGCTGCCCGCCTCTTCGGCGCACTTCAAGGCGATGGCGGGCGTGACCGGCGACGTCTGGCTGGCCGGCGGCTCCGGCACGACGTACGGCCTTTGGCACTCGACCGACTCCGGAGCGTCCTTCACGAAACTGAGCGGTGTCACCGAAGCCGACAACATCGGGTTCGGCAAGGCTGCTCCAGGCCGGACGTATGCGGCGTTATACGCCATCGCGAAGATCGGCGGGGTGCGCGGGATCTTCCGGTCGGACGACGCGGGTGGGTCGTGGACGCGGATCAACGACGACCGGCACCAGTACGGCAACATCGGGGCGGCGCTGACCGGGGATCCGCGGGTGTACGGAAGGGTGTACGTGGGCACGAACGGGCGAGGGGTGATCGTGGGCGAGTCCGGCGGTGACCAGCCGCCGGCCACGACGACGACCACCACCACCACGTCCGCTTCCCCGACGACCACCACGACCCCCGTGCCGTCTTCGTCGTGCACGGCGGCCTACGGCGTGACGAACCAGTGGCAGGGCGGCTTCCAGGCCGCGGTGAAGGTCGGGAACACGGGGACCGCGCCGGTGAGCGGGTGGACCGTCACCTGGTCCTTCGCCGACGGTCAGCGCGTGACGCAGGCGTGGAACGCGCAGGTGATGCAGACGGGGGCGGCGGTGTCGGCGGTCGACGCGGGGTGGAACAAGGCGATCCCGGCGGGCGGCAGCGCCGAGTTCGGCTTCACCGGTACCTCCGGCGCCACCAACGGAAAGCCCACCTCGATCGCGCTCAACGGCAGCGTCTGCGCGACCAGCTGAAAGCCGTGAAGGCCTCCTTACCGGCCATGAGCGCCGGTAAGGAGGCCTTCACGGCTTTTGGGCAGGGCGGCGGGTGGACGGAGCCCGTGAGAGCGCTCCCAGCCGGGTGGAGTACACGGGGAAGTCCGGCGCGGTGGACCCCGTCGTGATCTTCGGCAAGGATTCGCGGAATCCACTCCAACGGCGGCATCGGGGCCCTCCGGCCGGTGGCGTACGGCCACCACAGGATGCTTTACCGCCCAACGGCTTCGTCCGTTCAGGAGCGTTCAGTTCACGCGGAGCCCCTCGGGCACATCCGGAAACGGACCACCGGATCGGCTCGCGTCCGGGTCGCGCTTTACAACGACGACACACGGGGGTTACCTTTCCGGCGGCTGGAAGCGCTCCCATGCCAGGTCGCCTCGTCAGAACGCGGCCACCACCCAGGGGCGCCGTGGCGCGAGCCGCGGCGCCCCTGTCCGCGTCCCCGGGAGGCCCCGATGCACAGGTTCGCCGCCGCCCTCGCCGCAGTCTGCCTCGCCGCCGCCGCGACGACCGCGGTCGTCGCCGCCGGGCCGGCCACGGCCGCGCCGGCCTGCCAGGTCGGCTACCGCGTCAACCAGTGGCAGACCGGGTTCACCGCCGAGATCACCGTGACGAACGGCGCCTCCGCGCTCACGTCCTGGGCGCTCACCTGGCACTACGCCGGGAACCAGTCCGTGACCTCCGGCTGGAACGCCACCGTCCGCCAGTCCGGCACGGCGGTCACCGCGGAGAGCCTGCCCTACAACGCCGCACTGCCCGCCGGCGGCACCGTCTCGTTCGGCGTGCAGGGCACCTACAGCGGGACCAACGCGGAGCCGACGGACTTCGCGCTCAACGGCGTCTCCTGCGGCGACACCACTCCCCCGGTGACCACGACGCCGACCGCCCCGACGACCACCACGACACCGACGACCACGACACCGCCCGCCGGATGCGCGGACGCGGCGGTCTGCGACGACTTCGAGCAGCAGACCGGCACCGCCCCGGCCGGCCGGTGGACCGTCGGCGCGGCGAACTGCCAGGGCGCCGGCACGGTCACCGTCGACACCGCGGTCGCGCACTCCGGCAGCCGCTCGGTGAAGGTCGCCAGCCCGGGCGGCTACTGCAACCACGCCTTCTTCGGCGCGAGCGTGCCCGGCTCCGGCGCGCTGTACGGCCGGTTCTGGGTTCGCCACACGACCCCGCTGCCCGCCGCGCACGTCACGTTCATGGCCCTGCGCGACACCGCGGACGGCGGCCGCGACCTGCGGGCCGGTGGGCAGAACCAGGCCCTGCAGTGGAACCGCGAGTCCGACGACGCGACGCTGCCCGCGCAGAGCCCGGCCGGCGTCGCCCAGAGCGTCCCGTTGCCGACCGGCACGTGGTCCTGCTTCGAGTTCGCGATCGACGGCGCGGCCGGGCAGCTGCGGACGTGGCTCGGCGGCTCCGAGGTGCCCGGGCTCGTCGTCGACGGCGTGCCCACCCCCGACGTCGACCAGCAGTGGCTCGGCCGGGCCTGGCACCCCGCGGTGACCGACCTGCGGCTCGGCTGGGAGAGCTACGGCACCGACCCCGACACGCTCTGGTTCGACGACGTGGCCTGGGGCTCCGCGCGCATCGGCTGCTAGGCCGCGACGATCCGGTCGATCTCGGCCAGCTCGTCGTCGGTGAAGTCCAGGTTCGCGGTCGCCGCCACGGTGTTCTCGAGCTGGGCGACGCTGCTGGCCCCGATCAGCGCGGACGTGACGCGGCCGCGGCGCAGCACCCAGGCGATGGCCAGCTGGGCCAGCGTCTGCCCGCGCCGCTTCGCGACGTCGTCCAGCGCGCGGATCGTCGTCAGGGTCTCCTCGGTGAGCCGCTCGCGGGTGAGGAACGGGCTGGCGCCGGCCGCCCGCGAGTCGGCGGGGACGCCGTCGAGGTAGCGGTCGGTCAGCAAGCCCTGGCTCAGCGGCGAGTACGCGATCGAGCCGACGCCGTGCTCGTCGAGGACGTCCTGGAGGCCATCTTCCACCCAGCGGTTCAGGATCGAGTACGACGGCTGGTGGATCAGCAGCGGCGTGCCCAGCTCCTTCAGCGCGGCGATCGCGGCTTCGGTCTGCTCCGGCGAGTAGTTGGAAATGCCCGCGTACAGCGCTTTCCCGGACCGGACCGCGGTGTCGAGGGCACCCATGGTCTCCTCGATCGGCGTCTCCGGGTCCGGGCGGTGGGAGTAGAAGACGTCGAAGTGGTCCAGGCCGGTCCGCGCGAGGCTCTGGTCCAGGCTGGCCAGGAGGTTCTTGCGCGAGCCCCACTCGCCGTACGGGCCGTCCCACATCAGGTAGCCGGCTTTGGACGACACCAGGATCTCGTCGCGGTACGGGCGGAAGTCGGCGGCGTAGTGCCGGCCGAAGTTCGTCTCCGCCGCCCCGGGCGGCGGACCGTAGTTGTTGGCCAGGTCGAAGTGCGTCACGCCGAGGTCGAACGCCCGGCGCAGCACCGCGCGCTGGACGTCGAGGGGCTTGTCGTCCCCGAAGTTGTGCCACAGGCCCAGCGACACGGCGGGCAGCTTCAGCCCGCTGTGCCCGGCCCGCCGGTACGGCATGCCCGCGTACCGGTCTTCGGCGGCGGCGTAAGGCGACATCGTTCTCCTTGTCAGCGGGGTCCGGCGCAGTCTAGCCGCGGGCGATCAGCGCGCCGGCGAACGACGCGGCGGGCGGCAACGCGGGCAGGAGCGTCGCCTGGTAGGCGTGGTAGACGTCCGGCTTGCCCGCCCAGACCGCCGCCGCGGGGCGGTTCTCGGGGTCCAGCTCGTGGTGCCACGAACCGAGTTCGCGGTCGGCGAAGCACGTGTCGGCGTGCTCGCACCACTCCCGGAACCGGTCGAGGTAGGCCGTTTCGCCGGTCTCCTGGTGCAGCGTCCACGCCGCGGCGATCGCTTCGGCCACGACCCAGTGCAGGCGCGTGCGCACGACCGGCGTCCCGGCGAAGTCGGTGGTGTAGACGAATCCCGGGCGGCCGTCGACGGCCCAGCCGCGGTGGACCGCGGTCGCGAACAGCGCTTCCGCGTCCGGGACCAGCCAGGCCGGCGCGCCCGCGCCGAGTGCGCGCTTGAGGTGCACGGCCAGCCGCGCCCATTCGAAGAGGTGGCCGATGGTGGCGCCGAACGGCCGGAAGGGGTGGGCGGGCTCGTCGCGGTTGTGCTCGAGCTCGACGTGCCAGCCCGCGTCGTAGTGCTCCGGCAGCAGCCAGCCGTGCGCCCGGGCTTCGCCGTGCACCAGGTGGTCCACAATGGACAGCGCGCGCCCGGCCCAGACCCGGTCGCCGGTGACGTCGGCCGCGGCCAGGAACGCCTCGACCGTGTGCATGTTGGCGTTGGCCCCGCGGTAGGCCTCGAGCTCCGTCCAGCCGCGGTCCCAGACGTCGGCGACGCGGCCCGGGCCGGGCTCCCAGAACCGGCGTTCGACGACCTCGAGGGCCTCGGCCAGCAGCGGTTCCGCGCCCTCGGCGCCGGCGGCGACCGCGCTCGCGGCGGCCAGGACGACGAAGGCGTGCTCGTAGGCGCGCTTCTCTGACAACGTTGTCGTGGCATACCAGCCGCCGTGCTCCGGGTCGCGAAGCGGGCCGGTCAGTGCCAAGACGCCGTGTGCGACCTGCTCCCCGGTGTCGGAGCCCTGCAGCGACGCCAGCGCGAAGACGTGCGTCATCCGGCAGGTGATCCAGGTTTCGACGGGCCGGTCGAGGACCGGGCGCCCGGCGTCGTCGAGCCAGGCGAAGCCGCCGGCGGGGTGGGCCGCGTGGGCGGCGAAGCCGAGAAGGCGGGCGGGTTCGGCGCGCACCCAGGCCGGAACCGATGACGGACTGTCCACTCTCTGCCCTTCTCCACGGCCGGCCCGGTGATCGGCTCCCCCCGCCAAGGTAGGCCACGGCACCGCCGGTCGTCACCGCGGGATTCCGGAAGCGACCACCACCGCGTATCCTGATCGTGAGAGCGCTCCCAGTCTTCGACGCACGCTACCCGACGAAGGGACAGACGTGACCAGGAGACGAAGTACGATCCTCGCCGCCGTCACCGTGCTGCTGGCGAGCCTGACGGCGATCCTGCTGAACACCGGCACGGCCGAAGCACACGGCGCCATGATGAAGCCGGGCAGCCGGACGTTCCTGTGCTGGCAGGACGGGCTCAGCTCGACCGGCCAGATCATCCCGCAGAACCCCGCCTGCGCGGCCGCGGTGACCACCAGCGGCGCCAACTCGCTGTACAACTGGTTCGCCGTGCTGCGGTCCGACGGCGCCGGCCGCACGCGCGGCTTCATCCCGGACGGGAAGCTGTGCTCCGGCGGCAACCCGGGCTACGCCGGCTTCGACCAGGTCGGCGACTGGCCGCTGACCCACCTCACCGCCGGGGCCACGTTCGACTTCTCGTACAACGCGTGGGCCGCGCACCCGGGCTGGTTCTACACGTACGTGACGAAGGACGGCTGGGACCCGTCACGGCCGCTGACGTGGGACTCGCTGGAGGACCAGCCGTTCCTGACGGTGGACCACCCGCCGGTGACCGGCCAGGTCGGCACGGTGGACGGGCAGTACAAGTGGAGCGGCGCGCTGCCGGCGAACAAGTCCGGACGCCACATCATCTACTCGGTGTGGAAGCGCTCCGACAGCGCCGAGACGTTCTACGGCTGCTCCGACGTCACGTTCGACGGCGGGCACGGCGAGGTGACGGGCGTCCACGAGCCGGGCAGCCCGACGACCACGCCGACGACGCCGACGACCACGCCGCCCCCGGACGGCTCGTGCATGGCGATGTACGAGGTCACGAACACCTGGAACGGCGGCTACCAGGCGACGGTGACGGTGATGAACCACGGCACCGCGGCCTACCGCGGCTGGCAGGCGGGCTGGACGTTGCCGGCGGGCCAGACGATCGGCAGCGTCTGGAACGGCACGCTGAGCCAGTCCGGCTCGACGGTGACGGTCCGCAACGCCGACTGGAACGGTGCCGTCGCCCCCGACGGGACGACCACGTTCGGGCTGGTGGTGAACGCGTCGGGGAGCAACCCGGCCCAGCCGTCGCTCACCTGCCAAGGCACCTGAGGGGCCGGCAGCACCGGCCCCGGTCAGCGGGCGGGGCCGGTGCTGCCGCGGGTGATCAGGCGCGGCCGGGAGGCCCAGCCGTCGCCGACCTCTTCGCCGGCGATCAGGTCCCGCAGCATCGACGCGGCGAGCCCGCCGAGCTCCGCCAGGGGGCGCCGGATCGCGGTGAGAGCCGGGCGGACGAGGCGGCAGAGCGCGGAATCGTCCCAGGAGACGACGGAGACATCACCGGGCACGGCCAGCCCGAGCTCCCGGGCGGCGACGAGCGCGGCGACGGCGAGGGAATCGGTGTCGCAGAGGAGGGCGGTGGGCCGGGGGCACGCGGTCAGGACGTGCCGGACCGCGTCCGCCGAGGGTTCGATGCGGGCCATGACGGGATGGGCGCTGGGGTCTCCCCACCGGAAAGCCGGGGTCACGGCGGAAATACCGGCACGACTCGCGAGCCCCGCGGCCCGGATTCCGAAATCGGCGACCGGATCCACGCCGAAAAGCCCGCCCCGGTCACGCCGGCCGGCCGCCGGCAAGCCGCCGGCCGGCGAATCGTCGGCGCCGGCGGCCGGCAGCGCGACCGGCCCGCCGCCTCCACTCCGGCGGTCCGTGAGAGCGCCCGCCCCACCGGTGGCCCCCGCACCCGTCAACCCCAGCCGCCGGGCTTCGACCGTGAACGCTTCTTCCCTCTCCTCCTCTTCCGCGAACGCCGCCGGCCCCACTATCCGGACCACGTGCCGGTGTCCCAGCGCCGCCAGGTACTCGAGTACCTCGGCCGCCGCCGCGGTGTCGTCCACCCGGACCGACGGCACGCCCGGCAGCCCGCCCGGGCCGCCGAGGACCACCGCCGGGAGGCCGATCCGGACCAGCTCCGCCGCGCAGTCCGGGCCCATCAGCAGCACGCCGTCCACCTTGCGCTCCGCGCGCCAGCGCCGGTAGACCGCCAGCGCCGCGTCGTGACTGGTGGCGACCTGCACCACGAGCTCCGGCGAGAACCCGTCGAGCAGGGCCGGGACGACCACTTCGGACGGTCCGTCGAGGACCAGCCCGATCGCCCCGGCGCGGCCGCCGGACAGGGCGCGCGCCGTGCTGCTCGGCGACCACCCCAGCTCCCTGGCGATCCGCGTGATCCGGCGCCGGGTCGCCTCCGAAACGCCAGGACGCCCGTTGAGCGCGTAGGACACCGCACCCTTCGACACGCCGGCCTCCCGTGCGATGTCGGTGATCGTCGGACGCTTCATCGCAGTCCTTCCTCACGCGAAAGTTTCGAGCACGCAAGCGTGTCCGCACGGACACCCGCCGTCGCGCACCTTGACACCCGGTGGTCCCGGAAACAACACTCCGACCGGGAGCGCTCCCAATCACGAGGGAGTGAGCCCTGGAGGGGGAGCGCATGAGGCTGATCCGAAGACGGCTGGCTTTCGCCGTCGCTGTCGTCCTGCTCGTCTTCACCGGCGGCTGTGGCCCGAGCACGCCCGAGCACATCACGCTCACCCTGGCGACGTTCGGCGAGTTCGGCTACGACGACCTGATCCCCGGGTACGAGTTCACCCACCCCGGGATCGACGTCCGCCAGGTGCGGACCGACCAGGGCGGCCCTTACCACCAGGACCTGCTGGGCAAGCTGCAGAGCGGGCAGGGCCTCGCCGACATCCAGGCCGTCGAGGAGGGTCACCTCTCCGACGTCCTCGCGCAGTCCGCGAAGTTCGCCGATCTGGGCGAGATCGGCCCGGCCGACGTGAAACCGGGCCGGTGGCTGGAGTGGAAGTACGAGGCCGGCCGCAGCAAGGACGGCAAGCTCATCGGCTACGGCACGGACATCGGACCGCTGGCGATGTGCTACCGCAAGGACCTCCTCGAGGCGGCCGGGCTGCCGACCGACCCGGGTTCGGTCAAGACGATGTTCGCGAGCTGGGACAGCTACTTCAAGGCCGGCGAGAAGTACGTCAAGCGCTCGAAGGGCAAAGCCTGGTTCGACTCCGCGGCGCAGAGCTTCAACGCCATGGTCAACCAGCTGCCGGTCGGCTACCTCGACCGCGAAGACCATTCGACGCTCGAGTCGAACACCGCGCTCCGGAGCGCGTGGGACCAGGTCACCACCGCCGTGAAGCAGGGGCAGTCGGCCGGGCTCACCGCCTTCGCCGAGGACGGCAACGACGGCCTGCGCCTCGGCGCCTTCGCGACGAAGGTCTGTCCTTCGTGGATGCTCGGCGTCATCGAGCAGCAGGCCGGGCTCGGCAACGCCGGCAAGTGGGCGATCACCGACGCGTTCCCGGACGGCGGCGGCAACTGGGGCGGCTCCTACCTCACCGTGCCGGCCGCGAGCGAGCACCAGAAGGAAGCCGCCGCGCTCGCCGCCTGGCTGACCGCGCCGGAGCAGCAGCTGCACGCGTTCCGGGTGAGCGGCAACTTCCCCAGCCAGGTCGACGCCTTCACCTCGCCCGACCTGCTCAGCGAGATGAACGGCTACTTCGGCGGCGCGCTGGCCGGGCAGGTCTTCGTCGCGCAGGCCCAGAAGGTCGGGAAACCGCAGTACAAGGGCCCGGGCGACGGCAAGATCCAGGAGACGGTGGTCGCGCCCGCGCTCAAGGCGGTCGAGGGCGGGGCCGACCCGGCCGCCGTCTGGCAGCAGGTGCTGATCGGGGTGCACCAGGTGGTGCCCTGATCCTTCGGCGGTCCGGGACGGATTTTCTTCGGGGACGGACACCCGGTGAGCTCCTGTCGACGGTTCGGACACAGTGGACCGGCGGAGAAACCCGGTCGCGTTCCCCTCCCCCGTCCGGCACCCTGGCCCGGTGACGACTCCCGACCTCACGCCGCTCGCCGGCCATTCCGTGCGCCACCCCGGCCCGGACGACCACCTGCCCGTCCTCGCCGTCCTCGACTCCTGGTGGGGCGGGCTCGGCGGCGACGAAGGCTCCCGCCAGCGGGCCCTGCTCCTCCCGAAGCTGATGTTCCAGCACTTCACCGGCAGCAGCTTCCTGGTGACCGGCGACGACCGGATCGTCGCGTTCCTGATCGGGTTCCTCTCGCCGTCCCGGCCGGCGGAAAGCTACGTCCACTTCGTCGGCGTCGACCCCGCCGAACGCGGCAAGGGCCTCGGCGCCGCCCTGTACGAACGCTTCTTCGCCTACAGCCGCGAGAACGGGCGCAGCACCGTCCGCGCCATCACGTCGCCGGTGAACAAGGGTTCACACGCCTTCCACACCCGGATGGGCTTCGTGACCGAGCCGGGACCGAAGGAGTTCGACGGGCTGCCGGTCCAGCCCGACTACGACGGGCCGGGGCTGGACCGGCTGTCCTTCCGGAAGGACCTCTAGCCCGACACGCTGAACGAGCGCACGCCCAGCCCGGTCTGGCCCTGCCACGGCTCGAACCCGAACTGGACGCTGGTCAGGTACCAGGAGTCGCTGATCTTCCCGCGGTTCACGCCGTCCCGGGTGAAGTCGGACAGGTTCACGTCGAGGCTGTCCGTGCCGGAGTTCCGGACGTAGGAGATCACGTTCCAGCCGATGTTGCCGAACCAGACGGTCCACGTCGCGCCGGCGAGCTGCACGGTGCCGATCACGCTGCCGACCGGCTGCGGGGCACCCCGGTGGTTGCCCCAGATCATCACTTCGGCGCCGGTGTTCTGGCCCGACGGGTTCGGCGACGGGTCGTACCAGACGTCGTAGGCGGCGTCCCACTGTCCCGCTTGGACGGTCGTGTAGTTCACCTGGGACCGCAGCGACCCGAGCGACCGGACCTGGCGGGGCAGGCCGCTGTTGCTGCTGCAGTTGCCGTAGTGGCAGCCCGCGTAGACGGACGGGTAGCTGCCCGGAGCACCGTTGGTCGGCCGGTTGTGCGACGCCGTCGTGATGGTGAAGCCGGTGGTGGACACCGAAAGGCACTGGGTCGTGTCGTCGCCCCAGTTGTTGTTCTGCACGATGTACTTGCCGCCCTGGATGCGCAGCGAGCCGTACTTGTCGCACAGTTGCGTGTCCGCGGCCGCCGGGGGCGCGGTGACCAGGACACCGCCGGACAGCAGCACGGTCGCGGCTCCGAACGACGCCAGTGTGGCCCGTAGCCGGTTCTTCATGGGAGCTCCTCTGCTCGAAGGGACGGAGTGGAGACCCGGGCCGGACGGCGGCTGCGCGGCACCGCCCGGCCCGGGAGACTTGCTACTGCACCGGCGGGTAGGCGTTCTGGACCAGTTCCTCGAACTGGGCCTGGAACCACTTGCCGGACAGCGGCGAGTTCGGCAGGGCGCCGGTCAGGTTGCCGCCGTTGGCCTGCTCACTGCCGTGGAAGGCCGGGTCGCACATCCCGTCGAAGCCCTTGCCCTCGTCGTTCGGGATCTGCTGGCTCGCGCCGTCGGACTCACCCGGCGGCTTGATCCAGACGTAGGCGTCGAAGTGCGCCGCGGGCGCCGTGGTGGGCCGCACGCCGAGCCCGGCCCCGCTCTGGTTGCACCAGTTGCCGCGGTGCAGCCGCCGGTCGATCCGGCCGGAGTTCACGTAGCTGTCCACTGTGGACCCCGAGGCGCCACTGGGCCGCGCCGAGCCGCCCCAGCCGTTGCGGGAGGTGTCGATCAGCATGCCGATGCCGCTCGGCAGGCCCGCGGAGACGAACGCGTTGTACATCGCCGTGGCGAACGGCACCTCGGCGAAGTACGGGTTCCACTGGTAGAACGTGGCCGACCGGAGGGGCTGGCCGCCGACGTTCAGGTTCGAGTCCGGCAGGTTCGGCTCGGTCAGCGGGGTGTAGTTCGCCGTGTCGCTGATGAACCCGTCGATGCTGTTCACCCCGGCGGTCGTGCCCTGGAGCGTCTGCTTGACCAGGTTGACGAACGGGCCGAAGTTGCTGTCCCAGCCCAGCCACGCCGAGTGCGCGATGTCCAGGTAGTTGTAGACGTTGGAGATCGCGTGCAGCTTGTTCAGCGCGTACTGGATGCCCTGGGTGTACGCCCCGGTCGACTGCGCTTCGGCGCACTTGGCCGTCGCGGTGTTGGTGATCAGGTTGGGCAGCGAGTCCGGTTCGACGACCGCCACGACCCGCAGCGGCGCGTACTTCGAGTCCGACAGGATCGAGGCGATCGGGTCGATGTACTCGCTCTTGTACCGGGCCAGGCCGCCCGAGCCCGCCTGCAGCTCACCGTTGGACGCCAGCGCCGCGCAGTCGCGGTTCGGCAGGTCGTAGACGACGATCTGGATCGTCACCGGCGTGCCGCCGCTCTGCTGGGCCAGCGCCGCGTCGAGGTGCCCGCGCAGGCCGCGGGCGCTCGAGGTGCCCTCGATCGCCGCGATCCGGTCGAGCCACACGGCCGTGGACGTGTTGGCCACCTTGGCCATCTGCGCGCCGAGCGTGCCGCCCTTGGCCGCGGCCGCCGCGGTCACCGAGGCCGACCAGTCCGGGTTCACGTACCCCTTCGCGCCGGCGTACGGGTTGTCCACGTGGGTGCCCGGCTGCGGCGTGGTCGTGGTCGTCGGGGTGGTGGGTGTCGTCGGGGTGGTCGGGGTGGTCGGCGTCGTGGGCGTGGTCGTGGTGGTCGTGCCGCCGTCGCAGTGGACGCCGTTGAGCGAGAACGACGCCGGGATGTCGTTCGTGCCGGAGAACGAGCCGTTGAAGCCGAAGCTCGCCGACGCGTTCGACCCGAGCGCGCCGCCCCACGACGGGTTCTTCGCGCTCACGTGCTTGCCGCTCTGGCTGAACGTGGCGCTCCAGCCCTGCTGCACCTGCTGGTTGCCGGCGAAGTCCCACTGGACGTCCCAGCTCGTGACGGCGTCGCCGAGGTTGGTCACCGCGACGTTCGCGGTGAACCCGGTGTCCCACTGGTTGACGGTGTAGGTCACCTTGCAGCCGGAAGCGGCGGTCGCCGGGCTGCCGCCGGCCACCAGCAGCCCCGCGACGACCGCGGCGGCCGTCACCGAGGAAGCCGCGGCGAGCCGCACCTTCCTCCTCGGGTTCCAGAATTCACTCTTCATCGAGTGTGCTCCTTCGTGTTCGGTGGACGGGTCAGGTGGTGCACGCGGTCGCGCCGACCGCGAAGCCGCCGGGCGAGCCGGTCGAGGCGCCGGTCGCCTGGAAACCGATCGACGTCGAAGCGCCGCCGGCCAGGTCGGGCGCCCACGACGGTGCCTTGGCCGTCGCCTGCTGCCCGGACTGGGTGATCGTGGCGCCCCACCCGCCGGTGATCTGCGTCCCGGACGGCACGGTCCAGCCGAGCGCCCAGGTCTTCAGCGGCGTGGTGCCGGTGTTCTTGAGCGTCACGGAGGCGACGTAACCGCCCTGCCACGTGTTGTCGACGTGGTAGGTGACCCCGCAGCTCACCGCGGGCGGATCGGTCGTGCCGCCGCCCGAGCCCGTCGGCGGGATCAGGTACGGCTGCAGGATCGCCTGCTTGGCCTGGTTGACCGTGGTCCAGTCGTCGTTGAGGATGCCGCCGGTGTCACCCGAGTTGGGGTTCCACGACCAGTACGTGAAGCTCATCCCGGTCGTGCCGGTGCCCGAATACTTCATCAGCTCCTGCAGCCAGGTCTTGTCACGCGGGTCGGCGAGGGTGCTGCCGAACTCGCCGAGCAGCACCGGCGCGATGTGCTCCTTGTGCAGGTAGCCGAAGAAGTGGTCCCACAGCGCCGGCAGGTTCGCCGGGAACGACGGGTCGGAGAACCACGGCTGCGCGAACACCGACGTGGCGTACTCGTGCGCCGAGTAGACGAGCTTGTCCGGTTTGGACAACCGCACCGGGAACTGGCGGGCGCCGGAGAGGTTGCCGCCCCACCAGCCGCACTGCGGGTCGCCGGTGCCGCTGACGCAGTCGACGCCCTCGACGATGACCAGCCAGTCCGGGTTGGCGGCGAGCACGGCGTTGCCGCCGCGTTCGGCGGCCAGGCGCCAGTCGGTCGCGGTGTCGCCGCAGCCCCAGCACGCGCCGCCGCCACCCTGGATCGAGTGCGGCTCGTTGTGCAGGTCGGCGCCGATCACCGTGGTGTTGCCCTTGTAGTGCTGGGCGAGCATCGTCCAGTCGGACAGCCAGCGGCTTTCGGGGTAGGCGCTGGTGTACCAGAGCGGGGACTGCGCGCCGGAGTCCGGCCGGTGCCGGTCGAGGATCACGCGCATGCCCTTGGTTCCGGCGTACCCGATGATCTTGTCGAGCACCTGGAGCCCGGAAAGCCCTTGCAGGTCCGGGTTCTGGACGGCGTCGATGCTGGTCGGCTTGACGCCGGAGTCGAAGAGCTGGTTGGAGTACGGCAGCCGCAGCGTGTTGTAGCCGAGGCTCGCCATCTGGTCGAGCATGTCCTTGTAGTTGCGGCTCCACAGGCCGTGCGGCGAGTAGTTGCCGGTCTCGGCGCCGAACCAGTTGACGCCGGTCATCCGGACCGGGGTCCCGGTCGCGTCGACGAGCTGGGACCCGTTCGCGTGCCAGAAACCGGTCCCGGTTCCGGCCAGGGCGGCACTTTCACGGGAAAGTGCCGGAGCGGGGGCCGCGGTGGCCGGGGACGCCGTGAGTACGGCGCCCCCGACCAGTGCGGCGACCGCGAGGGAGAGCAGTCGCTTCATCGAGTGCCTTTCAGCCGAACAGGGCGACGTGCGCGGCGAACGCCGTGGCGATCTCCGACTGCGCCCAGAACCGGTGGTAGGTGAACGTCGGTGCGGCGCCACCGTCCAGGTAGGACTGGACCTTCGGCCATTGCGGGTCGCTCTTGTAGAAGGAGCGGATCGAGGTGAACGTCGAGCTGGAGTTGATCGCGTCGCCGTTCGGCATCGTGCCCGTCCAGCCCGTGGGCACGTACAGCCCCTGGTCCGTGGTGGCGTTGTAGGTGTCGTCGAACCGGTCGTAGTCGGACCGGGTCTCCGGCACCGTGATGCCCTTGGTGTCGGCGTTCGCCGAGAGCGCCGTGAGCAGCTGCTCCCCGACCGACTTGGCCTGGGCGTTGCTCGATCCCGACGCGTAGTAGAGCAGCGTCTTGGCGAGTGAGGCGGCGACCCCGACGTCGTTGTTGTAGTTCTTCACGGTGACGTGCAGGCCGGTGTTCGAGCCCGGGCTGGTGGCGCTCCAGGTGTCCGGCGCGCCGCTCCACGTCAGGTCGGCCGGGATCTGGAAGCTGCCGCCGGCCCCGACCGTGGTGCTCGCGATCGCCCACGGGACCCACTTGTCGAGGATCTTCTTCGCCCGGGCGTCGCCGGTCGCCTGGTAGTACTCGGCGATCCGTTCCATGCCCCAGGTCTGGAAGCCGAACCACTGGTTGCTCGGCGGGTCGTGCCAGACCGGCTGCTGGTCGTAGAACATCCCGTAGAACGTCGGCGTGCCGGACGGCGGGGTGCCGTACTGGCCTTCCCAGCTGTTGGTCGCGCCGCCGGCGAGCCCGCCTTCGGACGACTGCAGCCACTGCAGGAACTCCAGCTGCCGGCCGAGACTGGTCGCCCAGTCGCTCGCGCCGGTCGCCGACGTCACCTTCAGGCCCGGATCCGTCGACAAGGCGTACGCCGCCAAGGGGTTCTGGTAACCCTGGTGCGCCGCACCGTCCCCGATGCGCCACGCCCACGCGCTGGACGAGTCCATCGAGCCGCCCCAGGCGTAGTACCAGGAGACGAGGTAGTGCTCGCTGTCCTTTCCGGTGCCGGCGGCGCAGCTCGACGCGCCGACGCAGTTGCCGATCTTCTTGAAGTACTTGTCGAACAGCGAGTACCGCAGGTAGTCGCCCATCTTCGAGGCCTTCTTGACGGTGGCCGCGATGTCCGAGCTCTTACCCTGCGCGGCGGCCCACTTCTCGGCCTGGAAGGCCACCTGCACGGCGCGGGCGTCCGCGTCGGGTGCGTTGGTGTACTTCCACTGCTTCGCGTAGGACGTGTCGCCGGTGAACAGGTCGAGGTAGCCGTTCTTGCCGCCGAACTTCAGGACGTCGCAGCTGGGCTGGGTGATCGTCTCCCAGACCGACTCCTGCGAACCGCGCTGGAAGGTGTTGATGAACGCCGGCGCGGTGTTAGTGCCGTCCTCGCAGTGCCCGAACTTGTAGATGTTGTCGACGTCGAGCAGCCAGTGCATGCCGTAGACGTCCGCCGAGCCGTAGGCCGCCTTCAGCTCCGCCGCGATCGGGTCGGCACCGACGGACACGCCGGACTGCAGCTGCGACGGGTACTGCTTCGGGCTCGGGTATTCGGCCGCGTAGGTGGCGGGCTTGCTCGCGTTGTAGCCCGAGTTGCCCGGCTGGTCGGCCGCCGACGGGATCGCGTACGTCTCGATCGACGTCCACGCCTGGTTGAACGGTGCCCAGTCCCCGGTGATCCGCCCGTAGGACGCTTCCAGCCACAGGTAGTAGCTGAACGCCTCCGAAGTCGTCTCGTGGCCGTGGTCCGGCGCCTCGACGATCAGGGTCTCGATCGAGTGGTAGGGCACCAGGATGTTGCCGAACTTGCGGAAGTAGCCGTTGTTCGGGTCCTTGATCTTGTTGTACTGGGTCAGGAACGCGAGCTGGTAGTCCGAAGTGGACGACGAAATCTCGTTCACCGTCACCGTCGCCGCGGTGTACCCGCTGCTGCTGGCGGTGAAGGTCGCGCTGCCCAGCGCTCCCCCGTTGTCGGCGCTCTGCACGGTGACGTTCTGCGGGGTGCTCCAGTTCGCCGTCGTGAAGGTGAGGCTCGTGGGGCTCGCCGTCAGGTCGGTGCTGCCCGCCGTCCTGGCCAGGGCGACGGTGACCGGGCCGGTGGGCGCGCCGGCGAGGGAGACGGCGAACGTGCCCGTCCCGCCCTGTTTGACCTGCGCGGTCGCGGGAGCCGCGACGATCGTGGGTCCGGAAAGGACCTTCACGCTCACCGGGCTGGACGTCGTCGACGCGTTCTTGTTGTCGTAGGCCTTGGCCGTGATCGAGTACGTCCCGGCCGGGACGTTCGCCCAGCTGCCTTCGAACGGCGCGGCCGTGTCGGTGGCCAGGAGGGTGTCCCCGGCGTAGAACTCGACCTTGCTGACCGTGCCGTCGCTGTCGGCGGCGGTGGCGGCGAGCGGGACGGTGGCCGGGGCGTAGTAGGTGCCGGTCGACGCCGGTGAGGTCAGGCTGACGGTGGGGGCCTTGTTGGCGCCGGTGCAGGCGGTGCCGTTGACGGAGAAGTCGGTGGGTGGGCGGTTGGCGGAGCCCTTGGATCCGTTGAAGCCGAAGCTGGTGCTCGCCCCGGTGTCGAGGTGGCCGTTGTAGGAGAGGTTCGTGGCGGTGACCGCGGTGCCGGTCTGGGCGAAGGTGGCGCTCCAGCCCTGCTGGACCTTCTGGCCGTCGAGGAACGTCCAGCCGACCTTCCAGCTGTCGAGGGCCGCGCCGTCATTGCGCAGCGAGACGCTGGCGGTGAACCCGGAGTCCCAGTCGTTGGTGGTGTAGGTGACGGAACAGGCGACGTCGGCGGCGAGCGCCGAAGGTGGGGCGACCAGCCCGGCGGTGAGCGCGACCACGGCCGAAGCCAGGGCCAGCGCGCGGCCGCGTAACCAGCGCGTTCGGCGCACACGGCGCCATCGGGGAGAGGAACGCATGGCTGCGGAACTCCTTTGTCCGTAGGGAGCCAGCGATCTGGGAGCGCTTCCAGGCGCAGACGGTAGCCAGCCGGAAACGTGGATGTAAAGAATCGAGTCAGAAGGACACCTCGGACGAAGACGTCACATCTGCGCGCCCGGCGCACGACGGCTCACTGAACGTTCCTGAACAGCCGCGGCCGATGGTCGCCCCACCACTCGAACGGCCCAGCGACTTGGTCACGCGGCGTGCTGAGGAAACGCCGTTTAGCGCCAAAGGCGTGCACCTCAGCCGGGACCGCTCCCAGCCACCGCCGCCCGCGACCGTGTCGACCCTCTAATCACGCGTGCCGGCCCTTCAATCACACGAGCCGACCCTCTGGGCACGCGAGTTCGCCGGCCGGGCACGGACGCGAAGGGTCGACACGCGTGATCGGAGGGTCGCCACGGAGTCAGCTCGAGGCGCGGACCGCCAGGGAGGTCGGGAGGATCTGCTGCCGGGGCTTGAGGTTCTGGTCGTCGAGCAGCTGCATCAGCGTCTCGACCATCGCGTGGACCTGCTCGCGTGGGTCCTGGTGGACCGAGGTCAGGGGCGGGTCCATCGCCGGGGCGAGCGTCGCGTTGTCGTCGAAGCTGACCACCGCGACGTCCTCGGGGATGCGGCGGCCCGCCGAGTCGAGGGTGCGCAGCGCGCCCACCGCCATCATGTCGCTCGCGACGAACACCGCGTCGAGGTCCGGGTGGCGGGCCAGCAGCGCGGCCATCGCGTTCGCGCCGCCGGACAGCGTGAAGTCGGCCTCTTCGGCCAGGTCGGCGGGGTCGAGCCCGGCGTCCAGGAGGGTCTTGCGCCAGCCGGCGAGCCGGTCGATCGGGGCACCCTGGTCCTGCGGCCCGGCGATGGTGCCGATCCGCCGCCGCCCGGACGCGACCAGGTGCTCGACCGCGAGCCGGGCGCCGCCCTCGTTGTCGAAGTCGACGACGTGCACGCCGCGGCGGATGCCGGCCGCCTGGCCGCCGAACACCACCGGGATGCGCAGCAGCCGCAGCGCCTTGGGCAGCGGGTCGGCCCGGTGCGGCGCGAACACCAGCGCGCCGTCGACGTGGCCGCCTTCGAGGAAGCGGACCGTCCGGCTCAGGTCCTCGCGGATGTCGCTGAAGATGAGCACCATCTGGCGGCCGACGTCGGCGAGCTCCCGGTAGCCGGCGCGCATGACGGCGGCCCGGTACGGGTCGTCGAGCAGCCGGGACTCCGGTTCCGACAGCACCACCGCCACGGCCCCGGTCCGCCGCGTGACCAGGGAGCGGGCCGCCTGGTTCGGGGAGTAGCCCAGGTCGCGTGCCGCGGCGAGGACCTTCTCGCGCGCCGCCGCGCTGACGTACGCGTCGTCGTTCAACGCGCGGGACGCCGTCGACCGCGACACGCCGGCGAACGCCGCGACGTCCTCCAGCGTCGGCCGTTCTTCATCCCCTGCTCGAGGCCCCACGGCACCGCCCTCATCCACCCGTTACCACCCTGACCGCCCCAGCTTAACGTTCACGCCCGCGCACGTCCGGGAGCGCTCCTCGCAGGAAACACTCCGGTTACGACCCCTTGACACCGGTGAAGGGCCCCAGCAGACTCTGCGACACCTGGGAGCGCTCCCAGATCGGCTCCCAGCAGTGAGAGCGCTCATTCCCGTCAACAAGGTGGTTGGACACGTGAGAACGATCCGGAACGGCCTGGTCCTCGCACTGGGCATCACGATGACGGCGCTCGGCGCCACAGCCTGCGGCAGCGGCGGTGACGCGACCCCGCCCGCGGCGGCTCCGAACGAGCACGTCGACCTGACGCTGGCGACGTTCACCGAGTTCGGGTACGAGGCCCTCATCCCGGAGTACGAGCGGCTGCACCCCAACATCAAGATCACCCACCGCAAGACCGGCCAGGGCGGCCCGTACCACGAGGAACTCGTCACCAAGATGGCCGCGGGCTCGGGCCTCGCCGACGTGACGGCGCTCGAAGAGGGCCACCTGTCGGACTTCCTCGACAAGGGCTCGAAGTTCAACGACCTGAGCAAGATCGGCCCGGCCGACGCCTCCCCCGACCGCTGGCTGAACTGGAAGTACGAAGCCGCCAAGACCAAGGACGGCAAGCTCATCGGCTACGGGACCGACATCGGCCCGCTCGCCATGTGCTACCGCAAGGACATGTTCAAGGCCGCCGGCCTGCCGGACGACCCCGAAGCGGTCAAGCCGCTGTTCGCCACCTGGGACAGCTACTTCTCCGCCGGCGCGGACTTCGTGCAGAAGAGCAAGGGCAAGGCCTGGTTCGACTCGGCCGCGCAGAACTTCAACGCCATGGTCAACCAGCTCCCCCAGGGCTACATCGGCACCGACGACAAGCTGGCCGTCGAGGGCAACCAGGGCATCAAGGACGCCTGGACCAAGGTCACCGACGCCGTCGCCAAGGGCGAGTCGGCCAAGCTGACCGCGTTCAGCAACGAGTGGAACACCGGCTTCAAGCAGGGCGCGTTCGCCACGAAGGTGTGCCCCGCCTGGATGCTCGGCGTGATCAAGGAGCAGGCCGGCCCGGAGAACGCCGGCAAGTGGGCCGTCACCGCGGCCTTCCCCGGCGGCGGCGGCAACTGGGGCGGCTCGTACCTGACCGTCCCGACGCAGTCGAAGCACCCGAAGGAAGCCGCCGAGCTCGCGGCCTGGCTGACCGCCCCGGAGCAGCAGATCAAGGCGTTCCAGGCCAAGGGCACCTTCCCGAGCCAGGTCAAGGCGCTGACCGACCCCGCGCTGCTGAGCAAGACCGACGACTACTTCGGTGACACGAAGGTCGGCGAGCTGTTCGCCGAGCAGGCCAAGAAGGTCCAGAAGCCGCAGTACAAGGGCCCGGGCGACGGCCAGATCCAGGAGAACGCGTCCAGCCCGGCCCTGCAGGCGGTCGAGCAGGGCAAGTCGGCTGCGGACGGCTGGAACCAGATGGTCGAAGCCGCGAAGAAGATCACGCGCTGAGCAGATGACCGTCATCGACAAGATCGCGCCGGAAGGGAGTAAGGCCGGGGAGCGAGTGTCTCCCCGGCCCACCTTCCGTCACCGGTTGAGCCGGTGGGACGTCAAGGTCTCGCCGTACCTCTACATCGCGCCGTTCTTCATCCTGTTCGGGATCGTCGGGCTGTTCCCGCTGCTCTACACCGCGTACGTTTCGCTGTTCAAGTGGGAAGCCGGCAGCGACGACCCCGACTTCATCGGCCTCGACAACTTCAAGGAGCTCTTCGCCGACGCGCAGTTCTGGAACGCGCTGACGAACACGATCAGCATCTTCCTGCTTTCCAGCGTCCCGCAGCTCATCATCGCGATGCTGCTGGCGGCGCTGCTCGGGGCCCGGCTGCGCGGCGCGACGGGCTGGCGGGTCGGCATCCTGCTGCCGTACGCGGCCAGCCTCGTCGCCATCGGCATCATCTTCGCCAACCTCTTCGGCCCGAAGTACGGGCTGATCAACGGCGTGCTGCAGACCATCGGGCTGGACCCGGTCGACTGGCAGGCCAACCGGTTCGGCAGCCACGTCGCGATCGCGATCATGGTGAACTGGCGCTGGACGGGCTACAACGCCCTGATCGTGCTGGCGGCCATGCAGGCCATCCCCAAGGAGCTGCACGAGGCGGCGCTGATCGACGGCGCGGGCACGTGGCGCCGCTTCTTCAACGTCACGCTGCCGCTGCTGAAGCCGACGCTGATCTTCGTCACGATCACTTCGACGATCGGCGGCCTGCAGATCTTCACCGAGCCGAAGCTGTTCGACGCCATGCCCGGGTCGAACAACGGCGGCTCCACCAACCAATTCCAGACCGTGACGCTGTACCTCTACCAGACGGCCTTCCAGAACGCCGATCTCGGCTACGCCTCGGCGATCGCCTGGGTGCTGTTCCTGATCATCGTGCTCATCGCGCTGGTGAACTTCTTCCTCACCGGCCGGATCGCCCGCACCCCGGCGGTGAAGAAGAAATGACCACCCTCCAGAGTGACATCAGCGATGACGTCCGGAAACCGGGATTCCGGCAGAAGGTCGCCACGCTCGGCAAGCCACGCAAGGCGACCTACATCGTCCTGGCGATCTTCGTCCTCGGCTCGCTGTTCCCGTTCTACTGGTCGTTCCTCGTGGCCAGCCGCGACAACGGGATGCTCACCGAGCGCATCCCGCCGTTCGTGCCCGGCGGCAACTTCTTCGCCAACGCCGCGCGGGTGTTCGACACCGTGCCGTTCTGGAAGGCGCTGGGCAACAGCGTCCTCGTCTCGGGCACGGTGACCCTGACGACGGTGCTGTTCTCCTCGCTGGCCGGGTTCGCCTTCGCGAAACTGCGCTTCCGGGGACGCGACAAGCTGTTCGTGTTCATCGTCGTCACGCTCGCGGTGCCCACCCAGCTCGGCATCATCCCGCTGTTCATCGCGATGTCCGAACTGGGCTGGACCGGCACCCTGACGGCGGTGATCGTGCCCAACCTGGTCACCGCGTTCGGCGTGTTCTGGATGCGGCAGTACACAGTGGATGCCCTGCCGTACGAGCTGATCGAGGCCGCGCGCGTGGACGGCTGCAGCATGATCCGGATCTTCTGGAACATCTGCCTGCCCGCGGTGCGCCCGGCCGCGGCGATCCTCGCGATGTTCACGTTCATGATGTCCTGGAACGACTTCCTGTGGCCGCTGGTGGTCCTGGACGCGGGCAACCCGACCGTCCAGGTCGCGCTGGAGAAGCTCCAGAGCGGCTACTACGTCGACTATTCGCTGGTGCTGGCCGGCACGACCCTGGCCACCATCCCGATCCTCATCGTCTTCGTCCTCCTCGGCCGCCAGATCGTGGCCGGGATCATGCAAGGTGCCGTGAAAGGGTGAACATGTCCGTACATCCCGACAGCGTTCGGGCGACAGAGGACCGGGAAAGCGCCGCGTTGATGTTCCCGCCCGGCTTCGTCTGGGGCGCCGCCACCGCCGCGTTCCAGGTCGAAGGAGCCACCACGGCCGACGGCCGCACCGACTCGGTCTGGGACGTCTTCGCCCGCCGCCCGGGCGCGGTCGTGGGCGGCGACACCGGCGACCCGGCCGCCGACCACTACCGCCGGTACTCCGAGGACGTCGGCCTGATGCGCCGGCTCGGCCTCGGCGCCTACCGCTTCTCGCTGGCCTGGCCGCGGGTGCGCCCGGACGGCGGCGCCCCGAACGCCGCCGGGCTCGCCTTCTACGACCGGCTGGTCGACTGCCTGCTCGAGGCCGGGATCCAGCCGTGGGCGACGCTCTACCACTGGGACCTGCCCCAGACGCTGGAGGAGCAGGGCGGCTGGACGAACCGGGACACCGCGTACCGGTTCGCCGAGTACACCGAGACGGTGCTGGAGCGCCTCGGTGACCGCGTCGCCAGCTGGTCGACGCTGAACGAGCCGTGGTGCGCGGCGATGCTCGGCTACGCGGGCGGCATCCACGCGCCCGGCCGCTCCGACCACCGGGCCGCCGTCGCCGCCACGCACCACCTGCTGCTGGGGCACGGGCTGGCGATGGACATCATCCGCCGGCACGCGCCGGGCACCCCGGCCGGGATCACGCTCAACCTCTACCCGGTCGTGCCGCACGACCCGGCGAACGTCTCCGACGTCTCCGCGGCCCGGCGGATCGACGGCCTGCAGAACCGGCTGTTCCTCGACCCGGTGCTGCGCGGCGGCTACCCGGACGACCTGGTGACCGACCTCGAGCCGTTCGGGCTGGCCGACGTCGTCGAGCCCGAGGACAGCGCGATCATCGCGGCGCACGTCGACTGGCTGGGCGTGAACTACTACCGCGACTACCGCGTCGCGGGGCGTCCGGTGCCGGGCAGCGAGCCGGCGGGCCCCGAGTGGGTCGGCGCGGGCGACGTCCACTTCGTCCCGGATCCGGCGGCTCCCCGCACGGACTCCGGCTGGGAGGTCCAGCCGGCCGGGCTGACCGAGTCGCTGCTGCAGGTCCACCGCGGCTACCGCCGGGTGCCGCTGTACATCACGGAGAACGGCGCGGCCTACCCGGACGTCGTCTCCGACGGCGGTGACATCGTCGACACCGACCGCGTGGCGTTCCTGGACTCCCACCTCCGGGCGGCCCACGACGCGCTGGCGGCGGGCGTCGACCTGCGCGGGTACTTCTACTGGTCGCTGCTCGACAACTTCGAGTGGGCCGAGGGGTACGCGAAGCGGTTCGGGCTGGTCCACGTCGACTACGAGACCCAGGTCCGGACGCCGAAGCGCAGTGCCCACTGGTACTCCCGGGTGATCGGGTTGAACGGCCTGGGCTGACCCACCGGCGAAGTCCGTGAATGTCGCATCGAGGGACTTGAAGTCCCTCGATGCGACATTCACGGCTTTCCGGCGAGCCGCAGGGGGATGCGCTCCGGCCGTGCCGTTGACAGACTGGCCGGTATGGGACTGCGCAGCGAAGCTTGGTTCAACAACCCCGCCGACCCCGGGATGACCGCCCTCTACCTCGAGCGGTACATGAACTGGGGCCTCACCCGGGAGGAGCTGCAGTCCGGCCGGCCGATCATCGGCATCGCGCAGACCGGCTCCGACTTGTCCCCCTGCAACCGGCACCACCTGCAGCTCGCCGACCGCACCCGGGAAGGCATCCGGGAGGCCGGCGGGATCGCCATCGAGTTCCCGGTGCACCCCATCCAGGAGACCGGGAAGCGCCCGACCGCCGCCCTGGACCGGAACCTCGCCTACCTCGGCCTGGTCGAGACGCTCTACGGCTACCCCATCGACGGCGTCGTCCTCACCACCGGCTGCGACAAGACCACCCCGGCGTGCCTGATGGCCGCCGCGACAGTGGACATCCCGGCCATCGTGCTGTCCGGCGGTCCCATGCTCAACGGCTGGTACAACGGCGAGCGCACCGGGTCCGGGACCATCGTCTGGAAGGCCCGCGAGCTCCTCGCCGCCGGGGAGATCGACGACGCGGGGTTCATGGAGCTCGTCGCGTCGTCCGCGCCGTCGCCCGGGCACTGCAACACCATGGGCACCGCCTCCACGATGAACGCGCTCGCCGAAGCGCTCGGGATGAGCCTGCCCGGCTGCGCGGCGATCCCGGCGCCGCACCGCGACCGGGCGCGGATGGCCTACCGCACCGGGCTGCGGATCGTCGAGATGGTGCGCGAGGACCTCAAACCCTCCGACATCCTGACGCGCGAAGCGTTCGAGAACGCCATCGTGGTGAGCTCGGCGATCGGCGGTTCGACCAACGCGCCCATCCACATCGGCGCGATCGCCCGGCACGTCGGCGTCGACCTGCCCCTCGACGACTGGCAGCGGCTCGGCCACCACGTCCCGCTGCTGGTCGACCTCCAGCCGGCCGGGAAGTACCTCGGTGAGGAGTTCCACCGCGCGGGCGGCGTCCCGGCCGTGGTGCACGAGCTGATGCGGCACGGGCTCGTCCACGAGGACGCGCGCACGGTCAACGGCCGCACGCTCGGCGACAACTGCCGCGACGCCGAGGCCGGCGACCGGGACGTCATCCGCACGTTCGGCACGGCCCTCACCGAAGACGCCGGGTTCCTGGTCTTCAAGGGCAACCTCTTCGACGCGGCGATCATGAAGTCGAGCGTGATCTCGCCGGAGTTCCGGCGCCGCTACCTCGGCGGTGGCGTCTACGAGGGCACGGCGATCGTCTTCGACGGTCCCGAGGACTACCACGCCCGCATCGACGACCCGGACCTCGGCGCCGACGAGCACTCGCTGCTCGTCATGCGCGGCACCGGGCCGCTCGGCTACCCGGGCGCGGCGGAGGTGGTCAACATGCGGCCGCCGGCGGCGCTGATCAAGCAGGGGATCCGCGAACTCCCGTGCCTCGGCGACGGCCGCCAGTCCGGTACGTCCGGGTCCCCCTCGATCCTCAACGCCTCTCCCGAAGCCGCGGCGGGCGGCGGGCTCGCCGTGCTGCGGACCGGCGACCGGGTCCGCATCGACCTCGCCGCCGGCACCGCGGACGTGCTCATCCCGGACGAAGAGCTCGCGCTGCGGCACAAGGAGCTGGCAGAGTCGGGCGGGTACCCGGTCCCCGACGCGCAGACGCCGTGGCAGGAGATCCAGCGGTCGATGGTCGACCAGCTGTGCGACGGCATGGTCCTGCGCCCGGCGGTGGCGTACCAGCGGATCGCGAAGACGAAGGGCATCCCCCGCGACAACCACTGACTTTCACGAAAAAGTGTCGCTTCGAAGGGGCGCGGAGCGGGTACCACTCAGACAGCCGAGGCGAGGAGGCCCATCATGCTGCCGGATCGCGAACGCCACGCGCTGCACGAGATCGAGCGGGAACTGCAGGCGAGTGATCCCGCGTTCGCGGCCGCCTTCGCCGGCCGCACCCTGCGCGAAGCCCGGCGGTGGAACCTGCTGCTCGTGCTGTGCGACATCACCGCGGTGGTCATGCTGGTCGTCGGCCTCTTCGCCCGCGACGCCGAGCTCGTGCTCTGGGGCACGGTCGGCGCCGGCGCGCTCGTCGCGTGGCACATCGCCCGCGCCGAGACGACCCGCAAGCCCGCGCCCGACGGCACTTCCCCGGCCACCGGCCCGCACTGAGCCCAGGGTCCACAAAGGACTATTCGGCCGCCTTCGCCGCGCCGGCGACCGCGTCCGCCACCGCCGGCACCAGAGCCTCGTCGAACACGCTCGGCACGATGTGGCCCGCGTCCAGGTCGTCCCCCACCACGTCCGCCAGGGCGCGCGACGCCGCCAGCAGCATCTCGCCGGTGACCCGCGGCGCGCCCGAGTCGAGCAGGCCGCGGAACATCCCCGGGAACGTCAGCACGTTGTTGATCTGGTTGGGGAAGTCGCTGCGGCCGGTGGCGACGATCTCCGCGTGCTCGCGCGCGGCGTCGGGGTCGGCCTCCGGATCCGGGTTGGCCAGGGCGAACACGATCGCGCGATCGGCCATCGCGGCGATGTCGTCCGGGCCGAGGAGGCCGCCCGCGCTGACGCCGACGAACACGTCCGCGCCGCGCACCGCGTCCCGCACGCTTCCGGTGGCTCCGGCGGAGTTGGTGTTCTCCGCCAGCCACCCCTTCTCCCCCGTCAGGTCCCGGCCCGGGTGCAGCACGCCTTCGCTGTCGCAGACGACGATCCCGTCGGAGCGGTGGCCGGCGCGCAGCAGCAGCCGCGCGATCGCGCTGCCGGCCGCGCCGGCGCCGGCGATGACGACGGACGTCTTCCCGGGCTCGCGGCCGGTCAGCTTCAGCGCGTTGTGCAGGGCGCCGAGCACGACGACCGCCGTACCGTGCTGGTCGTCGTGGAAGACCGGGATGTCGAGCTCGTCGTGCAGCCGCCGTTCGATCGTGAAGCACCGCGGCGCGGCGATGTCCTCGAGGTTGATCGCGCCGAACGACGTCGCGAGGTCCTTGACGGTGCGGACGAGGTCGTCGGGTTCGCGGCTGACCGGGCAGATCGGCCACGCGTCGACGTCAGCGAACCGCTTGAGCAGCGCCGCCTTGCCCTCCATCACCGGCAGCGCGGCGGCCGGCCCCCGGTCACCGAGCCCGAGCAGGGCCGACCCGTCGGAGACGATGGCGACGGAGTTCGCTTTGACGGTCTCGCGGGCGAGCGCCGACGGATCGTCCGTGACCCGCTTCGCCTGCTCCGCGACGCCCGGCGTGTAGTGCTCGGCCAGGTCGTCGGGGGTGTCCAGGATGACGCGCGTCGCGACTTCGATCTTTCCTCGGCTCCGGGGCATGGACAGCGGGTACCCGAGCCGCGCGGGCCGGAACCGTGGTTTACCCGGCCGCGGAACGGGGAACTTCCCCGCTCATGCCGCAGACGCACGGAGCGGAACCGCCGGACAGCACCGATCTCGACACGTTGCGGTCGGCCGCGGCCGGCTGCCACGGATGCGCCCTGTACCAGGACGCGACGCAGACCGTTTTCGGCGAGGGGACGAAGAAGGCGAAGGTTTTGGTCGTCGGCGAGCAGCCGGGTGACAAGGAGGACCTCGCGGGCGAGCCGTTCGTCGGCCCCGCCGGGCGGCTCCTGGACCGGGCCTTCGAAGAAGCCGGGTTCGACCGGCAGGCGATGTACGTCACCAACGCGGTCAAGCACTTCAAGTTCAAGCGCGACGAACGCGGGAAGCGGCGCATCCACCAGAAGCCCGGCCGCACCGAGGTGGTCGCCTGCCGGCCGTGGCTGCTGGCCGAGCTGCGCGCGGTGCGCCCGGAGCTGGTGCTGCTGCTGGGTGCGACGGCCGCGCAGTCGTTGCTGGGCCCGAAGTTCCGGCTGACGGCCCACCGCGGCGAACCCGTCGAAGCACCCGAAGACGTGGCCGAGCTGGTGCCGTCGGCGGTCGCGACCGTGCACCCGTCGGCCGTCCTGCGCGCCCCGGACCGCGACGAGGCCTACGCGGCCTTCGTCGCGGACCTGAAGGCGGCGGGCAAGACCCTCAAGTGAGCTGCTGCAGCGCCGCTTCCGCCGACCCCGCGTGCTCGTCCAGATTTCGCCACGGGTCCTCCTTGCGCGCCAAGCGCTGCTTCTCCTTGGCCAGGCTCCAGCCGTCCGGCTCGGCCTTGCCCAGCTCGCGCCAGTCCAGCGGAGTCGCGGCCGCCGCGCCGGGGCGGGCGCGCAGCGAGTACGGCGCGACGAACGTCTGCGCGTAGCCGTTGCGGTTGGCGTCCAGGAAGATCCGGTCGCCGCGCTTGTCCTTGCGCTGGGCCGTCGTCAGGCGGTCCGGGTCGTCCGCGGCGACGGCGTCGGCCAGCGCGCGGGACAGCTCGAGCACGACCTCGGTGTCCGACTTCGCGTCGAGGGGCGCGAGCACGTGGAAGCCGCGGCCGCCGGTCGCCTGGACGAACGGCGTCAGCCCGGCCCGCTCGTAGTGGTCGCGGATCCGCCGCGCGACCGCGCGCAGCTCGGCGACCGGCGTGCCGTCCGGCGGGTCGAGGTCCAGCACCAGCCGGTCGGGCCGCTCCGGTGCGTCGGCCGTGGACAGCCAGACGTGGAACTCCAGGGTGCCCTGCCGCGCCAGGTAGTCCAGCGTCCCGGCGTCGTCGCAGACCACGTAGTCGTCCGTGCCGCCGCCCCGCCGGGGGACGCTCTCGACGCGGATCGAGTCCGGGAAGTGCTCCCCCGGGTGCTTCTGGAACCAGCCCTGCCCGTCGATGCCGTCGGGGAACCGCCGCAGGGTGAGCGGGCGGCCGCGCAGGTGCGGCACCATCACCTCGGCGACCGTCCGGTAGTACTCGACAACGTCGCCCTTCGTGAGCCCGTCGGCGGGGTAGTACACCTTGTCCGCATGGGAAATCTCGTCGCTCACGCCCGCTCCCGCACCACGTCCGCCGCCTTCTTGTCCTCGCGCAGCCCGGCGAACCGAGGGTGCCGCAGCCGCCCGTCGCGCGTCCATTCGGAGAAGTCGATCTGCGCGACCAGGTCCGGCCGGACCCAGTGCGCGCCCGGTTCCTTCACCGCCCCGGCGAACGGCGACCGCTTCGTTTCGCGCTCGCGCAGCTGTGCGTGCAGGGACGACAGCAGCCGTTCGTCGAACCCGGTACCGACCTTGCCGGCGTACTTCAGGCCGCCGTCCTCGTGGTAACCGAGCAGGAGCGCACCGAAGCCGTGCCGGGCGCCCTGCGGATCGGTGAAGCCGCCGATGACGAGCTCCTGCCCCTGCGCGCACTTGAACTTCAGCCAGTCGGGTGACCGCCCGTGGTGGTACGGCGCGTCGGCCCGCTTCGCGATGACGCCCTCCCAGCCCCGCCGGCAGGCTTCCGCGTAGAACTTCTCGCCCTCGGTGTTGCGGTGCGCCGACAGCCGGAGCGGGTCTTCGAAGTCGAACGCGTCGCGCAGCAACGCCTTCCGCTGCCGCAGCGGGAGCCCGGTCGTGTCCTGGTCGTCGTAGTACAACAGGTCGAACAGGTAGTAGTAGACGCGCACGCCGGTCGCCCGCGCGCGGCCTGGATCGCTTACGTGGATCCGGGGCTGCAGCGCGGCGAAGCTGGTGTTGCCGCCGTCGAACGCCACGATCTCGCCGTCGGCCACGAACCGCGCCCCGCCCTGGGCCGCGAGGGCCTCGACGAGCTCGGGGTAGGCGTTGTCCATCACCTTGTGGTTGCGCGAGTAGAGCGTCGGCGTCCCCGAGTCGCGCACGCAGATCGCCCGGACGCCGTCCAGCTTCCGCTCGTAGAGCCAGTCCTCGTCGGAGAACCGGCGGCCGGTGAGCGTGGCCAGGGTCGGTTCGCGCCAGCCGGGTCCGGTCACCTTGGTCACGAGGCCTTCAGCGCCTTCTCCAGCTCGGCGCGCGTCATCTTCGACCGGCCCTTCACGCCCTGCTCGCGGGCCAGCTTGTCCAGGTCGGACTTGGACAGCTCCGCGAGGTCGGGCTCCTTCTTCTTCGCCGCCTTCTTCTCGGGCTTCTTGCCGCCGCCGCCCTTGCGGTTCTTCACACTGCGCGACAGCGCCTCGAACAGGTCGACGACGTCGGCCGACTGCTCCGGCTCCTCTTCGTGGGCGATCTCCTTGCCCTGCTTCTTGGCCTTGATCAGGTCCTCGACGCGCTCGGAGTACTCGTCGCGGTAGTCGTCCGGCTTCCACGGCGCGGTCATCTCGTCGACGAGCGAGAGCGCCATGTCGAGTTCCTTGGGCCGCGGCTTCGGGAGGCTGGGCAGGCCGCCCATGACGTCCTTCGGCTTCCGCAGGTCGGCGACGAAGTGCAGGGTGTTGAGCACCATGACGTCCTCACCGGCGCGGACCGCACACAGGTATTCCTTGCCGCGCAACACGAACTTCGCGACCCCGGCCTTCTCGCTGCGGTCCATCGCCTGCAGCAGCAGGCCGTACGCCTTGGCGAAATCCTCCTTCGCCGGCTTGAGCCAGTACGTGCGGTCGTAGAACCACGGGTCGATCTCGTCGAGCTCGACGAACTGCTCGATGTCGATCCGCCGGGATCGCTCGGGAGCGATTTCGTCCAGCTCGTCGGGCTCCACGAGCACGTGGTCACCGCCGCCGAGGTCGTAGCCCTTGACGATCTCGTCCTGGGTGACCTCGTCGCCGGTCCGCTCGTTGACCTTGCGGTTGCGGATCCGGTCCGACGTCCCGCGTTCGAACTGGTGGAAGTGGATCGTGTGGTCCGCCACCGCCGGGTACAGCTCCACCGGAACGGTGACCAGCCCCAGGCTCAGCGCGCCGCTCCACACCGGTCTGGCCATGTCTCGACCTCCTCACCGGCAGCGATACCCGCGTGGCCGGGCCGCGAAACGCGGCGTGGTGGCGGAGGGTGACGTGCCGGAGCCCGCCGGACCGGGGGTCTCGGCGGGCTCCGGGGTGCGTCGTGCGTCAGGCGACCTCGCTGCTGCGTCCGCCGGCCCGGTGCAGACCCAGCATGTCGAGCAGCTGCGCGCAGTCTTCGGAGTCTTTCGCGTTCGCCGCGACGGCCAAGGCCGCCTGGCGCCGGGTCGCGGCCTGCCCCGGCGTGTCCCCACCTTCCAGCAGCAGGTCCGCCACCGGTCGCAGGTCGTTCCGCTTGTCTCGCATGTTCGCTCCCCTCCGGCAATCCCCGGGTCAACCCTTCCGCCGGCCGGTTACCCGGCCTCACCCCACCAAACACAAGAGGCACCGACCGGGTTCCCGGAGACCGCCGACGCTAGGCCGAACGAGTGAATTCACCGGTCTCCGACCGGGAACCCGGCAAGGTGGTGAGACCCACGTCACACAGGAGGCCGGATGGGCACCCAGCTCCGCATCAGCCGTGAGGACGGGTCGCTGCCCTGCGAAGTCTGCGGCTTCCCCACGATGCACGTGGCCCAGGTCGTGGGCGACGACGGGACCGTGCTCGGCCGCACCCTGGTCTGCACGACGTGCCAGCGCAGCAGACACCGGCCCGACCCGGTGGCGGAAACGGACGCACCCCCGGACGAGGTCCCGGCCGGCTAGCCGTACCCAGAGGGTCGGCCACGTACCCGGAGGGTCGGCTCACGAGCCGACCGTCCAGGTACGCGAACCGACTGTCCAGGTACGTGAGCCGACTATCCGGGTACGCGGGACGTCACGCGGTCGTGGTCGCGACCGCCTCCACGAACTCCGCCGCCACCTCGTGCAGCTTGCGGTTGCCGTCCTGGGACCGCTTCACCAGCCGCTGGAACGCCTCCTCCGCGGTGATCCGGTGCGCGGCCATCAGGATTCCCTTGGCCTGGTCGATGACCGCGCGCGTCTCCAGCGCCCGGTTCAGCTGGTCGATCAGCTCGCGGGCGGCGAAGTACCGGCGCGCGCTGCGCAGGCCGAACACCACCGTCGCCGTGTACAGCTCGAGGATCTTCGTGCCCAGCTCGCTGAAGCCATGCTCGCCGAAGCCGAAGAGGTTCACCGCGCCGGCCATGTCGCCGTCCACGGTCAGCGGCGCGGCCAGGAAGCTCGCCACCCCCAGCTGTTCGGCCTTCGACACGAACTGCGGCCACACGTCGCCGACGGCGCCGACACCCACGCGCACCGGCTGCCCGGTCTCGGCCGCGCGCAGGCACGGGCCGTCCCCGATCCGGTACTGCTCGCGATCGAAGTTCACCGCCCGCTGGTCGGTGCTGGCCACCGTCTCCGGCACGCCTTCGCGTACCAGGGTGATGCTGGCCATGTCGGCCCCTGGCACCACCTGCACCACGTGGTCGCAGATCGCCTGCAGCATCTGACCGAGATCGAGCTCCGAGTCCAGCATGGAGGTGAGCGATTCCATCGCTACCGTGACTTCGTCCAACCGCGCGGTGAGCCGCTCATCGCCGCCCGTCATCCTGGTGACGCCCCTCTTCTCGGTTCTCAGGGCGCTCTCAACCAGGGAGGACCCGGGCGCGCGCCACTAGTGGGCCGCTAGCGCTTTAACGGGTCCGACGCGAGATTACTGCATCCCGATCACCGCAGGCACAAGCGGTCACCGCCGTCGCGCGCCACACGCCCGTTCGGAGTAACGGCGGTTGCGGGCGGCTCTCACCCGGTTAGGCTCGGGTATCGGTTCAGCACAGCAGCCGGCTCGGAACACCCCGAGCGCGGCGCCTTGGCTCCGCGCGGTACCAGGACGGCGGCGAACCGGCGTGGTGATGATCCCCCGACCTCGAAATCCTGCCCTGCGGCTGCGCACGGCGTGGCCCGCCCCGCACGCGGTGCTGATCACCGCCCGCGGCGCTCTCGACACCGCGACGGCCGGTCACCTGGCCGCCCTGCTCGCGGACCGCCTGTGGGCGACCCCGGAGCGGCTGACCCTCGATCTGTCCGAAGTGGACTTCCTCGGCGTGGCGGGTGTCCGCGTGCTGCTGCACGCGGCACTGCAGGCCGAACAGAACGGCACGGACCTGCGGGTGATCCCCGGGACGAACCCGATGGTCCGCCGGGCCCTGCGGGTGACGGAGGCCGACCGGCGCCTGACGCTCTCCGCCCCGGCCCCGGAGCACGCACCGGCCTGAGCGGCCACCGGCACGGCGGGGTCAGCGCGACGAACCCGCCGTGCCCGCGTGCCCCTCCCGCGACGCGGGCGGCTGCCCGCCCCGGTCCAGCGCCCGGGCCTGGGCCCGCTTGGAGCGGACGTACCGCTCCTCCTTCATCTGCTCGACGGCCTCCGGGTGGTGCAGCTCGAACGCGGGCCGCTCCGACCGGATCCGCGGCAGGTCCAGGAAGTTGTGCCGCGGCGGCGGGCACGTCGTCGCCCATTCGAGGCTGTTGCCGAAGCCCCACGGGTCGTCGACCAGGACCTGCTCGCCGTAGCGGTAGCTCTTCACGACGTTCCAGATGAACGGCAGCGTCGACGCGCCCAGGATGAACGCGCCGATCGTCGAGATCGTGTTCAGCGTCGTGAAGCCGTCCGTGGACAGGTAGTCCGCGTACCGGCGCGGCATCCCCATGTCACCCAGCCAGTGCTGGATCAGGAACGTCGTGTGGAAGCCGATGAACGTCGTCCAGAAGTGCCATTTGCCGAGGCGCTCGTCGAGCAGCCGGCCGGTCATCTTCGGGAACCAGAAGTAGATTCCGGCGAACGTCGCGAACACGATCGTGCCGAACAGCACGTAGTGGAAGTGCGCGACGACGAAGTAGGAATCCGTGACGTGGAAGTCCAGCGGCGGCGACGCCAGGATCACGCCGGTGAGGCCGCCGAACAGGAAGGTCACCATGAAGCCGATCGACCACAGCATCGGCGTCTCGAAGCTCAGGTGCCCCTTCCACATCGTGCCGATCCAGTTGAAGAACTTGATCCCGGTCGGCACGGCGATCAGGAAGGTCATGATCGAGAAGAACGGCAGCAGCACCGCGCCGGTGGCGAACATGTGGTGCGCCCACACCACCGCCGACAGACCGGTGATCCCGACGGTCGCGAACACCATCAGCCGGTAGCCGTACAGCGGCTTCCGGCTGAACACCGGCACGATCTCGGTGACGATCCCGAAGTACGGCAGCGCCACGATGTAGACCTCGGGGTGGCCGAAGAACCAGAACAGGTGCTGGAACATGATCGCCCCGCCGTTCTCGGGGTCGAACACGTGCGCCCCGAGCCGGCGATCCGCCTCCAGGCCGAACAGCGCGGCCGTGAGGATCGGGAACGCCAGCAGGATCAGGACGGCGGTGAACAGGATGTTCCAGGTGAAGATCGGCATCCGCCACAGCGTCATCCCGGGACAGCGCAGGCACACGATCGTGGTGACCATGTTGACCGCGCCGAGGATGGTCCCGAGACCCGACACGATCAGGCCCATGATCCACAGGTCGCCGCCGACGCCGGGCGAGTGGATGGCGTTGGACAGCGGCGTGTAGGCCGTCCAGCCGAAGTCGGGCGCCCCGCCCGGGGTCAGGAACGAGCTGATCACGATCAGCCCGCCGAACAGGTAGAGCCAGTAGGCGAACCCGTTGAGCCGCGGGAACGCGACGTCCGGCGCGCCGATCTGCAGCGGCAGGATGTAGTTCGCGAACCCGAAGAGGTTCGGGGTCGCGTACAGCAGCAGCATGATCGTGCCGTGCATGGTGAACATCTGGTTGTACTGCTCCGGCGACAGGAACTGCAGCCCGGGCCGGGCCAGCTCCCCGCGCATCAGCAGCGCCATCGCGCCGCCCGCCATGAAGAAGGCGAACGACGTCGTCAGGTACAGCAGCCCGATCTGCTTCGGGTCGGTGGTGCGCAGCAGCGCGAGCAGCGTGCCGCCCTTCGGCCCGCGCCGCGCCACCGCCAGAGGCACCGCCCGCAGGCTCGGTGCCGGCTTCACCTCGGTCATGCGCACCTCCCGCCGCTGGGAAAGTCCCGTACTCCGCGTCCTACTCCTGACGACCGAGATTCGCGCTACCCCGAACGGGTGGAGCTACGCTCGCAACGCCGGGAGCAGCTCCTTTTCGGCGAAGTCCAGGAAGCCTTCCTGCTGGTCCCCGCCGATCTGGACGAGCGCCACGTCGGTGAAGCCCGCCTTCTCGAACTCGCGCACGCCCTCGACGATCGCTTCGACGTCCGGGCCGCACGGGATCGACCCGGCGACGTCGTCCTCGCGGACGAACTGCGTCGCACCGGCGAACCCGGCCGGCCCCGGCAGCTCGGAGTTGACCTTCCAGCCCCCGGCGAACCAGCGGAACTGCTCGTGGGCGCGCTTCACCGCGGCCTCGCGGTCGGTGCCCCACGACACCGGCATCTGGCCGATCTTGCGGGTCGGCGGGCCGAGCTTCGTCGCGTCCCACTCGCTCGAGAGCTCCGCCTTCGGCTCGACGGCGATCATCGCGTCCGCGACCGGGGCGAACCGCTTGATCGACTGTGAACCGGACACCGCGACCCCGACCGGCGTCCGCTTCTCCGGCAGGTCCCACAGCTTCGCCGAGTCGACGCGGAAGTGCTTGCCTTCGTAGTCGAAGTACCCGCCGTCGAACAGGCCGCCGATGATCTGGATGGCCTCGGCGAGCATGTCGTGCCGGACGTTCGCCGGTGGCCAGCCGCGGCCGACGACGTGTTCGTTGAGGTTCTCGCCCGCTCCGAGGCCCAGGGTGAACCGGCCGCCCGACAGCGCCTGCACGGTCGCCGCCTTCTGCGCGACCACCGCCGGGTGGTAGCGCATGGTCGGGCACGTCACGTAGGTCATCAGCTCGACCCGTTCGGTGCTCTGCGTGACCGCGCCCAGCACGCTCCAGGCGTACGGGGCGTGGCCCTGTTCGGCCAGCCACGGCGAATAGTGGTCGCTCATGACCTCGAAGTCGAAGCCGGCGTGTTCCGCACCGGCGGCGAACCGGACCAGTTCGTTCGGCCCGGTCTGCTCGGTCATCAGCGTGTAGCCGATCCGCATCGGCGCCTCCTCTCGGTTTCGCCTCGCGTACCCGCTCCGCGGCGTGGGTAACCGGTGTCCGATACTGCTGGCTCATCGCCCGCGAGGGACGTTTACCCGATGATCGACCGGGTATTCGACCCGTGTAGTACGAAGGGAGCTGTCATGCCTCAGTCGTGGAGCGAGAAGCGCGAACGCCAGTACGAGCACGTCAAGGACTCGGCCGAGGACCGCGGAGCCGGCACCAAACGGGCGAAGGAGATCGCCGCCCGCACGGTGAACAAGAACCGCGCGCAGTCGGGCGAGTCCCGGCAGGCCAGCAAGACGTCCCTGAAGGACAAGTCGCCCCAGCAGCGCGGCGGCGAGCGTTCCGGCAACCGCAAGGGCCCCGGCGGCCCGACGAAGGACCAGCTCTACAACGAGGCGAAGAAGCGGAACATCAACGGGCGCTCGACAATGAGCAAGAAAGAGCTCGAACGGGCGCTCGGCCGGTGACCGAACCGGAAACCCCTGACCACGAAGTGTCGTCATTAGCCCAGATGGGTAGTACCTCCCGTATGGAAGAAACACGAACCGGTGGCTCGCACGGCGCCAAGCCGACGCTGGAAGAGCTGCTCGAGGAACTGGTGGAGCTGCGCCTGCCCGCCATGGCTGAGCAGATCCCCCTCGTCCGCATGCTCACCCACGGCGTGGTCTCACGCGCGGACTTCGGGCTGGACGCCATCGCCGACGCCAAGATGGCCGTCGACGAGGCCTGTGCGCAGCTCGTCCAGCTGGCCGAGCTGGGCACTCAGCTGCACTGCCGGTTCCGGCAGGGCGGCGACGGCCTGCACGTGACCATCTCGACGCGGTCGAACGACCCGCGGCCCCCGAGTGACCGCACCTTCGGCTGGCACGTGCTGACCACGCTCAGCCGCTCGGTGACCGCGCACTGTGACGTGCTGCCCGGAGGAGGCGCGGGCATCGTCACGATCGAACTGGTGCTCAACCCGGGAACGAGCGCGTGAGCGGCGAGCGAAAAACCCTCCTGCACCGCCCGGACGAATATGCCCACTGCGAGCCGCTGTTCGAGGAACTGGGCACCCTCGGCCCCGACGACCCGCGGCGCGACGTCGTCCGCAGCAAGCTGGTGACCGAGCTGCTGCCGCTCGCCGAGCACATCGCCACCCGCTTCTCGGGTCGTGGCGAGCCGCGCGAGGACCTGGTCCAGGTGGCCCGGATCGGCCTGATCAACGCGGTCGACCGGTTCGACCCCGACCGCGGCCACGACTTCCTGTCCTTCGCGGTGCCGACGATCATGGGCGAGGTGCGGCGCCACTTCCGGGACACCGGCTGGTCGGTGCGGGTCCCGCGGCGGCTCAAGGAGCTGCACCTGTCCCTGAGCCAGGGTTCGGCGGTGCTGTCCCAGCGCCTGGGCCGCGCGCCCACCCCGACCGAGCTCGCGGAGCACCTGAACCTGGACGTCGACGAAGTCCGCGAAGGGCTGCTGGCCGGCAACGCCTACCAGGCCCTTTCCGTCGACAAGCCGGTGCACGACGACGCCGAGGCGCTGTCGCTGGCGGACACCATGGGCGAACCCGACCACGAGATGGCGATGGTCGAGAACCACGAGGCCCTCCAGCCGCTGCTCCAAGAGCTGCCGAAGCGGGAGCGCGCGATCCTCGTGATGCGGTTCTTCGGCGGGCTGACCCAGACCCAGATCGCCGACCGCGTCGGCATCTCCCAGATGCACGTCTCCCGGCTGCTGTCGCAGACGCTGGAGCAGCTCCGCGGGAAGCTCACCGGCGAAGGCTGAGTCCCGCCCGGTTCCCGTCCCCTCGCCGACGTCTTGAATGAGTCATCCAGGTCTCGAGAGGTCCCGGACGACTCATTCAAGACGTTTCAGCGTGGGCCGGTAGCGCGGGTCAGCGGAGCCAGCCCGGCCGCCCGCCCTTGCGGAGCCGCCGCCACTCGCCCGCGAAGCGCTCGCGCAGCCGCTCCGCCCGCTCGGCGTCGCGCTCGTACAGCATCCCGAACGTGAACGTGTTCTGCCCCTCGCCGTGCCCGGCGATGGTGAGGTGGTGCAGGACGTCGCGGCCGACCGCGGTGTCCTGGTGCTCCCCCAGCGTGCTCTGGACGGCCTTGACGTTCTTGCGCCACTGCCGCAGCTTCTTGCCGTAGACCGGCTTGACGGTGTCGGCGGCGTACCGGGCCCGCTTCGCCTTCTTGCGGACCTCGTGCAGGGCCTTCTCGAGTTCATGGCCGTCCAGACCGCGCGCCGCCGCTTCGGCCCGGCGCAGCTTCTTCTCGGCCTCGCGCACCGGCTTGCGCAGGGCGGCCTTCGCGGGCTTGCGCGCCCGGCCGGTCAGCGACGGCTCCTCCACCACGGCGTCCAGCGCGCGCAGCAGGTTCCGGTACCGCTTGCCGTCCAGCGCCGTCATCGCCCGGGTGCGGCCTTCCTCGGATTCACGGGCGAAGTAGCGGGTGAGGTACTGGCGCAGCGGCCCGAACACCAGCTCGGACGGAACGTCGTCGAGCTGCTCGCGCAGCCGCTGCTCGGTCACCTCCGCGTCGCGGGCCGGCGCCAGCTGCTGCCCGAGCCACTTCAGCTCGGCCGCCAGTGGCGCGGTGGCGTCCTCGTCCACAATGGACCCGAACGTGCGCAGCGCGCTGCGCAGCTTCCGGGTCGCGACGCGCATTTGGTGCACGGAGTCCTCGACGTCCAGGCGCACCCCGACGTCCGCTCGGCGCAGCCGGGCGTAGTGCTCGCGCAGCGACGCCAGCACGACGTCACCCGCCGTCGGCTTCTTGCGGCCGCGCGCCGGCGCCGGAACGCGGTCGCCGATCAGGCGCCGCAGCTTCGACGGCCACGGCGAGGCCGAGGCGCCGGCTTCGGCCAGAGCCCGGTCGAACTCCTCGAGCCGGCCCGGTTCGGTCGCGGGGTCGAGTTCCAGCTCCAGCTCGCGCCACTCGTCGAGCCGCGCGCTCTCGCCGCCGGCTTCCCCCGTCACGTGGTCGTCGGTGAGGGTCGCGACGGTCCGGCCGTCGCCGTCGGCCAGCCGGTGGGCGAACCGGTCGGTGCGCAGGTGCGCGATCGGCACCAGCTTCTCCCCCAGCGTGTAGGCGCGCACGAGCCGGCGCAGCCGGCCGGGGACCTTGTTCGGGTCGCCGCCGAGCGGCAGCTGGATCTCCTGCCGCTCGTCGGCGGAGACCGGCAGCTTGAGGTGCCAGCCGGCGTCGTGCCCGCCGACGCGGCGCCGCAACGTGATGCCGCTCCTGGCCAGGCGGTAGGTCCCGGTGTCGTAATAGGACGCATCGAGGACCTGCTCGACGGGGTCGTCCTGGGTCTCGACGCCCGCGACGCCGACGAGCCGCGGCACCCCGCTGCCGGCCACGATCTCGTACTTGCGCTCGCGCTCGATCACCGACGACGGCGCTGCCATGGTCATCCTCCTCGGGGGCCGGTTGTCCTGACGAATACCCTCCCCGCGCCGGCCCGACACGGGATTCGACGGCCGGGCAGCGGGTATCCCCTACGGGAAAATCCGAGTCCGGACCAGGAGCGTGCATGAACGGCAGCCAGCCCGCAACCGACCTGACCACCGTGCTCGCCGGCGACCACCGCGAGCTGGACCGGCTGTGCACCGAGATCGAGCTCGGCCAGGGCAGTCCCGAGAACCGCAAGGACCTCGCCGACCACCTGACCGCGGAGCTCGTCCGCCACGCCGTCGCCGAGGAATCGTTCATCGACGGCGAAGGCGATCTCGCGGAGGCGGAGGGCCTGATGCGCGAACTGGAGGGCGTGGGACCGCAGGAGACGCGGTTCGAGCGCCTGCTGGGCGGGCTGATCCGCACCGTGCGCCGCCACGTCCACGACGAAGGCCCGGCGGCGGTGCGCCAGGTCCGGCTCACCTGCTCACCCGAGCGGCGGGCCGAGCTGGGCAAGGAGGTCCTGGCGGTGCGGGACGCCGCGGCGACGCTGCCCCACCCGGACCTGTCCGACCGGATGCCGCAGGCCGACCAGCTGTGGCCGGGTCCGGGTTTCGTCGACCGGGCGCGCGCCGCGCTGCGCGAGGCGGCCGGCTCGCGCGGTGGAGCACCGGCATCGGGTTGAATGGGGGCCCACCCCCGAGACGACGGAGACGCATGAGCATCGGCGAGGACGAGTGGGCCCGGGAGCGGGCCGGGTTCGGCCGGGACGGCACACCGCCGGCCGGTCCGCTGGCCGGCCAGTTCGCCGAGCTCACGCGTGCGCTCCTGGACGTGACCCCGACCGTCGGCGGAGTGCTCCGGCTGGTCGTCGGCGCCGCGAGCGCGCTCGTGCCGGACGCCGACCTGGTCAGCGTCACCCTGCGGGGACCCGACGGCAGCTACCACACGCCGGTCGAGACCGATCCGGTCGCGGTGCTGCTCGACCAGGTGCAGTACGACCACGGCGAAGGTCCGTGCGTCGAGTCGGCCCGCCCCGACGGCCCGGCCATCGCCTGGTCCCAGGACGTCGCGAACGACCCGCGCTGGCCGTCGTTCGGCCCGGCCGCGGCCGCCCACGGCTACCGCTCGGTGCTGGCGACGGCCCTGCTCCCCGACGCCCGCCCGCCCCGGCATTCGGGTGCGCTCAACATCTACTCGAGCCGGCCGGGCGCGTTCGACAGCCACGCGATCGACCTGGCGCTCCTGCTGGCGACGCACGCGTCCCTGGCGCTGGCACACACGGAGGCCGTGGCGACGACCGAACTGGAGACGGCGCACCTGCGCCGCGCGGTCGAGAGCCGGGACGTGATCGGCCAGGCGAAGGGCATCCTCATGCAACGCCGGGGCATCACCGCCGACGAAGCGTTCGACGTGCTGCGCGGCGCGTCCCAGGATCTCAACATCAAGCTGGCCGACCTGGCGCGGACGCTCGCCACCCGGCACACCGAAGTCGACCTGCCGGCGGACCGCTGACCCCGCGGCACGGACGAGGGCGGCACCTCCGACCGGGAAGTGCCGCCCTCGAACCGGAATCCGCTTACGAAGCCGAGTACGGGGACCGGTTCTCCAGCGACGGGCTGACGTCCGGGTACGCGCCCGGCTGACCCGGCACCGGGTTCACCGTCGGGCCCTGCAGCTCGGGTTCCCGCCGCTGCCGGCCGCCGCGCTGCACGACCGCCTCCACCTCCTGCTCACCACGGATGCGGGACAGGGCCGCGAGCGTGATCGCGTGCGCCACGGCGAGGATCAGCAGCAGCACGCCGAGCCGCCCGACGACGCCCGGCAGGTCGCTGTCGCCCATGTTGATGGTCGAGATGAGCGCCAGCACGCCCAGCGTCGCCAGGTGGAACAACACTGTGACCAGCCGGGTCATCGACGCGCCGGCCGCCGGGTCGCCGTAGGAGTTCTCCAGGTAGCGGCGGCCGCTGCGGTAGATGATCTGCCCGTCGATCAGGACCAGCACCACGCCGATCGCGAGGAACGACAGGTACGCGTTCGTGGTCATGCCGGGACGCTCCTTCTCCTGGGGGGACCTCTTCGGGTGAAGTACCCGGCCGGTCGCGGAGGGAAACGCCGCGGTCACCCCGTGAAGGTGTCCGGGTCCGGCCCGGTGCGGCGGCCGGCGTCCAGCTTGCCGATCGCCGTCATGTCCTCGTCGTCGAGCTCGAAGCCGAACACGTCGATGTTCTGCTTGATCCGCTCCGGCGAAGACGACTTGGGGAAGACGATGGTGCCGAGCTGGATGTGCCACCTCAGCACCACCTGCGCGGCCGTCCGACCGTGTTTCTCGGCCAAGTCCGTCAGCACGGGGTCGTCGAGGACCTCCGCCTGGGCCAAGGGACTCCACGCCTCGGTGGCGATGCCGTGCTCCTGGTGGTAGGCGCGCAGCTCCGTCTGCTGCAACGCCGGGTGCAGCTCGATCTGGTTGACCGCGGGCGCCACGGAGGTCTCTTCGGCGAGGCGGTCGAGGTGAGCGGGCTGGAAGTTCGAGACGCCGACGGCACGGGCCTTGCCCGCGCGCAGGATGTCTTCGAAGCCCAGCCAGGTCCGGACGTAGTTGTCCTTGTGCGGCAACGGCCAGTGGATCAGGTACAGGTCGACGTACTCGAAGCCCAGGCGCCGCAGGCTGCCCTCCAGCGCCGTGATCGCGTTGTCGTGGCCGTGCGCGTCGTTGGCCAGCTTGGTCGTGACGAACACGTCTTCCCGCGCGACGCCCGACTCCGCGATGCCGGCGCCGACACCCTCTTCGTTCCGGTACATCTGCGCCGTGTCGAGGTGGCGGTAGCCGGCCTCCAGCGCGGTCCGCACGGTCCGGGCAGTCTCCTCGGGCGGGATCTGGAACACACCGAACCCGAACTGCGGGATCCGCACGCCGTTGTTCAGCTCCACGGCCGGGACTGGGTTGGTCGTCATGCGTGCGGCCTACCCGAGGCCCCCGGACGCGAAACACGGCGGGGCGGTGTCCGCCCCGCCGTGTCACCCGATCGTGTGACGCTGGTGTATCGCTAGCTCCCCGGGCGGTCCACGTCACCGCGCCACGCGCCGGTCTCGCCGCCGCGCTGCTCGATGAACTCCTTGAACCGCTTCAGGTCGCCCTTCACGCGGCGGTCGAGGACACCGAGCTTGTCCGCCACGTTTTCGGCGAAGCCCTCGGGGTCGATGTCCATCTGGGCGGTCACCCGGGTGTGCGCGTCGTCGAGCCGGTGGAAGGTGATCACGCCGGCGTGGTCCGGACCGGAGTCGGACGTCCAGGCGACCCGCTCGTCGGGGTGCTGCTCGGTGATCGTCGCGTCGAACTCGCGCGTCACGCCACCGAACCGGGTCACCCAGTGGGTGTGGGTGGCGTCGACCTGGCGGATCTCTTCGACGCCCTCCATGAACCGCGGGAACTCCTCGAACTGCGTCCACTGGTTGTAGGCGGTCGAAACGGGGACTTCCACGTCCACGATTTCGGTGATCGTGCTCATGCACTCTCCTCCTCTTCGGGGTCGGGTGATCCGGCTACCCGGTGCCGCACCGGTCAAACCCGGCGCGGTTGACGCTGGGCGGATCGGGTACACGGCGGACAGACAAGGAGGTGTTCCGTGATCGAAGAAGTGAACAAGAAACCGGCGGCCGACCGCTCGGTCGGCGAGCTGGTGACGGACCTGACCGACGAAGTCAAGCGGCTCGTCCGGGACGAGATGCGGCTGGCCGTCTTCGAACTGCAGCGCAAGGGCAAGAAGATGGGCGTCGGCGCCGGGCTGTTCGGTGCGGCGGGCTTGTTCGCGCTGTTCGGCGCCGGCACGCTGGTCGCGGCCGCCGTGCTCGCGCTCGCGCTGGTGGTGCCCGGCTGGCTGGCCGCGGTGATCGTCGCGGTCGCGCTGTTCCTGGTCGCCGGCGTCGCCGCGCTGGTCGGCAAGAAGGAAGTCACCCAAGGCGTGCCACCGGTGCCCGAAGAAGCCATCAGCGGCGTCCGGCAGGACGTGGACACCGTGAAGCAGGGAGTGCACTCATGAGCGGGGACTTCCCGAAGAACGCCGAAGAGGCGCGGCTCGACCGGGACACCACGCGGGAGGAACTGAGCGAGACCCTGGAAGCGCTCGGGCAGAAGCTCGACGTGAAGAGCCGGGTCAAGGAGAACGTCGACGAGAAGCTCGACCAGGCGACCGCGAAGGTCGCCGACGTGACGAACGAGCCGACCGCGGTCAAGTTCCGCCAGGGCGCCGAGATCGTGCGGAGCAACCCGGTGCCGATCTTCGCCGGCGTGCTGGGCCTGCTGATCGTGATCCGGCTGATCCTGCGACGGAGGAACGACTCGTGAACAAGGTCTTGTACAAGCCGCTGAGCTGGGTCGTCGGCGCCCTCGGGGGCATTCTCGCCGGCCAGGCGTTCAAGCAGGTCTGGAAGCGCGTGGCCGGCGAAGAAGACGTGCCCGACGCCACCGACCGCGACTACACCTGGCGGCAGGTGATCATCGCGGCGGCGGTGCAGGGCGCGATCTTCGCCGCGGTCAAGGCCGCGACCGAGCGCGCGGGGGCCGTCGGGTACGAGAAGGCCACCGGCGACTGGCCGGACGACTGATCGCCGTACTCACCGAGTCCCCGTAGTGGACGGCGGGAGGCGGGACCGCCGGGCGGTCACGCCTCCCGGCCGGGCTCGGGCACCGGGGTCAGCTCGGCGAGCGCGGCACCGACCCGGGGGTGGATCTCCAGCAGGACGTCCGCGCCGGTGGCCTCCAGCGAGCGGGTGACGGCGTGACCGCCGGGGACGACGGCGAGCTCGGCCCGGGTGTTCGCCTCGAGCAGCGACCGGACACCGGCGCAGCTGAGGAAGGCGACCCGGGTGAGGTCGACGACCAGCCGCTCGCCCGCAGCGAGGGCTTCGTCGAGAATTTCGACAGTGGCCGCGTCGATGTCCCCGACCAGGGTGACCACGCGGATCCCGCCCGGTCGCTCGGTGGTGGTGAAGGTCAGGCCGGACGGTTCGTCGATCGTGCGAAAGCAGTACATGGCGCTCCCTATCGCAGCGTGCAGGGGCGCTGACCGGAGCACTTGATTCTGAACAACAGCCAACCCCTCTGACCGTACGCCACTGGGCCACCAGGTCAAGCCTGCGGGGTTTCCCCGCTCCGACCTCGGGTAATCGCCGGAGACGGAAATCCGGCCCGGAAGGAGATCCATGCGAGTCGTGATCGTCGGCGGTGGTTTCGCCGGTTACCACGCGGCCAAGAGCCTGCGGAAGAGTGCCGGTGAGGACGTCGAAGTGGTCGTGCTCAACCCCACCGACTACTTCCTCTACCTGCCCCTGCTGCCCGAAGTGGCGGCCGGCATCCTCGACCCGCGCCGCGTGACGGTCTCGATCCCCGAGACGCTGCCCGGCGTCCGCCTCGTGCTCGGCGTCGCGACCGGAGTCGACTTCGACACCCGGCACGTCACCTACACGGACCCGGAGGACCGGGAACACCGGATCGGGTACGACCGGCTGGTGCTCGCCGCGGGCAGCGTCAACAAGCTCCTGCCCATCCCCGGTGTCCCGGAGTACGCGCACGGGTTCCGCGGGGTGCCCGAAGCGCTGTACCTGCGCGACCACATCACCCGCCAGATCGAGCTGGCCGCCGCGGCCGAGGACCCCGCCGAACGCGACGCGCGCTGCACGTTCGTCGTCGTCGGTGCCGGCTACACCGGGACCGAGGTCGCCGCGCAGGGCCCCGCGTTCACCGGTGCCCTCGCCGCGCGCCATCCCGAACTGGCCGGGCAGAAGATCCGCTGGCTGCTGCTCGACGTCGCCGAGCGGGTGCTGCCCGAGCTCGGCAAGCGCCTGGGCAAGACCGCCGACGAAGTGCTGCGCGCCCGCGGGGTCGAGGTGCTGATGAAGACCTCGGTCGACCACGCCGACGCCAAGGGCGTCACGCTGACGAACGGCGAACCGGTGCCGACCCACACCCTCGTCTGGTGCGTCGGCGTGCGGCCGGACCCGCTGGTGGCCGACCTCGGGCTCGAGACGGCCAAGGGCCGGCTCTGCGTCACCGAGCAGCTGAACGTGCCCGGCCGTGACGACGTCTTCGCGTGCGGGGACGCGGCCGCGGTGCCCGACCTCACCCGCCCCGGTCAGTACACGGCGATGACCGCGCAGCACGCCGAGCGGCAGGGGAAGCTCGCCGGGCGCAACGTCGCGGCGTCGCTGGGGTACGGCCGCCCCGGCACCTACCGCCACCACGACCTCGGCTTCGTCGTCGACCTCGGTGCCGGCGCCGCCGCGGCGAACCCGTTGCACATCCCGCTTTCCGGGCTGCCGGCGAAGGTCGTGACCCGCGCGTACCACCTCATGGCGATGCCCGGGAACCGCGTGCGCACGGCCGTCGACTGGATCCTGGACCGGCTGACCGGCCGTCAGACCGTCCAGCTGGGACTCGTCCGTTCCGGCGCGGTGCCGCTCGACACCGATTCCCCCGAACTCCCCCGACGCTGAAGGGAACCACCCATGTCCGTCGAACCCCAGCCCGCGCGCTCCGAGGGCCCGTCGGTGGTCACCGCCGGCGACCTGGCCGGGCCCAAGATCATCGTGCTCGACCCGGCCGGTGCCGCCCGCCACGACGAGCTGCCGGCGACCTGGCGGCCGCTGGCCGAGCAGCGCGGGATCTTCTGGTGCCGGGTCCCCGCCGGGGGTGCGCTGACCGAGGCCGACGACCTGGTGGGCGACCACGGGCCGGGCGACCCCGAGATCGCCGTCGTGGCGAGCGGCCCGTTCGCGGCCGATGCCCTGCAGCTCGTCGAGCGGCACCTGGGCGCGGCCGCGCACCTGCTGCTGGTGGATCCGGCTTCGGACGCCTTCCTCCCGTCCGGCGACGCCGCGGAGGCGAACGAAAAGTGGCTGGCCGAGCACGACGAGGTCGTGGCCAAGGTGCGCGAAGCGGGCACGGACGTGCGGCTGATCGCCTCGACCACCGAGGGGCCGGAGGACCGCGTGCCCCCGCCGCTGCCGCTGGGTCACCCGGACGTGGTGGCGGGGGTCCGGTCCGCGCTCGGCGACGTTTAGCCCCCGGCACGCGCGGTAACCGCCGCCTGCTCCCGTCCACCGAGCGCCGAAAGGAGTCCACTGTGGACACGTCCGCGTTGCGCGATCTCACCACGGCTTCCGGGCCGTTCGCCTCCGTGCACTTCGACTTTTCGCACGACACCGAAGACGCCGCCAAGCAGCTCGAGCTCCGGCTGAAGGAGATCGAGGCCGCACTGAGCGATCAGCGCGCCGACGCCGAGACGGTGGACGCCGTCCTGCGGGCGATCCGCGAGAGCGAGCCGCCCGTCGGCAAGGCCGGCCGCAGCATCGTCGCCGCGCACGGCTCGGTGCTGCTCGACCGGCGCCTGGCCGCACCGCCGCCGCAGCAGGTCGTCCGGTTCTCACCGCTGCCCTACCTGCTTCCGCTCGCGACGCACACCGAGGAGAACCCGAGGTACGTGCTCGTCGTGGCCGACCGGATCGGCGCCGAGATCACCGAGTACGCCGGCGGCGAACCGCGCACCACGACGGTCGAGGGCGAAGATCACCCGGTGCACAAGGTGCGTGGCGGCGGCACGGCGCACCACAACCTCCAGAACGCCGCCGAGGAGACGGCCCGCCGCAACCTGGTGACCATCGCCGACCACGTGGGGAAGGCGGTCGAGCGGTGCGGCGCGCGGCTGGTCGTCCTGGCCGGCGAGAAGCAGGCCCGCACGGCGCTCCATCAGACGTTGCCGGAGCCGGTCCGCCGGATCGCCGCGGAGGTCGACGCGGGCAGCCGGGCCGACGGCTCGGCGCGCGAGGAGCTGGACCGGCAGGTCCACGAACTGCTGGCCGGCCGCCACCTCGCGGAGCTGGACGACCTGGCCGACCGGTTCCGCGCGGGCACGGGCCGCGAAGGCGGCCTGGCGGTGAGCGGCCTGGAGGCGGTGACGAGCGCGCTCGCCGAGGCGAACGTCGAGACGCTGCTGGTGGGCTCGCCCGGCGAGACGTCGGTCTTCGGCGGCCCGGACCCGGCGCAGGTCGCCGTGGGCAAGGCCGGCTTGCAGGCGCTCGGCGTGTCGCAGCCGGAACAGCGCCGGGCGGACGAGGCGATCCCGTTCGCGGCGGTCGCCACGGGCGCGGAGGTCGTGGTGCTGGACGAGCGCGTCGACCTTTGGGAAGGCTTCGGCGCCCTGCTGCGGCACTCCTGATCGCACCGGCGGGGACAGCTGGGCGTCAGTCGTCGTCAGTCGTCGTCAGTCGTCGTCAGTCGTCGTCGAAGACCGACAGGGCTTGGCGGCGGTGCAGCAGGTCGACAGCCGCGTCGAGCTGACGTTCGAGGTCCTTGAGGCGGAGCCGCTCGTCGGCGGTCAGCCCGCCGTGGTGGAGGGCGCCCTTGCGCAGCCGGTGCTCCTCGTCGATCAGGTCGGCGATGCGGTCGGTGATTTCGTGGCCTGCCATGGAAATCCCCTCCTGTCCGCTCGCGAGCATACGCCCGCGCGGGGTCCGCGCCCGGGTGATCCACGTCGCCCGGTCGCGGGCCCCGCGCGGGTCCGGCCGCGAGTGGCGGTCGGCTCCGAGCGCCCCAATGTGGCGTCCGGCGCGCCCCACGCACCCAAAGTGGCATTCGGTGCGTAAGCCCTGCCTACGCCTCCGCGCCGCCGCGAGCCGAAGCCACGAACGCCCGCACCACCGGCGTGACCACCCCGGCGCGCCAGGCCAGCCCCAGGTCGATCACCGGTACCGGCTCCTCCAGCCGTCGCAGCACCACCCCCCGGCGCTTCAACCCCCGCGCCCGGTGTTCCGGCACCGCCGCGATCCCGGCGCCCTCCGCGACCGCGCGCATCAGCTGCTCGTCCTCCGGCTCCTCGCGGACGATCCGCGGCAGCCCGCCCGGCCAGACCTGCGCGCTGATCGCGTCGTACTGGCCCGGGCCGTTCTCCCGAGGCCAGAACACCACCGGTTCGGTAGCGATCCACGCCCGCCGAACCCGGCCGCGGCGCCGGGCCAGCGCGTGTCCCGACGGCACCGCGAGCAGCACCTCCTCCGAACCGACCACCGCCACCTCGATGCCCGGCGAGACCACCGGCGGCCGCACGAACCCCACGTCGATCTCCCCCGCCGCCAGCCGCGCCAGGTTCAAGCTCGTCCAGCCCGTCTCCAACGCCAGCTCCACCTCCGGGAAGGCCGCCCGGTACGCCGCCACCAGGTCGCCGGCCAGCGGACCCGGTGCCGACCGCGTGTACGCGATCCGCAGTCGCCCCGCGTCACCCCGGCCGGCCGCCGCGATCACGCCGCGCGCCCGGTCCAAACGCGAAAGCAGTTCCCGCGCCTCCGCCGCCGCCACGCGCCCCGCCTCCGTCAACGCGAACCGCGGGCCCGACCGGTCGAGCAGCGCCACCCCCAGTTCCGCTTCGAACGCCCGGATCTGCTGGCTCAGGGAAGGCTGCGACACGAACAGCCGCGCGGCCGCCCGCGTGAAGTGCATCTCCTCGGCGAGCACGGCGAAGTAGTGCCATCGGCGCAGGTCCACCCAGCCACTATAGGCCGGGCCTATAGATCGAGAGGGACGAAGTCTTGGACCGCCCGCGCGAAGCGGTCCAAGACTGGAGACGTGAACCGCACCGACCGCAAGCTCCTCGCCCTGGCCGCCGCCGCGGACCGGAACCTCCTCGACCCGATGGCCGGCTTCGTCGACCTCGCCGGGATCCGCGAAGCCGTCGAAGACCTGACCAAGGCGTTCGCGCCGCTCGGGCGCGTCCAGCACACCGTCGCCGCCAAGGCGTGCGGCCTGGCGCCCGTCCTGCGGTACCTCGCCGACCTCGGGGTCGACGCCGAGGTCGCGAGCCCGGGCGAGACCGCGGTCGCCGAGGCCGCTGGGATCCGCGGCCCGCGGCTCGTCCTCGACTCCCCCGCCAAGACGACCGCCGAGCTCGCGCACGCCCTGGCCGAAGGCACCGCGATCAACGCCGACAACTTCCAGGAGCTGGCCCGGCTCGACGCGCTGGCCGGCGACCACCCGCGCTCGGTCCTCGGCCTGCGGATCAACCCCCAGGTCGGCGCGGGCCGGATCGGCGGCACCAGCACCGCGACCGCGACGTCGAAGTTCGGCATTCCCTTGCAGGACAACCGGACTCTCCTCATCGAAGCCTTCCGGCGACGGCCGTGGCTGACCCGGCTGCACGTCCACGTCGGCTCGCAGGGCTGCCCGCCGGAGCTGATGGCCGGCGGCGTCGCCGCGGTGCACGCCCTCGCCGAGGAGATCAACGCCGAGGCCGGGTACCGGCAGGTCACCAGCCTCGACCTCGGCGGCGGCCTGCCGGTGAACTTCGCTTCCGAGGCCCCGGGCCCGACCTACGCCGACTACGTCACCACACTCCTGGCGAAAGTCCCCGCACTCGCCGACGGGCGCTACACGTTCGTCACCGAGTTCGGCCGGTCCCTGCTGGCGAAGAACGGCTTCCTCGTCAGCGCCGTCGAGTACACGAAGGTCGCGGGCGGCCGGCCCATCGCCGTGACGCACGCGGGCGCGCAGGTCGCGGCCCGCACGGTGCTCCAGCCGGAGCACTGGCCGCTGCGGCTGACCGCCCTCGACGGCCGGGGCCACCCGAAGACCGGACCCGAGGTACCGCAGGACATCGCCGGTCCGCTGTGCTTCGCCGGTGACCTCCTGGCGAAAGAGCGGCCGCTGCCGCTGCTCGAGCCCGGCGACCTGGTCGTCGCCCACGACACCGGGGCCTACTACTTCGGCGCGCACTACGCCTACAACACCCTGCCGCGCCCGGCCGTGCACGGCTTCACGGTGACCGAGCGCGGCGACGTCCGGTTCACCCCGATCCGCCGGGCGCAGTCCGTGGCCGAGCTCGTCGCGGACGCGGGCGGCGAATACGTCGGAGCGCTCCCGGAAGCATGATCACCGGCGTACCATCCGGGCACGCCGAGGGGAGACTGCCATGGGGGCCGGTCGTGCGCGAGATTTTCGAGAGTCCGAGCCAACCGCCCGGGCGGCACAGCTGCCGCGGTTCGCCGCGCTGCCGGTGGGCCTCGTCGTCGCCGCGCAGGCGGTGGTCCTCACCGTGTTGTCCGGCCGCTACGGCTTCCACCGCGACGAGCTGTACTTCGTCGCGGCGGGCCACCGGCCGGACTGGGGCTACGTCGACAACCCGCCGATCACGCCGTGGCTCGCCCGCGCGTCGACGGCGGTGTTCGGCGAGACGCCGTCCGGGCTGCGCGTGGTCGCGACCCTGCTCGGCATGGCGACGGTGGTGGTCGTCGCACTGATCGCCCGCGAGTTCGGCGGCGGCCGCGGCGCGCAGCTGTGCACCGCGATCGCGACGGCGCTCTCGGCGTACGTCCTCGTGGTGTCGCACATGCTGGCCACCAACTCCGCCGACGTGCTGCTGTGGTCGCTGATCGCGCTGTCCGGGTTGAAGCTCCTGCGCACGGGGGACGGCCGGTGGTGGCTCGCCGTCGGGGCCGCCGCGGGGCTCGGCATGGCGAACAAGTGGCTAGTCCTGCTCCTGCTGTCCGGGCTCGGCATCGGCGTGGCCGTAGCCGGCCCGCGCCGGGTGCTGCGGACGTGGTGGCTCGCGGCCGGCGTCGGGATCGCCACTGTGCTCGCCGCGCCGGTCGTGCTCTGGCAGGCGTCGCACGGCTGGCCGATGCTCACCGTCGCCGGCGGGATCAGCGACGACGACGGCGGCGAGAACCGCGCCCTGTTCGTGCCGATGCAGCTGGTCTACCTCTCCCCCGTGCTGGTGCCCGTGTGGATCGCCGGGCTCCTGCGGCCGTGGCGTGACCCCGCCCTGCGGTGGGCCCGCGCTCTCGCGATCGCGTACCCGGTGGTGTGTGTCGAACTCCTGGTTCTCGGCGGGAAGCCGTACTACTCGGTGCCGTTGCTGCTGCCGCTCGTGGCGCTCGGCGCGGAACCGGCGCTGCGGTGGCTGGACCGGGGCGGGACCGCGCGGCGGGTACTCACCGGCGCGGCGGCCGTGGTGTGCGCGGCCGTGTCCGTCCTCACCGGACTCCCGGTGGTGCCGGCGGCGGCCCTGAACGGTCCGCTGCTGGCGGTCAACAAGGAACCCGGCGAGCAGGTCGGCTGGCCCGGGTTCGCCGACACCGTCGCCGGCGCGTGGGCGCGGATCCCGGCCACCGAGCGGGACACCGCGGTGCTCCTCGCCGGGAACTACGGGGAAGCGGGCGCACTCGAGCGCTACGGTCCCGAGCGCGGGCTGCCCCAGCCGTACTCGCCGCACATGTCCTACGCCGACTGGGGCCCGCCGCCGGACCGGCAGGTCGGCCCGGTGCTGCTCGTCGGGAGCTTCGAGCGCGGCTCGCCCGCGTCGCGGCTGATCACCGGCTGCCGGGTGCTGGCCAAGCACCACAACGCCGAAGGCGTCGACAACGACGAAGAAGGCGTCATGCTCTCGCTGTGCACGCTGACCGAGCCGTGGTCGACGGCGTGGCCCGTCTTGCGTCAGTTCTACTGAACGATTTGCCCGGTTCGCGCTACTCTCGGGCGCATGGTGGCGAGGCGCACGGCGGTGGCCGTGGTGGGGGCGGGCCCGGCCGGGCTCACGGTGGCGAACCTCCTGCGGCGCGCGGGGATCGGCTGCGTGCTGCTGGAACAGGAGAGCCGGGCGTTCATCGAACAGCGGCCGCGGGCCGGGTTCATCGAGGAGTGGGCTGTCCGCGGGCTCGAACAACGCGGTCTGGGCGAGCAGCTCGTCGCGAAGGCACCGCGGCACGAGCAGTTCGAGTTCCGGTTCGCCGGGCAGCGGCACCCCTTCCGCTACGGCGACGTCACCGGGCAACGCCATTTCGTTTACCCGCAACAGCTTCTGGTGACCGACCTGGTCGCGCAGTACACCGACGCGGGCGGCGAGGCCGTCTTCGAGGTCTCCGACGTCCGGCTGCACGACCTGACGTCGGACTCCCCCGCCGTCACGTTCCGGACCGCCGAGGGCGAACACCGGATCGACTGCAATTTCGTCGCCGGCTGCGACGGCGCCCGCGGCGTCACGCAGGGGTACCTGCCGCCGGAAACCACCGTGAAGTCCCACCACGACTACGGAATCGGCTGGCTGGCCCTGCTCGCGGAAGCACCGCCGTCCGCCGACGGGGTGCTGTTCGGCATCCACCCGCGCGGGTTCGGCGCCCACATGGCCCGCACACCCACCGTGACGCGGTTCTACCTGCAGACCGCGGCGGGCGAAACCGAAGCGGACTGGCCCGACGAGCGCGTCTGGACGGAGCTGCAGGCCCGGCTCTCGGTGCCGGACGGTCCGATCACCGAAGGAAAGCTGATCGAGAAGCGGATCCTCGACATGCACAACTACGTCGTGGAGCCGATGTCCCACGGCCGCCTGCACCTGGCGGGCGAGTCGGCGCACCTGGTCGCGCCGATCGCGGCGAAGGGCATGAACCTCGCCCTGCACGACGCGTTCCTGCTCGCCGAGGCCTACCAGGCGTACTACGCGGGCGATGCCACGCGGCTGGCCGGGTACTCCGCCGCGTGCCTGCCGCTGGTGTGGCAGTACCAGGAGTTTTCGCTGTGGCTGTCCGACATCTTCCACCACACCGCGGCCGCGGACGACAACCCGTTCGCGGCGCGCATCGCGGAGGCCCGGATGCGGCGCCTGCTGGGTTCGCCCGCGGCCGCGGCGGCGTTCGCGGAGCTGTACATCGGCAAGAACGCGGATTTCTGAAGACCCGGCTCAGCTCCAGGCGATCTTGAACACCCAGGCGTAGCGGCCCGCCTGCCGGGCCGCGGGCGGGACGTCGACCACCAGCGAGCCGTTCTCCGCCGCCCAGTGCAGGTTCCCGCGGTACCCGAGCATCGTCACCCGGTCGCCCGCGCGGATCGGGACCGGCGCGTCGACCACCAGCCTGCTGCCCGGCGCCGCCAGTGAATGGACGTAGAACGCCTCGTTCTGCTTCACCGTGAACCGCAGGTCGCCGAGCTGGGCCATCCGCGACCAGTACGTCGTGCCGTAGATGGCTTCGCCGTTGACCTTCAGCCACGCCCCCGCGTCCCGCAGGTGCTTCTGCATGACGTCCGGGATCGTGCCGTCGAAGTCGGGGCCGATGTCGAGCAGGAAGTTGCCGTTCTTCGACACGATGTCGACGAGCGTCCGGACGACCTCCTCCGCCGTCATGTACCGGTCGTCGGGGGTCGCGCGGTTGTAGCCGTAGGAGAACGGGTCGAGGCCGCGGCTCGCCTCCCACTTCGCCACGACGGTGTTCGGGTACGTCGTGTACTCCGGCGTCGTGAAGTCGTGGTCGGGGATGCCGCCGCGGTCGTTGTAGGTGACGTCCTTGGGGCGCTTGCGGTTCTTCGCGTGGTTGAAGTACTCCGTGAGCACGGTCCGGCTGTCGTTGACGCCGCCGATGTCGAACCACAGGACGTCCGGGTCGAAGCCCGAAATCAGCTCGAGCACCTGCGGCGCCTGGTAGTCGCGGACGAAGTCCTTCCCGGCGGTGTAGCCGGTGTAGGGCAACGGCGCGCCGGTGTACGGGTTGCGCGGCGCGTGCCCCATCCACGGGTTGTCGGGGTTGAACCACTCGGGCAGGGAGAAGTACAGGCCGTTGCGCAGCTGGGGCGTGTACTTGCGGGACGCCGCGAACAGTTCGGCGATGATGTTCCGCTTCGGGCCGAGCTTCATGGAGTTGCGGTCGCTGACCTTCGTGTCCCACAACGCGAAGCCGTCGTGGTGCTTGGACGTGAGGACGTAGTATTCGGCGCCCGCGTCCGCGATCAGCTTCAGCCAGGTGCGCGGGTCGAACTTCGCCGCGGTGAACATCGGGATGAAGTCGTCGTAGGTGAAGTCCTCGCCGTACTTCTCCTTGTGGTAGGCGTAGGTCGCTCCGTTCGGGTCCTGCTGGTTCTGCCAGTACCACTCAGCGTACTGCTGCCCGACCGGCGCCCACGCGGGCACGGCGTACACGCCCCAGTGGATGAAGATGCCGAACTTGCTGTCGGTGAACCAGTACGGCGCGCGGTGCGTCGAGAGCGACGCGTCCGTCGGCCGGAAGTCCGGGACGCCGAGGGTGATCGGGACCTGCTGGGTGGCGAGGGTGCCGCCCCCGGCCGTGACGCGGACCTGGCCGTTCGTGGTGGTCCCGGGCGGCACCGACGCGTTCGGCGCGAGCCCGAGCCGGACCGTCGCCTGCTCCCCCGGCGCCAGCGCGCGGATGCTCGCCGGCACGGTCGTCCGGCCGCCCGGGACGTCGACGGTGACGCTGACCCGGTCGCCGGCCCCGAGCCACACCGTTCCGGCGTTGACGACGGTCGCTTCGGCGGCCTGCGGACCGCCGTCGGTCAGCAGGTTGGCCGTCGAGCGGCCGTCGAGGATCAGTGCCGAGCGGCCGACGGCCACCGGCTGCAGGGTGAGCGCGAAGACGTGCAGGCTGGAGACGTTCGGCGCCGGCGTGGCCGTGACCGGCAGGGTCAGGGCGACGGCGTCGCGGGCCGGGTCGACCCAGACCTGGCCGGTGGCCAGGGAAACCGGGTTGGCGTCGACGACGCCGCCGGGCGCGTAGCGGAACGGCGAGACCAGCGCGCCGGTGCCGGTGTACCAGTCCGGGCCGGACAGCGAGCCGGTGCTCGTGCTGCCGTCGGCGTAGTGCACGGTCGCCGTGCCACCGCATGCGCCGTAGCTGGCGGCGACCAGGAAGTAGGCGACGAAGTACCGCCCCTTCGGCAGGTCGATCGTCTGGCCGGTGGCGGCGATGTTGTTCTTCGCGCCGGCGGCCGCGGAGCCGAGCTTGAACGGGACACCGCCGACGGTGGCGGTCTGCCCGACCGGCAGCCGCTCGGCCGGGAAGGTGTAGCCGGAGCCGTCGAAGTCGCCGCCGGTGGCCGAGGCGCTGTCGATGCCGTCGTGGGAAAACCAGGCGTCGAGCGCGACCGGCACGGGTGGCGGGGGCGGGACGATCGGGGTGCCGGGCCCGTCCGGGGCGGCGTCCACGGGCAGGGCCGCGCCGTGGGTATCGGCACCGGCGCCGGCCGGGGTGCGGCCGGCCGCGCTGAGCGCCACGGCGCCACCCAGGGCGATGCCGAGAGCTTGACGGCGGGGGAAGGTCGTCATTGAACCTCCAGCGATCGGATGACTACGGCGGAATGACGACAGAGTTCGCCCCTGGCTGGCCGATCTGTCGCTGGCAGAGCTGATTCATCCGATGAATGACCCTGCTCGCTGTGCCTGCCGCTGTCAAGAGGCGATCGAAGTGAACCTCGCTCGGCTTCGGCCCGTGGTCCTCGGTACGAGCTGCAGCAACTCGCCGTCAGAAACCAGCCGCGCACCGAAAGGTCAGACCGATGTCCTACTCCCAGAACGCGCTGAGCCGTCGCGCGATCGCCATGCTCAAGGCGGTCGGCGACGGGCGCGCCGAGCTCCGCTGCAGCTGTGAACCCGACCTCCGCGTGGACGGGTTGCCGTGCTGCGACCAGAACACCGCCCACGACCTCGCCCGCGCCGGGCTGATCCGCGCGATCGGCACACCGGCGCGGGGCCAGTGGGCGCCGGCCGAACTGACCGACGCCGGGCACCGCGCGCTCGGCACGGGTCTTCCCGCCGCCGCGGCCTGACCACGCCCAGCCCGACCACACAGCTCGCGCTCGAAGGCCGTGAATGTCGCATTGAGGGACTTGAAGTCTCTCGATGCGACATTCACGGCCTTTCGCTGTCCCGAGCCGGCGGCGGTGGCGAGAAACCTCTCGAACGGGCTGAACCGCCCCGGGCCGGAGACCGTGCTTTGGGGTGAGGGCGTCTCGCACACGCCCTCCGGAGTCGCCACGAAGTAAACGATCCGGGCCAGCCTCCGCCTCGATCGGGACCGGGCACTCCGGCGAGCGGCCGTCGCGGCAACGGCCACCTCGCGCGGGCCCGTCCGGCATCCCCAGAATCCCGGACGGGCCCGCCCCGCACTGTCCGGGATCTTGTCCGATTCGGTCACCTGATCAGCGGTCGCTGGCCCGGAGCAGTCACGCCACTGTGAGTGCATGCGACGCTTCCTGGCCGTGAGCGCGGCACTTCTGGCAGGGTTCGGCATCCTCACGACGTCCGGCAGCGCGAACCCAGAAAGCGCTGTCCCGGTGGTCGCCGAGCACGCCGTCGGCGGCTGGGTCGGTACCTGGGCCGCCTCGCCCGCGGCGGCCGTCGCGAACACCCCGGACGGCTACCCCGGCTTTTCGATCCGCAACGTCGTGCACACCAGCGCCGGTGGCGGCCGGGCCCGCGTCCACCTGTCGAACGCCTTCGGCGCCACTCCCTTGACCTTCGGCCACGTCACCGTCGCGGTCCAGGGCACCGGTCCGGACGCCGTGCCCGGCACACTGCGCTCGCTCACCTTCGGCGGTGCGCCGAGCGTCGTCGTCCCAGCGGGCGCCGAAGCCCTCAGCGATCCGGTGGGCCTGCGGGTGCCGGCCGACGCCAACCTGCTCGTCACGACCTACGTGCCCACGAAGTCCGGGCCCGTCACCTACCACCCGGCCGCGTCGCAGACGTCGTACTTCACCCGGGCGGGCGACTTCGCCGGCAGCGAGTCGGGCGCGCCCTACACCGAGCAGACATCGGTGTGGCACTACGTTTCCGGCGTCGACGTCCAAGGCGGCGCCGAGGCTTCGATCGTGACGCTCGGCGACTCGATCACCGACGGCGTCGGCTCGGCCGCCGGGGCCAACCACCGCTGGCCGGACTACCTCGCCGACCGGCTGCACGGCCGGTTCGGCGTGCTCAACGCGGGGATCAGCGCCAACCGGCTGCTGCTCGACGTGCCCGGGTCCGGCGCCGGTCAGAACGCGTTGTCCCGCTTCGACCGCGACGTGCTCAGCGTCGGCGGCGTCCGGACGCTGATCGTGCTGGAAGGCATCAACGACATCCAGCAGGACCCGCACCAGACCGACCCGGCCGCGATCACCTCGGCCTACCGCCAGCTCGTGACCCAGGCGCACGCCCGCGGCATCCGCGTCCTCGGCGGCACGCTCACGCCGTTCAAGGGCTGGCGCGTCTACGACGAAACGCTCGAAGCGACCCGCACCGCGGTGAACACCTTCATCCGCACCAGCGGGGTGTTCGACGGCGTCGTCGACTTCGACGCCGCCGTCCGCGACCCGGCCGACCCGCTCCGGATGCTCCCGGCCTACGACTCCGGCGACCACCTCCACCCGGGCGACGCGGGCTACGAGCGGATGGCCGCCGCGGTCCGGCTAGACCGGTTGTGAGCGCGGGATGAACAGCACCGCCACCAGGCTGAGCAGCGCCACCCCCACCAGGTAGAGCGACACCGAGAACGAAGTCCCGGTCGAGGTCTGCAACGCCGTCGCGATCAGCGGCGCGAAGCCGCCGCCCAGCACCGCGCCCACGGCGTAGGAGAACGACGCGCCGCTGTAGCGGTACCGCGGCTCGAACAGCTCCGCGAACAACGCCGACTGCGGCCCGTACGTCGCGCCGAGGCCGATGTTCAGCACCACGACGGCCACGATGAGCCAGACCGTGGCCCGCGTGTCCACCAGCAGGAAGAACGGGATCGGCCAGACCACCAGCAGGATCGACCCGGCCAGGTACACCGGCTTGCGGCCGACCTGGTCCGACCACGCCGCCGTGACGAGGATGCTCACCAGCCACGTCAGGCTGCCGACGATGACCACCACCAGCAGGGTGGTGCGGTTGATCTTCAGCACCGAAGTCCCGTAGGAGAGCAGATACGCCAGGAAGATGTACCCGATCGCGGTGTTCGCGATGAAGCTGCCCGACGCGACAAGCACCGAGCGCGGCCGTTCGCGGAAGACGTCGACCATCGGCCGGCTGCTGCGCGCCTCGGTCTCGCGTAGCCGCGCGAACACCGGCGTCTCCTCGATCCGCAGGCGGATCACCAGGCCGACACCGACGAGCACGATGCTCGCCAGGAACGGCACCCGCCAGCCCCAGGCCGCGAACTGCGCGTCGGTCAGGGTGCGGCCGAGGACGAAGAAGAACAGCTGCGCCAGGATCAGCCCGGCGGGGACGCCGATCTGCGAGAACGCGCCGTACCGGCCGCGACGCCCCTCCGGCGCGTGTTCGACCGCCATCAGCGCCGCGCCGCCCCACTCGCCGCCCGCGCTCAACCCCTGCAGCAGCCGCAGGACCAGCAGCAGGATCGGGGCCCAGACGCCGATCGCGGAGTAGGTGGGCAGCAGGCCGACACCGACCGTGGCCACGCCCATCAGGAGCAGGGACAGCACGAGCATCGCCTTGCGGCCCACGCGGTCGCCGAAGTGACCCCACAGGATCCCGCCGACCGGGCGGGCCAGGAACCCGACGCCGAGCGTCGCGAACGCGGCGAGGGTGCCGGACGCGGGCGAGAGCGTCGTGAAGAAGAGCTTGCCGAACACGAGCGCCGTCGCCGTGCTGTAGATGAAGTAGTCGTACCACTCGATCGTGGTCCCGATCGCGCTCGCCACGGCGACCCGCCGCAGCTGCTTGGCCGCTTGGGCCGGAGCCGGCGTCGTCACGAGCCGACGAGGTCCGGCAGGAGGTCTTCGGCCAGCAGGTCCATCAGCAGCCCGTCGTGCCAGCTGCCGTCCGGACCGCGCTCGTAGGAGCGCATCGTGCCGACCGGCTGGAAGCCGAGCGACTGGTAGAGCTGGATCGCGGACTTGTTGTCCGCCGCGGGGTCGATCACCACCCGGTGGTGCCCGCGCACGGTGAACAAGTGCCCGGCCAGCGCCCGGATCGCGTCCGAGCCGAGGCCACGGCCCTGCCAGTCCGGGTGGACGGCGATGTCGATCCCGGCGTGCCGGTACTGCGGATCGGCCTCCTCGAAGGCCAGTTCGATGCCCACGACGACGCCTTCGTGCTCGATGGCGTACGTCGTGGTGCCGTCGTCGGGGTCCAGCAGGTACGCGACCTGGGCGGCCACCGGTTCTTCGGCGTCCGCCCACCACCGGGCGACGTCCGGGTGCGACAGGATCTCCTCGAACCGGGCGGCGTCCGCTGCTGCGGCGGGGCGCAGGCGGACACGGCTGCCGGTGATCAGGCCGGTCATCGGCTCAGTGTCGACCCCCGGACGCCGTCTGTCGAGCAAAGCCGCCCGGCCGGGCCAAGCCGATCGCCGGGTCTCAGCCCCCGGTCACCACGGGTTGTTGTCCTGCTCGTCCGGGTCGGTGGCACCCGCGCGACGCGGCGGCGACGCCGGAGGCGCCCCGGCGGCACCGGCCGGCGGCGTGGGCGAGGGCGGCGTGGGCGGCGGCTCGGCGGCCGGCGGCGCGTCCTCCGGCTCGTCCGGGTCGGGGAACCGGCCGCGGAGGTTGTCCAGCAGCAGCGTCCGGGTCTCGGGGTCCTCGTCGCCGAGCTGCTCGGTCATCACGCCCGCCACGCGTTCGGCGATGCCCGCCTGGGCCCGGCGCATGGTGGTCAGGATCGTCCGGGACAGCTCGTCCAGCGGGAACGACTTGATCTTGTTGCTGAACGTCAGGTCGGTGACCGTGCCGTCGGCGCCGACGGTCACGCTCACCGCGCCGTCGCCGCTGCTGGCGGTCAGCCGCAGCCGTTCGGTCTGCTCCTGCGCGGCCTGGTAACGCTCCGCCTTCGCCGCGAACCCCGCCGCCCAGTCGTCCATCCGGCGGATCGTCTCCTCGGGGTCCCGCATCAGGTCCCCGAGGCCGTTGTTCGGGCTCGTCATGCCTGCACCTTCGCTTCCGCCGTGCGCGGCGCGGCCGCGAGCTGCCGCTCGAACGGCTGGGCGTTGCCCTCTTCGCCGTCCCGGTACGACTGCGCGGCCGTCTTGACGTTGTCGGCCAGGCCGCGCACGCCTTCGCTCGCCGCGTCCAGCGCTTCCTTCGCCTTCTCACCCGTCGGCCGGATGATCGGCGGGAGGAACGCGCACAGCAGCCCGTACGCGTGGTCCGACATCGCCGAGTCCGCCGCCGCGGCCGCGGTGGAGAGCCGGTCCACCAAGCTCTCGACGTGGCTCGCGTGCGCGACCAGCTCGTCGGGCTCGACCTCGAAGCCGCCGGCCGTCATGCGCTCACTTCCAATCCTGGTTCTTCCAGTCGCCGATCACCGGAGGCGCCACCGCTTCTTCGCCCGCGAAGAAGTTCGGGTCGTCGCTCTCGAGGTAGTCGGCCGCCTTGTGTTCCTTGTCGTCTTCCTTCTTGCCGCCACGGGCACCGGCACCCATGCCGCCCATGCCCGGGCTGCCCGCCGCACCGGCCTTGCCGCCCATGCCCGCGTTCCGCGCGGCGGCCGCTTCGGCCTCCGCGGCCGCGCCGGACGCGGCACCACCGCTCAGGCTGCCCGCACCCGTGCCGCGCACACCGCCGCCGGCACCACCGGCACCCGCGCCACCGCCGCCGATCCCGCCGAGGGACCCGCCGCCGGCGCCGCCACCGCCGATGCCGCCGAGCCGGCTCGCGATGCTCTCGCCGTTGATCCCGCCACCGCGGCCGATGGTCGGCATCTTGCCGGTGCCGGTGCCGCCGCCGGGGATCCCGCCCGGGCCGGTGCCGGTGGGCAGGCCGGTGATCGGGTCGATGCCGGGACCGCTGAACCCGGGGATCGGGCTGCCGCCGCGGATACCGCCGCCGCCCCCGCCCGAGATGTCCGGGATGTTCGGGATCGACGGCGGCGTGTAGCCGCTGCCGCCGGTGCCCCCGCCGCCGATACCGGACGGCGAGAAGCCGGACGACGTGGTCGAGTCGCCGCTGATCGGGATCGACGAGCCGGGGATGCCGGCGCCGGAGAAGCTGCCGCCGCCGGGACCGCCGGGGGCGTCGAAGTTCGGCGGGGTGAAGCCCGCGCCGCCGGCGCCGCCGGCGCCACTGCCACCCGCGCCGATTCCGCCGCCGGGGATGCCACTCCCCGAAAAGCCACTGCCGCCCGCGCCCGCGCCGCCGCCGGGGATGCCGCTGCCGGAGAACCCGGCACCGCCGGCCCCCGAGCCGCCGCCGGGGATGCCCGCGCCGCCGTAGGCACCGCTGCCACCGGCCCCGCTGCCACCGGCACCGCCCGAGCCGTCGAGCGCGGCCGGGTCGAGACCCGCCCGCTGCCGGGCCGCCGCGTCCGGGTCCAGCGCCGGGTCCATCGCCGAGCGCGCCAGCAGCGGCTGGTCGGCGCTCGCGGCGGCGCCACCCGAAGCCCGGGTACCGACGCTGTACGGAGTCGCGGTGGCCGACGGGAGCTTCGGCGGAGCCGGGAACCTCGGCGTCGCGACCGCGCCGCCGATGGTGTCGTCGTACTGGGTCATGATCTGCGCCGCGTGGTCCCGGGCCGCCATCTGCGCCCGGTAGGTCTGCATGGCCTCGCCGGCCGCCGCCGCGTACTGCACCGGGTCGGTCATCGACATCAGGCGCTGGTTGGTGCTCTGCAGGTCGAACTGCACCGGCGGGTTGGCCGCCATCTGCCGCTGGGTCTCGTTGAGCGCCTGCGAGTGGATCTCCTGCTGCCGGCCGGCGAGCGTCGCGCCCTGCGCGGTCGCGCCCAGCCACTTGCCGACGCCCGCGAGGTGCTCGCGGACGGCGTCCCCGGCGTCGCCCTGCCAGTTGCTGGTGCTCGCGTTGATCGCGTCGCCGAGGGTCTTCTGGTGCGTGCCCAGGTCGTTGCCGACCGCGACCCACTCCTCCGACGTCTCCGCGACGGTCGCCGGGTTGGCGTCCTGCGTGATGGCGTCGTTCATCTGCTCGTGGCTGGCGTTGCCCCACAGCGTGCGCGGCGCCCCGCCGTTCTCGCGCATGGCGAGACCCTCGTCGAGGCCGTGCTTGGCGTTGTCGAGGTGCTGCTGGTACAGCTCCTGGATCTTCTTGTCGCGCAGCACCGGGTCGACGGCCGGGCCGAGCCAGCCGGCCCGGATCTCGTCGTCGATCTGCTGGGTCGCCATCTCGCGGATCTCGTCGCCCGAGGGCGTGTTGTCCGTTTTGATCGGCCCGACGTAGTACTTCGACGACGAATCGGCAGTCACGTCGTAAAGCGGACTGCGCGGGTTGTAGTCCGGGGACGACGGGTCCGAGACGGACTCGGCGGTGGGTGCCACGGTCTCCCTCAGCTCTGGTCGGCGGTCGGGAGCGAGGTCAGCGTCGTGCGCGTGGTCTCTTCCCGGGACTTGTAGTTCTGCTTGGCCAGCTTGATGGCCTCGATGTAGGTCGGGAACTCCTGGCGCGCCGCCTGCAGCTGGGTCACCAGGCCGTGCTCGTCGGCCGCGGTGCTGACCATGTGCGCGGAGACCCACTGGCCGGTCGCGGTCCGGCTCATCGCGGGCGCGTCGTGCAGCCGCTGGAGGTTCGCCCAGCGCTGCTCCAGGGACTCGAGCACGCCTTCGAGGGCCTCGATCAGCTGGTTGCCCGTGGTGTCGTCGATGGCGAAACCACCGGACTTGGCGAGCTGCTTCAGCCGGGCGCCGGCGAGACCGACGCTGAGCGCCGCCATGGTCTTGGTCTCGGGCGTCGTGGCGGACTGCAGCTGCATCGTCGCCTGGAGAGCCTGGGCCGCCGCCTCGGTCTCTTCCGTCATCAGAAGCTGTTCCTTCCCGGTCAGTAGACGGCGGCGATCGCTTCGCGGATCGCGCGCGCGAGGTCGGCGCGGCCGGCCGGTACGTACTCCGCCGTGAGTTCGCCGGCCTCGCCGGTCTTGGTGTGCACCAGGTAGCGGCCGTCGGCGGTGTCGAGCCAGCTCAGCGGTTCGCCCGCGAGCCGCTCGCCGCGCCTGCTCTGCGCCGTGACGGCGATGTGGCCACCGCCCAGCCGCGGCTCGGCCAGGACCCGCTCGAGCACGGCGACGTCCGACGGCTTCGGCGCCGGCGGCCGGCGGCCCGGCCGCACCACGGCCTTGACCTCGATCATGCCGAAAGCGTCGGTCTCTTCCTCGTCGAACTCGGCGTCCGCGATCCGCTTCGCCGTCATGGCCGAAACCTCGCGCCCGGCTGCGCGGTGCACGACGTGCTTGCCGGTGGTCGCGGCGGGGGCGGGCGGCAGCACGCCGGTGACGACCTCGACCAGGTCTTCGTCGGCGAACAGCGAGAACAGCAGATCGTCGGTGTCCGGGGCCTGGGTGATGCCGAGCGCCTGGGCGCCGTCGGTGACCACCAGCACGGCGACGTCGGCGCCGAGGCCGTCGATCCCGCTCACCGCAACCGAAACGCGCGGTTCGGCCAGCAGCTCGAACGCCGTCCGCACCCCGGGGTGCAGCTCGCCCGAAACCGAAAGCCGTCGCTCCTCGAGCGCGTCGTAGACCTGGCGCGCGACCCGCACGAACCGCAGCGGGTCCGCGGGGAGGTTGCCCGCGCGCAGCGGGTAGCGCCGCACGTCACCGCCGGTGGCTTGGCCCACGACGAGGGCTTCGACGACCTCGAGGACGAACTCGAACCTGTCCGCCATTTCCCCTCGCTGTGTTCTTTCGTCAAACCCTCAAGCAACTTTCCTGCCGAAGGTTATCAGTGCCCGGGTACCCCGCGTCGGCGCCGCCACGCGGGTGCCCGAAAGACCACGATCACTGGACTGCGCGGGCAAAGCGCGGTCGGTGACCAGGTCACCCGATGCGGTGCTGGTGCACCCGCAGCTGCAGGGTGACAAGATCGAGTAGCGGGGTCGCAATGCCCAGCTCACGGGCACGCGCGGTGAGATCGCCGAAGATCTGCTCCCCCTCGACGGGGTGACCGCCGAGCAAGTCGCGGTAGAGCGAAGATCCACCCGTCCCGGGGTCGGTGACGGTCTTGCGGGTGACCGCGAGGTCGGCGGCGGGCACCGGGTACCCGGTGGCCTCGGCCACGGCGGCCGCTTCGGCCACGACGGCTTCGGCGAACTCCGTGCCGCCGGGGACCGCGACGACGTCGCCGATCGTGGCGCGCATCAGGCTGTTCACCGCGCCGATCGCGGCAATGAACACCCATTTCGCCCACATCGACTCGGTGATCCGCTCGTCCAGGGCGGCGTCGAACCCGGCGTTCGTGAGGGCTTCGTCGACGTCAGGCAGCTTTTCGGGCGCGGGCTCCGTGCGGGCGCCGTAGGCCAGGCTCTGCAGCGGGCCGAGCCGCCGGATGGCGCCGTCGTCGTCGAGGGTGGTCTGGACTTTGGCGACCCCGCCGAGCACGGCACCCTTGCCGAACCGCGCGTCGAGGACGTCGATGTGCGCGAGCCCGTTGAGGAACGGCAGGATCAGCGTGCCGGGGCCGACCGCGGGGGCGAAATCGTCGATGGCCGAGCTCAGGCCGGTCGCCTTGACGGCCAGCAGCACGAGGTCGTAGGTCCGGTCGAGGGTGCCGGTCTCGACGAGCGGCGGTTCGAGAACGGTGTCTTCACCGAGGCCGGTGATGCGCAGGCCGCGGTCCCGCAGCAGCTTCGCCCGGCCCGGCCGCACCAGGAAGGTGACGTCGCGGCCCGCCTGCAGCAGCCGGCCGCCGAAGTACCCGCCGGTCGCGCCGGCGCCCACCACCAGAATCTTCAAGTCGCTCACGACGTGACGCTACGCCTTCCGGGTCGCCGTCCCAGTGTTCGGACCACGTTTCCGGGCCACAGCGTTTTCACAGCGATGCACAGCGAAACGACAGGTCGATCCGCCGTCGCCGGGCGTTGACCAGGCATGGGAAGACGGATCCGCCGGACACTGGTGGCCGCCGGGCTGGCGGCGGCCGCGTTGACGGCCGGGACGGTGGTCGTGGTGGACGGGCACCGGGTGACCCCGACCACGGCTCCTCCCCCGGCGTTGGCGGAGGACACGGCGGTGAGCCCGGTGGCCTCGACGTCCTCGGTCCCGTACCCGGATTTGTCGTCGGTGGCGGGCGAGGTGAGCGACGCGGTGACGGCGGCATCGCGCGGCACGAGTGTCGGGTTCGCCCTGTACGACCGCGAGTCGGGCAAGGAGCTGGCAGCACTCGACGCGGACCGCCCGTACTACACGGCTTCGGTGGTCAAGCTGCTGATCGCGATCGACGAGGTCCGTTCGAACGACGGCTGGGCGCTCCCGGACGCGGGCGCGGTCGAGGACCTGACGGACATGCTGGAGGGCAGCAACGACGCGATCGCGTCGGCATTCTGGGAGCAGAACGGCGGCACCGCGATCGTGACCCGCACGGCGGCGCTGATCGGGCTGCGGCACACAACGCCCCCGGCCGACCCGACCGAGTGGGGAATGGCGAAGACGAGCGCAAGCGACGTGGTGGCGACGTACGAGTACTTGCTGGACGTCATCCCGGACGAGGTATCGGCCCCGTTGCTGGCGGCATTGGGCAACGCCCGCGACCCGGCGGACGACGGCTGGGACCAGTACTTCGGCATCCCGGACGGCTTGCCGGGGCGACCGTGGCAGATCAAGCAGGGGTGGATGATCCTGCGGGATGCGTTGGTGCTGAACACGACCGGAGTGGTGGGTGGGCGGTACGTCGTGGTGCTGATGACGCAGCAGCCATCGGTGAGTTCGGCGAAGGGCCGGGAAGCGGTGACGGCGGGGATCGAGACGTTGGCACCTCTGCTCGGCCAACTCGACGCGACTTGAGGTGTGGGGCTGCGGAGCATTGCTTGGGTCCGGCCTTCTTTGCCGAGGCGCGGCTGACGAGCGCCAAGAAGCGCAGGGCTGGTGCTCGAATGAGGTGAGCCCGCCCGGCAGGCCGGATCTTGACCGCGGAGACGCTCAGGGCCCGCACCGGCGACGCCCGATCGCCGAGCAAGCAAGTGGCCGCTCGGAGCGCGGCGAGCCCGCATGGCAAGTGAAATCTTGACCTCGGAGAAGCTCGAGACCCGGTGCGGGGAGCGCACTATCGCCGAGCACGCAGGTAGCCGCTCGGGGCGCGGTGAGCCCGCGCGGTAGGCGGGACCGTGAACCCGGTGACAGTCAACAGCCGGCACTGGCGGCGCTCGACCTTGTTTGTCGGACAGGCGAGCTCCCAGGCGTGGGTGTAGGCCCGTCGCCGGTGGGCTGCGGGCCTTTCCCGTGTTCGGTTGTTCAGGCTGCGAACGGCAAGGGTTCGTGGAGGTTGTTGCGCCTGGGTTTTCGGCGTTTGTCCAGGAAGTACCGATTTCCCACGTTCCGGCGAAGCTGTATCAGTAGAAATCAACCACGAGACCCAGAAACAGAACGAGCCCGCTCAATATCCGGCCCACGGTACATCCGCTCGGGAATCCGAGCCAAGGTAGAAGGATGAACCTGCGACCCCAGCCCATAAAGCTTTTGAAAACTCATGATCAAAGGCCGCCAGGCATCAGGATCGACATGATCCGGGCTCCCATCAACCAAGATCTCCGAGTGCACGAAAACCCGCTGAACCCGAACCTCGACGGCAACGATCCCCCCACGCTGCGAAGGATCCTCATCGGCAACAGGATGCACAGCCTCGACCACGGCCTCCATCGCAACAGGACACTCGGCAACTCGAGGCGGAGAAACAGTAGAAGAAGCAACAGGAGTCAGCCCCGCACGCGAGAACTTGTCCGCAACATGGAAGTACCCACGAGAAGCCTTACCGGCAGGAACCGGATCCGAACCCGTGGTCAACGCCAGCCGGTCGACAGCCGGAGCCATCGCGTCGGAAGGCAGATTCAGCACGCATTCCCGAGTGCGCACCAGGTTCTGCGCCGTCTTGGACCGGGCGCCGAGCCCGAGCATGGCGCGCCAGCCGAGCCAGAACGCCGAGGACATCGGGGCCAGGTTCGGCGAACCGTCCTCGTTGGAACTGGAGATCAGGACGACCGGGGTGCCGAAGTACAGGATGCCGGGCTCGATGGCCGTGTGCGCAGGGATCTTCACACCGAAATCTTGCCGCGGCCGAACGACGAAGACTCGCGGAAAACGGCCGTCGCGATCACCGGCGCCACCACGGGCGCCGGTGATCGCGACAAGGCTCAGCGGGTCAGTGCCCGCCGGGTGAGGACCCGCGCCAAATGACGGCGGTACTCGGCCGTCGCGTGGGGCTCGTCCGGTGGGGATGTCCCCTCGGCCGCCAACTCGGCCGCGTCGGCAGCAGACGCCCCCGCGGCCAGCGCCGCTTCGGTCGCCGACGCCCGCAGCGGGACTCCGCCCATGTTCACCAGGCCGACGCGGCCGCCGGCGACGGCCACTCCCACCATCGCCCAGTCGATCGCGCGGCGGGTGAACTTCTGGAACGCCCAGTCCTGTCCCGTCTGCGCCGGCAGGCGGATCTCCGTCAGCAGCTCGTCCGGCTCCAGCGGCGTCGTGAACGGGCCGAGGAAGAACTCCGCCGCCGGGATCCGCCGCTCCCCCGCCGGGCCGCGCGCCACCAGCACCGCGTCCGACGCCAGCACCGCCGCGGGCAGGTCCGCCGCGGAGTCCGCGTGCACCAGCGAACCGCCGATCGTGCCGCGGTGGCGGACCTGGCGGTCGCCGACCTCACCGGAGACGTGGGCCAGCAGCGGCGCGTGCTGCCGCAGCACCGGATCCTGCACGAGATCGCTGTACCGCGACAACGCGCCGATCACGACCTCGTCGCCTTCGAGCCGGACGTAGCGGAGCTCGTCGACCGGCCCGATGTCGATCAGGTACTCCGGCGCCGCCAGCCGCAGCTTCATCAGCGGCAGCAGGGAATGCCCGCCGGCGAGGACCTTCGCCTCGTCCCCCAGCGACGCGAGCCGGGCCAGTGCTTCGTCCACTGTGGACGCGCGCTCGTAGCGGAACTCGGCGGGGATCACTCGCCCACCTCCTGTCCCGAAGCGTCGATCACGGCGCTCACGATGTTGTGGTATCCGGTGCAGCGGCAGAGGTTCCCCTCGAGCCCGGCGCGCACCTCGTCGCGGGACGGCTTCGGGTTGTCGGCCAGCAGCGACACCGACGCCATGATCATCCCCGGTGTGCAGAACCCGCACTGCAGGCCGTGCTGCTCGCGGAACGCCCGCTGCACGGGGTGCAGCTCACCGTCCGAAGAGGACAGCCCCTCGACCGTCGTGACGGCGTGGCCGTCGGCCTGCGCGGCCAGCACCGTGCAGGACTTGACCGACTCGCCGTCGAGCAGCACCGTGCAGGCGCCGCAGGACGTCGTGTCGCAGCCGATGTTCGTGCCGGTCAGCCCGGCGGTGTCGCGCAGGAAGTGCACCAGCAGCGTCCGGTCCGGCACCTCCTCGGCCACCGGCCGCCCGTTGACCTCGATCGAAACCTTCACTGCTCGTTCTCCTTGCCGGCTGCTTCCAGTGCGGCCCAGACCCGGATCGGGGTCGTGGGCATGTCCAGGTGCTTGACGCCGCGCTCGCTCAGCGCGTCCACCACCGCGTTGTGCACGGCAGGCGTCGAGCCGATCGTCGCCGCTTCCCCGATCCCCTTGACGCCCAGCAGGTTCCGGTCGGTCGGGGTGGCCATGTCGACCAGCTCGAAGTCCGGCAGCTCGACGGCCGTGATGAACGAGTAGTCCGCCAGTGTCGCGGTGGTCGGGTTGCCGTCTTCGTCGTAGGTGACGACTTCCATCAGCGCCTGCGCCGCGCCCTGCCCGAGCCCGCCGTGGCGCTGCCCGCGGAAGGTGAGCGGGTTGACGATCGGGCCGGCGTCGTCGACGGCGACGATCCGCCGCAGGTCGACCTTGCCGGTCTCGGTGTCGACCTCGACCACAGCGAGGTGCGCGCCGAACGGGAACGTCGGCTTGCCGCCGCCGAACCAGACGTCGGCCGAGAGCTTGCCCTCGGCGGCGGAGGCCACCTGCGCCCAGCTCAGCACGGAGCTCGACGGCGCGCCGCGGACCTGCCAGACGCCGCGCTCGGCGTCCAGCTCGAGGTCGTCCGGCGCCGCTTCCAGCAGGTCCGCCGCCAGGTCCCGGGCCTGCGCGATCACCTCGTCGGCCGCCTGCCGGATCGCCGAGCCGCCCAGCTGCAGCGACCGGGAGCCGAACGTGCCGACGGCCTTGGGCACCTCGTCGGTGTCGCCGTGGCGGACGGTGATCTTCTCCAGCGGCACGCCGAGCTGGTCGGACAGCAGCATCGCCAGCGACGTGCCGAGCCCCTGGCCGTGCGGCGAGCTGCCGGTCCACGCGACGACCGAGCCGTCCGGGTGGATGTCGACGCGGCCGCTCTCGCCACCGGAGTCGCCGCCGGTGATCTCGACGTAGGCCGCGATCCCGAGGCCGAGCTCGATCGGGTCGCCGGCCTCGCGCCGCCGCTTCTGTTCGGCGCGCAGTTCGGCGTAGCCGGCGGTTTCGAGCGCCTTGTCCAGTGCCGCCGCGTACTCGCCCGTGTCGTAGGACGCGCCCGTCGGCGTCTGGTACGGGAACTCCTCGGGCCGGATGAAGTTGACCCGGCGGACCTCGGCCGGGTCCAAGCCGAGCTCGCCGGCGAAGCGGTCCATCGCCCGCTCGAGCGCGGCCGTCGCCTCCGGGCGGCCCGCGCCGCGGTAGGCCGCGATCGGCGTCGTGTTCGTGACGACCCCGCGGCTGCGCGTCTCGACCTTCGGGAACCGGTACACGCCGACCGCCATGAGCTCCGTCAGCGTCGGCAGGAACAACGTCCGCGGGTACGCGCCGGCGTCCTGGATGACGTCGAGGCGGTACGCGAGGACGGTGCCGTCGCGCTTGCCCCCGATGGTCACGGTGTTCTGCTGCGCGCGGCCGTGCGTCATCGAGGTGAGGTTCTCGCTGCGCGACTCGACCCAGCGGACCGGCCGGCCGATCTCCTTCGCGGCCCAGCCGAGGACGGTCGCTTCGGGGTCCGCGCCGATCTTCGCGCCGAACCCGCCGCCGACGTCCGGCGCGATGACGCGCACCTTGTCCTCGCCGACGCCGAGGCTCATGGCCAGCTGCGTGCGGGCGATCTGGGCGTTCTGCGTGGAAAGCCAGACCGTCAGCCTGCCGTCTTCGCCCCACGCGCAGGACGCGCCCCGGACTTCCAGCGGCGCGGGTGCGACGCGCTGGTTGACGATGGTCGTCGTGACGACCACGTCGCAGTCCGCGAAGATCCCGTCGTCGAACTCCTTCGTGCCGTTGACCTGCATGACGTTGCTGCCGGTCTCGGGGTACAGCAGCGTCTCGTCCGCCAGCGCCGCGTCAATGCTCGCGACGGCGCCGAGGGGGTCGTAGTCGATGTCGACCAGCTCGGCCGCGTCGGCCAGCTGGTAGCGCTCCTCCGTGAGGACGAGCGCGACGGGCTCGCCGACGTAGCGCACCACCTCGCCCGCCAGCCACGGCTCCTTCACCGGCCCCGCGTCGTGCGGGTCGAGGCCGAGGTCGGCGGCGGTGAACACGCCGAGCACCCCCGGCGCCGCCTTCGCCTCGCTGACATCGATGCTTTCGATCCGCGCGTGCGCGACAGGACTGCGCACGAACACCGCATGCGCGGCTCCGGAAAGCGCTTCCTCCCGCAGATCGTCCACGTAGGTGCCGCCCGCGGTGATCAGGTTCTGATCCTCCTGGCGGACCACCCGGGTCCCGACAATGCTCATCTGGTCTCCTGCTCGCCGATACCCCGCCGATCATGCCCTTTTTTCAGGAGAACGCCAGCACCACGGCCAAGCCGAGGCCGGCGATGCCGATCCCGATGCGCAACGGCGTCGCGGGCAGGTGGCGCACGAGCGTCGCGCCCAGCCACCCGCCGCCGAGGGAGCCGAGGCAGACGGCGAGGGCGGCCGGCCAGACGACCTTGCCGGTGACGGCGAAGACGATCGCGGCGAGCAGGTTCGCCGAGCCGGTGACCAGGTTCTTCGCGGCGTTCGTCCGGGCGAGCGGCTGAGTCCAGACGGAAACGAGCAACGCGAGCATGAGCACGCCCGCGGCCGCGCCGAAGTAGCCGCCGTAGATGCCGATGCCGAAGGCCGCGACGCCGGTGGCCGGGCGCAGGCCGTGGTGCTCGGCGCCTTCCGCCAGCCGGCGCAGCCGCGGCCCGGCCATCAGGACGATCGAGGCCCCGCCGATCAGCCACGGGACGATCGCGGTGAACGCGTCGGCCGGGGTCAAGAGCAGGACCAGTCCGCCGCACGCGCCGCCGACCGTGGTGATGACGCAGAGCGGGATGATCTTCCGCCGTTGGCCGGCCAGTTCCGGCCGCGCGCCGGCGGCGCCTCCGGCGGTGGTGCCGAGCATGGCGACGGTGTTGGTGATGTTGGCGGTGACGGGCGGGAGACCCGCGGCGAGGAGGGCAGGGTACGAGACGAGCGAGGCCAGCCCGGCGATGGACCCGGTCAGCCCGGCCCCCACGCCGGCCAGGACGAGCAGAAGGAAGACGCCGGGGCCGGTGATCACGTTGTCATCTCAACACGGCGGGGACGCCCGGCCCCGGTGAGATTGCTCCCATCAGCCCGGCCCCAAGGTCTTGAATGAGTCATTCAGGTCTTCGGAGGTCCTGAACGACTCATTCAAGACACTGCGAAGCCGGCGCGACCAACCCTGGTGGTATAGGCCGTTATACGAATTACCCTGACCTTGTCCGAAAGCGGACGGGATCAGCCACCGGGCTTGCCTCGCCACGGGAAGCCGTCACAGAATCCGCGCTGACAAGGTTGTCATCGAGCGGAGACCGGACCATGGGTGAGTTGAACCGGCGGAAAGCCCTCCTGGGCGCGGGCGGCGTCGCGGCCTTCCTGGCCTCGGGACTGCTGCCGGGAGTGGCGGCGGCAGCGGGGACGGCGAGCGGCCGGGCACCCGGCGGACCGCCGGACCCGGTGGCCGCCACCTACCTGCGCGTCCTGCTCCGGCACACCCGCTGGGCCGAGCAGCAGTTCGACGCCGCGGCCGGGATCTACCCCGCGAAGGACTTCACCTTCGCCGTCGTCCTCGGCAACGCGCTCCTCCTCACCCGCCCCGGCTACGACGAAACCGCGGCCGGCGTCAGCCAAGCGACCCTCAAGGCCCACACCCTCGCCACCATCGAGCACTTCGCCGCGTCGAACCTGCTCACCGGCGGTACCGAGTGGGGCCGGAAGCTGTTCTTCGACACCACTTTCCAGTCGTACTTCGTGCTCGCCGCCCGTCTCCTGTGGACGGACCTCGACGACGCCACCAGGGCGAACGTCGAGCGCATCACGACCGAACAGGCCGCTTACACGACCGCCCTCGGCGACCGGGACGACCCCACGTCCGGCAGCTGGACGCCGAACGGACGGAAGGGCGGCTTCGTCGGCGACACCAAGCTCGAAGAGATGGGTGTCTACGCGCAGTCCCTCGCCCCCGCACTCGCGTGGGCGCCGAAGGACGCACGGGCCCAGGCGTGGCGGGACGCCTTCGGTACCTGGAGCCGCAACGAAGGCGGGCTGCCGGCCGCCGACCTGGCGAACCCGCGGCTCGTCGACGGCGTCCCCGTCTCCGCCAACACCGCCACCAACCTCTACGACACCTTCCTCGTCGAGAACCACGGCTCGTTCGGCCCGCACTACCAGGAAGAACTGTGGCGCACCTCGGGCCGCAACGCGATGCACTTCCTGGCGGCCGGCACGCCGCTGCCCGAAGTCCTCACCGCCCAGCCGAACGGCGAGCTCCTCTGGCGCACCATGCTGCTGATGACCAGCGACGCCGGCGAGCCGCTGATGCCGATGGTCGCCGACCGCGAACACCTCTACGGCCGGGACGTCATCCCGCTCGCCTTCCGCGCCCAGGTGCTCGGCGACCGCCACGCCGCCCGCGCCGAAGCCGACCTCGCCGCGCGCCTCGAGCCCTACCAGGCCTACGCGCCCGCCGACCGGATCACGAAGTTCTCCGGCGAACCGAAGTACGAGCCGGAGGCCCGCGCCGAACTCGCCATCAGCTACCTGCTCCACGAGTGGCGCGCCCAGCATCAAGGCCCCCTCGCGCCGGCGACCAAGAACGAGTTCGACACGCACGCCGCCGGGGTCGCCGACTTCGGGGCCGGGCCCGGCCTGCTGGCCCACCGCTCCCCCGCCGCCTGGGCGGCGACGGTGACCAAGCCCGGCTTCGTGAAGTTCGCTTGGCAGCCGCACCACGACGACTGGCTGTTCGTGCTCGGCGGCGCCAACCCGATGCTGCTTCCCGCCACGAACGTCGCGGTCAGGGAACGCCACGCCACGACCTACGAGAAGGTTCGCGACGGCTTCGACGGCACGATCGGCGTCCTGCGCTTCGACGCCGGGTACGCCGCGCTCGCCACCCTTCCCACCGGGGCCGCCGTGTACGCCAGCACCGGCGTCGCCGAGAGCGAAGGCGTCCTGAACGTCTACAACCTCACCATGCCGGGCGTTCCCGGCCTCGACGGCGACCGCACCTACACCGCGGCCGAAGGCAAGGTCACGCTCAAAGCGCAGGCCGCACCGACCGGTGCCCGCACCGACGACCTGACCTTCGCACCGGTGACCGCCCGGCACGTCCGGATGCTCGGCGTCCAGCCGGACCCGACGTACGGCTATTCCCTCTGGGCCCTGGAAGTCCGCGACGGCGTCGGCCCGGACCTCGCGCGAGCGGGCACCGCGTCGGCGTCTTCGGCCAGCTCCGGCAAAGAAGCCAGGTACGCGAACGACGGCGACCCCGCCACGCGCTGGGCAGTGTCCACATCGGACCGGCCGCGGGCGGACAGCTGGCTCGCGATCGACCTCGGCACCCCGCAGGTCATCGACCGGGTCCGGCTGAGCTGGGAAGCGGCCGCCGGGCGCAAGTACCGCGTCGAGACCTCGCCGGACGGCGCGACCTGGACGGCCGTGGCGACCTACCCGGTACCCGCGCTGCGCAGCTCGAAGGGCTGGCTGGACGTCGACGGCCGGGCCGGGATCGTCGTCGACGGCCCGAACCCGGTGACGGTCACCGGCGACCGCGTCACCCTCTCCGACGGCCCCGCCGCACCGCTGCTCGCGGAGCTGTACCCGGACCCGGCGAACGCGCCGGAGCTCGCCGGCCGCCCCCGCGCCACCACCGGCACGCCGGCGGTCCGCGCGACCGTCACCGACGGCTTCCTCGTGCTGGTCAACCTTTCCGGCGCCGCGGCGAGCGGCACGGCGACCCTCCCCCAGGACGGCGGCGCGTACCGGCTGTACCGCGGCGAGCAGACCGTCACCCGGACCGGCACCGAAGTCTCCTACGCCCTGGCCGCGGCGGAAGGCCGCATCGAACCGCCGCGGTTCACCGTCCGGGGCCCGGCCGGGCTCAAGGCGGTCGTGCGCGACGCGAGCCGGGTCGACCTCACCGCACCGGGGTCCCTCCCGGTGGTCGTCGCGGTGACGCCGGAGGGCGGCCGGCCGCGGCCGGTGGTGCTGCCGCCGCGCCGGAGCGTCCCGGTCGTGTTCGGCGACGTCCGCCCGTACCCCCTGGCCGACCTCGCGCTCGGCCGGACCACCTTCCCCGCGGCTCCCCTGCCGCCCGGGATGTCGAGCCCCGCGGCGGCCGTCGACGACGACCCGGCGACGGCGTGGCGGCCCGGCCCGAACGGCCGGCTGGTCGTAGATCTCGGGGCGGTGGCGGCGGTTTCCGCGGTCGAACTGGCCTGGACACCCGGCCGCCGGCCCTCGGCCAGCATCGAAACCAGCACCGACGGCGTCACGTACCGGACGGCGGGCACCGGCCCGGCCCGGTACGTGGCGGTCCGGACGGGCTGGCGGGACGGCGACGCGAGCCTCGTGCGGATTTCCGTCCGCACTTGATCGATCTCGCAGCGCTCGCGGCGGGCCCCGGGGCGAGTACCTTGGCACCACAGGTCACGCCTGCCCGGGAGGACGGATGCGCGTCACGATCGCCGAGGTCGCCCGCCGCGCCCGGGTGAGCAAGACGACCGTGTCGAGAGTGCTCAACAACAAGGCCGATGTGGACGCGGCGACCGCGATCCGGGTGCGCGAGGTGATCGCGGCGACCGGGTACATCCCGAGCGCCGGCGCGGTCGGGCTGGCGCGGGGCGTGACCCGGACGGTCGGGATGCTGGTGCCCGGGCTGACCTGGCCGTGGATGGGCGAGGTGCTCCAAGGCGTCGCCGACGTCGTGGAGGCCAAGGGCTACGGGCTGCTGCTGTCCACGGCCAACCGCGGCGCGGACTCCCTCGGGGAGTTCTCCCGGCAGGTGTCGGCGAAGGCGTTCGACGGGCTGCTGCTCGTCGAACCGCCCGACGCCGTGCGGCACCTGCGCGTGCTGCACGACTCGGGGCTGCCGGTGGTGGTGATCGACGACCGCGGGCGCCGGCCCGCGTTCCCGTCGGTGGGCACCGACAACCGGCAGGGCGGCGCGGCCGCGGCCCGGCACCTGCTCGAAACCGGCCGCACGCGGCTCGCCACCGTGACCGGTCCGCGCGACTTCGGCTGCACGACCGACCGGCTCAACGGCTTCCGCGACGTGATCCGCGAAGCCGGGCTCGTCCTGGACCCGAATCTGGTCATCGAAGGCGATTTCACGAGTGAAAGCGGCGAGGCGGCGATCCTGCAGCTCCTCGCCACCGGCCCGTCGTTCGACGCCGTCTTCGCGCACAACGACCTCACCGCGGCCGGGGTGCTGGCCGGGCTGCGGAAGGCCGGGCGGGCAGTGCCGGCGGACGTCGCCGTGGTCGGTTTCGACGACATCCCCCTGGCCGCGCACACCCAGCCCGCGTTGACGACGATCCGCCAGCCCCTGCGGCAGATGGGCGAGACGGCGGCCCGGCAGCTGCTCGCCCAGCTGGGTGGGGCACCCCAGCCGGACGAGCCGCTGATCGTCCCGACCTCCCTGGTGATCCGGGAGTCGACTCAGGAGACGGTCGGCGCCGCCGAAAGCGGGACGGTGCGCGAGGAATCGCCGAGGTAGACGCGGTACTGGCCCGCGTTCGCCGTCCCCGACCCGGTCCCGTGCGCGCCTGGAGTAGGCCGCCTCCCACTGGAGAACGACCTGGTCGAGCGGGTGCGCACGCCGAGGTCGACCTGCAGGGTCTGGGGGTCGGCGACCAGGCCCGGCGGCGACCGCGGCCCCGGCGACGAGCGCGAGCCGCCGCCGGGACCCGGCCCTTACTGGTAGACCCGCACGTAGTCGACGACCATGTCCTGCGGGAGCACGGTTCCCGCTCCCGGCGGACCGGGGAAGTCGCCGCCGATGGCGTTGTTGAGGATCAGGAAGAACGGGTGGTCGTAGACCCACGGCCCGCGCGTGCTCTCGACGGTGTCGCGGTTGATCGTCTCGAACGCGTTGCCGTCCACGTAAAAGGTCATGTGCGACGCGTCCCAGTCGAGACCGAACTTGTGGAAGCCGGCGGAGACGTCCTGGCCGAGGTCCAGGGGCGCGCCGATGCCGCCGGCGCCGTTGTAGGCCGGGGCGTGGATGGTCGAGTAGGCCAGGTTCGGCGACTTCCCGACGTGCTCCATGATGTCGATCTCACCGCAGTTCGGCCACGGCGTGCCGCTGAAGAAGTTCGCGCCCAGCAGCCAGAACGCGGGCCACAGCCCCTGCGTGCCGGACACCTTGATGTTCGCCTCGACGTGGCCGTAGGTGAAGCTGAACTTGCCCGCGGTGTTGATCCGGCCCGAGGTGTACTGGCACGTCGTGCTGCCGCTGATCGGGTCCGGCGGGCAGGCGCTGCCCGGAGTGGCTTCGCGGCGGAGCTGGATGACGAGGTTGCCGCGGCCGTCCTGCTTGGCGTTGTTGTTGTTCGTGTAGTACTCGAGCTCGTTGTTCACGCCCGGGCCGGTCTCGGCGGTCCACTTGCTCGCGTCCGGGCCCGCGCCCGAAGCGCCGTTGAACTCGTCGCTCCAGACCAGCGTGCCCGGGAAGTGCGGGGCCGGCGGCGCGGGCGGCGGAGTCGTCGGGTTGCCGCCGGTGCCGTAGACGTCGAAGCCCCACAGCGAGTAGCCGTAGCCGTTCGAACGCGCGGTGCCGTACATCCGGACGTACCGGCCGCTGCCGTTGACGGTCAGCGTCTCCTTGAAGCCCTTGCCGGTGGTGGTCGAGTAGAGCGACGTCCAGTTCGCGCCGTCGTTCGACACCTGGAGCTGGTACGCGACCGCGTAGGCCGGGTCCCACTGCAGGACGACCTGGTGCACGGCCGCGACCGCGCCGAGGTCGACCTGGATCCAGCCCGGGTCGACCCAGCCGGTGGTCGCGCTGGTCGCCCAGCGCGTGGCCGGGTCGTGGTCGAACGCCTTCGCCGGCAGGCAGCCGGGGCAGTTGCCGTCGTCCTGGTACGAAGAGGCCGTGCCCGGCTTGCCGTAGGACAGCAGGACGTCCCCGGGCTGGGTCGTGCCGCCTCCGCCGTAGACCTGGAACTCCCACAGCGAGTAGCCGTACTGCGTGGCGCGCTGGGTGCCGGTCAGCCGGACGTACCGGCCGCTGCCGGTCACGTTCAGCGTCTGCGTGCCACCGGTGGCGGTGGTCGTCGAGTACAGCGACGTCCAGGTCGCGCCGTCGGCGGACGCCTGGATCGTGAAGGCCTTGGCGTAGGCGGCTTCCCAGTTCAGCACGACCTGCGACAGCTGCTGGGTGGAGCCGAGGTCGACCTGCAGCGTCTGCGGGTCGCTGAACGCGCTGGACCAGCGGGTGCCGGGGTCGCCGTCGACCGCGGCGGACGCGGGTGTTCCGCCGTTTTCGGTCGAGGACGCCGTCACCGGACGGCCTTGGGAGAGCAGGGTGGGCGCGGCCTGGGCCACCGGTGCGGTGAGCAGGGCGGCCAGGGTCAGGGCGAGGACGGCGAGAACACCGGTCCTCGGCATGCGGCGTTGCATGGGCACCTCCACGGCGAACCGGCACCGGGACGGCTTTGCCCCGGCGCGGATCGGCTCACGTGGTCCTCGGCGCGGGTGTGGGTCCCGCTCGTCGGCACGCTCTTACTTCAGGATATAAATAAAGAGCCGTAAAATGTCAACGGCGCTGCGCCGGACGGTCACGGACCACCGGCAGGACTGGTCCGGGAGAACGAATCCACGCCGGAGCCTTGACTCCGCCGACACGCGCGCTGTTAACTTCGAGCCGCCGGTCGGAACCGGTTCCGTGACCGCCACCCGGGATGGTTCCGCCGCGAAACGCACCTCTTCGGGCTGACCGGTTCGCGCCGTCGCACCCACTCGGCACCGCTCCACCGGCTCACGGTGCCGGGCGGGGGCCGCGGACGCGAACCCGCCGCACCACCCGACGCCGGCGCGAGCTGTGGGGCTCGCCCGGTCCGCCGCCGCCCGGCACCGCCGCGCGGCCCCTTCCGGACGTCCTCCCCCCGATCAGGCAGGCAGATGAGATCAACGACGTTCTCCCCGGTTCACCGCCTCCTCGTGCTCGCGACCACCCTCGTCACCGCGGTGACGACCGCCGCGGTCGTCGGTTCCGCACCGGCCCAGGCCGCCGCGTGCGGATCCACCAACCTCGCGCAGGGCCGCGCCGCGACCGCGTCCTCGACCGAAAACGGCGGGACGCCCGCGTCCGCCGCGGTCGACGGCAACACCGGCACGCGCTGGGCCAGCGCGTTCAGCGACCCGCAGTGGCTGCAGGTCGACCTGGGTTCCGCGCAGCAGCTCTGCGACGTGGTCCTCACCTGGGAAGCCGCGTACGGGAAAGCGTTCTCCGTACAGCTCTCCAACGACGGCACGAGCTGGACCGACGCGTACACGACCACCACCGGCGCCGGCGGCACGCAGACGGTGCCCGTCACCGGCACGGCCCGCTACCTGCGGGTCTACGGCACCCAGCGGGCCACCGGTTACGGCTACTCCCTCTGGGAGGTCGCCGTGCACGGCACCGGCGGCGGGACGACCATCCCGCCGACCGACCCGCGCAACCCGGACCTCGGGCCGAACGTGTCGGTGTTCGACCCGTCGACCCCGGCCGCGACGATCCAGAACCGGCTGACGCAGCTGGCGAACCAGCAGCACACCAACCAGTTCGGTTCCGAGCGTTACGCCGTGCTGTTCAAGCCGGGCACCTATGCCGCCGACGTCAACCTCGGCTTCTACGAGCAGGTCGCGGGCCTCGGCCTGTCCCCCGACGACGTCAACCTCAACGGCCACGTCCGCGTCGAGGCGGACTGGCTGCAGCAGGGCGACAACCCGGCCAACAAGGGCAACGCGACGCAGAACTTCTGGCGCTCCGCCGAGAACCTCTCGGTGACCTTGCCGGCGGGCCAGGTCGAACGCTGGGCCGTCGCGCAGGCCGCGCCCTACCGCCGGATGCACCTCAAGGGCAGCCAGATCCAGCTGTGGAACGGTGGTGACGGCTGGGCCAGCGGTGGCCTGATCGCCGACAGCAAGATCGACGGTGTCGCCGTTTCCGGTTCGCAGCAGCAGTTCCTCACCCGCAACAGCGAGCTCGGCGGCTGGCAGGGTGGCGTGTGGAACATGGTGTTCGTCGGCTCGACCGGCACCCCGCCGGCGTCGTTCCCGAACCCGCCGGAGACGGTCGTCGGCCAGACGCCCGTGATCCGCGAGAAGCCGTTCCTCTACGTCGACGGTTCGGGCAGCTACAACGTGTTCGTCCCGGCGCTGCGGCAGAACTCGCAGGGCACCAGCTGGGGCCACGGCGCCCCGGCCGGGCAGTCGATCTCGCTCAGCGAGTTCTACGTCGCCAAGCCGTCCGACTCGGCCGCGACGCTCAACGCCGCACTGGCCGCGGGCAAGAACCTGCTGGTCACGCCGGGCGTGTACCACCTCGACCAGGCGCTGAACGTCACGCGCCCGGACACCGTGGTGCTCGGACTCGGGCTGGCGACGCTGCAGCCCACCAACGGCACCGCGGCGATCACGACGTCCGATGTGGACGGCGTCAAGATCGCCGGGCTGCTGATCGACGCGGGCGCGGTGAACTCACCGGTCCTGGTGCAGGTCGGGCAGCCGGGGTCGAACGCCAACCACGCGGCCGACCCGACGTCGCTGCACGACGTGTTCTTCCGGATCGGCGGTGCGGCCGTCGGGAAGGCCACGCAGACGCTGGTCGTCAACTCGAACAACGTCATCGGTGACCACATGTGGCTGTGGCGCGGCGACCACTCGAACGGCGTCGGCTGGAACGTCAACACCGCGGCGAACGGCCTGGTGGTCAACGGCGCGAACGTGACGATGTACGGCCTGTTCGTCGAGCACTACCAGCAGTACGAGGTGCTCTGGAACGGCAACGGCGGGCGGACGTACTTCTTCCAGAACGAGATGCCGTACGACCCGCCGGACCAGGGCTCGTGGTCCAGCGGCGGCGGCCGGCAGGGCTGGGCGGCGTACAAGGTGGCCGACTCGGTGACCAGCCACGAAGGGTGGGGTCTGGGCAGCTACTGCTTCTTCCAGACCAATCCGTCCATTGTGGCCGGTCACTCCTTCGAGGTCCCGAACAACGGCGGGGTCCGGTTCCACAACCTGGTCTCGGTGTCGCTCGGCGGCGTGGGCACGATCGCCCACGTCATCAACGACACCGGTGACCCGGCCAACACGGCCCACCAGGTGAGCCCGCTGAACAACTATCCCTGAGGAAAGCCCGTCGCGCGCCGGACGGCGGCAGTCACGTCGTCCGGCGCGGGACGGTCCAGCACAGCGGCGACGTACGCGTCCGGGCGGACCAGCCAGGCTTCGCCCGGGCGCGCGCCGAGCGCTCCGCCCACCGGAATCTCCGCCGAGCGCATCCCCGCGGGGTCCACGCCCGGCGTGGTCAGCAGCAGGAAGCCTTCGCGGGCCAGATCGCGCAACCGTCCACCCGGGACGGTCACGTCGGGCAGCAGGATCCCGGCGCCGGGCGGCGGCACCGCCCCGCGCGGCGGCCGGCCGGCGAACGGGCGCCGCGGATCGGGCGTGGTCAACGGCGAATCCGCGTACCAGAACGGTTCGGCCAGCCGGCCCGAGTCGACCTGCTCGCACGCGGCCGGGTCGTGCACCGCGCGGGCGAGGACGTCCGAGCGGCGCCGGTGCCGCTCGGTGTCCTGGGGTACCAGGAAGTCCATCGTGGCCGTGGTGACGGCCGCGTTCTCCACCGCCGCCGCGTGCCGCTCGGCGTGATAGCTCTCCAGCAGCTCGTCGCCCGCGTGGCCGCGCAGGACCCACGCGAGCTTCCACGCCGCGTTCTCGGCGTCGGCGACGCCGGAGTTGAGTCCGCGCGCCCCGAACGGCGCGACCAGGTGTGCGCAGTCCCCCGCGAGCAGGACCCGCCCGACGCGCATCCGCTCGACCAGGCGGGTGTGGAACCGGTACACCGAGCGCCAGGCGACCTCGTACGGCACCGGCCCGATGATCGCCCGGATCCGCGCGTCCAGCGCGCCGCCCGACTCCTCGGCCGCGAGGTCGTAGTCCTCCGGGACCTGCCAGTCGATGCGGAACTGCGAGCCCGGGCACGGGTGGATGAGCACCTGGCGGCCCGGGTTCCACGGCGGGTCGAAGTGGAACCGGCGCTCGGCCGCCCAGCCCGGCAGGTCGGCGCGGATGTCGCAGATCAGGAACAGGTCCCGGAAGGACACCCCGTCGAGGCGCTGCCCGAGCGCCCGCCGCACCGTGTCGCCCCGGGCACCGGCGCACGCGATCGCGTAGTCGGCTTCGATCCGGCGCGGCCCGTCCTTCGTCGCGCACTCGACCACGACGCGGCCCGGCTGGCTCACGCCGGTGACGCGGTGGCCGCGGCGGACGTCGATCAGCGGCTGCCGCGCGATCAAGCCGTCCAGGACCTCCTCGACGCGGGCCTGCGAGAGGTTGACGAACGGCGGCAGGGCCGAACCGCCGTCGGGCAGGTTCAGCGAGAACAGCTCGGCGTCGCGGTGGAACGTCCGCGCGGTCGTCCAGGTGAGGCCTTCCTCGGCGAGGCAGCCGGCGCCGAGCGACGCCCAGACGTCGAGCGTGTCCCGTTGCTGGCAGATGGCCTTGGACCCCACGGGGTCGCGCACCTCGTGCTCGTCGACGAGCACCACGGGTACGCCCCAGCGCGCCAGCAACAGCGCGGCCGTCTGGCCGACCGGGCCGCTGCCCAGGACGGCGACGCTCATCCTTGGAGCTGGTCCCAGACCTCGCGGTCGCGTTCGGCCGTCCACACCACCGGCCGCTCGACGCCGCCGAGTTCGTCCCACAACCTCGAGACGTCGAAAGGCAGGCAGTGCTCGAAGATCGGCCACTGGCCGTACTGCCCGACGAGGGCCGCGTGGGTGCGCTCGAAGGCGTCCTTCAGCGTGCCGCCGGCGTCGCGGGCCGCGCCGACCTCGCGGATCATCGTGTCCAGGAAGTGCCGGGTCTGGGCGATGGCGGCCTCGACGGCTTCGCGGCCACGGCTCACGCCGCCGCGGCCGCCGATCAGCGTCTCGGCCCCGAACGCACCGACGCGGTCCAAAGTGGACGACGCCCAGTCGCGGTGGAACGCGTCGCCGGTGTACAGCGCGGCTTCGGCTTCGACGAGGTCGCCGGCGTAGAGGATCCGCTGGCGCGGCAGCCAGGCCACGATGTCGCCTTCGGTGTGGCCGCGGCCGCAGTACTGCAGGACCAGGTCGCCGCGGTCCCCGCCGAGGTCGAGGGTGAGCCGGTCGGAGAAGGTCAGCGTCGGCCAGGTCAGGCCCGGCACCGAGTCGGCGCCCTTCGCCAGCCGCGGCATCCGGCCGAACTCGCTCGCCCAGTCTTCTTTGCCCCGCTCGGCGACCAGAGCCCGGGTGTTCTCGTGCGCGACGATCACGTCGGCGTCGAACGCCGACGCGCCCAGCACACGCACCGCGTGGTAGTGGCTCAACACCAGGTAGCGCACCGGTTTGTCGGTGTGCTCCCGCAGTTTCGCGAGCCACTCGCGAGCCGCGACGGGGGTGGCCAGCGCCTCGAAGCAGACGAGGAAGTCCTCGCCCTCGATCGCGCCGATGTTCGGGTCGCCCTCGGCGGTCAACGCGTAGACGCCGTCCGCGAGGACTTCCAGGGTTTGCGCTTTCTCCGCCAGGTCGGCCGAAGAGGCGAAGGCTTTCTTCGTCACGGCGAGCGCTCCTTTGATCATCAAAGGTTTGACTATCTCGCCGGTCACAGTAGCCCGCCGCACCGGCGCACGGAACCCTTTCACCTAACCTGGGCCGCATGACCGACCGACCGGCCGAAGACCTGGATTACCTCTCGTTCGTCGACTACGCGATCGGGAAGACGAAGGCGGAGCTGCCGGACACCGACCCCGTCGCGATGCGCCTCGGCCTCACGCTGCACCGGCTGGCGGGCGCGCTGGTCTACGACTGGGAGTCGACGGTCCACCGGCCGCGCGGCCTGAGCTGGGGCGGGTTCCGGGTGCTGTTCGTGCTGTGGCTGGCCGGCCCGCTGGAGTCCCGCCACGCGGCACGCCTGGCCGGGATGAGCCGCGCGGCGGTGTCGGCGCTGGTCAAGACGCTGGAGCGGGACGGGCTGGTGACGCGCACCCAGGTCCCGAGCGATCGCCGCGCGGTCCGGCTGGCCTTGACCGAAGCGGGGCACACGGCGGTGACGGACGCCTACCAGGCGCACAACGCGCGCGAGCAGGCGTGGGCGGCGTCGCTGACGCCGTCGGAGCAGACGGTCCTCATCGGACTCCTGGAGAAGCTCACCACGAGCCCGGCGGCCGCGGCGGCCCAGCGGCTGGCTTAGCTGGCCAATCCGGGCAGCGTGTGCCCGGTCTGCTCGGCTTTCGCGCGGAGGTACCGGACGTTGTTCTCGGTGGCGAAGACCCCGGTCGGCACCTGCTCGCGCACGCCGATCCCGGCCGTTTCGAGCTGCGCGACCTTGTCGGGGTTGTTCGACAGCAGGTCCACTTTCGCGACACCCAAAGCTTCGAGCATCTGCGCGGCGACGGTGTAGTCACGGGCGTCTTCGGGCAGGCCGAGCGCGGCGTTCGCGGCGTAGGTGTCGAGGCCCTGGTCTTGCAGCGCGTACGCGTCGAGCTTGTTGTAGAGACCGATCCCCCGGCCTTCCTGGCGCAGGTAGAGCAGGTAACCGCCGGCTTCCGAGATCCGTTCGACGGCTTCGGCCAGCTGAGGCCCGCAATCGCAGCGCGCGGACCCGAAGACGTCCCCGGTGAGGCATTCGGAGTGCGGCCGCACCAGCGGCACGTCCCCGGGGGTACCGAGGACGAGGGCGAGGTGCTCACCGCCGTCGTCGAGTCCCCGGAAGGTGACGGCCTCGGCATCGACCTCGACGCCGCCGTGCAGCCGCAGCGGGATCCGCACCCGCGTCCGCACCTCAGCCGTCATGCCTTCTCCCCTGGGATCGCCCACGTGATCGACCCTACCGGAAGTTCAAATTCGAACGATCGGCGTTGTGTGCCGGGTCATCGCTTGATCGAACACCGGGAGGCGCGCGGTTCTTCCCGGCGGCGGTTCGGCCGGAAAACCGGTGGCCCGCACGTCGTATCCTCAGCGCATGATCCCCGGTGCCACCGCCGCGTCCTTCTTGCTGGTCGTCATCCTCGGCGCGATGTCGCCCGGGCCGGACTTCGTCGTCGTCACCCGGTCGTCGCTCGCCGGGGGCAAGCGGGCGGGGGTCGCCGCCGGGGCCGGGATCTCGCTCGGGGTCTTCGCCTGGGTCGTCGCCATCGCCTTCGGGGTGGCCGCCGTGCTCACCGCCTCGGCCGTCGCCTTCAGCGTCGTCAAGCTCGTCGGGGCGGCCTACCTCGTGTTCCTCGGGGTGAAGGCCTGGCTCGCCGTGCGCCGCGGCGACTACCGGGAGCTCGGCGAAACCCGCGAACGAGCGGCCCTCAAGGCCGGCGCCGCCTTCCGGCAGGGGCTCTTCACCAACCTGCTCAACCCCAAGGTCGCCGTCTACTTCCTCGCCCTGCTGCCCCAGTTCCTTCCGGCCGACGGCGCCACCCTGCAGACGCTCGAACTGGCCGCCATCGCGACCCTCGGCACCGTCGTGTGGTTCGCGGCCCTCGCCCTCGTCGTCGGCGCGTTGAAGCGGTTCTTCAGCGATGGACGCGTCCGGCGGGGTCTCGACGCCGTGCTGGGCAGCGTGCTCGTCGCGCTCGGGCTGAAGGTCGCCGCCGAAACGGCCTGAGGGCCCGCCGGTGCGGGCCCTCAGGCAGCGTCACAGCTGGTCGGCCGCCAGGAGCGTTCCCTCGACGCGCGCCCGGATCTTCGCGAACGCGATGTCGCGCGAGGTCGACGTGTCGTCCGCGAACGGCGAGAACCCGCAGTCGTCGCACGTGCCGAGCCGGTCGGCCGGCAGGTACTTCGCCGCCGCGAGCACGCGGTCGCGGACCTCCTCCGGCGTCTCCACCCGCGGGTCGATCGGGTCGATCACCCCGACGAAGATCCGCTGGTCCGCGCCGAGGTTGTCCCGGATCACCTCCAGCGCGGCGGCCGGCTCGGCCTCGCTCGCCAGCTGAACGTAGAAGTTCCCGGCCTTCAGCTCGAACAGCGCCGGCAGCAGGCCCGCGTAGCCGACGTCGAGGCTGTGCACCGAGTCCTGGTCGCCGCCCGGGCAGGTGTGGACGCCGATCTTCGCGCGTTCCTCCGCCGTGAAGCGGTCGAGGACCGCGTTGTTGAGGTCGACGAACTGCCGCAGCAGCCCACCGGACGGGTCGAGCTTCAGCGACAGCCGTCCCTCGGTGAAGTCGATCTGCACGCTGTGCGCCCCCGCGTCGAGGCTGCGCCGGATGTCCGCCTCGGCCTCGTTCACCAAGTCGGCGACGAACTGCTCCTGCGAGTACCCGTCGATGCCGTCGGCCGGGTAGATCAGCGAGAGCGCGGACGCGGCGATGACGGCCTGCTTGACCGGCTTGTCCGTGAGCGCCTTCGCCCGCGTCAGGTACTCGTCGGCGTGGGTCGCGTAGCGGAACGGGCCCGCGGTCAGCCGCGGCAGCTGCCGGGTGTGCCCGTCGGCGAACGGGATGACGACGCCGTCGGGCGCCAGCGCGCTGAGCCCCGCGAGCGGGTACGTCGCGAAGCTCGGCTTGCCCTGCTCGCCATCGGAGACGACCGGCGACCCGGTCTCTTCGAACCGGCTGATCGTGTCGGCCAGCGCCCGGCTCTCCAGCTCGGCGAGCCCGGCGGCGTCGATCCGTCCGGCGGCGAACGCCCCGAGCCCCTCGATGAGGTACCCGGGACGCGGAATGCTGCCGATCGGTTCGGTGGGCAGGGTCATGGAGTCCTCCGCTGCTTGAAGGTCCAGACCGGCGTCGAACCGGCGCGAAGCCGGCCTGACCGGCCTCGTGTCAGGCGAACCTAACCCGCTCGCGGGCGGTCACCGAGCGCGGATCACCCGGTCGGAGCAGCGAAAAGCACGAAATGAGAAGACGTTCGGCGGTTAACCGGGAGGACGATGGGGTATTCGCTACGGCGACACGGCGGGTTCGGCGCCGAAGGAGTACCCCGATGCTCAGTCACCACGACCGCACCGAGCTGGAGAAGATCGAGCGCACTCTCGAGCTCAGTGACCCCGACCTGGCCACCGCCCTGCGCGACGGGCGGCGCCCGAGGTCGCGCGCGCTCCGCAGCGCCCTGCTGATCGCCGTCGACGTCGTCGCGGTGACCCTGCTGGTCCTCGGGCTGGTCCTGCCCGATCCCGGCGTCACGCTCTGCGGGATCCTCGCCCTCACCGGCACCGTCTGGACGCACGTGGCGCGCCACCGCATCTGAACTTCTGAGGCACACTGGGCCCGTGAAGTGGGTCCTGCACGTCGACCTCGACCAGTTCATCGCCGCGGTCGAGATCGCCCGCCGGCCGGAGCTGCGCGGGAAGCCCGTGGTCGTCGGCGGCAACGGCGACCCCACCGAACGCGCCGTCGTCGCGACCGCGTCCTACGAGGCCCGCGAGTTCGGGGTCCAGTCCGGGATGCCGCTGCGGATCGCCGCCAAGCGCTGCCCGGACGCAGTCTTCCTGCCCAGCGACCCGCCGGCCTACCTCGAGGTGTCCGAGCACGTGATGGCCGCGGTGCGCGAGCTCCCGGTCGTCGTGGAGGTGCTGGGCTGGGACGAAGCGTTCGTCGGGGCCGAGACGGATGACCCGGAAGCGCTGGCGGCCTCGATCAAGGAGGCCGTGGCGCGCGAGACCGGGCTGTCGTGCGCCGTCGGCATCGGCGACAACAAGCTGCGGGCCAAGCTCGCCACCGGCTTCGGCAAGCCGGGCGGGATCTTCCGGCTGACGCAGGAGAACTGGTGGGACGTGATGGCCGCGCGTCCCACCGACGCGCTGTGGGGCATCGGCGGCAAGACCACCAGGAAACTCGCCGAGCTGGGCATCCACACGGTTCTGGACCTGGCCGGCGCGGACGTCGCCGAGCTGGCCGCGCGGTTCGGCCCGAAGACCGGCCCGTGGCTGCGCCTGCTCGGCGGCGGGATCAGCGACGCGGAGGTGAGCGCGACGCCGTACGTGGCCCGCTCCCGCAGCCGCGAGACGACGTTCCAGCGCGACCTCACGGACCCGGCGGAGATGGCCGCGGAGGTGTCGGCGCTGGCCAAGCGCGTCGGGCAGGACGTCCTCGACGAAGGCCGCCCGGCGGCGCGGATCGCGGTGAAGGTGCGGTTCGTGCCGTTCCTGACCCACACGCACAGCATCACCCTGCCCGAACCGACCTCGGACGCCGCCGAGATCGACCGCGCGGCGCAGGAGGTACTGGGGATGTTCGAGCTGACCCGCGCGGTGCGGCTGCTGGGCGTGCGGGCGGAGTTCCTGCGAGAGGACTAAAGCTCCTCCGGCAGCGGCAACGGCCGGTCCGGGTCCAGGTTCACCCCGCCCGCCCGGAGGGTGTGGTCGAGCATCGCCCAGATCGTGCCGCTCAGCTGGGCGGTCAGCTGGTCGAGGGTGAGCGTGCCCGGGTGGTCGAGCCAGCGGGTCGTCGCCGACTCGACGTAGCCGACCAGGCCGAACGCGATCGTGTCCGCCGGGGCCGGGTCCAGGCCGAACGCCGTCAGGTAGCCGGTGAACAGGCGGCTGAGGTGGCGGGCGATGGTGCCCCGGACGTCGGTACGGCCCTCCGGCGTGCCCGGCAGCGTGCGGACGAGGTACCGGTGCAGCTGGGCGTGCTCGGTCAGCCAGCGCAGGTGGGTGGAAATCGCCGCCGCGATCATCTCGGTCGGCGAACCCGACGGGTGCCAGAGCGGCTGGAGCTCGGCCGTCACCAGCTCGGCCGCCCGTTCGGCGATCGCCCGCTGGAGGTCGGCGGCGCCGTCGAAGTGCTTGTACAGGCGGGTGCGGGCGACGCCGGCGCGTTCGGCGATCTGCTCGGTCGAGACGTCCGGACCGTGCTCGGCGATCGCTTCCAGGGCCGCGTCGACGAACTCCGCGCGCCGCCGTTCCTGCTGGCCCGCCCAGCGCGCCGCCCGTCCGTCGACCTTGGTCACCCGGGAAGCCTACTCAAGCCCGGCGAGCCGGTGTACGCTCCGAAGTAGCTAGTACAGCATGTACCCCCTACTTCCGGAGGTCACCATGGGCGTCGAGGCCCAGGACCGGGACGTGACCGCGGCTCGCCTGCTCAAGAGCTCCGCGAAGAACTCCTACGACCCGTACGTCGACATCGACTGGACCGCGCCGCTCGCCGAGGGCAAGGCGTACATGCCGCTGGAGCGCGTCTCGCTCTACGGCACGGACCTCTGGGCGCGGCTGACGCCGGAGCAGCGGATCGAGCTCTCCAAGCACGAGATCGCCAGCATCATGAGCGTCGGCCTGTGGTTCGAGATCGTCCTGATGCAGCTGCTCGCGCGGTACGTCTTCGACCTCGACGCGCGCACCGAGCACGCGCAGTACGCCATGACCGAGATCGGCGACGAGACGCGGCACTCGGTGATGTTCGCCCGCACCGCCGACCGGCTCGGCGTGCCGCGCTACGGCGTCCCGAAGGTCGTGCACCGCGCCGCGAAGGTGTTCGGCGCGACCGCCGCCGGGCCGTCGATGTTCGCCAGCGTGCTGGTCGCCGAGGAGACCACCGACCGGCTGCAGCGCTCGATGATGGACGACGACGGCATCCAGCCGCTGATCCGCTCGGTCAACCGCATCCACGTCGTCGAGGAGGCCCGGCACGTCCGGTTCGCCAAGGAGGAGGTGCTGCGGGAGACCCCGAAGCTGTCGAAGGCAGCGCTGCACCGGCACCGGCTGCGGACCGCGCTCGTAGCGTTCGGCGTCATCGACGGCATGGTCGACCCGCGGGTCTACCGCAGCGTCGGGATCGACCCGCGCGAAGGCCGGGCCGCGGCGCTCGCGAACCCGCACTTCCACGAGACACGTCGCTGGATGGCCGAGAAGATCGTGCCCTTCCTGCGTGACGCGGGGCTGATCGGCGGCCGGTCCGAGGGCATTTGGCGACGCGCGCACCTCATCTGACCGGGCCCGGCAAAATTCCTTCCCGGGAGGGACCGGACTGCGCCACGATTCCCGGGTGACCGAGGGCCACTCGCAGGAATTCCCCGTCGGGCCGGCGGCTGGGCAGCACCCGCAGCCGCCGGTACGGCAGCCCGTACCGCGCCCGCCACTCGCCCGGCCCGTCGTCGCCGGCCTCCTCGGCGTGCTCGTCGGCGCCTTCCTGGTCGGCGTGCCGTGGCTGACGCTGAGCCTGCTCGACGGGCCCAGCGGGCAGACCCTGACCGCCCCGGCGAACCTCGGCGGGCTCAGCCGGGCCCAGGACGCGATCGCGAAGCTCGACGCCGCGCGCGGCAAGGCGACGATCGACCGCATCGACAAGACCGACCGCGAGACGGCCTCCCGGGTCTCGGCGGCCTACGACGGCGCCGGCGCGGTGGTGCAGCAGTACCAGGACGACCGGCTGCGGCGGTCGTTCCAGCTGGTCGTCGTGCGCGCGCCCTCGCCGGAGCTGTTCGCGCCGTACGAAGACGTCCAGGCCCTCGGCGTGGCCGCACCGAGCACCGAGCTGGTGCGCGTCGGCGCCGTGCAGTACCTGGTGCACAACGACCCGGCCGCGTCCGGCTCGGCCCCGGACCCGGACCGCTCGTTCGTGCTGAACTGCCAGCGCACCGGCCCCGGCCTGACCGTCACGGTGCGGAGCATGGGCACCGAAGGCAACCACGACGCGCGTGAGCTGGCCGGGATCGTCGACGAGGCGTGGACCACACTGGACGGGTGATCACCATCCGCGTGGCCCGCGCCGACGACGAAGGTGCGCTCGCCGAACTCGACGAGCGCACCTGGACCTCGATGGTGTCGCCCGCTCCCCCGCTGCCGCCCGGCACGCCGTTCTTCGACGACGGCACCCGCCCCGAAGACATCCTCGTCGCCGAACACGACGGCGCGGTCGCCGGCTACGTCCGCCTCGGCGAGGGGTTCGGCATTCCCGCCCACCGGCACGTGCGCGTGATCGGCGGGCTCGCCGTCGACCCGGACCGGCGCCGGCTCGGCATCGCCCGGCAGCTCGTCGACGCCGCCGTGGCCGAAGCGCGCCGACGCGGCGCGCGCAAGGTGACGTTGCGCGTGCTGGGTCACAACACCGCCGCCCGGCGGGTCTACGAAGCCTGCGGGTTCGTCGTGGAAGGCTTGCTGCGAGCCGAATTCCGCGTCGACGGCACCGACGTCGACGACGTCCTCATGGCCCGTTCGCTCGCTTGACAGCTTCCCGGCGGCTTTGCCATCCTGGTCACGGGCCGAGAGGCGCTGCGACGGAACTCCTTCCGCCACGCTCGGCCCGGACCACGACTCCAAGGGCGCCTCCCGCGAGGGAGGTGCCTTTTCTTTGTCATCACGGATTTCTCCGTGCCGCCTCCCGAGCGTTCCGTCAACGAGCTCCGGAGTACACCGAACCATGAGCGACAAACTCACCCGCCGCAACGGTCTCGACTTCGCCGTCGCCGACCTGTCCCTGGCCGAGGCCGGCCGCACCCAGCTGAGGCTGGCCGAGCACGAGATGCCCGGCCTGATGGCCATCCGCCGCGAGTACGCCGCCGCGCAGCCGCTGAAGGGCGCACGCATCGCCGGGTCGCTGCACATGACCGTGCAGACCGCCGTGCTCATCGAGACGCTCGTCGCGCTCGGCGCCGAGGTGCGCTGGGTGTCCTGCAACATCTTCTCCACCCAGGACGAAGCCGCCGCGGCGGTCGTCGTCGGCCCGCAGGGCACCGTCGACGCTCCCGCGGGCACGCCGGTGTTCGCGTGGAAGGGCGAAACGCTCGAAGAGTACTGGTGGTGCACCGACCAGCTCTTCGCCTTCTCCGACGGCCGGACGCCGAACATGATCCTCGACGACGGCGGCGACGCGACCATGCTCGTCCACAAGGGAGTCGAGTTCGAAGCCGCGGGCGCGGTGCCGCAGCCGTCCGAAGAGGACCCGGAGGAGTACCGGATCGTCCTCGGCACGCTGCGCGCGAGCCTCGCGGCCGACGGCGACCGCTTCACCCGCACGGCCAAGGAGATCCGCGGCGTCACCGAGGAGACGACCAACGGCGTCAAGCGGCTCTACAAGCTCGCCAAGGACGGCGAGCTGCTCTTCGCCGCGATGAACGTCAACGACTCCGTGACGAAGTCCAAGTTCGACAACAAGTACGGCATCCGGCACTCCCTTGTGGACGGCCTGAACCGGGCCACCGACGTGATGATCGGCGGGAAGCGCGTCGTCGTCTGCGGCTACGGCGACGTCGGCAAGGGCGCGGTCGAGGCGCTGCGCGGCCAGGGTGCCCGGGTCGCGGTCACCGAGATCGACCCGATCTGCGCGCTGCAGGCGGCGATGGACGGGCTCGACGTGGTGGAGCTGGACGACGTCGTCACGACGGCTGACATCTTCATCACGACCACGGGCAACTTCGGCATCATCTCGGCGGACCAGATGAGCCGGATGAAGCACAACGCGATCGTCGCGAACGTCGGGCACTTCGACAACGAGATCGACATGGCCGGGCTGGCGAAGCTGCCGGGGATCGTCAAGAACGAGATCAAGCCGCAGGTGCACGAGTGGACGTTCCCGGACGGCCACGCGATCATCGTGCTCTCCGAAGGCCGCCTGATGAACCTCGGCAACGCGACCGGCCACCCGTCGTTCGTGATGTCGAATTCGTTCACCAACCAGGCCATCGCGCAGATCGAGCTGTTCACCAAGCCCGGCGAGTACGCCACCGACGTCCACCGGCTGCCGAAGCACCTCGACGAGAAGGTGGCCCGGCTGCACCTGGACGCCCTCGGTGTGAAACTCACCAAGCTGTCGAAGGCGCAGGCCGAGTACATCGGCGTCGACGTCGAGGGCCCGTACAAGCTCGACCACTACCGGTACTGAACCGAGATTGCTCCATTTGACGCAGTTTGGTTTATCGGGAAACTGGCCATTCTCCCCGTGACAGCGCATCCGCCCGGCCGGTACGGCGGACGGGTCCCATGCGAAGGAGTGTGTGTCAAAGTGATCGTTCTCGGTGTAATTCTTCTGATCATCGGGTTCATCGTGGGTATCCCGGTGCTTTACACCATCGGCATCATTCTCGCGGTGGCCGGCGTGGCACTGGCCATCCTGGGCGGCACCGGCCGCCGGATCGGTGGGCGTGCGCACTGGTACTGATCCACGGACTCGCGAACGGCCTGGCACGGCGTCAGCAGCAATGCTCGCCGTGCCAGGCCGTTCGGCCGTTCGGCACCAAGTAAAGGGTCCTCCGGCTCCGAGGGGGAGGGAGAGCCGAAGGACCCCGTTAGTGTTAGCACATCGCCAAGCCCGTGTACACAGCTGCATACACGATCGTGTTACGCGCTTGACCGGTTCCTCACGCGAGGATCGACTCGTTCACCGCGTGCGACGGGCTCAAGCGGACTTCGGGGCCCGCTTGCGGGCGGCCGGCTTCTTCTTCGCCGGAGCCGGGGCCTCGTCCTCATCGGACTCCTCCGAAGTGGACTTCGCCCCCCGGGACTTCTTCGCCGCGTCCACACTGGCCTGCAGCGCCGCCATCAGGTCGACCACGTCGGCCTTCGCGGTGACCGCCGCCGGCTTGGTCGTCTCCTCCCCCGCCACCTTGGCCTCGATCATCTCCTCGAGGGCCTCGCGGTAGTGGTCGTGGTACTTCTCCGGCTCGAACACCGGCTCGGCCAGGGAGTCGATCAGCGACCCGGCCATGGTCAGCTCCTGCGGCCGGATCTGCGGCGGGTCGTCGCGCAGGAACGGGAAGTCGGGCTCGCGGACCTCGTCCGGCCACAGGATCGTCGTCATCACCAGCACGTCGGCGTGCACCCGCAGCACCGCCATGCTCTCCCGCTGCCGCACCGCGACCTTCGCGACGGCCACCTGGCTCGACTTGTGCAGCGCGTCCCGCAGCACGATGTACGGCTTCACCGCGTTCTTCTGCGGCTCCAGGTAGTACGTCCGGTCGTACTGGATCGGGTCGATCGACTCGATCGGCACGAACTCCAGGACGTCGATCGTGCGCTGCGTGGGCAGCGGCAGGTCGGCCATCTCGGTGTCGGTGATCACGACCATCTCGCCGTCGGGCAGCTCGTAGCCCTTGGCGATCTCGGCGTAGGGCACTTCGGCGCCGTCGATCGTGCAGAACCGCTTGTACTGGATGCGGCCGCCGTCGGCCTCGTGCACCTGCCGGAGCGAGACGTTCTTGTTCTCCGTGGCCGCGTACAGCTGGATCGGAATGGACACCAGCCCGAACGAGACCGAGCCCTTCCACATCGCCCGCATGCCACACACCTTTCGCCCTCGCACTCACGCTACGTGACAAAGGTAGCCCGAAATGCGCGGCGGCGACAGCCCGGCGAGGCGACGATCTAGACCTCTGCCAGGTATTTCTCCCAAAGTGCGGGGTCCATGAACCAGTTCTGGAAGTCGGTGGGATCGGTGAAGCCGTTCGCGAACCGCCGCGCGACCGCGGGGTTCTGGCCGGCGACCCCGAGGATCTGGAGCACGTGCGGGGGCGGCGGGAGGAGCAGCGCGTTCGTCCATTCGGTGACGTGGCGGGCGTACTCCCAGTAGCGCTCGAACGTGGCGTCCATCCACTCCGCGTCGAACGGGCGGTCACCGCGCTCGACGATCGCATCCAGATAGGTCGCCGCGCAGTGGCTCGCGTTGTTCGAGCCCTGGCCGGTGATCGGGTCGTTCGCCACGACGACGTCGGCCATGCCCAGCACGGTCGCCCCGCCGGGCAGGGTGCCGACCGGGTTGCGGACCACCGGCGTGTAGCCCCCGGCCAGGGTGGCCTTCGCGTCGGTGAGCTCGGCGTCGCGGCTGCGCTCGTACTCCCACGGCACGAACCGCTTCATCAGGTCCAGGATCCGCGCGAAGTGCTCGGCCGGGCCCGGCCGGTCGGCGAAGCAGTCCAGCGGCCCGCCGGGCACGCCTTCGAAGAAGAGGATGTCGCAGTTCCCGCTCAGCGTGTACGCGGGGATCATGAACAGCTCGCCGACCCCGGGGACGATGGAGAACCGCACCGCCATCCTGTCCGGGTGCTCCGGCCGCGGGCGCACGCCGTGGGCGTAGGCCAGCGACAGCGCGCGCATCGGCTTCGTGTACGGCGACCGCTCGGGCACGCGGTCGAACAGCTGGACCAGCTCGCCCTTCCCGGCCGAGATGATCACCAGGTCGTACAGCTTCGCCAGGGCGTCCAGTTCGGACGTCATCACGCCGTGGATGACGAGCTTGCCGCCGCGGTCTTCGAACAGCTCGAGCCAGCCGGCCATCTTCACCCGCTGGTCGACCGACTGCGCGATGTGGTCCAGCTCGGCGAACCAGTCGAGCGCGCGCCCGCCGTCCGGCGCGGCCACGGACACGCCGAGGCCTTCGACGTTCACCGTGTCGGCTTCCCACTGGTTGATGCCGAGGTCCCGCTCGTGCTGCAGCGCGTCGTGGAACATGCACTGCGTCGACATCACGCGCCCGCTCCGGATCTCCTCCGGCGTCCGCGCGGACATCACCGTGACGTCGTAGTCCTTCGCCAGCAGCCCCAGGGCCAGCTGCAGCCCGGACTGCCCGGCGCCCACGATCAGGACCTTGCGCATGAAGCTCTTCTCTCCTCGTTCAGGCGTGCGGGGCGCTGCCGGCGAGCTCCCGGCCCGCCGGGCCGGAGAGCACCGCCAGCGACAACGTGTGGCTGACCAGCTCGGTCAGGGTGGCGATCGTCGAGGCGCGGTCGCGGGCGTCACAGGTGACCAGCGGGACGCTCGGGTCGAGCGCGAGCGCGTCGCGCACCTCGTCGAGGTCGTGCACCGGCATGCCCTCGAACTGGTTGACCGCGACGACGAACGGCAGCTCGGAGTCGTTCTCGAAGTAGTTGATCGCCGCGAACGAGTCGTCGATCCGGCTGGTGTCGACCAGCACGACCGCGCCGAGCGCACCCCGGCTCAGGTCGTCCCACAGGAACCAGAACCGCGCCTGGCCGGGCGTGCCGAACAGGTACAGCAGCAGGTCCGGGCGCAGCGTGATGCGGCCGAAGTCCATCGCGACGGTCGTGGTCGACTTGCCGCCGGGCGGGATGTCGTCGATGCCTTCGCCGGCCTCGGTCATCCACGCCTCGTTGCTCATCGGTGGCACTTCCGACACCGACCCGACGAACGTGGTCTTGCCGACACCGAAGCCCCCGGCGACGACGATCTTCGCGGAGATCGTCAGCAGATCGCCCTCAGGCGGGGAGCCGCTTGAGCCCATCAAGGATCCTCTCGAGCACGTTGGTGTCGTGGTGGTAGGCGTGCGCCGTGGGGTGGACGAAGACCGCGCCCTGGGACGCGAGGTCGCCGATCAGCACCCGCACGACGCCCAGCGGCAGGTCCAGCCCGACCGACAGCTCGGCGATCGAGCACCGCGCCCGGGCGCGTTCGTAGAGCGAGCGCGACTCCGGCATGAGCGTGCCGCTCAGCGCCGGGTCGTACTGCGGGACCGAAACCAGCGTCTCCACCAGCAGCTGGTGGCGGGTGCTGGTGCGGCCACCGGTGAGCGCGTACGCGCGGATCCGGCGGCTGCGCCGCGGCAAGGCGGTGTCCTTCTCGGACACGGGGATCACATCCTCGGGCACGCTCATCACACCCGCGGCCGGCGCGCGGTGAGCACCTGGCGCAGTTCGGCGCGCACCTCGGGGGTGAGCGCGTGGCCGGCGTTGGTGATGAACTGGGTCATCTCGTAGGCGACCACCTTCATGTCCGCCTCGCCCGAGGTCAGCACCGCGAGCCCGGCACCGGAACCGATGCCCATGAACAGGAAGTAGCCGTGGGTGAGCCGGATGATGATCTGCTCGCAGGCACCCTTCCCGAACAGTGCCGCGCTGTTGCCGGCCAGCGAAAGCAGGCCGCTGGCGATCGCCGCGAGCTGTTCGGCCTCGGCCTCGCCGACCGAGTCGGACGCGGTGAGGGGGAAGCCGTCCACGCTCATGATCAGCGCGTGGCTGACGCCGTGGACCTTGCGCACGAAGTCGTCGAGCAGCCAGGCGAAGTTCGCCGGGGCCGGGTGGGGGGCGCTCACGAGGCGGTTCCTCCGGGCGTCTCGTCCTGCTGGGAACGGTTCTCGGCGAGCGCGGCCCGCTCGCCGTCGGCGAACGCGCCGAGGTCGGCGAGCAGCTGGTCGTGGCCGGTGCCGGGCGAAGCCGGGGCCGGTGGGGGCGGCGGCGGTTCGGGCGCGGCACCGCGGATGCTGCCGGGCACCCGGCGCGGCAGGCCGTTGGCGGTGGTCCCGCCGGTCTGCTCGACCGGCCGCGGGCGCGGGGTCGGGCGGCGCGGGATCGGCGTGACCGGCTCTTCCCGCGGGAAGGCGCCCGGACGGCGGCGCGGGAGCCCGCCGGCGGTGGCCAGCTCGCCGACCGGGGCCTTGACCGGCTCCACGGTGACGGTGCCATCCGGGGCTTCGCCCCGAGCCGGGGGCTCCGCCACCCGGACCCCCGAACCGAAAACGGTGCGAGTACCCGACCACGCGTTCTCGGCGAGCTCGGTGACGATGCCGGTCGGCAGCAGCACGGTGGCCACCGTGCCGTGCGGGCTGCGCCGGTCCAGGCGCACGGTGACGTCGTGGCGGGCGGCGAGCCGGGAGACGACCGCGAGACCCATGTGGCGCGCCGCGGCGTCGTCGAGCTCACCGCCGGCGGCCAGCCGCGCGTTGAGACCGTCTACGCGGTCGGCCGGGATGCCGATGCCCTCGTCCTCGATCCGGACGAGCACGCTGCCCTGCTCGGTCAGGTGCGCGCTGACGTTCACCGGCGAGCTCGGCGACGACTGGTTGGCGGCGTTGTCGAACAGCTCCGCCAGCACCCGGCCCAGGTCCTCCGCGGCGAAGCCGACGACACCGAGGTTCACGACCCGGCCGATGGTGATCCGGGCGTAGTGGTCGATCGAGGACATCGCCGCGCGCATGACGTCGAGCAGCGACGTCGCGCGGGCGGCGTCGTCGGCGGTCTCCTGACCGGCCAGCACGCGCAGGTTCTCGGCGTTGCGCCGCAGCCGCGTCGCCAGGTGGTCGAGCTGGTAGAGCTCGGCGAGGCGGTGGTGGTCCTCCTCCCCCGCCTCCAGCTCTTCGAGCCGGGCGAGGAGCTGGTCGAGGAGGTTGAGGTCACGCAGGGCGACGCTGGCGCAGATTTCCGCCAGCACGGCGTCGTCCGCCGGCGCTTCCGGCACCGCTGCGGGCGCCGGCGGCGGTAGTTGCGCGAGCGCGGGCCCGGCCGCGGGCGCCTGCACAGGGTGCTTCGGCGGCGCGGTGAGGTACTGCGCGGCGGCGACCCGCGAGCGGTCCAGCAGGACGCGTGATCGATCCAGGAGTTCCCGGGCCCGGCTGGCCATGTGGTCCCACTTCTTCCTTGCTCAGTTCGGACGCGGTGCGGCGTGCCGACCCCCGGCGGCGACGACCGACATGCAAGCAGAAAGCCTCGTGACGTGTCCACAACCGGTCCCCACGTGATCGCGTTGAGTGAGCAAGGATTCGGAACGTCAGGCCTGGTGAGCGCAGTGGATTACGCCATTCGGTTCAATTTTGCAAATTGCGTCCCGCAACAGAGCGCACACGGGCACCGATACCGCTGGCAGCGAGGGTGCGCACGGCGAAATCCGGGTCATGCCCGGTTCGCCCTAATTTTGCGTGCCACGCACTTTTTTGCGGGGCACGCAAGTTTTTGGCTACACTCCGTGTGTGCCGTCGGACGAACCACCGAAGCTCACGCTGCGGGAACGCAAGAAACGCGAGGCCCGCCGGGCGCTCGCGCAGGCCGCCTTGCGGCTGGCGCTGGACCGTGGGCTGGAGAACGTGCGGGTCGAGGACATCGCCACCGAGGTCGGCGTCTCCCCCCGCACATTCAACAACTACTTCTCCAGCAAGGAGCAGGCGGTCTGCTCGATCGTCGTCGACCGCCACGAGGGGATGCGCGAAGCCCTGCTCGCGCGGCCGGAGGGCGAGCCGCTCTGGGAGGCCGTCAAGCAGGCGGTGATCGAGCAATATTCGCGTGAGGGCGAGCCCGATCGCGCGTATGTTGCGCGTATCCGGGAGCTGATGGGCCAGCTCATGCTGCGTGGCGAGTTTCTCAACGCCCACGCGGCGGTCGAGCGGGTCCTCGCCGAAACGATCGCGAAGCGGGTGGGCGGTGTGGACCACCTGTTGTGCCGGCTGATGGCCGCCACGGTGGAAAGCGCCGTCCGGGTCGCCTTCGTCAACTGGTTCATGACCGAAGGCGAGCCGTTCCTCCCGATCCTGGAACGGCTGCTGGACGAGCTGGCCACCGGCATGCCGACGCTGACCGGCGGCGAACCGAACCGAAACCCGAACACCACCACCACTCCACTGGGGGAAGCGTTGTGCTAGTCAAGCTCCTGCGCAGCCATCTGCGCCCGTACAAAACCACGTTGTGGGTGATCGTGCTGCTCCAGCTGGTGCAGACGATCGCCATGCTCTACCTGCCGACGCTCAACGCCGACATCGTCGACAACGGGCTGATCAAGGGCGACATGGCCTACATCGTGCGCGTCGGCGCCGTGATGCTCGCCGTGACGCTCGCCCAGATCGCCGGCTCGATCGGCGCGGTGTACTACGGCGCCCGCACCGCGATGGCGGTCGGCCGCGACATCCGGTCCGCGGTCTTCCACCGGGTGCAGGCCTTCTCGGCCCGCGAGGTCGGCCAGTTCGGCACGCCGTCGCTGATCACCCGAACCACCAACGACGTCCAGCAGATCCAGATGCTCGTGGTCATGACGCTGACGCTGATGGTGTCGGCGCCGATCATGTGCGTCGGCGGGATCATCCTGGCGCTGAACCTCGACGTGCCGCTCTCCTCGCTGCTGCTGGTGATCGTGCCGGTGCTGGCGGTCGCGGTCGGCGCGATCATCACCAAGATGCGCCCGGCGTTCCGCCTGATGCAGGAGCGGATCGACCGGATCAACCAGGTGCTGCGCGAGCAGATCATGGGCATCCGCGTCATCCGCGCGTTCGTCCGCGACAAGCACGAGCGCGAGCGCTTCGACGTCGCGAACGACCAGCTGCTCACGGTCTCGCTGCGCGTCGGCCGGCTGATGGCGCTGATGTTCCCGATCGTCATGCTGGTGATGAACGCCTCCAGCGTCGCGGTGCTGTGGTTCGGTGGCCAGCGCATCGACTCCGGCAGCATGCAGATCGGGGCCCTGACGGCGTTCCTGTCCTACCTGCTGCAGATCCTGATGTCGGTCATGATGGCCACGTTCATGTTCATGATGGTGCCGCGCGCGGAGGTCAGCGCCGAGCGGATCAGCGAGGTGCTCGACACCGAGTCGAGCGTCCGCCTGCCGGCGTCGCCGGTCAAGCTCGGCACGCTGCACGGCCACCTGGAGCTCTCCGGCGTCGAGTTCCGCTACCCCGGCGCGGAAAAGCCGGTGCTGCAGGACATCTCGCTGATCGGGCGGCCGGGTGAGACCACCGCCGTGATCGGGTCCACGGGCACGGGGAAGACCACGCTGCTCAACCTGATCCCGCGGCTGATGGACGCCACCCGGGGCACGGTGAAGGTCGACGGCGTCGACGTGCGCGACCTCGACGCGGGGGTGCTCGCCCGCGCGGTCGGGCTCGTGCCGCAGAAGCCGTACCTGTTCGCCGGGACGGTGGCCACCAACCTGCGCTACGGCAACCCGGACGCCACCGACGAAGAGCTGTGGCACGCCCTCGAAGTGGCGCAGGGCAAGGACTTCGTCGAGGCGATGCCCGAAGGCCTGGACGCACCGATCGCCCAGGGCGGCACGAACGTCTCGGGCGGCCAGCGGCAGCGGATCGCCATCGCGCGGATGCTGGTCCACAAGCCCGAGATCTACCTCTTCGACGACTCGTTCTCGGCGCTGGACTACGCGACCGACGCGGCCCTGCGCCGCGCGCTGGTCTCGGAGACCGCCGACGCGACGGTGATCATCGTCGCGCAGCGCGTCAGCACCATCCGGAACGCCGACCGCATCATCGTCCTCGACGAGGGCCGCGTCGTCGGCACCGGCACCCACCACGAACTCTTCGAGGGCAACGAAACCTACCGGGAGATCGTGCTGTCCCAGCTGACCGAACAGGAGGCGGCGTGAGTACCACGGACGCCAAGCCCGCCGTCACCGAAGCGGGGGAACGGCCGACCGCCGAGCGGCAGAAGAACACCGGGGCCGCGACCGTCGGACCCGGCCGGTGGATGGCCGGCGGCGCCCCGCCGGAGAAGGCTCTCGACTTCAAGGGCTCCCTCAAGCGGCTGCTGCGCATGCTGGCCCCGCACCGGCTCCAGCTGATCGGCGTGCTCGTGCTCGGCGCGGCGAGCGTCGCGCTGACCGTGATCGGGCCGAAGATCCTCGGCCAGGCCACCGACGCGATCCTCGCCGGCGTGCTCGGCAAGCAGGTGCCGCCGGGGGTCACCAAGGAGCAGGTCGTCGCCGGGCTGCGCGCCCGCGGTGACGGCACGCTCGCCGACATCTACGGCCGCGTCGATCTCGTGCCCGGCATGGGCATCGACTTCGACAAGGTCGGGCAGATCCTGCTGACCGTGCTGGCGCTGTTCGTGATCGCGTCGTTCTTCGGGCTCGTCCAGGCCCGGCTGACGACCACCCTCGTGCAGAACGCGGTGTACCGGCTGCGCCAGGACGTCGAGGACAAGTTCGCGCGGCTGCCGCTGAAGTACTTCGACCGCCAGCCGCGCGGCGAGGTCCTTTCCCGCGTCACCAACGACATCGACAACCTGGCGATGTCGCTGCAGCAGACGCTGTCGCAGATCGTCTCGTCGCTGCTGACGGTGATCGGCGTGCTCATCATGATGTTCCTGATCTCGCCGCTGCTGGCGCTGATCGCGCTGCTCACGGTGCCGCTCTCGGCCGTCGTGGCGGCGAAGATCGGGAAGCGCGCGCAGCCGAACTTCATCAAGCAGTGGTCGACGACCGGCAAGCTCAACGCGCACGTCGAGGAGATGTACACCGGGCACTCGCTGGTCAAGGTGTTCGGCCGCCGCGAGGAGTCCGCGGCGATCTTCGACAAGCAGAACGAAACGCTGTACGAGGCGAGCTTCCGGGCGCAGTTCATCTCCGGGATGATCCAGCCGGCGATGATGTTCATCGGCAACCTGAGCTACGTGCTGGTGGCCGTGATCGGCGCGCTGCGCGTCGCGTCGGGCAGCCTGACGCTCGGCGAGGTCCAGGCGTTCATCCAGTACTCGCGCCAGTTCAGCCAGCCGGTGACGCAGATCGCGAGCATGGCGAACCTGCTGCAGTCCGGTGTCGCCTCGGCCGAGCGGGTGTTCGCGCTCCTCGACGCCGAGGAGCAGGCGCCGGAGCCGGAGCACCCGGAGCGGCCGGCCGAGATCCGCGGGCGCGTCGAGTTCCAGGACGTCTCGTTCCGCTACCTGCCGGACAAGCCGCTGATCGACGACCTGTCGCTCACCGTCGAACCCGGCCAGACGGTGGCGATCGTCGGCCCGACCGGCGCGGGCAAGACGACGCTGGTCAACCTGCTCATGCGGTTCTACGAGCTCGACGGCGGGCGGATCACGCTCGACGGCGTCGACATCGCGAAGATGAACCGCGAGGAGCTGCGCGACCAGACCGGGATGGTGCTGCAGGACGCGTGGCTGTTCGGCGGCACGATCGCGGAGAACATCGCCTACGGCGCGGACAACCCGAGCCGCGAGGAGGTCATCGAAGCGGCGACGGCGACGTACGTCGACCGGTTCGTGCGCACCTTGCCGGACGGCTACGAGACGATCCTCGACGACGAGGGCGGCACGGTCAGCGCGGGCGAGAAGCAGCTGATCACGGTGGCGCGGGCGTTCCTGGCCAAGCCGGTCATCCTCATCCTCGATGAGGCGACGAGCTCGGTCGACACCCGCACCGAGGTGCTCATCCAGCGGGCGATGAACGAGTTGCGCACCGGCCGCACCAGCTTCGTCATCGCGCACCGGCTCTCCACGATCCGGGACGCCGACGTGATCCTGGTGATGGAGCACGGCCAGATCGTGGAGCACGGCGACCACGAGACGCTCCTGGGCAGCGGCGGCGCCTACTCGCGGCTGTACGCGGCCCAGTTCGCCGAAGCCATGGCGGAGACGGACTGACGCGGGTTCCGCGGTTCCGCGGATTCCGTTGTCCGTAGCGCCCGGTACCCTGGAAGCTCTCGAGCGGAAGGGGTACCGGGCACCGATGGCCGACCGGCTCGAGGAGTACCGCGGCAAACGCGGGAAGGATCGCACCCCCGAACCCTGGCCCGACGGTCCGCCGGAACCGGGCGGCAACGACCTCTTCGTCATCCAGGAGCACCACGCCTCCCGCCTGCACTGGGACTTCCGGCTGGAGCGTGACGGCGTGCTCGTGTCGTGGGCGGTGCCGCGGGGCCTGCCGCTCGCGCCCGGGGTGAACCGGCTCGCGGTGCACACCGAAGACCACCCCATGGAGTACCTCACGTTCGAGGGCGAGATCCCGGCGGGCGAGTACGGCGGCGGCCGGATGACGGTGTGGGATACCGGGAAGTACGAAACCCTGCACTGGAACGACCACAAGGTCGAGGTCGTCTTCCACGGCGAGCGGGCACGCGGCAAGTACCTCTTCCTCAATCGGCACAACGTCGACGACGACCGCGACTGGATGCTGCGGCGCCTCGACCCGGCCGAGCCGGGGCACGAGGACGCCCCCGAGTTCCTCGAGCCGATGACGGCGGTCCCGGGCGACCTCCCGGCGGACGACGGCGAGTGGGCGTACGAGTTCGCGTGGGGCGGCCTGCGCACGATGCTGCAGGTCTCCGGCGGCCGCGTCATCGCGCACGACGACACCGGCGCCGACGTCACCGGCCGCTACCCGGACCTGCACAAGCTGGGCGAAGAGCTCGGGTCGGTGGAAGTCCTGCTGGACGGCGAAGTCGTCGTGATCAAGGACGGCAAGCCGTATCCGAAGGGTCTCGAAGAACGCCGCCGGGCCGACGGCTCCGCGGCGAAGCGGCTGAAGACGAGCTGCCCGGTTTTCTACTTCGCATCGGATGTCCTGCACCTCGACGGCACGCCGACGCTTTCCCTGCCCTACACGGAACGCCGCGAACTGCTGGAGGACCTGCCGGTGACGGATCGCCACTGGCAGGTCCCCCGCTACTACCTCGGCGGCGGCGCGGACGTCCTCGGCGCGAGCCGCGAGCACGGCTTGCCGGGAGTGGTCGCCAAGCGGGCGGACGGCGTGTACCGCCCCGGCGACGACTCCGGCGACTGGCTGTTCATCGCGGACTGAACCTCAATGCACCCGCGGCACGGCGGCCAGCTTCCCGCGCCGAGCATTTTTCAACAGCGACAACGCGACCAGCACACCGGCAGCCCCGATCCCGCCGCAGGCGAACATGCCCGCGTGGAACCCGGCGAGCGCGCCCGCCGGCCCGGGAACCGCGGCCGAGTTCACCGCGATGATCGTCGACACCACCGCCACCCCGAGCGCGCCGCCGATCTGGAACGCCGCCACGTTGATGCCCGAGGCGATCCCCGCGTCGGCCGAAGTGACGCCGTTCAGCGCGGCCGAGGCCAGGACGACCGGGCCGATACCCAGTCCCAGGCCGAACACCACCAGGCCCGGCAGCACGGTCGTCAAGTAGCCGGCGTCCGGGGAAAGCCCGGTCAGCAGGAAGCTGCCGACGGCCATCAGCAGCAGCGCGGTCACCGCGACCGGGCGGAGGCCGCGCCGGGCCAGGGCGGCCTGGCCGGCGTACGCGCCGATCACCGCCGCGATCGGCATCGCGGACTGGCTCAGCCCGAACACGATCGGCGTGTAGCCGAGCACGCCCAGCGCGTACTGCGAAAGCACGACCGACAACCCGTAGGCGAGCATCGCCATCAAGGCCGTCAGGACGTTGCCGCCGACGACGGTGGCCGACCGGAACAACCGGGCGGGCAGCAGCGGCGCCGCCGACCGCCGTTCGACGACGACCGTCGCCGCGGTCAGCGCCAGGAAGACCACCGCGAGGCCGAGCGTGTGGAAGCTGGTCCAGCCCCGGGCGGGCGCCTCGACCAGCAAGTACACCAGCAGGCCCAGGGCCACGGTGGTGAGGACCGCGCCCGTGACGTCGAAGGTGCGGTGCGCCGAGGCGTCCCGGCTCTCCCGCAGCAGCACCGGGCTCAGCGCCAGCATCAGCACGGCGACCGGGACGTTGACGTAGAACAGGCTCTGCCAGCCGAACCAGTCGAGCAGCGCGCCGCCGAGCAGCAGGCCGATCGTGGCGCCCAGCGCGGCGATCCCCGACCACGCGGCGAACGCCCGGTTGCGCTCGCGGCCCTCCGGGAAGGTGTCGGTGAGGATCGCCAGCGCCGTCGGCGCCATCAGCGCCGCGGAAATCCCGTGCAGCGCCCGCGCGGCCAGCAGCAGCGGGCCCGCGGTGGCCAGCGCCGAAAGCAGGGACACCAGCAGGAACAGCGCCGTGCCGATCATGAAGAGCTTGCGGCGCCCGAGCAGGTCCGCGGCCCGGCCCCCGAGCAGCAGCAGGCCGCCGAACGTCAGCAGGTTGGCCGAGAGGATCCACTGCGCCTCGACCGGCGAGAGCCCGAGGTCCGCCGCGATCACCGGCACGCCCATGATCACGGTCTGCGAGTCGAGGATCACCATGAAGTTGGCCGCGCAGAGCAAGATGAGCGCCGCCAGGCGCCGGGGGTCCGCCGGCCGCGCGGCCGAGTCCGGCCGCGCCGATTCTGCGAGGGTCATCCGCGCTCCCATGCTCGTCCAGGTCGTGCGAACGACCGTACGAACCGCGAGGCGGTCGGCTCATCTCCCCGGCTGCGAGGTCAGTCGCCGCGGATCACCACGACCACGCCCGCCGCGATGACCACGGCGCCGGCCACGATGTTGCCGACGAGCGCGGCCGTCGACGGCTGCGTTCCGGCGGCCTGCCGCAGCAGCCACGGGGACAGCGCCGCCCACGCGCCGAGCACCGGGACGACCCAGCCGAGGAACCGCAGGCGCCGCGTCGCGGTGCGGGCGATCGCCAGGGCGACCAGGACCAGGCCGACGACGGTGTTGCTCAACGCGAGCACGCCCGCCCCGCCGAAACCGGTGACCCAGGGGGCGAGCACGAAGTAGAGACCGGCGAGCAGGACGAGGCCCGCGGCCGCGCCGAGCACGGCGGTGCGCGGCCTGCCTGCCGGGGTACCAGGCGAAGTCCTCTCCACCCCGGAGAGGTACCCGGCGGTGGCGGCCGGTAACCGGGGACTGCCCGCAGCCCTCGAAACGGGCAGGCCCCGCACCGGAGCTCAGCAGCCGCAGGTGTAGTACGTGATGTCCCAGTGGTTGCCCTCGTCGCAGTAGAGGTTGCCGGAGCCGGCCTTCCACTGCGGGTAGCCGTCGCCGCGCAGCCCGATGTAGCCGAAGCTGTTCTTGATGTAGCTGTCGATGCAGCTGTTGTGCGAGATGTCCACCTTGTACCCGTTGTAGTGGCTGTAGGTGCCCGACGCGTGGCCCACCTCGGTCCCGCCGGTGATGTTGATCGCGCAGCCGCTGGCCCGCTTCAGCGTGATCACGCCGGTGACCGTGGACTGGTTGATCTGCTCGTAGGACGTGCAGGTCGAGTTCGACCGCGTGGTGCAGCCCCCGCTCGAGGAGTGCGTGACCCCGGCGGCGGACAGCTGCGACGCGGCGGCCGACTGGCTGAGCTTGGTGACCTCGACGCTCGCCGACGCCGTGCCGATGGTGGCGAACGCCACCGTCGCGGCCGAAGCGGTCAATCCCACTGCCACGCGCGCGAGCATCCGTTGTCCCGGCATGCCTTGCCTCCTCGGGGTTGCGACGATCGATACGGCGGCAGCCAAATCGGGACGGCCATAACTTCGCCAAACGGCGGGGCCGCGGGACCCGGGGGAAGCGGGTCAGGTCCTGATCTTCGTCAAGACTTCACGAGCCCGGTCCCGCGCCGGGGATTCACTGGTGACGGCGGTCAGCTCCCGCAGCGCGCGCAGCTCCCACAGCGGGAACCCGAGCTCCTCGAACAGGCCGGCCGACGTCCGCAGCAGCCGCGCGGCCTCCGGTCCGGCCCCCTCGCCCGCGTGGGTCCGGCCGAGGCTGAGCAGGGTGTACCCGGCACCGCGGCGGTCCCGCAGCTCCCGGAACACGGCCATCGCGACGCGCAGGTGCCACCGCGCGCCCGCCGGGTCGCCCGCCCGGCGGCGGAGCTCGGCGAGGCTGCGGTGCGTGTACGCGGCGGCGTGCCGGTGCCCGATCTGCTCGAACAGCGCCAGCGAGCGCGTCAGGCAGCGTTCGCCGTCACCCAGCTCCCCCGCCTCGGTGTGCAGGTCGCCGAGGCTGCGCAGGACGTGGGCTTCCCAGTGCCGTTCCCGGGTGCGGACGGCGCCGCCGAGCGCGCCGGTGAGCAGGTCGGCCGCCTGGTCGCAGCCGCCGTGACGGCGCAGGACGTCGGCGTAGCGCTTGGCGGCGTGGTCGTGCCCGCGGCCGTCGTCGCACTCCTGGGCCAGCAGCATGCTCACCTCGAAGCTCTCGACGGCGCGCCGCACGTCCCCGACGTCCTCGGCCAGCGAACCCAGCTGCGCCGCCGCGGCCGCCTGCCCGTGGCGGTCGCCGCACTCGCGCAGCAGGTCGAGCGCCTCCAGCAGCGCGGCCTCGGCGGCCCGCGCGTCACCGCTGTCGAGGTCGACGTCGGCGAGCGCGGTCAGCACCGCGCCGGTGCCCTGCGGGTCGTCCAGCTGGCGGAAGCGGTTCTCCGCCATGACGAAGTAGTTGCGCGCCTGCCGTGCATGGCCGTGCTGCAGGTGCACCGAGCCGAGGTTGTACAGCTTTTCGGCTTCCGCGTGCGGGTCCTGGCGGCGGCGGGCCGCGGCCAGGCCGAGCACCGACACGGCGCGGGCGGCGTGGCCGAGCCACGGTGTGCCGGCCAGCGCCGTGCACGCGTCGGCGAGCCGTCCGGTGAGGTCGTGCCAGCCGTGCGCGCCGGCCAGCCGGGCGGCCGCGGCGACGTGGGCGGTCTCTTCGGCCGCCCAGGCCGCCGGATCGGCGGCGACCTGCCGCAGTGCACCGGGATCCGGCTTCGGCGAGCCCGCCGGTGCCCGGCCTCGGGCGTGCTCGGCGAGGGCGAGCGTGACCTCGCACGCCCGGCGCAACGCGATCCGGTCCGTCTCCGGAGGCACGCCTTCGGTCAGGACGAGCCGGGCGAACGGGGCGACCGCCCAGTGCGTTCCGGTCGAGGCCGGCACCTGGGCGCCGAGCGGACCGCTGCGTTCCTTCCCCGGCCAGCTTTCGCTTCGTGTGGCCTCGTGCCGGTCCAGCAGGTGCGCGCCGGCCAGGGTGTCGAGCCGGTCGCGGGCTTCATCGAGGGGGCGGTCCAGCAGCGCGGCGGCGCACCAATCCGGGACGGGACCGGCGAAAGCGGCGAGCAGGCGCAGGAGGTACCGGTCGGGTGCGGGCCGTTCGCACAGCGCCGACGTCACGGCGGCGCGGACGCCGAGGTCGCCCGTGGTCAGCTCGTCGAGCCGGCGGCGGTCGTCGGCGAGCCGGGCGGCGAGGTCGGCGACGCGCTGGTGCGGCCGCGCGGCGAGCTTCACCCCGGCGATCCGGACGGCGAGCGCGAGCCCGGCGCAGTGGCCGAGAAACCGTTGCGCCGCTTCGGGTTCCGCCCGCAGTCGTTCCTCCCCCGCGATCGCCGCGAGCAGCGCCCAGGCGTCCGCTGTGGACAGTCTCGCGACCGGGACCGGCCGCGCTCCGCACAGGCCGGGCAGCTCGCGGCGCGCGGTGACCAGCGTCGCGCAGCCAGGCCCGCTGGGCAGTAGCGCCCGCACCTGAGCCTCGTTCGTGACGTCCTCCAGCAGCACCAGCACCCGCCGGTCCGCGGTGTAGCTGCGCCAGAGCCCGCTCAGGCCGGCGCGGTCGGCCAGCTCCGCGGGGGTCGCGCCGAGCAGGCGCAGGAAACCGGTCAGCACGGTCGCCGGGGCGGCGGGCGCGCCGTCCGGGCCGCGCAGCGAAGCGGTCAGCTGACCGTCGGGGAACCGGCGGCGGGCCCGCCAGGCCGCCTGCACGGCCAGCGCGGACTTCCCGGCGCCGGCGGCCCCGTGCAGCACGACCGGGCCCGGACCGCGCAGGGCCCGGCCGACGTCGGCCAGCTCGGCCGCGCGGCCGGTGAAGTCGGGCACCGCGGGCGGGAGCTGGGCGGGTGGCCCGGGCGTCGTCCAGTCGGTGCCGGCGATCCGGCGGTACACCGCGACGAGGTCGTCACCCGGCCAGACCCCCGCCTGTTCCCAGAGCGCCCGCCGCGTCCGGCGGAGCACCTCCAGAGCCGACTCGCGGCGGCCGACGGCGCCGAGCGCGGACGCGAGCCGGGCGGCGAACCGCTCGTCGGCGGGCCGGGCCGCGACGACCGGGTCGAGCCGTTCGACGACGGCCCGGCCGTCACCGTCGGCGAGCTCCAGCTCGACCAGCTGCAGCAGCGCGGCCGAGCGCCGGTCCTCCAGCCACAGCTTGTGCGCCTCCAGCAGCGGCCCGCCCGCGACGTCGGCGAAGGCGTCACCCCGCCAGCACGCCAGGGCCCGTTCGAGGGCGCGCCGGCGTTGCGCGCGGTCGTCGGCGCCGGAGGACAGCAGCGTCAGGAAGTCGTCCGCGTCCAGCTCCCCCGGCTCGACGGCCAGCGCGTAGCCCCGCGGCCCCGAGCGCAGGCGCTGCCCGGCCTCGCCGGCCCCGAGACCGGGCGAAAGCGTCTTGCGCAGCTTCGACACGGTGACCTGCACGATCGCCGCCGCGCTGGACGGCGCGCCGTCCGGCCACAGCTCGTCGACGAGCGTGTCGCGGCCGACGTACTGCCCGGCGCGCGCGAGCAGGACGGCGAGCAGCCGGCGCGGCTGGGCCGCCGACGGCAGCGCGACGGAGGCCGTCATCGGGCCGAGGACCTGGAACCGCACGGCTACACCTCACCCGCGAGATCACCTGATCGAGCGGGGTGAATGTAGCCGCCGGGCGGCTGGCATTTCCCTCGTTCACCCGGATGGCCGACGACGTTGGTTCAGCTGTGCGCGAGCAGCTTGTCCAGCAGCTCCGGGTTCTCCGCCAGCCCGGCGCGCAACGTGTGCTCGCGCAGCGGCTTGAGGTCGCCGTACGGCTGGTTCTCCCAGTCCAGGCGGCCCTGCGGCGGCTCCGGGTCGTACTCGATGGCGAACTGGATGTTCGTCGCGATCCGCCGCCCGGCCAGCCGTTCGGCCAGGTGCAGCGCCAGGTCGATCCCGGCCGAGACGCCCGCCGCGGTGATCACCCGGCCGTCTTCGACCCAGCGCTCGGCGACCGGGGTCGCGCCGAGGCCGGCCAGCAGGTCGCGGAACATCCAATGCGTCGTCGCGCGCTTGCCGTCGAGGAGCCCGGCCGCGCCGAGGATCATCGAGCCGGTGCAGACCGACGTCACCAGTCCGGCGCCGGCGGCCGCGGTGCGCAGCCAGGCGAGGAGGCGCTCGTCCGACATCGCCCGCAGCGTCGGCACGGTGCCGCCGGGCACCAGCACCGCGTAGGGCGAGGGCACCTCGTCGAACGTGTGGCTCGGCGCGACGTTCAGCGGGGTGTCGGTACCGACGGTGTCCTTCGTCGCGCCGACGACGACGGTCCGGAAGCTCGGGTCCATTTGGGCGAGGGCGCTCAGCACTTGGAGCGGGCCCACCAGGTCCAGCGGCGTCAGCCCCGGGTAGACGACGAAAGCGAGGGTCTTCTGCTCAGCGGTCATGGCCCTCACCCTGGCGAGCAGGCGCCGCGCGGCGGGCGCGGATGTCCGAAATCCTGCGAACCGCGTCCGAAGGCCGGTCCGGCTGCTAGCGTGCGATCATGGCCGGCCCACCCAGACGGGTAACGATCGTCGGATTTCCCGACGTCGAGCTGCTGGACGTCGCGTGCCCGGCGGACGTCCTCGACGCCGCCAACCGCCACGGCGCCCGCCCGCCGTACGAAATCCGGCTGGCCACGATCGACGGCCAGGCCATCCGCACGTGCTCCGGGCTGATCCTGCAACCCCACCTGCGGCTCGACCAGGTGGCGGGCGACCTCGACACGCTGATCGTCGCGGGTGGCTGGGGCAGCACGACGGCGGCGTCCGACGAGCGCGTGCTGGCCCACCTCCGGCGGCTGGCCCAGACCAGCCGGCGGGTGGCGTCGGTGTGCACGGGCGCGGAGGTGCTCGCCGCGGCGGGCCTGCTCGACGGCCGCCGCGCGACGACCCACTGGCGCTGGGCCGCGAAACTGGCGGACGCCTACCCGGCGGTGACGGTGGACCCGGTGCCGCTCTACATCCGGCACGGCAACGTCTACACGGCCGCCGGGGTGACCAGCGGGCTCGACCTGACCATGGCGCTCGTGGAGGCCGACCACGGGCCGACGCTGGCCCGCGAAGTGGCCCGGTCGCTGGTGACGTACCTGCAGCGGCCGGGGAACCAGGCCCAGGTCAGCCTGTTCCTGGCCGGCCCGCCGCCGGAACACCGCGAGGTCCGCGACCTGACCGCGTACATCGCCGAGCACCTCGACGAGGACCTCGGCACGCCGGCGTTGGCGGCCCGCGCGGGCATCAGCACCCGCCAGCTGACCCGCCTGTTCGACGCGCACCTGGGCACGACGCCGGGCAAGTACGTCCGCACGGTCCGCACCGAGCACGCGGCGCGCCTGCTGTCCGGCAGCGACCTCCCTCTGGCGACGATCGCCCGCCGCTGCGGCTTCGGCTCGACGGAGACGCTCCGGCAGGCCTTCCTCGACCACTTCGACACCCCGCCGTCGGCCTACCGGCGCGTCCACGTCCGCCAGGCCTACGGCTGACCCCGTGTCGACCCCGCGATCACGCGCATCGGGACGAACCGGGCCGTCGGCGGCCCCTCGCGCGGGGCGGGGAATCCCGCTGTCAGGATGTGCGCGTGGACCGCCCCGACCTGGATGACGACGCAACCGGCCCGATTCGCCGGATCACGGACGAGGTGTCCCCTTCGGCGGCTGAAACGCCCCGCAAACCCGTCCGCCGGACGCCGCCCGAAGGCGCGCGCCGGGCCGCCGACCCCGCGCGGCGCCGCGCGGACACGGGACCACAGCGGGTGCCGAGCACCGGCGCCCAGCGCGTGCCGGCCGGCGACAAGCGGACCGAAACGGGACCTCAGCGCGTCCCCACCGGACCGCAGCGCGCCGCCCGTCGCGGAGACACGGGGCCGCAGCGGGTCCCGGCCGGCACCAAGCCGCGCACTGCGAAGAAACCCGAGCCCGAGACCGGCCACGGCCATGGACACGGGCACGGCCCCGCCGCCCCCGCGTCGAAGCGGGTCCGGCTGCTCCTGATCTGGCTGCTCGCCCCGCTCGCCCTCGCCACCGTCGCCGGCATGATCGTGCTCTACCCGTGGGGCAAGCCGGACCCGACGAGCGTCGTCCCGCAGGGCACGCCCGTGGCCGCGAGCATCACCGCCACGAACACCGGTCCCTGCCTCGCCCAGGGTCAGGTCCAGGTCGGCGACCAGACGGACCCGAACGCGAAGCCGTGCCTGACCGCCGACCTCACCATGACCGACGGCCCGGCGAGCGGCAAGCAGCTCAAGCTGACCGTGCCGATCGAACCCAGCACGCCGCGGTTCTCCGCGGGCGACGCCGTCGTGCTCGCCTACAACGGCGGGAACGCGAGCGACCCCGCGAGCTTCCAGCTGGTCGACTTCCAGCGCGGCACCCCGCTGCTCGTGCTCGCCGCGCTCTTCGCGGTCGCGGTCCTGGTGCTCGGCCGCTGGCAGGGTCTCGCCGCGCTCGTCGCGCTCGGCCTGTCCTTCCTCGTGATCGCGCTGTTCATCCTCCCGGCCATCCTGGCCGGGGAGAACCCGCTGGTCGTGGCGATCGCCGGGTCCGGCGCGATCATGTTCATCGCGCTCTACCTGACCCACGGGCTGACGGCGAGAACATCCGCGGCCGTCCTCGGCACGCTCGCCAGCCTCGCCCTCATCGGCGTCCTGTCGGCGATCTTCTCCGCCGCGGCGTCGCTGACCGGGCTCGACGACAGCACGTCGACGCTCATCGGCTCGCTCGGCCACGGCATCGACTCGCGTGGCCTGCTGCTCGCCGGCGTCGTGATCGGCGCGCTCGGCGTGCTCGACGACGTCACCGTCACCCAGACCAGCGCGGTCTGGGAGCTCCGCCGCGCCAACCCGGACCTGAGCTGGCAGGAGCTGTACCGCTCGGGCCTGCGGATCGGCCGCGACCACGTCGGTTCGGCGGTCAACACGCTCGTCATGGCCTATGCCGGGGCGGCGCTGCCGGTGCTGCTGTACTCGTCGATCTCCGGCGTCGGGCTGGGTGCGCTGCTCGGCAGCGAGGAGATCGCGCAGGAGATCATCCGGACGCTCGCCGGCAGCGTCGGCATCGTGGCGGCCGTCCCGGTGACGACGGTCCTGGCCGCGCTGATCGCCTCACGCGAGCCGGCGACGTACCTCAGCGGCACCACGAAAGCCGTTCCGTCCCACCCGTGACACCGGCGCACCCCGGCCGCGGCCGGAGCAGCGAGCTGTGCGAGGAGCTCAGTCGAGAGTCGCCACGAACCGGCTGACGGCCTCCATCGTGAAGCGCTGCACGTACTTGCCCGACGGCGCCGCCGACGCGAGCCGGTAGAGCGGGCGGTCCGCCACGCCGGAGCCGCGCGCCTCGGCCTTCAGCTCGGCGACCAGCAGTTCGCCGAACACGAGGCCGTTCGCCTCGACGTTGTTCATCAGCGCGTTCGCCAGCTTCCGCAGCTGCAGGACGCCCAGCTCGCGGCCGCCGGTCCCGGAGAACACCGCGAGGTCCACCTTCCCGACCTTGCCCCGCCGGCCGGCGTTGACCAGCAGGCTCACCGTGCGGGAGCCGCGGACGTCCCCGATCACCAGGTCGAGGCGCGTCGCGGTGACCAGGTCGACCCGGCGCAGCCCCCAGGTGCGCACGAGCAGCGTCGAGCCCTCCAGCCAGACGCGGCGGCGGATGCTGACCGCCATCACGTACAGCAGCGGCAGCGCGATCACCAGGGCGACGATCAACCCGATCAGCGTGCCGCCGATCAGCCCCGCGACGCCGCCGAACGCCGCGGCGACGATCACCACGCCGATCAGCCCCGAGATCCCGCGGCGACGGCGTCCGCGCGGGTCTTCCTCGAACAGCGCGATCCGTTCCGATGACGCCTCTGTCTCCTCGGCCATGCTCACGCCCCTGTCCCGGCGAGGAACGGGTTGCCCGCGCGTTCCCGCCCGATCGTCGTCGCCGGGCCGTGGCCCGGCAGCACCACCGTGTCGTCCGGCAGGCTTTCCAACAGGGCCCGCACCGACTCCGCGTCGGCGCCGCGGCCGACCGACCCGGCGAACAGCGTGTCGCCGGTCAGCGCGAGCCGCCCGCCCTCCGGCGTCCCGAGGTCCAGCACCACCGATCCCGGCGTGTGCCCGGGCACGTGCCGGACCTCGACGGCCAAACCGGCGAAAGTGCCGGTTTCGAGCGGCACGCTGGCCCCCTCGTACTGCTCCGCGTCGTCCGCGTGCAGGTGCAGCGGGACGCCGTGTTCGGCCGAGAGCGATGCCGCCGAGGCGACGTGGTCGGGATGCCCGTGGGTGGCCACCAGCGCCGCCGGGACCAGCCGGTGCTCGGCGAGCGCGGCGGCCAGCGGCGCAGCCACCTCCTGCCCCGGATCGACGACCACGCACGGCCCGCCGGCGGCCTCCGCCAGCAGGTAGCAGTTGGCCTGCAGCGGGCCGCTGCCGAACCCGACGACGAGCACCGAACGCCTCCCGGACTTCCGCGCCGGATGGCGCCGATCACGATCGGGTTGAGACTAGCGGGCCCTGTACATGGTCCTCACAGGCTGTGCCCATACACTGCCGCTACCTCAGACGTGTGACACGAGCGGAAACCTGGGAGGGTACGGGGTGGCGACCAACCAGCAGCGCCGCGAAGCTGCGAAGCGCAAGCTCGAGAGGCAACTCGAGCGCCGATTGGAGCAGCAGAAGCGACGCAGGAGGATCGGCGCTGGTGTCGTCGGCGTCGCCGTGCTCGTCGTCGCGGGCGTGGTGGTGTGGATCGTGAGCGCGAACGGCGGCGAGAACACCGACACCGCGGCGTCGTCGTCGGCCGCTCCGCCGCCGACCGACCTCCAGATCCCGACGCAGCGCACGGCGCTGCCGAAGCGGGCCACGGCACTGCCGAACCCGACGACGTGCGACTTCAAGGCCGACACGACGGGCAAGGCGCCGAAGAAGGTGAACCTGCCCGACGGCAAGAACGTCCCGTCGACCGGCACGGTGAACGTGACGCTGAAGAGCACCGCGGGCGACATCCCGCTGACGCTCGACCGGGCGCTCGCGCCGTGCGCGGTGCAGAGCTTCATCAGCCTCGCGAAGCAGAACTTCTACAACGACACCATGTGCCACCGGCTGGGCACCGAAGGCCTGCAGATGCTGCAGTGCGGTGACCCGTCGGCGACCGGCGACCCGACCCAGGACGGTCAGGGCGGCCCCGGCTACACGATGCCGGACGAGGCGTTCCCGGAGATCAAGTACGGCCGCGGCATCCTCGCGATGGCGAAGACGTCCGCGCCGAACTCGGGTGGCAGCCAGTTCTTCATGGTCTACGGCAGCGCCGAGGGCCTCCCGGCGGACTACTCGGTGTTCGGCAGCATCAGCGACGAGGGCCTGAAGGTGCTCGACGCGGTCGCCAAGGCGGGCATCGCGAACCCGAACCCGCAGGACGGCACCGGGGCGCCGACGAAGCAGGTCAAGTTCACGGGCGTCACCGTCCAGTAGTGACGCGGCGCATCGAGCTGAACGGGGACCCGCTCGGCCCGGACGCCTTCGTCGCGGGAATGACCTCCTACGGTCACTTCACCGCGATGCAGGTCCGGGACGGGCGGGTCCGCGGGCTCGCATACCACCTCGAGCGGCTCGCCACGAGCACGCGCCTGCTGTTCGGCGCCGACCTCGACGTCGACCTCGTCCGGTCCTACGTCCGGCGGGCGATCGACGGCGAACCCGCGCTGTCGGTGCGGGTCATGGTGCTCACGCGCTCGTTCGACGAGCCGATGAAGCCGGAGATCCTGGTCCGGACGCTCCCGCCGCACCCGCCCGAACCGGCGCCGCTGCGCCTGGGGACCGTGCGCTACCAACGGGATCTGCCGCAGGTGAAGCACCTCGGCACGTTCGGCCTCATCTACCACTCCCGCCAGGCCGAGCTGGCCGGCTACGACGACGCGCTGTTCGTCGATCCCGCGGGCCGGATCAGCGAGGCCTCGATCTGGAACGCCGGGTTCCTGGCCGGCGACACGGTCGTGTGGCCGGAAGCCGCGGTGCTGCCGGGGATCACGATGCTGGTGCAGAAGGAAGCCCTGCGCCGCCTGGGCGTCCCGCAGGAGACGCGTGAGGTCCGGCCCGCCGACCTCCGCGACTTCGACGCGATGTTCGTGACGAACTCCGAGACGCCGGGGCGGGCGGTGGCGTCCGTCGACGACCTCGTGCTGCCGCCCGCGGACCGCGCGGTGGACCTGCTCGCGAAGGCGTACGAAACCGTGCCCTGGGACGAGATCTGACCCCGGGCGCCCCCAGCGCAGGCGCGAACCCGCCGCCGCACCACAAGATCTGAACCGCGCCCGCTCCCGCCCCGTGTTAAGGGGCAGCACCGGAACCCGCCGGGGTCACCGGGGAGAGGGTGGGACGACCATGGCCGAAAACCGGGTTCCCGCGGTACGCCGCGTTCTCGGGCGGGCCGGGCAGGCCGGAGCCGCCGGTGTCCTCTTCGCCGTGCTCGCCGGCGGGCCCGCGCTCGCGCAGGCCACGCCGCCGCCTCCGGTCAAGTACTACGTCGTCCCGCACGCCGACAACCCCGACGACATCACGCTGTTCAAGATCGCCGAGCGCGCTCTCGGCGACGGGAACCGCTTCCCCGAGATCTTCCGGCTCAACCAGGGCCGGCCGCGGCCGGACGGGACGCCGTTCACCGACCCCGCCGTCGTCGAGCCCGGGCAGGTTCTCCAGTTGCCGGAGGACGCCCAGGACCCCGCCGTGCGGTTCGGTCCCCTGCCGGCCGCTCCCCCGGCCGTGCCGGCGGCGCAACCCGCCGAAGAGCCCTCGTCCGCGCTCAGTGTCGGGCTCGCGTCCGCGGTCAGTGGCGCCGGAGGTCTGCTGACCGGCCTGATCGCCGGACTTTGGTGGCGACGCCGGCCGCGGCTCGTCCCGCCGCCGCCGTCCGACAACGCCGATCACGAGGAGGACGACGACGGATCCGGCTCGGTGAGCGGAACCCTGCCGATCCCGATCGTGCCGCCCGAGGTGCTGTACCCGGAGCCGATCACCACCGAGCTCTCGATCATCGTGCTCGACACGGCCGAGACCCAGGTGGTCGCCGCGGTCCGGCCCGGCTCGCGGTTCCACTTCCGGATCGGCGGGAAACCCGACTTCGCCGACAGCTCCACCGTCCTGGTCGTCGACGACGAGGGCGACAGATCGTGACGGATCCCCGGGTGGCCCCCGGTACGCAGAGGGTCACTCTGCGCTGAACGGCTCAACCGGCGCCGGAACACTGGCCTTCGGCCCGCCGGTGCCGCGATAGTCGGACGATGACCTCGGATCCCTTCGGGACGCTGCGGAAGACGCTCTGGATCGGCGGGGCCCCGTGGACGGGGAAGTCCACCGTCGCCCGGCTGCTGGCCGCCCGCCACGGGCTGGCGACCTACCACCACGACGACCGGACCCGCACCGCCGCCACCCCGGCCGACGACATCCCCGCCGGTGATCAGCTGACCGCGGCGCTGGCCGAGTTCCGGCAGCGGTTCGAGCGCGCCCTGGAGGAGCTGCGCGCGTGGGAGTCACCGCGGCCGATCGTCGCCGAGGGCCGCGGGCTGCGGCCGGAACTGGTCGCCCCGCTCGTGGATTCGCCGAGCCGGATGGTCGTGCTGGTGCCGACCGAGCTGTTCCGCCAGCACCAGCTGCGGCACCGATCCGACGAGCCGGCGATCCCGCGGCAGCGGAGCCGGCTGACGCGCGACCGGATGCTCGCCGCGCAGGCCGTCCGCTCGGCGCGGGAGCTCGGCATCCGCGTCATCGAGATCGACGGCCGGCTCGATCCGGCCGGCGTGACCGACGTGGTCGCCGAGCACTTCCGCGAGTACCTGGACGCCTGACGACGTTTTCGTCCCGCTCTGTCCGTTGACCGGATGCGGAACGGCCGCCGAAGATCGATGATCGACACCGTTTCTCCGTGCGGCGAAGGAGCTGGGTTCTTGGGCGTCCAGGAAAGCGCTTCACCCCGATTCGGCGAACGTCACCGAATCGGCCGAACGCAGCGTCACCGGTTTCGCACATTTACGCCGTCCGAGTGGTTGGCGAGCCCACCGATGAGGCGCGGCGCATGGGTGCTCGCCGTGGCCTGCGCGGCTACCCTCGTCACCACGATGCCCGCCGACGCCGCCGATCGCTGGACCGTGAGCCTCACCGGCGCGGTGACCGCCGAGGTCGCCCGCACCGGCGAGGGCGGCCTGACGTTCGCGGTGTCCCGCGACGGCGCGACGGTGCTCGCCCCCGCCCCGCTGGGCCTGCGGACGAAGACCGCCGACCTGACGCGCGACCTGCGGTTCGCCCGTCGCACCGACCGGGTCGTCGACGAGCACTACACGATGACCACCGGGAAGCGCCTGCAGCGGCACGCCCGGGCGGCGGAGACGACGCTGTCCTTCACCGGGTCCGGCGAAACGCAGCTCGACGTCGTCGTGCGCGCGGCCGCCGACGGCGTCGCCTACCGCTACGTGCTGCCCGCGGGCGGGACGATCACCGGCGAGGTCTCGTCGTTCACCCCGCCCGCGGCGGCGCCGGCGTGGCTGCTGCCCTACTCCCCCAACTACGAGAAAGTCCGCGTCGAGACCACCGCGGGCGGCGCGGCGGCGGGCGACTACGGCTTCCCGTCGCTGTTCGACACCGGCGACGGCGGATACACCCTGCTGACCGAGTCCGATGTGGATGGTCGCTATTCGGGCGCGCGGCTGGCGCACGCGGCCGGCGGTTCCACCTACACGATCAAGCTCGCCGACGCCGCCGTCACCGGGTCCGGGCCGTTCGCCACGCCGTGGCGGGTGGCGATCACCGGCGACCTGGCGACGGTCACCGAGTCCACTTTGGTCGACGATCTCGCGCCGCCGGCCGAGCCGGCCGACACGTCCTGGATCCGGCCGGGGAAGGTCGCATGGTCCTGGCTGTCCGAACACGACAGCCCGGGCGATCCCGTGCGGCAGAAGCAGTACGCGGACTTCGCCGCGCGCAACGGCTGGCCGTACCTGCTCATCGACGAAGGCTGGGACGCCTCCTGGGTACCGGACGTCATCCGCTACGCCCGCGCCCGCGGCGTCGAGGTGATCCTGTGGTTCCGCTGGACCACGCTCGACACGCCGGCCGAGCGCGCGAAGTGGCTGCCGCTGGTCAAGTCGTGGGGCGCGGCCGGGATCAAGGTCGACTTCATGGACTCCGACACGCAGGCGCGGTTCGGGTTCTACGACGACATCGCGAAGACGACCGCGGCGCAGCACCTGATGATCAACTTCCACGGCGCGACCGTCCCGCGCGGCTTCCAGCGCACCTGGCCGCACGTGATGAGCTTCGAAGCCGTCCGCGGCGCGGAGCAGTTCAAGACGCGGGCCGCGACCAACACGATGTTCCCGTTCACCCGCAACGTCGTCGGCAGCATGGACTACACGCCGACCGCCTTCGTCGTGTCCGATCGAGACACGACCGACGCGCACGAGGTGGCGACGTTCTTCGTCTACGAGTCGGGCTGGCAGCACGGCGCCGACAAGCCGGAGAACTACGAAGCACGGCCGGAAGCGCTGCACACGCTCGACCAGCTGCCGACCGTCTGGGACGAGACCCGGCTGCTGTCCGGGCGGCCCGGACGCGAGGCCGTGTTCGCGCGGCGCTCGGGCGAGCGCTGGTTCGTCGGCGGCATCTTCGCCGGCCCGGCGACGAAGACGACGGCGTCGCTGGACTTCCTCGGCCACGGCCGCTGGCTCGCCGACACCCTGCGCGACGGGCCGGGCGGGCTGGTGCGCGAGAAGTCGACGGTCACCGCGGGCGGGCAGCTGACCGTGCCGGTGGCCGCGAACGGCGGGTTCGTCACGGTCCTCTGTCCCGTGCGGCCCGGCCGGACGTCCTGCGACCAGGAGGTCCGGCAGGTGCCCACGACCCGGCTGAGTGTCACGCCGCCCACGGCCGAGGGCACGAGCGTCGACGTCTCGGCGACCTTCGAGCTGCCGGAGGGTGGCGCGTCGCTGTACGACGTCGGCCTGGCACCGATCGCCCCGGCCGGCTGGCGGGTGACCGGGGAGCCGGTCTTCCGGCCGGTGCTGTCCGCCGGCGAAAAGATGGCGGGGACCTGGCGGTTCACCGGTGGCCCGGCCGGCACGACGGACCTGCCGGTCGCGGCGACCTACCGCTTCCGGGGCGACCCGGAGCAGCGGCCGGTGCACGTCGAGGCCGCCACCAGCGCGTTCATCCCGCCACCGGCGCCGACGGGCACCGCCCAGGTCAGTGCGCTGCCCTTCCTGGCGTCGTCGAACGGCTGGGGCCCGGTGGAGCGCGACCGGTCCAACGGCGACACGTCCGAGGGTGACGGGCAGCCGCTGACCATCGCCGGGAGGACCTACGCGCACGGCCTGGGCACCAACGCGCCCAGCTCGGTGACGGTCTGGCTCGGCGGCGCGTGCACGGCGTTCTCGGCGATGACGGGTCTCGACGACGAAGTGGGCAAGGAAGGCTCGGTGGCCTTCCGGGTGGTCGGCGACGGCCGCCTGCTGGCGTCGACCCCGGTGCTCCGCGACGCCGACGGCGCGGTGCCGCTGACGGCCGACGTGACGGGCATCCGGCGGCTGACGCTGGAGGTGGCCGACGGCGGCGACGACGGGGACTACGACCACGCCGACTGGGCCGACGCGACGGTGACCTGCACCTGAGTCAGCGGTGGGTGAAGCGCGGAGGGCGCCGCTCGAGGAACGCGGCGACGCCCTCCGCGTAGTCCACTCCGTGCAGCGCTTCGGACCGGATCTCCTCGACCTCCGCGTCCGAGGTCTCCTGCCCCGCCACGATCTTCTCGATGATCCGGTTCATCCCGCGGATCGACGCCTGCGAGCGCGAGCAGAGCGTCGAGACGAACTCCAGCGTCGAAGCCTCCAGGTCGTCGGGAGCGAAGACGTCGTTGAGCAGCCCGATCTCGCGGGCCCGGGACGCCGTGATCAGCTCACCCGACAGCAGGAAGTACTTCGCGTGCGCCGGCCCGACCAGCGACACGAGCTGACGTGTCGAATCGAAGTGGTAGACGATGCCGAGCTTCGCCGGGGTGATGCCGAACCGGGACCCCCCGGCCGCGAAGCGGAAGTCGCAGGCGACCGAGACCTGGCAGCCACCGCCGATGCAGTTGCCCTGGATCATCGCCACCGACGGCTTGCGCATCGCGGTCAGCGCCGCGACCGCGCCCTCGACCGCCTTGTCGTAGCTCGCCGCGCCGTCGGCCGTCGTCCGCAGCTCGCGGAATTCGCTGATGTCCGCGCCCGCCGAGAAGTGCTTTCCCGCGCCCGCGATCACGAGCACCTTCAGCGCCGGGTCGGCCTCCACCTCGGCCACCACGTCCGGGAGCGCCGACCACATGCCGTAGGTGATCGCGTTCATCTTCTCCGGTCGGGTCAGCGTGAGCCGGGCGACTTCGCCGTCGCGCGTCAGGTCGAATCCGTCGGTCATGCCTGGCACATTAGCTTCTCGCCCTGAGCGAAAAGTGCGGTGTGTGACACGGTCGGGTGGCTAGCTTGGGTCCATGGCGATGATCGAGGTGGGCGGGACGGCGTTCGGGTACGACGAAGCGGGTGAGGGGCCCGCGGTCGTGCTGCTGCACGCCGCGATCGGCGACCGCCGGATGTGGGACGCCCAGTTCGCCTCGCTCACCGCCACGCACCGGGTGATCCGCTACGACCGCCGCGGCTTCGGCGAAACCGCCGACGGCCCCGGCGAGTTCGCCCACTACGAGGACCTGCTGGCCCTGCTCGATGCCCGGGGGATCGAGCAGGCCGCGCTGGTCGGGGCGTCGATGGGCGGGGCGTGCGCGCTGGACGCCGCCCTGGCCGCGCCGGAGCGGATCACCCGGCTCGCGCTGCTCGGCTCGGGCCTGACCGGGCACACCTGGCCGGAGCACATGCAGCGGGACATCGCGAAGCTGACCGCGGAGGTGCTTCCGGAGGGGCGTCTCGCCCGCTACGCCACCCGCGAGATCGACGTCGACGAGGCGGACGTACGGGCCATGGCGGACGCCAACATCCGCTACCTGGTCGCCGGTCCCGACCGGGACGTGTCCGTGCTGCCGGCGGACATGCTCGCACTGGTGCGGGAAATGTGCGAGCAGGTCTACCACCGCGAGTGGACCGCTCCACAGTGGACGGAACGGATCCCGGGCACCCGGCACCGGCTGGCCGACATCACGACGCCCGCCCTGGTGGTGATCGGCACGGCGGACGCGCCCGGCCTCGTCGAGCTTTCCCACCACCTCGCGGCAGCACTGCCGAACGCCGAGCTGGTGGAACTCGCCGACACCGGGCACCTGCCGTCGATGGAACGGCCGGAGGAGGTCACCGCGCTGCTGCGGAAGGTCCTCTGACCCGGCTCAGGTGAAGATCTTCTGCACCTGGTCGGAGATCTTCGCGACCAGCTCGGAGAACTGCACCACCCCGCCCAGCAGGCCCTTGACCTTCTCCCAGCGGCTGCGCACCACCGCCGGCTCCGCGGCGTCGCCCTCGCGCAGGTCGGTCGCCAGGTCGGTCAGCGTGTCTTCCAGGACCTCCTGTTTCGCGAGGTCCTGCCCGCGCACCTCGGCCGTCAGCCGCTCGATCAGCTCCAGCAGCGAGGAGACCGTGACGTCGGCGCCGCCGCCCTCGATGCCGGTCTGGGTGATCCGGCCCGAGTTGTCACCGCCGATGCTGACCTTGTTCGTGATCCGGTGTCCCATCAGGCCTCCGCTCCGGCCGGGCGGCCGGTCGTCCGGGTCGGGCCGCGCCGCCCGGTCTGGGTGATCGGGGCGCGGTTGTCGCCGCCGATGGTGATGTCGTTGTTGATGACGACGGCCGCCTGCTCCTCGAACTTCGCCGTCGAGAACCCGGCGTCGCCGAGGAGCTTGCCGATCGTCGGCAGGAGCCGGCTTTCGATGATCTTCTCGTACCGTTCGATGTCGACGAGCTGGAAGTAGTCGGTGAACAGGTTCACCGACGCGAGCTCGCGCAGGGTGCTGGCCGCGCCGTAGCGCTCCGGGTCGAGCACGCCGGCTTCGCGCCTCGGCGGCCGGATCCACGACGCCAGGTTCGCGATCCGGCCCGGCAGGCTCGCCGGCAGCTCCAGCCAGGCGAGCAGCCCCTGGCCGAACGGGCGCAGCGACTCCTGCCGCATCTTGTCCACCGCCCGGTAGTCGGCCCGGATCGGCGGCAGCATGAACGGCGTCCACTCGACGTACAGCGTCGTGTCGTCCACCGCCACGTGCAGGAACGTCGTGAGCACCAGCTCCCGGTCCCAGGTCTCCACCTGGAAGCACAGGTAGTAGCGCGCCCACTCCTTCGGCTCGCGGCGGATCCGCTCGACGTCGGCCTCGGTCAGCCGGGTGTGCGGCGGGTATTCGATGTCCGGCAGGTAGGACACGGCCTCCGCCAGGTGGTCGACGAGCTCGGAGGCCGGGGTGAACACCGCCTCGGTCACGGTCAGCCCGCCGAGCCGGCCGTCCGGGGACAGCGCGGCCGAGCGGCGCAGGTCGCCGATCGCCCCGCGGATCTCCTCGTACAGGGACTCGGTGGTGAGCTCGCGGTGGTTCGCCGGGTCGGTCTCGCCGTCCTCGATGCGCTCCAGCGGAATCGCCATGGACCAGGCGTCGCGGCGGAAACCCGCGCCCACGAAGGGTTTGTAGCCGCGGTACACCACCAGCGGCGCGCCCGGCGCACCGGTGAACTCGTCGATCCGCTGGTACCGGGCGAGCTGCGCGCGGAAGTCTTCGGTGAACAATCCGGTGAGGCTGCCGCTGTCGGGGGCGGGCGGGGCGAAGCGCTTGAAGCGGGTCGTCAGGAGGTTCCACAGCGACCAGCGCTCGAACGTCACGACCATCAGCACGATCACGGCGAGCACGATGCCGATGACGAACCGGGCGGTGTCGCCGCCCGAGGAGTCTTCGAACTCGACGTCGGCGTAGTACCGCGACGAATAGCTGCTGCGGCCGGAGCCGAAGAGCTCGTCCGAGTAGGTCAGCAGCAGCCAGACGACCACGATGACGGCGCCCACCAGGGCGAGCGTCTTCGGGTTGAACGACCGCTCCGTCGCGTTCGCGTTCTTCCCCGCCCGCGCGACGACGAGCACGACCGACAGCGCGATCCAGCCGTAGAGCAGCGGGTTGTCCCACGACAGCCCGATGACGACGGCCATGAGCAGCACCAGCAGGCCGTCGTAGTTCTTCCGGCGCGCCCGCGCCCGCACCGCCTCGGTGAGCACGCGGCCGGCGTCGAGGCCGGGTGACGGCGGCACCGGCCGGGTCGGCTCGACGAGGAACTCGGTGATCACCCGCCTGCTGTAGCGGGGGTCGAGGTAGGAGGCCGCGCACAGGTAGCGCGTGGTGTCGTCGGCCGAGCCAGGGGACATGCTCGCTCCCTCGGGATTTCCGGAAAAGGCCACCCTTTGCAATTTGCGAACCGTAGCATGCACAAGCGGGACAAGTGACGGTATTTCGGACACGGAATCGCCCCGGAACCATTCGTTCGACAGTTTCTTCGCGTGCGCCGAGACGGGTTACGACAACAGCTTCGCGGTCAGTTCCCCGCGGCTGCGGACGTCCGCCTTCCCGAACACGGACTTGAGGTGGTCCTGCACGGTGTGCGCCGAGATGCCGAGCCGGCCGGCGATGTCCGAAGTGGACAGTCCGGCCAGCACCTCGCGGCAGACGTCGCGCTCGCGCGCGGTCAGGCCGTAGGCCGCGAGCCGCACGCTCAACAGCTCGGCCCCCGACGCCCGGGCTATCGTCACCACCGTCTCGTCGTCGGCGGACCCGGTGACCAGCCGGCTCGCGTCCAGCACGATCCAGCCGCCGCGGGCGTCCCGGACCCGCGCGCGGAAAGTACCCGTCGCGGCCGCCCGCGCGCCGGTCACGACCGCGCGCACCAGCACCGCGAACCGGCCGGCGGCGATCGCGTCCAGTTCGGACCGCCACACCGCGGCCGCCGCGGTGGCCGCCCGCTGCCGGCCGTCCGGGCCGGCCACCACGATCGCCGGGTCCGCCCGCTCCCCCGTGTCGCGCGTGCGCGCGGCCACCCGCGTCGCCGCCGCCACCGCCGGCGCGATCGCCGTCAGGAACTCGGCTTCGCGGTCGCTGAACTCGCCGCGCCGCACCAGACCGGCCGCGCCCCACGACGTCCCGTCGACGCGGAACACCACGCGCAGCTCGTGATCGAGGCCGAGCGGCCGCCAGATCTCGGTGAGCCGCCCGCTCCGTTCGGCCTCCCGGCGCGGCAGGTCCGAAAGCCGGGCCACCGGCACCGGCCGGCTCGCCAGCTCGGCGAAGGTGTGGGGCTGGGCGCCGTCGTACTCGTACGTCGCCAGCAGCGGCTCGTACCGCGCCGGGATCCGGGCCCGGCCGCTGGTCATCGAGCTGATCACCGCGGTGTCCGGGTCCAGCGACGCCCAGCACGTCAGCTCGGCGGGCACCACGCGCTCGACCAGCTCGATGGCGGCGGCGTGCAGCTCGGCGACCCCGAGGCCCGCCGTCGCGAGTGCGGCGATGTCGCGCCGCGCGCTCTGCGCCCGACCCTCCCACATGGACGCAGTATGCGCCGCGAGCGGGCCGGCGGGTATCCCACGATTCCGGGATGGCTCCCCGCTCCCGGAGTTTCCAGACTGGCGGCATGACCCATTTCAGCGCCCCGGGCGAAGGCCCGGAACTCGATTCGACGGACGCGCGGATCACCGTCAAGGTCGGCGCCGAGCACACCGGCGGTGCCTACGAGCTGTTCGAGGTCGACGCGCCCCGCGGGCCGTCGGTCCCGCCGCACACCGAGCCGTGGGCGAAGAGCTTCTACGTGCTGCACGGGCGCATCACGGTCTACGCCGACGGCGAGCTGCACGACCTCGGCCCCGGCGCGTCGATCAGCATTCCGGCGGGCGTGCGCAACACCTTCACCGTGCACACGCCGTCGGCGAAGTTCCTCGCCGTCGCTCTCACCGATGCGATGGGACGCTTCTTCCGCGACGTCGACCAAGCCCCACCGGAGCGGCTCCCGGAGATCGCGAGCCGGCACGGCATCGAACTGGCCCGGCCGTGAACGCCGTCGTCCAGGTCTTCGCCGGGATCGCGGCGCTGGTGCACCTGCTCGCGTTCACGTGGGAGGTCGTGCTGTTCGAACGGCCCGGCGTGCACCGGGACCTCTTCCGCATTCCGTCGGAGAACCTGCCCGCCACCCGGCTGTGGTCGTTCAACGTCGGGTTCTACAACCTGTTCCTCGCCGCCGGCCCGATCACCGGGATCGTCCTGCTGCACACGGGGAACGCGGTCGCCGGGCAGGCTCTGGTGCTCTACTGCTGCGGGTTCATGGCGCTGGCCGGGGTCGCCCTCGGCGTCTCGGACCTGCTGGCGCTCAGCCGTCCCCGGGGCGCCGGCCGCGGTGGCGCGCTCGCCCAGACCCTGCCGCCGCTCGCCGCACTGGTCGCCGCGCTCTTCTAGCGTCGCGCCCCGCAGGTCAGGAAGCCGACGTCACGCGGTAGACGTCGTAGACGCCTTCCACGCCGCGGACCACCTTCAGGACGTGGCCGAGGTGCTTCGGGTCGCCCATCTCGAACGAGAACCGGCTGACCGCGACGCGGTCGCGGGACGTCGTCACCGACGCCGACAGGATGTTGACCTTCTCGTCGGCCAGCACCTTCGTGACGTCCGAGAGCAGCCGATGCCGGTCGAGCGCCTCGACCTGGATGGCCACCAGGAACACCGAGGACGCCGACGGCGCCCACTCGACCTCGACGAGCCGCTCGGGCTGGGACTGGAGGTCGCCGGCGTTCGTGCAGTCCGTGCGGTGCACCGAAACGCCACCGCCGCGGGTCACGAAACCGAGGATCTCGTCGCCCGGCACCGGGGTGCAGCAGCGGGCGAGCTTCGCCCAGACGTCGCTGGCGCCCTTGACCACCACGCCGACGTCGTTGGAGCCGCGGCGGCGGGTGACCGTCGAGGGTGTCGCGCGCTCGGCGAGCTCCTCCTCCGCCGCGTCGACGCCGCCGATGAGCGCCACCAGCCGCTGCACGACGTGCTTCGCGCTGGTGTGGCCCTCCCCGACCGCCGCGTACAGCGACGAGATGTCGGCGTGGCGCAGCTCGGTGGCCACCGCGCCCATGGACTCCGCGGAGACCAGCCGCTGGATCGGCAGGCCGACCTTGCGGATCTCCTTGGTGATGGCTTCCTTGCCGCCTTCGATCGCCTCGTCGCGGCGTTCCTTGGCGAACCACTGCCGGATCTTCGCGCGGGCCTTCGGCGAGCCGGCGAACTGCAGCCAGTCCCTGCTGGGGCCGGCGTTCTCCGCCTTCGACGTGAAGATCTCGACGACTTCGCCGTTTTCCAGCTTGCGTTCCAGCGCCACCAGGCGGCCGTTGACGCGGGCGCCGATGCAGCGGTGCCCGACCTCGGTGTGCACGGCGTAGGCGAAGTCGACCGGCGTCGACTCCACCGGCAGCGTGATCACGTCGCCCTTCGGCGTGAACACGAAGATCTCGCGCGAGGCCAGTTCGTAGCGCAGCGACTCGAGGAAGTCACCCGGGTCCGCCGCCTCGCGCTGCCAGTCGAGGAGCTGGCGCATCCACGCCATCTCGTCGACGTCCATGGCGTTGCCGTTGTGCGTGCCCTTGGTTTCCTTGTAGCGCCAGTGCGCGGCGATGCCGTACTCGGCGGTGCGGTGCATCTCGTAGGTGCGGATCTGCACTTCCAGGGGCTTGCCGTCCGGGCCGATCACCGTGGTGTGCAGCGACTGGTAGACGCCGAACCGCGGCTGGGCGATGTAGTCCTTGAAGCGGCCGGGCACCGGCTGCCACAGGGCGTGCACGACACCCATCGCGGCGTAGCAGTCGCGGACGTCCTCGACGAGGATCCGCACGCCGACGAGGTCGTGGATGTCGTCCAGGTCGCGGCCGCGGACGATCATCTTCTGGTGGATCGAGTAGTAGTGCTTCGGCCGGCCCTCGACCTTCGCGGTGATCCGCGACGACACGAGGTTGCTGGTCAGGTCGGTGATGACCGACCGCAGGTAGATGTCGCGCGAGGGCGCGCGGTCGGCGACCAGGCGCACGATCTCGTCGTACTTCTTGGGTTGCAGGATGGCGAACGCGAGGTCTTCGAGCTCCCACTTGACCGTGGCCATGCCGAGCCGGTGCGCGAGCGGGGCGAGGACCTCGAGCGTTTCGCGGGCCTTGCGGGCCTGCTTCTCCGGCGGCAGGAAGCGCATCGTGCGCATGTTGTGCAGCCGGTCGGCGAGCTTGATGACCAGGACGCGGGGGTCCTTGGCCATCGCGATGACCATCTTGCGGATGGTCTCGGCCTCGGCGGAGGTGCCGAGCTTGACCTTGTCCAGCTTCGTGACGCCGTCGACGAGCTCGGCCACCTTCTCGCCGAAGTCGGCCTTCAGGCTCTCGACGGCGTAGCCGGTGTCCTCGACCGTGTCGTGCAGCAGCGCCGCGACCAGGGTCGTGGTGTCCATGCCCAGCTCGGCGAGGATGGTCGCAACGGCGAGCGGGTGGGTGATGTAGGGGTCGCCGGACTTGCGCCGCTGGTTCCGGTGCAGTTCCTCGGCGACGTCGTAGGCGCGCTGCAGCAGCCCGAGGTCGCCGTTGGGGTGGAGCTCGCGGTGGATGACGGCCAGGGGTTCGAGGACCTGCTTGACGGGGGCGGCGCGCTGCGCGGTGATCCGCCGGGCGAGACGGGCCCGGACCCGCCGGGTCGCGGACGGGTTCGGCGCCGCACCGTTCGGCTTCGGCGGCTGGGCCGCCGCCTGCCCGTTCTGGGGGGCGCCCTCTTTCGCGGGCACCGCGGCGTCGAGCTCCTGGCTCACCCGCACCTCCTGCTGCTCGTGCGGCCTTCGAACCACCAGGGTAGCCGTTGCGCCTCGCGGCCCTCTCGGGTGCGCCCGTTCAGAGGGATGCCAGGCCGCGGACCAGCGGATTCCTCGGCCCGTTCGGCTTCGGAGGTCTTGAATGAGTCATTCAGGACCTCCGAAGACCTGAATGAGTCATTCAAGGCACTCCGGCCGTCCGGTCAGGAGACCTGCAGCGCGTGGATCTTCCGGTCGCCGAGGACCGAGCGGCCGCCCAGAGCCGCCAGTTCCAGGACCACCGACACGCTGTCGACGACGGCTCCCACGTCCTCCAGGAGCTTGCCCGTCGCCGCGACCGTGCCGCCCGTGGCCAGGACGTCGTCGAGGATCGCGATCCGCTGGCCCGGCCGGACGACGTCCGCCGGGAGCTCGACCGTCGCCGTGCCGTACTCCAGCGCGTAGTCCACCCGGCCCGCCACCTTCGGGAGCTTGCCGGGCTTGCGGACCAGCACCACGCCGAGGCCGCGGGCGTACCCGACGGCCGCGGCGAGGAGGAACCCGCGGGCCTCCACGCCGGCGAGCGCCTCGACCCCGGGGTCGAGAGTGCCCGCCAGCGCGTCGGTCACCGCTTTGAACGCGCCCGCGTCCGCGAACAGCGGACTCAGGTCGCGGAACAGCACGCCGGGCTCCGGGAAGTCCGGCACCTCGGCGATCAGGCCGAGGGCGTCGTCCAGCTGCACGTCAGCGCTTCCGCTTGCCCGCGGGCTTGCCGGCCGGGCGCTGCTTCTGGATCCGGGCGGGGACGCTGGCCGCGGCCGCGTACGCCTTTTCCTTGCGCAGTTCCTTCGCCAGGGAGTCGTCGTCCGAAGCGTCGAAGTCCTCCGCGCCGGCCGCCTTGCGCTCCTGGCTGGCCCGGCGCTGCTGCACCCGCTCGGCCTGCTGCCGGTACTTCGGGTCGCGCATCTTGAAGTCGACCAGCAGCGGCGTCGCCAGCGCGACCGACGAGAGCACGCCGACCAGGGTGCCGGTGAGCTGCACCAGCGCCAGGTCCTGCAGCGTGCCCGAGCCGAGCAGGACGTACCCGACGATCAGCAGGCCCAGGATCGGCAGCAGCGCGATGAACGCCGTGTTGAACGACCGCATCAGGGTCTGGTTCAGCGCCAGGTTCGCGGCCTCGCCGTAGGTACGGCGGGTCAGCCCGAGCAGGCCGCGCGTGTTCTCGCGGACCTTGTCGAACACCACCACCGTGTCGTAGAGCGAGAACCCGAGGATGGTCAGCAGGCCGATCACCGTCGCCGGCGTGACCTCGAAGCCGACCAGCGAGTACACGCCGGCGGTGACCAGGATGTCGTGCAGCAGCGAGACCAGCGCCGCCACGGCCATCCGCGCGTCGAAGTAGATCGCCAGGAAGATGACCACCGCGACGAGGAACACCGCGAGCGCGAGCAACGCCTTCTGCGAGATCTCCCCGCCCCAGGACGCGCTCACCGCGCTGTCGCTGATGGTCTGCGCGCTCGGCTGTCCGTTGGCGTCCTTCGGCCCCAGGTCCTGGAACAGCACCTGCTTGAGCTTGCCGACCTCGCCGGCGTTCAGCGTCTCGGTGCGGATCTGGATGGTCGACGCGGCACCCGTGCCGACCTTCTGCGTCTCCGCGGCCGGGTGGCCGAGCGCCTTCTGGAACGACTCCTTGGCCTGGTCCTCGGTGATCACGCCGTGGATGCCGGCGGCCGGCATCTGGATCTGCGTGCCGCCCTCGAACTCGATGCCGAGGTTGAAGCCGCGGATGACCATCGACGCGAGGCACACGAGCACCAGCGCGCCGAAGAACACGTACCAGCGCTTGCGCTTGCCGATGACGTCGAACGCGCCGGTGCCGACGTAGAGGCGGTGGAAGACGCTTTCCTTCTTGCCCGGCCGGACGGCGGCCTTGGTGTTGCCTTCGGCGTCCGTGCCCAGTTCTTCGACCCCCACGTCAGGCCTCCTTCACGTTCGCGCGGCCGACCGTGGTCGACTTCTTCCGCTGCGAACCCAGTTGCTGCACGGCGCCGAGGCCCAGGTTCCTCGGATTGGACAGGAACGACGACTTCGACGTGGACACCATGGCCACCAGCGGGTGCGTCACCAGGTACACGACCACCAGGTCGAGCACCGTGGACATGCCGAGGGTGAACGCGAAGCCCTGGACGTCACCGACCGCGATGACGTACAGGATGGCCGCGGCCAGGAAGCTCACGCCGTCCGAAGCCAGGATGGTGCGCCGGGCGCGGGTCCAGCCGCGGGGCACCGCGGACCGGAACGTCCGGCCCTCCCGGATTTCGTCTTTCAGCCGTTCGAAGTAGATGACGAACGAGTCCGCCGTGATCCCGATGGCGATGATCAGGCCGGCGATGCCCGCCAGGTCCAGCGTGTAGCCGATCCAGCGGCCGAGCAGCACCAGCACCGCGAACACCAGTGCGCCGGACAACGCCAGCGACAGGATGGTGAGCACGCCGAGGAGCCGGTAGTAGAACAAGCAGTAGACGAAGACCACCAGCAGCCCGATGCCGCCGGCGATCAGGCCCGCCTGCAGCGAGGCGAAGCCCAGCGTGGCCGACACCGTGGTGGCGTCCGAAGACGCGAACGACAGCGGCAGCGAGCCGTACTTGAGGATGTCCGAGAGGTCCTTCGCCTCGGACTGCGTGAACTTGCCGGTGATCTGGGTGTTGCCGTCGACGATGGCCACCTGGATGTTCGGCGCGGACACGACCTGCGTGTCGAGCACGAACGCGGCCTGCTGGCCCTGGTTCTTCGTCGTGAAGTCGGCCCAGATCTTGGTGCCCTCGCTCTTGAAGCTGAGGTTCACCACCCACTGGCCGCGCTGCGAGTCGTAGGCCGAGTTCGAGTCCGCGATCTCGGTGCCCGGCAGGAACTCCGGCTCCAGCAGGTACTTGTACGTGTCGTGGTCACCGCAGGCGACCAGCGGCAGCTTCGGGTCGTCGTTGCCCTCGAGCGGGTCCTTGGCGTTCGGCGCGCAGGTGAGCGACGCCATCGCCTGCGTGACGAGCTCCTGGTTCGCGGTGCCGTCGGCGCCGATCAGCTGCGGGTTCTGCCGCAGCGCCTTGGCGGCCTGGATCTCCTTGGCCGTCTGCTCGTCGACCGAGTCGTCCACGGGTGCCTGGCTCGACGCGGGCGGCGGCGGGGTGCTGCTGCTCGGCGGGGCCGGGGTGGTGCTCTGCTGCTGCGCGGGCGCCGCGGCGGGGGCACCGCCACCACCGGCGGCCGGGCTCGACGGCGGGGCGCTGGAGCTGGCCTTCGGAGCACCCGAAGACGGGGGCGCCGAGCTGCTCGGGGCCCCCGTCGGCGTCCCTGTGGGCGTGCCCGTGGCCGGCGGCGGCGTGGTCTGCGGCGGCACGACCGGCTGCGTCGCGTTCGCGACGACCTTCCGGAAGCCCAGCTTCGCGGTCTTGCCCAGGTTCTTCGCCTGGTCGCCCTGCTCGCCGGGGACGGTGATGACGACGTTGCTGCCGTCGAGGAGGACCTCGGTGCCACCGACGCCGATCCCGTTGACGCGCCGCTCGATGATCTGGCGCGCCTGGTCCAGGGACTCCCGGGTGGGCTGGCCACCGTCGGGGGTGCGGGCGGTGAGCGTGACGCGAGTGCCACCCTGCAGGTCGATGCCCAGCTTCGGGGTCGGCTTGTGGTTGCCGGTGAGGAACACCAGCGCGTACAGCACGATCACGATCAAGGCGAACAGGGCGAGATAGCGTCCCGGGCGGAGATGCCCGGCTGAAGCTGCCACGGTGCTTCGGTCTCCTCGGACGGGGTGGACCCCCAAGTTGCGGTGCCCGCCCGGAGGGTTACCGGGAGGGACTGTGTGCGATTCACTCCCGGGCGCGGGTATGACGGCGGACACGCACGCAGCACCGAGACAGTACTCGGTGCTGCGTGAGCCCGGCGTGCGAGGCCACACCGACTTTCGTCGGGCGTTTCCGCGGCCACGCCCAGGGTGCCGCGGGGGTTACTTCTTGCCGTGCTCCAGCGGCGGCGCCACCTGAGCGGTGGTCTGCGGCTCGTCTTCGTTCTTGATGCCGGCACCCGACTCGATGAGCGAATCCTCGGCGGGGGCCTCCACGACCTCGTCGGCCGAGTCCTCTTCGGTCTCGACGACCGGCTCGACCTTCTCGCGGATCGCGAGCCGCAGCCAGGTGGTGACGACGCCGGGGGCGATCTCGATGTCGATCGTGGTGTCACCGGAGGCGTCGGCGACGGTGCCGTAGAGACCCGAGGTGGTCATCACGCGGTCACCGGCGGACAGGCTGCTCTGCAGGTCCTGCTGCGCGGCCTGCTGCTTCTTCTGCTTTCGCGTGCTCATCACCAACGGCACGGCGAGGACGAGCACGAGCAGCAGGGGCAGCAATAGCTGTTGCATGATTCTCCGTTCGACGGACACCGGGCCCAGCCGAAATGTCCGGTTTTTGGGTATGTGCTCCGGTCAAGTGTGCCAGGTACCAGCGCGGACGCCAGCACCCACCCGCCGCTTCCGGCCGCTCAGTCCTGCTCGAACGGCGAGAGCCCGCCCGGGTCGGGGCGCCCCGGGTGGTCGGCGGGCGGCACCATGCCGAGGTGCTCCCAGGCGGCCGCCGTGGCGACCCGGCCCCGCGGGGTGCGGGCGAGCATACCGGCGCGCACCAGGTAGGGCTCGCACACCTCTTCCACGGTGGTCGACTCCTCCCCCACGGCGACCGCCAGCGTCGAGATCCCGACCGGCCCGCCGCCGAACGACCTGGTCAAAGCGGTGAGCACGGCCCGGTCGAGCCGGTCGAGCCCCAGCTCGTCGACGTCGTAGACGGCCAGCGCCGCGCGGGCGATCTCGACGGTCACCTTGCCGTCGGCGCGGACCTCGGCGTAGTCGCGCACGCGCCGCAGCAGCCGGTTCGCGATCCGGGGCGTGCCCCGCGAGCGGCCGGCGATCTCCGCGCAGCCGTCGCGGTCGATCGGGATGTCGAGGATCGTCGCGGCGCGCCGGACGACCAGCTCCAGCTCGGCGTCGGTGTAGAACTCCATCTGGCCGGTGAAGCCGAACCGGTCGCGCAGCGGCCCGGTCAGCGACCCCGACCGCGTGGTCGCGCCGACCAGTGTGAACGGCGCGATCTCCAGGGGGATGCTCGTGGCGCCCGGGCCCTTGCCGACGACGACGTCGACCCGGAAGTCCTCCATCGCCAGGTAGAGCATCTCCTCGGCAGGGCGGGCGATCCGGTGGATCTCGTCGATGAACAGGACATCGCCGGGAGCCAGGTTGGACAGCATCGCGGCGAGGTCGCCGGCCCGTTCGAGCGCGGGACCGGAGGTGATCCGGATGGCCGCGCCCAGCTCGGCGGCGACGATCATCGCCATCGACGTCTTGCCCAGCCCGGGCGGACCCGACAGCAGGACGTGGTCGGGCGGCACGCCGCGGCGGCGCGCGCTCTCCAGCACCAGCTCCAGCTGCTCCCGCACGCGCGGCTGGCCGACGAACTCGTCGAGCTTGCGGGGCCGCAGCGTGCCCTCGACGTTCTCCTCGCCGGTCTGGGCCCACGCCGAAAGGGCGTCGTCCTCGTCCTCGGTCACGGCCTCATAGTCCATGAAGGGGCCCTACCGCTTCCGGCCGAGGGTGGCCAGCGAAGCGCGCAGCACGCCGGCGGTCGTGTGCCCGTCGCCTTCGGCGAGGACCCTGTCCACGGCCTGCTCGGCCTGCTTGGCCGGGAACCCGAGCCCGGCCAGCGCCTCGACGACCTCCGCGCGCAGGGCGCCGGGCGCGGTGACCGCGGGGACGTCGCCGCCGCCGAGCGCGGTGACCTTGTCGCGCAGCTCGAGGGTCAGCCGTTCGGCGCCCTTGCGGCCGATGCCGGGCACCGAGGTGAGCACGGTGATGTTGCCTTCCACCAGCGCGGCCCGCAGCTTGCCGGGGTCCAGCACCGCGAGGGTGGCCAGCGCGAGCCGCGGCCCGATCCCGGACACGGTCTGCAGCAGCCCGAACAGCTCCCGCGCGTCGGCGTCGGCGAAACCGAACAACGTCAGCGAGTCCTCCCGCACCACCAGCGCGGTGTGCAGCCGGGTCTCTTCGCCGCGGCGCAGGGTGGCCAGCGTCGCCGGGGTGGCCTGGACGGCGAGGCCGACCCCGCCGACCTCGACCACGACGTGGTCCAGGCCGACGATGAGGACTTCCCCGCGTACCGACGAGATCATCGTGCTGCTCCAGGCTTGTTGACTATGGGCTTCTTCGTCTGGCTCGTCGACGCTTGCTTCGCCGCGGTGTTGGTCGACGCTTGCTTCGCCGCAGTGTTCGTCGACGCTTGCTTCGCGGCCGCGGCCAGCCGGGCCTTGTGCGTGCGGGCCATCTCGGCTGCGCGGGCCTCGGCTTCGGCGAGCCGGGCGCGCATCGGCTCGCGCCAGAGGTGGCAGATGGCCAGGGCCAGGGCGTCCGCGGCGTCGGCCGGGCGCGGGGCGACCTCGAGGTTGAGCAGGCGCATCACCATGGCGGTGACCTGCGCCTTGTCCGCCCGGCCCGACCCGCTGACCGCGGCTTTCACCTCGCTCGGCGTGTGGAAGACGACGGGCAGGCCCCGGCGCGCGGCGGCCAGGGCGACCACCCCGCCGGCCTGCGCGGTGCCCATCGCGGTCCGCACGTTGTGCTGGGCGAAGACGCGCTCGACGGCCACGGCTTCCGGCTTGTACTTGTCCATCCACCGCTCGACCTCGTCGGAGATGCCGAGCAGCCGGTGCGCCAGGTCGGCGTCGGCCGGCGTCCGCACCACGTCGACGGCGACGCAGCGGACGGCCCGGCCCTTGCCGCCGTCGACGACCCCCAGGCCGCACCTGGTCAGACCGGGGTCGACCCCGAGCACCCGCACCCGTCTTCCTTCCCGCCGCGAACACCAGTTCGAGCAGCAGGCTACTGGGCGCGCCTGCGGCAGGATGGGTGACATGCCGGAGCCGTCGGATTTCGTCACCCACCTGGGTCTTGAGCCCCTGCCGGTCGAAGGCGGGCGGTGGGCGCAGAGCTGGCGCTCGGAGACCGGGTCCGCCATCTACTACCTGCTCGTCGCGCCGGAGTCCTCCGCGCCGCACCGGCTGGACCGCGTCGAGGTCTACGCGCACCATGCGGGGGCGCCCGCGGAGATGCTGCTGCTGCACCCGGACGGCTCGGTCGAGCGGCCGGTGCTGGGGACGGACGTCGCCGCCGGCGAGCGGCCGCAGGTCGTGGTGCCCGCGGGGACCTGGCAGGCCACGGTCACGCGCGGTTCGTGGAGCCTGCTCGGCACCGTCGTCGTGCCGCCTTACACGGACGGCTGCGTGGAGTTCGCGGCCGCCGCGGACCTTGCTGTGCGGTATCCGGAAGCGGCCGCCGACCTGCGGAAGTTCTAGGGACCGTCGACGCCCGGGGTCCAGCTCTCCGGGTCGCCGCTCTCGGTCAGCACCAGCTGCCACCGGGCGAACCCTTCGGGTGCGTCCGGATGCCAGGGGAACTTGCCCTCGGGCGTGGCGACGATCAGCTGCAAGGCCGGGAAGTCGCCGTCGGGGTAGATGAGGAACGCCGTGCCGAAGAACTCGGGGTAGTGCCCCTTGTTGACGCGCTCGAGGACGACCGGGACGCCTTCGAAGAAGTCGTCGTAGCGCTTGCCGACCTCGAAGATCTCGCCGTTGGCCGCGCGGTCGACGTAGGCGTCGAGCAGTACCTGGCCCATCTGGTCGGGCAGCCCGACGACGACGGCCTCGGGGACGTGGTGGAGCGCCCACGCGCAGGCGGTGAAGCAGTAGCCCGCGCCCTCGTCGTCACCCGCGACCGTGATGACCGCGTTGCCGCGTTCCTTCGCCTGCGTCTCGATCCATTCGATCAGGCGCAGTTCGTCCGCGGAGAGTTCGGCGGTGATGTCGGCGGAAGCGGCGGGGGTCGTCGAGGTCACGGCGCACATTCTGCCTGACGAGCCCGCCGCCGCCCAGTGCCCGGGCTGGAAAAGTTCCGGCCGCGCCCCGGAAGTCCTTGCAGTGCAAGGGAAAAAGAAATGCGCCACGGAAGATCCCGCGGCGCATTCCGTTCGCTTTCGCACTCAGCCGACATCGGGGAGCACCTCGTCGGACACATGGACGGTTACGCAGTGCGTAGACGTTCTTCGCCGCCGAAGTACCCGACTCCGGCATGCACGCACCCACCTCCGCCACAGGACACCGCGAAGGCCGCCACGAGGACCCTGCCCCCTGGCGGCCTTCGGCGCGACTCCCGGCCTCGGCGTCAGCCCACTTCGGCGAGCACCTCGTCCGACACATGGACGGTTACGCAGTGCGTAGACGTTCTTCACCGCCGAAGTACCCGACTCCGGCATGCACGCACCCACCTCCGCCACAGGACAGCGCGAAGGCCGCCACGAGGACCCTGCCCCCTGGCGGCCTTCGGC